>CBDCSZ010000001.1:0-210469 GCA_965221935.1 Paracoccaceae bacterium
CGCAAGAGCCGACAATTCACAAGGATCGATTTCCCCGCCTAACAGCCCCGGACAAGTGCCGCGGGCACGATTGCATTTCCAGCGTCCGTCACAGTCCGCAGCCATTCGGGCGCCATTTTGATCTGCCTTGACCCGGCCTGCGGGCCGCGCCGAATGCGATATCGGATTCTGATACGCAATACCTGCGGCAATTCGTTGTTTTTTCGTGAAAGCGTGACAGCAGGTTCCGGCCATTGACGATGTGGGTATTTCTGCAGTATCCAGTGAATTGCACAGTGGCGGGCGCCAGAACAATGTTCGCGGTCATCGCATCGCAAACGCCTGCCCGTGCGGCACCGACAGGTGGAAATGGTTCATTCATCAGCGTCGGCAGCCAGGCTCAGCGACCATTGAAAGTTCCATTTCCCTATGAAATGGCCCCAAAATGCAGCCGCGGCGAACTGAACCGAGCGCCGTCATCATGTCGTCCAACCGACCCTGCTCCCAAAGACACCCAAACAACCGTCACATCTGATCTTCGTGTCCTGCATCGCCGGAAGCTGAATATGGAGATCTCATTCCCTTCGCTTGGCCGACCGGCGCCCCTGGCGCGCCCCTCGATCAAATGCGCCAAGCGGTCCCTCAGTCTTCGTTCTCCGCGACCGGCGGCAAAGGTGCGGTTTTGGAGATGACGGGAGATGCCAAATCGGGCACCAGCGCCTTGACCGCGGCCAAAGTGAGCGAGGCGGGAGCAAAGCGCGGCGTTTCGACCCGCAGCTCGACCGAACCGACAGAACCGTTCGATTCAATCCAGAATGCCGCGGACCCGCCGCGCAGCGCAATCCGGTGCGGGCCAATCAGCTCGGCGGCGCCCTGCACCATAACCTGCACGGGATCGGTCAGAAACGGCATGACTGAATCGCATTGATCCAGCGCCCTGACGACCACGCGGGTCTCATCCTTGACTCCCGCAAGCAACGCCCGGGAGTCAGCGCGAAGTTCGAGCGACGCCGGGATCGGCGATGCCGCCATTCGCGTTTCGGCCACAGTCCGGCCGCCGGAAAATCCCGTGAGACGCATATCTTCCCACGAACGACCCCACATGCCAAAGTCGCCGGCGGTGAAATCTCCGTGGCGGATCACAACCGGCGCATGCGGAAGATTCGGAAAACTGGCCCGGTCCGGCAAAAAACGCTGCGCGGGACCAAAACCAAGCTGCAGCTCCACCTCGTCGCAATTGGTCAGGACGATCAGCGGCAAGACCCCGCCGATACTTCGTTCTCCGAGCGACCAATAGGTCACCGGGGTTAAGACCGCTCCCGAATCGAGGCTGCCTTGGCTTGCATAAACCGACGCGGCAAATTTCGGCACCCGAAACATGTCGAGGACGCCGTGATGGCAGACCCTGTCTCCGGCGCCAAATTCCTTGTGCGTGTTGTAATCAAACATGCACCAGCCGATGCAGCCGGCGATGTTCGGATCGCCGTAGGCGGCGTTCAAAACCTGAAGAAACCGCAGCACATGCTCTGCCTGCCGCTGCTCGCCGTCAAAGGATTTTGTCGGAAACATATGCCCGTTGAATTCGCACACGAGATACGGAGCCTTGTGCGGAAGTCCGGTCACTTCAGACGGCGCCCGCAGCGCGATGCGGTGATGGTTGGCGCCCGGAAGCTCCTCGCTGCCGATAACAAAGTCATTCATCGTATAGACGTCTTCGAGCAGTTCGCTGTTTGCGATTTTGCGGACACCAGCCGTCTGTCGTGTCGGGTCCAACCGCCGGGCCACTTCATTTGTCGCTTGATAGAACAACCTGTCATCCGCCGATTCGTTGATTCGGACGCCCCACAGCACGATTGAAGGATGGTTCCAGTCGCGGCGGATCATGCGCTCGACGTTACGCAGCGACTCGCGTTTCCACTGTTCATCGCCGATATGCTGCCAGCCGGGGATCTCCTCGAACACCAGCAGGCCTGTCCGGTCGCAGTGATCGAGAAACCAAGGTGACTGCGGGTAGTGCGAAGTGCGCACCAGGTTGCAGTTCAGTTCAGATTTCAGGATTTCCGCATCGCGTTCCTGTGACCGGCGCCCCATCGCATAACCGACATAGGGAAATGATTGGTGGCGGTTCAGGCCTCTGATCTTGAGTTTTCTCCCGTTCAGCAAAAAACCCTCCGGCGTGAATTCCGCGCTGCGGAATCCAAAGACAGCCGACTTATGGTCGTGGCCGGATTCGGCTTCCAGGCTGACCTTGATGCTGTAGAGCTCCGGTCTGTCGATGTCCCAAAGCCCAATGCCGCTCAATTCGCCAATCTCGACACCTGTGGGGTTTTCGGTAATGGCCGCATCCACATGCGCGATTTCTTTCCCGTGCCTGTCGGCCAGTATTGCCCGCAGGCGGCCGCCGAGAAAGCCGTTGCCCTCCAACCAGCAGCGGATGCGCGCGCGTTTGCGCTCAGCCAATGGATCAGGGGTTTCGACCTTCAGATCGCCGATCCATGCGGGCCCGGTCAGGCGCAGCCAGACATCGCGGTAGATTCCGGCATAAGTCAGATAGTCTATATGGCCGCCAAAGGGCGGAATATCCGGGTTTTCGCGGCCGTCTATAGTGACCGTTATCAGGTTTTCCCCATGGACCAGCCCGTCGGTCAACCGGGCTTCAAACGGAGTGTAGCCGTCCCGGTGGCTCTGAATCCGGCTGCCGTTCAAATGGACTTCGCCATCCGCCATCGCCCCGTCGAAGATCAAATGCGCTTCGGTTCCTTCGGGTTGCGCGTCCCAGTGCAGCAGCCGCTGGTAGCAGAACTTTCGCTGATACACCGAATCATCGAAATAATTCAGAGGCAGATCGACAGCATTGTGCGGCAAGCGAACAGAACGGCCCTCGGCAAACGCCCGCAGCAGACTGGCGCGAAACCCGCTGTGAAAAACCCAGTTGTCATTGAATGGTGTGATGCTGCGCATAAAGCCAATCCGTCCGTTCACTTTGGCTTGGTGAATTTGCCCCGGAACCCGCCGGCCGCGTCCGTCGCCAGTGGCATTCCGCATTGCAGCGCATTCACCGCGCCACCCGGGACATGTTGGAAAGATTTGCCGCCCGTTTCAACCGCTTTGCCTTTCAGTTGCCATTCACTCGGGCTCGGCGCGTTGCGCCGCCCGTTAACCCGCCTGTCGGCTGCCGCGTCCGTTCAGCCAGCCGGGCAGCCAATCCGCGTGTGCCTCGATCAATTCGTCCACCATTGCGCAAATCTGCGCCGGGTCCAATTCAGCCGCTGTGTGGGGGTCCATCAGTGCAGCGTGGTATACGTGATCGCGCCGCTCGCCAATCAAGGCGCCTACGGTCAATTCCTGCACATTGATGTTGGTTCGCATCAGAGCGGTCAGCTGAGGCGGCAGCTTTCCGACCGCGCTGGGCTGAATCCCGTTGCGGTCGACCAGACACGGCACTTCGACACAACAGCCCGCCGGAAGCGACTCGATCAGATTTCGATTTGGCAGGTTTCCATAGATCTCCGAGGGGTCGCCGGTCCAAACCGAATTGATGATGTCGGATGCGTATTCGCGGCTTTGGCTGACTTCGATCCTGTCAGTTTCCCGCAATTTCCGCGACTGGGTTTTCCACTCTTCGATCTGCTCTTCGCACCGCATAATGTATTCGTCGAGCGGGATTTTGTACCTTTCGAGCAGATCTGCCCGGCCCTTTTTGATGAACCAGGGAACGTATTCGGAAAAGTGTTCCGAGCTTTCGGTCACGAAATATCCGAGAAGTTTCATAACCTCGTAGCGGGCGATATTCGGGCAGCGCGGGTTCGAATCGTTGGGCTTCGGAATCCTGCCATCCGCATACCCGCTCAGCAATCTTGGATAGAGGTCGCGGCGGCTCCCGTCCGCGAGCATTTCTTCAAACCGCAGGAAAAAGGCGACGTGATTGATTCCCGCGCAAAGGTAACTGATGCGTTCGATCGGAATGTCCAGATCACGCGCCAATTCCCCGGCTGTCCCTTGAACGGAGTGGCAGAGCCCGACAACACGGATGTCCGGGAACCTTTCTGCAATCGCCCAGCAGTTAATGGCCATCGGATTCACATACTGAAGCAGGGTGGCGTCAGGACAGCGCCGCATCATGTCGTCGCAGAGGCTCCAAAGATGCGGAACGGTTCGGAGACCGCGCATGATGCCGCCAATGCCGATTGTGTCCCCTATCGTCTGGCGCAAACCGTATTTTTTCGGAATCTCGAAGTCGTTCACAGTGCCGGGGCGATACCCGGCGATTTGGAATGCCACGATGACGAAGTCGGCGCCGTCAATTGCTTCCCGCTGGCACCCGTGGGCCGACACAACAGCTTCAACCCCGAGCGACGCAACGAGTTTTTTGGCAACGAGTTCTGCGTCTTCCAGCCTGCCGCGGTCGATATCCATGAGGGAGATGTGCGCATTGGCCAGCGCAGTGCGCTGCAGCACATCTCCCACGATGTTTTTCATGAAGACAGTCGATCCCGCCCCAATGAATGCGATCTTCGGCCGTGCCGCCATGCGACCTATCCCGTTCAAATGCGTCGCCAGCTGCGCAATCAGCCATATGCGTGACCGTGCGCCGCAGAATCTATATGTTGCGAATTCGATTTGGCACTGCAACCGGGAAACAGCAAATCGTGCGCAGCCAGAACCGTTCTGCCAGTCGCACCGGACGTATGTGGACGCCCCCCTGAGCGCAACCGGGAATCTCGGCAATGCAGGAAGCCTGCAGTCGGGCGCTGTCGTATGTCCGGCCTCTCAGATGCGGCGCTTTCGGCCGCGGGCCCGCATGGTGTTCGCGGACCGGATCCAAATCGCTCTTGCGGGCTCGAAGCCCTGCGGCTGTTCCTGGTTCTTCCGGCCCCGTCTTTCCGACTCTTGCCCCTGCGCTGTCCTTCGCTCCCGGCGCACAGTCCGGGGGCCGCCGGATCACGCCCCGGAGGGCGCGGCGGCCGTCCC
This sequence comes from Paracoccaceae bacterium, assembly GCA_965221935.1. GTDB lineage: Bacteria > Pseudomonadota > Alphaproteobacteria > Rhodobacterales > Rhodobacteraceae > JAPOXR01. The sequence continues at coordinate 4,951 of CBDCSZ010000001.1, forward strand.
GAATTCTCTCCTTCCTCAGTTTCCTCTTTCTCTCCAGGCAGCCGTCAAGACGCCGCGCCAGCCCGGTAAGTGTCGCTCCGCACGGAAAGCGCCCAGATGATCCGGGCCATCTTGTTCGCCAGGGCCACCGCGGCCACCTTGAACGGCTTCTCCTCGACCATCCTCCGCAGCCAGGGATCCGCGATCTCACGGCCCCTCCTGTGCCGCAGCACGGCGACCGCCCCTTGAACCAGCAGGCTCCTGATGTCGCGCTGCCCCATCTTCGTGATCCGCCCGAGCCTCTGCCGGCCGGCGGTCGAATGCTGACGCGGGGTCAGGCCCGTCCAGGCGGAGAAGTCCCTGCCGCTGCGGAAGCTCTCCATCGGCGGCGCGAACGCGTGCACCGCCATCGCGCAGACCGGCCCGATCCCGGGTATTGTCATCAGGTTCCGGATGTCCTCCCGCTCCCGCGAGCGGCGCTTCAGCTCGCGGTCCAGCTCCGCGATCCGCCCGCTCAGGGCGCCGGTCTGCTCAAACAGCATCTCCGCGGACTGCTGAACCAGCTCCGGAACCCCTTCGGCGGCCTTCTCCAGCTCAGATCTCAGAGCCTCCACATTGGCCACGCCGCGGGCCGACACCAGGCCGAACTCCGCGAGATGGCCGCGCAGCGCGTTCACGGTCTGCGTGCGCTGCCGCACGAAAAGAGCGCGGGTCCGGAACAGCATCGCGTCGGCCTGGGCCGCTTCCGGCTTCACCGCCACGAACCGCATGGTCGGCCGCTGCGCCGCCTCCACGATCGCCGCCGCGTCGTTCGCGTCGCTCTTCTGCCGCTTGACGAAGGGCTTCACATACACCGGCGGGATCAGCCTGCACTCATGTCCCTTGGCGATGATCTGACGGCCCCAGTGGTGAGCACCGCCGCAGGCCTCGTATGTTCAGAGAATCAGAAGTGAACGCAAAAGGTGGCTGTGGATAAGTTGAGCGCGGATTCCTGTGGAAAACCCGTCGCTTGCATGCCACCGCCTCTCCGGTTCATTCCTGTGTCGGGACCGCCGCCGCCAGGGCCTGGCGGCGGCGGTGCGGGGCCAGGCCCCGCAGGACGGGTCGGACCGGTCAGGCCTTGGATCATCGGATCCGTGATGGAGCGTGGTCGGCCCGCCCTCCCTTCAGCCTCCCGGGTCCTGAATGGATGCCTGGGTTCAAGAACCGGATCATCGCGAGGATAGGAGCGGGAGACCATGACCATCGTAGCCGCCGGAATCGACGTCAGCAAGAAAACACTTAACATCCATCTCAACGGCAGGGACGACACCGCCGCCAACGACAGGGACGGCTTCCGCAAGGTCGCCCGTATCCTCAGGGACGGCGGGGCGGAGCGGGTCGTCCTGGAGGCCACGGGACGGATGCACCGGGCCCTCTTCCAGTCGCTGCATGACCGCGGCTTCCCGGTCTGCGTGGTCAACCCCCGCCAGTCCCGGGACTTCGCCAGGGCCAGCGGCGAGCTGGCGAAGACGGACCGGGTCGACGCCAGGGCGCTGGCCGCCTTCGGGGCCGCGTTTCCGGACATGGCGCCCGCGGCGCCGGCCGGCGTGACGGTCGACCGGCTCCGCGACATGCTCGTGTTGCGGGAGAAGCTCGTCGACCAGCGCACGGAACTGAAGGCGGCATTCGACGAGGTCGGCGATCCGGCTCCGGACGGGCCGGTCCCGAAAATCCTCTCGGAGCTTGACGCCGGCGTCCGCGAGTATGACCGGCGGATCGGGGAGCTGATCCTGACGCAGACGTCGGCGCTGGCCGACGCCGTGAGCCGCGTGGCGAACTCGGTTCCCGCGGCCCGGGCGCGGCTGCGGCCGGGACGGTCATTCCCGCGCCGGTCCCAAAAACCCGTCGGAAAGTGGCAGCGGAGACGACACCAGACCGCGTGACCTGAAACCGAACCTTGCCGGAAAAGGGGCGAAGCCGCTCCGGAAATGGCGCGCCCCCTTAAGGAAATGACGCCGAATCGTTAAGGAAATGCCATTGGGCTGACGCCCGCGCGGGCCGCGTCCCGCGGCCGTCCGCGGGGCACGAAACGAATCAGGCGCGCCGGTCACGTCACCGCGGCCGGCCTGCCTTGGCATGCCCGCATGGCGCCCGCCTGTGGACAGGGATGTGGAAAACCCGGATCGGGATCACTGAAAACCGCAGAAAAAGACTGAATCCCCGCTTGACTTCATACATGGATGCTCCATCACGACCAGGCACGGCGGCAGATCCTTCAGGAACGGCAGGAACGTCGGGTAGGACACTGGCGCGCGCACCATAGGTCACGTTTCCAGCGTCCCCCCTAAAATTCCGGACTTCCGGTTTTCCCGGGTCCGGCTTCAAGCGTCAGGCACCCCCGCAGGAGTTCGTTACGGTGCCTTCCGCGACATCCGCCACGCTCAAGGCTGACCCAGCCATACCCGTGGCATCATCCCGCGTTTACGCCGCCCTTCGGCTCGACAGCGCCACCCCTTTCAACCGGGGTGGTATCCTCGGTCGGCGCCGGGCTCTGAGTCCCGGCATGACCTGCCGTCTTCGCCACCTGAGCCCAGAGGCCCTCGCTCCGGACGGGTTGTGTTATTCCGTCCATCACCGCTTAATCGGCCTCATCCGCCAGTCAGGAGGACTCCGCGTCCTTTCCCGTACTCCGGTTATGGACACGGTCCTTGACATTCGAGGGTCACAACATCCTGTCTGTCCTCCTCACCTTCCGGACTTTCACCACTGAACCCTCCGGGATTGCCGCCACCTGTACGCCGGGCGATCCGATGCGTGCATCTCAGTTCTTCCGCACCGGCACTGGCCATCGGGCAGAGCGGAAACCCTTGGCATCCTCCAATACCCCCGCAAGTCGGATTCCATGCGGGGAGCGTTTTTTCGACGCTTCATACGGACGTTCGCTTTCGCTACGGCCCTCCCGGTTGTTCGCCTCCCTGTCCGACCGGACCAGAGGGACATCGTCCTCCCAGCCCACAGAGGCTTTTACGTCCCCGCTTCCGGACGCCGGGTCACCCCGACACCCGTGGGGATATGACTACGACGCCAAACTGAGAATTGCGCCGGCGGGACTTCCACCCGCAAGTTCAGCAGCTAGTCTCGCTGCACCCCGCCCCGCCCCAGCTTCTTCACAAAAACCGGCCTGCCGCAGGCCGTCGATCCGTGCAGCTGAAAAACTCTCTTTGAAATGTCGACACCGACTATGCTAACCTTTTCCATGGACGTCTCCTCTCTGTTTTAACGCGCAGCTCGTCTGGCGTTTTTCTCTGGCGCACTGTGACGCCGTTCGGAGGGGGCGTCCACTCCATCGCTCTTTGAACAGGGAGGAGCTTTCGGGAATCCATGCGGTGTCGCTGGCGCCGCGAAACTGGAGGCCGGACGATGGCAGCTGACTGGATTGCAGTGGACTGGGGCACGTCCAACATTCGTGCCTGGATGATCAACAGCGATGAATCTGTTCTCTCGTCTGACGCATCCGACAACGGCATGGCGCAGCTGCGGCCCAATGAGTTTGAGACTGCGCTGCTCGAATTGGTCGGGGGTTGGCTCAAAACTGGCCGCCGCACCGAAATCATTGTCTGCGGAATGGCAGGTGCGAAAACAGGGTGGATCGAAGCCCCATATCGCAGCGCTCCCTGCCCTCCGCTTGCCAGCGGTGAAACCGTTTCGCCCATTGTCCGGGATGCACGGCTGGATGTCAGCATTGTGCCGGGCGTCAAGACCGACAATCCCGGCCATGACGTCATGCGGGGAGAGGAGGTACAGGTCGCTGGCTATCTTGCCGGCGCCCCGGAGTTTGAAGGTGTCCTCTGCATGCCGGGAACCCACACCAAATGGGTGCATGTCAAGAATGGGGAAATCGTCAGTTTCCGCACCTATATGAGCGGCGAACTGTTCAGTATACTCAGCCGGCACTCCGTTCTTGGTCCTTGCCTCGCCGCAGACGGCTGGAACGAAGCCGAATTCCTGACGGCGGTGGACACGGTTATGTGCCGGCCGGAATCGCTGGCGAGCCAGTTTTTTGGAATTCGCGCAGCCTCGTTGATTGCGGGTTTGCCGCCCGTCAATGCGACGTCCAGACTTTCCGGCTGTCTGATCGGCGCCGAGATAGCGGCCGCCAAACAATATTGGCTTGGGCGGGAAATCGTGATTATCGGCGCCGAACGGATCGCAGGCGCCTATTTGAGCGCTATGACACAGGTCGGCGCACAACCGAAAACGGCCGACACGACCCAAGTGACGCTTGCCGGTTTTTTTGCCTTCAAGCAACTGAGAGCAGGCTGCCCGTGACACGCGGTTTGATCGCAATTCTACGCGGTATCCAGCCCGGAGAGGCGGTCGGCGCCGCAGCGACGCTAGCCGAGGAGGGATTCCCACGCATTGAGGTGCCGCTCAACTCGCCGCAACCCTTCGCCAGCATTGAAAGAATGGTCCGGGAATTGAGCGATGAAATAATTGTCGGGGCAGGCACTGTCGCCAATGCCTCAGAAGTCAGGGACGTCGCCAATGCCGGCGGCCAAATGATTGTTTCGCCAAACACAGACCTCGAAGTCATTGCTCAGACCAAGCGGCTGGAAATGGAATCCTGGCCCGGCATGCTGACTGTATCGGAATGCATGGCCGCTCTTGACGCCGGCGCAGATGGGCTGAAGCTTTTTCCGGCATCCGCGGCAGGTCCCGCCGGCGTCCGCGCCCTGCGGGCGGCACTTCCCAAACCAACGATTCTGTACGCTGTCGGCGGAGCCGGACCCGAGAGCTTTTGCGAATGGTTTGCCGCCGGGATCAGTGGATTTGGCACTGGCACTGCGCTGTATCAGCCTGGGACGAACATTCGCGAGTTGCGGAAACGGGCACAGCAGATCGTCGCCGCCTATGATCGGGCGGCAGGCAGTCAAAACAGCGCGCTGGCGGCGGCATGTTGAAGTTTGCGCTGTTTCTGGTGCCCTTTCTCTATGCGTTTGGCGCGTTTAAGCTGTCAGCCTGGCAGACCACACGGCGCATGTCCCGGAATTCGAGCGCATTGACTGACCGTGAGCTCCTGCGTCTCTGCCAACGTCTTGCGACAGCGGCGGAACTCGATGGAGTTTCGACCAGGATTTATGAGATTGGACCCATCAACGGCTTGGTAACTCCAGACGGTCTGATTTACGTCACCCGCGGTCTTTTCAGTTGCTACCAGCGAGGCGATGTCACTGGCGAGGAGCTGTCGTCGGTGATCGCGCACGAGCTTGGCCATGTGGCGCTCGGACATGCCAAGCGGCGCCTTTCAGACTTTGCCGGACAGAACGCCGCCCGCGTCGCGCTGGGATTTCTGCTCAGCCGCTACATTCCCTTTTTTGGCAACATGGTGGCGCAGAGTCTGATGACCCTGTTCATGCGCCACATGTCGCGGTCAGACGAGCTGGCGGCGGACGCCTATGCCAGCGCCATTCTCACAAAATCCGGAATTGGCACCGATCCGCAGAAACAGCTGCTGCAGAAACTCCCCTATCTCACGGGAGAGGCGGGCGAGGGAATCGCCTGGCTCTTGAGTCATCCCCGGACCAAAGACCGGATCAAGGCCATTGAGCAGCGCGAGGCCCGCTGGAATGCCGCCGTCGATAACCGAAGCGCGGGCGGCGGTTCAATTCTGTAGTTGTTTCAAAACAAGGAACTCCAATCGTTCCAACAGCGTGACACTGTCTCTCTGCCGCCATAATATTGCCAGTTGAAAAGGAGACAGGCCGGCGGGCTGGAAAACAACAAGACCGGAAATTGGATTTTCGGACCGGAAAAGCGGGCTCGAGTGAACCGCGACCAGTCCGCAGAACCCTCTGAACAGCGTCTTACAGACCGGCAACCACCTGGAGACCGGCGCGGGCTGCGGGTTGGCGGCAAACATGCGGCGGACCGGGATGTCGAAACCAATGGTCTGGTGCCGCCGGCGGCACGGCCTGCCAGTGAGTTGCCGGCCGCAGAATTCCCTTTGTTCGGGGCACCCCCGTTTTGACAGGAGATCGCGATGGCGACGCAACATATTTCACCTGCGCTGTTCGACTTTCTGTGTGAACTCAAATCCAACAATGACCGGTCTTGGTTTGCCCGGAACAAGTCCCGTTACGACCGCGATGTGCGCGGTCCGATGCTCGACTTCATCGCCGCCTTCGGCGAGCCTCTTGCCGGCATCAGCCCGCATTTCCGGGCCGACCCGCGGTCAAATGGCGGATCGCTGTTCCGCATCTACAGGGACACAAGGTTTTCAAGGGACAAAACGCCGTACAAGACCAATGTCGGCGCCCATTTCCGCCACGAAGCGGGCAAGGACGCCCATGCGCCGGGATTTTATCTTCATCTCGAACCCGGAATATGTTTCGCGGGCTGCGGCGTCTGGCATCCCGCCAGCGCCGCCCTGGCCAATATTCGGAACGCGATTGCGGCGCATCCTGAGGAGTGGAAACGCATAACGACAGCAAAGGACTTTTGCTCAGTGTTTGATCTGACGGGATCGTCTCTCAAGCGGCCGCCGCGCGGGTTTGAACCCGACCACCCGTTGATCGAAGATCTCAAACGTAAAGATTTCGTGGCAATCGCGGAGTTTTCCGACACCGAAGCCTGCGATGACGGATTTTTCGACCGTTTCGCCGCCATCGCCCGCTCGGGCGCCGGATTTGTCGAATTCCTGGCCCGGGCCGTGGGAGCGCCATTTTAAGATTGGCCTTCGATGGCAAGAGGCCGGGCCAGAGCGTTAAAGACTGACCGATTCTGGCCTATAGCTGGCGGCGGGGCATGCGCGGCATGACGGGCTGTCGGAATTCACCGCCGCGGGTTTGATTCACGAAGCGGACGCATTCAACGCTTTCGCGACCAGCATTTGGAAGTGATGGACGGCATGTTCGCTCAGCTCGGAACAATCCCGGTCGATGACAAACCGGCCTTGATTGTAGCCTCTCGACTTCAGTCCCTTTTGCACATTTTCGCAAAGGGCAATGTCTTCCGGCTGCAGGATGTCCTTTTGATAGTCCATCGCATCGGCAAGCTGCGGCGATTTAACCCCGGAAGGAACAAACCAATCCTGATACTCGACTGTCCGTTCCGGCCCGGTCGGCTGCATCTGTAAAGTCGAGATGTTTGGCTCGCCCGGATAGATCCAGATCGTGAGGTTGGGCCATACGAACCAGCCCGCGTATCCGAAATCCACTTCGCCGGCTTCGAAGCTGTAGGCTGAGTTTTCTGTCGACCGCGCTTTTGCGGAGCGGTGGCTGGACCAGATCCCGTGCGTTCGTGACCTGTAGCTCTCCATATCGCACAGATTGACAAAATCCTTGTGGGCCGGATGGCAGTGATAACACTCAAGAAAGTTGTCGATCAGCACCTTCCAGTTTGCAGCCACTTCATATTCATCCCGCTGGGCAAATGAGAGTTCGTCCAGCCGCGGGCAGTATGTGCGGATTTCGTCTTCCAGCCCGATCGCCTGCTCTGCGAAGGGCGCTGCGTCCGGATCCAGATTCACAAAGACAAGCCCGCAGAACTCCTCGGATCGGACTTGTTTGAGCGAAAACTCGCAGGCATCGAAATTGCGCATTTTCGAAGTGTTTCGCGACCGTTTCAGCGAGCCGTCAAGATCGTAGGACCACGCGTGGTACGGGCAGGTGAAGAGATTTGCCTTGCCGCTGCCGCGAACCAGCTCATGCCCCCGGTGCTGACAGACATTGAAGAATGCGCGCAATTCTCCATCGCGTCCGCGCACGACGATAACGCTTTGATCGTGGATGCGGGTCTCAAGGTAACATCCCGGCTCAGGAACCTGGCTGGCGTGTCCGGCATACCACCAGCACCTATAGAAGATCGCTGCCTTTTCGCGTTCGCAGACTGACGCATCGAAGTAGTAACGCGCTGGAATCGTGAAAGATATGCCGGCATCCGCAGTGAACGGCCGATCTCCCGTTTCCAATGCGAACAGAGAGTCGTTCATGGCAATTTCACTCCTTTTTGGGTCCGGGCATCGCGGCCCGCCAGCTGTTGAATTCGAGCTCCCCGCAGGTCTCCGGAAGGTCGGTGCCGCAGGTCGAATGGAACGTCACACCGGTCGGCGCGGTTCGATTTGTGCGGCGGTCGAACGCGGGTTTGGACTTGCCCGGATTTGGGCTGGCGGTCACGGCAGACCATCCCCCGTACCGGTCCATCTTCTGCGGCGGCATCAGTTCCGGCGCCCGGCCACACTGATGGCAACAGCTCCCAAAATCACGATTCCAGTCGTCAGATCGCGGTAGAACGGGTCTGCATTGAGTATGTTGAAACCGTTGTTGATGAGGGCGAGCAGGAGAACGCCGGCAACGCTTCGCCAGACAGCCCCCACTCCTCCATAAATGCTGGTGCCGCCCAGAATCACGGCCGCGATCGCCTGAAGCTCCATGCCGGCGCCGGCGCTTGCCTGACCCATTGAAATCCGCGAGACCGAAATCGCGGCGGCGAGGCCGGCGGCGAGGCCGGCGAAGGCAAATGTCGCAATCTTGACGCGGTTGGTCCGAATTCCCGATAGGATGGCCGCCTCCTCGTTGCCGCCGACCGCAAAAATCCGTCGACCGAGCGTCGTGCGGTTCAGGACAAGCGAGAGAGCAAACGAAAACAGCACCAAAACGATGACGGCGATAAACACACCGCCGACCTTGCCCCGGCCGAGCCAGGTGAATTCGTCAATGCGAACCGGGATTAGCCGACCGTCCGAGATCACGATGGCGACGCCCTTGAACACGAGGCTGGTCGCGATTGTGGCAAGGAAGGAGTGCACGTTCAGACGCGTGATCACGACGCCGTTGATCACCCCCATCGCCAAGCCGGCTATCGGCGCAATCAGCAGGCCGACAAAAGGATCCACGTTGAGTGCGACCCAGGCCGCCGTGACGCCGGCGACAGCAAAAATTGCAGCGACTGAGAGGTCAAATCCACCGCCTATTATGACAGTAGTTCTAATTATGCGTTCACATCGGTTTTTTCTTCACTTTCGGCTGCGTTTCCGGGCGGATTTCTGCTGTGTTTCGGCGGAATGGGCGGGCCGCCGGTTCCGGCTACGGAGGCTGTTCCGGCAGCTCGCCGGTGATGATTGTCCGCATCACGGCGTCCCAGCCGTCGTGCACGACGTAGACGGTCAGGAACTTCAGGTTGTCAAGAAGCCGGCAGCGGGCGGCGAGCTTTGCCCGGGCCTCCCGCCAGCTTTCGCAGACCAGGTCGCAGGCGCTCTGCATCAGGAACGCGATCAGGTTGAAGGCCGCCAGCAGGCTGGACAGGGTTTCTTTGCCGTGCCCGAAGTTGTGCTCGAGATGGTATCCGTCCTTGGATTTGATTTCATGATGCCTCCCTTGTCATCTCATGGCCATGCCCGTTTCCTGGGTGGTCTGTTTGCGGTTCCCTTGTTCGTTCGCATCCGGCATCGTCGAGCAGACGGTACATCGAAAACGGTCTCGTGCCTATGGTGAAGGTGTGGCGTTCGACCCATGTGCCTCGGCGGCTTCGCTCTCTCAGGGCCCTGACCGAGATGCCGAGCGCCTTGCTGATTTCCTCGGCGGTGCTCTCCAGCCTTGCTCCCTTTTCGCCTTCTGGAGCCGCCTGAGGTGGCTTGGCAGTCCATGATAGTGGCCGCAGGCTGGCGACGCTCTCCCTTGTCCAGGGCTTGTCCCCGCAGTTCAGCATGCCTCTCCGGTTGAGTTGCCCGGCAATGGCCTTGTCGCCCATGCTTTCGGTGAGCCTGCCCACTTCCGCCACGGTCTCCGCCGGGGTGCTGCGAACGCCGCCGCCGGGCCTGAGCAGATCGACCGGATCGAGTTCAAGCGCCCTGCCGCCACGCATGCGCAACTGAATTGACACCGAGTAGCCGCTTCGGATGAGCGTGGCATCCTCGACCAGAAGAGCCAGCATGCGCTTGCGGTCTGCGTTCCCTGTCGTCGGCGCATTCCAGGCGACTGCGAAGTCGGCGGACAGTTCCCTGATTCTCCGGCGCTGGACCTCGTCCGTTGTTTGCTGGAATTCGTCGGCGAGCCGGCTGCGCTCGGCTTCGGCCTCGTCCAGTTTGTGCAGTGCGTCATTCCACTCCCTTTCCAGCGTCGCGGCGACGAGGCGGTAGCCCGGGTCGACCTCCCGGCAGCGCCTGCCGGCCAGTTCGGCCTGGTGGCGCAGCGCCTCGACCCGGTGTGAGCGCTGACGGTCTGCCCTGGCGAAGTCCGACTTGACCTGTTCCTCCACCGACAGGGCCAGATCGATGTTGCTCCGATTGACCGCGCCGACAAGGAAGTCGGTGACGGCCGCGTCGATCCGCTCTCCCCGCATCGTCTGGCAGGACTTCCCCGCCCGGGCGGCCTTGCCGCCGACGCAGTGATAGTGCCGTTCGTTCGCCCGCTTCGGATCCGTCGCTCCGCCGTATTTGACCAGCATCTGGCTGCCGCAACGCCCGCAGATCGCGCGCGATTGCAACAGTGCGCCGCCTTCCCGCAGTGGGCCGGTGCGTCCGTGTGCCGCGACGAAGCATTGCCTGTGGTTGTCGGCCAGCTGCCTCTGGTTGCGCTGGAACTCCTCCCAGTCGATGTAGCCGGCATGCGCCTCGGGGATGCAGACCCGCCATGCCTCCCAGGGGTTTGCCCGCCCGGCATTGCCGCCCCGTCGGCCCCAGGCGTAGCAACCCGCATAGCGGGGGTTCCGGAGGATGCTGAGAACCCTTGAATAGCGGGCCTCGGACCAGATCAGCCGATGACCTTCGGAGACCGGGCATGCCGGCAGCGGTATGGCGTTGTCGAGAAGCCAATTAAATGTCGCCCTGACCGAGCGGGTCCTGCGGAAAGTCTCGAACACCAGATTGACCGCTTCGGCGACTTGAATGTCGGGGTCGAGAACCACCGCGTCTTGTGGATCGCAGACCAGGCCGGCGGGCAGTGCGGTTCTCAATTCGCCGCGCTGTGCCTTGTTGAGGACACCGCCGAGCAGCCGCTGGCGGATCCCGTCAAGCTCGAACTCGTAGACCGAGCTCTTGATCCCGAGCAAAAGCAGGTCGCTGCTGTTGCCGGGATCATGGACGCCGGCCTCGTCGCAGACCAGCGTGCCGGAGAGTGAGGCAAGGCGGAACAGCCGGTGCAGGTCGGCGTTGCTGCGGCCGAGGCGCGAGATCTCGAGGCTGAGAACGATGCCGACTTCGCCGGCGGCGATCCGGGCCATCAGGTCCTGGAACCCCCCGCGCCTTTCGGCGTCGGCGCCGGAGAGACCCTGATCCTGGTCGATGACCCGGATCCGCTCCCGCGGCCATCCCAGCGCCAGCGCGCGCTCACTCAAGTCGTACTGGCGCCGGGTGCTCTCGGTGTTGTTGATCACCTGGCCGGGAGACGACTGGCGGATGTAGACACACGCCTCTCGCTCAAGGTGGCTGGCGGAGATCTTGCCGGTTCCGATGTCCTTCACCATCCATCTCCCTCGTTGGATTCGCATCTGAGCAGCCGCAGGACCATCGCCGCCGCCGCGACGGTGATGCAGCCGGCCCCGGTTTCGCCGGTCGGCGCCGCCGCGCTGGAAACCGGCGCCCGGTCAAGGACGGCCGTGAGACGCAGCGCCCCCGCCATGCCGTGGCGGCTGAGAACCGGCGCCGCGTTCCCGGCGAGCCAGTCGAGATGCCAGCGCCGGTAGCGTCGCAGTCCGTCGTCATCGAGCCCTCCCGTACCGGGGCGCAGTGTTTTTTTTTGACCGCTCGATTGCCTTGTTGATGGTGCGTGGATGAAGGCTGACACCGAAACGCTCCTCGATCACCGGCGCCAGGCGCCGGGCGCCAACTGGCCCGTGCTCGGACCTGTAGGCGGCGATGAAGTCCAGAATCTCGTCGCTGACCTTGTGGGCCCGGCGCGGTCCCCGGCGCAGCGGCGCCAGGGCCTGCAGCCCGCCCTCGCGGAAGCTGCGCCGGATCCGGACACAGGTGGGGACCGAGACGCCGAACTCTGCGGCCACCTCCGCCAGCGGTTCGTCCCCGGCGCTGCGCACCATCTCGTAACGCACCTGCAGCAAGTCGCGCGGGTCGAAGAAGCCGCCGGCCCGGAAACGTTGGGAGCGGATGCGCTCCGGGCGCCGGTTGAGGGTGCCGGAGGCCTCGAGGTTTTTGACCTTCTGGTCATCGTCGGACATGGGCAGCTCCATTCACGGCTCTCGAAAATCATCATATATTACTCATATTGACAGCTTCCGCAAGCCGGCCGGCGATCCTCTTGGCACATAACGCTCTGTAATCACGCTGTATCGTGGGAATTTTGCACATTTCGGGCAATAATTTTCAATCATTTCGGGCAATCTTTTTTGATTAGCATGTCGGCCAATTCCCGCAACTCCGAAAGATCGTCCGCTCGGAAAGAGGAACACCCGGCCGCCTGCTCCTCGAAGGTGTCAACAGCGCGCAGGCTGGTCCAGGCCGCCGGAAACAGGCGCAGCTGCCGCCCGCATCCCGTAAACACCCGAACCCGGTTCAGGCCGAATTCGTTCGTGATGGATTCAAGCGCGAGCCAGCGACCCCTCCAGGGATGGAACGGGTGCGTGACCTCGATGCCGCCGGCGCCAGGGCGTGGCTCTGGATCGAAATCGCATGCATTCGGCAACGCGGTCTTTGAGAGCCTTGAAGGCGTTGTTCTCCACTTTCCACCGGGACCGGGCGCAGTCGGCCAGTTCGGCGACGCTGTCCGGGCCGACCGGGAGGTCGGTGGCGAAGCTGTTGCGGCAGAGCTGCTGTCCTGACGGCGATGTGATGGTGACTTCGAACCAGTTGACTTCCAGCGCGTCCTTTCGGTGAAGTCAAAAAAGTGCTGGATAATTTGGGAGGGGCGTGTTTCCGTTGAGTTGAAGAAAACCAAGCCGGCTAAGCGCTGGCTCCAACGGAAGGACACACCCCATGGAGAAGAGATTACCCGGATCGATGCGCACGCGCGAGACCCTTTCGGAATTGATCGAGGGCCGTTTGTCGGCGCCGAGCACGGCGTGGAAGTTCTGTGTCCGCCCGCCCGCCAGTTTCCGCTGCGAGCAGTTCCGGCAGCCGATGCTGCAGGAGGTGAAACACTCGGTGCCGTCAAGGGCGATCAGCAGCCGCCCGTCAAGCCGGCGCAGCCGGTCAAGGGCGCCCCTGGCGGTCCAGCCGGTCGACGATCCGGGTGAAGATGGAATCGAAGCGCTCCGGCGGCGCGCCGTCGAGCACGCTGCGGATGTGGTTGTCGGTCGGCAGCCGGTCAATGCCGAACAGGGTCCGGGCGTTGGACCGGCCCTGGCGGGACTGAAGCTGCGCCTGCGCCGCCAGGAAGGACGGGCACTGCAGGAAGAAGACGGCGAAGGCCGCCATTCCGATGTCGGCCATCTCCAGGCGGGCGTTGGCGCCGGTCCTGCGGTCCGGGGCGGACGCGCAGAGTTCGCGCATGTCGGCGATGTATCCGGCCAGCGGGGACATGGCGCCGCATTATGCACATATCAAAAATTTGTACAAATGTAAGCAAAAACAACCACTTACAGGTCTTCTCCGCGCCTTTTCCCCAGGAGCCGGCGGCCGGAGCGGCGTCAGCGGCCGGTGATTCGCCCGCCGCCGGGGCGCCGCCGGCGCGCAGCCGCCCGCAGTGAAAAAAATCTCACCGGGGCAAAAAACCGTTGTGATACAACACGTTAAAAACTCAAAAATCCAAAATTAGAATTACTGCCTATTATGACCAGCGTCATGGCGCTCGCCATAATTGCGAGTGGCGCGTTTTGGTTAAGGATATTCTGGAGGTTTCGGAGAGTGAGAAAACTGTCGCTGAGCGAACTGAGCGCGATCATCAGGATCGCAATCATGATCAGAACCGAATAGGTGCGAAAAAACTCTGCGACCCGATATCTGTCAATCTGCATCACCCGGCCCCCACAACCGCTTCATTTCCGGCGGAATGCTGAAGATTGAACAGCGCCCGCAGCACTTCGCCTTCGGTCATGTCTTCAGGATCGATTTCATCATAGATTCGACCGCCGGACACCAGATATGCCCTGTGGGCGAGGCCGAGAACTTCCTCGACCTCACTCGAAATCAACAAGACGGCGGCGCCCTTCCCTGCGATTTCCGCGATCGCCTCGTGAATGCGCTGCCTCGCGCCCACATCGACACCCCGGCTCGGCTCGTCAAGCAGGACGATATCCGGTTCACGCAGCAGCCATTTGCCGAGGAGCACCTTTTGTTGGTTCCCGCCCGAATAATTCTGCACGTTGCCGTCGATGTCCGGCGGCCGGACGCGAAAATGGTCAATGGCCTCGCGCGTGCGGGCGCGTTCGCTCTTCGACTTGACGAAACCGCCAAACCGGAATGCGTTGAGATGGGGCAGCGTCATGTTCGCGCGAACGGGAAGCGTCATGACGAGACCCTGCTTGCGCCGGTCTTCCGGGGCCATGACGATGCCGCGGCGGGTCGAGGCATCGAGTGACCGGTTGTGAAATTTCCGTCCGTGAACCAGCACTTCTCCCGCGGTTGCGCGGTCGGCTCCGACAACGGCCCGCGCCAAAATGCTGCTTGATATGATTCCAACCGGAAAGGGCGGCTACTTGAAAAACCCTGCTTGGGGAAGAAAACCCGTCCCGGATTGCCCCAGAATCACTGAAAAAACTGTCGGCAGGGAACGTGGGACAAACCAGCCGTCTCAAGCCAGAATATTCCGGGACCCTACAGCGCTGTGGCGTTTCGCCACCACCGGGCTGGCGCCGGAGGGCGCCGTCCTGTCGCGGGCCTGAGAGACAGCGGAACATCCAGACACCCGGGCGGCCCGACGGGGCCTCCGGGGAACCCGGGCAAGGCGTGTGACCGTGAAGGAGTTTGGTTCGCCGCGGACCGCGGCACCGTCCACGAAGATGGGTCCCGCCTCCCGGAACGCCGCACCGCCCGAATTGGGCATCATGGTCACGGGGCCGGCAAGCCGCCGGACAACCGAACCGGATAAGAGTATGGACGCGCCGTTGAGCGCGCCTGGGACACGCGGCGTTCCGCCTGGAGCATCCCCGAATGGCGCCGAACCGTTCCGGCGACAGGGAGAATAGCAATGTGACGACGCGGGAAGACCGCTGCCGGACGCGCGGCGAATTCGGTCATGAAAAAAAGGGCTTGACAATATGGGGCCTCATAAGAGCTCCTTCCCTCTTCTTTTCCAAGCAGGATTTTTTTCAGCAGCCGGCCTGAGGCGAGCTGACGGCTGCCCTGCCGCGCTCCGGCGGAGGCGGGTTCCGGAAACTTCCGGTTGACGTCCGGGCGCCTGCCGCCTGCTCCCCTGGGCTCCGGTCAGCGGCAGAGGAAGCGGCCCGCGCGGAGTGCATTCCGCCCGGGCCCTGGGCGTTCAAGTGCAACTCATCCACGAGACAGACCTTTCCGCCGAGGAATATGTTAGCACACAGGCGTGGCGCGGCGCAAAGCTTGAGCGCTGCCCGAGACATCCCGGCGGCGGCTGCCGGTTGGCCCGCCGCGGCGCCTGCGGGCGCAAGTATCCGGACGGGATGCGGATCGCCAGGTATTACGGCCAGGACACGCCGGAGACGTTCAGCCTGCTGCCGCAGTTCATGGCGGCGGGGGTCGCGGGCACGCGGCATGCGGTCCAATCGCGTGCAATTGCGTGCAATTGCGCCGCTGACTTCGTTCATGGCCGCTGCACGCCCTGCCGGTTGAGAACGATCGAATAAATCGAAGTGAACCCGGTGATGAACAGGTTGTGTTTTGACCGCCCGCCAAAGCACAGATTCGAAACGAGTTCCGGCACAAGGATTTTGCCCAGAAGATCGCCTTTGGGCGATATGCAATGCGCGCCATCGCCGGCTGAGGACCAGACATTGCCGTCGGTGTCGACTCTGATGCCATCGGCGGCACCCTTGTCCACCGAATGGAATTCGTCGCCGCCGGACAGACTCCCGTCGCTGTTGACATCGAAAACCCTGATATGAGTTTCCTTATCGGGGTCGTACATCCTGCCGGTGTCGGAAATGTAAAGCAGATCCTCATTTGGACTGAATGCGAGACCGTTTGGGCAGGCAAAATCGGTCGCCACGACAGCGATGGCGCCGGCGGCCGGATCGACCCGGTAGACATTGCACGGCAATTCCTCACTCGCCTGAAAGCCCTCGTAGTTTGTCACGATGCCGTAATGGGGATCTGTGAACCAGATCGTGCCGTCAGACTTCACAACCACATCATTGGGAGAATTGAGCCGGCAGTGTTCGAATTTGTCGGCAATGACGGAGATTGATCCGTCATGTTCGGTTCTCGTGACGCGACGCGCGCCATGCTCGCAGGACACCAGGCGGCCTTCCCGGTCACGGGTGTGCCCATTGGCGTAGTTTGAAGGTGCACGATAGGTGGAAATACCGGTTTCAGCGGACCAACGGCAGATCCGGTTGCCGGGAATATCCGAAAACAACAGGCAGTCGGCATCGCCGAACCAGACCGGCCCCTCGGCCCATTCAAATCCGGTCGCCAGTCTCTTGAGATACGAATTTTTGATAATAAATCGATCGAATTCCGAGTCGTGCACCTCATATTCGGTATGCATGATTTCGAACTTGGCTACCGAGTTTTTCATGACGGGCTCCGTTTCGGGTCTGACCTTGCATCCACATTTTCTTCCGCCCTTCGCCGCCGATTTGGAAAAGGCGGTTCGGAGGCGAAATCAATCTAGCGGCGTTGACAGCGGCTCACAAGAAACACGCATTCGAAATTTTCTGGCGGCAAACCGTCCGATTTCGAAGCGGTTCGCTTCCGTTGCCGCACGGATGAGGAAGCGGCAGCCCGGTCGCGAAAGCCAGGCGATTCAAACCGACTGCAGGAACACCCTCAATCGCGTCCGTGCCGGTCAAACCGCGGCTCTTTTCCGCAAGCGCAACCGGAAGCCGCGCGGGATCCAACGCGGGCCGGGCGGGAGCTTCCACGCTTATCGGCGCGACCTGTCCGCCCCGGAAGCCGGAATTCTTCAGGATGTCGGCGGCGGCTGTTCAACCGCCTTGAATCTCCCGACGCAATGCAGCAGCGGTGTCCGGGAAGTCGATATTCAGGTAGTCGACGCCCGCCGCCAGCGCCCGCCGAAATGCGTCCTGATCACAGAGTGGCGTGTGCATCATCGTGCGGAAACCCATATCGAACGCCTGCTGCAGCCGTGATTCGGTCATGTCCACACTGAAAAATTCAAGTATCTCTGCCCCGGTGCCGCGGGCTTCATCCATATCGGCGTGATCCCGGAAATTGACCATATGCATCTGGTCGGGCATTTCCGCCCGCAGCGCCGCCCGCATGGTCTCATTCTGCGAATTCATGATGCAGCCGGACCCAAGACCCGCAGCTTCGAGCTCTGCCGCCACCTGCGAGGGCGCTGCGTCCTTAACCTCGACATAGAGACCGACTACCGGTTTGAGCGCTGTCAAAAAGTCGGTCATTTTAGGAATGGGCTCGCCTGCGAATTCCGGGCTGAACCAGCTTCCGGCATCCAGCCGGTCCAAATCGCGGCTATGCTTCATGGAAATCGGTCCGCGGCCATTCGTGGTGCGGTCCAAAGATGCGTCATGCAACACATAGAGAACATCGTCGGCGGATGTGCGGACATCGAATTCGACGAAGTCGGCGCCGAGCTCCGCCGCTCTCCTGCCAGAGACGATGGTGTTTTCCGGCGCGGTTTGGCAGGCCCCGCGATGACCGATGATCTTGGTCACAGCCGCACCGGCGGCAACGTCGACGCCAGCCATTGCCGACAGCTCAGCGCTGCGGGCGTGGACCGGTTTGATTCGAACACCATCACGGCCAGACCGTCGCCCCAACCATTTCGTGGTCGGAAAGATATCCGCCATTGGCATCGCAAGACGGAACAACGAATGGCCGTCCCGCACGCACGCCGCGCACGAACATCCAGTCCAGCGTGGTCAATGGGGTGTCGGGCAAATCTTCGGGATGCAGCCTGGTCGTGTGCGCCCCGGTGTTGCAGCGCCGCCAGTCGAACCCATCGGCGGCGAACAGGGCAAAACTGGGTTCCGGTTCAGCAGCTCGGTTCAGCATTGCGGTTTCGGTCAGGCCGGCGCACAGGAAACCCTTTGTGTTCAGATCGCCCCCGATGACGCATCTGGTGTCGCCATACTCCTTCGCCAGGCAATCCAACAGCCGCCCGGTCTGCCAGGCGCGGCCGGCGCTGTCGCTTTCGCTCTCGTAGTGGACGGCAACGATCACAATCGCTTCCTGTTCGGTTGTCAGCCGCGCGGCCAGCGCCATGCGCCCCCCGACCCTGGCCTGGCCATCGTTCTTCGGCGACCCCGCAAACCAATTCCCGCTGCACTCGATCGGCAGCAGCCGCACATCGTCAATCCGATAACGCGAAAAAATCGCATTGCCATGCAGACCTTGCCGGTTGGCCTTGCCGGCATGATCGCGTGTCTCCCGGTCGTCACCCAAACCAAGTTCGACGAATTCAACTCCAAAGGCATAATTCCAGCCCAGGCAGCGCGCCAGCTCACCGGGCGTGTCACGCTGGCCGGAGCGGGCCATGCCCCGGTCCATTTCGGTTGCCAGCACGACATCGGCGCCGGCGCCGGCGATCACATCCGCAAACCGCTCCACCCTTTTGCAGCGCTCCATGTTCCACGCTGCGATTTTCAGTCCGGACAGCGGCGTCGCCGGACCCGCCGGCACTTGCGTTTCGATCGTGTTCAGGCAGGGCCAGCTGCACAGCAGCCGCGTGTGGCGCTGCCTGCTGCCGAATGACGCCAGCGCGTCCTGACGCTCGGCCGCGGACGGCGGTTCAAGCGCATCGACCCTGCAGCTTATCGCCTTACGCGCGGGCGGTGTTTCGGATGTCGGCATGCGAATCGGTCATCCTCTGGCCCGCGCCGTCAAAGACAATCGTATCCTGCCGCCGGAACGAGACCCGCAGCTTGTCACCGGTCGACCATTTCGGGCGAGACGTCGCTGCCAGGAACCGCAGGGGGCCAAGTTCGCTGTCGGCGGTGACCAGGGTCTCACGGCCCATCGGTTCAACCGTGGTCACTGTGACCGGCAAACCGATGTCAGAGGAATGCAGCAGTTCCGGGCGGATGCCGACGGTTTCCGCCGTATCCGAAACATCCAGCAAGGCGCGCTGTCTGGTCTGCAGCTTGACAAGATTTATCGGCGGGGAGCCGATGAATCCGGCGACAAACAATGTGTCAGGCCGCAGATAGAGATCTTCGGCGGTTCCGGTCTGTTCGACCCTGCCGTCATTCATGCAGACAACGTGGTCCGCCATTGTTGTCGCTTCCAGCTGATCGTGGGTCACGAGGATCGTCGTCACTTCCAGTTCCCGCGTGATCCGGCGGATTTCAGCGCGCATTGTCAGCCGCAGGGTCGCGTCGAGATTAGACAACGGCTCGTCAAGCAGCAGCAGATTCGGCTGTTTGACCAGCGCCCTCGCCAGAGCCACGCGCTGCTGCTGGCCGCCCGACAGCTGACCGGGCCGACGTTCCAGCAGTTCGCCGACCTGCACCAGCTCAGCCATTTCCTTCGCCCGTCCGGGGGCATCGGGTGTGTCCTGAAACCGCAGCGGAAACATGATGTTCTGCAGAACATTCATATTCGGATACAGCGCGTACGACTGGAAAACGATGCCGACATTGCGGGAACGCGCCTCCACATCGTTGACGCGGGCGCCGTCAAACAGAATGTCGCCGCCGCTCGGGAGGTAAACCCCGGCCAGCATGAACAAGGTCGTTGACTTGCCGCAGCCGGACGGCCCGAGCACAGCCAGAAACTCGCCATCCCGGATTTCCAGGTCGATGTTGTCGACCGCAGTGACCTGGTCCCAGACCTTTGTGAGTTTTCGCAGCTCAACTGTGGCCATCAGCCCTTAACGCCTCCGAGAGTCAATTGTGTGAGGAATTTCTGACAGAAGAGATAGAGCGCCAATGAAGGGATCATATAGATAACGCTGACGGCGGCAACGACGCCGTAATCCACCCCCATAACGTCTTCCGCCACATAGTAAAGGTAGGTTGACATCACCCAATAGGAGTTGCCGGTCCGGAGGGCCGTGACGAACACATACTCTTCCCAGCCCTTGATAAATCCCAGCACGGCGATGGCGATGATGCCTCCCCGCACCTGCGGCAGCACGACCATTCGGAAAGCCTGCCGGCGGGAGGCGCCGTCGGTCATCGCCGACATCTCGATGTCCCAGGGAACGGCATCGAAGAACCCCTTCATGATGAAAATGAAGAACGGCAGATCGATTGCCGTGAGCACCAGAATCGGGCCGGCCAGCGTATTGAGCAGCCCCACCCAGAAAATCACCAGAAAAATCGGAATCGTCAGCATCCACGGGTGGAACACTTCCAGGATCAACAGCCCCTGCAGGAATTGCGAGCGGCCGCGGAAAGCAAACCGAGAAAGGTAATAGCCGGCCAGCGTCGCGACTGTCACTTTGAGCGTCATCGAGATCGCGGCCACAAACAGTGAGTTGATGAACGCGACCCAGACCCAGGGGAATTGCCCGCCAGCCGTCGCTGCGCCGCGCAATTCCTCCACAAGGTTGGGATTGACCATGAACCGGTAATTGTAAAGATGCAGGTCATCGCCCACGGTTATCGCCAAACCGACAAGCGCGAGCGCAACCAGGATCAGGGCGGTGTATATTCGCGGCCGGGCCTGGCGGAATGCTGTGTGCGCCACGCCATAGGCAAAGACGGCCGGGACCAGAATCGCGCAGGCCGTCCATAAGACTTCGGATTCCACACCGCCGGTGCGGGCCGAGAATGAGATCACAAAGACCCAGAAAAACGGCACGATCACTGGAATTGTGACAAGCGTCAGAAACCCGATCAGCAGCCCGTTTTTGATCCGCCGGTCGCGAAGCGAACGCCGCGCCAGCAGTTCCCATTCGGCCTGAGTCTTCGCCACTGCCATCACTGAACCTCGATCCGGGGCGAAAGCAGCAGCCGGGTCATGTTGGCAAGTCGATAAAGGACCAGCGCCACGAAAACACCGATCACGATCAGGATCATGGTGATGGCCGCGCCATAGGCATACTGGCCGGCGCCGATGTCCGGCGCCAGCGTCTTGGTGTAGGCAAGCATCGCCATCGTCATGGTCGAGCGCGCCGGCCCCATGATCAGGAAAATGTATTCGAACGACACCAGCAGCGCGAGGAACTGAAATACGGTTATGTAGCTGAGCGGCCAGCGCAGGGCCGGCAGGACGATGTGCCGGATGATCGACAGTGAGCCGGCGCCGTCGGCGCGCGCCGCAAAAAACAGATGCTCAGGAATCGAACGGAATGAGCTGGTCAGTATCAGCATGCCGATAGAGGCGCCGATGAATCCGTTCGCCGTAACGATCAACATCATGGGCGCATCGAGCCTCATGTTGATCGGAGCGATTCCAAAGACGCTGATCACCTGGTTCAGCAGCCCTCTCTCCGTCGGATCGACGACCCAGATCCACAGCAGCGCGTAGACCACCGAGGGCGACATGCGCGGCAGCAGCCAAATGGCACGGTACACTCCCCCGAGCCAGTCCGGCAGGGCCGTCGTTGTCAGAGCGAGGATCAGCCCAAAACTCAGGTTGAAGATCGCCAAGGTGAAGAAAATATAGACAGCCGAGAGGCTCAGCGCCCGGTAAAAGGATCTCCGCAGTTCGATTCCCAGCCAGGCGTCTTCACTGACGCGGCCGAGTTTGCTGAACTGTTTGGTTGTGAACTCGTTGATTCGTATGGTCTGCGCCATATCGGTGAAGGCAACGACCAGATCGACAAAGATCGGGGCCAGCAGCAAACACAGCAGAAAGAACGATGCCGGCCCGAGGAAGACCAGCATGTTGGTTCCGGTGCGAATCGTCGAAGGTCGCATCCTGAAACGACCGGGCCGCCTCTGGGGGCGGCCCGTCCGCATATCTGGTTCAGTCGAGTATGATCACGTCGTCGCCGAGTTCGACTTCAAGCTCTTCAATAACCAAGTCAGCTGCGTCTTCAGGACTCAGCTCTCCAGTCTCGACCGCCTGAACGCCTTGGTAGGTGATGGCGTTGTATTGACCGATTCTGGCATGGTTCGGCATGAACTCCGCGTGTTTGAGCATCGGCGTGCCGGCGATCAGCGCCCAGCCATCTTCCACGAACTCCGGCATGGCCGCCTGTCCATAGTTGATCGGGGTGTGATTGGTGCCGACCGCATGCGCTGTGTTCGGCACGTGCTGTGAAGCCAAGGCAACAATCATCGCCGCCAAATCCTTGTTCGGCGTGTCGCCGACAACATAGACGATCGGGTGACTGAGATTCTTCGGCTGACCGCCCTTTTCGCCCGGAGGCGCATGGATCCAGGTGATCAGGTTGAAGTATTCGTCAGCGCCGCTGACGCCAAATGCCTCAAGCTGTGCGCCGACATTCCAGATTCCGTGGAACTTGGACAGCGCGTCGCCGCCCCGGAAGGCCGCGTGGACAGAGTCCCACGCCCAGGTTGTCATGTCAGCCGGCAGCGAGCCGTTTTCAACGCAGTATGCCAGCCAAGTGTAGTAATCGACCAGACCCTGCCTGGTGATCTGCAGTTTGGCTTCGTCCTCATTGTAGATGTCGATGCCGAACGCCGCCATCGCCATCTGAAAGTCCGGTCCGACATTTGGCCGGTGCACCCAGCCAACCTTGGCCGCGCCGGAATTGACCGCCTCGGCGGCGAGATCGCAGAAGTCATACATCGTGAACTCACCTGCCTCGACTGCGGCAGGCAGACCAGCGATGAATTCCTCGGAATTGCCGGCGGCGCGCAGGATATCGTTGTTCAGGAAAAACATCCGGATTTCTGAATCCTGCGGAATGCCGTAGCGCTCGCCCTTGTATTTCACCGAGTCCCAAAGCTGCGGGATCATGTCCGCATACAGGGGTTCGTTAGCGGAAATGTGATCTTCCAAGTTTGCCGCCAGACCGGCTTCCACAAAAGAGCCGATCCACTCGTGGGCGGCAACAATAATATCCGGTGTGTCGCCGACCGAATGCGCCTTGAGCAGGTCAAGGGAGTCCGCGTCAAAGCCGCGGGCGTTGGTTTCGATCAGTTCAATGACAACACGGACGTCAGCTCCGGATGCTTCGAGTATCCGGTTCATCTGCTCAGCCGCGGCAACAATATTGCCCGCGCGCAGCGGTCCGGAGCGGTCGGCTCGCGACCACAGCTTGACGGTTACATCCTCAGAAAACGCGGGAACTGCGGTAACGCAGATTGCTGCCACCAATGAAGCGGCAAAAGACTGCACGAGTCTCTTCATGGATACTTCCTCCTCTTGGGGTGAACACGGTGGAGGGTCTCTATAACCTGATTTGAAGAACTTTAAAACTGTAGAATTCTTCAAATCTGCGCGGCAGACTCGTGACGGGCTGTCCACGCGGCCTGCAAAGGCCGTGCGTGCCCATACACAGGTAAGGATACTCGCCAAAATAACTTGACTATTTGGCGCTGTCGTGCCATGCGTATACCATGGATGGTGTGGCGGACACGATTCGATCCAAGCACACAGCGCTGGAAGCGGTTCTGGACGAGCGCTCGCGGCGCCTGTGGGCGGCGGCCTGAAGCCCGCGCGCTCGGCCGCGGCGGCATTGCCCGGGTCGTCGAGGCGACGGGGATGTCCCGCAACACGGTCCGCGCCGGCCTGAGCGAGCTGGACCATGGTGCGGCGGCGGCGGTATCCGCGCCGGCCGGGCGGACCCGCCGTCCCGGCGGCGGCCGCAAACGCCTGTCCGACCATGACCCGGGCCTGGTGACGGCGCTGGAGCTCCATCTCGAGCCGGCGACGCGCGGAGATCCGGAACGCCCGCTCCGCTGGACGTCGCTGAGCGCGCGCCGCCTCGCGGACGCTCTCAGCGCAGAAGGCCATCCGGTCAGCGAGCGCACGGTCAACCGGCTGCTGCACTCCCTCGGCTACAGCCTGCAGTCCAACCGCAAGACGGTTGAGGGCCGCCGGCATCCGGACCGCGACGCGCAGTTTCCGGCGCATTGACCGCAGGGTGCGGGCCTTCCAGAAGCTGGGCCAGCCGGTCATCTCGGTCGACACGAAGAAAAAGGAGCTTGTCGGCCCCTTCCGCAACGGCGGCAGGGAAATGGCGGCCGAAGGGAACACCAGTGCAGGTCCGCGTCCACGACTTTCCCGACCCGGAGCTCGGCAAGGCGATACCCTATGGCGTCTATGACATGACGGCCGACAAGGGCTGGGTCAGCGTCGGAACCGACCATGACACCGCGTCATTCGCGGTGGAGAGCGTGCGGCGGTGGTGGCAGAGCATGGGCCGCCCCCTGTGCCGGGACGCCCGCAGGCTCCTGATCACGGCCGACGGCGGCGGCTCCAACAGCAGCCGGAACCGGATGTGGAAACTCGAACTGCAGCGCCTCGCCGACGAGCTCGGCCTGAAGATCTCGGTCTGCCACTTCCCGCCGGGCACGAGCAAGTGGAACAAGATCGAGCACCGCATGTTCTGCCACATCACCCGGAACTGGCGCGGACGGCCCCTGGTCAGCTGCCGGGTCATCGTCGAGCTCATCGCCGCCGCCACGACCCGCGCCGGTCTGAAGATCCGGTCGCGGATCGACGACAACGAGTATCCGCTCGGCGTCAAGGTTTCCGACGAACGGATGAAGACCCTGAAAATCCGCCGCGACGGCTTCCACGGCGACTGGAACTACACCCTGATCAACAGGTCATCCTGATCATGTTATTTTGGCGAGAGGCCTAAGCGTTGTGACGAAGCGCCGGAGCATGGGCGGAGAATTCGGCTGCCCCCGGCGGAGGGCGCCATTGGGCGTGCAGTGTAAGCTGGCGCTCAAGGGCCGGCCTGTATTGCGTTCATCGCAGCTTGTGGGATTTTTGTCCCGTGCGGCCGGACGGCGCATTGTGCCGATTCCCATCGGCCGGCCGGCTTAACGAATCTGAGGCTTATCAAAACTGAATTGTGCGGGATGCTTCCGCAGGGAAAACAGCCGGACAGAAGCGTTTCTGATGCGGCGGCCAATCCGCACAAGCATGTCTCCAATGGTTTTCGCCCGCAGCTCGCGGGCGTATCTGATTGCCGCTTCGTATTCTGCGGACGAGGGAAATTCGGTTTGCATGGCACACTCCATTTATAGCATGCCTCAAATGTAAGCCTCGGATCACTCGGGTGAACCGGCCAAAGCGGCAATTCCGTCATGCGTCAGGCGCAAGGCAGCAGGATCGGTTAACGGTGAAAATATCGGGGAGCGCGCTCTGCCGATGCCGCAGCTGTCAGCCAGTCTTGCATGTATTCCGCCTCCGAACGGCGGCAGATCACGCGGGCGCTGCTGTCGCCGGTCAGCCAAAAGGCCGCCTGCAGCTGCCCGATCCTCGATCTTCTGAATTGGCCGACAGAAAACGCCTCGTGCGACAAATCGGCCGGCGTTCCTTTCGCCAGGATATCGCGCACGGCGCCTTCAATTGCAAACTCTGAGCGCAGCGAAGACGCATCGGCCACCAGAAAGTGCTGACCGGATAGAGAATCCTCGAGTGTGGAAACGGTGTCCGGCAAACCGTCGATCGGAAGAAATCCAAGCAGCTCATCCGGCGACATCCAGGCAAGTTCCCGGTCGGCGCTCCGCACAATCCGTCCGCTCTTTGGGATCCCTGTTCCAAAAGCCTTTGCGACCGCGCTTGCGAACGCCTTCCCGTTCAGCGAACCGCGCAGCATGATCATTCCCCTGCCGGGCAACAGTTCGACGCGATTGGCGCCGGTCATGGAACCGGTGTCAGCCACGCGTCTGTGTGCCTTCCGGGTCGTAGAACACCGGGGTGACAATCTTGGCGTCAATCCTGCCCTGGTCGGTGGAAAAACCCAGCACCTCGCCCATTCGTTCGGCCCCCCTTTCGACAAGACCGAGAGCGATCGTCCGGTTCAGAATCGGCGAATGGTAGCTGGACGTCACCCTCCCGACGGTTTTGGGAAATCCGTGCGGGGTCGTTTCCGTTCCGACCGCGTGCGACCCGCATGGCAGCCGGGCGGTCGCCTCAACTGTTTCAAGCCCTACGAATTTCCACCTGTCGGGACCGGTCAAGTATGGCCGCTCCTGCGCCCGCTTGCCGAGATAGTCCTTCTTTTTCTTCGAAATCGCCCAATCGAGACCGAGGTCCTGCGGCGTGACGGTGCCGTCAGTCTCGTCACCGATCATGATGAATCCCATTTCCGCGCGCAGCACATGCAGGGCTTCCGTTCCATAAGGTTCGAGCTGAAACTCCTGCCCTGCGCCCAGGACCGCTTCCCAGAGATCCATGCCCTTTGCCGCCGGAATGGCGATTTCAAAAGACAATTCACCCGAGAAGGAAATCCGAAAGACGCGGACTTCCAAACCCGCCAGCCGACCGTCCTTCCAAGCCATAAAGGACAAGGCATCCTCGCTGACATCCATTCCGCCAAGTTTTTCAAGGATCTTTCGGGCATCGGGACCGGCCACACAAATCTGCGCGAAATGGTCCGTGACGTTGGCGGTGTAGACTTTGAAATTCCACCACTCGCACTGCAGCCAATCCTCCATCCATGAATGAATGTGGTCGGCGCCGCCGGTTGTGGTGTGGCAAAGAAATGTCTCCTCATCGAGCCGCGCGACAACTCCGTCATCCATCAGGAAGCCGTTTTCGTTGCACATCAGACCGTAACGGCAGCGACCCGGTCGAAGCGTGCTCATCATGTTGGTGTACATCAGGTCCAGGAACTTGCCGGCATCCGGTCCCTTGACAAGAATCTTTCCGAGCGTCGTCGCGTCCAAGATCCCCGCTGAATGACGCACCCTCAAGGCTTCGCGGCTGACCGCGTCCTCGACTGTTTCCTCACCATTGAGATAGCAATACGGTCGGCGCCAGTCCGAAACCGGCTCCCAATGGGTGCCGTTGTTTTCGTGCCAGGCATCGATGGGCGTTTTGCGAACCGGTTTGAAACGCCTTCCGCGCGCGTCGCCGGCAATCGCCCCCAGCGTCACCGGTGTGTACGGCGGCCTGAATGTTGTCGGGCTCACATCGCCCATCCCTGCCCCCAGATTCTCCGCCAGAATCATCAGGCCGTTCACATTTGAGAGTTTGCCCTGATCGGTCGCCATGCCCAGTGTGGTATAGCGTTTTGCATGTTCGGAACTCTCGTAGCCTTCACGGACGGCGATTTCGAGATCCGCGACTTTGACGTCATTTTGGAAATCCACCCAGGTTTTGGCGCGGTTTGCGGAGCTGATGCCGCTGGGCATCAGACAGGATTTGTCAGGCGGGTCCGCATGTTCCCGTTCAATTGCCGGAAAACTGACCTTTGTTTTGAGCTTGAGTCCCTTCAGCGCCGCATTGACCGCTCCTGCCGTGTTTTCGACCGCATGCGCCGCGCGCATGGCGCCGGCGGCGGCGCCTGCGGCGAACATCGATCCTTCGCCTTTGGCGTCAATCGGCGGTCGGTCCGGATTCGGCCGAAATGCGGAAATGGCATCGTCCCACAGCAGTTTGCCGCGGCAGTGCGACCACAAATGCGCCGTCGGCGACCAGCCGCCCGACATTGCCACCGCTTCACACTCGATTTCTTCCAGCACCGCCCCTTCACCGGCCTGCGAACAGATCTGAACGCCGCGCATGCGGCCGCGGCCTTTGACTGCGGCAATCGCCTTGCCGCATTCGACTCTGATATGCATGTCCCGCGCCAGGTTTGGCAGATCGCCCTCCGCCACCGGTCGTGAATCCACGATCGCCGGAACGTCGAGGCCAGCTTCGGCGATGGCGATGGCAGTGCGGTAGGCATCGTCATTGTTGACCGCCAGCACCGTCCGGTCGCCCGGCGAAACGGCAAATTCCTTGACATAGTCGCGCACGGCGGATGCCAGCATCACGCCCGGGATATCGTTTCCGCGGAAGCACAGCGGTCTTTCGATGGCCCCCGCCGCCAGCACCGTCTTTTGCGCGCGAATGCGCCAAATCCGCTGCCGGACACCGCCCGGCGCGGGTCCTTCATCCGGCAGGCGCTGCAGGGCCAGCGCAAACCCGTGATCGTATTGACCGAACAGAGTCGTGCGGACGAGCATGCGGACATTGTCCAGCTGCCGCAGCTCCGCCGCCGCGCGGGAAATCCATTCAGCCGGCGGCGCCCCGTCAATCGTGGCAACATCGACGGCCGAGCGTCCGCCCCACCGCGGCATCTGCTCAACGATCAAGACCCGTGCGCCGGCCGCCGCCGCCGCTTTCGCAGCCGTCAATCCGGCAATACCGCCGCCAATCACCAAGAGATCGACGGTGACGCTGAAATGTTCGTAACTGTCCGGGTCCGGCTCACGGGGGGCCTTGCCCAACCCCGCGGCATTTCGGATCACAGGCTCAAACAGGTGCTTCCACGCCTGCCTCGGCTGCATGAAAGTCTTGTAGTAGAAGCCTGCCGGCAACAGCTGCGGCAGCGCTCCTGCGAGCGCGCCGATATCGAATTCGAGGCTCGGCCAGTGATTTTGCGACGATGCCTTCAGCCCATCGAACAGTTCAACCATCGTCGCTTGGCGATTGGGTTCGAGACCCGCGCCCGTTCCCAGCCCGACGAGCCCGTTCGGTTCTTCCGGGCCGCTTCCGACCAACCCGCGGCGGCGATGGTATTTGAAGGATCTGCCAATGAGACACTGGTTGTTCGCCAGCAGCGCCGACGCCAGGGTATCTCCGGCAAATCCGGTCAGCCGTCTGCCGTTGAACTGAAACTTTTGCCTCTGCCGCCGGTCAATCAGCCGGCCTCCCGATGCAAGCCGCGTGCTCACTGCAGTGCGCTCTCTCGCTGCCCGCCGAACTATCGATCGGCCGCCGGACCGGGACGGCGCCTGGCAATCGCGTCCATGATGGGCTTTGGCGTCTTCAGCGACTGCGCCCGGTAGGTGCCGAAGACTTCCAGCGTCTGTGTGCAGCGGGCGACGTGAAACCATTTGCCGCAGCCAAAAGAGTGCCGCCATCTTTCGAAATGCACGCCCTTTGGGTTTTTGCGGACAAACAGGTAGTTTTCGAATTCCTCGTCGCTCGACCCCGGACCAAACCGTCGGATATGCGCTTCCCCGCCCGGAACCAATTCCGTCTCGTCGGCCTCCACCTGGCAATAAGGGCATTTCAGTCTAAGCATTTTGCTGCCTCCGCGCTCCGCCGGTTTGCTGTGTCTTCATGTCAGTGGGCGACACCGGCAGCCACACTTTCATCTATGAAACGGCCCTCGCGAAACCGGTCAAGGCCGAACGGGGCGGCGAGGCTGCCGGGCTCGCCGTGCGCCATCAGGTCGGCCATTGCCCAGCCCGAACCGGGAATTGATTTGAAGCCGCCGGTTCCCCATCCGCAGTTGATATACACGCCGTCGACCGGCGTTTTGGAGATGATCGGCGAGCGGTCGCCGGTCATGTCGACGATGCCGCCCCACTGCCGCAGCATCTTCAGCCGCGAAATGACCGGAAATGTCTCGACAAGAGCCCGCACAGTTTCTTCGACATGGCTGAAAGAGCCCCGTTGGGTGTAGTTGTTGTAGCCGTCCGCTCCACCCCCAATGACCAGCTCGCCCTTGTCAGACTGGCTGATATAGCCGTGCACGGTATTCGCCATGACGACGACATCCAAACACGGCTTGATCGGCTCGGACACAAGCGCCTGGAGCGCAACCGACTCAACGGGCAGCCGGAATCCGGCCATTTCCGCCAGCGCTCCGGAATGGCCGGCGACAACGATGCCCAGCCTTTGACAGCCGATGGCGCCGCGGGTGGTTGTGACGCCGGTCACGCCATTGGCGTCCCGTGAAATTTCGGTCACCTCGCAATTCTCAATGATGTGCATGCCCATATCCGAACATGCTCTGGCGTATCCCCAGGCGACCGCATCGTGCCGGGCGGTGCCGCCGCGCGGCTGCCAAATCGCGCCAAGCACCGGATAGCGCGGACCGTCGATGGCAATGATCGGGCAGAGTTCCTTGACCTGTGCCGGTGAAATATACGCGGTCTCGATCCCCTGGTTGAGATTGGCGTTTGCAATCCGCATGTAGCCGCGCGCCTCATGATGGGTCTGGGCAAGCATCATCACGCCCCGGGGGCTGAACATGACGTTCAGGTTGAGATCCCGGCTCAGTGTTTCGTAAAGCTGGCGGGCCTTCTCGTAAATCGCCGCCGAGTCATCCTGCAGATAATTCGAGCGGATGATCGTAGTGTTGCGGCCGGTGTTGCCGCCGCCGAGCCAGCCCTTTTCGAGAATGGCAACACTGCGGGCGCCGTGATTCTTGCCCAGATAATACGCAGTTGCCAGCCCATGGCCGCCGGCGCCGACAATCACCAGATCATAGAAACTTCCGGGTTCAGGAGATTCCCATGCCCGTTCCCATCCGGTGTGGCCGCGAAGCGCCTCCCTCGCCAGACTGAAGACTGAATAACGCTGCACCGAAAGGCGTTCCTCTCTGACAGTGGCACGCCGGTCATGAGCCAAAGCCGGCCTGACTCAACTTATCAGCCGGTCTGAATTCAATCCCGAATCCGCCAAGCAGGCACTCTTATACGGAAAATCCCCGCATTTGCTAAGTTCCCCATCGCCCGGCCTCCGCGACATGCGGCGCAAATCCGCCTTTACATGCGGCAAGCGATTGTTCACAGAATTGAATGCCCGCATTCGCTTCATGGCCGGGGAATCCGCATGCTGTTTTGGCTGTCCGCGTCTGCTCTGTCAGCGATTGTCGCCGGCGCGATTCTGTATCCGCTTCTCCGCAACCGCAGGCAGTCACTGTCCGACGGACAGCGGACTGTCGAGTTCTACAAGATTCAGCTCGGCGAAATTGAAAGCGACCTGGAGCGTGGCCTTATTTCTGCGGAAGAGGCGGAACAGTCGCGGCGTGAGATTTCGCGCCGGTTGATTAAAGCGCACGAGAAGGCTTCCCATGAGCAGCCGGCGGGCCAGGCGGCGCAGCTGCCGACCCTTCTCGCCGCGGCTTTCGTCTTTGTCCTTTTGGTGCCCGGCGCATTTGCTGTTTACTGGCAAATCGGCAGGCCGCAATTGCCGGACATGCCGCTGGCTGACCGGCTGGCAGCCGCAGAATCTTTCCGGCTGGCCCGACCGACCCAGGAAGAAGCGCGGCTCGGCCGCGAAACCTGGGTCCCGCCCGAGGGCCTCGATCCGGAACATCTTCGGCTCGTCCAGAGGCTGCGCGACAGACTCGCGGAAAACAGTGCCGATCTTGAAGGTCACCGCCTGTTGGTCCGCAGCGAACTTTTCCTGGGCAACCTGCGCGGCGCGGTTGCGGCTCAGGAGCAGGTCGTCAGAATTCTTGGCGGCAAAGCCACATCGACCGACCACAGCGAACTTGCAGATCTCCTGATCGCGGAAGTCGGGGGATATGTCTCTCCCGATGCGGAACAGGCGATCGACCGGGCGCTTGCGCTCGACAACGGCAGCGCCGTTGCACGCTATTTTCTCGGCTTGATGCATGTGCAGTCAGGGCGCCCGGATCTGGCCGTCAGCATTTGGAGCGCACTGATGTCAGAAGGCCCCCCTGACGCGCCTTGGATGGCCCAGATCCGCGATCGAATCCCGGGCGCCGCGCGTATGGCGGGTTTCGACCTGAAAGTGGAGCCGCCAGCTCTGCCGGGACCAAGCGCGGATGACATTGCCGCTGCGGGCGAATTGAGCGAGACCGAGCGAGCGGCAATGATTCGATCGATGGTGGAGGGGCTGAGACAGCGATTGGATGAAGAAGGCGGCACGGCTGCCGAGTGGGCGCGGCTGATCCGTTCATTGCTCGTGCTGGGGGATGCGGAGGGCGCCGAAACGGCGCTGAAGCGGGCCAAATCGGCATTCCGCGGGCAACCAGAAATGCTTGCCGTCATCGCTGCGGCGGCCGCGCCGGCGGAAGCTCGGAATTGAACCGGGTGTTTCAGAGTCTGGGCGGATTTTGCGGTCAGCTGCCTTTGGCAGGCACGCTGATCGGCATTGATCATGGCGCCAAATCCCTCGGCATAGCGGTGTCTGACCATGAACGGCGGATATCGTCGCCCTTGACGACGATCAGGGCCAGGAGATTCAACGAACGAATCCGCCAGCTGCAAACGGTCTGCGATCAGCGCGACGTCGCGGGGGTCGTCATTGGCCTGCCGCGAAACATGGATGGGACAGAGGGGCCGAGATGCCAGTCAGTGCGGGCATTTGCGCGCAATCTGGCATCGAGAGTGGATTTGCCGATCACCTTCTGGGATGAAAGACTCTCGACTCATGAGGCTGAGAGCATGATGATTGATGCAGGTGTGGATCGGCGCCGGCGGAGCGAATCGATCGACCGTGTCGCCGCATCGCTGATCCTTCAGGGCGCCTTGGACGCTCTGACAACGCGCGAGGCCGACCCTGACTGAAAAGACCTGGATCCGCCGGGAGCCGGACAGCCCCTGTCAGCAGATCTGCATTATACATCCGCACGCGGAAATCTGCGTTGGCTGCCACCGCACCGCCGAAGAGGTCCGATTGTGGGCGGATTTTTCGCCGGAAAAGAGACGGCGCATTCTCGCTGAACTGCCTGGCCGGTCGGGAAAACTCAAGGTGCGGCGGGCTGGAAGGCGGCGTCGGCGGCAATAATGCGGTCCGCGGCTTTTCCTGTTTTGAGAATCGCCGAATCGTTCTGTGCCGCGATTTGCAGTTGTGAACCGCATTCCGCCATCGCATGGCATGCCCGTTCCATGATCCGCAATCCCTGGTCAGTGTTCAGCGACGGATGGGACAGCGTCTGCCGCCAGCGGCGGGCGCCGGGACAGCCCGAAAACAGCCCAAGCATATGCCGGGTGACAGAAGTGGTCTTGCCGCCCTCTTCGCGGTGCCGTCTGATATAGGCCAGCATGTGCGGCAAGATCTCGATGCGCGAGGCTGAGTCGGCAGCGCCAAAGATCCGCCTGTCCACATCCAAGAGCATGGTCGCTGGCGACCGGTAGGCGGCGCGTCCCACCATCACGCCGTCCAATCCGTTTTCCAAAAGGGCCGATGCGTCGTCCAAGCTGGCGATTCCGCCGTTGATACAGATTTTGAGGTGGGGAAAGTCCCGTTTCATGCGGACCACCAGACTGTGGTTGAGCGGCGGAACCTCACGGTTCTGTTTTGGGCTCAGCCCGGAAAGCCATGCTTTCCGGGCATGGATCACGATTCTGCCGATCCCGGAACCGCTTGCGGCTTCAATAAACCTGGGCATGGTTTTCTCGGGCGCCTGCCCGTCAACGCCAATTCGGCACTTGAGCGTGACCTCGGTCCCGCCGGCTCCTTCAACCATTGCCCGGAGGCAATCCGCCGTTCGCTGCGCATCCTTCATCAACACGGCGCCAAAACAGCCGCCCTGAACTTTGTCGGACGGGCATCCCGAATTCAGGTTGATTTCGGCAAATCCCCGTTTGGCGCCGAGTCTGGCCGCCGCGAACAGCTGCGCCGGATCGGAACCGCCGATCTGGAGCGCCACCGGATGTTCAGCCGGGTCATGCGCCAGCAAACGGTCGGCATCTCCGTGCAGGAGGGCCGGCGCCGAGATCATTTCAGTGTACAACAGCGCCCGGCGGGTCATCAGACGGTGCAGATATCGGCAGTGCCTGTCTGTCCAGTCCATCATCGGCGCAACCGCGAAACGGTATGACGGAAAGCCAGCTGCGATTTCAAGGTTTTTGCTCATGGCGCAAATCGGCGCGTCGACCGCAATCCACCCGGGATATCATCAACTGTCGCTTAGCCCAGCGGCGGGAAATGTGAAACACGCAAGGCCTCCTCAGCCGCGGACGGGTGTGGATTGTTCTCGCAAAAGCGATCCCCCCGCCGCGGATTTTGCCCGGCCAGCCCTCTGTGCGCTCGCACATATGCCAACGCCGCTGTATTGAGCAGGTTTAAGAATGGCCCGGGGCCTGCCGCCGCGCTTGCCTGCGAACGGCGGAACCAAGGCGAGCTGCGCCTCTGCGGCTGACGGTTTGGCCCTATGGAGCCGGAAACAGACTGGACGGCTGAAAGCAGTTGGGCACAGCGATCTGGACAGTCCGGCCGAATGCGGATTGAGAGCACTTGCGATGCGGACCGCGTTTGGGCCGCGGTCTGGCTTGAAGGGTCTTTGGATCCGGGTGTCGGCGGACAAGAACGGTTTGACGCGGTCAAACTCCGCATTGGCCGGCGCTCCGGCATCGCCGTGGCCGAGATACTGCTGGATGTGGGTCTCCCGGTTCTGCAGCCGCAGTCCGCGACTGTCAGAATTGACGATCGGATACGGGGGCGCTTTCTTGAAACCATTGAGCATCCCGCGGACGCCGTCGCTGTCGCCGAGTCACTCGCCTTCGCGGTTTTGGCTCTGCGGGCAAATGTCACCCTTCACGACTGCGCGGAACCGCTGCCGACCGGGCACATCTCCACCGGAATCGCCGAATTCGACGAGTTCTTTGCGGCGGATGCGGCGGCGGAGCCGGTGTCGGCGAGCAGGCCTGCGCGCGGGATTCAACTGCCTGAGAGGGCGGTGACCGCCGGTGCTCAGCTGGGGATTCTGGATCGATCGGGCACCGGGATTTCATGTGCGCGGCAGGTAACTCTGCAGTCGGAATCCAATTCATCGGCGCTTGCCGCGGCGGCGGAGATGACAGCGGATCGCGCGGAATTCGGCGTTTCCCTCCCGAAACGTTTCAATGATATCGACCTGGACACGGCAACAGCCGCTTTGCTTGCAATCGAAATCCCGACTGCCGCCGCGGTCTGCTTTTTCGGCGACACCGCCACGCCCTGGCAGAAACGCCGCCTGCAGGCGGCGCAGGCCTACCCGCTGCTTGCCGAACGGCTCGCTCACGACGATCAATTCAGAACCGTCATCGACGGCGGTCAACCGCTTGCGGCGGCTGTTGCGCAGCGTATCGGACTCAAACAGGGTCACCTGAGGCGCATCAGGAATCTCACCGCGCCGATTCCAGCCAATCGGGTGTTTGACCATGGCGCGGTCGCACAGGGCGCCGATCCGTTGGGCGTCAACAGAACGCGGCTTTACAGCTTGGGCGGCGAATTCAGCCTCGACCGGTTTATTGAGCTGATGAACGGTTACCCCGCCGATTGGGTTCCAGACAACGATGGCGGCTGGAACGATTTCATTGATATCATGTCCTCCTGTGCGCTGCCGCTGAATGCGGCGTTTGGCGTCCCCGTGGAGACTGTGCTCAAATCCTCCCGCGGCAATTGGTCCGGTTTCAAGTCAGCACTCGCAACCGCTT
The DNA here is from genome assembly GCA_965221935.1 of Paracoccaceae bacterium. Classification (GTDB taxonomy): domain Bacteria; phylum Pseudomonadota; class Alphaproteobacteria; order Rhodobacterales; family Rhodobacteraceae; genus JAPOXR01. Next base: position 40,126 of record CBDCSZ010000001.1, read on the forward strand.
TTGACACTCCCGTCCGGGAGTTTGACCGTCGCGGACTGGCGCTTGCAACATCCGACGCCTTGGAATTGGTCGACGATTTCTGCCGCTGCGTGGTCCTGCCGCAGCTGCTTTGTTCGATCGCTGAGGTCAGGGAGCCGCTGCCCTCGCCATTGGAAAACGACATGTTCCGCGCCCGCCGGATTTCCTTTGGCGTCATTGCCGGCAATTCAGGCAACATCGCCGGCAAACTGTTCTCGTCCGCCCGCTCCTGGATTGCCCGAATTCCGGCCTTGATGGAAGCGGAGAACAGAAACGCGCCGGAGCAAAGCGCCGACGCGGCGCAATTCCAGGCCGACAACAGCTGGCCGCGCCTGGCGGACAATTTCACGGCAAAAAATGGACTGGTTGTGCAGAATCTGAACTCAGAATCCGATCTCCGCGAAGAGTCCAGCAGATTGAGTCACTGCGTCGGCCGCCTGTACCTGCGCAAGGCCAGGAACGGAAACTGCCATATTTTCTCGGTTCGCAGCGCCGATTTGTCCGCCAGCCACTCGACAATTGAACTGACGCCGCCAGGGAGCGGGTTTGAGACCCACGTCCTGGCCAATCTCAGCATCGTGCAGCACAAGGGACGGGCCAACCGCCGGCCGCGCCGCGACGCGGCGCAGGCTTGCTGGGAATGGTTTGAAGCGCTGCGGTCAGGCGAGCTCAGCTCAAATATTGATGACGTCCGGAATTGGCGGGAAAGACAGCGGGAATTGTTCAGCCACAACAATCCACAGTCACTTCGCGGCGCCGCGGCGATTGAAATGGAATGGTCGGCCGCGCTCGGTCGAAGGTGGAGAGAAAAGGAATTGAGAGCGGCAGTCTGGGAGGAGTGGCAAACGCACATTCTGAAAGGCGCGCTTGCGCGTGCGCGCGGCCCCGGCTTTCTCTACACCAAGCCGGAAATCCGGGAACTGCTCGCGTCGCTCAGCCCGCGGGCGGCCGAGACGCTGGCGGCGCGCGCCGGTCAAAAATGAAACGATTCCACGCCTGCGGAGGCAATTGGCAGGTGACTTGCTGCGCCGCCGCTTGATGCGATGTCCGGGCCGGGCAGGTGAGCCGTCGAATGGATTTCCGGCTATTCGGCCGCTGTCGGTTCGGAAGCCACCAGCGGCAGGCGCGCCCTAGCCTTGGTTTCGGCGGCGCCGGCGTTGCGCACATACCGGCATCCGTCATCCAGCCGGGTCAGATGAACATAGTTGGGGACGCCGCCGGTGATCCGATGCACCGCGAGGCGGCGCTGCTGCGAAACCGCGATCTTGCGTGTCAACTGTCCGGGATCCCAATTCCTGAACAGGCGCTCCTCCAGCCTCTTCTGAATCGCCGCCGCCTCCGGCTTTCCGTGCCGGCTGGAGATTTCGTGCGGATCGCTGGCCAAATCGTAGAGAAGACATTCCCGGCCTTCGAGCCACATGAGTTTCCAGTGACCTTGTTTGACCATGCGGCTCGGTCCGGTCGAGCCATCGGCGGCAAATTCGGAAATCGCCAAATCCTTCATGTTTGAGCTGTCGCCGTGCAGCGGACCGACCAGTGAACAGCCGTCGATTTCGGTGGCGTAGCCGCCAAAATCCTGACCCTGCGCCAAATCCAATGCTGTCGGCATGAGATCGACCAAAGAGACGTTCTGCGTCACTCTGTTCGGCGCAAAACGATCCGGCGCATAGAAAATGAGCGGCACTCTCGCAGCCCATTCAAAGAAATGCTGTTTGAACCACATGCCGCGCTCGCCCAGCATTTCCCCGTGATCGGCTGTCAGGATCACGATTGTGTTCCTGTCGAGCCCGGTCTCGCGCAGCGTGTCGACAAGCGCGCCAATCTTTTCGTCAAGATAGGAAATCATGCCGTAATAACCGTGCCTGGCGAGACAGTAATGCTTGTCCGCAAGCGTGAATTCGTGCCGCCCCTGGCAGTAATGCAGGTTGCGGCTCAAATGGTCCATTTCGTGCTCGGCGAGCGGCGCCACCGCTGGCGGCTCAATGTCGTCTTCCCGATAAATGTCCCAGTATTTCTGCCCGATCACAAACGGGGAATGCGGGCTGGTAAAGGACACCGTCAACAGGAAGGGATCGCGGTCGCGCCGGCGGGCAAGATCGTAGATCGCCTGCCGGCCCTGGAATTCCACCTCGTCATCGTAATCCATCTGCATCGATCTGATGCAGGGACCGCTTTCGGCGACGGCCGAGATTGTGAGATTCGTCGGCCGGTATTCCCTGCCCTTCGTCCAATCGACCGTCCAGGCAAAGTTTGACGGATAGATGTCAGTCGTGTGGCGTTTTTGGTACCCGTGCAGCTGGTCGGGGCCGACAAAATGCATCTTGCCGGACAGCTCCGCCCGATAACCGAGCGACCGCAAATAATGCGCAATCGTTGGAATCTCGGAGCTGAATTCGCTCGCATTGTCGTACATACCGATGGAAAACGGCAAAATTCCGCAATGCATGGAGGCACGGGAAGGGCCGCACATCGGAAGGTTGCAATAGCAGTTTTCGAACACCACCCCGTGTTCGGCGATGCGGTCTATGTTCGGCGCCTTGACCGTCGGGTTGCCGTATGCCGACAGCGCGCCCGCCGCCAGCTGATCGGCCATGATCAGCAGAAAGTTCGGTGCCTTTGAACCCATAGCGCAGCTCAACAGATGGGACCGGGTCGGTCGCGGAGCTGCGCCCCCCGGAATCTTTGATCAGCGAATCGTCAGGCCGAGAGAATCCAGGGCCTCGTCAAATATCGCGTACTGGTCGCTGACAAAGCTCTTCGTCTCTTCCGGCGACATGATCGCCACAATGTTGCCGAGGCTCTTGGTCAGACGGTTCCACGCCGCATCGCTCTTCAGAGATTCCAGCTTGTCCACCCACTTGCCGACGACCTCGTCCGGCAGACCCGGCGGTCCGTAGATCGCCGACCATCCGATGATCTTTTCCAGATCGGGATGGCCAACCTCGGCGACGGTCGGCACATCGGGGATGATGGCCTGCCGCTCCGGCATCGTCACCGCCAGCGCCGTCAACTGGCCCGCCTGAACGGCGCTGATGACGGCGGCGAGATTTTGCCATGAAAAGTCGACCTGCCCGCCAACCACCGCGGCGCGCGCCTTGCCGCCGCCCTTGTAGGGGATGTGCGTCATCGTCTCGAAGTCGGCATTCATCGTTTCCGCCATGACGGCTGTCGCGATGTGCAGCAGAGTGCCGACACCGGCGGAGCTGTATGACATTTCCTCGCCGGCCACGACTTTGGCCTCAAACTCGTCCCAGGTGCCGATCCCGCTCTCAGAGCTGACCACCAGCACGAACGGATTGATTTCGAGCATGCCGATGATTGTGAAATCGTCCCATTCGTATGGAATTGTTTTGTTCATGGCCGGAACCCCCATTTGGCTCCCGACCCTGGCGGACAGCATTGTGTAACCGTCAGGCTCTGCGGCACGGACAAAGGCTGACCCGACAACGCCCGCGGCCCCGGTTCTGTTGACAGCGAGAATCGGCTGCCCAAGGTAGGTCGGCGCCGATCCGGCAATCATCCGTGCGGACAGGTCAGCGGCGCCGCCGGGACCGTACGGGACAATAAGAGTGATCGGCCGTTCGGGATAGGACTGACCGACCGCAAACCATGGCAGCAGCGCGAGACCGAGCGCGACCGCTCCTGCCTTCACAACCTGAAACAGTCTCAAAAAACATCCTCCCCTGTCCTGGACGGGGTGCGACGCGCGCCCCGCTGCAGTAACTTGACACCGCGCCGCACAGATTCCAATAGTTTTTTTCCGGCGTCAAAAAAGAGATTCGCCATGTCGGGTTCTTTTCACACCAACACTGGAGTGCGCCGAAAAAACCGGGCCGCAATTCTGCAGCAGATTTTCCAGGCCAAGGCGCTGACACGGCGCGAGCTCGGCGATATCACTGACTTGACGGCTTCCGGCCTTTCCCGGATTCTGCGCGAGCTGATCGATGCCGGGCTGGTCGTTGAAAGCGATCCAATCGAACGCAAGGGCGTTGTCGGCAGGCGGCAGTCCATGCTGTCAATCAGGCCAGAGGGCGCATTTGTCATCGGTATCGCGATCACGGCCAACCGCCGCGGTGTGGCGCTGATGGACGCGTCGGGCCTGACAATTGACCGGACCGATATCCCGGACGCCGATATCACTAACGCCGAGACCGCGGCTGACCGGCTGGCGGAATCGGCGAACGGGCTCTTGCGAAAAAACCCCGTCGACAAGCGGAGAATCGTCGGTGCGGCGGTGTCTGTCGCGACCAATGACGCGCCGGACGCGCAAGGCAGGATCAACTCGCGGGTGTTGAATTGGACCAAAGCGCCGATTTCGGAATTGCTGCGGTCACGCCTGAACCTGCCGGTGACAACGACCTCGCGGGCATCGAGCCTGATCGGAGCGGAACTCCGCCATTTGCCGAAGGCGGTGCGCGCCAATGTCTTTCTGATCAATGTCGGGCTGGGTATCGGCACGGCATGGCAGCTCAGAGATGTGCAGCGGCTCGAAGGGCGCGATTACGGCTGCCTGGGGCATATTCCACATCCGTTTTCAGACATCGCGTGCGAGTGCGGGCGGCGGGGATGTCTCGAACATTGCGGTTCCGGCGCGGCGGTTGTGCGCACCCGGATCGGCGCCGGAAAACACAAAAGGATTCCTTTCACAGAAATCAACGCGCAGCTGACGTCTGAACTCAGAGCCGCGGGACGGCGGGAGCCCGGCGCCATCGAAGCGTTCCGAACCGCCGGCCGGCGGCTCGCCTACGGGATCGATCTGGCCCACATCATGTTCAGCCCGACAAAAATCATCCTGACCGGAGAAACCGGCCGCCAGCCAGATTTTTCAGGGGGCGTGCTGCAAGGGCTGAGAGAGCTGAACTCGCTTCTGCCGCGCGACAAAATCACCATCGGCAACGCGACCACGGTCGAGTCCGCCGCTTTGACGGCGCTGAACGCGTTCCTGCTGTCGAGCGACTTCGATTTTGGCAAAGTAAAGTCCACGTGACAGCGCAGCATATTCCGGCAAACCAACTTTCGCGGCTGCAATGCGGACCCCGGCACTGAAGCCAACTCCCCTTGTTTCAAAGGACGGGCTGTCCGGGATGTTCATGATCGCAGCCGGGCTGCTGCTGCTGACGCTGATCATACCGAATTGGGTGACCGAACCGTCGAGGGTCCGCGTTGCCGCCCTTGCTCCGTCCTACTACCCGCGGCTGATTGCGGTCTGCCTGGTGGGCATCGGCGCCGCAGTCCTCGGCAGCGCGTTTTTTGGCAAGGCAGGACCGGCGGAAAGCGCCAGCGACAGAAGACCCGACGCCATGCTTCGGACGACGGCCATCCTGGCAATGCTCACCGCCTGTTTTCTGTCGCTTGAGTGGCTCGGCTTTGTATTGGCTTCGGCGATCACTGTGGCGCTTGCGCTGCTGCTGGGCGGTGAGCGCCGCTATTGGCTGATCGGCGCAATTGCCCTTTTGCTGCCGTTTCTGCTGTATCTGTTTTTTCTCAAGATTGCGCGGATTCCGATTCCGGCGGGGCTGCTGCAGCCGCTCATCGGAAACCTATGAGCGATGCCTGATCCCGTCGTTCTGCAACAGGCGATCGGCCTGTTTGCAACATGGCAAAACGTTCTGATCATCGGTCTGGGTGTGCTGATCGGCACGTTTGTGGGCGCCGTTCCGGGGATGACCACCCCTATGGCCGTTGCCCTCACCCTGCCGTTCACATTCACCATGTCCCCGGTTTCCGGCATCCTGCTGCTGCTCGGTGTCTACAAGGGCGGAATCTACGGCGGCTCGATCACAGCCATCCTCATCAATGCGCCCGGAACGCCGGCGGCTTCCTGCACCGTGCTTGACGGCTACCCGCTGGCGCAGAAGGGTCAGGCGAGGCGCGCCCTGGACATTGCCCTTTACGCGTCTGTCATTGCCGACTTTATCTCCAATCTCTCACTGATATTTTTCGCCGGCATGCTGGCCAGCCTCGCGCTGGCGTTCGGTTCTCCCGAAGTGTTCACGCTGATTGTATTTTCGCTGACGATCATCGCCGGGGTCTCAGGGGACAAGCTCCTTAAGGGTCTCGGCGCCGCCTGTTTCGGCCTTTTGCTGGCCACAATTGGGCTGGATCTCGTCTACGGCACGGACCGTTTCGTGTTCGGCCAGGTCGATCTCATGGCGGGTCTGAATTTCATACCGGTGCTGATCGGCCTGTTCGCGATTCCCGAAATCATCGCCCATTTCGGCCGAATTGAGATGCCGCGGAAGCACAGCGCCCTCGCCGGCGCCGCCGCGTCTCTTTCAGATCTGAAACGCTGCAGAAAGACCATTCTCCGCGGCAGTGCGATCGGTGTGGTTCTCGGCGCCATACCCGGCATCGGCGGCGCTCCTTCCGCCTTTCTCAGCTATGCAGAGGCAAAACGAAATTCACCGAACGGTGACAGGTTCGGGTCCGGCGAAATTGAAGGCGTCGCGGCCGCCGAGAGCGGCAACAATGGCGTTGCCGGCGCCACCTTGATTCCGCTGCTCGCGCTGGGGATTCCCGGCGATGTGATCACGGCGATCGTTCTTGGAGCCTTCATGATCCACGGTTTGCGGCCCGGCCCGCTGCTGTTTCAGGACAATCTGAGCCTGATCTATGCGCTGTTCTTGGGAATCATGCTGAGTTCGGTCTACCTCTTTGCCGTCGGCAAGGCATCAATACGCGTCATCAGCCGCATTGCCGATGTGCCGCACCGCATTCTGTTTCCGATTGTGCTGGTCCTGTGCATTTACGGCTCCTACGCCGTCAACAACTCCATTTTCGATGTCGGCGTCATGTTTGCCATGGGTGCGGTCGGCTACGCAATGCGGCGGCTTGCCATACCGCCGGCTCCATTCCTGATCGCCTTTATCCTGGGTCCCCTGCTCGAGGACAATTTTCGGCAGTCCCTGCTGCTGTTGCGCGGAGACTGGTCGATTTTCGTCTCCAGTCCCATCTGCTGGCTGTTTTGGGGCCTGACGGCGGTCACCCTGGCGCTCCTGATCCGCCGCAATCTGCGCCCCGGCGGCCGCAGCAAGTGACGCGGCTGGCGTTCGGTCCCGAATCCCGCAGCGGCGCAGACTGACCATGGAGAGCTTCACCTTCGGGATTGTCGCTGACACTCACATCAGGGACCCTTCGGGCGATCTGTCGTCGCCGTTTCCGGTCAATGACAAAGCGAATGACAGGGCGCGGTTCGCCGTCGGACTGATGGCCGCCAGCAAACCCGATTTCGTCGTTCATCTTGGAGATGTGGTCCATCCTCTCCCGCACACGCGGTCCTTTGTTCCCGCGGCCCGCGAAGCCCACAGGATTCTGCAGCCCTTGAAGCCGAACCTGTTTTTCGTTCCCGGAAACCACGACATCGGCGACAAGCGGCTGGCTGTGTCACCGGCCGCCGCCGTCAGCGATGCGGCGATCTCGTCTTACAGCGCGGCGTTTGGCGAACACCGCCATGTGTTCCGCCACAAGGGCGCGGCATTCGTCTGCATCAATTCGTCCCTCGTCAATTCCGGGCTTGCGGCGGAACAGGAGCAGCAATCGTGGCTGGAAACAGCGCTCGCGTCCCTGAAAGGAGAACGGGTTTATCTGTTCTCGCATTATCCGCCCTTTATCTCTGACCCAAAAGAAGACGAACACTACGACAATATCGCCGAACCGGGGCGGTCATGGCTGCTGAAGCTGGCGGCGAATGCCGGCGTCAACACGATCTTCTCCGGCCACGCACACCACTTCTTCTACAATCGATACCGCGGCGTGCGGCTGTTCAGTCTTCCGGCGACCAGCTTCACCCGGCAGGACTATGCGGAACTTTTCCCGGTATCGCCCGCCGGCGAACACGGGCGGGATGACACCGGAAAGCTCAGCGTGACACTGCAGAGGGTCGACGCGCACAACCCGCCGCCAGTCCTGATTGCAACCGGCGGGGCGACGGGACAGGCGGCGGCAAAAGCCGTTCAGGCGCGGCGGCAGCCGGCGCCGCTGCCGCTCATACCCCATCTCCGGCACGCCTGGCACGTGCCCAAACTGCTGCCCTACAACGGGCCAATGGAGGAATTCAGCCGCAAGGAAGCGCGCAACGACTATCCGCTGCTGCGGCTGCTGCAGCTGGGAATCGAAACGATCCGTGTGCCGCTCTCCGATCTTTGCGTTCCCCGCGCCCGCCGGAGGATAGATGACTGGACCGCGCTTGGACGCAAAATCGTGCCCTTTTGCATCGCCGCCCCCTCGCGCGGCCAATTGACCGAACTCGCTGCTTGCACGCAAAACGTTTCGGCATTGGAAATCTTGTCACCGAAAGTTGGCCAAAGCGACATTGCCGCCGCCCTGCCGCAAAGTTTCGACACGTGTCCGGTATGGCTCAGCGGCGTCAATTCCTCGGCGTTCAGCGATGATTCAGATTCGGTGTTTTTTCACTCCGTGACGTCCGGGCTTCCGCTGTCGGCGATCGAAAACATCGATCCGCGGATCCTGAATCTGCCGTGGGTGAAAGGATTGGTGATGCGGCTTGGCTGGGAAGACTGCGCGCCCGCGGCGCTGCGCAGAGGGCTGGCCGCGGTTCAGCGGTCCGGCCTCACGCTGGTCGTGAACATCTGCATCGCCTGTGACAATCCGGCCCGCGCGAACTTCAGCGGCGAGCTGATCGCGGAACGCATCGACGATTGTCTTGAAACGGCGCGCCGGCATCCGGAACTGGTCCTGACAATCGACACTTTCGAAGATGTCGACCGCGGCTACAGCCCGCGCTTCGGGCTGATCGACCGGCTGGGCAATATCCGCATTATGCCAGGATCCGCATGACCGCGCCGCAGCTGCCGGCCAGGCCTCTCAATCCCATGGGACAGTCCGCCGCACACTGGCGCGCGCACCGATTTTTTTTGTGGCGCGGTTGACGGGGCTCGAACCCGCGACCTCCGGCGTGACAGGCCGGCACTCTAACCAATCTGAGCTACAACCGCCCAACAATTCGGCAATGCCAATGTTTGCGGCTTGCGCTGCTATTGAAACGGGACGCGGAAGTCAAGCCAAAAACAACCGGCCCGCCCGTTTGCCGGCGGTCAGTTCGGGTCAAGCCAGCTGATCTCAGCGCCTTCCCGGGCAAGCGCCGGCGCGCTGCGGTCCAGCTTAAAATGCGATCTCGAGAATCTGATCGGCGTCCGCATCCCCGGCACACCTTCGGGATCAATTCTCATGCCGCGGGCGGCGCACTGCGGATCCCGAATCGCCTCTTCAACCGAATTGATGGGCCCCGCCGGGACTCCCGCCGCAATCAGGCGGGTCACCAGATCGGCCTTCGGCCAGCGCCTGGTGCGGCTGTTCAGACTGGCATTCATTTCTTGTCTGTTGGCCAATCTCGCTTCACTCTTTGAATAGCGGTCGTCCGCGGCCATCTCGGCCGCATCCAAAGCCTCGCACAGAGAAGCGAACTGCCAGTTGTTGCCGACAGCGATGATGATGTGGCCGTCTGATGTTTCGTAGGTTTCGTATGGCGTCAGGTTCGGGTGCAGGTTTCCCATTCGTTTGGGCGTCTGGCCAGTCGTCAGGTAATTCATCGCCTGGTTTGCCAACACACCGGTCATGCAGTCAAAGAGCGCAATATCTATCTGCTGGCCGATCCCGGTCCTTTCCCGTTCGCTGAGCGCCGCCTGTATGCCGACAACCGCGTACAGCCCGGAAAAAATATCCGCGAACGCGACCCCCATCTTTTGCGGCGGACCGTCTTCCGGCCCGGTGATGTCCATCACGCCGCTCATGCCCTGAATCATCAGATCGTAGCCCGGATAGCCGGACCGAGGGCCTGTCTGTCCAAATCCTGTGATTGAACAGTAGACGATGCGCGGGTTCCCGGCCGCGATGCTGGCAAAATCCAACCCGAATTTCCGCAGCCCGCCGGTTTTGAAATTCTCTATGATCACATCGGCCTGCAGCGCCAGGTCCTTGATCCGCCGCAATTGAACCGGGTCCTTGAAATCGGCGTTGACCGAACGTTTGCCCCGGTTGCAGGAATAGTAATACGCCGCGCTCCGATCGCCGTCGCGCTCAATGTAAGGCGGGCCCCACTGGCGTGTGTCGTCGCCGTCCGGGCTTTCAACTTTTATGACATCGGCGCCAAGATCCGCGAGCAGCTGGCCCGCCCATGGACCGGCGAGCACGCGCGAGATTTCCAGCGCCTTCAGGCCTGCGAGCGGCACTGTCAAATGTCTGCCGTGCGCATTGCGGCATCAGCCTGCGAGATGCGCAAGCGGGTCAGATTCCGTCGATTCCGCGCCCCTGCTGCGAATCGCCGCCGGAACCGGCGCGGGTGGCCGATGACGCCGCTTCGCCGGGTCCGGATGCGGGCTGGTGGGTGATGAGAGAGTCGAACTCCCGACATCTTCGGTGTAAACGAAGCGCTCTGCCACTGAGCTAATCACCCGCGCCTGTCGGTGCCTCAAGCACCCGCCTGGCCGCCCCAGGATCCGTTGCCGCCGGTCCGGCCAATAAACCTGAACAGGTGGTGGGTGATGAGAGATTCGAACTCCCGGCATCTTCGATGTGAACGAAGCGCTCTACCGCTGAGCTAATCACCCGCCGCCGGCAGCCGAATAATGCGAATTCCGTACGCCCGCAACCAAAAGCCCGCTCAGTGTTTCGAGACGCTCACATTCTCAGTCTGCTCTTTCAGCATCAGAGACTCAGGCATTCCCAGTTCCATGTTCCATTCTATGGACGGCGGAATGTCCGCCAGAGCTTCACGCATCACTTCATCGACATTTGACACTGGCTTGATCGTCAGATTCTTCGTCACATTGTCAGAGATTTCCGACAGGTCTTTCATATTCTTTTCCGGAATGAGCACGGTTTTGATGCCTCCTCTGGCGGCCGCCAGAAGTTTGGCTTTCAACCCTCCGATCGGCAGCACACTGCCTCTCAGAGTCACTTCACCGGTCATCGCCACATCGCGGCGGACTTCGATCCCGGTGAGAACCGACACAATGGCCGTCACCATGGCCACACCGGCGGACGGGCCGTCTTTCGGCATTGCCCCTTCCGGGACGTGGACATGGATGTCGATGTTGGAAAAGCCGGTCGGTTTGAAGCCGATTTCCGGCGAAATCGAACGCACATAAGTCGATGCGGCCTCAATTGACTCTTTCATCACCGAGCCAAGCTTGCCTGTGGTTTTCATGCGGCCCTTTCCGGGCATCACCGTAGCTTCGACCGACAAAAGGTCGCCGCCGGCCGCCGTCCAGGCGAGCCCCGTCACCACGCCAACCTGATCCTTTTCCTGGGCCAGCCCATAGCGGAAATTCGGCAAGCCAAGAAACTCTTCCAGTGACTTCATTGAGATCGTCAGGCTCTTGATCTCTTCCTTCGCCAGTCTGGTCACTGTTTTCCGCGCCAGTTTGGCGATTTCCCGCTCCAGGTTCCGCACCCCCGCCTCACGGGTGTAAATTCGGATCAACTCCAAAAGCGCGCTGTCCTTGATGCGGAATTCGCTCGCCTTGACTCCATGCGCTTTGCGCTGCTTGGGTATCAAATGGCGTTTGGCGATCTCGATTTTTTCGTCTTCGGTGTAACCCTCCAGCGAGATCACCTCCATGCGGTCGCGCAGCGGCGGCGGAATGTGATCGATGTAGTTGGCCGTCGTGATGAACAGCACGTCTGACAAGTCGTAGTCGATATCCAGGTAGTGATCCACGAAGCGCGAATTCTGCTCGGGATCCAGAACCTCCAACAATGCGCTTGACGGATCTCCCCGGACAGAATTGCCGAGTTTGTCCACCTCGTCCAGCAGCATCAACGCATTGACCGACTGCGCTTTTTTCATTGACTGGATGATGCGGCCGGGCATTGAGCCGATATAGGTTCGGCGGTGGCCGCGGATTTCAGCCTCGTCGCCGACGCCGCCGAGGGAGATGCGGACAAAGTCACGCCCGGTCGCCCGCGCCGCCGATTGACCGAGCGAGGTCTTGCCGACGCCGGGCGGGCCGACCAGACACAGTATCGGACCCGACACCTTTTTGGTTCGCTGCTGCACGGCGATGTATTCAACGATCCGCTCTTTGACCTTTTCCAAGCCGAAATGGTCTTCATCGAGGATCCGCTCGGCCTCGCCAAGATCCTGTTTGATTTCTTTCTTGTCGCCCCAGGGAATGGAAAGAATCCAGTCCAGGTAATTCCGCACCACGGTGGCTTCCGAAATGTTGTTTCCCATGGAACGCAGTTTCTTCAGCTCGCCGATCGCCTTGTCCCTTGCCTCTTTGGACAGTTTTGTCTTTGCGATCCGCGCTTCAAATTCTTCAATTTCGGACTTTTCCTCGGTGTCGCCGAGTTCGCGCTGAATGGCCTTCATCTGTTCGTTCAGATAATATTCGCGCTGAGTTTTGCTCATCTGCGATCTGACGCGCCGCTTGACCTTTTTCTCCACCTGCGCGGCGTGATTTTCTTCTTCCGTCAGTTTCAGAGCTTCGGTGAGCCGCGCCTTGACGTCTGTCATTTCCAAGATCGCCTGCCGACGCGGCACTTCGACATTCAGATGGCTGGCGACGGCGTCTGCGAGCTGCGCCGGATTCTTGAATTCAAAAACATCCTTGAAGATATCTTCGTTTCCGGTCTTCAGCCGGGCGGCGTAGTTTTGGAATTCGGTCCGCAGCCGGTCGGTCATGACTTTCAGTTCAAGTTTCGTCTGCGGGTCGTCGTCAAGCGTGTCCTCAATCGGCTGCGCGTCGGCCATAACGCAGCCGTCGTCACCGACAAGATACTGGTCAACCGCCATACGGATCTGACCTTCCACCAGCACCTTGATGGTCCCATCCGGCAGCTTCAAAAGCTGCAGAATATTTGCCAGAACGGCAACGTCGTAGACCTCAGTCGGTCCTGGATCGTCAGTCTGCGGATCCTTTTGCGCCGCCAGGATCAATCCGCATTCGTTGCTGACCGCGTGTTCAAGCGCCCTGACAGATTTTTTTCGGCCGACAAACAGCGGGCAAATCATGTTAGGAAACACGACGATGTCGCGGAGGGGAAGAACCGGGTAAGGCTCGTCGGAAGTTGTCATGTCGTCTCCTCATCGCCCTCGGCGACCAATTCCGGCCAACCAGCCGCTCTCACATCTGTCACCGCCGACGGCATAAGTCGCCTCGGAAAAACACCCCACAGGGGCCAGACAGCCACAGTTCGGCTCACCTTCAGGCCGACACCGCCGGCTGGAGCCGGCATGCAGCCACAGCCATTCACCCCTCTGGCGCTGAATCGCCGCTGCAAAGCCGCAATCGCGGTTTACAAGTGGTTGCAGTCACAATGCCTGTCAAGTCCGAGGCCGCGCGCTCAGACTTAACAATAGTTCCAATTCCGCCGAAAGTCACAGCAGAATTCAGCCAGCGATCTGTTTGCGATGGCCTCGCGAATGCGTGCCATCAGATCCTGGTAGAACCGAAGATTATGCCCGGTCAACAGCATTGCCGACAGGATTTCGCCGGACTTGCAGAGGTGATGGAGATAGGCGCGCGTGTAATTTGCGCAGGTCGGGCAGCCGCAGCGCGGGTCGAGCGGCTCCGGGTCCCCGGCGTGGCGGGCGTTTTTCAGATTCACTGGCCCACGCGATGTGAATGCCTGGCCTGTGCGGCCCGAACGCGTTGGCAGAACACAGTCAAACATGTCGATTCCTCTTTCGACCCCGCCAACGATATCGTCAGGCTTTCCCACCCCCATCAGGTAGCGGGGTCTGTCGCCGGGCAGCATCGCAGGCGCATAGTCGAGCACTTCAAACATTGTTTCCTGCCCTTCTCCGACTGCGAGACCGCCCACGGCATAGCCGTCAAATCCGGTTTCGGCCAAACGCTGCGAACTCTCCGCCCGCAGATCGCGGAACACCGATCCCTGCTGAATTCCGAACAGGGCGCGCCCCCTGCGGGCGCCGAAGGCTTCACGCGAACGGGCGGCCCAGCGCATGGACAGCCGCATTGAGGATGCCGCCTCCCGCTTGTCCGCCGGAAATGACATGCATTCGTCAAAACACATGACGATGTCCGAACCGAGTTCGGTCTGCACTTCGACCGAACGCTCCGGCGACAACTCGTGCATCGATCCGTCAATGTGAGATTTGAACCGCACGCCGCGCTCTTCAATTTTTCGCAGCGATTTCAGGCTCATCACCTGAAACCCGCCGGAGTCAGTCAGGATTGGGCGGCGCCAATTCATGAATCTGTGCAGTCCGCCCAGCTGTTCGATGCGTCGTGACCCAGGTCTCAGCATCAGGTGGTAGGTGTTGCAAAGCAGGATGTCCGCGCCGGTTTCCGCGACCTGTTCGGGCAGCATTGCTTTCACTGTCGCCGCGGTTCCGACCGGCATGAACGTCGGCGTTCGCACGGGCCCTCTGCGGGTGTCAACAACGCCGGCGCGGGCCTTGCCGTCCGTCGCTACGATTCGAAATCCGGGTTCAACGCTCATATTCTATAGCCGGGGATCGCCCGCATCCGAACCTTATGTTTCTCGGCCGCGGCCAGACACGCGGCTGCCGCATTTGCCTCGCCATCAATTGCCGGAAATCCATGGCAATGCAACCGGTTCGGCACGGCGCCCGTGCGGCGGCGGCGGCGCATCGGGCTCCGACCGCCGGCACTCGCCGTGACAGATAGCCGCGCCGCAATCCGGCCCCGGATTAGACTGCCGCCCGCGACCTTTGCGTCAGCCGGCGACAGATGGACGGCCCTCTTGGTCGCCGACCGACGCGCCCATCCCGTTCACAGCGCCTGCAGGTGGCAGGAAGGCAGGGTAAATCTGTTCTGTTTTTTTGACGTCACTTGGGTTCGACGCAAGTGTTTTTTGCACCTCACCGATGGGCCTTTTTCCGCGTGATGTGACGTCGCGTCGACCCTTGACAAGGCCCCGGCGCGCATGATTCTGCGCCCGGCGCTGTTGTCAGGCGACGTTTCCGGCGATTTGGGGATTTCCGGACATGCCTGTTCGCCCTGTCTTCGCGGGCGGCGACAGGATTGGCCGTTCAGGCGCGGGCGAGGCGCGTCTTCAGCTGAACGCTTTGCGCGGGCGGGTATTGGCTGTCAATTTGAGCATGTCCAGGATCCGCCGCGGTTTTCGGGCCAGTCTGCGCGTGGTTTCGGCGACATTTTCGCTGGACTGCTTGATCAGGCCGATGGCGAAGCGCCGGAGCAGCGTGGCGTTCGCCGGGCCGTGTCCGGTGCGGATGCGGCTTCGGTCCTCGTCGAAGGTCATGTCGAGGATGTGATGGTTGGCCTCCACACTCCAGTGCCCGCGATTGAGGGCCAGCAGGCGCGCGGCGCCCGCCCTGTCCGCGCCCAGGCTGGAGATACAACAGGCCGTCTCGCTGGTCTGTTTCCCGGTCTTGATCTCGAGGGTTTCCCGGTGGACTGCGAAGACCTGGCCTGTGCCGGGAAAGTCGACATAGCCGTTGAGTTCGGCGGAGACCCAGATCGAGCGTTTCTCCTTGCGCCCGTGGCTGGGCTTGCCGCCGGGCTCGACGAAATCCGGCGCACGGCTGGCCATTGCCTCGTCGAGGGTGAGGCTGATATCCGACAGCAGGGTCTTCTGGCTGCCCTTGACGGTGAAGGCATAATCGGCGCCGCGGCCGAGGAGGCAGCTGGCCAGTTTCCGCTGTGTCAGCATGGCATCGGCGGTGAAGACGCGCCCGCCGATGTCGGGCAACATGTCGAGCAGGGGAATGACAGTGCCGATTTCGTTGGTGCGTTTCTCCCCGTCGTCCGCTCCCGGTCTCATTCCGACTTTTTTTTAGCGTAGGAATTCCTGGTGTCGTGGCCGACAACGCCCATGACATGGGTCTGCACGCCATCGGCATCGACGGCGCCACGCATGGTCTTGCCGTCGATGGCCAGGGCGCTGTCCCGTCCGCCGCGGTCTTCGTTCCACTGCCGCAGGGCGGCATCGAACCCGTCAGGGCTGACCCGGATCAGCACGTCGCGGATGACTGTCCTGCTCGGCGGTATGTGCCTGCCCTGGTCGAAGCGCGGCTTGAAATGCGACAGCGCCGCCTGGCTCTGATCCTGGACGTCGGGTAGGACACTGGCGCGCGCACCATAGGTCACGTTTCCAGCGTCCCCCCTAAAATTCCGGACTTCCGGTTTTCCCGGGTCCGGCTTCAAGCGTCAGGCACCCCCGCAGGAGTTCGTTACGGTGCCTTCCGCGACATCCGCCACGCTCAAGGCTGACCCAGCCATACCCGTGGCATCATCCCGCGTTTACGCCGCCCTTCGGCTCGACAGCGCCACCCCTTTCAACCGGGGTGGTATCCTCGGTCGGCGCCGGGCTCTGAGTCCCGGCATGACCTGCCGTCTTCGCCACCTGAGCCCAGAGGCCCTCGCTCCGGACGGGTTGTGTTATTCCGTCCATCACCGCTTAATCGGCCTCATCCGCCAGTCAGGAGGACTCCGCGTCCTTTCCCGTACTCCGGTTATGGACACGGTCCTTGACATTCGAGGGTCACAACATCCTGTCTGTCCTCCTCACCTTCCGGACTTTCACCACTGAACCCTCCGGGATTGCCGCCACCTGTACGCCGGGCGATCCGATGCGTGCATCTCAGTTCTTCCGCACCGGCACTGGCCATCGGGCAGAGCGGAAACCCTTGGCATCCTCCAATACCCCCGCAAGTCGGATTCCATGCGGGGAGCGTTTTTTCGACGCTTCATACGGACGTTCGCTTTCGCTACGGCCCTCCCGGTTGTTCGCCTCCCTGTCCGACCGGACCAGAGGGACATCGTCCTCCCAGCCCACAGAGGCTTTTACGTCCCCGCTTCCGGACGCCGGGTCACCCCGACACCCGTGGGGATATGACTACGACGCCAAACTGAGAATTGCGCCGGCGGGACTTCCACCCGCAAGTTCAGCAGCTAGTCTCGCTGCACCCACTCCGACATCTCCTTGTAGCCGCGCATGCCGGCGAGCGTCGCGGCGGTGGCGAGCGCGAGCACCGCTGGCAGGCTGTGCCGCCGCCCCTGCCTGCGTCGCGGGTCCTCCACCTGGCGGAAGCAATCGGGAAGAGAGCGCATCTGCGCAGCGGTGAGTGTCATCTTCGGAACTCCCTTGTGCAGGCCGGGATCAAGGTGGGCCGTCCTCAGCCGGGACCGCGCATCGCGGCACAGCGGATAGAGAAAGACAAGCTTGGGCCGGTCATGGGTGATGTAGCCGCTGCCCAGGCGGCCGAAACCCCGGGTTTGCCCGACCTCGAGCCAGTTGGCCGCGCGGCAGACCGTGCCCCGGTGGCGCGAAGGGTCAACAAAGGTCTCCAGAAGCAGGACCTCGTGGCCAAAGCGAAGCGGCCAGTCCCGCACCAGACGCCGCGCGCACAGCGACAGCGCCCGTGAGCCGAGGTTCGGCTGCCCGCCGGGGAGAACCAGGAACCGCGAATTGTTGGTGACAAGGTGAAGGCGGCTGAACTGGCTGCCACGCTCCCAGCCAATCCAGCTGTCGCGCGCCGCGCAGAGCAACGCAGAGGCCGAAAACATCGCCAGAGCCAGCCAGCGTCCTCCACAGTGCGCGACATAGCGTATGGTCTCGCCTCTCGGCTGCGCGTCACCCAGGAAATGATGCTTTTCTGCATCACCGCGCGAAAGCGGGCCTCGTCCACCTTCGACACCATGTCCACCGACACCTGGGAAAGATCCGCCACGCTTCCGATCCGTTTCACCTTGCCGCGCATCACGCGTGGCTGACCATAGAACCGCGCAGCGAAAGAGTTCATCTCGAATAGTTATGTCAATGCAGCAAAAGAGAAAACTCCCGAGAACAGATTTGCCTTGGCAGGAAGGCGCACCGGCTTGGAATTTGCCGGCAGATACCCTATAAAATCTGCAGCAATAAAACATGCGGCCAGCGTACCATGTCAAATACCGTCAGCTTTCCTATGGAAGGAACGCCGCTGATCAGACCTTCGGCCACCGACCATCCGCTGTATGAGTCGATTGTTGAAGCCTGCCGGGCGGTTTACGACCCTGAGATTCCGGTCAACATCTACGATCTCGGTCTCGTCTACACCATCGACATCAGCTCAGAGGGCGATGTCGAGCTGCTTATGACTTTGACCACGCCTGGATGTCCGGTGGCAGGAGAAATGCCGGGGTGGCTGGCGGACGCGGTCGAGTCGCTTGAAGGCGTGCGGACGGTCAATGTCGAACTGACATGGGAACCGCCCTGGGGTATGGAAATGATGTCTGATGAAGCGCGCCTCGAACTCGGTTTCATTTGACGGGCGGCGGCAGCGGGACCGGCAGCTGAACTGTCTGAACAGCGGCGCCCGCGCTTTCAGACCTGAAAAGGGATCGCAATGTTTGCGGTAGGCGAAAAACAGGCCGTCAAACTCACCGACCGCGCTGTCCGGCAAATCGGCCGCCTGATGCGCGATTCCGGTAAGCGGGGACTCCGCATCGGAGTCAAAAAGGGCGGCTGCGCCGGCATGGAATACACCATGGAGTTCGTTGACGCGGTTGACGATTTGGATGAGATCGTGGAACGGGACGGCGCCCGGGTGATGATTGCGCCGCTGGCGCAGATGTTCCTGTTTGGAACCGAAATCGATTACGAGACGAGCCTGCTGGAGTCCGGATTCCGGTTCAACAACCCCAACGTCGTCGAAGCGTGCGGGTGCGGCGAATCCATTAAATTCAAGGACACCGGATAGGCTGCGGTCTTGCGGCGACCGGCGGTCTCGGCGACGAACGCTAAAACTTCCCGCAAAACCCCGATCCCGGCGCAAATGGAACGGATTGATGTGCGAATTTCTGGTGGCTGGCAATTGGAAGATGAACGGGCTGGCGGCGGATATCGCCGAAGCCGAGCGGATTGCCGCCGACACGCGGCAGCCAGGCTGTGAAGTTCTGCTTTGCCCTCCGGCGGTATTGCTCAGTCGAATGGCTGAACGGCTTGCCAGTGCCTCGGTGCGGCTGGGCGGCCAAGATTGCCATGCCTCGGCCGATGGAGCGCACACGGGCGACTGTTCCGCTTCAATGCTTGCCGATGCCGGGGCGTCCTATGTGATTGTCGGCCATTCGGAGCGGCGGTGCGGCCACGGCGAAACCAATGGTTTGATTCAGCAAAAAGTCCTGGCCGCCTGGGGCGCGGGCCTGACTGCCATTCTATGCGTTGGCGAAAGCGCGGCTGAGCGCCATGCCGGCAACGCGCTCGCGGTGGTTCAGACTCAGTTTGCGACGTGCGCGCCGACCGGCGCCTGCGCGGGGAATCTCATGATCGCGTACGAGCCGGTCTGGGCAATCGGGACCGGTCGAACCGCCGGAGTCGATGAGATCAGGGATATGCACGGCTTCATCCGCAGTGAGTGCATTCGGCGCTTCGGCGATAACAGCGGCGGAAAACTCCGATTGCTTTACGGCGGGTCCGTCAATGGCGGAAATGCGGAAGCGATCTTTTCGGTGAAGAATGTCGACGGCGCGCTTGTTGGCGGTGCCTCGCTGAGAGCGCCGGATTTTATCCCGATTGTCAGAGCCGCCCGGCGCGGCCATTGATGCCGTTCCCGGTCCGCCGCCGACCGGCGCTGACAAAGAAAACTGCACGGGTCAGGCTACTTTTCTGCGAGTTGCTGCACGTATTTCGCGTAACCCACCTCTGCGAGCCACTCGATTTCGTCATCCGTGCTTTCCCGTTTCAGCGCTTGGTTTCTGTAGGGGAACCTGGAAAACATCTCGATTATATCGCGGTGCGCGCGCGCATGCAGCAGGTGTTGTTCGCTTGATCGCCACATATTCTCGTGGAGCAGCTCAATGCAGCGGTGCTGGTCGTCAAGCTCTTCCGAATGCATAAACGGCATGTAATAAAAGACCCGCCTGGGATCTTCATCGATGCTGAGGTCAAATTCGTATTCGATGGCGCGGTTGGCGACCTCCCGCGCAAGCGCATCGCTGTGAAAGGACTGCGCGGTCCCGCGAAACATGTTCCGCGGAAACTGATCTAGGACGATAACCAGGGCCAGAGCGCTTTCCGGATTGAATTCCCACTCCGAAAGACCGCCGCCGGCCGCCTGCATCCAAAGCTCGCCGAACCGCGAGGTTATCATGTCATCGACGCGCTGCTCACCGCTGAATTGGTCGGCTGGAGTCAGCGTCTCAAACCAAAACTCCAGCACCTGTTCCGGACTCGCCATACTGAATTCCTTTTTTTATGCCGCACCGCGCGGCCTTATCTTCAATCCGTCCGCTCTGCGCAGCCGCCGTCCATCGCGGATCGGCAATCAGGCGCCCAGGCGGTCCCGGACGAATCCCAGCGCAGCTCCCAGCCCGTCAGGTGAGATGCCGTGACCCACTCCCGGAGAAACATGTGTCTCAACGGAGAAACCTTCTGCGGACAGATCCGACGCTGCTTCTTCGAGGCTGGAAAACGGAACCACCTCGTCTTCGTCGCCATGAATCAGCAAAATGGGCGGTTTCGCGGTCATCTCTTCGCGCAGCCGGTCAGGCGCAAGCAATCGGCCCGAAAATCCAATGACGCCGCCAAGCGCGGCGGCGCGGCGGGCGGCAACATGCAGCGCCATCATCGTTCCCTGGGAAAACCCGAGCAGAAATGTCTGCGATGCCGCGACACCCGCCCGTTCCATTTCGAGCCCGATGAAGCGGTCCAGAAGATCCGCCGAGGCAAAAAAGGATTTGGCGGAGCTTTCTTCGCTGGACCCATCCATTCCGGGTATCGGAAACCACTGCCGCCCCGCGGGATTGACGGCGCAGGGTTCGGGCGCATCCGGGGCCACGAAAGCACAGTCCGGCAGATGAGCCGCCATCGGGTCCGCCAGTCCGAACAGATCGGCACCGTCAGCGCCATACCCGTGCAGCAGCAGCATTAGGTTTTTGGCGTTGCCGGAACCGGGTTGCCGCCGATGCACGCGAATCTCTTTTTTCACCTTACGCCCTCCCGATCTTTGACAGCCCGGTAATAGGCCCAAAGCAGCCTTGCGGCCACGGCTCTCCATGGCGACCATGGCTCCGCAAGCTCACGCAGCGCCTGTTCCGTCGGCCGGCCATCGAGGCAAAACAGGATGCGCGCGCTTTCCCGCAGCGCCAGGTCTCCGGCGGCGAACATGTCTGGCCGGCCAAGGGCAAACATGCCGTACAGTTCCGCTGTCCAGCGTCCGATTCCGAGGATTTGGACAAGGCGGGCCACAAGATCAGCGTCTGGCAAATGGCGAAGCTCGCCGTAGTCAAGATCTTCCTCTGCCAACGCCTTCGCGTAACGCGCTTTTTGCCGCGACAGACCGCACGCGCGGAGATCCTCTTCGGAACAGTTTCGCAAAGCCTCCCGTTCGGTGAAGCCGGCGCATTTCAGCCTGTTCCATATCGAATCCGCCGCCGCAACTGACACTTGCTGACTGACGATCATGTCCAACAGCACAGTGAACCCTTCTTCCCGTTTTCGCAGAGGCAAAAGCCCGGTCAGCGCCAGCGCTTCTGAAAAGCGGGGTTCGATGCCGGCAAGATACCGGGCGCCGCATTCGATGTCCGAAACCGATTCGATCGGCCTGCCCGATTCACCCACACCCGCACCTGTCAAAATTTTCCGTCGGCGGCGGCTACCGCACAACGCCGCCCCAGGCAACGGCAGATCAGGCGAACCTGTCAAGTTTCCAACGGCATTTCCGCCCGGCGCCAGAGCCAACTTTGTGTTGCCGCTGATGGAGTTCAGCCTTACGGGAGCGCGGATGCTAGGATTCCAAATCTCGCAAGAGCGCCGAAACGTGGCTGTTCTTGTTATGGCCCAGATGACGGTTGGCGCCCAGATGCCGGCGCTGTTCACCATAGCTGGTCTGGCAGGTCAGTCGCTGGCGTCAAATATTTGCTGGGCGACACTTCCGATTTCCTGCATTGTTTTTGGATCGATGTCCTCAGCCCAGTGGATGAGCCGGGTCATGCAGCGGTTCGGCCGTCGCATCGGGTTCATGATTGGCGCCCTGGGAGGAATTCTTGGCGGACTGACCGGCGCCTTTGCGCTGTATGAAGCGTCCTTTCCGCTGTTCCTTGTCGCCTCTTACTTTACCGGAATCTATATGTCGGCACACGGCTTCCTGCGGTTCGCGGCGGCGGACACCGCATCCGAAGAATTCCGGCCAAAAGCGATTTCCTACGTTATGGCGGGCGGATTGATTGCGGCATTGGTGGGGCCGCAGCTGGTCAAAGTCACTGCCGGAGCAATGGTGGTGCCATTTGCCGGCACTTATCTTGCGGTCGTTGCCATAAACCTTGTTGGCGGCCTGGTTTTCCTGCTGCTCGATATACCGGTTCCGGCGCGGGCATCCAGCTCATCGCGGAATGTGCGCTCCTACCGCGAGCTGTTGATGACACCGAGAATCACAGTTGCGATCATCTGTGCCATGGTGTCCTACGCGCTGATGAACCTGGTCATGACGGCGACTCCTTTGGCAGTTGTGGGCTGCGGTTTCGGTCAAAACCGGGCGGCGGATGTAGTTTCGGCACATGTCTTTGCGATGTTTGCGCCTTCGTTTTTCACCGGACACCTGATTGCCCGTTTCGGCGCCGACAAAATCGTTGGCACGGGTTTGGCGCTGCTGGCAACTGCCGGCGCCACCGGACTGGCGGGAATAGAGCTGACCAACTTTTTCGCGGCTCTGGTTCTGCTCGGCCTTGGCTGGAACTTCGGTTTTATCGGTGCTACGGCAATGCTTGTGGACGCGCATCACCCCGACGAGCGGGGAAAGGTGCAGGGTTTGAACGACATGATGGTTTTCGGATGCGTGACGATGGCATCGCTGGCGTCGGGGTCGCTCATGAACTGCACCGGCGGCACCGCGCCAGAGGGCTGGACGGCGGTCAATTGGGCGGCGGCTCCATTCCTTGTTCTCGCAGGAGGTTCGCTGATTTGGCTTGTGGCCACAAAACGCAGCAGACCCATTTAAGGACAGAGGCCATTTGAACTTGACGACACAATGCCGAAGGCGCGGCGGCTGGAAGGGCTGCGGCGCCGTCCGGCCCAAAAGCCCCGCGTTCTATTGGATCGGTCAGACCCGAAAGACTGAACCAATCTGAAGATTTTCCCCGTGGACGGCGCAAATGACTGCCGACGCGCATCCAAAAGACGATCAAATTGACTGGCATTCATCGGATGATAGTATCGGTCATCACGGAAGCCCGGTGCGTGTCCAGACTGCCGCATGAGCATTCATTCGCAGTGCGGCGGGTGTTTTCCGGAATGTATTTTGCTCGCGCAGGGCGAATTCCAGGAGGATGCCGGAAATGGGGTTTGCTGGAAACAAATCGATGTTTTGCTCCTCAATGCAGCTGTCATTGGCGCCCTTTCGGCGCGGTCGCCGATTCCGGCTTCAGCCAGAGGTGGCAAACCGCGGAACCGGTGTCAGGCAACTGCCGGGGCCCAGAGCCAGACCGTTGACATGGATGAAGAGATCTTCCCTCATGTCGGTTATGATCGCGGTCGCCCTGGCCGGGCCGCAAAACACAACAGCTTCGGCACAGTCCGGGCCTCCCGATATCAAGACCCCGGCGCCCGTCATCCACCTGTCTGACAATCTCGATGAGAAGGACGGCTTGGGTTTCTGCATCGATACCGTCGGAAGAGGGTTCGGAGACCAATTGCATGCGCACTCGTGCAAACCTAGGGGCGGCGACGTGCAGTTCGCCTACGATGCAAGGTCAAGCCGGATCATGTCAGCGGCTTTTGCCGGAAAGTGCGCCACGCTGACGGCGCCCGCGGCCCCCGGCGTAACGCTTGGACTGGTGGACTGTTCCAACGACTCGGCAGAACAGGTTTTCGTCTACGACAGTTCAGCCATGGAATTCCGGCCCGGCGGCAGTCAATCGCTGTGCCTGGCAGTTGGCGCTGCGAGCAGATCAGCGGGACCGTTCATGGCCCGCAGCCTTTTGCTCGCTGCATGCGCAACCACAAATCTCTGGCTGCGGCAGTGGAGCGTTGTCGACGCGGAGTGACCGGATTGCCGGGCGTCAGTAGCGCAATGTTCCCGTCGGCAATTCCGCCCTGTGGCTGATCGGTTGCGAAGCCCATGGCTCTCCAGTTGGGCGGCAGGAGGACCGGCGCGTCGGACAGGCGATCGGGAGTTCTTCAAATGAATGAAATCGCACAATTTTTTTGGGGTCTTCGGTCGGGGGATCCGGCCCCCGCTACGATTCCCTCCGAAATGATTCCAGCGAGTTTCGCCGACGCATACCATGCTCAGTCGCTACTTGTACAGCGGATGGTTTCGGAATGCGGCAACGGAGATTGTGCGCCCATTGGCTACAAGGTCGCCTGCACCAACGAAATCGCCCGCCAACTGTTCCGGGTGAAGGATCCGGTTTACGGCAGACTCCTGTCTTGCCGTTCGTGGCAGACCGGTGCAACGCTGTCGCAATCTGACTTTCAAATCACAGCCCTGGAACCAGAATTCTCCTTCCGAATGGAAACGGATCCGCCTGAACGGGCCGCCAACTGGACCGGCGACAGCATTGCCGAGTTCGTGGGTGACATGATGCCGTCCATTGAACTGGTCGGACACTGTTTTTCTGACTGGTCGGCCTATTGCGGCAAGACCCTGGCGGCTGACAACGCCGTGAACCGGGGATGGGTCCGCGGCGCAGCGACGGGCAACTGGCGCCGCCTGGATTTGTCGAGCCATTCGGTGAAGCTGCGGGTGAACGGCAGCATTCAATTGACAGGCAGCGGGGCCAACGTCATGGGCAATCCGTTGAACGCAATTGCCTGGCTGGCGAACACACTTCCCGCGCATGGCCTGCGGCTGCGGGCCCGGGATGTCGTCACCACGGGCGTCTGCACCGATATCTTTCCTCTGGATTCCGATTCGTGCGCGGAAGCCGATTTCGGCGAGCTTGGCAAAATCAGCGTTGCCTTCACCCGGTAGAATTTCCGTTCATCGTCCGCAACCGGCAGGCTTTCGGCCCTGCGGAACGGTCCGGTCCGCGCCTGGCGGCTGAAACTTCCGCGGCAAGGGACGCCGGATACTGCCGTTCAGTCACCAGCGCCCGGTGAGACTGCGAACCAGCAGCGACCCGCGGCGCGCGAACTCAGACTCGGACAACCCGCTGGAAAAGACAGCTCCGACAGAGGATTTCGCCCTTCTCAGCGTTGCATCGGCGCGCCAGCCGGCCAGCATTGCCGGCAGCGCCCGACGGGGAACCTCGAGCCGCCGAAGCCGCGCGCTTCTGACCCGCCTTTCTGCCTCGGACACCGCCCACCGAAGGTCGTCATCGGCCATCGCGAAGGGAAACCGGCCGCGCCGCTTCAGCTCTGCGGCCGCTCTCAGAAACGACGCGGTTCCAGCCCCCCAGGCAAAATCGCGAACAACCTTTTCTGAGGCTGCCGGCGTTCCGAGCAGCCGGGCGGCAAGCCACATCAATTCGGCGGATGTCGCCTCAATGTAAACGCTGAATGATTCCCGGCCCGGTCGCCGCGCACCGGCAAAATCCTGTCTGCGGGCCGTGACAATGCGCTGGAATGAAGCTGGCGGCAGACCGGCGCCCTGAATGGCGCGGGCCAGCTCGGCGGCCGCCGGATGCGCCGGCGGCGGTTCGCCCGCGAATATCCTGTCGATGGCTTCGCGCCACCACTCTATGCGGATGGCCGCGATTCCAGGGTCCTGCGATGACCACGGCGCGCGCGCCACCTCTATGTTAAAAAAATACAGCGCAAACAGCCGGCGGCGCAGTTCGACCGGTGCGCCAAGCGATGCGACATACCGGTCAGGGTCGCCTGTCCGCACAGCCTCGGCCGCAATGTCCGGGTTCACATCGCCGGAGCCTGATCTCTCACCAGTTTCCACTTGATCGCGTCCAACAACGCTTCGAACGAGGCGTCGATAATATTCGGCGACACCCCGACAGTTGACCACCTCCGTCCCTGCCGGTCTTCGCTGTCTATGACGACACGGGTGACTGCTTCGGTTCCGCCGCTGGTGATTCTGACTTTAAAGTCAACCAGCCGCATGTCTTCGATGAATGGCTGATACACGCCAAGATCGCTGTTGACAGCGCGCGCCAAGGCGTGAACCGGCCCGTTGTCCTTGGCGCCGTTCACGGTTGCGTCGGCGACCGAACGGCGGTGCTCGCCAGCCACGTCCAGCACAACTTCCGACCGCGACGATGTGGTCATCTTTCCCTGTTCCTCGGAATGCTCGATCGTGACTGAATAGTGGACGACCGAAAAATACTCCGGCATTGACCGCAGCATCCGCCTCGCCAGCAATTCAAACGAAGCTTGCGCCGTGTCGTAGCTGTAGCCCGCGTTTTCGCGGTGTTTCACCTCCTGTATGATTTCTGCAAGTCGCGGATCGCCGCGCTCAACCTGCACGCCGGCATCGTTTAGCCGGGTGACGAGATTGGAGAGTCCGGCTTGGTTTGACATCGGGATAAACCGCTGATTTCCAACCATTGACGGGTTGACATGCTCGTAAGTCGATGGATTCCTGACAACGCCCGAAGCGTGCAGTCCTGCCTTGTGAACAAAAGCCGAAGCGCCGACATACGGCGCCGACTTTGCCGGCACGCGGTTGAGCACGTCATCCAGGAGGCGCGACACGCGGGTCAGCGACTTGAGGCCATCCTCGCGCACGCCGGTGCGGAATTTCGTCGCATAGGGTTCTTTCAGCATCAGCGTCGGAATGAGCGAGATCAGGTCGGCGTTTCCACACCGCTCGCCGAGCCCGTTCAGCGTTCCCTGGATTTGCCTCGCGCCGGCATCGACCGCCGCCAGCGAGCCTGCGACGGCGTTTCCGGTGTCGTTATGGGTGTGGATGCCGACGCGGCTTCCGGGGAGCCCGCTGGCGATCACAGCCTCCGTGATCGCGCCGATGTCGCTCGGCAGTGTGCCGCCGTTTGTGTCACACAACACGATCCAGTTCGCGCCTGCCGAATGAGCCGCGTAGAGGCACTGCAGCGCGTAGTCCGGGTCCGATTTGTAGCCGTCGAAGAAGTGCTCGGCGTCAAAAACCGCTTCCCTGCGCTTGCCCACGATATGCGAAATCGACTCGGAGATGTTTTCGAGGTTCTCGTCGCCGCTGATGCCAAGCGCAGTGGAGACATGGAAGTCATGCGCCTTTCCGACAATGCAGATCACATCGGAGCTGGCATGAATCAGCTCGGCCAGCAATTCATCGTTGGCAGCCGACCTGCCGGCACGTTTAGTCATGCCGAATGCGGCGACTTTGGCGGTGCGGCAGACCGGACGATTTTCGAAATACTTGCTGTCGGTCGGGTTCGCTCCCGGCCATCCCGCCTCAATATAGTCAATTCCAAGACCGTCGAGCGCTTCAGTCAGGATCCGCTTTTCATCCAGCGAGAACTGCACGCCCATCGTTTGCTGGCCATCCCGCAGCGTGGTGTCATAGAGTGTCAGTCGCTCTCTGGTCATGACGCACTTTCTTTCAACTGAACCGGTTCGGCGGCGGGGCGCAGCTTCGCGGGATCAAATCTGCCCGTCGCGCTCCATTGTGTGCCGTCTGGACCGTCGCTGATCTCAACTCCTGCAGCCGTGAGCTTTTCCCGAATGCGGTCAGCCGTCGCGAAATCCCGGTTTTTGCGCGCCGCCGCGCGTTGGCGCAGCAGTTCAGAAATGGCTGCCTCTGCAGGATGCGGAACCCGTTCGGCGGTCTCATCGGCCGACAGCCCGAGGAATTCGAGGGAGGCGCGGAGACCTGCCGCATCGCCCGCGCTGGCAAGTCGCTGCATCTCGCTGATGGCCTTTGGGGAATTGAGATCGTCTGCCAACGCGTCCAAAACCTCCGCCGGCACTTTGTCAGCGGTTTGTGCGCTGGCTGCGAGACCGCGCCAGCGCCGCAGAGTTTTGCGCGCCTCCTCGGTCTTTCTGTCGGTCCAATCCAGCGGCTGCCGGTAGTGAGTTGAAAGCAGCGCCAAGCGGATCACTCCGCCTTCCAGGCCCTTGTCCAGCAAATCCCTGACAGTGAAAAAGTTGCCAAGGCTCTTGGCCATTTTTTCACCTTCCACCCGGAGAAACCCATTGTGCATCCAGACCCGGGCGAACTCGCTTTCGCGATCGTAGCAGAGGCTCTGCGCCACTTCGTTCTCATGATGCGGGAATGCGAGGTCAATTCCGCCTGCATGGATATCGAAGCTGTCGCCCAACAGCTCACGGCACATGGCCGAACACTCAATGTGCCAGCCGGGCCTTCCCATGCCCCAGGGTGAATTCCATCCGGGCAGGTCTTTTGTGGACGGTTTCCAAAGCACAAAATCCATCGGGTCGCGCTTGTAGGGGGCGACTTCAACTCTCGCGCCCGCCTGCATGTCTTCGAGCGAGCGGCGCGCCAGCTGGCCGTATTCCGGGAAACTGCCGACGCTGAACAGGACATGCCCCTCGGCGGCGTAGGCGTGCCCGTTTCTGACCAGTTTCTTGATCATTGCAATCATCGCCGGCACAAACTCGGTTGCGCGCGGCTCATGTGTCGGCCGCAAAACCTCCAGCGCGTCCATATCTTCGCGATACCAGCGGATGGTCTCGTCAGTGACACCGCGGATGATCTCCAGCAGCGGACGGGTGTCGCCGGCATCCATCATCGACGCCGCCCGGTCGTTAATCTTGTCGTCTATGTCGGTAATGTTGCGCACATAGGTCACAGCATTTTTGCCGTAGCGAAGCCTGAGCAACCGAAACAGCTGGTCAAACACGACTGCCGGGCGGGCATTCCCGATATGCGCCCGGTCATAGACCGTGGGACCGCACGCGTAGAGACTGACCTTTCCTGCCTTAAGCGGTTTGAAAACCTCGCGGGTGCGGGTTTTCGTATTGTAAAACCGAAGTTTTTTCATGCTTCAATCCCAAACCGACCGGTTGCCGCCGGAGCCGGTTTCTAACTGTCAGATGTGTGCATGAAAGAACGGCCCGGCTGACGAATTCAGCCGCTAATGCTAATCTCGATAATACATTGTGCCGTTGTCATGCTGGCCTTATGTACGATTCATCGCCGATTGGCAACCGCTTCGATCCCGTGCGGACGGCGATTGTCACAAACGAGGAAACCGATGCAGCTTTCAGAGCGGATCCGATTCATGGCGAGCGCGGATTCCGGCGCGTGGGAGCCGTATTATCGAGCGCGTGAGATGATCGCCGCCGGGGAAACCGTCGTTGACCTGACAATCGGCGATCACGACATCAAGACCGCGCCGGAGATCCTCGAGGAAATGCATCGCTGCGCGCGCGCCGGCCAGACAGGCTACACGGTGATCCCCGGCATCCAGAGTCTCAGGGAGGCGATCGCCAAACGGATTGAAGAACGCACCGGTGTCCCGACAGGTTACCGCAATGTTGTCGTCACGAGCGGCGGACAGGGCGCGCTGGTCGCGGCCCATCTCGCGGTGCTGAACGATGGCGACAGAGCCCTGTATGGAGAACCGTACTACCCCACCTATCCGGGGACAATCCGCACCGCAGGGGGCATCCCGGCACCGCTTTCAACGCGGTCGGAAAACGGATTCCGGCCAACCCTCCGCGACCTGGAAAAGGTTGCTCCGGGGGCAAAAAGCATTCTGTTCAACTCGCCGAACAACCCGACCGGTTCCGTTTATCCGCTTGAGACCATCGAGGCCATTGCCGCGGTTTCCGCCAAGCATAATCTTTGGGTTATCTCGGACGAGGTCTACGACACTCAGCTGTGGGAAGGCGAACATATTTCGATCCGCTCATTGCCGGGAATGGCCGAGCGCACCTTTGTCATTGGCTCCATGTCAAAGGGATATGCGATGACCGGCTCCAGAATCGGGTGGCTTGCCGGTCCTGAAGATGTGATCGAAGCCTTGGGCGAGCTGATCACCGTCGTCACCTTCGGGGTCCCGGAATACATACAGTCAGCCGCCCTGTTTGCGCTTGCGCAGGGCGATGCGTTTGAGCGCAGGATAGCGGCTCCCTACCGCGGCCGCCGGGAAGCGGCCCTGCAGGCGCTCGACGGCAGCAATGCGGTCGGCCTCCTGCCCCCGAGCGGCGCCATGTATCTCATGCTGGATATCCGGTCGACCGGTTTGAGCGGCATGCAGTTTGCCAGTCATCTGCTTGAAACCGAACGGATCGCCGTCATGCCGGGCGAAAGTTTCGGCCCGTCTGCCAGCGGCCACCTGCGCATCGCCATGACTGTCGAAAAGGAAATTCTCGGTGACGCTCTTTCGCGGCTGTCGCGGTGCGCTGAACGTCTCGCGGCTTAGCCGACAGCGGCGCCTGAACGAGCTTTCGGGGGCGCGCCGGCTTATTGAAGTTTCGCTGCATCTGGAGCGGCCAATTGCTGACGGGGCACAGACTCCCTTTCACCGTCAATCGGCCCAAAGCGAGGTTCATCATGCTGTATTCTGACCTTCCCGGGTGGGCTGCGAAAGCCGGCGCGTGGGCCGGACGCTACTACGAGACCCTGCGAGACCGCCCGGTGCGGTCGCGGGCGGAACCGGGCGATTTCCTGGCGCGTCTTCCAATGACGGCGCCCGAAGAGGCGGAACCGATGGAGGAGGTGTTCGCTGACTTTGAGGAATTGGTTCCCAATGCCATGACCCACTGGCAGCATCCGCGTTTCTTTGCCTATTTTCCTGCCAACGCCGCGCCGGCATCGATTCTCGCTGAACAGCTGATCGGCTCGCTCGCCTGCAACTGCATGCTCTGGCAGACCTCACCCGCCGGAACCGAATTGGAAGGACGCATGATCGAATGGTTCCGCGATGCGGTCGGGCTTCCGCCGGGATTCAGCGGACTGATTCAGGACAGCGCCTCCACGGCGAGTCTGTGCGCGGTGCTGACAATGCGGGAGCGGGCGCTGGACTGGACCGGTGTTACAGACGGTCTCAGCGGCAAACCGGTTCTCCGCATCTACGCTTCGGCGGAAAACCACTCTTCGATCGACAAGGCGGCGCGCCTGTCCGGATTGGGCCATTCAAATCTGGTGAAGGCGCCCACTGACGATACGCTGGCCATGGACCCGCGCAAGCTGCGGCAGGCGATTGAGGACGACATCGCTTCCGGCCTGGTGCCCGCCGGCGTTGTGATCTGTGTCGGAGGAACCGCGAACGGCGCCTGCGACCGGGTGGCGGAAACCATCGCAGTGGCCAAGGAATTCGGACTCTACACCCATGTTGACGCCGCCTGGGCCGGTGCGGCGATGGTGTGTCCCGAGTTCCGCTGTCTTTGGGACGGCGTTGAGGCCGCCGATTCAGTGGTCGTGAATCCGACCAAATGGACCGGAGCCCAATTTGACTGCTCGGTGCATTTCCTGGCCAACCCGGAGCTGCAGTCCGCGACCTTGGGGCTGCGCCCGAAATATCTGGAGACTCCGGGCCGCGAAGACATCGTCAATTACAGCGAAATGACAATTCCGCTCGGACGCAGATTCCGGGCCCTCAAACTCTGGTTTGTGTTTCGGGCCTATGGTTTGACCGGGCTGCGCCGGATGGTCCGGGATCATGTGCGGTGGGTCAAGCGCGTGCAATCGCGTTTCGACTCTGACCCCGACTTTGAAGTCGTCTCCAGCAGCCCGCTCGCATTGTTCTCTTTCCGGTTTGCGCCCGACGGCGGCGATGCCGACGCGCTGACCGCCGCGCTCCTGGAGCGCGTCAACAATGACGGGCGCATCTTTCTCACCCCGTCCGAATTTGGCGGGCATCAGGTCATCCGCATGACCGCCGGCACCTTCAGCTGCACCGAAAGCGATGTGATGCAGTGTTACGATGTGGTGAGAGAATTCGCATCCGGTCTTGTCGGCGAACCTGTCAGGCCAATGCGGGCGACCGATTGAGCGCCGCCGCGGCCGGATGCGGCGGTCCGGCCCCAGGGGGAAGTTCGCGGCGCACAAAATAACGCGGATTTGTGAGCTGCCGCCGGAGTGCCGGAATCATCTCGCGGTAGGCATCGGCAACGCCGTTGTATGCCGGCGGGCAGTCCGCCTTGATCTCGTCGTGCAATGCGGGAAGCGCATAGAAAGGAACCATCGGAAACATGTGATGTTCAACATGATAATTCATGTTGGAATAGATGAAGCTTAGGACCGGGTTCAGATACACCGTCCGTGTGTTCAGCCTGTGATCGGGAATATCTTCGGCAAGGCCGGCATGCTGCGTGGCCGAAAGCGCGCTGTGCACCCATGATCCGTAAAATGTCGGCAATCCCGCGAACAGCAGCGGCAGAAAGCTTCCTAAGGCTGCCGAAACGATCACCAGCGCAGCGATCGCCCCCACCTGGAACCGGGCGTGCAGTATGGCCCTGCCCCACTCGCTTTCGGGAACATATTGTTTTTCTTCATCCGAAAGCCGCCCGAAACTCTGTCGAAATGTCTGCAGCGCTTCAGTCAATCCGGACTTCAGGTGAATGATGTTGAGAATTTCTCCCCAGACGTCCGGCGGGCGGGGATAGGCGATTTCCGGGTCGCGGCCGACAATGATCGTATCTGTGTGGTGCCGTGTGTGGCTCCAGCGCCAGACATGCGGGTTCTTGAATGACATGAACCCCAGAACAACCAAAAAGAACTCGTTGACGGCCCGCGACCGGAACGGTGTGCCGTGCAGACATTCGTGGAACCGGGATTCCGCGCAAGACCCGTAAAGCACCCCGTAAACAAGGAACGCCGGCACCGCGTGCCAGGCGCCGATGCTCAGGAATGCCAGCGTCCCCGATCCTGCCAACAGCGCAATCCACAACGCATAGTTGCGCCAGACGACGGTATCGTTTCGCCGCATGAGCTGTTTCATCCGCTTCCGAGGCACAGCACAGACATACCAGTCTTCGTGCCCGAATCTGACGGCATCGGCTTTGCCGGTCAGACTGTAGTCTCTGAAGTTGGACGAATCGCCCATGGCATCAAATCTCCAATTCCTTCCAACATACCGCAAGAATCGGGCAAACCGGCTCGATTCGACCCGCAGGATTGATTTGATTGCATTTCTATCCAATAATCTGGAATTGTCGGATAGGTTCTATCCAACCAATGGAGATGTTGTCATGGCCTCGCGCGCAACCATCGCTGACGTTGCCAACAAGGCAGGTGTCAGTGTCGCGACAGTCGACCGCGTCCTCAACGAAAGGCGGCGGGTCAAACCGGCCACGGCGGAAGCGGTTCGGGCGGCCGCGGAAGATGTCGGGTTTTACGCCGCGTCTCTGCTGGCAAGACGCGCCCTGGAACTGGTGCCGGAAAAAAGACTCGGCTTTGTGCTGCAGAAACAGACCAAGGAATTCTATTGCCGCCTGGAGGAAGACATTGCGGCGCAGGCGGCGGCGCTGCCGGAATGCAAAGCGCTGTGCCGGACCCGGTTTGTCAATGAACTCGCGCCAGGCCCCATCATTCAAGCGATGCGGGAGCTGGTAAACGCCGGTGTCGACGCGATCGGCGCAGTGGCCATCGAGCATCCGTATATCAATGATGAAATCACCCGGCTGCGAAACGCCGGGATTCCGGTCTGGGCCCTGCTCAGCAGCATCTCGTCGCCGGATATTGCCGGATACATCGGCATAGACGCGCGGAAAGCGGGACGTTCTGCCGCCTGGGGCATGGCCAGATGCGCCAAGCCGGGAACCGTGATCGGCGTGCTTGTCGGCAGCCACCGCTATCGATCGCATGAAGACCGCGACGGAGGCTTTCGTTCGTATATTCGTGAACGCCGGCCTGACTTTCGCCTGCTGCAGTCAATATCCTATCTTGATGACAGAAGCGGGGCCTACGAGTCGGTGGCTGAACTGGCGGCGAAACAGCCGGACCTTGGAGGGATTTATCTGATCGGCGGCGGTGCGGGCGGCGCGGTTCAAGCCCTTCGCGACGAAAAGCTGGATCCAGCCGCAGCCCTGATTTGCCACGAGCTGACACCGACAACGCGCGATGCCCTCATTGACGGCACCGTGGACATGATCATTCACGCCCCCACTGAGAGAATTGCGCGGGCGGCGGTGCGGGCGCTGTCGAGCGGCGGCGCGCCCGCCGGCCCATTGGAATTCGGTGTGCTGATTTCGGAAAATGTGTGAGCCGGCTTCCCACTCGGCCGCGGCGCACAAGCGAAGACCAGGGGAATGAACTATGACAGAATCTATCCAGCCGCCTGCCATTTCCGCCCGCCTGCCGGCGATTGAAGCCCGGTCCGGCGCCGCATACCTATGCCGTCCGCATCTTGACGCATGGTCTTATGTGCGGGAAAAAAGGCCTTCATTGTTCCAGAGCAACCGAAACACTTTTGGAGAAAGACAACATCCAATACCTGAAAACTCTAACTTTGGGCGCCGCGGCCGCCGCGCTTTTGGCCGGCCCGTCCCTCGCACAAGACCATAAGCTGCGCATCCAAACCCACTTTTCGGCGAACTCCACTCCGGGTGAGCTGATCATGCAATTCATCGACGACGTTCAGACCATGTCCGACGGGGCGCTCGAGATTCAAATGCATTTCAATGCCGAGGTCGTCGCCCAGAACGAAACTCTCGGGGCCACATCGCAGGGAATCCTGGACTGTGACATGACCGGCGCTTCGGGCAATGTCGGCAAAGACCCCGGGTTCCAGTTCGCTGGCGACATTATGGGCGGCTACGACACACCGTTCCAGTTCCTTTCATGGTTCCATCATGGCGGCGGCCGCGATGCGGTGCAGTCGCATCTGTACGATCCGCTGAATGTGCATCTGGTCGGGCTGTGGCTGCAAGGGCACGAATCGCTTTCCTCGACCAGTTCGCTGGCGGGTTTTGCCGATCTGGAGGATTGGAAATTCCGCTCGCCGCCGGGGCTGGAAACAGAGATTTTCGCGTCGTTTGGCGCCAAGCCGATCGTCATGGATTTCGGCGAAGTTCCGACCGCGCTGCGCACCGGCATCGTTGCCGGCGCCGACGCTTCCACCCTGAACACAAACGTTTCGCTGGGACTGTTCGACACGGCAACGCACGCAACCTATCCTGGATTCCACTCGATGCCGACAGAAACGCTCGCATGCAACAAGGATGCGTGGAACAAATTGCCTGAGAGCATTCAGCGCATTGTCGAAGTCGCGCTCTACAGGACCGCGCTCAACCTCGCGCTGCTGACCGAAATCAAGGACAAGCGGGCTGCCAAAGACCTGCTGGCGCAAGGCGTCACACTGCATGATTGGTCACTGGAAGACCGCAAGGCGTTCCGTTCCTTCGCCCAAGAGCGCTGGGCCGACTGGAGCACCAGATCGCTGGCCGCCCAGGCGATTGTTGAAAGCCACGTGGCGTTCATGGACGAGCTTGGATTGCTCAAGTAATTCCGCTCTGATCTCAACTGGATTCGGCGCCGGGTGGCATTTCCTCCCGGCGCCGATTGCTGTACCTGCCTGTCGGTCTCACTTCTGGACTTCGGTTGATGGACAAGCAATCACTGCGGCCGGATCAAACCGGATCAAAACTGCGAAGGCTTGCGCAGTGGTTTGTCGCAAGACCGCCGGAAGCGACAGTGACCTGGATCGACAGGTTCAACACGTTTGTGTGCCGGGTCGCGATGCTTCTGTCCGCGGTTGCCGTCATCATCACGTTTTATGAAGTTGTGATGCGCTACGTGTTCGGCAAACCCACACTTTGGGTCAATGAAATGACGCTGTGGATGGGCAGCGTGATTTTTCTGATGGCCGGCGTTTACGCGATGCAGCGGCGCTCGCATATCCGGATCACCGCTGTCTATGACATCATGCCGCCGCGCCTGAAACTTGCCTGCGATGCGTTCTCCACCCTCGTGGTTGTCGCCTACGCCACCGCAATGATTTCGGCAGGGTTCAAAGTCGCGTGGTCCACTCTCATTTCCTGGGAACGTTTTGGAACGTTTTGGAATCCCCCGATTCCCGCCACCGTCAAACCGCTGGTGCTGATCGCCACCGCGCTGGTGGCCGTGCAGGCGGTGAACAATTTGCTGGTGGATGGACGCCGGCTGCTGGAGGCGCCTGAACGCGAAGACCCGGCGGCCGGCGGTGAAAACTGACGATGGATATCGGCACACTTTCTCTCCTTCTCCTGATCGGGATATTCGTTCTTCTCGCCATTGGCGTGCCCCTCGGCTTTGCAACCGGGCTGCTCGGCGCGATCATCATTTTCTCAAACTTCGGCATGCCCGGCCTCGGTCTGGTCATGCAGCGGGTCTATGACCTTGCAATCACCTATTCGATCATTGCGGTGCCGCTGTTCATTGTCATGGCGTCGCTGCTTGAACGCAGCGGCATCGCCAAAGACATGTACAACGCGCTGAATATTGCGCTCGGCAGGCTTCGCGGCGGTGTCGCCATCGTCACCACAGTGATGGCGGTCATCATGGCGGCGATGTCAGGGATCATCGGCGGCGAAATTGTGCTGCTGGGTCTGGTTGCCCTGCCGCAGATGCTGCGCCTCGGCTACAACAAGTGTTTGGCGATTGGAACCATCTGCGCCGGCGGCTCGCTGGGGACAATGATTCCGCCGTCGGTTGTGTTGATCATCTTCGGGCTCATCACTGAGACCTCCATCACCGCCCTGTTCACCGCCGCCTTTGTTCCCGGCTTGATGCTTGCGACAACCTACCCCATCTTTAACATTTCTGCGTTGGATTTGAGGTCGATTTGACGGTGTTCGATTCGCAACTCATTGATTTATTGTGATTTGATGTTTCAGGAATCGTTTGTAGTGCCATGTTTTTTGAGTAATGCCTTGCGGCGGGGGATTCCTTCTGCCATAGCTGCCGCATGTTCATTCGACAGACCAAGACCGGCACCGCCAGCGACGGCAGCGACCAAATCACCTTCCGCCTGGTCGAGAACCGCCGCGAGGGGGACAGGATCCGTCAGCGCACCCTTCTCAATCTCGGGCGCCATTTTGCAATCGGGCGCGGGCACTGGCCGGACCTGTGCCGACGCATCTCGGATCATCTCACCGGACAGACCACCCTCGGCCTCGCCGATCCCGATCCGGGGATCGAGGCCGAGGCCCGCAGAATCTCCGCCCTGCTGATTGGCCGCGGGAAAGACAGCGGCGGGGAAGGCGCGAAGCGGGACTGGCAGAGTGTTGATGTCAATTCCGCCAGCGACAGCGACGGGCGCTCGGTCGGTGTCGAGCATGCCGGGCTCGAGGCGCTGTCCGGTCTCGGCCTGCC
The DNA here is from genome assembly GCA_965221935.1 of Paracoccaceae bacterium. Classification (GTDB taxonomy): domain Bacteria; phylum Pseudomonadota; class Alphaproteobacteria; order Rhodobacterales; family Rhodobacteraceae; genus JAPOXR01. Next base: position 77,177 of record CBDCSZ010000001.1, read on the forward strand.
GGCATTGTTCGACGGTCTCGGTTTCAACCGCCGCCAGCGCTGCTGCGCCCTGGCGGCCATTGTCGCGCGCATGGCCGCGCCGGACCCGGAGCGGGCGACCAACTTCTGGCTGCGCCGGCACAGCGCCCTCGGCGAGATGCTCGGGATCGATTTCGGCGCTCTGAGCGACATGGCGCTCTGCCGCGCCTCGGATCTGCTCCTTGCCCATCAGGACAGCATCGAGGATCACCTCTTCGCCCGGGCCCGGTCCCTGTTCGACTTCAAGCCGACGATCGCGCTGTACGATCTCACCAACACGTTCTATGAAGGCCGGGCGCCAATCCAGCCCAAGGCGCGGCGCGGGCATTCGAAGGAACGGCGCAGCGACTGCCCGCTGCTTTCGCTTGGCCTGGTTCTCGATGCCAGCGGCTTTGTCCGGCGCAGCCGGGTGTTTGCCGGCAATGTCACCGAACACAGGACACTCACGCACATGCTCACCAGCCTCGGCGCTCCGGAAGGCGCGGTCGTCATCATGGACGGCGGTATCGCGACCGAGGACAACCTGCGGTGGCTGCGCGCCAGCGCCTATCGCTATCTCGTGGTCTCACGCACCACCAAGCGGGTCTTCGATTCCGACGAGGCCAGGGCAATCACGACCGCGTCATGCGACAAGGTCGCCATCTACAAGGAATCCGTCACCCGCGAGGAAGAGGACGGCACGGAATACAAGGAGTCCTGGCTGCGGTGCCTTTCCGAAGCCCGGGCGGAAAAGGAACGCGGCATCATCAATCGTTTCAGGACACGTCTCGAAGACGGCCTGAAGAAACTGCATGACGGCCTCTCCCGCCCCAGGACCCGCAAGAAGCTTGACGACATCCAGCGCCGGATCGGGCGGCTTGCAAAGGAAAACGCGCGGGTCGCCCGGCATTACGAGATCACCGTCACCCCCGACAGCGCCGGAACCAGGGCAACAGCCATCACCTGGAACCTCAATCCCGCCGACAATTCCATGCTGACCCACCCCGGGGTCTGCTGTCTGCGCAGCAACATCCTCGACTGGCCGGCAGAGACCATGTGGCAGACCTACGCGACCCTCACCGACGCCGAAGCCGTGTTCCGCTCGTTGAAATCCGAGCTCGGCCTGCGTCCGATCTTCCATCACAAACAGGGGCGCGCCGACGCTCACCTGTTCATCTCAGTCCTCGCCTATCAGGCAGTCCAGACACTGCGCAGACCCATGAAAGCGGCAAACATCCACGACAGCTGGACGACGGCGCGCCAGACGCTTGCGACACTGCAGCGCACGACAACCAGCTTCAGGCGCCGTGACGGCAGGACCCTGCATGTCCGCAAGACCGCATCCGCCTCCCCCGAACAGGCGGAGATCTACCGGGCGACGGGCCTCGCGCCGCCGCCCAGGAACCTCGCCAAGACCATCGTCTGAACCGATTCCGGCAATTCGTGGCGGCGGCCCGAAACGGCCGCCTCTCCGGATTGTAGTGCCATTCGGATTTTTTACCCGTTTGAAATCAACGCGTTACGCACTACAATGTTAAAGATGGGCTACATCGGCTACATCATCGTCATCACCCGGCTGAATCCGTCACTTGCGCCGACTCCTGACGAAGCAGGCGGAACCGATATCGAGATTGCCACAATGAAGTCCGGCGTCGGGGCCGAACTTGCCCGCTGCCTGTTTCCGGTCTTGGTCGGGCTGCTGGCAGTCATCGCCGCGCGGTTTTTCGGCGCCGACGGCGTCGGCCAGGTCGCAAGCTTTATTTTTGCCAGCGCGGCCGTTTGGCTGTTCACTGTCTACATGATGCGCAACGACTTTGAACATCCGGTCTCGAAGGGATTGCTGCCGCCCTTGATTGTCGTTGATCTCGTTCTGGGATCCATCTATGGCGGCGTGACCGGAATCACCGAGGCGGCCGCTATGGGGGTTGTCGCAACCTTTGTTTTGACCACGATCCGCAGAGAGGTCGGCCTCCGCATGCTGTTCGAAAGTCTCGAACAGACTTTTCGTTCGGTGGGCACGATTCTCTGGGTCACATTTGGCGCCACGGTGCTGGCCGGCGCCTACAGCCTGTCGGGCGGCAACGCTTATGTCGCCAATCTGATTTTCGGCCTCGATATTGCGCCGATTGGCGTCATTCTGATCATGATGGCGATCTTTCTGATCCTCGGCATGTTTATGGACTGGATTGGCATCGTATTGCTGACAATGCCGGTCTTCATGCCGATCGTCATCAAACTCGGCTACGATCCGGTGTGGTTCGGAATTCTGTTCTGCGTCAATATGCAGGTGGCATTCCTGACTCCGCCCTTTGGATCGGCGGCATTCTACCTGAAGAGCGTGACGCCTCCGGAGATCGACCTGATCACGATTTACCGCTCTTTCGGGCCCTTCATCTGCCTGCAGCTGGCGGTGCTCGCCCTGCTTGTGACTTTTCCCGAAATCTCGCTCTTTCTGGTCAGATAGGACCAATCGGCGCCGTTTCCGCGTCTCTTCAACGCACGATAGAAAAAGGAACAGGCTATGGCACAGCGCGTCGGCGTCATCGGGCTCGGGGATATGGGGTCCGGGATTGCCAAGAACCTGATCAAGGCGGGATTCGAAACCGCCGGATTTGACCTCAGCCCGGCGCGAATGCAGGCGTTCACCGACATGGGCGGCGTCGCGGCCGCCAACGCCCGGGAAGCCGGCAGCGGTTCGCAGGCTGTTTTTGTCATGGTTATGGACGGCAGCCAGGCCAGATCGGCGATTTTTGACGCCGACGGGCTGCTTGCATCCATGTCGCCGGGATCGACAATTCTGATGACAGCCACGATTTCGGCATCCGACATCCGCGGCATCGGCCGCCGCTTGGATGGATCGGGCGTGGATCTGATTGACACACCCGTCAGCGGCGGGTTTCCCGGCGCGCAAAGCGGCGCTTTGACGATGATGGCAGCTGCCCCGGACACCGTTTTGGACAAAAACCTGCCATTCATGGAAGCTGTCAGCGCCTCAATCCACCGGGTGGGGACCGAACCGGGCATGGGACAGACTGTCAAAGCATGACTTCAGTCCCTGATCGGCTCCATTTTCGCAGCAACATGTGAGGCCACCGCACTGGCTGCGGTCGCCGGAGTCGACGCAGACGTTTTGCGGCGTGTTTTTGCAGCTTCCAGCGCCGGGTCACAATCTTCCAACGTCGCCATGGACAACATCATCGCCGGGAGGTTTGAGAAATCCGGCAGCCACATCCGCACCATGTACAAGGACTTGTCGCTGGTGATGGATTTGGCGCGTGAACTGGGCGTTCCGCTGTTCACAGCAGCAACCGCCATGCAGCTGTTCCAGGCTGGCATTTCCCGCAGTCCCGACGGCGACAACTGGGCCGTTGCCAAGGTCACCGAGGAGATCGTCGGCCGCGGGCTGAGGCTGGGAAAAGCGGAACAATGAAGCTTGGAGTCATTTGTGACGGCATCAGCCGCGACCTTGATCATGCGCTGACCGTCATGACCGAATTCGGCCTTGAATACGCCGAGCTTCAGTTTGTCTGGAACCGGGAGATCGGAGACCACTCCAACGAAGAAAACGCGCTTATTAAAGAACTGCTGCGAAAGCATGAAAAACAGGTCTGCTGCCTGTCCAAACATGTGTTTGCCGGCATGACAGTGGCAAACCGGCCCGGAGACGGTCTGCACAGCAAACATATGGAAGGGCTGAAGCGGACGATCGGAATCGCGCACGATCTCGGCTCACCTTTGGTCCGCATCATGGCGCCGAAGAAAGAAACCATCGTCTGGGGGTCGCAGGGTGCGGAAATCTGGAATGTCGCGGTCGGCGCGTGGGACAGTCTTCTGGAACTGATCGCGCCTGCGGTCGAGCTGGCGCGGCGCGAAGACATGACATTGGCCGTCGAGACAGGCAACGGCATCATGATCAATTCCAGCCACACTGCCCGCAAGCTGATAGATGACCTGCGGGCCAAGGACCGGCTCAAAGTGCTGTGGGATCCGGCAAACTGCTGCTGGTGCCACGAAACCGCCTGGCCGGATGCCTATACTGAAGTCAGGGACGGGTATCTGGGGCACATCCATATCAAGGATGTCGTGGTCGACACGCCAAGATCGCATCTGACCGTGGCCAAATACGGAAGCGGGCAGCTCGGACCGCTGTTCCCGAAAATCGCCGCATCCCTGCGAGAGGACGGCTACGGAGGCGTTGTGTCGTTCGAGAGCGTCCACCATCCCGGAAACGGCAGTTTTGAGGATGGATTCCGCGCCTGCATGGACGAATTCCGTTCCCATTTCGGCGATCTGTGAGGGAAGTGGCAACGGTGAAGCGCGTCTACACATGGTCAGCGAAACCGGCTGTGCGAACGGTCACGGTCGCTGACATGCGGGCGGACAAGGGCCAGCGCAAGTGGACACAGGTCACGGCCAACAGCGCCGAAGAAGCGCTTGCCGCACACGAGGCGGGCCTCGATATGATCATCTGCAATTCGACCAATGTCGAATCGTTGCGCTCGGCCGAAACGCCGCAGTTTCTGACTGCGGCAATCGGGCTGCCGGATTTTCCAACGCTGCAAGACATTCTCCGCGAGGCATTCCGGGCTTTGTCGCACGGCGCTGACGCGGTGCTGACGGCCCGCAGCATGGATGTCGTCAGGGAACTTGCCAAAGAAGAAATCCCGGTCATGGGCCATCTCGGCCTGGTGCCGAGAAAATCCACTTGGGTTGGCGAATTGCGGGCGGTCGGAAGCACAGGGGAGGAGGCCTTTGAGCTCTACCGCCGGTTCAAACGGCTCGAAGATGCCGGCGGTGTGCTGGTGGAAGCGGAAGTCATTCCGGGCATGGTGATGGATATGATTTCCCGGAGGACGTCCTTGATCACAGTTTCCCTCGGCTCCGGCGCCGGCGTCGATGTCGATTATCTCTTCATGGAAGACATTTGCGGAGACAGCGAAAACCCGCCGCGCCATGCCAGAGCCTTTGGCAATATGCGCCTGATCCGCGAACAGCTGAGGCAGGAACGCGTGTCCGCTCTCACCGCGTTTCGCAAGGCCGCGGAATCGGGAGAGTTCCCGGGCAAGGCGGAATCCGTCGCCATCAAAGACACGGAACTGACCGCATTCAGGCGCCGGCTGGAGCGCGAAAGCGCAGGGTGAAGCCGCTGCCCCCAATATCCGCTTCCACTGATTCGGTGGCCGAAGGCTGACAACTCGCTCCGCACCGGCGCACGGCTCGCGCCTTTGCCAGGAGACTCTGGTCCTGCGCCGCGCAATGGTCCGGTCCAGTTCGCGAACCCCCTCGGCGGCCGGACGACACGGGCAGCGCCTTCGCAGTTCATCAAATCCTTCGCACCCGAAAGCGGCGGATGCCAAAAATTATCCTTTTGAATGCATGGCGAAAGTAAGAAGATGGCAAGCCCGGACGATGGCAAATCAGGGACCCGAAGATGTCCAGCAAGGAAATTGTGGAAGTCGAGCGTGAGATATTCGAATTGTCAATCAAGCTCAGCAAATTGCGGCAGGCGGCAGCGCCGGCGCCTGTGCTCGACTATTGTTTTGAAACCTTCAGCGGCACAGCGGCGCTGAGCGAACTGTTCGGCGGCAAAAAGCATCTGCTCGCAATTCACAATATGGGTCAGGGGTGCCGCTACTGCACATTGTGGGCGGACGGGCTCAACGGACTGCTGCAGCATCTGGAATCGGCTTTCGCGGTGGTTCTGCTCTCGCCGGATCCGCCGCAGCTGCAGCGCGATTTTGCGAATTCGCGGGGTTGGCGCTTCCGCCTGGCGTCTCACGGCGGCGGAAAATACATCGCCGAACAGTCGGTCATGGAGGGGCACGGCAACATGCCCGGTGCGGTGGTGTACGAGCTGTCGGAGGATAGAATACTTCGCAGTAACAGCGTCGTTTTTGGACCTGGCGATCTTTATTGCCCGGTCTGGCATCTGCTGCCGCTGGCCGGAATAGACGCCGGGACCTGGACGCCGCAGTTTCGTTACTGGAGGCCGCCGGCCGTGTTGGATGACGGCGGTGAGAATGTTCTGGACTGAACGCGTGAGGGCGCCGAACGCCGGCACGGCGGGTCCCGCCGCATCACTTCGCCCAGGAGTGGAAGTCGGTTTCGGCTCTTTGTGAAACCGGTCGGCAGTCCGCTCCGGCCGGGCGCGGCCTGCGGAAACGCGCAGTTTGACAGGAATCGTCCGCGGCGCCGGCGCAGGGCTTTGGGATTCAGCCGACCTTTCCCGGACAGCAGCCGGCAAACGCTCCCCACCGTGGCCTTGGCACCCGGAATCCGGTATTCGCCGGCGCCCAGCGTGGAAAGATCGGCAAGCAGCGTCCGGAAGCTGTGCCCGGGAAGGCCGTCAGGCGTTCTTTTCGATGCCGCCTTGGCCTCCAAGGCGTCCGACACCTCCGCCGGGGCCTCCGGCAAGGCCCGCCCAACCCGTGAGAGCGACTTGCAGGCAGTGACCGCATCTTCGGCGCCGGTCCTGTCTTCATCAAGGCTGGTGCGGATGACACAGATCCCGTCAAAGGCGGACCCGGCCGCGATTCTCGCCGGGCCGCGCAAAGTCAGGCGAAGTCTTGGATCTGCTCGAAAAGCAGGGCAACGGCTTCTGCTCCGGGATCGTTGTGCCCGGCCAGACTTTCCTCCGGCAGATAGCTTGCCCGGCCGGCCTTGGCGCGGGTGATCCCAGCGGTCTCATCGGCGCCTTTCCTGGCGGCGCGGGCGGCCGCGGCAAGACCGCGGTGAAGATTTTCCAGCGCTGGATGCAGGGCGTCAATCATGGTCCGGTCGCCTGGCCCTGCGCCGCCAACCTGCTGTATGCGGTCGAGACCGGAATTCAGCACGCCGGCGGTGTCCTGGCCATTCGCGGAAGCGTCTGCGGCGGCGGCAAAGAAGATGGCCAGCAGCACACCGGAGGAACCGCCCATCGTCTGACTGAGCTCTTGGCCGACTGCCTGCAACAGCTCCGTGCGATTCGCCAGAGGGAGCCGGTCAAGCGCATCCATCAAGGCTCTTGCCGCCGTTGCCAATGTGCTTCCTGTGTCGCCGTCGCCAGACTTCGCGTCAAGCGCGTTCAACTCTGCCTCGGCGGCAATCAGGATCTGGCAGCAGCGCGTGACAAATTCCCGCATCCGGTCGTCTGCGGACGGAACCGGCTGAATCGGCGCAAGCCCTTCCGGCACGGGCATGACAGACGGCCCGGCGACTCGGTGACAGCCCGGCCATGCCTCGGGTGCGGCCGAGGCAAGCAGCGCCGCCTTATCCTCGTCGGTCAACGGCAGCAGCGAGACGGAAAACCCCTGCATATCAAGCGACGTCATCAAGGGGGCCGGCCCGATGAGATGGCTGATCCTTCCGCCAAGACGGGAGGTGAGCAATTCCCGCTGGAGAACCGACATCTCAAGCGGTGTCGACCCGCCGAGATTGTTCAACAGCGCCGCAAACGGGCCTGGTCCCGCGCTGGCATCCAGCCGGTCAACAACCATTTCCATGGCGTTGCGGGCCGTGGAAAAACTGACCTGCACAACGCCCGCCTCGCCATGTATTCCCAATCCGAGTTCCGCCCGGTCCTTTCCTATGCGATTCTCCTTCGGCGAGCCTGGAACCGTGCAGGTGTCGAGCGACATCCCTATCGACACGGCGGCGCCGATGACGCGGGTCGCCGCCGCGGTCACAGCTTCCAGATCCCCGCCCGCGTCGGCGCAGGCGCCGGCGATCTTATGCACGAAAAGGGTTCCTGCGACACCGCGCGCCTGCGCCAGTTCCGGAAGCGCGATATCATCATCGACAACCACCATGCTCACTCTCAGCCCGAGGGCCCGCGCCCGCTCCGCCGCCAATCCGAAGTTCAGCCTGTCGCCGGTGTAGTTTTTGACAATGAGAAGGCAGCCGGCCGGTCCGGTCACCGCAAGAATCCCCGCAAGGACAGCATCCACGGAGGGCGATGCGAACACTTCTCCGCAGACCGCCGCCGTCAGCATGCCTTGCCCGACAAACCCGGCATGGCTCGGCTCATGCCCGGAGCCGCCGCCCGACACCAGGGCGACCCTGGTTTTGTCCCAGTCGGTGCGAATGACAACCTTGATATGCGGGAATCCGTCGAGCCGTCCCAGCCGCCCGCCGGCGGACCGCAGCATGCCGTCAATCGCGTCGGTGACGAGGGTTTCCCTGCTGTTCATAAACTGCTTCATAAATTTTCCTTTCAGATTATGCGGTTGCCGACGGCATCAAAATAGAGCGGCGCCTGAGGCTCAATGGCGACCGAATCGCCGGGCGACTGTTGTGTGTGGACGTCGGTCAGGGTGACAATCGCGTGGCCCTCAAGGGACAGATGCAGCCGGGTTTCGTCGCCGAGCCGCTCAATCCGTGAGACGGTCGCGGATTTGCCTGATCCCTGCCGGATATGTTCCGGCCGCAGACCGATCGTGCTCGCCCCGACGGGCGCGCCGGCGAACAGCCCGGCGGGAAGCGCATTGATGCGCGGGTTTCCCAGACGGTTGGCGACATAGAGACTGACCGGATTTTCGTAGATCTCGCGCGGTTTGCCGAACTGCACCAGCCTGCCCTCATCAAGCACTCCGACCTCAGTCGCCATTGTCATGGCCTCAATCTGTTCGTGCGTGACATAGAGAAACGTCGCTCCCAGGTTGGCCTGAATGCGTTTCAGCTCCACACGCAGCTCCGACCTCAATTTCGCATCCAGAGAGCTCAGCGGTTCATCCATGAGGTGGATGGCAGGGTCTCGAACGAGCGCGCGGCCGATTGCGACCCGCTGCATTTCACCGCCTGACAGTTCGGTTGCCCTGCTATCGAGCTTATGGATGATGTGCAGAATCTCCGCCACTTCCTGCGTTTTGCGCCGGATTTCCGTCTCGGGTGTCTGGAGAATGGGTGAACGCAGGGGAAAGGCCAGATTGTCGCGCACATTCAGGTGCGGGTAGAGGGAATAGTGCTGAAACACCATGGCGACATTGCGCTGCGCAGGAGTGTTTGCGACGACCGAATTCCCGTCGAACAGTATGTCGCCGTCATCCGGTTTCGCGAGGCCGGATATCAGGTTGAGTGTGGTGGTTTTGCCAGCCCCGCTCGGCCCGAGGAGAACGACAAAGGCACCGTTCCCGATTTCCATGGAAACTCTGTTCACAGCAACGGTCGCGCCGAACGACTTGGTCACACTGCGCAGCTCCACTTCAGCCATGCGGCGTCACTCCCTCGTGCAACTCCGAGCGCAAAGCGCGGCCGGACCGCCTGTCGAAAAGAGTGACGGTGCCGCCGTCGAATTCAATCCCTGCCGTTTCCCCGGTTCTGACCTGCCGACTCGAAGCGATGCGGGCCTTGAGCTCGCCGGTTTCAGTTTCGAGTGTCACAATCTGTGTTGTGCCGAGATATTCGGTGGCGGTCACCCGGCCCCGGAATTCCACGGCATCGGACAATCGGATATGCTCCGGCCGCACCCCATAGATGCCGTCTCCGGCGAAAGCCTCGCGCAGCGCCGGCACTCCGAGCTCGTGGCCGCCGAGCGCGACCGACCTGTCTCCCTCCTCAACCTGCAGCGGCAGATGCAGAAAATTCATCGCCGGTGAGCCGATAAAGTCGGCGACAAAAACAGAGCTGGGTTTGTCATAGATGTCTTGGGGGACGCCGAACTGTTCGATTTCGCCGTTATTCATGACCACGATCTTGTCGCCCATCTGCATGGCTTCAAGCTGATCGTGCGTGACATATACAGTTGTCGCCCCCATGCGGTTGTGAAGCGCCCGCAGTTCTTCCGCCATGTGGGAACGGAACTCCGCGTCCAGCGCTCCGAGCGGCTCGTCCATCAGAAAGCATTTTGGATCCCGCACAATGGCCCGGCCCAGCGCGACCCGCTGCCGGTCGCCGCCGGAAAGTGCGCTGACAGGCTTGTCCAGAAGACTCTCGATGCCAAGAATGCCGGCCACTTCGGCAACTTTTCCGCGCACCGCGTCGCCTCGCATGCCCTGGCTGTGCAGCGGATAGCTAATGTTTTTGCGCACATTCATGTGCGGGTACAGCGCATACATCTGAAACACGAAGGCTATGTCGCGCTGGCTCGCCGGGATTTGGCTCACCTCGTCGCCATCGATGCGGATTTCCCCGGCGGTCGGCAATTCAAGCCCGGCGATCATCCGCAGCGTTGTCGTCTTGCCGCAGCCCGAGGGGCCGAGGATCATAAAGAACTCACCGTCACGGACCGTGAAAGTCGACGACCGGACCGCCACGAAGGAATCGAACTTCTTGCGAAGACCATGCACCTGAATTTCAGCCATATTGCGGTATCCTCCAGGCCGCCTGTCACTCTGGAAAGTGGCTGACAATAATGAACATGACGGTGCCGGTGAGCGTGACGAAGAATGAATAAGTGAATGCCGCGAGCAGGTAGGGCTGCATCAGCATGATGACACCGACGGCGATCAAGAACGACGCCAGTTTCTCCCAAGGACCGCGCCGGCAGCGCAAAAGACCGCGGACAAACCGTTTCATTTCCTGACCGCACCGAAGGTTATGCCCCGCAGCAAATGTCTGCGCAGCAGAATTGTGAAGACCACGACCGGCACAAGAAATATCGTTGCGCCGGCGGCGACCGCCGGCCAGTCACGGCCTGCGACCCCGAGTATCGTCGGGATAAAAGGCGGCGCGGTCTGCGCCGAGCCGGAAGTCAGGAGCACCGCGAACGCGTATTCGTTCCAGGCGAAAATCAGACAGAAAATCGCGGTTGAGGCGATGCCCGTCGTCGCCTGCGGCAGAACGACTTTGTAAAACGCCTGAAACCGGGTGTAGCCGTCAATCAGCGCAGCTTCCTCATATTCCGGTGGAATCTCATCAATGAACCCCTTCAGCAGCCACACGGCCAGCGACAGATTCACCGCCGTGTACAGCAGAATCATGCCCGCATGGGTGTCGCTGAGTCCGAGCGAGCGGAACATCAGAAAGATTGGAATAGCGACTGCGATCGGCGGCATCATTCGGGTGGAAAGAATGAAAAACAGCAGATCATCCTTGAGCGGTATGTGGAACCGGGAGAAGGCGTAGGCCGCCAGGGTGCCGAGGAATACGGACAGGAATGTCGAACCGAAACCGATGATGACCGAATTCATGAAGCGGCCGCCGAAGCGGGACGGACCGACGATCACCATGCCCTTATCGTGGACAATCTCTGCGTACCAATTCCGCGGCGGGTTGGCCTCCAGATACTCCTTCGACTGCAGCGTCTGGGTTGTGAACACGTTCACATAGCCTTCCAGCGATGGCTGAAACAGCAGCTTCGGCGGGTAGGCGATCGAGTCCTGCGATGACTTGAATCCCGTCGCCAGAATCCACAGCAGCGGCATCAGTGTGATCAGAGCATAGGTGATCACCAAACCGCCGGCGATCCATTTCTGCAGGCTGGAAGGTTCGGTGACGGAATAGCCGCTCATCGCTCCTTCACCTTATTCAAGGCTTTCACATAAATGGAGGGTAAGCGTTCGGTAAGGGGGTGATGGCCTTTATTTTCGGCGTTTGATGGCTGTATTTCCGGGTTTCATTTTCTTCTGGCAACAGTTTCCGACATCTGTTAATCCGGCCGCATGTTGGATTCCGCAGGCCCTGTTTGCGATGTTGTCGATCTGTCGGCCCTGCCGCCGGAGGAGTTGAAACGTCTGTACGAACGGGAGCATGCACGTGCCGAGGCGGCGGAAGCCGAGATCACGGCACTGAAAGACAAGCTCGGGGAAGCGGAAGCCCGTGGCGAGGAATGGAAGCTGGAATCGATCCGGGCCCGTGGCGAACTCAACGGACTGCGCGGGATCTTCGAGAGCAACCGCGAGAAGCTTGCCGCGGCGCGCGCGGAGCTGAAGGAGCTTGGCCGCAGCCAGAGTGCGCGGAACCTGCGCAAGCTGGAGAAGAAGCTGGCACGGTTGCAGGGGCTCCTGAACGCCGCCGGTATCGACAGCGGCCCGCACACGATTGTGGGCATGCGCAAGGAGATTTCCCGTCTGAAGGCTGTGATTGCGCAACAGGCGGAGGAACTGGAGGAACTCAAGGCGGAGAACGAGAGGCTCCGCTCGGCGCGTGAGACCCATGCCAAGGCGCGGTTCGGCCGAAAAAGCGAGAAGAAGGAAAAGTCCGGTTCCGGCAGCGGCCGCGCGCGTGGCCAACAGGCTGACAAGCCCGGGCACGGCCGGACGGCGCGTCCGGACATGGAGCGCAAACCCGAGGTTCACGACCCGCCGGAGGCGGAGCGTGTCTGTCCCTGCTGCGGCCTGCCTTACGTGAAGAACGGCAGCCATGATTCCGAGACCATCGAGATCGAGGTCAGGGTGCATGTCCGGATCATCCAACGCAACCGCTGGCGGCGCAGCTGCACCTGTGCGTCGGCGCCGCAGGAGGTTTCGGCGCCCCCGGTTCCCCGGCTGTTTCCCAACTCCTCCTACGGGATCAGCTTCTGGGTCTGTTTCCTGTTCGAGTGTTTCGCCTGCCACCGGCCGCTGAACCGGGTCGCGGCATGGATGCGCGACCAGGGGCTGCCGGTCTCGGCCGGGACCCTGGCCTCCAGCATCCACAGGCTGATGCCGCTGTTCGCGCCGCTGTCGCAGGCGATCCTCGCCCACCTGAAAGCGGCCGCGGTGCTTCACGGCGACGAGACAAGCTGGCGGGTTCAGTCCCTCAAGGCCATCCGCGGCACCAGCCGGGCCTGGCTGTGGTGTGCGGTCTGCCGGGATGCGGTCTGGTTCCACGTCGATGCCCGGCGCAATGCCGAGGCTGCCGGCAAGCTGTTCGCCGGCGTCGGTGCCGGCACGGTCCTGGTTTGTGACGCCTACTCGGCCTACAAGAAACTCGCGCGTCTTCTCGGCGGCATCCTGATCCTGGCCTGGTGCTGGAGCCATGTTCGCCGCAAGTTCATCGAGGCTGCGGCCGGCAATGACGCCCTGGAGAGGTGGGAGGAGCGGTGGCTGGAGCGGTTCGGGCAGCTGTTCCACCTGAATGCGGTCCGGCTGAAGCACTACGACCCGGAACTGGGGATGGAGCAGCAGTCGCGAAAGTTCGGGAGCGCACATCGTCGGCTGAAGCGTGCCGTCGACCGGCTGTTCGCCCTCGCGGAGAAGGAACTTGCGGGGCCGGCCGGCTCGGACCGGCGCGCGAAGGCGCTCAACTCGCTGCTGAGGCATCGCGACGGGCTCTGCGTGTGCGTCGACAGGCCGGACGTACCCATGGACAACAACCTGTCCGAGCGGATGCATCGCGGTCCCGTGATCGGGCGGAAGCTGTCGTTCGGCTCCGACAGCCTGGACGGGGCCCTGTTCTCCGCCATGATGTACGGGATCATCGAGACCCTGCGGATGAACGGGATCGATGTCCGCACGTGGCTCGACGACTGGCTCTCGGCCTGTGCAGGTAACGGTGGCCAGCCTCCGGCCGACCTGTCGCCCTGGCTGCCCTGGTCGATGGACGAAGACAGGCGCCGACACCTCAAGGCCACACGATGACGGCGGATGACACGATCGAGTGTCGTTATCACGGGCGTGACTTCACCACCGGCGAGATGGCGCTGATGCGGGCGCTGATCGCATCCTCCCCGCAGCAGACCCGTGCCGGGCTGGCGCGCGCGTTCTGCCGCGCCATCGGCTGGGTCAAGCCCGACGGCGGGCTGAAGGCGATGATGGCCCGGCTCACCATGCTGAAGATGCACCGGGACGGGATCATCACACTGCCGCCGCCACGACGGGTACGTTCGCCCCCCCGTCCTCCGAGCTTCGGCCCGGAAACGGAACCGCCGGCATCACCGCCGCTCACACTGGAGGCCGCTCGTCCGCTCCGTCTGGTCAAGGTCACCGGTGCCGGCCGTGGCGCCAGCCGCCTCTGGAATGAATTCATCGCCCGCTATCATTATCTCGGCTACAAGACCCTCGTCGGTGCACAGATGCGCTACGCGGTGCATGATCGCGACGGGCGCCCGCTGGCCATGCTCGGCTTCTCGGCCGCGGCCTGGAAGGTCGCACCGCGCGACGACTTCATCGGATGGACGCCTGAAACCCGCGAGAGAAACCTCCCCCTCATGGTCGATAACTCCCGCTACCTCATCATGCCATGGGTCCGGATCCCGAACCTGGCCTCCCACATCCTTTCGCGTGTGCGCCGCCAGCTGCCGCTGGACTGGTACATCCAGTACAGGGTGACACCGGTCCTGATGGAAACCTTCGTCGAAACCCAGCGCTTCTCCGGGATCACCTACAAGGCTTCCGGATGGATCCATGTCGGAACCACGCAGGGACGCGGGAAGTACGACACAAAGAGGGAATTCGGAAAACCGAAAAAGGACGTCTGGCTCTGCCCGCTCAGAAAAGACTGGAAAAGAACGCTCAATCGATGACAGCCAGTAAGGCCGTCACGCCTTCACCGAACGCTTACAATTGTAGAGCGCGTTGGTCACGCCCATCGTGATGCCTTCTGAGCCGCGTTCGGTGTAGATTGCGGCACCGTAGACGGTGGTGCCGTCGATGTCACGGCCCTGAAAGAATTTCGCGATATCCATGAGTTCTGCGAGAGTCGCCGGCACCGCTAGATCCCGGCCATGCATATCCTTGAATTCCGCCTGAAGTTCCGGACGTTCAAACCAGTCTTTACGGTAGGTCCATCCCACCACATCACCAAATGCGGGCAATGCCCAGTAATTCGGGGTGCCTTTCGGCCATTCCGAGTAACCCGTCACGGTCGCCGGAATAAAGTCGTCCATTGAGATGCCTTCGGCGTCGAAGAAATCATTCAATTGGACATAGTGTCCGGCCTCGGCGCCAAGCCCGATCCACTGGCTGTCGCCAATCATCAGATCGCAGAGTTTTCCGCCGGAATTGAGTTCGTTAAGCATCCGGTCCGCAAAGTTCGGCCAAGGCACGAATTCAAAGCTCATATTGTGCCCGGACTGGACCTCAAAGTCTTTTGAAAGCTCAATCAGAGCGTTGGCCGGATCCCAGGCTGCCCAGCAAAGCGTCAGGTCATCAGCCTTGGCCGCCGTGGCGGCCATCACGGATGTCGCTGCCAAAGCCAGCGCAGTTTTTTACGTTATTCTCATGTTTGTTCTCCCCTTTCCCCGTTTTGGAAGGAAATCTCCCTGTTCCTGTCAGTATTTCACCGACTTCGTCGCAGGCAGGCTAAGTCTACCATGTCATGAAAGTTTTGGCTGGACTACGCGGTTTCTCCGGTGTGGAATCGCGTCGTTATGGCACAGTCCCAAATCAGCCGCACCCTTGGCGGCCCGGCGGCGCGTGCGCGGATTTCCGCGATCCTGTCGCTGGAACATTTCGACAGCCGACGGGCCTTGGGTCGCCGGGTCTGCGCGGAATTCTCCTTCATCGACGCGATGGGTCGACTTCAGGTGTCGGGATGCCTGCATGCCCTGACGACACTTGCCACCCGGTATCCCGATATTGTGCTGCCGCCGCCGAAGTCGGGGGGCGTCGACATCACCCCGCGCCTGCTCGACGCTCCGGCGCCGGATCCGGACGACGTTCCGACGGTCCTGTCCCGGGTTGAGGGGATCAGGGTCGTCGAGGTTGTCACGGCCGATGAGCGGGCGCTGTGGAACACGCTGATCGCCCATGAACATCCCCGCGGCATGACCACCTTTGCCGGGCGCCAGCTCCGGTACCTGGCCGGCTCGGCCCATGGCTGGCTGGGGGCGGCGGGGTTCTCGGCAGCGGCGCTCAAGGTTGCGGCCCGCGACCGCTGGATTGCATGGACAGAGAGCCAGCGGCGCGGCCAGCTTGAGCGGATCGTGTGTCTGAGCCGCTTCCTGATCCGGCCCTCGGTCCGGTGTCCGCACCTGGCCAGTCACGTTCTGGGGCGTATCCTGCGCCGCCTGCCCCGGGACTTCGCGGCCCGTTACGGTTTCCGCCCGTTGCTGGTGGAGAGTTTTGCCGATGAGGGTTATGACGGCACCTGCCTGAGGGCTGCCAATTTCCTCTGCGTGGGCCGGACGGCGGGCCGTGGCCGGCAGGACCGTGCGAAGCGCCGCGCCAAGACGGTGAAGACGGTGTTCATGTCCCCGCTGCACCGGCGCTGGCGGCGGGAACTCGGGGTCCCGCATGTTGAGCTCAGGCCGGCGCTGGAACCGGGGGAAGGACTGTCGGCTTCGGACTGGGCGGAGAATGAATTCGGAGGGGCTCCCTTGGGTGACACGCGACTGTCTGCGCGGCTTGTGAAGAGCGCCGGTCTTCTGGCCGCGTATCCGGGCCACAAGATCAATGCCAGTCCGAACAGCGACAGCACGGCGATCAATGCCTTCTACCGGCTGATCGAGAAGCCGGCGGAGTCGGCGGTCTCGGTGAAGAACATCCTGGCGCCGCATCGCGGGCGCAGCGTCTGCCGCATTCGCGGCCAGCGCACTGTTCTTGCCATCCAGGACGGCACGGACCTGAACTTCGCCACCCGGCCGGGCTGTGACGGTCTCGAGGTGACCGGCAGGAACCAGACCAGCGCGAAGACCCTGGGCTTGCACCTGCACGCGACACTGGCGGTGAACGACACCGGCCTTCCTCTCGGCGTGCTGCGCCTGGGGTTCGATGCGGCGGTGAAACGCACGCCGGAGGCGGAGAAGCGGAAGAAGACCGAACGCTGGCTTGACGCCTTTGCCGACACTGGCGCCGCGGTGCGGGAGGTCGGCGGCAAGACGCGGGTGCTGTGCGTCTGTGACCGGGAGGCGGACTTCTGCGAACTGTTCGATGCCCAGCGCAAGAGCCCGCGTGTCGGATTGCTGGTCCGCGCCAAGCATGACCGGGCGCTGGGCAAGGCGCGTCCGAAGCTGTTCGAAACCCTGGGCGGGGGAGCGGCCAACGGCTGCATCGCGGTCGAGATTGCCGGACTGACGGCACGTCCCAAGTCCAGCAGAAAGACAGCGCGCCCGATGCGCCGGAAGCGTCTGGCGCAGTGTGAACTGCGGTTCCGTCGCGTGGTCCTGCCGGCAACGATCCCCGGCGGTGGAAGCGGTCACGGTGTCGGGGGTGCACATCATTGAGACCGACCCGCCGGAGGACGAGGCCCCGGTGCAGTGGCACCTGTTGACCACCCGCGACGTCGGAACAGCCGCAGAGGCGGCCGAAATCGTCGGCTGCTACCTCCAGAGATGGAAAATCGAGGACTGGTTCCGTGTGCTGAAATCCGGTTGCCGCGTCGAACACCTGCTGTTCCGCACCGCAGACCGGCTGCAGCGGGCCATCGCCATCAATGCGGTGATCGCATGGCGCATCATGCTGATGACCCTGCTCGGACGCCAGGTGCCCGATTGTGACCCGGACCTGATGTTCACCGATGCGGAACTGAACTTCCTAGGTGACTATGCACGAAAACACGGCTTGGCCGCACCGCAGCGGCTCGGTGACGCGGTTGCCCTGGTGGCCCGCCTGGGCGGATATCGCGAGCGCAAGCATGATCCGGACCCCGGCAACCAGATCATGTGGACAGGCTACAGCCGGATGAGCAGTGCAGCGCTGGGCCACGAAATCGGCCTTGAAACCGGCTATGAAACCGGCTTCAGCGACGGCCAGAAATACGCCTTGCGGCAGAACAGATGACCTGTGGTCATCCACTGCTTATCATGACTCGGTAGGGCTAAGTTGTGTCTGTGGCGAGTTCAAGCACATGTCGGAATCAGCGCAAAAGAGCCGAATGCGGCCATGGGGGGCATATCCGCCTGCTCGGCGCTGCCCGCTGTTGGAGCTGGGATTGAATGGTCTCCGCTGTCGGCGGCGCGTTTGAACAATGGCCGCGAGGGTTCCAATTCCCCGGCCTGGGCAATCGCCAGCGAAGTTTCCATCAAGATGGTCTGCCTGCGAAATGACCGAATGCCGTTTGACCCCAGCTCTGCATCAACCGCATGCCAATCCCATTCTCCCTGAGCGCGGACTGCAGTGAACGGAGCGCCTGCAATTGATGCCCGAAGGCAGACCTCCGGCTAAACGCGCTGCAGTGCCGTCCTGAACAGCTGTTATTGCGGACATGACCCTTTTTTCCATTACCACAAATTCGGTCCGTGAATTCGCCGTTGAACGGCCGATTCGGACAACGGGTGCACTCGGCGACAGGCCGGGCCGGTTCAACGGTGCTTTCCGGCACAGGCGGCAGTTTTCGCCCAACCGAACCAGAACTGCCGAACGCATCAGATCCCCCCGGGCCTCCGCCCGGACCTGCGGTTGGCGGCGACAATTCTGAATGCCGCCCACGATCCCGGCGGCAATTGAAATTACATTGCGCGCCCGCAATTTCCACAAGCGCAATGATCAATGTTTCACGCGAAACATTTTAGGAATATTTCACGAACATATATGCCAATTCCTGTTTTCATGTGCCGTTTCAAGCCCGTCTCCAAGGCATCCGGACCGGTCGGCGGGTGGCTTGGTCCGAGCCGCGGCCTTTGAAAATTCGGCGCCGGTCCGGTAAGCAGTGAAGCTCCGCGGCCAAGCTGAATTCCAGCTGAGCAGGCACGAAACTGAAAGTTGAACAGGATGAAGCTCGACAATCGTATCGCCGGCGTGACCGACCGGATCAGGAAGCGCAGCCTGAACGGCCGCACCGCTTACCTGCGGCGGATTCGGAAGGCAGCGGAGTCCGGGCCGGCGCGGGCACATCTGTCCTGCGGCAACCAAGCGCATGCCTATGCGGCGATGGGCGCGGACAAAGGCAGGCTGACCGGTCTGCGGACGCCAAATCTTGGAATTGTCACCGCCTATAACGACATGCTTTCGGCGCACCAGCCATTTGAGAGTTACCCGGCCCAAATCAAGGAGGCGGCCCGGTCGGCCGGGGCAACGGCACAGGTCGCCGGCGGTGTCCCGGCCATGTGCGATGGCGTCACTCAGGGCCAGCCGGGAATGGAGCTGTCGCTGTTTTCACGCGATGTGATTGCTCTCGCCGCCGGTGTGGCGCTGAGCCACAACACATTCGACGCCGCGGTTTTTCTTGGGGTGTGCGACAAGATTGTGCCCGGCATGGTGATCGCAGCCCAGACATTTGGCCATCTGCCGGCGGTCTTTATTCCGGCTGGCCCAATGACCTCAGGCCTGCCAAATGACGAAAAGGCCCGCGTTCGACAGCGATTTGCCGCCGGCGAAATCGGGCGGGATGAACTGATGCGGTCGGAGATGGAATCCTATCACGGTCCGGGCACGTGCACGTTTTACGGCACTGCGAATTCAAACCAGATGTTGATGGAATTCATGGGACTGCACTTGCCAGGCGCCTCATTCGTCAATCCGGGCACACCTCTGAGAGAGGCTTTGACGGCGGCGGCGGCGCAGCGCGCGCTCGCGATAACGGCCCAGGGCAACGACTACCGTCCGGTCGGGTCGATTCTCGACGAGAGAGCATATGTGAACGGAATTGTCGGCCTCATGGCGACCGGCGGTTCCACCAACCTCGTCATGCATTTGGCCGCCATGGCAAAGGCGGGCGGCATTCAATTGGATATTTCAGATTTTTCCGCCATTTCCGATGCTGTGCCGCTCATGGCAAAAGTTTACCCGAACGGCCTCGCCGACATTAACCACTTTCATGCCGCCGGCGGGCTCGCATTCATGATTGGCGAGCTGCTTGAAGCCGGTCTGCTGCATGAAGATGTGCAGACAGTGGCAGGCGCCGGGCTCAAAAGATATGCCGCTGAACCCAAGCTGCGCGGCGGTCGGCTGGTTTGGGAGAAATCGCCGCTTCATTCCGAAAACCAGAATATTGTTCGGTCCGCGTCATCCCCGTTTGCCGTTTCGGGCGGCTTGAAACAGCTGACAGGCAATCTCGGCCGCGGCGTTATCAAAGTCTCGGCGGTCAGCGACGATCTCAGGGTCATTGAGGCCCCGGCCAGGGTGTTTTCAAATCAGTCGCAGGTGAAGGACGCATTCGCGCGCGGCGAGCTCAACAGCGACTGCTTGGTTGTTGTCCGTTTTCAGGGACCGAGAGCCAACGGAATGCCGGAGCTGCATGCGCTGACCCCGGTGCTTTCGGTGCTGCTTGACCGCGGGTTCAAGGTGGGACTCGTCACCGATGGGCGCATGTCCGGCGCATCGGGGAAAGTGCCTTCGGCAATTCACATGTCACCGGAAGCCGCGGCCCAAGGCGCATTGGCGCAGATTGCCGACGGAGACATCATCCGCCTTGATGCCAATAACGGACGCATTGACGCCATCGGCGAAGAATTCAAGAACCGGCCGCCGCAGAAGGCTCCAGCCGACGACAGTTCCGCCCTTTCAGGGCAGCAGCTGTTTGAATTGTTTCGGCGCCATGCGGGACCGGCCGATGCCGGTGCGCAGGTGGTTCTGGCGGGAGAGTGTTCATGACGCCTCACCAGTCCAGCGCCTGGCTTCGGGAGACTTTGGCGCCTGTGCCAATGATCCCGGTGTTAACGGTCGATCACTCCGATTCCGCCGAACCGCTCGCCGATGCGTTGTGCCGCGGCGGGCTGAATGTTCTTGAGGTGACACTCCGAACACACAACGCCCTCCGTGTGATTGATGCCATGTCGTCCCACCCGGGCGTTGTCGTCGGTGCTGGCACACTGTTAAAGCCGGAACACGCCGTTGAAGCGAAAGGCGCCGGTGCGGCATTTGGAGTTTCGCCCGGATCGACGCCTGCACTGATCGCCGCCTGTCAGGACATCGGACTGCCTTTGCTTCCCGGGGCGGTCACGGCAACCGAGGCGATGCGCCTGCTTGACCAGGGATTCGATCTGTTGAAGTTCTTTCCCGCCGAACCGTCAGGCGGTGTGGCAGCCCTCAAGGCGCTGACAGGACCGCTCCCGCATGCCAGATTCTGTCCGACGGGCGGCATTTCCCGCCGAAAACGCGAAAACCTATCTGGATCTGGCCAACGTTCTGTGCGTCGGCGGCCACCTGGGTCGCTCCCGCCGCCGCGGTTTCAAGCGGAAACTGGGAAGACATCAGAAGAGCGGCGAGTGGCGCGGCGGCTCTGGGATCAGCTGTAAAGAAGTGACTTTCCGTTCGCGAACAGATGCACTTTCGCGGGGCTCGCGGACAAGCTGACACTCTTGCCGTTCAACCCGACGTGGACGCCCGGAAGTTTCGCAATCACCGACTCGTCCTCGCTGGCGGCTTTCTGAAAATACAACAGCGTGACCTCGCCCAGCGCCTCGGAAATCGCCACCTCACCGGTGAAACTCGCCTGACCTTCGGCGAATTCGAAATCTTCGGGCCGAATGCCGACACGCACCTCCTGACCCATTGCGGAGGCATCTGTCGGCACCAGCGAGCGGGCTTGACCGCCGCCATCCAGCTGGACCAAAGTCTCTTCGCCGGTCGCCGTGATCTCGCCGTCGAAAAAATTCATTGCCGGCGAACCGATGAAACGGGCCACAAATTCATTTTCCGGCCTCTGATACAGATCGAGAGGCGCTCCGACCTGTTCAATGTCTCCGCCGTTCAGCACCACAATGCGGGTTGCCAGAGTCATGGCCTCAACCTGATCGTGAGTGACATAAATCATCGTGGAATCGGGCATATTCTGTTTCAGCTGCGCGATTTCAATGCGCGTCGCCACCCGCAGCGCGGCATCGAGATTTGACAGCGGCTCGTCAAAAAGGAACACTTTCGGATCGCGCACGATTGCCCTGCCGATGGCGACGCGCTGGCGCTGGCCGCCCGATAAGGCTTTTGGCAGACGATCGAGATAGGGTTCAAGCTGAAGGGCCTTTGCGGCATTGGTGACCGCAGTCTCGATTTCCTGCTTTGACTGTTTTGCGATCTGCAGCGCAAAGGCCATGTTCTCGCGCACGGTCATATGCGGGTAGAGAGCATACGACTGAAAAACCATGGCGACGCCGCGCTGTGCCGGAGGCACGTCATTGACCAGCTGGCCGTCAATCCAAAGCTCGCCGCCTGAGATCCTTTCCAGCCCTGCGATCATTCTCAAAAGGGTGGATTTGCCGCAGCCGGAAGGGCCGACGAACACCACCAGCTCCCCCTGGTCGATCCCGAGATCGATGTCCCTCAAGACTTCGACATCGCCGTATCGTTTGCAAACGCCCTTCAGTTCCAGCTCAGCCATCGTTCCGCCTATCCATCATGCGCGACAATCGCATCCCAGCCATTCAGCCGCACCCTTCCCGGCTGCCGCAGCCGATTCACGCCAAAAACCGGCGTCCATTGCCCTTCAGGCAACGCAGCTTCCTGCGCTCCGTCGCCCAGATTGAAGGCGCAGAACAGCCGGGCGCCGCCGTGCCGGCGCTGAAATGACAGAATCTGCCCGTCTGCGCGGAGGTGCCGCAGATCGCCAAACCGCAGCACGGGCCAGCCGACCCGCAGCCCGATCGCCCGCCGGTAGTGATGCAGCAGCGAGTCCGAATTCTGCTCCTGCGCCGCCGCCGCCAGCGGCAGATGGGCCGCGGAAACCGGCAGCCATGGCGCGGTGCCTGAAAACCCGCCATGCTCGATTTCACTTTCCCAGACCATCGGCGTTCTGCAGCCGTCCCGACCCTGAAAACGCGGCCAGAACCTGATCCCATATGGATCGCGGATGTCTTCCCGCAGGAGCTGCGCTTCGGTGAGGCCCAGCTCTTCACCTTGATACAGACAGACGGATCCGCGCAGGCACATCAATAAGGTCGCCACTGCCCGCAGCGCCGCCTCAGACAGTCCCCAGCGCGTGGCATGGCGAACGACATCGTGGTTTGAAAACGTCCAGGTGGCCCAGCTTTCCGGAGCGATCGACAAAAACCTCTGCAGGATTTCGCGCACGCGCGGCGCTGTGACCGGCTCGCCGGAAAGGAGGTCAAACGCGTAACAGCTGTGCAGCAGATCGTCGCCGTCCGTGTACTGGCCCATGATTTCCAGACCGCGCTGCGCATCGCCCACTTCGCCCATGGCCATGCGGCCGTGAAACTCATCCAGGACCGAACGCAGCGCGCGCAGAAATGCGATGTTCTCCGGCTGGTTCTTGTCAAATATGTGATCCTGAAAATTGTAAGGATTCACACTGGGCGCAACGTCAGCGCTGCGGTCTTCAACGGGAAGCGGCGGGTTTGACCGCAGCTGCCGGTCACAAAAGTAGAAATTGACCGTATCGAGGCGAAATCCATCAACGCCGCGCCGCAGCCAAAAGCGCACCGTGTCAAGCACCTCCCGCCGGACGTCAGGATTGTGAAAGTTCAGATCCGGCTGTGAGATAAGGAAGTTGTGCAGGTAATACTGGCCGCGCGCGCCCTCCCATTCCCAGGCGCTGCCGCCAAACACCGACAGCCAATTGTTGGGCGGCGCGCCATCCGGCTGCGCATCGGCCCAGACGTACCAATCCGCTTTGGGATTGTCCTTCGACGAACGGCTCTCAATGAACCAATTGTGCATCTCCGATGTGTGGCTGACGACCAGATCAATCAAAACCTTGAGGCCGAGCGCATGGGCGCCGGTCAGCAGGCGGTCGAAAGTGGATAGCGTCCCGAAATCGGGGTCGACATCACGGTAGTCCGCCACATCGTAGCCAAAGTCATGCATCGGCGATTTGAAAAACGGCGCGATCCAGATTGCATCGACGCCGAGTGCGCGGATGTAAGGCAAACGGTCAATCAATCCCTGCAGATCGCCGATGCCGTCATCGTCGGAGTCCTGGAACGAGCGCAGATAGACTTGGTAGATCACCGCCCCGCGCCACCAATCGTCGGCACCGGGCGTCAGTTCGGCAATTCTGTCAGATATCCCCGTGACCTGATCCATCGGCCTTTCACCCGCCCTTCACCGATCCGGCGAGCAGGCCGCGCACCAGGTATTTCTGCATCGCGAAGAACACGATCACCGGAACAACAATGGACACGAATGCCGATGCCGCCAGGATTTCCCAGTCGCCGCCCCGCGACCCCAAAAGCTCGCGGAGACGGCCGGTCATCACCAGCTGCTGCTCATTGTTGCCGAGGAAAATCGTCGCCACCAGCAGATCGTTCCACACCCACAGGAACTGAAAAATCGCAAAACTCGCCAATGCCGGAAACGACAGCGGCAGCACGATGCGCCGAAAGATCTGGAAGTCGGTCGCGCCATCGACCCGCGCCGACTCGATCACTTCGCGCGGCAGTCCCACGATGTAGTTCCTAAGCAGATAGATCGCGAGCGGCAGGCCAAATCCGGTATGCGCGAACCAGATGCCGATATACTCCTTGCCGATGCCAATGCTGTTGTGCAGCCGAAGCAGCGGAATAAACGCAAGCTGCAAAGGCACGACCAGCAGTCCGACGACGACCGCAATCAGTATGGCGCGGCCGGGAAACTGCATCCAGGCAAGCGCATATGCGGCAAATGCCGCGACCAATATTGGGATAACCGTTGCCGGTATGGTGACCGAAAAAGTGTTCAGAAAGGATTGGCCGATGCCTTCGGCGAAAATCACGCGCTCATAATTCTCAAGAGTGAAACGCGGCGGCTCCACCGTTGACACAAAGATGCGCGCGCCGCGGCGGCCGGAGTGCGGTTCAGGGGATGTGATCCTGTACTCGCCGTCTTGCATCACGGTCATCGTGCGGCCCTTGCTCATCGGCGCCGTTTCGCCGGGCAGGAAAGCCGCCGGATCTCTCGAGCTTGCGCCGAACGCGATCAGTTCGCCTTCAAGTTCGCCTTCGAAGACATTTCCCGACAGAATATACAGATCGCCTTCCTGAAACTGTGTTTCAGGCAGCGAAGAGCGAACGAATGCGCTCTGTTCGGAAGGAAACAATGCCCTCCACCAGCCGCTCGTGACAATCTGGTCTCGGTCGCGGAAAGATGAGACCAGAAGGCCGACAGTCGGAATGATCCAGAGCAGGACCAGAGCCGCGGCAGAAAGGTTGACTGCCCAAACCAGGCGCGAGCGTGTGCCGGCAATATTCTCCATCAGCCGTCTCGCCTAAGCCGTTTCTCTGCGGGCATTGCGGATATTCCAGATCATGATCGGCGTGACCATCACCATGATGACAAGCGCAATCGTCGATGCGCGGCCAGCGTCGTTGGCGCGGAACATCCAGTCAAACATGAGATTTGCCAGCACCTGGCTTCCCCATTGCCCGTTTGTCATCGCCAGCACGATGTCGAAGACTTTCAGAACCAGGATGGTGATGGTCGTCCAGACAACTGCGATCGTCCCCCAGATCTGCGGCACCTTGATTCTATAAAACACCTGAATTGGCGAAGCACCGTCCAAGACCGCCGCTTCGATTGTTTCTTCAGGTATGCCGCGCAGCGCCGCCGACAGTATGACCATCGCGAATCCGGTTTGGATCCAGACCAACACCGCCATGAGGAAAAAATTGTTCCAGGGCTGAAGCGTCAGCCAGGCATTCGGCTCGCCGCCGGCGCCGCCGACCATGGCATTCAACAGGCCGATTTCCTGGCTTCCCTCACCGCGATAGTCATAGATGAATTTCCAGATCACCGCCGCACCGATGAATGAAATCGCCATCGGCATGAAAATCATCGACTTGGCGAAATTTCCCCAGCGAATCCGGTCGGTCACGGCGGCCGCGATGAGGCCCAGAAATGTCGACGCCGCCGGCACCACAATGAGCCACATAATGTTGTTTCGCATGGATTCCTGGAATTTATCGTCGCCGATCATCCAGATGTAGTTGTCCAGCCCAATGAATGTGTCGCCGGACGCGTCATGGAAAGAAAGCCAAATGGAATTGATCACCGGATAGACGAGATAAAGCGAGAGCAGAATGATCGCCGGTCCGAGAAAGAGCCATGGCCGGATTGCCGACGCCCGGTTGATGTTTTTGCCTGCCTGCGGTCCGCGAGGCGGAAAGATGGCGTCCAGCGCGATGTTTGACAGGTAGAAATACGCAACGCAGCCGAACACACCGACTACGATCGTGGCAAGCGCCGTCAGCACCTGTTCCACTGATTCCCCTCCCGCTGCCGGTGTCAGCCGCCGGCCCGAACAGGCCGGCGGATACGCTTATAGTGTCAGAGCGAGTTCCAGACCGACTCAATGGCGGCCGCGACATCGGCGGATGAAGTCCCGCCTGAATAGTCAACCATTCCCGTCCAAAACGCGCCGGCTCCGATTGCGCCCGGCATCAAGTCAGATCCGTCGAAACGGAAAGTTGTGGCATTGAGCAGAATTTCGTTCATTGCCCTGGCTGTCGGATCGGTGAACACATCGGGGTTCGCGCCGGCGTGAGGCGTCAGGAATCCTCTTTGCATCATCCAGATCTCATGCGAGACCGGAAGCTTCAGGAATTCGGTGAATGCCCGTGCCGCGGGCGAATCCTTGGTGATCGCGAACAGTGTGCCGGCGCCGAGAATCGGGCGGCCGAGATCGGCTTCGGAAAATGCCGGGAAATAGAAAAAGTCCGCATCCACGCCAACTTCGACCCCTTCCGGGAAAAACGATGGAATGAACGAGGCCTGCCGGTGCATGTAGCACTGCGGCGGCGACGCGAACATGCCGCCCGGGCTGTCCCTGAAGTCAATCGACGCAACCGCGCCGGAGCCGCCTGAGACATAGTCTTCGTTCAGGGCGAATCCGCCATAGGCTTCAATTGCGCCAACGACTCTCGGGTCGTCAAACGGGATCTCATGCGCAACCCACGCATCATAGACCTCGGGCGGCTGCGTCCGCAGCATCATATCTTCGACCCAGTCAGTGGCCGGCCAGCCGGTGGCTCCGCCGGAACCTATGCCGATGCACCACGGTGTTTCACCATCGGCCACGATCTGATCTGAGAGAGCGATCAGCTCTTCCATAGATTCAGGGATCTCGTAGCCGGCATCTTCAAAATTCTCGGGCACGTACCAAACCAAAGACTTCACATCGACTTTGTAGAAGAACCCGTACAGGCTGGATGAGCCGTCTTTGCCGGCATAAGTTCCCAGGTCGACCCATGACTGACCAGCCGCGTAGTTGTTTCTGACCCATTCGGCGGTGTCCTCTCCGAGCGGAGAGAGAAATCCTTTTCCGGCCAGGTCCGCGGCCAGGCCAGGCTGCGGAAACACGGCGATGTTCGGCGGCGATCCGGCTTCGACGTCAATGAGGATCTGCTGTTCGAAACTGTCCGAACCGGCATATTCGATGGTCGCTCCCGTCGCCGCTTCAAAATAGGCGAAGACGCTTTCAAACAGCGCCTTGTCGGGTCCAAGCCAAGGTCCGAGAATCGTCAGCGTTTCGCCCGATATCCCGGCATTTGCGAGGTCGGAATACCCGTCCCAGTTGATCCCCTCATCGCCGACCGGGACAATCAGCTCCCTGTCCTCGGCTGCGGCGACGCCGGCAGCCAGCGCCGCCGATATGGCCCCCGTGATCAAGATACGTTTCATCTGGTGCTCCCCTTTCCGTGCAGCCATGTGCACAATTGCTTTCACATGGATGCGCCCTGTAAGAAATTCAAAGCGCTTTGAATCTTCTTTCGACTTCACGCCGGAGTTGTCAAGCGGAACATGCCCGGTCACCGGCGAATCGGGCAAAAGGGGGAGGAATCGTTGAACCTCAAAGAACTGTCGGCACAGCTTGATTTGTCGCAGACCACGGTCAGCCGGGCATTGAACGGCTATCCTGAGGTCAGTGAAGCGACGCGCCTGCGGGTCATCGAAGCGGCTAGGCGATTTGACTACCGGCCCAACCGCCATGCCACGAGGCTGGCGACAGGCCGGGCGATGGCGATCGGACACGTGATACCGGTGTCATCGCGCGACCAGATGATGAACCCGATTTTTGCCGACTTTATGGCCGGCGCGAGCGATACCTACGTCCGCGAAGGCTACGAGATGACGCTGTCGATTGTCAGCGACGAGGACGTCGAGAACAAATACATGCGTATGGCCGAGGCCGCCTCTGTGGACGGGGTGATCGCCAGCAGCCCGCGCATCTCAGACCCGCGCATCTGCATGTTGAACCGGATTGGCCTGCCGTTTCTCGTGCATGGCCGGTCATCGGCGCTTGAGGAGGAATACAGCTGGCTTGATGTCAACAATTTCCGCGCCTTCCGATTCGCAGCCCAATACCTGATTCAAAACGGCCACCGCCGAATCGGGCTGCTGAATGGACCGGAACAGCTGGACTATGCGTATCGGCGGCGGCGCGGCTTTGAAGAGGCGCTCGCCAGCAACGGCATTCCGGCCGACCCGGCGCTGGTACGCTCGGATGAGATGACCGAGCGGTTCGGTTTTGGGTCGGCGGCCGAGATGATGCGCCTTTCGGACCCGCCGACCGCATTTCTTGTCGCATCAATTCTGTTGGCGTCCGGGGCCCGGCGCGCTCTGCAGGATATAGGCCTTGAGATCGGAACCGACATCTCAATTGTCACCTACGACGACGATTTGGGTTATCTCAGCAATTCCGGTGACGCGCCTGTCTTCACCGCCATGAGATCGTCAATCCGGGCGGCGGGACGGCGCTGCGCCGAGATACTGCTTGGCATGATTAAGAATCCGTCGGCGCCCGCAGTCACCGAATTGTGGGAAGCGGAATTCATTGAAGGGGGTTCCACCGGACCCGGGCCTTTCGCCAGAACGGGCGGTTCGAGGCCGGGGCCATGATGCGGCTGGGCGCAGACCGCAGCGGCTTTCCGGAAGGATTCCTGTTCGGCGTTGCGGGTTCCAGCTACCAGATCGAAGGGCATCGGTTCGGCGGTGCCGGGGGAACTCACTGGGACAGTTTTGCGGCCACTCCGGGCAATGTCACTGACGCTGACAACGGCTCAATTGCGTGCGATCATTATCACCGCTGGCCGCAGGATCTCAGCCTTGCCGCCGAAGCGGGATTTGACGCATGGCGGTTTTCGACCTCGTGGGCGCGTGTTTTGCCCGAGGGAAACGGCGTGGCCAATCCGGCCGGGCTGGACTTCTACGATCAACTCGTCGACGCCATCTGCGCCCGCGGCATGAAGCCTTTCCTCACCCTCTATCACTGGGAACTGCCTTCCCCGCTGGCGGATATCGGCGGCTGGGCCAATGCCGACATGCCAAATCTGTTTGCCGAGTATTGCGAAATGGTCATGCGCCGCATCGGCGACCGGGTGCATGCGGTGGCGCCGATCAATGAGCCGTGGTGCGTGGCGTGGCTCAGCCATTTCCTGGGCCGGCACGCGCCGGGCCTGCGCGACATCAGAGCAGCCGCCCGGGCCATGCACCATGTCCCGCTTGCGCATGGCGCCGCGGTGCAGGCGATGCGGGCCCTCGGACAGCGGAATATCGGTCTTGTGGTCAACTTCGAGCGCTCGATGCCAGCGGACGAAAGTCCCAAGGCGGCGAAAGCGGCACAGCTCCATGACGAGATCTACAACCGCTGGTTTCTCGGCGGCATACGGCTCCGGCAATACCCGCCGCGGGCGCTCGCCGGGCTTGAGCCGCATCTCCCCAAGGGCTGGGAACAGGGATTTGAGACCATGTCGGCGGAGATCGACTGGATAGGGATCAATTACTACACGAGGAAGCTGATTGCGCCGGGAGACACCGGTCTGTTTGGCGATGTCGCCGAGGCGGAAGGCCCGCTGCCCAAAACCGAAATGGGCTGGGAGATTTTCAGCAGCGGTTTGTCCCACTTTCTGGACATGGTGTGGAATGACTACGCTGACGGGCTGCCGCTCTATGTGACCGAAAACGGCATGGCCAGCACCGACCGGGTGCGCCATGGCGCCGTCCATGATCCGGAAAGGACGGCGTTTATTCGCGACCATCTGGCAAGAGTCCGGGAATCGATCGGCGCGGGTGTCGATGTGCGCGGTTACTTTGTCTGGTCGCTGCTTGACAATTTTGAGTGGTCACAGGGCTATGCCAAACGATTTGGCATCGTTCATGTCGACTATGAAACGCTCGAGCGCACGCCAAAATCCTCCTACTACGCATTGCGGCAGGCGCTCCGCCGATGACCGGTCGGTGCGTGGATGACGGCGCCCGCCGCACAAAGCCGGCCCTCGTTGCCGATGTCGGCGGCACTTACACGCGGATCGCCCTTGCCTGCGGAACCAAGCTTCTGCCCCGGTCACCGCAGCGTTATCTGAACAGCGGATTTTCAAACCTTGAAGCGGTGATTGAGCTGTACCTGTATGACACCGGATGCCGGGAGCTGGCCGGAGGCTGCCTCGCGGTCGCCGGGCCGGTCGCCGGCGGCTGCGGCAGGATGACTCATCTCGATTGGGAGATCGATCCAGTTTCCCTTTCCGCAGCGCTGGACGAATCTCCGGTCTCGGTCATCAATGATCTGCAGGCGGTCGGTCATGCCCTGCACCTGCTGCATGCCGACGAAATCGCGACAATCGCGAAGGGTCAGCCGACGGTCCCAGGCGCGGCGCGGCTTGCGATCAATGTCGGGACAGGATTCAACGCCGCCGCAGTGCACACAACCAATGAAGGCCACGTCGTCGCGCCTTCTGAAAGTGGTCATGCCGGCCTGCCGGCCGCCGCGATAGAAGATCCCAGGTTGATGCGCCGCTTGGAACAAACGGTTGGATTTGTGACAATTGAAGACATCCTGTCGGGCCGGGGCGCCGCACGGGCCAGAAGCTGGGTCACCACTGCAAACAAAGGACGGCATTCGCCCGGCGACGAAGAAGCGATTTTCAACCGGATCATGGCAACCGCGCTCGGAAGCGTTGCCGGAGATCTGGCTCTCATCCACCTCCCTTACGGAGGGATCTACCTCATTGGCGGTGTCATGTCAGCCATCGCGCCGCACCTGACGGCGCACGGATTCTGCGAAGCGTTCAGGGCAAAGGGAGGTTTCGCCGGCTTTATGGAGCAGTTCCCAATCAGCCTGATCAAGGATGAAAACTGTGCTCTGCGGGGATGCGCTGCCATTTTTTTTGGATTGTGACCGCCGCCGATCATGCGAAATCTCACGGCCCGCGCGCCGGTCCGTCTTGAGTCGGCAGCGCTGCGTGACCTATAGGGCGATGACGGGCAACACACGCTGGATGCGCACGGTGCGGGACGAATGACTGACGCATATATCTGTGACTATGTGAGGACGCCGATCGGCCGGTTCGGCGGTTCGCTGTCAACTGTCAGGACTGACGATCTGGGCGCCAGGCCGCTCGCCGTTCTGGCTGAGCGCAATCCGGACCTGGATCTTGAGGCGATAGACGAAGTCTGCCTCGGCTGCGCCAACCAAGCGGGCGAGGACAACCGGAATGTCGCCCGCATGGCACTGTTGCTGGCGGGCTATCCGCAATCGGTTCCGGCGGCGACACTGAACCGGCTCTGCGGTTCCGGCATGGATGCCATCGCCTATGCCGCCAGGCAAATCCGCTGTGGCGAAGCGGAATTAGCGGTCGCAGGCGGCGTCGAGAGCATGTCCCGGGCTCCATTCGTGATGCCAAAAGCTGAATCGGCGTTTTCACGCCACAGTGCTGTTTACGACACGACGATTGGCTGGAGGTTTGTGAATCCGCTCATTGAGGACCAGTACGGCATAGATTCCATGCCCGAGACCGCTGAAAACCTTGCGAAGGACTGCAAGATCAGCCGTTCCGATCAGGATGAATTCGCCTGCGCATCGCAGAAAAAAGCGGCCCGGGCGCAGGACAACGGAATACTCGATGAAGAAATCGCACCGGTCGAGGCACCACAGTCCAGAGGCGGTCCCGCGCGGGTCGCAAAAGACGAGCACCCGCGAAAGACCTCCCTGGAAAAACTGGCCGGATTGCCGACGCCTTTTCGCAAGGGCGGCACCGTGACGGCGGGCAACGCTTCAGGGGTGAACGATGGGGCCGCCGCGCTTTTGCTGGCCTCGCCGGCAGCGGCGGCAAAGCGGGGCCTGCGGCCAATCGCCCGTGTGATCAGCTGCTCGACGGCCGGGTGCGCGCCGAGAATCATGGGTATTGGACCGGTTTCGGCGGTCAGAAAACTCTGTGGCCGCCACCGGCTGTCGCTCGAAGATTTCGGTGTCATCGAACTCAACGAAGCCTTTGCGAGCCAGTGCCTGGCTGTGCTGCGGCAGCTGGGCATCGCCGACGACGATGACCGGGTCAACCCGAACGGAGGCGCGATCGCGCTGGGTCATCCGCTCGGCATGTCCGGCGCCCGAATTGCCGGAACGGCGGCGCTTGAAATGAACCGCCGCGGCGCAAAGATGGCTTTGGCAACCATGTGCGTCGGCGTTGGGCAGGGCATTGCTCTGGCGCTTGCCGCACTGTGACTGTCGCCGGCGGCGGCGGTCGGATCAGATGTCTGCACCCGGCCAGGGGCACTGTCCGTTGACAGAATTCGACCATGAAGGCCGCTTGCGTCCCTTGACCAGGTGCAGCGCTGCGATCCAGCACACGGATGCGATGGCCGATTTGGCGCGGACCGCATTCCAAAAAACGACAGCCGGGCGGCCAAGAGGCTACACGACTTTGGTTTCCGATCGATGCGCAGCGCCGCGACACACACGCCGCGCCCATCCGAAACAAATCCGCCGCTCCCCGCCGAAACAACCTGCAATTCAATTCCGCATGGTCGGCGCGCCTTCCCGTTTTCATCTGGCGGGCGGAGCCTTGACAGCGCAGGCAATTCACGACAAAGGGTGACGCCCTGAGGGGCCGTAGCTCAGTCGGGAGAGCGCGTCGTTCGCAATGACGAGGTCAGGGGTTCGATTCCCCTCGGCTCCACCATATTTCAGAGCAAACACGTCGCTCCGGGACGATCCCCTGTGGGAAATTTGACGGGAAGCAGGCGAACGGTTTCGAATTGGACCGGCGTGTGACCGTCTGGAAACCGGAAAAGAACACGTCAGCGCAAGACCGCATGATCATGACGATTTCGAGTTCTTTGTGGTGTCGTTTTCCGAAGCTGCGGATGCAAACCGTCTCACCCGGAGGGTGCGAAAAGCGGTGGCGGATGACGGCTTGATCCGGGTCAACGGTTTCGCCTCGTTTTCCGGCAAACCGGTGCGCTTTGCGGTCCTGGCCGTCGGCATAAGAGTAAGCAGCTCTTTTGACAGCTCCAACGGCAGGGAATTTGCGCGGAGGACGAAACCGGTCGCGATCGGGTTGGCCGGGATTGACCGGATTTCTGTCGAACAGACGCTGACCGCCGCCGCCGAGGAATGAATGCGCCTTGTCGCAGCCGAGAGCGGAATTATTGTCGATGGAACCGGCCGATGCCGGTCAAACGCCCGGCGAAACTGTTTTCCAATCGGCTGCGGACACGGATCTGACGGCATTGGCGGCCGCCAATGCCGCAACCGGTCGGGGCCGGAATTTCTGCTTCTGGCGCAGCTGCCTGGAAACGCCTGCAGGAACAAATGCCGCAGGGCAAATAAGTGGGCGAAAGATTCCCTGGCTGTTCCGATTTCCAGAAAATCTGGGAAAGTCACCGGGCTGTGAAATCACTTGGTTTGCGCAACAATAGCTGGATGCGATTTGCGTTCGGCCAGGTTTCATGGTCAACGGCTGCAACCCGCCGCGGTGGAGCCGTCAATAAAACATTCTGGCAACCTCGCGGCAGTGACTGTCCTCTGCCCCACTCTCGTCTTGGCACAAGCCGATTGCGCAAATTGGAACACACCGGGCTTCTTCCAGAACAGAACGGTGCAAAACGTGCAGTTTTGCATAGGCCAAGGAGGGATGGCTGAGGCGCCGGAGCAAATCTTAGGGGCGAGGAACGAGCACGGCCTGACACCGCTGCATTTCGCGGCGATGTCGGGCAACGACGAGACCGTCAGAGCTCTGGCTGACGCCGGGGCGAGGCCCGAAGCGCGGAGCGAGGCACTCCGGACGCAAGGCTGGACCCCCCTGCATTTCACGGCGGTTTCGGGCGATGCAGGGGCCGTCACCGCGCTGTTGGGCGCCGGAGCGAATGCCGAGGGACGGGGGCAGGTCTGACACAATTGGCCCGCATGACTGGACGCCCCTGCATGCTGCTGCGGCGAGGGGCACCGTCGAGACCGTCAGAGCATTGCCGGCCGCCGGGGCCAACCTCGAGCCGCGGGATCAGGACGGCCGCACGCCTCTGCAGCTGGCGAAGGCGGAGGGTGTCACCGAAACCGTCAATGCGTTGTTGGTCGCCGGAGCGAATTCCGAGGCATCTCAGACCGTAGGCGATTGAGGATGAATCTAAGCGCAAGTTCTGGCGATGCCGGCCTTTCAATGCGACACTGTGAATTCGAAGTCGGCGCAGTCTCGCATGGCGCGGCGAGGGCGTTCGGCCGGGCGGCCCTTCTCTGTTACAGTCCGCTTGCGGCGCCCCGCGGCCGGCAAAACCGGCATGCAGGCGAAAGCAGCCGGCCTGCGCCGAAAAAAAAGCTCATATGTGTCTGAACAGGTACAGCCCGATTTCTCTGGCCGCGCTGTCCCTGTTTCGCTGAAAAATGCCGTCAGGGAATGTGGGATCAACCCACCGTCTCAAGTCAGAATATTCCGCGACCCAGCACCTCAGTCACGGGTGGTCGATCACATCTCGTCGCCCGTCAAAATCTGCAGATATCGTTGATAGGCGTAGACGCGGCCACGCCGCTTGCCGGTGATCTCTCGAAGCACGCCGAGACTTTCCAGCAACACCACTGCCTTGCGCGCCGGCGGGGCGGTCAATCCGAGAAGCTGCGATGCGCGGGGAACGGCGACGACCGGATTGGACGGTAGACGCTCAAGCAACTGGATGGCGGCCACGGTCGGCCGGTCATGGGCGATGATGCGATTGCGGTCATGCTCCACCAGCGCATGAAGCGCCTGTGCGACACGAACGCCGTCCTCTGCGGCATCGCGCAAACACTCGAGGAAGAATCTGGTCCACCCCTCCCAATCGCCGTCGCTGCGCACGGCCGCCATCCGCGCGTAGTACTCCTGCTGCTTCCGCCTGAACGCCAGGCTGAGGTAGAGGAGCGGACGATCGAGCAGTCCCCAATGCTCTACCAGCAGTGCGATTAACAACCGTCCAATGCGGCCGTTGCCGTCGAGGAACGGGTGGATCGTCTCGAACTGCACATGTGCGAGCCCAATCCGAACCAGCGGCGGTAGGTCGCTGTCGTCATACAGCCACCGCTCCAGCGCTGAGAGAGCGCCGGGAACGTCCTCGGGCGGCGGCGGAACGAAGCGTGCGTTGCCGGGTCGGCTGCCGCCGATCCAGTTCTGAGATCGGCGAATTTCACCAGGAAGCATGTTCTCGCCGCGGACGCCGCGCATCAAAATGCGGTGGGTGTCGCGCAGCAGCCGCATGCTCAGCGTAAGACCCTGTGGATCGAACAGTTGCCGCCGTGCGTGTTCCAGCGCATCCACGTAATTAAAGACCTCTTGGACATCGTCCGGACGATCCGTCAGATCCGTGGCTTCGAAGGTGAGAACATCGCGGAGCGTGGCCTGCGTCCCCTCAATCTGCGAGGTGACGACCGCCTCCTTGCGAACGAATCCGTAAAGAAACCAGTCGGTGCTCGGGACCATCGATCCCGCCACGGCAAGACGGGCCAATTCGGTCTGCGCGTCTGCAAGAAGTTCGGATGTCGGACCGTCTTTCGCCAACGGCGGATTGGCCGGAGGCAGCGGGTCCGGAACGAACGCGCGAAACTCCTCTCCCAGGGCGCTGATTACCCGGTGCTGTCCTGTCTGGCGAGCCATGCTGAGGAAACGCTCCTTGTCTCTGCGTTCAAAATAAAGAAACGTTCGTTTCTTTGTCAAGAGCGTTATGAATCGATGGTTTCTTTGTGTGTGCTGGTGCTGCTGCGACGGTCGATCCGCTACCCGAGGACATCAACGGCAGCTGCCCGGCCAATCACCGCCGTCGCCGGCGTTGGAATCGACAGTGTCTCGGCGTTCTGTTTCCGAATTGTCTCTCCATGAATTTCCGCTCCTGCCACGCGCA
Organism: Paracoccaceae bacterium; assembly: GCA_965221935.1. Lineage (GTDB taxonomy): Bacteria > Pseudomonadota > Alphaproteobacteria > Rhodobacterales > Rhodobacteraceae > JAPOXR01. The sequence goes on from CBDCSZ010000001.1 coordinate 112,888, forward strand.
GGTTCGGTTTACTTGGGACGATGGGAGTTTTTCAGATTGGCGGGCGCCGGCCTGTGTTGATCCGGCGCAGGTGCCCGAATGCATCGTGCGCCGCGCTGTCAGCCGCCTTCTTCTTTCCAGCCGGCCGCTGGTCAGGAGGCTCCGCCAAGCGGGCCTCGAAGACGCTCGATGTCCTCGCGGTAGAGATCCCGGCTTTCCGGGTCGAAGTCTTCTGGATGCGCATCCATCCAGGCAATCATGCGCTCGCAATATTCGATCGCGAGTCCGGTTTCGCCGCGCGCTTCGCAGACCTTCGCCTTGCCCATGAGCCAATCGGGCACCTCGAGATAGCGGGTCTTCAGCTCCATACAGGCGGCGTCGGCCTCATCGAGGCGGCCTTGATCGACCAAGCGGGGAACGCTGTTCGAGAGCCGGTCGAGCTCGGTCTCGACCCAGACGTATCCAGGCGGCGCTTCCGCCGGTATTGGACGCATGTGAGCGGCGGCGCCCCGATGCCAGCAGCGGCACTTGTATTTCCTCCCGCTGCCGCAAGGGCAGGGTTGGTTTCTGCCGATCTTTGCCGTTGCCGCCTGGTCCTCGGCAACCCATCCGCCACTCTTCATACTGCCGTTGCTCCGTCCGCGTCGTCGAGCCCGGGGCTGCGTCGCCGATGTGCGCCATCCTCAAAAGACGCGGCGCAGCGACAGCCGGACACCGCGGCTCTTGATCCGAGCCTCCGTCGGCGCGAGATCGATCGGCAACGGCTTCCGGCTCCCCGGCCTATCGATATATTACGCTGTCAGCGGGATCGGAAGCCACTTTATATCGGCGGAAAACGCATGCCGGTGGCAAGGAGGCGCGGATTGCAGAAAGGCAGTGAGTCCTCCAACAGGATTCCCGGAACATTGTCTGGCCGGACGAATGCGCCGGCGGCCCTCCTATTTTGACCTGTAGCCCGAGAAATTTCTGTCGCCCCACACGTTGTCGATGCGATTGACAGGCGGCCAGTATTTCGCATCCCGGCGACAGCCCGCCGGAAACACCGCCGCATCCCGCGAATACGGCCGGTCCCAGTCGGAAAGCAGGTCCGCAAGGCTGTGGGGTGCATTCGTCAGGGGATTGTTGTCGGGATCGATCCGGCCCTGCCTGATGGCTTCGATGTCGTCGTGTATCTGCAGCATGGCATCGCAGAACCGGTCGATTTCCTCCCGCGACTCAGATTCCGTTGGCTCTATCATCAGCGTTCCGGCGACCGGCCAGCTCATCGTGGGCGGATGAAAACCGTTGTCAATCAGTCTCTTGGCGACGTCATCGACAGTAATGCAGGTGCCAGCGACAGCAGTTCGGACATCCACGATGCATTCATGCGCGACCAAACCATTCTGACCGGCGTAGCAGATATCATATTTTTCTCTGAGCCGGTGAGCGATGTAGTTCGCATTGACGATGGCGACGCGGGTTGCTCTGGCCAGCCCCTCCATTCCCATCATCAGGATGTATGCCCATGAGACCGGCAGAATCGAGGGGGACCCGTAAGCCGTTGCCGAAACCGCACCCTTCGCATCACCGCCAACCGGGTCGCCCGGCAGAAACGGTATCAGATGCCGTCGCACACCGATCGGGCCCATGCCGGGCCCGCCGCCGCCGTGCGGAATGCAAAAAGTCTTGTGGAGATTGAGATGACACACATCGGCCCCCAGATCGCCGGGACTGGCAATGCCGACCAGCGCATTGAGATTGGCGCCGTCCAGATAGACCTGACCGCCGTGCCGATGGGTCGCATCAATCACCGCGCGGACAGTGTCTTCAAACACTCCATGGGTTGACGGATAGGTGATCATCGTCGCGGCGAGCGCATCGCTGAGCTGCCGCGCTTTCCTTTCAAGGTCTTCCAGATCGATGGTCCCGTCATCACGCGTGTCGATTTCAACCACCTTCATCCCTGCCATCTGCGCCGACGCGGCGTTGGTGCCGTGCGCGGATTTTGGGATCAGGCAGGTGCGGCGGCCGCGATCGTCATTGTGCTCGTGAAACGCCTTGATCGCCATCAATCCGGCATACTCTCCCTGCGCTCCGGAATTGGGCTGCATGGAAACCGCTGCAAACCCTGTGACCGCGCAGAGTCTTTCGGAGAGATCCTGGATCATGTCCATGTATCCATCGACCTGATCCGCCGGAGCGTAAGGGTGGACCTGACCGAATTCAGGCCAAGTCACCGGCATCATTTCTGCAGCCGCATTTAGTTTCATGGTGCAGGATCCGAGGGGGATCATGGTGCGGTCAAGCGCCAGATCCCGGTCCGCCAGGCGCCGGATATACCGCATCAGAGCAGTCTCTGAACGGTTCATCTGGAACACAGCCTGCTGCATGTATTCCGTTTTCCGGAGCAGTCCCTCCGGCAGCGGCGACACCGCATCGCGCGTCCCCTGCTGGAAATCGGCGCCAAATGCCCGGCACACCGCTGCCAGCGTCCCTTCGCCGACAGTCTCGTCGAGCGCGATGCCGACCCGGTCGTCTCCTATCCGCCGGAGATTGATGCCTTCTTTCCGGGCCGCCTGCAGTACCGTTTGCTGCTCAGAGCCGACATCCACGGCGATCGTGTCAAAAAAATGCGTTGTTTCGACCCTTTGTCCGCTTCGCCGGAGCGCGGTCGCAAGGGCGGCCGCGTACAGGTGAATGCGCTCGGCAATCGCCCGGATTCCCAACGGTCCGTGAAACACGGCATAGAATCCGGCGATCACCGCCGGCAGCACCTGGGCGGTGCAAATGTTGGATTTGGCTTTCTGCCGGCGAATGTGCTGCTCGCGTGTCTGCAGCGCCAGACGAAGGGCCTCATTCCCCCGGCTGTCGACTGAGATGCCGACGATGCGCCCGGGAAGGTCCCGCCTGAAAGCGCTTCCGCACGCGATGTATGCGGCATGCGGCCCGCCAAATCCGAGCGGCAGGCCAAACCTTTGCGTCGACCCGACGGCAATGTCGGCGCCCATTGCGGCGGGTTCTTTCAAGATTGTGAGAGCCAGCGGATCCGCGGCGCAAATTGCAATCGCACCGGACTTATGAAGCGACGCGATGTCTTTTGAAAGGTCTCGCACATTGCCATAGGTGTCCGGGTATTGGAACAGCCCCCCGAACAGCTCGTCAGCCCGGAGGTCTTCCACGCAATTCCCGACAACCAGCTGGATCCCAAGCGGCTGCGCCCTGGTCCTGAGAACTGCAAGAGTCTGCGGATGGCAGGCGGCGTCGGCGAAGAACTTTTCAGATTTGCTGCGTGAAACCCGTTTTGCCATCGCCATCGCTTCCGCGGCGGCCGTCGCCTCGTCGAGCAGAGACGCATTGGCAACCTGCAGTCCCGTCAGATCGCAGATCATTGTTTGGAATGTCAGAAGGACTTCGAGGCGGCCTTGGCTGATTTCCGCCTGGTAAGGCGTGTAGGCCGTGTACCAGGCGGGGTTTTCCAGCACGTTGCGCTGAATTGCCGACGGTGTGACCGCCCGGTGATAGCCCATTCCAATCAGCGAAACAAAATCCCGGTTGCGGGCCGCCGTGTCCCGCATCAGCGCAAGCGCCTCGCTTTCGGTCAAAGGGCCGCCAAGGTCTGCGGGCGATGCCCGGCCGAGGTTTGCCGGGAGCGCGGCTTCGATCAGCGCTTCTTCGCTTTCAAAGCCCAGCGTCTCCAGCATTGCGGCAATGCCCGCGCGGGTGGGGCCGATATGCCTTAGGTTCGCGAAGTCGTCGGGGTTATAACCGGTTCGTTCAAAAGCCATTTTTCGCGCTGACCTTACAATGTGAGTTTTCGGTATTCGCTTGCGTCCAGCAGTTCATCGCATTCAGAGTGGTCAGACAGCTTCAGCTTGAAAAACCAGCCGTCGCCTTCAGGGTCGTCGTTCACAAGCTCCGGGTTTTCGGCGATTGCTGAATTGACCTCTGTCACCGTGCCCGACACAGGTGCGTAAATATCCGATGCCGCCTTCACGCTTTCCACGACCGCGGCGTCTTCATTGGCGTCGAATTCCGAGCCCACCTGGGGCAGCTCGACAAAAACGATATCGCCGAGCTGGTTCGCCGCGAATTCGGTGATGCCGACAGTCGCCTCGTCGCCATGCAGCTCCAGCCACTCGTGCTCTTCGGTGAATTTCAACATCAGACTCTCCCTTTTTTCCTTCGGTAGCGGCTGCGAACGAATGGCAGTATCACGACTTCGACGGGCAAACTGCGCCCCCGGACTTTTCCGAGCAGCTGCGCCCCGGCGTCGGCATGGTAAGTGCGCACATAACCCATGGAAACTGGCCCCCCAAAACTCGGACCGAAACCGCCCGAGGTCACGACCCCAAGCAGTTCGCCCGTTGCGCGTGAAAGCAGTTCTGTCCCGCGCCGCATCGGTGCTCTGCCCTCGGGACGGAGACCGACCCGTCTTCGCGAAGGGCCGATGATAAGTTCGCGCTCGATTCGCCGCTGGCCCAGATAACCGCCCCGGCGTTCGCCGCCCGGCCTTCTGACGGGTGAAATCGCCCATGCGAGACCGGCTTCAATCGGACTCGTGCCGGCATCGATATCGTTGCCGTAAAGGCAAAGTCCCGATTCCAGCCTGAGCGTGTCACGCGCGCCGAGACCTGCGGGTTCGACTTCCGCCATTTCGACAAGCTCGTCGCAAAACGATTCCACAAAACCGTCCGGCATGGAAATCTCGAACCCGTCCTCACCGCTGTATCCGGATCGCGAAACCCACAGCGCATGGCCTTCCATTGCGTGACTGGCCACGTCAAGAAATCTCATTTCTCCGACATTCGGCACAATTCGCTGCAAAGCTGTTTCGGCCGCCGGTCCCTGCAGCGCCACCGCCGCCCGGTCAGAAGCAAGCTCAACCGTGCAGGACGCGCCCAGAGACTCGGAAATGTGGGCGAAGTCGGCTTCTTTTCGGGACGCGTTGACCACCAAAAGATAATGGTCTCCCCAATTTGACACCATCAGGTCATCAAGAATTCCGGCGGTGGCGGAGGTCAGCAGACCATAGGTTTGCCTTCCCACCGGCAGCCCCAGCAGGTTTCCGGGGATCAAACTCTCCAGCGCAAGCCCCGCATCGGCATTTGACCCGCTGTTCGCCCTGACGACGATCTGACCCATATGGCTGATATCGAAAAGCGATGCCGAACTCCGTGTCCATTTGTGTTCGGCAATAATTCCGCCGGCGTATTGCACCGGCATGTCATAGCCGGCGAACGGCGAGAACTTTGCCTGCCGCCGCTGGTGAAAGCGGTGTAACGGCGTTCGTTTCAATTCACTCGTGCCACTCAAACCAGACTCCATCCTTGATTCCCGGAAAGGCAGCCGGCGGCGGGAGTCGCTGATAACCCGGCGCTTTGCCTGTGCTGCATTTCGATAACCGCAATTCCGGCCGGCGCGGCGCCCGACTCCCACCCGCTTAGAATTTCCGCACAACCTTCTGCGCGAGCGGCATCAATTGCTTCATTTCGGGACCCTGCGACTTCCCGGTCAGCGCCATTCGCAAGGGAAGGAAGAGCCTGCGGCCGCGGCGCCCGGTTCGTTCGCTGACTGCCTTAGTCCATGTTTCCCACGTCTGACTGTTGAATGGAGGATTTGGCAGCAGCGCGAGCGCCTCAGCCACAAATTCCCGGTCTTCCTCGGCGACTTCGGGCTTGGCTCCGTCGCGCAGAATCGCCCACCAGACGCGCAAATCGTCCCACTTGTTTATATTTTCCCGTGTCGCGGTCCAAAAAGATTCTGCAATCTGATCCGGAACTTCAATTTTCCGAACGATGTCGGAAACCTGGTCGTAGGGCCGCATTGCAAGACTGCGGGCCGTCAATTGAACAAGGTCCGCCTCGTTGAACTTTGTCGGCGAAGTGCCGAAGGCTTCCAGGCGGAACAGGCTGGCGATTTCCTCAAGCGAGCCGCAAAGGCGAACCGGCAGCGAAGAGCCGGAAAACGCGAGCAGCGACAGGATTGCCAAGGGTTCGACCCCGTTCGCACGCAGGTCGCGGATCGCCAGATCGCCGAGGCGCTTCGCCAGAGGCTCGCCCTGCGGGCCAGTGAGCAGTGAATGATGCGCGAACCGCGGCGGCCCTTCGCCAAGCCGGTTCATGATCTGAATCTGAGCCGCCGTGTTGGTCACATGGTCGGCGCCGCGAACGACATCGGTGATGCGCATGTCCAAATCGTCGACCACCGACGCCAGCGTGTAGAGAAACTGGCCGTCGGCCCGGATAAGGACTGGATCGGAGAGACTCGCGGAATCCACGGAGACATCGCCCTGAACGCCGTCAGTCCAGTCAATCCGTCCGCGGTTCAGCAGAAAACGCCAATAGCCAGGGTTTTGCTCCCGCAGCCTGTCCCGCTCGGCTTCCGGCAAATCCAGCGCCGCCCGGTCGTAGACCGGCGGCTGCCCCGCGCTCAGGAGTGCCTTTCGCCGCAGCGCCAGCTCCCCTTGGGTCTCGAAACACTCGTACAGGAATCCGGCTTGCCGCAGCTTTTCGGCGGCGGACCGGTAGCTTTCCAGCCGCAGCGACTGCCATTCGACCCGATCCCAGCACAGACCAAGCCACTCAAGATCCCGTTTTATCGAATCGACGAATTCCTGCCGCGACCGTTCCGGATCGGTGTCATCCAGACGCAGAATGAAGGCGCCGCCCGATCGCCGCGCGATCAGACAGTTGAAGAGCGCGGTTCTGAGGTTGCCCACATGGAGATGGCCAGTCGGCGAAGGCGCAAATCGGGTTGTGACCATATGCGCGCTTCAACTTCTTCAACATCCCGGTGTCAACGGGTTTTCCACATGTCCGCCACAAGAATCCGACAGCCGGAGGCAAAAAAATTCGGCGATCGATTGAGGCCGGCCCCGGCGCGGTCTATTGACCGCAGGCCGCTCTGACCAACTATGAGGCTGTTACCCGTGACGCACCCTTATCACCACGCGACTGCGCCGACCTGCGATGACATTGCGAAGCTGGTTCGGCTTGCCCTCCGAGCTCTGCCGGAACCATACGGAACGATTTCCGCTGGAATAGGAATCGCCGTTGCCGAACTGGCCGACGACAGAATTGTCGAAGGCCTTGAGCTCGAAAGCCCGTACGCGCTCACCGGAATATATGACGGGCAGCCGCTGACTGAAAAATCCATACTTGACCAGGCACAGTCGCCCGACTGCGTATACCTGTTCAGGGTGCCTATTCTCGAAGAATGGATTGAACGCGGCAATGTCGGGTTGGGCGAACTTGTCACTCATGTGGTTGTTCACGAACTGGCGCACCATTTGGGCCTGACAGACGCCGACATTGCAAAAATAGACAGGTGGTGGGAATGACCAAGACGCCGCGGAGCCGTCTGCGCGGCCCGTGGAATTCCCGGCGGCGCGCGATGTCAGCTGGAGTGCTGTCCTTTCAGGAGGCGGCCGGCGCGGGACCGTGAGGAGCCGTCGGAGAAAGCCTCCACACCGTTCACGTACACGGAATGGATGCCGATGCTTGGGCTGATCGGGTTTTCGTAGGTTGCCCGGTCGATAATGGTGGCAGGGTCCAACACCACCAGATCCGCCGCACAGCCGACCGCTATCCGACCGCGGTCAGACAGTCCGAACACCTGCGCCGGCAGACCGGACATCTTTCTGACAGCGGTCTCGATGCTGAACAGACCGAGATCCCGGGCATATCTGCCGATCACACGCGGAAACGTGCCCCATAGCCGCGGATGCGGGTGCGCATCGTGCGGCAGGCCGTCGGAACCGATCATCGCGAATTCCGCCGACATTATTCTGCGCATATCGGCTTCATCCATCTGAAAATAGATTGCGCCGGCGGGAGACAGCGCCCGCGCCGCTTCCTTGCGGGTCATTCCCCATTGGTCGGCGATTTCGGCGAGATTGCGGCCGGACATTTCGGGATGGCTGTGCGACCAGGTCACCAGAATCCGGGTGTCGCCTGAGATTTCCGATTCACGGAGCACGGTCGATCCCGCGGTATAGGGGTATACGTCAACATGCGCCGATTGGCGCAGTCGCGCATCGGCAATCTGCGCCAGGGTTTCGGATGAGCGCCCCCAATTCTGCGGCCCGGTGCATTTGTGGTGCGAAATGACCAGCGGCAGCCCGGCCTGCTTCGCAGTGCCGACCGCCTCTTCAATGCTCGAATCCACTTCGTCGCCTTCGTTTCGCATGTGGGTCGCGTAGGTTCCGCCCTGCCCGGCCGCGGCGGCGGCGACGGCCGCCACCTCGCGCCGGTCGGCGGCTTTGTTCGGCGCATAATAGAGCCCGGTCGAAAACCCGCTTGCCCCCTCCTCCAGGCACTGCGCCAGCTTGGCGCGCATGGCGGCGATTTCGTCGCCCCCTGCCGGCCTGCCCACATCGTCCATCAATGAAAGCCGGAGGGCGGAATGACCGATCAAGGCGACAACATTGACCGCCGGCGGCGAAGATCTCACAGCCGCCGCGTATGATGCCATGGTGGGAAACGCGTAGCTCTCCGGCCCGCCGAGCAGGTTCATCGGCGGCGGCGGCTCACTGCTGAACTGCACCGGCGCCAGCGATATCCCGCAATTGCCGGTGACGACAGTTGTCACCCCCTGGCTGATCTTTTCGATCATGTCCGGCCGGTCGATCACAACCCTGTCGTCATGGGTGTGGGCATCGATAAATCCGGGCGCAATTGCGTGGCCTCCGATGTCGAGGACCCGTTCCGCATCCTCCGGAACCGCTGCGCCGACAGCCGCGATCCTGTCTCCGGCTACCGCGACATCGCCCAGGTGTGACGGGCGGCCGGTTCCGTCGATGATCCGGGCGTTGCGAAAAACCACATCGTATCCGTTCGATGCCATGATCTCACTTGGCTCCAGGCAAATGCGCCGCGACAGTCAGCGCCGCGGTGTTCGGCGCGGCCGCCGAAGAATGTTAATCGTTTCCTGCAACACTGTCATCACGCCAATGGTTCACGATTGGGTAACGGCGATCGAGCCACAGGGCGCGGCCGGTCAGCCTGACACCGGGCGCCGACTGAAATCTCTTATATTCGGAAGCATAGATAAGCTGTTCCACCCGTTTCACCGTCTCGGCGTCATAGCCAGCGGCAACCGCGTCCGCCACGGATTGGTCCAGGTCGATGAGGATTTCCAGTATGCCGTCGAGAATCCCGTAGGGCGGCAGAGAATCCGAATCGCGCTGGTTCGGCCGCAGTTCCGCAGATGGCGGTTTCGTCATAATCCGATCCGGCACGCACGGCCCTGACGGACCGTTCATCCACGATCTGTGACTGCAGTTTCTCCAGCGGCATGTCTCGAAAACACGCGTCTTGTAAAGATCCTTGATCGGATTGAAGCCGCCGGCCATGTCTCCGTAAATGGTCGCGTATCCGACCGCGGACTCCGATTTGTTTCCCGTGGTCAACAGCAACTCGCCGAATTTGTTGGAAACCGCCATCAACAACAACCCGCGCAGGCGCGACTGGACATTTTCCTCTGTCAAGTCGGGCGCCTTCCCTGCGAATAGTCCGGACAGCGTCTGTTCGACTCCGCGCTGGAGGGCGGAAATCCGTATTTCATCGAGCCGGCACCCAAGACTGGCGGCGGTCCGCGACGCGTCTTCGATGGATTCGGCCGACGTGTAGTCCGAGGGCATCATTACACAGCGCAACAGGTCGGGACCAACCGCGTCAGCCGCAATCGTCGCCACCAGCGCGCTGTCGACACCGCCTGAAAGCCCGACCAGGACACGCGAAAAGCCGCTTTTGGCGAGATATTCCCGCACCGACTCGACCATCGCCCGATAATCCTGCTCCCATTCGTCGGGAAGCGTCGCCTTGTTTCCGTCAGCGGCGCGCCAACCTTCAGTTTCGCGGCGAAAACTGACGATTTCGGTCGCATTCTCAAATGCCGGCATCTGCAGCGCCAATTCGCCGCGGCGGTTGAGAACAAAGGATCCGCCATCGAAGACCTGATCATCCTGGGCGCCCGTCATGTTGAGATAGGCAAGCGGCAATTCTGTCTCGATGACCCGCGCCACCATTCGCCCGACGCGCTCATCCATTTTATGGCGGTGGTATGGCGAACCATTCGGCACCAGCAGGATTTCAGCGCCTGACTCAGCCAATGTCTCGCAGACATCCTCCGACCAGGCATCCTCGCAGATCGGCGTGCCGATTCGGACAGGACCGACCCGGTACGGGCCGCAGACCGGGCCGGGATCGAACTGCCGCGCCTCGTCAAACACCTCGGTGTTGGGCAGACGGTGTTTGAGAATGCGGGCCGCGACCTCACCTCGGTCAAGCACGAAATACGCGTTGTGCCGTCTGCCGCTCTCAATGACCGGAGCCCCGAACGCGACCGCCGGACCGTCCTTGCAGGCCTCGGCAATCAGCGGAATCCGTCTTTGACAGGCCTCAACAAACGCCGGCTTCAGAACAAGATCCTGCACCGGGTAACCGGAGAGAAACATCTCCGGAAACGCCACCATGTCAGCACCGCGGTCTGCTGTCTGCCGCCAGATTTCAATGATTCGGCCGGCGTTTGTGTCCAGCGCTCCGACGGTGGGGCTGTCCTGGGCAAGCGCGAGTTCAAACGTGTCCTTCAAGTCCAACTGACCTCATGCCATCGGGAGTGACGTGAAATTTTTTGCCGTCGCGGCGTTCGCAATTGCCGTTGCTTATGTGGGTGTTCAGGCAGTCAGACGCATTGCCCAGCCTTTTCTGATTGTGGTCTTTCAGCGCCTTTGCCACCGCACCGGTTGTGAGGTCGCCGGTGCCCCTGGCCTGCAGCCAGACGGCGGTGACAAGGAACCGTCCAACCTGCGTGCCGTTGCTCTTCCGTCTTATCAAATCGGGCAGATTGAGATTGTCCGCAGCTTCGGAGACTTTCTTTGCCGGCCCGTCCGCCATTGTCGCCGGGAACTCGGCCAATCGCTGGCCAATATCGCTTATCAGCTGCGGAAGCGCGCGTTCTATGAATTCTTCCGATCCGTCGAAAGTGACTGAAAAACCGCCATATTCGATTCGAATGTGTGAATTCTTCATAACCCTGCCGATTGCTTGTCGGCGGCATTTTCCAAGCACCGCAGTTTACATTGAATAACGAAATTACAAGAGTATACAAGACGCCCGAAAGTGCGGAAACTGGAGACTCGCCGAGACATGTTCAGGACAAGCTGGGCAGTGCTGGCATTGGCGACGGCAGCTGTGGCTGTTGCCGCCCCGGCACAGGACATTGCGCCGCAGCCTCCAAAAAATCAGGGTGAAACCGAAGGCGCGATCGCCAACGGGACAGGCGTGCTGCAGCTGCCTGGCGGCTACGTGTACGATGGCGAATGGCTTGACGGAAAGCAGACCGGCGCCGGCACGGCCACCTTTCCGGACGGCACAGTCTACCGCGGCGGGTTTCTAGACGGAAAGGCGGAAGGAAGGGGCACGATCGCGTTTGCCGATGGGCGCACCTATGACGGTGAGTGGAAAGACAACATGTTCGGCGGATTCGGTGTCATGACTTTCCCTGACGGCGCCGAATACCGCGGTCAGTTCGCACAGGGAAAACGCAGCGGACGCGGAACCCTGCGCTTGCCGGCGGGCTACGAATATGATGGTGAATGGGCCGACGGGCGGCAGCACGGAACCGGTCAGGCGACCTATTCCGACGGCTCCGCTTACACTGGCGATTTTCGCCGGCGGAACAGCGCACGGCAAGGGAAGGATGCTGCGGCCCGACGGCTTGCTGCTGCAGGGCGACTGGCGGTCCGGCCGGTTCACCGGCCGCGGCAAAACCCGGGATGCGGCGGGCACCGAGTGTTCGGGCGCGTTTGTTGACGGAAGTCTCCACGGCACTGGCGAATGTGCGGCGCAGGACGGCAGCCTGTATTCGGGACACTGGTCTGAAGGGGCACTGGAAGGCATCGGTTCGGCAACATTCGCCGACGGTTCGCGTTACCAGGGCGAGTTCAAATCGGGCATCATTGAAGGGCACGGCACTCTGGTCGGCACCGGAGGCGAGTCCTATGCCGGCGGATGGGCGGCGGGTGAATTTCATGGCGAGGGTATCTACGAGACCGCCGACGGAAACCTCTATGAGGGCGAATTCAAGAATGGCCGGCGCCATGGCGCCGGAAGACTGGCCGCCGCCGATGGCACGATTTTTGTGGCCAACTGGATCGATGGCCTGATCCACGGCGAGGGATCGGCGGCATTTTCGAATGGATCCGTTTACCAGGGCGAGTTCAAATCGGGCATCATTGAAGGGCACGGCACTCTGGCCGGCGCCGGAGGCGAGTCCTATGCCGGCGGATGGGCGGCGGGTGAATTTCATGGCGAGGGTATCCACGAGACCGCCGACGGAGACCGCTTTGAGGGCGAATTTAAGAATGGCCGGCGCCATGGCCCCGGAAGACTGGCCGTCGCCGATGGCACGGTTTTTGTGGCCAACTGGGTCGATGGCCTGATCCACGGCGAGGGATCGGCGGCATTTTCGGATGGATCCGTTTACGAGGGCGAATTCAGGAATTCGAGATTTCACGGCTGGGGCGCCGTCCTGCTCCCCAACGGATATTCGTATGAAGGCGAATGGCATAACGGCGCGAAACACGGCTACGGTGTCGAGTCATTTGCCACCGGACAAGTCTATGGAGGCGCGTTTGTCAGGGGTCAGCGCCATGGGTTCGGCGAACTGAAGACACCGGATGGCTACCGCTACATCGGCAATTGGGTCAATGGCCGGGCCGAGGGTTTTGGCACCGCGCGGTATTACAACGGCGATGTCTACGAGGGCGAATTCAAGGACGGGCGGCGGCATGGCAAGGGAATCATGACCTTCTCCGACGGTGAGGTTCTCAGCCTCGGCGACTGATTTTCCCGGTGTCGCCTTGTTATTGATCTTCGGTCGCGTTTGCTGTTAAGGGCGGTGTATGAGGATGTTCGCAATTGACATTCGGCGCGGCCGGCGCCCGTTTCTGTCCGGGCATGCCACACTAGCCCTAGAAGGCCTCTGAGCGCATCGGGTCACGACGCGCCTGCTCAGAGGTCCGCACCAGCGTCAGGAATTCAGCAGACAGCAAAACACAGCGGACATTACGATGACAGATTCTGCAAACGGGATGCAGGACCGGGTCCTGATCTTTGACACGACTCTGAGGGACGGCGAACAATCGCCCGGAGCGACCATGACGCTCCGGCAAAAACTCGAAATCTCGGAAACGCTGGATGCCATGGGAGTGGACATCATCGAAGCCGGTTTTCCCAATGCCTCGCCCGGAGACTTCGAGGCGGTGCGCGAGGTGTCCGGCATCGTCAAAGGCGCGGTCGTCTGCGGCCTCGCCCGGTCGAAAATCGCAGATATCGACCGCGCCGGCGAAGCCCTTGCGGGAGCGCGCAATCCCCGGATCCACACCTTCATCGCAACCTCGCCGATCCATATGAAACACAAGCTTCAGATGGAGCCGGAAGATGTCATCGAGGCGATCCGGGCCTCAGTGGAAAGAGCCCGCAGATACACCGACAATGTGCAATGGTCGCCGGAGGACGGCACCCGGAGCGAGCATGACTTCCTGTGCCTGGCCGTGGAAACTGCATTGCAGGCAGGCGCGACCACAATCAATATTCCGGACACCGTCGGTTACACGGTTCCGGTGGAGAGCGCCGACATTATCCGCATGTTGCGGGAACGCGTTCCGGGAATCGGAAATGCCGTGATTTCCACACATTGTCACAACGACCTTGGCATGGCAGTGGCAAATTCACTGGCTGCTGTCGCCGCCGGCGCGCGGCAGATCGAGTGCACGATCAACGGCCTTGGGGAGCGCGCAGGGAACGCGGCCCTTGAGGAAGTTGTGATGGCGATGCGGGTGCGCAACGATGTGCTCCCGTTTCACACCGGCATCGACAGCAGGAAAATCATGCAGGTCTCGAGGCTGGTCTCGGAGGCGACGCAGTTTCCGGTTCAGTACAACAAGGCGATTGTCGGCAAGAACGCATTTGCCCATGAAGCCGGGATCCACCAGGACGGAATGCTCAAGAACTCCGGGACATACGAGATCATGCGGCCGGAGGATGTCGGTCTTGCCAAGACCGTGCTCGCTATGGGCAAACACTCGGGACGGGCGGCGCTTCGCGAAAAACTCACAGAGCTCGGCTACGAAATCGGCGACAACCGGCTGAACGACATTTTCGCTCGCTACAAGGCGCTCGCTGACAAGAAACGCGAAGTCTTCGAAGACGATCTGATCGCGCTGATGCAGTCGGCGCTGACAGAACAGGCCAATGAACACCTGAAGCTTGAATCGGTGGCCGTGACATGCGGCACCGAGCAGGTGGCGGTTGCCAATGTGCGGGTCTCGGTCGGCGGTGAGACGCACACTGTCTCGGCACGCGGCGATGGGCCGCTGGATGCGGCTTTCGGCGCCGTCAAGCAGGTGTTTTCCACACAATGCGCGGCTGCGGCAGTATCAGGTTCATGCGGTCACCGAGGGCACCGATGCCCAGGCGACCGCCAGCGTCCGGCTTTCGGAAGACGGGCGGATCGTGGTCGGCCAGGCATCTGACACCGACACAATCGTGGCGTCGCTTCTGGCCTACGTCAACGCGCTCAATAATCTCGCCGACCGCCGCCACAAAAGGGACCCCGGCGCAGTCTGACGCCTTAGCCATTGCCCGGCGACGGGTCGGTCACACCGGCCCGAATTTGGCGCGAGCGGGCCCGGCCGGTCATAGGGCAAGGGCGCAGCGGCGAGTCTGTGAGCCGCTTCGCATGCCGGCTGCCGCATGCGCTCCGGCGGCGGTCCCCGGTTCCTGCTATCGGCTGGCCGGTTGACTCTGTTGCGCAATTGACACTTAGGTGCCTGACGATTTCGCAGTTTTTTCAATGCCAAAAGGAAGAATTCACAAAACGAATTGTTGTTGCCGCCGCCGTGGCCGCGGCGGCCATCGGCGCGCCGGCCTTGGCCGAATATCCTGAAAAACCGGTATCCTTCATCGTTCCCTGGCCGCCGGGCGACCTTGAAGATGTGCTGACCCGCATGATCGCCGAGGACTTCCAGAACAAATACGGAGTCGCCGCCGCGGTCGTGAACAAACCCGGCGGCGGCGGCCGGCCGTTTCCGGGAGCCATCGAAGTCGCGATGGTGCCTCCTGACGGTTATACCGTCGGATCGTTTGTCATCGGCGTGCCGCTGCTGGGTCACAAGATCGACATTCCGCAACTGTCGCCGGAAAAGTTCGATTCGCTGGGCATCTTTTTGACCTATCCGTTTGTCCTCGCCGCCGCCGGTGACGCGCCCATTCGACACACTGGAGGAAATGGCGGAGCACGCCAAAACCAGCGAACTGGCGCTGGGTCATTTCGGCGCGCCGTTGATCCCAACCAAGGTTTCGCTTGCCTACGCCAAGACAGCCGGCTTCGAATGGGGCCAGCATGCCGCGTTTGACATGCTCGACTGCAACACGCTCGCATCCGGCGACGCGGATGTGATCAACACTACGCTGCAGCTGATCCTGCCTTGCCTGAACGATATCAAAGTCCTCGCGTCTGTCACCGGCGAGCGCATCTCGCTCACGCCCGACGCGCCGACCATGGGCGAAATTGATTCGCAGCTTGGAATTTCTCTTTGGAACGGGCTGTTTGTCACCAAGGAAACACCTCTGGATGTGCGTGACAAGATTATTGCGGTGGCGAAGGAATCCGTGATGAGCGACCGGGCCCAGAAGCTCGGCGCGGAAACCGGGGCCGGCGTTTACTGGATGGGCGCCGAAGAAGCGGCGGCGCAGATCAAGGCTGACGAAGCGGCGTTTGCGGGCATAAACGCCCCTGCTCAACTAAAACCCACAAGAGACCTTGGCGGGCCGCTCATCGCACTGGCCCGCCAGGCTTGCCCGCTGAACTTGCCGCAGGACCAGCACAGCGCCGCAGTGCGTCCCGGCGTGGCGGTGTTTTCGGCCGCATTCCTGCTGTTCGCACTGTTCCTGCTGTCCCAGATCGGGGCCGAGACCAAGCCGCCCTCAGGCGGCAATATCGTTTCGCAGCCGCGTTTCTGGCCGGCGGTCGGCGTTGCAGGCATGACGTTTTTCGGCATTTTGCACCTGATTGACAATTGGCGGCGCGATAGCGCCGGCTGGCAGGATGAGGTTGTGACGTGGGGCCGCTCACTGGAATACCTAGGCTGGTTTATGCTGTATGTCTTCGTCATTCCCACAATCGGCTACCTGCTGGCAACCGTCGGATTCGCATGCCTGCTGGCGGTTCGCGCGGGCTACAGGGATGCGCTCCGCCTGTCGGCGGCAGCGGCGTTCGGGCTTGCTGTTGTGGTGATTTTCAAGACCGGGCTGTCGGTCAGGATCCCCGGGGGATCCATTTACGAAGCCCTGCCCGGCGGTCTCAGAAACTTCATGATTCTGAATTTCTGAAATGGAACTCCTCGCATCGGCGGCGCTGATCCTGGCTCGCTGGGACGTCGCGGCCGCACTGATTGTCGGGTTAATCGGCGGTGTTTTGATTGGGGCCATTCCCGGGGTCGGGCCGGCTGTCGCCATCGCGATTCTGCTGCCGGCCACATTTTCCCTGGATCCGATTGTCAGCCTGACGGCGCTGCGGGGAATCTACGGCTCTTCCATGTTCGGCGGAGCGATACCGGCAATTCTCTTAAACACACCGGGAACCGCGGTGAATGCGCTGACAACATTCGAAGGGACGCCGATAACCAGGCGCGGCGAAGCCGGGCGCGCTTTGTCTCTGGCCTACTCCGCTTCGTTTTTCGGCGGCGTTTTCTCGGTGGTCTGTCTGATTCTGCTCTCTCCGGCGCTGGCCATAATCGCGCCGATGTTCGGCAGCCGGGAGATTTTCCTCGCGGCCCTGCTTGGCGTCATCCATGTGGTCTTCGCGCACCGCGGACAGGTGCTGATTGCCGGCATGATGGCAGCCTTCGGAATTTGGCTGAACACCATAGGCTGGAGCCGATTCAGTATTCGCAGCGCTACACGTTCGGTCAAAGCTGGCTGGCCGGCGGCGTTGATCTGATTGTCGTTGTGCTCGGCCTGTTTGCCCTGAGCCAGGCTTTTGTGCTCCTGGTGCAGCCCGACGAGCGGAACCGGGCCGAAAAGATCGCCGGCGGGCTGTTTTCCGGTTTCAGGGAATTGAAGCTCTACCGACGCGTTGCAACGGTGTCCGCGGGTTTCGGCGTCCTGATGGGGATGATCCCCGGCGTTGGCGAATTCACAGCGCAGTTTCTCAGCTACACATATGCCCAGAAATTCTCAAAAACGCCTGAAAAGTTCGGCAATGGCGCGCCGGAGGGGCTGGTCGCATCCGAAACCGCCAACAATGCGGTGCCCGCGGCGGCGATGATCGTCGGGTAGGACACTGGCGCGCGCACCATAGGTCACGTTTCCAGCGTCCCCCCTAAAATTCCGGACTTCCGGTTTTCCCGGGTCCGGCTTCAAGCGTCAGGCACCCCCGCAGGAGTTCGTTACGGTGCCTTCCGCGACATCCGCCACGCTCAAGGCTGACCCAGCCATACCCGTGGCATCATCCCGCGTTTACGCCGCCCTTCGGCTCGACAGCACCACCCCTTTCAACCGGGGTGGTATCCTCGGTCGGCGCCGGGCTCTGAGTCCCGGCATGACCTGCCGTCTTCGCCACCTGAGCCCAGAGGCCCTCGCTCCGGACGGGTTGTGTTATTCCGTCCATCACCGCTTAATCGGCCTCATCCGCCAGTCAGGAGGACTCCGCGTCCTTTCCCGTACTTCGGTTATGGACACGGTCCTTGACATTCGAGGGTCACAACATCCTGTCTGTCCTCCTCACCTTCCGGACTTTCACCACTGAACCCTCCGGGATTGCCGCCACCTGTACGCCGGGCGATCCGGTGCGTGCATCTCAGTTCTTCCGCACCGGCACTGGCCATCGGGCAGAGCGGAGACCCTTGGCATCCTCCAATACCCCCGCAAGTCGGATTCCATGCGGGGAGCGTTTTTTCGACGCTTCATACGGACGTTCGCTTTCGCTACGGCCCTCCCGGTTGTTCGCCTCCCTGTCCGACCGGACCAGAGGGACATCGTCCTCCCAGCCCACAGAGGCTTTTACGTCCCCGCTTCCGGACGCCGGGTCACCCCGACACCCGTGGGGATATGACTACGACGCCAAACTGAGAATTGCGCCGGCGGGACTTCCACCCGCAAGTTCAGCAGCTAGTCTCGCTGCACGTCGGGTAGGACACTGGCGCGCGCACCATAGGTCACGTTTCCAGCGTCCCCCCTAAAATTCCGGACTTCCGGTTTTCCCGGGTCCGGCTTCAAGCGTCAGGCACCCCCGCAGGAGTTCGTTACGGTGCCTTCCGCGACATCCGCCACGCTCAAGGCTGACCCAGCCATACCCGTGGCATCATCCCGCGTTTACGCCGCCCTTCGGCTCGACAGCACCACCCCTTTCAACCGGGGTGGTATCCTCGGTCGGCGCCGGGCTCTGAGTCCCGGCATGACCTGCCGTCTTCGCCACCTGAGCCCAGAGGCCCTCGCTCCGGACGGGTTGTGTTATTCCGTCCATCACCGCTTAATCGGCCTCATCCGCCAGTCAGGAGGACTCCGCGTCCTTTCCCGTACTCCGGTTATGGACACGGTCCTTGACATTCGAGGGTCACAACATCCTGTCTGTCCTCCTCACCTTCCGGACTTTCACCACTGAACCCTCCGGGATTGCCGCCACCTGTACGCCGGGCGATCCGATGCGTGCATCTCAGTTCTTCCGCACCGGCACTGGCCATCGGGCAGAGCGGAGACCCTTGGCATCCTCCAATACCCCCGCAAGTCGGATTCCATGCGGGGAGCGTTTTTCGACGCTTCATACGGACGTTCGCTTTCGCTACGGCCCTCCCGGTTGTTCGCCTCCCTGTCCGACCGGACCAGAGGGACATCGTCCTCCCAGCCCACAGAGGCTTTTACGTCCCCGCTTCCGGACGCCGGGTCACCCCGACACCCGTGGGGATATGACTACGACGCCAAACTGAGAATTGCGCCGGCGGGACTTCCACCCGCAAGTTCAGCAGCTAGTCTCGCTGCACGTCGGGTAGGACACTGGCGCGCGCACCATAGGTCACGTTTCCAGCGTCCCCCCTAAAATTCCGGACTTCCGGTTTTCCCGGGTCCGGCTTCAAGCGTCAGGCACCCCCGCAGGAGTTCGTTACGGTGCCTTCCGCGACATCCGCCACGCTCAAGGCTGACCCAGCCATACCCGTGGCATCATCCCGCGTTTACGCCGCCCTTCGGCTCGACAGCACCACCCCTTTCAACCGGGGTGGTATCCTCGGTCGGCGCCGGGCTCTGAGTCCCGGCATGACCTGCCGTCTTCGCCACCTGAGCCCAGAGGCCCTCGCTCCGGACGGGTTGTGTTATTCCGTCCATCACCGCTTAATCGGCCTCATCCGCCAGTCAGGAGGACTCCGCGTCCTTTCCCGTACTCCGGTTATGGACACGGTCCTTGACATTCGAGGGTCACAACATCCTGTCTGTCCTCCTCACCTTCCGGACTTTCACCACTGAACCCTCCGGGATTGCCGCCACCTGTACGCCGGGCGATCCGATGCGTGCATCTCAGTTCTTCCGCACCGGCACTGGCCATCGGGCAGAGCGGAGACCCTTGGCATCCTCCAATACCCCCGCAAGTCGGATTCCATGCGGGGAGCGTTTTTTCGACGCTTCATACGGACGTTCGCTTTCGCTACGGCCCTCCCGGTTGTTCGCCTCCCTGTCCGACCGGACCAGAGGGACATCGTCCTCCCAGCCCACAGAGGCTTTTACGTCCCCGCTTCCGGACGCCGGGTCACCCCGACACCCGTGGGGATATGACTACGACGCCAAACTGAGAATTGCGCCGGCGGGACTTCCACCCGCAAGTTCAGCAGCTAGTCTCGCTGCACCCGCTCCTCACGCTCGGCGTTCCGGGCGAAGCGCTGACAGCCATGATGCTGAGCGTGTTCTATGTCCATAACGTCATTCCCGGCCCGGCACTGTTTCAAAACAGCCTGGATTTCGTCGTTGCGCTTTATCTTGCGCTGCTGATTCTCAATGTCCTGGTCGTCGGTAAGCGATGGAGTGGACGCCCCCGATCTGCGGCGTCATGATGCGCCAGAACAGAACGCGCGGTGTGCGCGTCGGAAACGCGAAAGGAAGCGTCCATGGAGAAGGTTAGCATAGTCGGTGCCGACATTTCAAAGAGGGTTTTTCAATTGCACGGATCGACGGCTTCCGGCCGGCCGGTTTTTGTGAAGAAGCTGTCGCGGAGCGGGTTCCTGCCGTTCCTCGAGGATCTGCCGCCGTGCCTGGTGGTGATGGAGCATCCATGTTTTGAGTCAAGCCCGGATTCGGCCTTTTCCGGCGGTTTTCGGTGGCCCCGTTCCGGGTTTTCCACATTCCCATCCACAGGCGGGCGCTATGCGGGCATGCCGAGGCAGTCCGGCCGCGGTGTCGCGGCCGGCGCACCTGATTCGTTCCTGACCCGGCGGGCCCCGCGGGACACGGCCCGCATGGGCGTCAGCCGGCGGCGGCCTCGGTCCGGTCCTCCCACGCGCGCCGGTCGCGCAGCAGGGCGTTCGCGGTCACGATCAGCTTGCGCATGACCGCGGTCACGGCGACTTTGTGGGGCTTTCCCCTTTCCTTCAGCCGGCCGTGGAACTCCGCCATCTCGGGATTGAACAGGGTTGCCGACATCGCGGCCATGTAGAGGACGTCCCTCGGCCTCCGGCGTCCGCCGCTGACGCGGCGCCCGCCCTTCATGTTCCCGCTGTCGCGGGCGTAATGCCGATATCGGCATTACGCCCGACATGCCGACAACCGGATTATGCCGTGTTCGCGGCCCAAGGATTTGATTTTCCTTTCCTTTCTGCCGTCGTTTTCGGCATAATCACAGCGACTTCAGGATCTTCAGTCCCGCTGCGCCCACGCCTGAGCGGGTCGGCGGTGCGGTTTCGACAGGCCGCAGGATCGTTTCGGCGTCCGGCCCGCAGGCATCCGCACAAATCGTGCAATTCTGTCCGTTCCAACTTTCATCAATGGAGGAACGACAATGGTGCAATCGGACTCATCCGGGATCCCGCTGCCGAGAGAGGAGATGCCGGACTGGCTGCTTCCCCTGCGCAATGCATTTCTGGCCTCGCTTCTGTCGCTTGGCCTGAAGACCGGCACCGTCAGGAACTGCGCTGCTGCCGTCGACTGGCTTTGCGCCGAGGCGGGGCGCAGAGGGCTGACGACGCCGGACGGCGTTGACGGGTCGGTTCTTGCGCAGGTCCGGGAGCCGCTGCCGGCGCGGCTCTCGGTTCACGGCCGGCGCAATTGGGCCTCGGTCCTGGGCCGGTTCATCGCCTGGCTCGTCAAGGAGAACGCCATCGTGGCCGCGCCGCAACCGCCGGAACCGGCGCAGACAGCCCTGGAGGCATTGATGACGGACTGCGGGGGCTGGCTGCGCACCCGGTGCGGGCTGGCGCCCGGCACGATCAGGTCGCGTCGAGGCAGGGCCCGCGGTTTCCTGGCCTTCCGGTTTGGCGATTCAGCGCCCGGCGACCTGAACGCCATCACCCGTGCCGACATCGTCGCGCATTTCGGGACAGCCGGCGAAACGGGTCCTGCCGGCGCAAGAGCCGCGGCCACAGCCCTGCGATCGCTGTTCCGGTTCCTGTTCGCGACCGGGCGGACCGGGCGGAACCTGGTTCCCTGCGTCCCGAGCGTTCCCGCTCCCCGGTCGCCCGCACCGACGCGGCACCTGTCGCGTGAAGAGACTGATCGTGTCCTGGCGGCCGCCAAGGGAGACAGCGCCATCGCCCGCCGCGACCATGCGATGCTGCTCACGATGGCCCGGCTCGGCCTGCGCGGCCAGGACTTGACCCGCCATCCGGCTCGACGGCATCGACTGGCAGGCTGGCGAGATCCTGGTCCGCGGCAAGTGCGGGCGGCAGACGGCCATGCCGCTTCCGGCTGACGTCGGCGAGGCCATCGTGGGCTGGATCCGCCGCGGACGAAGGGGACGCTCGCGGCGCCTGTTCGTGAGCGTGCTGCCGCCCTTCCCACGATTCACGTCCGCCTTCTCGATCGGGAGCGCGCTGCACAAGGCCCACGCGGCGTCCGGCGTCGCGCCGCCCGGGGGAAAGGTTCGCTGCCATGTCTTCCGGCATTCCCTGGCCATGAACCTGCTGCAGGACGGAATGCCGCTGGCCGACATCGGCAACATGCTGCGCCACGAATCGGCGAGGACGACGACGGTCTGCGCCCGGCACGACATCGAGGCCCTGCGCCCGCTTGCGCGTCCCCGGCCCGTGCCGCAGCCCGTCACGGAGGCCGGATCATGACGTCGCTCTCCACCCTGCTCTCGGAGTATCTCGACCATCGCCGCCGTTTCGGGGCCGGCACGGCGTCGGCCAGCGAAACCCTCAAGCCGTTCGTCGCCTTTGCCGACGCCGAGGGCGCCGAACGGATCACGACGGACCTGTTCCTGCGCTGGAAGGCCGCGTTCGGATCGGCGGGCCCGAACACGTGGGCCATCCGGCTCGGCGCCGTGCGCAGCTTTGCAACCTGGCTGCAAGGCATTGACGGACGGCACGAAATTCCGCCCAAAGGGCTGGTTCGGAAGTGCCGCACGCGTCCGCGGCCCTGGATCTGCAGCGAGGCGGAGATCGGGCGGATCGTGGCTGCGGCGGCTGCGCTGCCCTCGCGGTCCGGACTGCGCGGCGCGACCTGCTCGACCCTGTTCGGCCTGATCGCCGCGACCGGTCTCCGGGTCGGGGAAGCCCTCGGGCTCGATGACCGGGATGTCGACGCAGTGGATGCCACCCTCTTCGTCCGGCGCGGCAAGAACGGGAGAAGCCGCGTCATTCCTGTCACCCGCTGCGTGGTCGCGAAGCTGCAGGCATACCAGGGGTTCCGTGACCGGGCCGTCGCCCATGCCGGCAGCGGCAGGCGCGCAAGCGTCAGGAGAGCTCAAGGGAACTTCCTCGAGGTCGTTCAGGCGATCGGCCTGCGCCCACTCCCGCCGGGCCGCGGGCCGCGCATCCACGATCTGCGCCACGCGATGGCTTCCAGAACGATCCTCGACTGGTTCCGGAAGGGGCGTGACGTGGACGCGGAGATGTACAAGCTGAGCGCATACCTGGGACACGCAATGCCGTCCGGCACGTGGTGGCACATCGAGGCCGTGCCGGAACTGCTGGCCCTGGCGAGCGAGCGCGGGCTGCGGACCCTCGGGGACGGAGGCGCGTCATGACCGGAACCTTGCCGACGCCGCTGGCGCCGCTCGTGCAGCGGTTCTTCACCAAACGGCTCGCCGGCCAGCTCGGGGCCAGCGCCAACACGATCGCAAGCTGCCGGGACAGCTTCCGGCTGCTCGTCAACTTCGCCAAGGCGCAGTGCGGAAAGGCGCCGGAGGACATGGACGTGTCGGACATCGGCATCGACCTGGTCACGGACTTTCTCGAACACCTCGAGACCGAACGCGACAACAGTGTCCAGAGCCGCAACTTGCGCCTTGCCGCCATCCAGTCCTTCTTCAGCCATGTCGCCGTCAACGAACCCCAGGTCCTGCACCATTGCCAGAAGATCCTGCAGCTGCCCGGAAAGCGTCACGACAAGGCCAACGTGACCTGGCTCACGGAGGACGAGATCAAGGCGCTCGCCGCCCAGACCGGCCTTCGGGTGTCGGAGCTGACCGGCCTCAGGATCGGGGACGTCGAGCTCGGAACCGGCGCCCACGTGCGATGCCGCGGCAAGGGTCGCAAGGACCGCGCGACGCCTCTGCGGAGCGACACCGTGAAAATCCTCGAAGCCTGGATCGACGAACGGGGCGGTCCGGAGAACGCTCCGCTGTTCCCCAGCAACCGGCGCGGACCGCTCAGCCGCGACGCGGTCGAGCGCCTGGTCGCCCGGCATTGCCGCACCGCTTCGAAGACCTGCCCGTCGCTCGGGGACAAGAAGGTCACCCCGCACAGCCTTCGCCACAGTGCAGCAATGGCGCTGCTGCACGACGGCGTCGGATGCACGGTGATCGCCCTCTGGCTCGGCCACGAATCGGCCGAGACGACGCAGGTTTACCTGCACGCCGACCTCCGGATCAAGGAAAAGGCCATGGAGAGGACCCGCCCGGTCGACGTCAAGCCTGGCCGGTTCAAGCCCGACGACACCCTGCTGGCCTTCCCGAAGTCGCTGTGATTATGCCGAAAACGACGGCAGAAAGGAAAGGAAAATCAAATCCTTGGGCCGCGAACACGGCATAATCCGGTTGTCGGCATGTCGGGCGCCATGTCAGCGGCGGACGGAGGAGGCCGAGGGACGTCCTCTACATGGCGGCGATGGCGGCCTGCGCGTTCAATCCCGAGATGGCGGAGTTCCACGGCCGGCTGAAGGAAAGGGGAAAGCCCCACAAAGTCGCCGTGACCGCGGTCATGCGGAAGCTGATCGTGACCGCGAACGCCCTGCTGCGCGACCGGCGCGCGTGGGAGGACCGGACCGAGGCCGCCGCCGGCTGACGCCCATGCGGGCCGTGTCCCGCGGGGCCCGCCGGGTCAGGAACGAATCAGGTGCGCCGGCCGCGACACCGCGGCCGGACTGCCTCGGCATGCCCGCATAGCGCCCGCCTGTGGATGGGAATGTGGAAAACCCGGAACGGGGCCACCGAAAACCGCCGGAAAAGGCCGAATCCGGGCTTGACTCAAAACATGGATGCTCCATCACCACCAGGCACGGCGGCAGATCCTCGAGGAACGGCAGGAACGTCGGGTAGGACACTGGCGCGCGCACCATAGGTCACGTTTCCAGCGTCCCCCCTAAAATTCCGGACTTCCGGTTTTCCCGGGTCCGGCTTCAAGCGTCAGGCACCCCCGCAGGAGTTCGTTACGGTGCCTTCCGCGACATCCGCCACGCTCAAGGCTGACCCAGCCATACCCGTGGCATCATCCCGCGTTTACGCCGCCCTTCGGCTCGACAGCACCACCCCTTTCAACCGGGGTGGTATCCTCGGTCGGCGCCGGGCTCTGAGTCCCGGCATGACCTGCCGTCTTCGCCACCTGAGCCCAGAGGCCCTCGCTCCGGACGGGTTGTGTTATTCCGTCCATCACCGCTTAATCGGCCTCATCCGCCAGTCAGGAGGACTCCGCGTCCTTTCCCGTACTCCGGTTATGGACACGGTCCTTGACATTCGAGGGTCACAACATCCTGTCTGTCCTCCTCACCTTCCGGACTTTCACCACTGAACCCTCCGGGATTGCCGCCACCTGTACGCCGGGCGATCCGATGCGTGCATCTCAGTTCTTCCGCACCGGCACTGGCCATCGGGCAGAGCGGAAACCCTTGGCATCCTCCAATACCCCCGCAAGTCGGATTCCATGCGGGGAGCGTTTTTCGACGCTTCATACGGACGTTCGCTTTCGCTACGGCCCTCCCGGTTGTTCGCCTCCCTGTCCGACCGGACCAGAGGGACATCGTCCTCCCAGCCCACAGAGGCTTTTACGTCCCCGCTTCCGGACGCCGGGTCACCCCGACACCCGTGGGGATATGACTACGACGCCAAACTGAGAATTGCGCCGGCGGGACTTCCACCCGCAAGTTCAGCAGCTAGTCTCGCTGCACGTCGGGTAGGACACTGGCGCGCGCACCATAGGTCACGTTTCCAGCGTCCCCCTAAAATTCCGGACTTCCGGTTTTCCCGGGTCCGGCTTCAAGCGTCAGGCACCCCCGCAGGAGTTCGTTACGGTGCCTTCCGCGACATCCGCCACGCTCAAGGCTGACCCAGCCATACCCGTGGCATCATCCCGCGTTTACGCCGCCCTTCGGCTCGACAGCGCCACCCCTTTCAACCGGGGTGGTATCCTCGGTCGGCGCCGGGCTCTGAGTCCCGGCATGACCTGCCGTCTTCGCCACCTGAGCCCAGAGGCCCTCGCTCCGGACGGGTTGTGTTATTCCGTCCATCACCGCTTAATCGGCCTCATCCGCCAGTCAGGAGGACTCCGCGTCCTTTCCCGTACTCCGGTTATGGACACGGTCCTTGACATTCGAGGGTCACAACATCCTGTCTGTCCTCCTCACCTTCCGGACTTTCACCACTGAACCCTCCGGGATTGCCGCCACCTGTACGCCGGGCGATCCGATGCGTGCATCTCAGTTCTTCCGCACCGGCACTGGCCATCGGGCAGAGCGGAAACCCTTGGCATCCTCCAATACCCCCGCAAGTCGGATTCCATGCGGGGAGCGTTTTTTCGACGCTTCATACGGACGTTCGCTTTCGCTACGGCCCTCCCGGTTGTTCGCCTCCCTGTCCGACCGGACCAGAGGGACATCGTCCTCCCAGCCCACAGAGGCTTTTACGTCCCCGCTTCCGGACGCCGGGTCACCCCGACACCCGGTGGGGATATGACTACGACGCCAAACTGAGAATTGCGCCGGCGGGACTTCCACCCGCAAGTTCAGCAGCTAGTCTCGCTGCACCCGCTCCGCGACAGCTTCTTCACAAAAACCGGCCGGCCGGAAGCCGTCGATCCGTGCAATTGAAAAACCCTCTTTGAAATTGTCGGCACCGACTATGCTAACCTTCTCCATGGACGCTTCCTTTCGCGTTTCCGACGCGCACACCGCGCGTTCTGTTCTGGCGCATCATGACGCCGCAGATCGGGGGCGTCCACTCCATCGCTTACGGTCGTCGTGTTCCTGCTGTTTTCGACCAACACCTTGTTAAAAATCATTGAAATTCCCTCACGATTTGTCGGGATTGCCGTGCTGACTCTTGGATTTGTCGGTGTCTATTCGCTGCGCAATTCAGCAGTCGACTGCGCCATTGCGGCGAGCTTTGGCGTATTCGGTTTTATTCTCAAACGCCTGAAACTTCCGATCGTGCCGATCATTCTCGGCATGGTTCTCGGCGGCATTATGGAAGCCAAGCTTCGCACATCGATGATGCGCGTCAAAAACCCGCTGGATTTCATCGACCGGCCCATTTCCTTTATTCTCTTCTGCATCATTCTCATTGTCATCCTCAGCCACCCGCGGGCGATTTGGAAGGATTTCAGAAGGTAGGAGAACAGCGATGCCCGACCGGACAATTCTCATCGTCGGCACCTACGACACGAAACAGGACGAGCTTGCCTATCTGGCTGAGAGGATCCTGTCACAGGGCGGCGGCGTCATGACCATGGATGTGAGCGTGCTCGGCGAGGCGGACCAACCCTGCGATGTCAGCAAGCACGACATCGCTGAGGCCGGCGGCGGCTCGATTCAAGCCGCGGTGGATGGCGGCGATGAAAACTCCGCCATGCAGCTGATGGCCCGGGGCGCGGCGGCGGAAACGGAAAAACTGTATTCCCAAGGCTTGATAGACGGCGTCGTCACACTTGGCGGAACAATGGGCACGGATTTGGCGCTCGATGTCTGCCAGGCGCTGCCGCTCGGAGTGCCAAAGCTCGTTGTGTCGACGGTTTCGTTCTCGCCGCTGATTCCCCCGGACCGGCTGTCGCCCGATATCCAGATGATCTTGTGGGCCGGCGGGCTGTACGGGCTGAATTCCATCTGCCGGGCATCGCTCAGCCAAGCGGCCGGAGCTGTCCTCGGAGCAGCCCGCGCGGCGCAGAAACCGCGTGTCGACCGGCCGGTCGTTGGAATGACTTCGCTCGGGTCATCCTGTCTCAAATATATGACGTTTCTCAAACCTGAACTGGAATCGCGCGGATTTGAGGTGGCCGTCTTTCATGCCACGGGAATGGGCGGCATGGCGTTTGAAAGGATCGCCGGACAAGGCGGATTCGCCTGCGTCATGGACTTCGCCCTGCCGGAGCTGGGCAATCTGCTGGCCGGTTCCGTTGTCAATGCCGGACAGAACCGGATGCTGAGCGCCGGGCGCGCCTCGATTCCGCAGCTGGTGGCGCCCGGCTGTATCGACTTGATAGATTTCGCGGGGTGGCAGGAGATTCCGGACTGGTACGCCGACCGCCCGTTTCATGCCCACAACCGGCTGATCAAAAGTTCCGCTCTGAACGATGAAGAGCGCCGCGAGACCGCGCGTGAATTGGCCAGGCGATTGGCCCAGTCATCTGTTCCGGCACATGTGATCCTGCCCAATGCCGGCATTGAGGAATGGGACAAGCCAGGTGAGCCGGCGCACGACCCGAAGGGGTTGGCGGCATTCCTGGACGAAATGCGCGCGGAGATTCAGCCGCCGGTCGCCCTCACCGAGATCGATGCGCACATTAACGACCGGGCGTTTTCCGACACCGCGCTGAGGATCTTCGACGGCTGGGTCGCTGACGGAACAATCGGCAAAAAGTGCCCGCGCTGACCCAACGTTTTGACATTCTGTTCGAGCCGGTCGCGATTGGCCCCGTCACCGCGCCAAACCGGTTCTACGCGGTTACTCATGCCACGGGGCATGGCTGGACACAGCCAAGCGCAGCGATCGCTCTTCGGGCCATGAAGGCCGAGGGCCGCTGGGGGACAGTCGCCGTGCAAATCACGGAAATCGCTCCGGATTCCGATATGGCCAATCATCCGATGGAGCGCATCTGGGACGACAGCGACATCGCGCGGCATGCGGCGCAGGTCGAAGCCATTAAGGCCCATGGCAGCCTCGCGGCGATAGAAATCGCGCATGGCGGCAGCCGGTCGCCAAACATCACAACCGGGCTGCCGGTCGTTGGTCCAAGCGACCTGCCCTCCCTGCGGCCCGAAGTTCCTCTGCAGGCGCGGGCCATGGATCTTTCCGATATCAAGGCGTTTCGCCAGTCGCACCTGTCGGCGGCGCGGCGCGCCATTCTAGCCGGATACGACATCATCTATGTCTACGCCGCTCACGATCTGTCTATTCTCAGCCATTTTCTCGCCAGCCGCCACAAAAAGCGCAGCGACGCCTACGGCGGTTCGTTCGACAACCGGCTGCGGCTGCTGCGCGAGGTTTTGGAAGACACGCTCGAGGCCGCCGCCGGCAAACGGGCCGTCGCAATCCGGTTCAGCGTTGCCGAACCAGGTGTCGCCGGAGGGCTTTTAGCCGACGGCGAAGGCCGGGATGTGGTGGCGGCACTCGCGGAGCTGCCGGATCTTTGGGACGTCAATATCGGCGGCTGGTCAAACGACAGTGCGACCGCGCGGTTCTGCGACAAAGGATTTCAGCTCGCCCACACCGATTTTGTGAAATCCGTCACCACCAAGCCGGTGGTTGGCGTCGGGCGCTTCACTTTGCCCGACATGATGGTTTCGCTGATCAGGAATGGCCGGCTCGACTTCATTGGAGGCGCCCGCCTTCCAATGCCGATCCGTTTCTTCCGAACAAGATTCGGTCCGGTCAGGTCGAATCCATCCGCGAATGCATTGGCTGCAATATCTGCGTCAGCATGGACAGCTTCGGCGTTCCGATCCGGTGCACGCAAAACCCGACAATTTCAGAGGAATGGCGCCGCGGCTGGCATCCGGAAACACCGCCGATTTCCACGAACAGGCGGTCGCATCTGGTGATTGGCGCGGGGCCTGCCGGCCTCGAGTGCGCGGTGTCGCTGATGCGGGCCGGCCAGAAGGTCACGGTTGCCGAAGCGGGCGCGGAAGCGGGAGGCCGCGTCACCAGAGAATCCCGTCTGCCGGGCTTGGCGAGCTGGGCCCGTGTCCGCGATTACCGGATGTATCAGCTGTCGCAGAGCACCGACGCCGATCTGTATCTTCACAGCCGGATGACAGAGGAAGACATCGTCGAATTCGGAGCCGACACGGTCACCATCGCCACCAGCGCCCGCTGGCGGCGGGACGGCGTCGGTTCAACCAACTCCGATCCGAAGGAGTTTGGCGGCCGCGAGATTCTGACCCCCGACGACGTGATGGACGGCAGGGAGATTGATGGGGCGGCGGCACGGTATCTCGTCTATGACGACGATCATTACTACATGGCGAGCGTTGTCGCCGAAGCCCTCGCGGCGGCCGGCCACGGAGTCACGCTGATAACTCCGCTGCCCGCGGTGTCGGCCTGGACAGAGCATACGCTCGAGCAGTCGCGAATCATCGAACGTCTCAACGGTCTCGGTGTGCAGATGCATCCCAACACGGCGCTGGGACCGGATCTGCGGTTCCGAAACACGCTGTCGGGCGGCGCAATTGACACCGCAAACGCCGGCATTGTGCTCGTCAGCGCCCGCACTCCGCGGCACGAGTTGACTGACCGCCTGAAATCTTCCTTCTCCAGCGCCGTCCTTCACCAGGCGGGAGACTGCCTGAACCCGGGGACAATTCAGATGGCAGTGCTGTCCGGCCATACGGCTGCGCGAAACATTCTGGACCCCGGCAGCACTTTCCGGCGGGACCAGACAAGTGTTTCCCGATTGTCCTGACGGGCGGCGGCGGGACCCGGTCCGCCGATGCGGCGGGCGGGCGGCGGCGACCGGCAATATTTCCAAGGCAGAATGGAACAACACTTTAACCTATCGGAAAAATCCTTAATGTGAGCTGTTGTGCCGGAGCGGCCGGTTCCGCGCGCAGAAAGCAGGCAAGTCAAAGACAGTCACGCGGAGCGCAATGTTCTCCTTTCTCACGGGCATGTGGAGGTCGGACATCGCGATCGATCTCGGCACAGCGAATACGCTTGTGTTCGTCAAGGGCGAAGGCATCGTCTTGGAAGAGCCTTCGGTTGTCGCTTACCGCACCAAGGAAGGCCGGCGAAATATCATCGCCGTCGGCGACGAAGCCAAGTCCATGCTTGGGCGGACGCCCGATGGCATTGAAGCGGTCAGACCGATGCGGGACGGGGTTATCGCCGACTTCACCGTCGCCGAGGAAATGATCAAATACTTTTTCCGCCGCGTGAATTCGCCGTGGACACTCGCCAAGCCGCGGGTGCTTGTCTGTGTTCCTTACGGATCGACACCGGTCGAAAAACGGGCAATCCGCGAAGCGGTTTTGTCAGCCGGAGCCCGCCGCGCGGGATTGATCAGCGAACCCATCGCGGCCGCAATCGGCAGCGGCATTGACATCGGCGACGCGCGCGGCAGCATGGTGGTCGACATCGGAGGCGGAACCACCGACATTGCGATCATCGCCCTCGGCGGCATCGTGCACGCGGCGTCAATCCGCGTCGCCGGCGACCGCATGGATGAAGCCTTGATCGAATATATGCGGGAATCGCACAACCTGATCATCGGACCTGACTCCGCGGAACAGATCAAAAATATTCTTGGCATTGCCATGACCCCTCATGACGGACAGGGCAGCAACATGATCGTGCGCGGCCGCGACCGTCTTGGCGGCTCGCCGCGGGAAATGCAGATTTTCCAGTGGCATGTGGCTGAGGCGCTCGCCGATCCTGTCGGCAGAATCCGTGAGGCGGTCGCCAGCCTGCTGCAGCTGACGCCCCCGTCTTTGTCAAATGACATTTCTTCGACCGGAATCATTCTGACCGGCGGCGGCGCACAGCTGTCAGAGCTGGATTCCGTATTGCGCCAAAGAACAAATCTGCCGGTGGCGGCGGCTGAGGACCCGCTTCGCTGCGTCGCCCATGGAACCGGTCAGGCACTTGATATCAACCCCGCTCTCGGCCACATCATAGATTACCAGAGCTGACGGTATCCGAGGTCTTTCCGTGATCGACCGAAACCCGGACAGAGACTCCGACCATACATCCTTCCGGACCGTTCGAAAGATCTTCGTCGGTCTTGCGCTGATCGGGCTGATCGCGATCTTTCTGGTCTGGCGCATTGACAGTGAGCGCATGGAACGGGTGCGCGCGTCGGCGGTTGAATTCCTGCTGCCCGCGGTTGAATTCGGCAACAGGCCTTTGCTCTTCGTCTCCGATCTCACGCAGAACATGGAGGCGCATTTCCGACTGGCGGAACGAAACGCCGGGCTGGAGCTGGAGGTCGAGAGGCTGAAATTCTGGCGGGAAGAAGCCCGCCGGCTGGAGCAGCAGAACGCCCGCTTGCGGGAATTGCTCAACGCGCAGGTTGAATTGACCGAACTCACCATTTCAGCCCAGGTTCTCGCCGACACCAATTCGCAGTTTCGCCACTCGGTCCTGATCGGTGTCGGAACGGAAAACGGTGTCGCTGACGGTTGGCCGGTGTTGGATAATGAAGGCCTCGTCGGCAGAATTTCGGGCGTCGGCCGCAAATCGGCGCGTGTTGTCCTGCTTCCGGATCTGAGCAGCCGGGTTCCAATTAAAATTGAGGGCACCGGCGCCCGCGGCGTGGTCGTCGGCGACGGCACCCTCGCCCCGTCGCTGGAGTTTGTCTCCGCCGGCGGCGCCAGTCCCGGAAACCGGGTGATGACTTCCGGCGAGGGCGGTGTCTTTCCGTCCGACCTTCTGGTCGGCGAAGTTGTCGTTGCCAGCGATCAAAGAGAACGTGTCCGCCTTGCGGCGGACATTCAGAATCTCGAATATGTGAGTGTCCTGCGCAGCGCGGCACCCGAAGAGCCGCCGGAGAGCGGCGAGTTGATTCTGGGAGCCGCCGGCGGCGGCGATGGGACCAATCCGTGATCCCGGCCAATTCGAAAACCTGGTTCAAACGGGCGATTCTGTGCTTCGCGCTTTTTTTCGTAATCGCCGCGGGCATGGCGCCGGTATCGATGACACCTTTCGCCATTCCAAGTCCGGACCTTGTCTTTTGCCTGATTGCAGCTTGGCTGGTCCGCCGTCCCGACCTCGTTTCCGCAGCTGTGATCGTCGCCGCTGTGCTCACAGCCGAGATCTTCCTGCTGCAGACTCCCGGTCTATGGAGCGCGATTGTCCTGCTCGCCTCGGAATATCTGCGCGCCAGCGCAGAACGCGTTTGCAGCCGGCCGTTCCTGTATGAGTGGCTGCTGGTGGCTGCCGTATACGTCGCCTCAGCGATCGCCTATCAGTTTTTTCTGGCACTTACGTTCCTGCCGGCGCCGTCCCCGGAGTGGGCATTGGTGCACGGGGTGGAGACTCTTCTCGCCTACCCGCTCGTTGTCGCCGTCACCAACCTGCTGTTCCGGGTCACCAAGCCCGGCCCGGACGATTCGGGCATGTTTTCCGGCATCCGCACGGCGCGGTGGATGAGCTGATGCGGACCCTGCAGCCTGAACTCATCCGGCAGCGCTCGTCGATCGGCAGGCGCGCGTTCATAATCGGCGCCGGGCAGGCGGCGGTGCTGACGGCAATCGCCGCCAGGCTCCGTTATCTGCAGGTCACTGAATCGCAGAAACTCGCCGGTCTTGCGGACCGCAACCGAATCAGCATCCGACTGCTGATTCCCGAGCGCGGACTGATTTATGACAGGGGCGGCACGCAGCTGGCCGGCAACGAGCAGCTCTACAAGATCCTGCTGGTTCGCGAGGAAGCCGGCGATGTCGCCGATGTGCTTCTTAAACTCAGTCGGTTCATTCCGATGACACAAGATCAGATGTTTGAAAAGATCCAGGAAATCAATGGTTTGAGGGAGCACATCCCGGTGGTTGTCGCACACGAAGCCAGCTGGGAGCAGGTTGCGGCCGTGTCAGCGAATGCGCCCGCGCTGCCGGGAGTGCAGGCAGCGGTCGGCAGCCGCCGCGTCTATCCTTTCGGGCCCGATTTTGCGCATCTTGTCGGATTTGTCGGGCTGGTGAACAAAAAGGAACAAAACAGCCAAAAGACCCGGGATCTTTTGCTGAATGTTCCGGATTTCCGAATCGGCAAAAATGGCGTCGAAAAGAGTCTTGACCGCCAGTTGCGGGGGCGGGCCGGCAACCAGCGCATCGAAGTCAATGTGCACGGCCGCATCATGCGCGAACTGGGCGCCGTGGGCGCCCGGAACGGATCGAGTTTCCAGCTGACGGTTGACAGCGGGCTGCAGAACTATGCCGTGGCCAGGCTCGGCGAAGAGGCCGCTTCCGCAGTCATCATGAATGTCAAAAACGGCGAACTGCTTGCCATTGCCTCATCCCCGACTTTCGATCCCAACAAGCTTTCGACCGGGATCACGCAGGCCGAATTTGACGTGCTCGTTGAGGACAAACGCACGCCGCTCGTCAACCGGCCGGTGCAGGGAATTTATCCTCCGGGATCGACCTTTAAAATGATCACCGCCCTGGCGGCCTTGGATGCCGGTTTGATCGCGGCCGACGAAATTCTGCAGTGCGAGGGATCGCTGGAGTTCAGCAACCGCGTGTTTCATTGCTGGAAAAACGACGGCCATGGAAAGGTGGATCTGCTGAAAAGCATCAGCGAATCCTGCGACGTCTATTACTATCAGCTGGCACAGAGGGTTGGCATAGAAGCGCTGATGGCAATGGCCGTGAGATTCGGCATCGGACGCCGCGCAGAGCTGCCAATTCCCGGCATCGCCGAAGGTCTGGCGCCGACCAGGGAATGGAAACTGAGGCGCTATGAAAAATCCTGGCTGCTGGGCGACACGCTGAACGCCGGCATTGGCCAGGGCTTTGTCCTCGCTTCGGCGCTGCAGCTCACGGTCATGACCGCGCGGCTGGCGACCGGTCTTTCGGTTCAGCCGAAAATTATCCTCGCCGTTGACGGCAGACGCCGCCCGAACCACAGATTCCTATCGCTTGGCGTTTCAGAAAATGCGCTTGAACTCATGCGCCGGGGCATGGTTGAGACTGTCAACAGCCCATACGGGACAGCATATCAGTCGCGAACCGCCGACGAATCCTTCACTGTCGCCGGCAAGACCGGGACCAGCCAGGTTCGCAACATTTCCGAACTCGAACGCAGGAGCGGGCTCATCAAGAACAAAGATCTTCCGCGTGAGCAACGGGACCATGCCCTGTTCTGCTGCTACGCGCCGTTCCACGATCCGCTTTTCGCAGTGTCGGTTGTGGTCGAAAACGGCGGCAGCGGTTCAAAGGTGGCGGCTCCCATTGCGCGCGATTTGTTGATGCGCACGCATTACGGCCGCATCCCGCCGCTGCAAATGTATCCCCGGGAACTTCGCGACCGGATTCGCCAGGAACAGCTGCAGCTTCGCCTCAAGAACTTCCTGCCAGAAGAAACGCCCAAAGACCCGGGAACGCATCGCGCATGATAGTCTGGGAAAAACATGAGCCGCCGCTGCACAGCATCCCGCGAAAACTGTCCAGGTTCAGCTGGACGCTGTTTGCCTTGGTTGCCACCCTTTCGGCCGTTGGCGTGCTGGCCCTGTACTCAGTGGCAGGCGGATCGTTCACGCCATGGGCGCTGCAGCAGGTTTATCGGCTGGCGGCGGGTTTCGCTGTCATGTTTGCCGTCGCCTTGGTGCCCATCCAGTTCTGGCGAAGCGCGGCCCTGCCTGTCTATCTAGCCGCGCTTTTGCTGGTCGGTCTCGGCGCAGTTTACGGTGTCTCGGTAAAAGGGGCGCAGCGATGGCTTGATCTTGGACTGCTTCGCATTCAGCCGTCCGAGTTTGCCAAGATATCGGTGATTCTTCTCATCGCCGCCTACTACGAATTTCTTCCTAAAGAGAAAGTCTCGCATCCAGTCTGGGTGGCGATTCCCGCCGCCGCGGTTTTGGTGCCGTCGCTTCTCACGGCAATTCAACCCGACCTCGGCACTGCGGCCCTGATCGCGGCCGGCGGCGGCATTGTCATGTTTTTGGGCGGTGTCAGCCTGCTGTATTTTGCGGCCGTCATTGCCGTCACCGGCGCGGCGGTCGGCGCCGTCATGCTCAGCCGCGGCCAGAGTTGGCAGATTCTGCAGGATTACCAGTACATCCGCATTGACACTTTCCTGGCTCCGGAGACTGACCCGCTCGGCGCGGGCTACCATGTCACGCAATCCAAGATCGCCATCGGGTCGGGCGGATTGAATGGGCGCGGTTTCCTGCAGGGCACCCAGAGCCAGCTGAATTTTCTCCCGGAAAAACATACGGATTTCGTGTTCACCACTCTTGCCGAGGAATTCGGTCTGTTCTGGTGTCTGATCCTGATCGGATTCTACGCCGTTATCGTTCTCATCTGCATGACGATCGCCCTGCGCTGCAAAGACAGGTTCTGCGCCCTGCTCGTCCTCGGCCTCGCGGGAACGTTTTTTCTCTATTTCGCGGCCAATCTCGCAATGATCACCGGCCTCATTCCCGTGGTCGGCGTTCCGCTGCCGTTCATTTCATACGGCGGCTCGTCCCAGCTGGTTCTGTTGCTGGCCTTCGGGCTCATTCAGAGCGTCCATATCCACGCCGAAAGGCATTGAAGATTTGACTTCGAAAATCCTGTTTTCGGCGCATGAGAAACACTTTGAAGAGTGGCGCGGCATCCTGCCGGCGCAGCTTGCCGGCAAAGGCGTTGATGCGGAGGTGCTGTTCGGCGCCTGCGACCCCAGCCAGGTTGACTATGTCGCCTACGCGCGTGACGGAAAACTGTCCGACTTCACCCCCTTCACGCGGCTGAAGGCGGTCCTCAGCCTGTGGGCGGGAATTGAGGAACTTGTCAAAAACGAAACCATCAACTGCCCGATCGCCCGGATGGTTGAATCTGGAATGATCGAAGACATGACCGCGTGGGTCACGGCACAGGTCCTCCGGCACCATCTTGGGATTGACCGCATTGTCAACGGCCAGGACGGGGTCTGGCGCAACCATTTGAAGCCGCCGCTCGCATCAAACCGGACGGTGGCGCTTCTTGGCCTCGGTGAACTTGGACGAGCCGCCGCACAATCTCTGAAAGCGTTGAATTTTCGTGTTATTGGATGGAGCCGGACACCAAAGTCACTTGCCGGGATCGACTGTCGACATGGCCGCGCCGGACTGGAATCCACGGTTATGGAGGCGGAGATCACCGCCCTCATGCTGCCGCACACAAAGTGGACAGAAGGCCTTCTCAACGCTGAACTGCTCGGCGGTTTCCGGCAGGGTTCAATCATTGTCAATTCCGGACGGGGGGCGCTGATTGACGACGATGCCTTGCTGGCGGCCCTTGACCGCGGGCAGATTGCGCACGCGACGCTGGATGTGTTTCACGAGGAACCGTTGCCTCCCGAGCACAGATTCTGGAGCCACAAATCCGTGACCGTCTCTCCCCACATCGCCGCCGACACCCGCGCCGAAACCGCAGCCGGGGTCATAGCCGAAAATGTCCGGCGCGGCGAGAATGGCGAACCGCTGCTGTTTCTTGTCGACAAAGTCAGGGGATATTGACGCTTTCCACCGTTCGGTAAGACCGGCGCCCATCAAAGGTGACACAATGCCAAACGACCAATCGGCGGCATCGCCGCCAATCGCCCGCGCCGCAGCGCAAATGGTGGCGGATGCCCGCGCTGCGATGGTTGATTTCGCCAACGACGATCCGGATCGGGTCGATCAGGCAGTCCGCGCCCTCGCTTGGTCTGTGTACAAGCCTGAGCACGCGCGAATGCTGGCGGAAATGGCAGTTGAGGACACCGGCCTCGGAAACGTTGCATCGAAGATCGTAAAAAACCAGCGCAAGACGTTCGGAACCCTCCGCGACCTTCTGCGGACCAAGACGATCGGTTTGATCGAACGGGATCCGGCGCGGGGACTCGCACTTTACGGCAAACCAGTCGGCGTCGTCGGCGCAGTCTGTCCGTCGACAAACCCGGCGGCCACCCCGGTCAACAAGGCCATGATGGCCGTCAAAGGGGGCAACGCGATTGTCATTGCTCCCTCCCCTGCGGGCTATCGCACGACTGCAAAAACCGTTTTCCTGATGCGGGCGGCGCTGGCGGCGGCCGGCCACCCGGCCGATTTGGTGCAAATACTTGATCCGCCTGTCAACAAAGAGGCGACCCAGGCTTTGCTGGAAGCGGTGGACCTCGCCGTCGTCACCGGCTCACAAAACAATGTGCGCCGGGCCATGACATCGGGGACGGTTGCTATCGGCGTCGGACCCGGCAATGTTCCTGTGATCATTGATTCCACCGCTGACCTCGTGCCGGCGGCGGAGCGGGTCGCGGCCTCCAAATCCTTTGACAACGCCACCTCCTGCTCATCCGAGAACGCGCTTGTCATCCTTGATGACATCTATGAACCGGCTATGCGGGCGCTGCAGACAGCCGGCGGCTGGCGGTGCAGCGCCGTGGAACGGGAACGGATCGCGTCAGTTCATTGGCAGGACAGTCGCCTCAACCGGAAGATCATCGCCAAAGACCCGGACTGCGCGGCGCGGGCGTTCGGGCTCCCCGCAGCCGCCGAGAACGCCCGATTCTTTCTCGTTGAAGCGGATCAGGTCGATGGCGCGGGCGGATTTGCCGACGAAAAGCTGTCACTTGTGCTGACCGTCTACCGGGCGGTGGATTTTTCCGATGCGCTGGCTTTGGTGAAGCGGATTCTGGAGGTGAAGGGCAAGGGTCACTCGGTCGGAATTCACACTGAGAACATGGACCGCGCCCGCGAGCTCGCCGCAGCCACCGATGTCGTCCGGGTTTTGGTCAATCAGGCGCATACTTTCGGCAACGGCGGCAGCTTCGAAAACGGACTGCCGTTCACCTTGTCTATGGGAGGCGGAACCTGGGCAGGCAACACGATTTCCGAAAACCTGAACGCCCGGCACTTCATCAACATCACGCACCTGGTTTCGCCGATCGCAGAGGACAGACCTGAAGAAGAAGAGCTGTTCGGGCCGCACTGGGCGGACTGCGGCCGCTAGCAACAGGAACGCACCATGGATTTCTGTGAATACGCCGCCAAACCGCTGCTTGCTGCCGCCGGCATTGAGGTGCCGGCCGGCATAACAACCGGCTGCGCCGCCGAGGCCATGGAATTTACGGAAAAATCCGGCAGTTGCGTTGTCAAGGCCCAGGTGGCGGCCGGCAAACGCGGCAAAGCCGGTGGCATTCAGCCGGTCGCCGACCCCCTTGAGGCGAAATCGGCCGCACAGCGCATTCTCGGTATGCGGATTGCCGGCCATCCTGTGGAAAAAGTGCTGGTTGAAGAGCAAGTCGCGCGGGAGCGCGAATGTTACGCCGCAATTGTCGCTGACGGCGTTTCGCAGGGACCGCTGCTGTTGTTTTCTCCGCTCGGCGGCATGGATGTTGAGGACATCGCGGCGCGGGACCCGCAGGCAATGCGCCGCATCGCGATCGACATTCGGACCGGACCTGACGAGGACGCGCTGAGACGGACACTGGACGGATGCGGGCTGGGCTCTGCCACCGCCGCTGTGGCGGACAGCTTGATCCGGCTCTATCGGGTTTATCGTGACTGCGACGCTGAACTCATAGAAATCAACCCTCTGGCGATCACAAAAAGCGGGGCGGCAGTTGCGCTTGACTGCAAACTCTCGGTCGACGATGCCTCAGTCAGCCGCCAGACTGAACTGGCTGCGGCCGCGGTGCCCGCACGGCGGACCGCGCTTGAGGCAAGAGCCGCCGA
This sequence comes from Paracoccaceae bacterium, assembly GCA_965221935.1. Classification (GTDB taxonomy): domain Bacteria; phylum Pseudomonadota; class Alphaproteobacteria; order Rhodobacterales; family Rhodobacteraceae; genus JAPOXR01. Next base: position 152,075 of record CBDCSZ010000001.1, read on the forward strand.
ACAGGGGCTGAAATACATCGAACTGGAAGGCAATGTCGGCGTGCTCGCGAACGGCGCCGGGCTGACTATGACCAGTATGGATGCCATTGTGCGCGCCGGCGGACACCCGGCGAATTTTCTTGAAATCGGCGGCGAGTCCTACACCAAAGCGCGCCCGGCACTAGAGATTGTTTTGGCAAACCCTGGCGTGAAGTCTCTGCTGGTCAATTTCTGCGGCGCATTTGCCCGCACCGATGTCATGGCGGACGGCGTCGCGCAGGCATGGCTGGATCTCCGACCGGAAATTCGGGTTTTCTTTGCGATCAACGGCACCGGCGCCGAAGAGGCGGTTCAGCTGATCCGCGACCGCATTGGAATTGATCCGTTCCGCGATATGGACGCCGCCGTCGCCGCCGCCGTCAACGCCGCCACAGCCCAAGAGACTGCAGATTCATGATCCTGCGAAAACACCACCGGATCCTTGTGTTCGGCATCACCGGCAAACAGGGTTCTTTTTGGTCGAATGCGATGATCGACTATGGCGCCCGCGTTGTCGGCGGTGTCAATCCGCGGAAGCCCGGGATCGCGCATCTCGGCGTCAATGTCTTCGCATCGGCCCGCGATGCATCGTCCCAAATCGACAGCGACGCCGCGCTGCTGTTCGTGCCGCCTATGACCGCGAAATCGGCGATTCTCGACGCCTGCGAGGCCGGGATAAAGACGATTGTTTGTCTGACTGAGCATATTCCGCTGCACGATGTGATGGAGTCGCTGGCCGCTGCGCGTGCGCACGGCGCGCGCGTGTTTGGCCCGAACACCGCCGGGCTTGTGACGCCAGGCGAAACTTTCGCCGGAATTATGCCTGCATTCAACGATAAGGTGTTTCGGCCGGGCCGGATCGGCGTGATTTCGCGTTCAGGCAGCCTGGGGACGCTTATGTGTTTGGAATTGACCGCAAACGGGATGGGACAGTCAGCCTTTCTCGGTGTCGGCGGCGACCCGGTGATTGGCACTTCGACGGCGGAAGCTCTGCGGATTCTGGACACCGATGACAGAACCGACGCGGTTGTGATCTGCGGAGAGATTGGCGGTTCGGCGGAAGAAGAGGCTGCCGCCGTCGCGGCGCGCATGCAAAAACCGGTGGCGGCGTTCATTGCCGGCAGCAGCGCGCCGCCGGGGCGCAAGATGGGCCACGCGGGAGCTATCGTCACCGGGAGTTCCGGCAGCTACGCGGCGAAACGCAAAGCCCTTGAAAGCGCCGGCGTGACAGTTGCGGATGTTCCCAGCCAGATTCCACACATCATCGCCGGCGCGCTGTCGAGCCAACCGCCTATCCAGTGACGACTTCCTGAGCTTGACCTGGCCGCCCTGAACGAAGATCCTGCGGCATTTTCCCTCGGCCGCAGCGGCTTCAGACAGCATGACGCGCTCGATGGAAAGACGCGGAATGAATCACGCGAATCATGGCGGATGAGCGGGACCCCGCCGTCCCATGCGTCCTCACCTGGAACGCAGGTTGACGCATATGCGCAGCGCAGTAACCAACGTCAGCGAGGCCTTTCGCCGACGCGGCCGGCTGAACCGAAAGCCAACCGGCGCCGGGCCGGTTCACAGCCGCCGATGGCCAATCATTTGGGAGTGTGTGGATGGCTCGCGTAGAATTTAAGGACATACGCAAATCCTTTGGGGAAACCGAAGTTATTCACGGTGTGGACCTGCAGATAGAGGACGGCGAATTCTGTGTGTTCGTCGGACCTTCGGGCTGCGGAAAGTCGACGCTGCTAAGACTGATCGCAGGCTTGGAAGAGGTGACATCGGGATCACTCCAGATCGGCGGGCGCGATGTGACCCGGGTCGACCCGGCCGACCGGGGCATTGCGATGGTCTTTCAGACGTACGCCCTTTATCCGCACATGACGGTGGCGGAAAACATGGGGTTCGGCCTGCGAATGAATGGCGTCCCGAAGCAGGAGATCGCCGCAAAAGTCAGCGCCGCGGCCGAAACTCTTCGGCTGACCGAATATCTTCGGCGCAAACCGAAGGCCCTGTCGGGCGGTCAAAGGCAGAGGGTCGCCATCGGCCGGGCGATTGTCCGCGGTCCCGGCGTGTTCCTGTTCGATGAGCCTTTGTCAAATCTCGATGCTGAATTGCGCGTGGATATGCGCGTTGAACTCGCATGGCTGCACCAGGAGCTCGCGGCGACAATGGTCTATGTGACCCATGACCAGGTCGAAGCGATGACGCTTGCCGACAATATCGTCGTTCTGCGCGACGGCAATATCGAACAGGTCGGCACGCCGCTGGAACTCTACTGAAACCCCGGAAACCAGTTTGTGGCGGGATTCATCGGGTCGCCGAGCATGAACTTTGTCAATGGCTCAGTCAAAAACGGCCAAGTGTCGATCGCCGCCCTGTCAGACATGACATTCGATGTCGATATGGCGCTACCGGCGGACACAAGATCCGTGACTGTTGGCCTGAGGCCGCAGATACTGGCCATTTATCCGGCAAAGTCGGAATTGTCGGTCGAGCTTTCAGAACGGCTTGGCGGTGTGTCTTACGATTATCTCAGGACACCGACCGGTGAGCGGCTGGTGGTCGAATCCCGGGGCGACGCGGAAACCTCGGCCGGAACCGAGGTCGAAGTCGAATTCGAAGCCTCTGCCGCCCTGCTTTTCGACCCCGGCACAGGTCAGCGGCTTACCTAGACGAAACTTTCGGCTGATTTCTCTCCCCCGGCTTCCCGCAAGCTCCTGAAACAACGCGTCTCTTTGGTGCCGAATCAGGGATTCTTACTGTATATTCTTTGCCATGTCATTTGCTGAATTTGGTTTTCGCATAGACTGTTATTAATATATTATGTAGATATGATTGTTGCCATGCAAGGATCATAGCCTTGGCCTTCAGTGTCGATGTCATCCCCAACCGCTCCTCGCCGCCGACCATCCTGCTGCGCGAGGCCTGGCGCGAGGGAAACCGCATCCGCAGGAGAACCGTCGCCAATCTCACGAAGGTGCCGGAGGTGGTGATCGACGCGGTCAAGGCCATCGTGGCCGGCGGCGTGGTGTTTCCCTCTCTCGAGGCGGCGGTGACCATCCGCCGCTCGCTGCCGCACGGCCATGCTGCGGCTGGGTCCGGTCACCAGCAACGAGATGCTGTCCATGCTCGACTGGCTCTGCGGCCGCCAGAGATGGATCGAGAAGAGCTTGGCGAACCGCCATTTCCAAGACGGCGCTCTCATTCTGCAAGACGTTTCGTCCAGCTGTCAGGAGGGAAGGAAATTCCCGCTGGCCGCCTTCGGCCACAGCCGTGACGGAAAGAAGGGAAAGAAACAGATCAACTACGGGCTTCTGTGCGCCGCCGGCGGCTGCCCTGTGGCGGTCGAGGTGTTCGCCGGCAACACCGCCATTCCCATGACGCTGGCCTCGCAGACGGCGAAGATCCGCGCCCGCTTCGGCATTGAGAGGGTGGCTCTGGTCGGCGACCGCGGCATGCTCACCACCGCCCGCATCCGTGAGAGTCTCACGCCTTCCGGAGTGGACTGAATCTCGGCGCTGAAGAGCGCGGATATCCGTCGGCTGGTGAGGAAGGGGCCAGACGGCGGGCCGGTGCCGCTGAGGCCCGGAGAGCTGGCGGAGGACGCGGTGGCGGAGATCTCCAGCCCCGATTTCCCTGGCCAGCGGCTGATGGTGTGTCTCAACCCGCGCCTGAGGGCGGAAAGACGGCGGAAGGTGGAGAAGCATTTCGAAATTACCGGCGCCGCCGACAGTATGGCCTTCCGCCGCCGGGACGAGAAAATCGCGGCAGAGGCCGCCCTTGACGGCATCTATGCCATCCGCACCAATCTGGATGAAGACGTCATCGGCGCCGAAGATGCGGTCACCGCCTACAAATCGCTCTCACGGGTGGAGCGAGCCTTTGGTATCAAGACCGGCCACCCGAGCCGCCCGGTCCATGTCCACACCGAGGACCATGTGCGGGCGCATGTGTTCCTGTGCCTGTTGACCCTCTATGTGGAATGGCACATGCGGAGAGGGCTGGCGCCGCTGCTGTTCGAGGATCATGACCGGGAGGCGGCGCGCGGGCGGCGGGACTCGCCGGTGGCCCCGGCGGAAGTCTCCGATGCGGCAAAGGCCAAGGCGGCGTCGAAAAGAACGCCTGACGGTCTTCCCGCGCACAGCTTCGCCACGCTTCTGGCCGATCTGGCGACACTGACGCTGAACGAGGTCACCCTGCCGGCGTCGCCGGACCACGCTTTTCCGCTGCTGGCGAAGCCGACACCCCTGCAGGAGCGGGCCTTGGAGCTTCTGGACATTGATCCGAATGCGGCCGTTGCCATGTAAATGACAGGCCAGCTGCGCCTGAATCAATGACAACCCATTGCCATTACTGGACAAATCCGTTTGAACCCCGCCGGTAGTTCCGCCTGGAAACACAGGCCGTCCATTGGACCATCCGGAACGGGCACCGTCCCAAGCGATCGGTTTGTGACGCAGCCGTTCGGCAATGAAACACCGGAGCAACGATCGCCGAATGGCGGTATTCCCGCCACTCGGTCGCACCAGAGAACAGAGACCGTCCGATCCACCGGAGCGCGACGCGGAACCCCGGCTTGAGGCCACAATTCAGGCCGCCAGGACTGTTTGAATTCGCCGCCGCAGCACCTGCAGCAACTCCTCTTCGAACCCCGGGATGCGCCGGAGCAACGCGTTGTTGCGCCAGCTCGGATGCGGCAGAGGAAACAGCTCGGGCGCCCAATTCCGCCACGCGGAAACGGTGTCGGACACGCGGCTGGGCGCATCAGGCAAATGCCACTTTTGCGCATAACCGCCGACGGCAACGGTGGTCGAAATTCGCGGCAGCGCGGAGAGCATCTCAGCCCGCCATGTCCGGGCGCAGACTGGCGGCGGCGGAAGATCGGAACCATTACGGTCGTAGCCGGGAAAGCAGTACGCCATCGGGAGGATCGCAATCCGGCTCAAGTCGTAGAACTCCATTTCCGACAAACCAAGCCAGCTTCTGAGCCGATCACCGGATGCGTCGCTGAAGAATACGCCGCTCTCGTGGACTCGGGCACCGGGAGCCTGGCCGGTTATGAGAATGCGCGCCGTTGCGGAACACCAGAAAACCGGTCTCGGCTGATGCGCGGTTGCGGTTGAGGCGAATCTTGCAGCGCAGATCCGGCATGACCGGACCCCTCGTTCCAACCTTTGCAGAGTTTCCGGCATCCGATACAGATATTCTCCGGTCGCCCTCAGTTCCATAGAATTCCGAGATCCTCGGAGCTTTGTGTCAGTCCGATTTCTAAGCGCTGGCCAGCCGTCGCTGATGATCGACTGAGCGGCTGGCTCTGACACCCGCTCATGATCGCGTGACTTTCACGCTTCTTGTAAAGTTTCTGACCCAATTGTATAGCCGCTGCCCAGCAATTCTGTGCCGCAGGCTGGTAAACCGGAGCCCGTTTGAATGCATCGCACCTGGACAGTGGTTTCTGATTTTTCGCTGCTATTGCTCTCCGGCGCGATCATAGCGCTCATTTGGTGCAACATTGCTCCCGAACACTACACCAGGATAATCGATGGAGTTCTGTTCAATAATCCGTATGTCGGCAAGGCCGTTTACACCGACACAGGCGAAGTTGTCCGAAAACTCACATTTCACTACCTGGTGAACGACATTTTGATGGCTTTCTTTTTCGCTATAGCTGGCAAGGAAGTCTGGGAAGCCATCGCTCTGAAGAACGGGTCGCTGCGCGGTAAAAAGGCCATGACTCCTCTGATTGCGGCAGCTGGCGGCATGGTGGCGCCGGTGACCATATATCTGGGTCTCGCGCTTGTGTTTGGATCCGACACCTACAACGCGGTTGCCAATGGCTGGGCCGTGCCGACGGCGACAGACATTGCGTTTTCCTTTCTGATCGGCCGCATGATTTTTGGGCGCGGCCATCCGGCAGTGAAGTTTCTGCTTTTGCTCGCGATCGCGGATGACGCCGCCGGGCTCCTGATCATTGCCGTCTTTTATCCGGAGCAGGAGATCAACCTGTGGTACCTGCTGATCTCGGTGGCGGCGGTGTCAGTCGCCTATTTGCTTTTCAATAGGCTGCCGCGGCGGCTGGACCGAGGCATGCGGCAGCGACCGTATTCGACGATGGTGCGCAAGAAGCTGACGTTCTGGCCGTATGCCATTGCCGGGGTCTTTTCGTATTTCGCTTTCCAGGAGGCGGGTATTCACGCCGCGCTCAGCCTGATCCCTGTCATCGTTGCTATTCCCCATGCTGACCGGGAATTTGGCATCTTTGCGGAGGCAGAAATTTACCGCACGGACTTGCTCAACCAAATTGAGCACAAACTGAAATTTCCGGTCGAGTTCATTCTGTTTTTCTTCGGACTGGCAAATGCCGGTGTGGTGTTTTCCTCAATCGGAACGCCGACATTGCTGGTTCTTGCGGGCTTGGTCGCCGGCAAACCGATTGGGATCCTCCTGTTTGGGTGGATTGCCGCCTATCCGCTCAAGTTCGGCATGCCGCAGGGAATGAATGTTTCTGACATGCTCATTGTCGGATTCGCGGCTGCCATAGGTTTCACTGTCGCTCTGTTCATCGCTACGGTCGCGTTCCCGCATGGCGCCGTGCAGGATGCTGCGAAGATGGGTGCGCTGCTGAGCATTGGCGCGGCGGTGCCGGCTCTGGGTGTCGCCCGGCTGTTCCCGATCAAAAAGGTCGTTTGACGGCGGCCCGCGGTTTGGAAGCTGGGGCGATGACCGGAAGTCCGCAGCAGCGAGCTGTCAGCGTTGGCAGTCTCTCGATTGCCAACGACCTGCCATTTGCGTTGATTTCAGGCCCTTGCCAGATTGAGTCGCTCAGCCACGCGCTGGACATCGCCGGCCGACTGCAGTTCATCGCCGCTGAGTTCGAAATCGGCTTCGTTTTCAAATCGTCGTTTGACAAGGCGAACAGAACCTCGCTCCGGGGGAAACGGGGTCTGGGAATTGAAAAGGGTCTTGCCGTTCTGCAGGAAGTCGGCACACAGATCGGATGTCCGACGCTTACCGATGTTCACGAACCCGGGCAGTGCGCCGAGGTTGCCAGCGTGGTGGACATCCTGCAGATTCCCGCATTCCTTTGCCGGCAGACCGATCTGCTGGTCGCGGCGGGCGACACCGGCGCCGCGGTCAACTTGAAGAAGGGCCAATTTCTGGCTCCCTGGGATATGGAAAATGTGGCTGGCAAAGTCCGTTCGACAGGAAATGACCGGATCCTGCTGTGCGAACGCGGATCCAGTTTTGGATACAATACACTTGTCACCGATATGCGCAGCATCCCGATCATGGCCGCCACAGGATATCCGGTGGTGATTGACGCCACGCATTCTGTTCAGCAGCCTGGCGGCCACGGCGCTTCATCCGGCGGGCAGCGGGAATTCGCGCCGGTGATCGCGCGCGCCGCAGCCGCAGTCGGCGTCGCGGCGGTGTTTATTGAAACTCACGAAAACCCCGATTCCGCTCCGAGCGATGGCCCAAACATGGTTCCGCTCGACGAAATGCGCGGACTTGTGGAGACGCTGGCGGCACTTGACCAACTCTCCAAGTCGCGGCCCAGCGCGCTTTAACCGGCCAGATTGCGCGTGAAATGACTGCCGCGGTCAACTGTCTCCAGTTCGTCGGCTGGGACGATCTCAATCAACCTAAGATCGCGGCCAAGGGGTTCCGTGAATATGACGGCAGATGGCTCTATCCCGACGAATTGAATCTGCCGGGCGCGGCGGCGCTCGGCGCCGGGCTCGGAACGCTCATGCACGAATCAGGCGCCGGTGGAGACATCATCCTCGGCCGGGACTTTCGCAGCTATTCTCATGAGGTTGCCAACGCAATTGCACTCGGACTGGTAGAGTCTGGCGTTCGCGTCATTGACATCGGGACGGTGATTTCACCCATGGCGTATTTCAGCCGTGCGCATTTCGGAGTCGATGCCGTCGCCATGGTCACAGCATCGCACAATCCCAACGGATGGACCGGGGTGAAAGCCGGAATTCGGCATCCGCACACGTTGAGCGGCTGTGAGATCAGCCGTCTCCGCCAGATCGTGCTGGAAGGACCACCCGCTGGGCGGGCGGGAGGCGGCTACCGGTGTGTCAGCGGAATCCCGTCTGCCTATGCGGATGATCTCACGAGCGGTTACCGTTTCAACCGCAGGCTCAAGGCAGTCTGCGCCACCGGGAACGGCACTGTCGGGCAGTTCGCGCCAGATCTTCTGCGACAGGCCGGAATGGAGATTGTTCCCCTGCACGCGGAATTGGACTGCGGCTTTCCGAACTACAACCCCAACCCTGAATCGGTGGAGATGCTTGCCGATATGGGCCGCAAGGTTCGGGAAACAGGCGCCGATATCGGATTCGGATTTGACGGGGATGGCGATCGGCTAGGCGTTGTCGACAATCAGGGCAATGCGGTGTTTTCCGACAAAATCGGCGTCATTATCGCTCGCTCGATCGCGGAAAGGCATCGCAAAGCGCGCTTCGTCGCCGATGTCAAATCGACCGCGTTGTTTTCCTCAGACCCGGTTTTGCTCGCGCTCGGGGCCAGCACGGACTATTGGAAAACCGGCCACAGTCACATGAAGCTGCGGGTTGAGCAGACCGGCGCGCTGGCGGGTTTCGAGAAGTCGGGACATTTTTATTTCGCCCCGCCGGTCGGGCGCGGCTATGATGACGCCTGTCTCGCGGCGCTGGAGGTCGGGCGACTGCTGGACCGCGAAGCCAATTCCAGATTTTCCGACCTTGTCGCCGCCCTACCGAAAACCTGGATGACGCCGACCATGTCTCCGTCCTGCAGCGATGGGCGGAAATATCAGGTGACGGAGCAGATTTCCAAACGTCTGACCGCGATGTGCGCGGCAAACGGCACGCTGGCAGGTCAGCGGATTCAGGAAGTTCTCACGGTCAATGGCGCAAGATGTGTCCTGGCGAACGGTTCCTGGGGGCTGGTACGGGCATCTTCAAACACGCCAAATCTGGTCGTGGTGTGCGAAAGTGTTGAAAGCGCGTCGGAAATGCGCGCAATTTTTGCGGATCTGGACCGGCTGCTGCGGGAAGAAGGGGTCGAAGGAGACTACGACCAGCGGATCTGAGCTTTGTCCGGCATACACAATCCGGTTGCATGCGCGGATTGCGCTAACTAGTTAGGGCGGTTCAAGTTGGGGCGTGGCCAAGCGGTAAGGCAGCGGTTTTTGGTACCGAAGAGCGTAGGTTCGAATCCTACCGCCCCAGCCAGTCTTCCGTCAGCTGCGCCGCGGAAATCGCCAATACGGCGATGTCGCCGGATTCCGCCTCACGCGGCGGGAATGAAACGGATGCCGTCAGGCAGAGGCAATGGTTCGTTGGGGCCGTTCACGAACTCAACGGTGGTGAATATCAGCTTCCCGGCACCGATATTCTCAATTGAGTGCAGCAAATACTCGCCGGCGGCAAATGTGTAGTGCCTTGTCATCCCGGTTTGGTATTCAAGCTCAGTGATTCTGCCCGACTCATCGTACGACCGGACCCTGCCTGAATTGTGCACAGTCCAAAAATAGTCGTTGACATGACAGTGAAACGGGCACCTTTGCCCCGGCTCCAAGTTCAAATGCCAGACCCGCACGCGATCGGTTTCTGAGACCAGCGCCGTGCCGACGCAGCCATTGTCGGCGTTGTTTCGCATCTCCGTCACCAGCCAGGATGGCCAGTGCGCGCCCCGGCCGCCCTGTTTCACAAAGAGGTTGGATGTGTCCCGGTTTTCGCTCATGGTTACTCACCTCTGCCGATGAGACAGTGCGCCCCGCCTTGAACAGACTTCATGGCGAGAATGCAGTCAGCCGTCAAATCCCGCGACCGCTTGCGGTTCGCAGCTGGCTAATCCGGCCAGGAATCGCGTCTGCCGGCAGCGGCGCCGGTCTCAGTTCACATCCAGCCAGCAGCCGCCGTTTGCACTCGACTCGGCAGCGGCGCAGACAACATCGACCATGTGGCGGCCGCTTTCGACATTCGGATAGTCCATGGCCAGCAATCTGCCGGACTTGCCGCCGTGTTCGGCTGCGATGATCTCCGCCAGGTCGCGGTAAATATTGGAAAAAGCGAGCACCACGCCTTCCGGGGAACCTTCGTTAATTCGATTGGCCCGCTGTGCGGCTTCCGAAAGGCCGCTGCCGCCTCGTTCCAGCACTCGCGTCGCGTCGCCGAACGGCGTCCATAGAAGTTGGTCGGGATGTTCGTGCTGCCAGGCCAGCCCGCCCTTTTCGCCGAACACCTGCAGAGTTAGCCCGTGGCTCCGGCCAACCGCGACGCCGCTGACCCAAAGCCTTCCGACGGCACCGCCGGCAAGGCGAAACGCCACCCAGGCGTCGTCCTCAAGCTGTCTTCCAGGCACGCAGTACGCAAAGTCCGCCGCCAGGCTGGAGATCGCCTGCCCGGTGACGAAGCATGCCAAGTGCATCGCGTGACATCCCATATCTGCCATCACGCACGACGGGCCTGCCTGTTCTGGATCGAATCGCCATCTCACGCGCGGATTCTTGTCATCGTCTGCGTCCGCGAGAAATCCGCCCGCGAACTCGGCCTTTACCAGCCTCACCTTTCCCAATTCTCCGTGCAGCGCCATCGACCGCATCTGACGCACCAGCGGATAGCCTGTATAGCCGAAATTCACGGCGCAGATCCGGTTCTTCTCCGCGGCTGTCCGCTCCAGCTCGCGGGCGGTTTCACGGGTCGTTGTCAGCGGCTTCTCGCAGAGCACGTGGAACCCGGCCCGCAGAAAGGCGCTGGCGATCTCAAAGTGGGTGCTGTTCGGCGTCGCGACGGTTACGAGATCCAGCCGGTCGCTGTGTGCCGACTCGGCGGCCAGCATTTCTCTCCAATCGCCGTAAACCCGTTCGGAATCCACGCCGAGCTCAACGCCAAAGGCGCGGCTCCGTTCAGGGTCGATGTCAAACGCGCCGGCGGTGAGTCTGAACATGCGGTCAAGCTCAGCCCCTGCACGGTGAGTGAATCCGATCTGGCTGCCATCTCCGCCTCCGACCAATCCCCAGCGTAAACTGTGCATGGAAATGATTTCCTTTCCGATGACTCCAATGCGCGCTTGTAGTCGCCTCAAGACAACAACCGCAAGCGGGCAGGCGGCGCGCATCCGGGCAGTGTCCGGCAAAACTTATGCGATTGAATTGCGCAGCGAAAACCGTCATCTTTTGGCTGATTGTTGTGCGGCGGCGGGCGCCGCGCTGGCCAAAAGGGGATTTCATCATGGCGAGACTCGCTGTCATCGGCTGCGGACGAATTGGCAAAATGCATGCCGTAAACATCATCAGAAATCCCGGAACGCGCCTTGTGGGCGTCTTTGATATCGACAGCGCCGCCGCCTCGCGATTTGCAAACGAGAACAATGTCCGCGCATTCGGCAGTTTTGCGGAAGTGACGCAAGACCCGGAAGTCGAAGGCGTCATCGTGGCTTCGGCGACCGGAACCCACGCCGATTACATTGAAGCGTCGGTGGCATCGGGCACCGCGGTCCTGTGTGAAAAACCGATCGATCTTAATCTCAATCGCGTCAACCGCTGCCGCGACGCCATCGAAGGAACCGATGTTCCAATACAAGTGGGCTTCAACCGCCGGTTTGACCCGGGCCATGCCGCGGTCAGGGAAGCGGCGAATTCCGGTGAGATTGGCGACATTCACCAAGTGATCATCACATCCCGCGATCCCGATTTGCCGCCGCGGCAGTATTTCGAGCACGCGGGCGACGTTATGCGCGACATGACGATTCATGACTTCGATCTTGCCCGGTTCATGCTTGATGCCGAACCGACGGAAGTATTCGCCTTTGCAGGACGATTGGTTGACCCGGCGCTGATGGCGGAGGTCGGAGACTACGACACGGCAATGCTGCTATTGCGCACCGAAGACGGAAAACAGTGCAACATTAACAATTCCCGGCGCGCCGTCTACGGGTATGACCAAAGGGTGGAGATTCACGGAAGCGACGGGATGGTTGTGAGCGGCAACCGCCGTCCGCACGAATTCCGCCGGCACAGCGCGTCAGCATCCGACATTGCGGCGCCCAACCTCCATTTTTTCATTGAACGATACCAAGAGTCGTTCTTGGCGGAAATCAACCATTTCGCGCATTGCATAAAGACCAAATCCTCCCCATCGCCCGGATTCAATGACGGGCGCGCCGCCCTCGTGTTGGCCGAGGCCGCCAATCTTTCAATCCGGGAAGGGCGTTTGGTCCGAGTGGACGAGATTTCCTGACAGGTATTGGGCGGCGCATTGCGCGCCAGCCATTCCTGCAAGGCGAATGAGCGGCGCCGAAGGTGAAAAAGAAAAAACTGCGCATTGGCCTGATCGGGTCGGGCTTTATGGGCATGACGCACGTGTTCGGCTACGCGACCGCCGCGCGCGTGTTCAATCTTCCCTATGACCTTGAGTTTGAGTGCGTCGCCGATGCCACCCCGGAGCTCGCGAGCGTTGCGGCCCGCCGTTTCGGCTTTAACCGCAGCGCGGCAAGCTGGGCGGAACTGGCCGCTGACCCGTCGATCGATATTTTGGATATCACTGCGCCGAACCGGTTCCACAAGGAAATTGCGCTCGCCGGAATCGCCGCCGGCAAGCATGTCTACTGCGAAAAGCCGCTGGCAGCCAACGGTCATGACGCACAGGAAATGGCGCTCGCCGCAGAGGACGCGGAAGTGGTGACACAGGTTGGATTCAATTACCTCTCCAACCCGATGTTCATGCTCGCAAAATCCATGATTGCCGATGGGATGCTGGGCGAAATCAGGCGGTTTCGGGGTGTTCACGCCGAAGATTACATGGTGGACGCAGGGGCGTTGTGGACGTGGCGGCTTGAACCTGCCGGCGGCGGGGCATTCGCCGATCTCGGCAGTCACGTCATTGCGACCGCCGAGTTCCTCATCGGTCCAATAGAACGGCTGTTCGGCAGCATGACGACCGTTGTGCCGGCGCGGCCGGGTCCGAAATGGCGCTCTGTCTCCGGTCGAAGTTGACGATTGCGGCTATGCCCCTGCTGCGGTTCAGGAACGGCGCCTGCGGCAGCGCGGAAGCCAGCTGGATCGCCACCGGTCAGAAAATGCAGCATGACTTTGAGATCTACGGCAGCGAAGGCGCATTGACGTTCAGCCAGGAAAGGTTGAACGAGTTGCGCTATTTTGATCGCTCCGGCGGCGGCAATCTTCAGGGATTCCGGACGATCCTTGCTGGCCCTGAGCACCAGCCCTACGGTCAATTCTGTGTCGCGCCTGGCCATCAGCTCGGCTACAACGATTTAAAAGCCATTGAAATTGCAGGATTCGTAAACGCAATTGCCGGTCTTGAGCCTGAGCCATTTGGATTTCGGGCCGGGACGCGCGTGCAGTCTCTCGTCGATCTTGTTCACGAATCCTCCCGTTCCCAGTGTTGGCTGGAAGCCCCTTGAAAACCAATCCCGCCGGAGAATCCCATGCCAGAACTCGTCATCATTCAGCCGCTTCAGCCAGTCGCCTACAAGGTCCTGGAAGGCAGAACAGATGTTTCCCTGCATATCCTGCGCAAGGTGTCGCCTGAAATCATTGCGGCGAATATTGCCGATGCTGACGCCCTCACGGTTCGCACGGCGCCATTGCCACCCGAGGCGCTTGACGCAGCGACGAGGCTCCGCGTCATTTCAAGGCATGGCGTTGGCTATGACAACATCCCGGTCGATTACTGCACCAAGCGCAGAATCGCCGTTACAATCACTGCCGATGCAAACTCTGTTTCCGTCGCCGAGCACGCCATGTTTCTCATGCTTGCCGCCGCCCGCAATGCCAATCTTATGGATTCCGCGGTCCGGGACAGCAATTTCGATGCACGGTCAGATCATCTAGGTTTGGAGCTGTCGGGGAGAACACTGCTGATCGTCGGGTTCGGGCGCATCGGCAGACAGCTCGCGGCGAGAGCACAGGCGTTCGGCATGCGAGTGATCGTGTATGATCCCTTCGTAGCCGAAACCCGGCAGGAACATGTTGAAATCGTGGCCGATCTCAATGCGGGTCTCGCGCAGGCCGACGTGCTCAGCATGCACGTTCCGTTGACCGATGCGACACGAGGCCTGATAGGCGCACGCGAGCTCGACCTGCTCAGGGACCGGGCCATTGTCATTAACGCAAGCCGGGGCGGATTGATTGATGAGCGCGCGCTGCTCGAAAGGATCAGGTCGGGCAAACTGCACGGAGCAGGCATCGACACATTTGAAACCGAGCCGCCGGCCGAGGATTCGCCCTTGTTGGGCGACCGGCGGATTGTGCTCAGTCCGCACTCTGCGGCTTTGACGCTGGAATCGCTCGATGCGATGGGAAGGCAGTCGGTGCAGAATGCGCTCGACGGCATCGACGGCACGTTGCGGCGCGAGGTGGTTGTCAATCCGGAAGTCCTGGACTGATGTCAGCTCACACGGCCAATGGCAAGGCGCTTGCCGTCAGAGCCGGCCCCTTCAGCGATATCCGCGCTCAATCAAAATAGTTTGGCACCATGGTCTGGGTGGAAAACGGCGGACGGATGTATCCCTGCGAGCTTTCCCGGCGCGGCAGCTCGACTGGTTCCGGCGTGATATCTTCATACTCGATCTGGTTTAAAAAATGCCGGATACAGTTCAGGCGCGCCAGACGCTTGCTGTCGGCGTCTACGACAAACCAGGGCGACGGTTCGGTGTCCGTTCCTGCAAACATGTCGTCTTTTGCCTTGGAATAATCGACCCATTTTGACCTCGACTCCATGTCCATCGGGGACAGCTTCCACCGCTTGTGCGGTTCGTTCAAACGGCTGTTGAACCGCTTCTCCTGCTCTTCGTCCGAAACAGAAAACCAATACTTGATCAGTTTGATCCCCGAACGCTGCAGCATCCCTTCAAACTCTGGGCAGGAGCGCATGAACTCGTCGTATTCCTCTTCGGTGCAGAACCCCATCACGCGCTCAACCCCGGCGCGATTGTACCAGCTGCGATCGAACAGCACGATTTCTCCGGCGGCCGGAAGGTGCGCGCAGTAGCGCTGAAAATACCATTGTGTACTTTCCCGCTCTGTCGGCACCGGCAACGCGACCACGCGGCAGATCCTTGGATTCAAGTGCTGAGTGATGCGCTTGATGACGCCTCCCTTGCCCGCCGCGTCGCGTCCTTCGAAAATCACGACGATCTTAAGCCCTTCGCGCTTGACCCAGCCCTGAAGTTTCACAAGCTCCAGTTGAATCTCGAACAGAGCGTTCTCGTATCTCCGCTTTTTGATCCCTTTGCGCTGCTTGTTCTTCTTGACCATTTTTGTCTCCTCCTCGCCGTTGGCGAATTCCGGCTGTGTCCGTCTTCAGGAATTCCCTTTCCGCCGAACGTTCACCATATCGCACCGGATGCAAATCCGGGCGCCGTCACACGATCCTGAACGCTTCAGCGGCTGGACCGATAAGCGGACGCAACACAAGTCTTTAGACACAGCCGATGAACCGATAGTATTCGGTCAGCGGAGGGCCATTTGCTCCCCGGATTCAAGCAACGCGATCGGAGTCTTGCTCACAATGCCAGACCATCACAAAATCGACTATGTCGAGTTTCCCTGCAACGATTTTCGGAGTTCTAAGGATTTTTTCGCACAGGTGTTCGGATGGAAATTCACTGACTATGGGCCTGGCTACTCCGCGTTTTCCGGCGCCGGGCTTGAGGGTGGGTTCTATGCCGGCGATCTGGTCAGCCGCGCCGACAGCGGGGCCGCGCTGGTCGTGTTGTTCAGCGATGATCTGGAGGCGACGCAGCGGCAGGTGGAACGCGCCGGCGGTTCGATCGTGAAACAGATTTTCTCCTTCCCGGGCGGACGGCGATTTCATTTCCTGGAGCCAAGCGGAAATGAATTGGCCGTTTGGTCCGACAAATGACGACAGGTTCAACTGTGTCGATGCAGGGGCCCGCGGTCGCGTGTGCCGGAGGAGGCCGGGGACAAATTCACTGATTTGTGCCGCTGCCGGCGATTGCGGTTCAACAACAGGCGGTGATTTCGACCTCGACTTCGAATTCCGGCCGCGCAAAACCTGCAACGATCATGAGCGTCGACGCAGGCGGGTCACGCAAATCGGCGATCCATTCATCGCGTGCCTTCATATAGTGTCGCAATGCGCCCCGATGCGAAACGAAGGCGTTGATGCGGGCCACGTGCCGCGGCTGCAGACCTGCTTTTGCCAAAATGCCAGAGACATTCGCAAAACACTGGACCGCCTGATCGTAGGCGCCGTCCGGAATTGAGCCGTCCGGAGCAATGCCCAGCTGGCCTGAAACGTACAGTGTCCGGCCGGCCGTCAAGATGCCATGTGAGTAGTTGGCAAACGGCGGATAGATTGTTTCCGGATTGACTGCAGTTCTCATTGCCCAACTCCTGCCAAGACATCGTAATTAACTATTCCGTCATCGGCCGCTGAAGCAAGCAGCTGCGCAGCCTCACCATATTGACAGCAGAAACCCTGCGTCCACACTTGCCTGTTGGGCCGGGAAACCCGCTATTTGGATTGCGGCGGCGCCTTTCAGCCTGCCGCACCATATCGGTGTCTTTCCCTCGCCGCTTCACCGGAGGTGCCGCGCGCCTGCGCAGCCCTGTTCAAACATTCGATCCGCTGCCCGACACCTTTCGATCCGGGGAGCGTCTGCTGCGCCCTTGAGAATCTCCCGCTGCGCGCCGAGGCCGGGAAGCGGCAGCGGACACGGCTGAACCGAAGGGCGCAAAACTCACAGGGGCAGGCTGGAGGGAATCGGGCGCGGAAAGCTGAGGAGAATTTTGAACCGTATCGAAGGAGCGAAGCGTCGCAGGCGGGCGCAAATCCTTCCTCCGCCGGACTTAGCCATCCCGACCGCGGCATAGACGGCGCGGAGACCTGCTGAATCTCAAAAACCTCGGCGCGGTCTTGGCGCATACACAATGCGGCCCCTGTGGCACCTGCCCTTCAGACCTTCCAGAAAGACTTTGCAGAAAGCGCCTGACTTAAAAAAGACGGGCACCGCTAGGGCAATCCCAGCACTTTAACAATTGAGAGGAACTGAATGTCAAAATCATTACGCACTTCGACCGCGGCCGCGGCAATGATCGCGGGTCTTGCCGGCGGCGCCTATGCGGACTCCCTGTCCGGCACGCTGCGGATTATCTCAGATATGTCAAACCCGGGTCCCCGCACGGTCATGACTCAGCTTGCAGCTGACTTTGACGCGATGCACCCGGATCTGACCGTTGAGCTGGAAATCGTCGACCGCGAGGCATGGAAAAGTCAGATTCGCAACGCTCTTTCTGCGAACCCGCCGGATGTCGTGAACTGGTATGCCGCCAACCGAATGGCGCCCTACGTCAATGCCGGACTGTTCATGGACATCTCGGAAATGTACGGCAATGGCGACCTGCCGGGCTTGGATGCGGTAAAGGGCGCATTGACCATCGACGGCAAGCAGTGGGGGGTTCCATACACATACTATCAGTGGGGAATCTATTACCGCGAAGATATTTTTAACGAACTTGGCCTGTCCGAACCGGCGACTTTCGCTGAGGAAATCGCAAACTGCGGAAAGGTGATTGAGTCGGGCCGCAATTGTTATGCAATCGGCTCCAAATACCTTTGGACCGCCGGCGGCTGGTTCGATTACCTTAATATGCGGACCAACGGGTTCGATTTCCACATGCAGCTGGCCCGCGGCGAAATTGCCTGGACGGATGACCGCGTGCGGGAAACATTCGCCAACTGGCGCAAGCTGATCGATATGGGGGCCTATATCGACGATCACCAGTCATACAAATGGCAGGACGCCCTCACCTTCGTGGTCAACGGCGAAGCGACAGCTTATTTGATCGGGAATTTCGCTATTCCGCACCTGCGTTCCGCCGGCATGACCGACGCCCAGCTGGACTTCTACCAATTCCCGGCAATCGCCGATGTCGCGATGGGTGAAGATGCGCCAACGGACACCTTCCATATTGCTTCCGGCGCGGAGAATGTGGAAGCCGCGAAGGCCTTTCTGCAATTCGTGACATCTTCTGACGTCCAGACCAGCATCAATGGACCTGACGGTCTGGGGCAGCTGCCGATCAACGCGGACGCCTCAGTCGCGGATGACGAATTCATCGTGCGGGGTTTCGACATGCTGTCCAACAACGCAACCGGCGGCATTGCGCAGTTCTTTGACCGTGATTTCCCGGCCGAAATGGCCGCTTTGGGGATGGAAGGGCTGCAAGAGTTCATGGTGTTCCCAGACCATCTGGAAGACATCCTGAATCGCTTGGAATCGGCGCGTCAACGGATCTACAACTGATCTGCTAACTCGTGTGCCCCGCCCTGGCGGGGCACATCTCAACCGGGCCAGACACCTTGCGGAAGCACCGCTTCAACACACAATTCGCAGCACCTGATCCGGGGAGAGAAACCATGAACGCGGCGGTGAATTCCCAAGGATGGTTTGCCCGCAACCGGATGACCGTCACACCTGTTCTGTTCCTGTTGCCCGGTGTCCTGTTCTTCGCGGTCTACGTGATCATTCCGATTATACAAAGCTTTTATATTTCGGCATTTGAATGGAACGGGCTCGGAGAACTGTCGGAACAGGGCGAATACGTCGGCATGCGCAATTATCAGGAATTGTTCACCGACCGCGCATTTGAAGTTTCGCTTTGGAACAATGTGAAATGGCTGGTTCTATACCTTCTTGCCATACCTGCTGGACTTTTTATCGCACTGTTCCTGAACCAGACAATTGTCGGCATCCGAATTTACAAGTCTCTGTTCTTTTTCCCATTTGTCCTCAGCCAGGTTGTGGTCGGCTTGGTTTTTTCCTGGTTCTACCTGCCTCGGGAAGGGCTTCTCAACGCGATCATAACCTTTTTCGGGTTTGAGTCGGTCAACATACTCGGTGATCCGACACTTGCCACCTATGGCATCATCGCGGCCGGTCTGTGGCCGCAGACCGCCTACTGCATGATCCTGTATCTCACTGGACTGAATGCGGTTGACCCGGAACAGGTCGAGGCCGGCCGGCTGGACCGCGCAAGGGGATGGCGGATGCTCTGGTATGTCATATTGCCGCAGCTCCGGCCAGCGACGTTTATCGCCTTTGTTGTGACAATCATTGGCGCGCTGAGATCGTTTGACATGATTTCGGTGATGACAAACGGCGGCCCGTTCGGTTCAACCCGGGTCCTCAGCTTCTACATGTTCGAAAAGGCCTTGTCGGAATACGGATTCCGGATGGGTTACGGGTCCGCGATCGCGGTTGTCCTGTTCCTCATCATGCTGGTCTTCATCGTATACTTCCTGTGGTCGATGTACTTGGACGAGCGCGGCTCGCGGCATTAGAGAGGGGAGGAGGCTCGGTCATGTTTCCGTTACCTATCGAACAGCGCTCCCGACAGGTGCGGTTCGCCTATCAATCCCTGGTGCCGCTGGCGCTCATCATGTGGCTGCTGCCGCTGATTGCAGTCGCGATGTTTTCCATTCGACCGCTAACAGACTTTACCACCGGCAACTAATGGGGTGTGCCGTCCTCGTTCGAGCTTTTCACGAATTACGGCCGTGTCTTCTTCGAATCCGACATGCCTCGTTACATGCTGAACTCAGTGCTGATCACGGTTCCCACCGTGGTTGGCGCCGTTGCGCTGTCTTATATGACCGGGTTCGCGCTCGGAATCTATCGCTTTCGGGGCAACCTTTTGATTTTTTTCATGTTCATCGCGGGCAATTTCGTGCCTTTCCAAATCCTGATGGTGCCGGTCCGCGACTTGACCGTCAACGTCGGCCTTTATGACACCAAGCTTGGTCCCGTTCTTTTCCACATTGCGTTCCAGACAGGTTTCTGCACTCTGTTCATGCGCAATTTCATTCGGGCATTGCCCTATGCGCTGATCGAAGCGGCCCGTGTTGAAGGCGTCGCTGAGTGGCGCATATTCTGGTACGTTGTGTTGTGATTCCGCTCATGAAACCTGCAATCGCGGCGCTCGCGGTTTTGATCTTCACGTTTATCTGGAACGACTATTTCTGGGCGATTGTTCTCACTCAGGGACCGGATGCCCAGCCGGTGACCGCTGGAATCACCTCGTTCAACTCGCAGTTCATCGCCCAGTATCATCTGATGAGCGCGGGCAGCATCGTTGCCGCGATACCGCCGGTCCTGATGTTCTTCCTGATGCAGCGGCATTTCATTGCAGGCCTGACGCTTGGCGCCGTCAAATGATTTGAATCTGGCGCCGCGGCGATTCCGGTCAAACGCCGGATGTCATGTCCTGGAATGAGGATTTTGTCGAATTCGGCCGTTGCGGACCGAGTCCTGTCGACAGTTGAATAGCAAAGCCGCACAAGCGGCGCCGATTTCAGGAAACGCGCCCCGAAACGGTCGGGCCGCCGATCCGGGTAAGCGGCCGGATGGATGAGGATGGCACAGCGCAGACCGACGCCATGCGGCGCCGGCCGCGCTCATGCCGCCCGGCGCCGCACAGTAAACGGGCGACGTTTCACTGTCACTGAAGATGAAGCGAGACACCGCTGATTAACGCCATTTTCAATTGCCACACAACGGTTTGACGCCATTCTCAATTGCGGCTAACAGCACCCATCTCAACTGCAGCTTCGCCTTCTCAAGGCAGCGGGCGACGCTGATTTCTGGAAGGGGAAGCAAATGAACCGCAGGTTATTCGTATACGCTGCCGCAGCAGCGCTGACCGCCGGCTCTGCGCCGGCGATGGAAAAGGTCGCATTCGGCACCAACTGGATCGCGCAGGCTGAACATGGCGGTTTTTATCAATCCGTGGCCGATGGCACCTATGCGGAGTGTGGACTGGATGTCGAAATCCTCCCGGGCGGGCCGCAGGTCAACAACCGCGCGCTGATGCTGGCAGGAAAGATTCAGTTCCACATGGGCGGTGACATGCTGCTGGCCTTCAATTCGGTTAAGGAAGGCATTCCTGTTGTGTCGGTCGCGGCGATTTTTCAAAAACACCCGCAGGTGATTCTCGCGCATCCCGGAAAAGCGGAAACGTTCGCCGATCTGAAAAATCTGACGCTGCTCATCGGCGACAACGGATTCCATTCCTTCTATCGCTGGATGGTCGCCGAATACGGTTTCACCGAAGAACAGCGCCGCCCCTATACGTTCAATCCGGCGCCGTTTCTGGCTGACGAGAATCTCGGCATGCAGGGTTATCTTTCGTCCGAACCGTATCTGGTCAAGAAAGTCGGCGGTGTCGATGCCGATGTGTTCCTGATCGCCGACGCCGGTTACTCAACCTATGCCACGACCATTGAAACGATGGCCGACACGATCGCCGACAGTCCGGAAGTTGTCGAATGTTTTGTCGATGGATCCATCAAGGGCTGGTACAACTATCTCTACGGCGACCCGTCCGCAGCCAATGCGCTCATAAAGGAGCACAATGCGGAAATGTCCGACGACAAGATCGCATACGCGATTGACCGCATGAAAGCGGTTGGCATTGTCGATTCCGGTGACGCGCTGACAAATGGAATCGGCGCAATCACCGAACAGAAGGTTGGAGATTTCTTCGACAAGATGGTCGGCGCCGGTGTTGTCGACAGCTCCATTCCGTGGCAGCAGGCATTTACCACAGAATTCGCCAATAAGGGCGTTGGAATGGACCTGAAGTAAGTATTGACGCGACCTGTGTAAGGCTCACGGGCGGCCGCCCGTGGCGATGTGTCGCCGGAGACCGGGAAATGTCGCAGGACAGTTCGGCTCATCCGCCTTTCGGCGCCCGCCCGGAGCTTCTCTCTGTCAAGGGTGTCGGCAAGGTCTTCAATGAGGATGTTGAAGCGCTCCGCGGCATGACACTGACAGTCAATGAGGGTGACTTTGTCAGCCTGCTCGGGCCGTCCGGATGTGGAAAGTCGACAGTGCTCCGGATGATCGCCGGCCTCATGGAACCCACATCCGGCCGAATCGTCTGGCAGGGCGACCATGGCCAGGGATCTATAGGAGTTGTGTTTCAGGAACCGACCCTGATGCCGTGGGCGACGGTCGAGAAAAACGTCTGGCTGCCATTCCGGCTTCGCGGGCAAAGCCTGTCTTCGGTCCGCGATGTGATCCACGAAGCCCTCGGTCTGGTCGGGCTTGAGGGCTTCGCGTCAAGCTATCCGCGGGAATTGTCCGGCGGAATGAAAATGCGCGTGTCGATCGCCCGCGCGCTCGCCACCAATCCAAGGGTCATTCTGATGGATGAGCCGTTTGCCGCGCTGGACGAAATCACCCGCTTCAAACTCAACCACGACCTGCTGGAACTGAAGGCCAAAATCGGCTGCACGATTCTTTTCGTCACCCATTCCGTGTTCGAAAGCGTCTTCCTTTCTGACCGCATCGCCGTGATGACGGCGCGGCCGGGGCGCGTTTTGTCGGAAAGCACGGTTGACGAGCCTTATCCGCGCGGAGACAAATTCCGCACGTCGTCCGCCTATGCGGCCTATTGCCGGGTCACGTCCAAAAAACTGGCGGAAACGATATAGGGCACAGTTCGCCCGGCAGATACCCGGAACGCAAAAATGAACGCGATACCGACGCAAATCACCTCACAACTGGACGCAGAAGACAGCGCACATGATTCATTGGTGGACGCTGAAGAACATCAGCGTCTTGTCCGGCGAAGGCTGGAAAAAATCGGAAAATGGTTTCTGCCGCTCGCCGTGCTGGTGCTGACCATTTGGTTCTGGGACCGCCTCGTCGTCTGGAACGAAATCCCGCACTATATTCTTCCAGGGCCGGGCAGGGTGTGGTCGACGCTGGTCACTGACTGGCTGGTTTTGCTTGAAGCCCTGCAGGTCACGCTGCAGATCACCATGCTTGCGCTGGCGGTCGCTGTCATCGGCGGTGTCGGACTGGCAGTGCTTTTCACCCAGTCGCGCCTTTTCGAAATGTCGCTCTTCCCTTACGCCGTGGTGCTGCAGGTCACCCCGATCATCTCCATCGCGCCGCTGATCTTCATCTATGTTGACAACAAGATCGTCGGGCTGCTCATTTGCGCATGGATTGTGGCCTTCTTCCCGATATTGTCCAACACCACGCTCGGTCTGAATTCGACCGACCACAATCTGCGCGATCTCTTTCGCATCTACGGCGCCAGCCGCTGGCAGCGGCTGAAGCATCTGCAGATCCCCTCCGCTCTGCCATATTTCCTTGGCGGCCTGCGGATCGCGGGCGGCCTCGCGCTGATCGGCGCCGTCGTCGCTGAATATGTTGCCGGAACCGGCGGCATCGGGTCGGGGCTCGCATTCACCATCCTTGAGGCCGGATACCGATTGAACATCCCGCGCATGTTCGCGGCGCTTCTTCTGATCGCCGCAACCGGTGTCATCATATTTGTCGGCCTGTCGCTTCTAAGCCATCTGCTGCTTCACAAATGGCACGAAAGCGCGATCAAGCAGGACCAATGAAGGGATTTCTGCCAATCCCGGAAAGCGGGCCCTACTGCCTTGAAAATGTCTCGCGCGGTTCTGCTTCGCCCACCGGCGCATCGGAGGCCGGGGCGGGGCGGGTCTATGTCGCTGACGGTGTGATTTCGGAACCGCACGGCGGCCCTGCGATCGATGCCGGCGGCGCCATGCTGCTCCCTGCCCTTGTGGATATGCACACGCATCTTGACAAAGCCCATATGTGGCCGCGCGCCGCAAATGCGGCCGGAACGCTCGAGGGCGCCCTCGAAGCTCTGGGCGACCGGACAGAAAGCTGCTGGCCGCCTGACGATATCCGGCGCAGAATGGATTTTTCGCTGCTCTGCGCCTACGCCCACGGCACGAGAGCTGTCCGCACGCATCTGGATTCGTGGGCGCCGCAGCACCGGATTACGTGGCCGGTTTTTGACGAAGTTCGGCGGGAATGGTCTGGCCGCATGGATTTGCAGGCGGTCACTATCCTGAGCATGGAAACGATTGGAGACGATAGCGGCGTCTTCGCCGACATCGCTGACACCGCAGCCGGGTATGGCGGTGTGCTTGGCTGCGTGACGTTTCCTGTTCCGGAAATGGATCGGCGTCTCGATCTCTTTTTCCGAATGGCCGAAGAGCGCGGCATGCACGTTGATTTTCATGCCGATGAAACCAGCGATGCCGCATCGGCGACATTGCGCGCCATTGCCGAATCGGCGCTGCGGACCGGGTTCGAAGGGCGCATCGTCGCCGGCCACTGCTGCTCGCTCGCGATGCAGGATGAAGATGAGATCGACAGAACACTGGACTTGGCCGCCCGGGCCGGTGTTTCTGTGGTCTCGCTCCCCATGTGCAACATGTACCTGCAGGATCGTTCCCCCGGCCGGACGCCGCGCTGGCGCGGGGTCACGCTGGTTCACGAGATGCGCGCGCGGGGAATTCCTGTGGCGTTCGCGTCGGACAACACGCGCGATCCATTCTATGCCTATGGCGACATGGATATGGTAGAAGTGATGCGGGAAGCGACGCGGATCTGCCATCTCGACCATTGCGATCCCCCCTGGCACGATGCGTTTTCGCAGACGCCGGCGGAAATGTGCGGCTTTGCCGAACAGAATCTGTCGCCGGGTCAGCCCGCCGACTTTGTGGTCTTCAACGCCCGCAATTGGTCTGAGCTTCTGCCGCGCCCGCAGTGGGACCGCGTGGTGGTGAGAAACGGCCGGGCTATTGACCGGACGCTGCCGCTCTACAGCGAATTGGATGATTTGATGGAGACGAGATGAAACCGAATGTCGAAGCTGCGATGCGGGAACTTGACCACCTCGATCTGGACACCAATCCGGTGTCGGTTCGCGCAAAGAGCCGGGATTTCTTTTGGTATTCGCCTGTTCTGAAGGCGCGCTTGGACCATTTGGCGGCGGATTTCGTCGTCAACCCCAAATCAGAGGCCGAAGTGATCGAAATCCTTTCGATCTGCTATCGGCACGATGTTCCGGTGACCACGCGGGGCGCAGGCACCGGGAACTACGGCCAGGCCATGCCGCTGGCCGGCGGCTGCGTCATGCATATGCGGAATCTGGCGGCGGTGAAGGAGATCGCCCCCGGCCGGGCGATCGTGGAGCCGGGGTGCCTGCTCAAGGACCTCGACGATGTGTGCCACAGCCATTCCGGTCAGGAAATCAGGATGTTTTCCTCAACCTGGGCGACGGCATCGATCGGCGGATTCGTCGCCGGCGGCTCCGGAGGCGTCGGATCGTGCACCTGGGGGCAGCTGCGCGATCTCGGAAACATCATCCGCGTGCGTGTTGTGACCATGGAGGAGAAGCCGCGCATACTCGAATTCACCCGCGATGAGCTGCCGCGCGTGTCGCACGCCTACGGCACAAACGGCATCATCACCGAAATCGAGATGCCCTTGGCTCCCGCGTATCAATGGGTGGAAATGTTTGTCGCCTTCGATGACTTTATGGTCTCTGCCGAATTTGCCGTCGATCTCGCGAACCAAGACGGAATCCTGATCAAGCTTGCAACGCCGTGCGAAGCGCCCATCGCCTACGACTATTTCCCGCGGGTAAAGCCGCACATTGAACGGCAGGACAATGTTGTCGCCTTAATGGTCGCGCCCCATTCCCTTGACGGATTTATGACATTTTCCGAACGGTGGCCGGGGGCAAGAATCATATACCGCTCCGATGCCAGCGACTGGAAGCGCGGTCCGGGGCCGGTGTTCGAGTATGGCTGGAATCACACCACGCTGCGGGCCCTCAGAGTCGATCCTTCTGTCACCTATCTGCAGGTGCGCTACGGCTATCCGCACCATCTCGAACTGGTGGCAAAGGTGCGGGAAATGTTCGGCGGCGAGGTGCTGCAGCATCTCGAAGTGATACGCGAAAACGGAAAGGCGATGTTCGCCGGGCTGCCGATCGTGAAATTCACGACTGAAGAAAGACTCGACGAAATCGTGCGGCTGCACGAGGAGATCGGCTGCATGATCTTCAACCCGCACCGCTACACCCTTGAAGAGGGCGGCAGGCAAACGGTTGACGAGCGGCAGCTCCAATTTAAGCGGGAAGCTGATCCCAAGGGGCTGCTCAATCCCGGAAAGATGATCGCGTGGGACGACCCGCACTGGGAATACAAGAATATGTATGCGTATCCCGGTCTTCTGGCCGCTGAATAATGCGCGCATTTGTTGTTTTCGCGCATCCGGCCGCGGAGAGCTATTCAGCCGCATTGCACAAGGTTGTGGTTGACACAATCAGCCGCCGGGGCTGGGAGATCGATGACTGCGATCTCTATGCCGAGAACTTCACACCGGTGCTTTCGGCAGAAGAGCGGCGCGGCTATCACGACGAGCCCGGCAACATTGAACCGGTGCGCGAATATGTTCGCCGTCTGACCAGCGCCGATGCGCTCATCCTGGTGTATCCGGTATGGATTTTTGGCTTTCCGGCGATCCTGAAGGGGTTTTTCGACCGTGTCTGTGTGCCCGGAGTGTCCTTCCGCCTCGAAAACGGCAAGGTTTATCCAAATCTCACGCAAATCCGAAAACTAGCCGCTGTGACGACCTATGGCGGCACCCGGCTGCGGGCGCTCGGTGTGGGCGATCCGCCGCGCCGCATCGTGAAACGCGCCGTGCGCTTTTACTGCCAGCCGGACAAACTCCGTTATCTGGCACTCTATGACATGAACCGCGCCGATGACAGAAAACGGGCGCGGTTTCTTGAACGGGTCCGCTCTGAGATGGAATGGTTTTGATGCGGGCGCTCATCGTTTACTGCCATCCCGATCCATCCAGCTTCAATGCCGCTGTGCTGGCCGTGGTCGAACGGAAACTGAAACAGGCCGGCGCGGAGCTGCGCATCGAAGATCTGTACAAGGCGCAGTTTGACCCGATCCTCAGCCGCCAAGGTCTCGCCGATTATCCCGATCCATCGTGCAACAGGGGCCCGGTTGAGGCGCATGTCCGCAATATCGAATGGTGCGACACTCTGATATTTGTCTATCCGACATGGTGGTATGGCCTACCGGCTTTGCTCAAGGGCTGGCTGGACCGGGCAATGCTGCCGGGGCTCGCGTTCCACCTTCCGCAGGGAGACCGGAAGGCCATCCAGCCCGGTCTCACCCATATCAACCGTTTGGCCGTGTTCACCACCTGCGGCGCAACCTGGCTGTGGACAAAGTTTGTCGGCTCTCCAGGCAAACGGACATTGCTGCGCGGCCTCCGCGCTCTGTGCGCCCGCCGCACGCGAACCGCATTCCGCGCCCATTACTCGATGGACGCTTCAACTTCCGAAACCCGCGCGCGGCATCTGCAGTGCGTCGAAAGCGCCATGGACCGGTTTCTCCGTGGCAGCGCCGCCTCTTCCCTTTCCAAAGAACGGAGCGCCGGATGACAAAGGCCGATTGGATTGAGTTTTGTGCCCCTGAGTTCCGCAGCATTGACGCGCTGCGCACGGTTGCCGTCCTGCCGACGGCCGCTGTCGAGCAGCATGGCCCGCATCTGCCGGTTGGAACTGACGCCATGATTGCCCGCGGCATGCTCAGCGAAGTCCGCGCGCGGCTGCCGGGAGATATGGATGTGCGGATCCTGCCGGTGCAGTCGGTCGGCAAATCAAACGAACATCAATGGGCTGCGGGCACCCTCACCCTGACTGCGGAAACGGCGCTCCGCGCATGGACCGAAATCGGACTGTCGGTGGCGCGCGCCGGTGTGAAAAAGATGGCCGTGGTCAACTCTCACGGGGGGAATCTGGACTTGGTGTCCATCCTGGCCCGGGAGTTGCGCGTTCAAGCCGGAATGTTCGTCGTCAAATGCCAGTGGAACAGTTTTGGGCACCCGGAAGGTCTGTTTTCAGACCGCGAACGCGCCATTGGCATCCACGGCGGCGATGTTGAAACTTCGTTAATGCTGCATTTCTGCCCGCAATGCGTCGCCATGGACGAAGCCAGAGATTTTCGTTCCACCGCCGAAACCGACACGATCCCGCCGACCGGTCAAATTTCCTATGGCTGGATTGCGCGTGACCTCGGTCCGGACGGCGTTGCCGGCAACGCCGCTGCGGCGACCGCCGAAAAGGGCAGCGCCACCGCCGAACACCAGGTGCTTGGTTTCATCGATTTGCTGCGAAGCATCGAAGCGACGCCGCTTGACCGGTTTGCGCCGGCCACCGAGCCGCAATGAAAACCGGTCACCGAACCGGCTCCAGGCTGGACAGGTAAAGCGCGATGGCCTCATGAAACTCATACGGAACATGATTGGAAAAGGCTTGCGTGACGAGGAACATTGAACTCTCCTCATCGATGGCGCCGGACCATTCGCTGAACGCATTCAGAATTTCATCCTGGCTCAATCCGGCGATTCCCGGGGCCGCGTTTTCGCCTTCCTTGAGCGGTGGCGCGCCGGCGAACCGCTCTGACCGGCTTTCCGCCATCGCAATGTTGCGCGGTGTGTGGCAGACGCCGCAGTGCCCTAAGCCATTCACGAAATAGGCGCCGCGGTTCCATTGCGGCGACCGGTTTGGATCCGGCTCAAAAACTCTCTCCCGGTGCTGCGCCAGCTTCCAAAACGCCAGCACCGGCCGAATATTGAACGGAAAACCGACATCGTGCGGCGGCGATGCCCGGCGAACGGGTTTAATACTGTCCAAATACGCTTTCAGATGCAGCAGGTCTGCGTTCGCAGCGGTCGCGAACGAGGTGTACGGAAATGCGGGATAATAGTGCCTGCCGTCCGGGCCGATCCCTTTCCGCAATGCGTTCACAAAACCGGCCGCGGTCCAACTCCCGATCCCTGTTTCAGCATCCGGCGTGATGTTTGGCGGATAGAAAGCGCCGACGGCCGTTTCCAGCGGGTCGCCTCCTGAAGGCAATCCTCCGTCGCCTGACCGGGCATGGCAATTGCCGCAGCCGCCGATGTGATACAGAATTTCGCCCCTGGCAGCGTCAGCGGCAAATCCGGCGGGCAGCGATTCCGCGATTTCGGTGTCGGAAAGCCGCGGCGGATTGTGAACCCAGTGCGCGGTCAGCAGCGCCGCCGCCAAAACCGCCGCTGTCCCGGCAACCGCTTTCCTGTTCACCACTGCGATGGCAAAAAATCACTGCCGGTACAAGCTGTGGCAGCTGCGGCAGGTCGCGCCGACGTCGCCAAACGCCGCGCCAAACTGCTCTGCATCGCCAATCCCGGCCAGCTTCCCGGCAGCGGATTCCAAAGCGAAAGCGGCTTCCCGAAAACCCGTTTGATCGTCAAAAATGGCCGGCGATGCCTCGGTTGACCCGCCGGTCTCCGTGCCTTCGGGAAACAGGTGTGGAAAAGCCATCAGCATGACTGAAATCGCCTGACCGGTCGCGCGCGCGGTTTCTACGTTGAACTCAGCCTGGCCACGCTGCATTGCGGCGAGGGTTCGCATGTTTGAGCCGACAAACTGCATGATTGCCTGCCGCGCTTCGATGACTTCAATGGAGTCCTGCGCCGAGGCACCGAACCCGGTCAGCATCACCATCGCCGCTATCAATGTTCTCATGAGACTGGCTCCCAGCCGCTGATGTCCGGCGCCGGTCGCAACGCGCTGACCAGCTGGCCGGCAGCGGCTCTTTTTCGAATTCTTCCGGCCACGCGAATCGCCGGTCCTGGGGGTCAGGCTATCGGCTACCGCGCTGCCAATCAACGATCGGCGCGGCCGTCAGCGCGCGCCCTCGGCTCTTCTGATCAGGCTGACCACGATTGGCCCCAAATCGTCAACAATCAGGGCAACACCTTCCGCGTTCGGGTGAAGCCCGTCATCCTGAAAATACAGCGCCCGCGCCTCCTCTCTCGTTCCCACCCGATCGAGGGCCGAAAAATATCTGCTGTAAAACAGCGTTCTGTGTTTTTCGGACAATTCCTCATAGGCGGCTTCAAAATCCCGCTTATAGTCTTCACCATAGTTGGACGGCGCTTCCTGGCCGATCAGCAGCACCGGCACCCCGGCTTCCGACGCCCGCTGCAGAATGCCATCCAGATTGGCCCGGCTGTCCTCTGGAAACAGACCGCGCAACAAATCGTTTCCTCCGAGCGCGACGATCAGCGCATCTGGATTTGAAGCAAGCGTCCAGTCAATCCGCGCCAGTCCGCCGGCCGTTGTGTCACCTGACACGCCGACGTTGATCGCTTCCGCATTTTCTCCCCGCATCGCAAGCCAGTCATTCAGCTGCTGGACAAAACCGTCTTCCGGAGACAGCCCGAATCCGTGCACCAGACTGTCCCCGAAGGCCGCAATGGAGACGGAATCGGCATTTGCGCCCTGCCCCAAAGCGAGGCAAATCCAAACCAGCGCCGCGCACTTGCGAAGCGAACGCGACACACCATATCTGAGTGAGCACGCCCGATTCCGCCTGTGTTTCATGACCGATATCGTTCTCAAACTTGACAACGCCTCCCTCACGCTCGCCGGCAACGCCGGCGACATCGAGATTCTCAGGGGCATTTCACTCACGGTCCGCAAGGGCGAAACCGTTGGCCTGACGGGTCCTTCGGGATCGGGCAAGTCTTCCCTCCTCATGCTGATTGGCGGCCTCGAACGGGCGACCAGCGGCCAGGTGCAGGCGCTCGACAGCGAATTGACAACGATGAATGAAGACCAACTCGCCAGATTTCGAATGCGCCATGTCGGTGTGGTCTTCCAGTCCTTTCACCTAATCCCAACAATGACAGCGCTTGAAAACGTCGCGACCCCGCTGGAGCTGGCGGGCCGGAAGGACGCGTTTAAGCGCGCCCGCGCCGAATTGGAAGCGGTCGGACTGTCCAGCCGTGTCGAACACTACCCGTCTCAGCTTTCGGGCGGCGAGCAGCAGCGGGTGGCGCTGGCGCGCGCATCGGCCCCGTCGCCGAATATTCTTTTGGCCGACGAACCGACAGGAAATCTCGATGCGGCCAACGGCGAAGCCATTATGGATCTCATGTTCGGTCTGCGCGACCGGCGGCAGAGCACGCTGATTCTTGTGACCCATGACCAGCAGATCGCCCGCCGCTGCGACACGACGCTCGCGCTGAAGGACGGACGCCTCGAAACCGCCAAAGAGCACGCGCTGTGAGGCGCGGCGCCGCAGCCCTGCGTATTGCTCTTCGCGAGCTGCGCGGCGGAGTGCGCGGATTTCGCGTGCTCCTCGCGTGTCTGGCGCTCGGTGTGGCGTCGGTGGCAGCCGTCGGCACGGTACGGTCGAATATCGAAACCAGCCTCACAGAAAACGGCGCCACAATTCTCGGCGGCGATGCTGAAATCGAACTCAGCTACCGCTTTGCCGACGACGTCGAGCTGCGGTGGATGCGCAGCCGTTCGGAACAGGTTTCTGAAATTGTTGAGTTTCGATCGATGGCCGTCACCAGGTCCGAAGGGGAAATCGGCCGTGCCCTGACGCAACTGAAGGCGGTCGATGAATCCTATCCCATTTACGGCGAGGTGGAGCTGGAACCGTCGATGCCGCTTGGCCGCGCGCTGGCGACCCGCGATGGCATCCACGGCGCCGTTATGCACCGCGATCTCATCAGCCGGCTGTCAATTCAGGTGGGCGAAATCTTCACGCTCGGGACGAACACATTTCGCCTGAATGCCAGGCTGGTTTCGGAGCCGGACGGGTTTGACACCGGGTTTGCCCTCGGTCCGCGCACCATTGTCGGATCGGACGGGCTGGATGGATCGGGGCTGATTGGACCGGGAACGCTCTACTCCACAAAATACCGCATGCAGCTCGATCCGAATATCGACCTTGGCCAGCTGCGGGCGCACGCCGAGGCCGAGCTTGCCGATTCCGGGCTGCAGTGGACGGACCGGCGAAATGGCAGCCCGTCGGCCCAGGCCTTCGTGCAGCGCGTCGGCGCCTTTCTCGTTCTGGTCGGCCTTGCCGGAGTCGCCGTCGGCGGGGTCGGGGTATCGGCGGCCGTGCGGGCGTATCTTGAAAGCAAGACGGCAACCATTGCGACCCTGAAAACTCTGGGGGCGGATCGTTTCACGATTTTCCTGGCCTATTTGATTCAAGTCGGGGTTATGATTGCCCTTGGCATTGCCATTGGCATCGCGGCCGGAGCCCTTCTCCCTTGGGTGTTCGGCTCGGTGATCGCCGAAAACCTGCCGGTGCCGTCAGGAAGCCGAATCCAATTCGCCCCATTGGCGGAAGCGGCCCTCTATGGCGGCCTCGTCGGACTCGCCTTCTCGCTGTGGTCGCTTGCCCACACTGGCGAAATCAACGCCGCCGGGCTGTACAGGATTGGCGCAGAACGGTCCGGACGGCTGCCCCCGCCGCTGTTTTTGGCTGCGGTTGCGGCGATCGTCGCCGCTCTCATCGGCAGCGCCGCCTATCTGTCCGGCTCCCCCCGCATCGCGCTTTGGGCGGCTGGCGGTCTTCTCGGCTCGCTCATCGTCCTTGGCGCCGCGTCAATCGGCATCAGATCCGCGGCCCGCAGACTGGCGCGTTCCGGCGGTCTCAGGGGGCGGACCACGCTGCGGCTTGCCATTGGATCGATCGGCGGACCGAACAGCGATGCCTCGCCCGTCATGCTTTCGCTGGGCCTTGGCCTCACCGTGCTTGCGACCATTGGACAGATCGCCGACAATTTGAACCGGTCAATCGTCCAGGACATACCGGAGGTCGCGCCGTCATACTTTGTGATCGACGTCCAGAACGCGCAGTTCGATGACTTCGTGGCATTGGTGGGATCGCAGCCCGGTGTGACCGAACTGGAGACCGCGCCCATGCTTCGGGGAATCATCTCCCGGATCAATGGCGTGCCGGCCATGGAAGCGGCGGGCGAACACTGGGTTCTGCGGGGCGACCGCGGCGTGTCCTATGCCGCGCTTCCGCCCGATGATACGGTGATCGCAGAAGGCGAATGGTGGGCAGAGGACTATGCCGGGCAGCCGCTGGTGAGTTTTGCCGAAGAGGAAGCGCGTGAGCTGGGGTTGAAGATCGGCGACATTCTCACGCTGAACATACTCGGCCGCGACATCGAGGCGGCCGTGTCCAGTTTCCGCGAGGTCGAATTTGAAACAATGGGCATCGGATTCGTCATGATTATGAACCCGGCCGCGCTGCGGAGCGCCCCGCACACCCATATTGCGACGATTTATGCGGAAGATGACGCCGAACAGAGCCTGTTTCGGGAAATCACATCCGCATTTCCCAATGTCACGACGATTTCCGTGAGCGACGGCATCGCCCAGTTCTCGCGGATCCTGGCCGGTCTGACCTCAGCCATCGCCTACGGATCCGGCGTCACCCTGACAACGGGGCTGGTTGTCCTTGTCGGGGCCGCCGCCGCGGGAGAAAAACGGCGCATCTACGAATCCGCGATTCTCAAAACACTTGGGGCATCGCGGCGGCGGGTGCTGTCGGCTCTGGCGGTTCGGTCCGCGATACTGGGCGCCGCCGCCGGTGCCGTTGCCATCGCCGCCGGCGGCATCGCCGGCTGGGCAGTCCTGCGGTTTGTCATGAACATAGACTTCAGCTTTGAACCGCTGTCGGCGGCCGCTGTCGTCGCCGGCGGCGCGCTGGCTTCGCTCGGCGCAGGGCTTGTTTTTGCTCTCGGCCCGCTGAATGCCAGCCCGTCACGGGTTTTGCGCGCCCCCGATTGATCCCGTAAGGTGGAAAACCCGCCAAGGCGCCGCAAATCTGTGAATTTCGATATTGCCGGCATCGCCGATCCAGTCAACGACAGCAAACAGCCCGTTGCCGCCCAGGGGAGTCAGCACCCCGTGCCAGACACCGCGCCGGAGATTCACGCCTTGAAGGGGAGCGGTTTCAAATGCCTGCGGCATCCCGGGAACACCGTCCAGGTCCGGGGCGACAATGACAAGAAACGGGTCCGCGCCCATCGGAACAAACGCCTGCGAACCGAGCGGGTGCCGCTCCAGCAGTTGAAACTCGTAAGGCAGGGACCGGATCTGCGACGTGAACAGGCTGATGCCGACCCGCCCCGCCGGATCGAAATCCAGCGAAGCTAGATCGGTGTGCCGTTCGCACAACCCGTCATTGATCGGCTCCGGCTCATTGCCGGTCTGCAGCACATCGCCAAACCCGGCGAACGCCTCGGCGGTCAACGGTTGGATTTCGATTGTCCGACCAGCGCCGCCCGATGTCATGACGGCTGTTCCGGCGCATGGCCGCGGGACCAAAGCCGGGCATGCCGGTTCACATCCTTGTACAGCAGATACCGGAAACGGTCCGGGCCGCCGGCGTAACAGGCCTGCGGGCAGAAGGCCCGCAGCCACATAAAGTCTCCCGCTTCGACCTCGACCCAGTCCTGGTTCAACCGATAGGCGGCTTTCCCCTCAAGGACGTAGAGCGAGTGCTCCATCACATGGGTTTCCAAAAACGGAAGGACGGCGCCGGGCGCGAATTCCACGATATTCACCTGCATGTCGTGACGCATATCGTCGCTGTCCACAAACACCGTCGTTGACCATTTGCCGTCGGTGTCCGGCATTGGAATTGGCGCCGTCTCCGATTCGCTGGTCACCAGCGAATGCGGCGGCTCCAGCCCCGCGACCGGCTCGAATCGTTTGCGGATCCAATGAAACACGCTCGGCTCCTGCCCGAACGCCCTGAAGGTCCACCGGCATCCGGGCGCGATATAGACGAAGCTCCCGGCTGTCAGTTTTGACGGCTGCCCGTCCAACTCGACCACAGATTTGCCGTGGGTGACAAACAGCACGCACTCAGCCCCCGGATCGGGTTCCGGATCGCTGCTCCCGCCGCCCGGTTCGACCTCGAACACGTAGTGCGAAAACGTCTCGGCAAATCCGGTCAAGGGCCGCGCCAGTATCCACAGCCGCGCATCCTCCCAGCGGGGAAGCCGGCTTGCGACAATATCCCGCATCACACCGTGCGGAATGACCGCATAAAAATCGGTGCAGACAGACCTCCCGGTCAAGAGTTCCGACTGCGCGGGATGGCCGCCTGGCGGTCGGGCGTAACTGCGTTCAGCCACTTCCAATTCCTATTCAAAATCCGCTGCCAGCCGATGCCACGCGATTCGCTCGATCTGCCGGCGCGCCTCTTCAATCTCCGCGCTGCGCGTGCTTCCAGCGCGTCTTCTGAATTCCCCAACAATGGATTTCCGGGTGTGATCCCGGACGGCAATGATGAACGGAATTCCAAATCTCTCCCGGTACAGGATGTTCAATTGTTCAAACTCAGAACGCTCGTCATCTGTCAAGGCATCCAGTCCGGCTGACGCCTGCTCGCTCGCCGATTCGGGGCTCAGCTGTCTGGCCTGCGCGAGTCTGCCGGCAAGATCCGGATGCGCCATGATCACGCTCAGCCGCTCATCCTCCGAGGCCGACCGAAACGCCCGGCAGAGCAGGCTGTGCACGCCTTCGCGGCAGTCGTGCGCCGGTCCGATCTCAAAACCAAACCCCCTCTCGGCAATCCACTCTGAATGTTCAAACACACTGCCAAACCTGCGGACAAATTCACCGCGGGTCATTTCCGAGGGCACGGCCGTCTTCTGACTTGGAGGATGCTCCGCTGCCCAGTGCCGGGCAATGTCGATTCTCCTAGCAAACCAAACCCTGTCTTTCGAGCGCGCATAGTCAAGAAAACGCCGCAGGGAATGGGCGCGGCCCGGCCGTCCGGCAAGGCGGCAGTGCAGGCCGACCGACATCATTTTTGGCGCGCCCTGCATCCCCTCATAGTGCAGCAGGTCAAGAGAATCCTTCAAATATGTGAAAAACTGATCCCCGCTGTTGAAGCCCTGTGCGGTCGCAAACCGCATATCGTTCGCATCGAGCGTGTACGGCACAATGAGCTGATCGCGCCCATCGACGCGCATCCAGTACGGCAGGTCGTCAGCGTACGAGTCGGCGATGTATGCGAAGCCGCCTTCGGCCGCGGCAAGCCGCACGGTGTTGGCCGAGGCGCGCCCGGTGTACCAGCCCAGCGGCCGTTCACCTGTGACTTCGGTGTGCAGGCGGATTGCCTCGGCCATGTGCTGTCGCTCTTCAGCTTCGCTGAAGTCCTTGTATTCAATCCATTTTAACCCGTGATTGGCAATCTCCCACCCGGATTCCGACATGGCAGCGACCTGCAGCGGGGAGCGCGCCAGAGCCGTGGCGACCGCGAAAACCGTGACCGGCACCTCCGCCTCGTCGAAAATGCGGCGCAGACGCCAAAATCCGGCTCTTGCGCCATATTCGTAGATCGACTCCATATTCCAGTGACGCTGGCCGGGCCACGCCGCCGCGCCGACGACTTCCGAAAGAAACGCTTCCGAGGCCGCGTCGCCGTGAAGCAGGCAGTTTTCGCCTCCCTCTTCGTAATTCACTACGAATTGAATGGCGACGCAGGCTCCGTGCGGCCATTTCGCGACAACCGGTTTCTCCCCGTAGCCACGCATATCCCGCGGATACCTGTTCATGATGCCGCTCCCTGACCCCGGCCGGTGTTCGGAATGTATCCGTATTCGCAGGCCATCGGCAAACGCTATCATCCCGAATCAACGCATCGCGCGGCCATTTGCCCTTGCCGCCGGCCGCACTCCAGCTTCACACCGGCGGTCGCATGACCGCGCGGCGGACGTCACTTTCGCCAGGAGATTTCAATGTCCGGCGGCCGATTCCGCCGATGACGGCAACATGAGCGGTTCCAAATTAAGAGAATTGCCCGTTTTGAATCCGGGACCTCGCCAGAACTTGCGCAGACATTTCCTGCAAGCGTATGATTGCTGCCAATTGAAGGTGACCGCCCCGTGTTTGGTCTACGATTCTACCCGCCAGGTGTCGCCGACCGGCGGAGACTTTTCGGCACACTGTTTTGGATACCGCGATGACCAAGATTCAGAGTTCAGGCACAGCCACGACCAACTTCCGCGCCAAACCACTCGATAATCTGCTGCTTCCGGCCGATGAGATCTTTGATGAGAATTCTATGGAAGACTTCATCGCGGAGGCAGCCGCTCAATCGGACGATCCGGCTGCCATCCGGTCTGCCGCGCTGGCGGAGCTTCGGGCGCGCCGCGACGCGGCCATGGAAAAGATCCAAACGGTGTCGCTGGCACAGTATCCCAAGAATCCGTTTGCGGCGCTGAGAGCGGTCCGTTCCTATTCCCATTTAACGGACGGGCTGGTTCGCGCCGCGCTGAATCTGGCATCCGGCCCGCTCAACACCTCACCGCATCCGCCGATTCGTTTCTCGGTCGCTGCCGTCGGCGGCTATGGAAGAGCGGAAATGGCTGAGTTTTCTGATGTCGACCTGCTGTTTCTGGTCAAAAGAAAAATCGGGCCGTGGGTCGAATCGGTCATTGAAACCGCCCTTTACCTGCTCTGGGACCTCAAACTTAATGTTGGCCACTCGTGCCGAAACGCCAAGGACTGTGTCTGGCTGGGGCGGGAGGATTTCACCATCAGGACGGCGCTGCTCGAGCGGCGGCAGATTTACGGCGACGCCGGGCTGGCCGCTGACCTCGACAAAAAGCTCTGGAACGATCTTTTCAAAGGAACCGGCCGCGAATTCGTCGAGGCAAAACTTGCCGAGCGTGAAGCGAGAAATGAGAGGCAAAACGGCAACCGTTACCTGCTCGAACCCAATGTCAAGGAAGGCAAAGGCGGACTGCGCGATCTGCAGACCCTGTTTTGGATCGTCAAATATCTCTACCGGGTTGAGAACCCGCGCGAATTGATCGACCTCGACGTCTATTCAATTGAGGAATTCGAGAAATTCATCAGCGCCGAAGCGTTTCTCTGGTCGGTGCGGTGCGTGCTGCACATCAATGCCCGAAAGGCGCAGGACAAGCTGCATTTCGAGGCCCAGCCGGAGGTTGCGGAAGCGCTTGGCTTCAAACCTTCCAAGTCCCGCACGGCCGCCGAGCATTTCATGCAGGAGTATTTTCGGCACGCGACCGATGTGGGAGAGCTGACGCGGATATTCCTGACCGCGCTAGAAGCCCGGCACGTCAAACGGGAGCCGAGGGTCTTGGGTCTGCTGCGCAGCACCGGGCTGCAGCTCGGCACACGGGTCCGTGACGGCTACACGACCAAACACGGCCGTCTGGCGATCGCAAACGAGGACAGGTTTCTCGCCGACCCGACCAATATCATGCGGCTGTTCGACGAGGCGCTGCGCACCGGACTGCTTCTGCACCCGGATGCGATGCGGCTTTTGGCGTCAAACCATCACCTCATTGACGACAAGTTTCGCCGCAACCCAGAAGTCAACGAGCTGTTCTTTCGGGTTCTGTTGGATCACGGCAGCCCGGAACGCGCCCTCAGGCGAATGAACGAACTTGGCATCCTAGGGCGTTTTATCCCTGAATTCCAGTCGATTGTGGCCATGATCCAGCCGGGCGGCTACCATCATTACACCGTCGACGAGCATACCATTCAATGCATTCTGACCTTGTCGGAGATCGAGCGCGGCGTGTACCGCGAGGAATTGCCGGTCGCTTCGGGCATCCTTGAGAAGGGGGTTGACCGCAAAGTCCTGTATCTTGCCCTGCTCTTGCACGATGTCGGCAAGGGATCGGGCCAGGATCACTCAGCCCGCGGCGCGGAAATTGTGCGCGATGTCGCGCCCCGCCTCGGATTGAGCGAAGGTGAAACCGAGACTGTTGAGTGGCTGGTGCAGAATCATCTGCTGATGTCGGACACGTGCCAGAAGCGCGATATTTCGGATCCGCGGACGGTGTGGAATTTTGCGCTGAAGGTGGCGAGCCGGTCGCGTCTGAGGCTTTTGACGGTGCTTACGGTCTGCGATATCCGCGGAGTCGGTCCGGATGTCTGGACAAACTGGAAGGCGCAGCTGGTGCGCGACCTCCACCGGCTGACCCACATCGCCCTGACCGAAGGCCGCGGAGCGGCTGAGCTGACTGGCGCGGAAGAAGCCCGGCAAAGATTCCGCGAGGCTTCCGCCGGCTTGAGCCGGGATGCAGCGGAATCGGAAATCGCGCGGCATTCGGATCCCTATTGGCAGGGGCTGAGCACAGAAACCCAGCTGATTTTCGCCCGCTTGCTCGAAAATATCTCCGACGATGAAATCCGCATGGACACGAAGCTTGAGCTGGAACGGGACGCGACCCGGATCTGCATTGCCATGGCGGATCATCCCGGATGTTTCGCGCGGACTGCCGGCGCTTTGGCGCTGGCGGCGGCCAATGTGGTCGATGCCAAATCCTACACAACATCGGACGGTTATGCGACCGCGGTGTTCTGGGTTCAGGATTTCAAAGGCAGACCGTACGGAAAGTCACGCTTCCAGCGGCTGATGCAGACGATAGAGCGCACGATGAAGGGCGAGCTGAACACGGCAAAGGCTCTGGAGGACCGCGAACGCCAGTTGAGCTCGTCGGTCGCGGTCAAACGGGTTCGGAGCTTTGTTGTTCCGACTGAGATCACATTCGATAACGAAGGTTCCGACATTTACACGATTGTCGAAGTCGACACGCGCGATCGGCCGGGACTGATTTTTGACATCGCATACACACTGTTCCGTGCAAATGTCTCGATCGGCGGCGCCGTCATAGCCACATACGGCGTCCAGGCTGTCGATGTGTTCTATGTGAAGGACATGGCTGGCCACAAACTGTTTTCGGAAGCGCGGCAGAATTCGCTGCGGGAAAAACTTCTGGAGCGGAGCGGCAGCGGCGGCGGCGGGCCCGAAGTTCAGGCGCAGCCGCAAGGCTGATCTCAGATTCTGCGGCGGCAAGCGGGGTCTCTCTCACCCGGTCCAGGGCAAGGATCAATTCCGCGCCGCGCTCACCGTTCCGGCGATTCCCGTTTCGGCATATCGTTTCCATCGCCGCATTGAATCTTGGAGCCGAAGCGGCTAACCCATCTTTAACATTTCTGCGTTGGATTTGAGGTCGATTTGACGGTGTTCGATTCGCAACTCATTGATTTATTGTGATTCGATGTTTCATGAATCGTTTGTAGTGCCATGTTTTTTGAGTAGTGCCTTGCGGCGGGGGATTCCTTTTGCTATAGCTGCCGCATGTTCATTCGACAGACCAAGACCGGCGCCGCCAGCGACGGCAGCGACCAAATCACCTTCCGCCTGGTCGAGAACCGCCGCGAGGGGGACAGGATCCGTCAGCGCACCCTTCTCAATCTCGGGCGCCATTTTGCAATCGGGCGCGGGCACTGGCCGGACCTGTGCCGACGCATCTCGGATCATCTCACCGGACAGACCGCCCTCGGCCTCGCCGATCCCGATCCGGGGATCGAGGCCGAGGCCCGCAGAATCTCCGCCCTGCTGATTGGCCGCGGGAAAGACAGCGGCGGGGAAGGCGCGAAGCGGGACTGGCAGAGTGTTGATGTCAATTCCGCCAGCGACAGCGACGGGCGCTCGGTCGGTGTCGAGCATGCCGGGCTCGAGGCGCTGTCCGGTCTCGGCCTGCCGGCATTGTTCGACGGTCTCGGTTTCAACCGCCGCCAGCGCTGCTGCGCCCTGGCGGCCATTGTCGCGCGCATGGCCGCGCCGAACTCGGAGCGGGCGACCAACTTCTGGCTGCGCCGGCACAGCGCCCTCGGCGAGATGCTCGGGATCGATTTCGGCGCTCTGAGCGACATGGCGCTCCACCGCGCCTCGGATCTGCTCCTTGCCCATCAGGACAGCATCGAGGATCACCTCTTCGCCCGGGCCCGGTCCCTGTTCGACCTCAAGCCGACGATCGCGCTGTACGATCTCACCAACACGTTCTATGAAGGCCGGGCGCCAATCCAGCCCAAGGCGCGGCGCGGGCATTCGAAGGAACGGCGCAGCGACTGCCCGCTGCTTTCGCTTGGCCTGGTTCTCGATGCCAGCGGCTTTGTCCGGCGCAGCCGGGTGTTTGCCGGCAATGTCACCGAACACAGGACACTCACGCACATGCTCACCAGCCTCGGCGCTCCGGAAGGCGCGGTCGTCATCATGGACGGCGGCATCGCGACCGAGGACAACCTGCGGTGGCTGCGCGCCAGCGCCTATCGCTGTCCCGTGGTCTCACGCACCACCAAGCGGGTCTTCGATTCCGACGAGGCCAGGGCAATCACGACCGCGTCATGCGACAAGGTCGCCATCTACAAGGAATCCGTCACCCGCGAGGAAGAGGACGGCACGGAATACAAGGAGTCCTGGCTGCGGCGCCTTTCCGAAGCCCGGGCGGAAAAGGAACGCGGCATCATCAATCGTTTCAGGACACGTCTCGAAGACGGCCTGAAGAAACTGCATGACGGCCTCTCCCGCCCCAGGACCCGCAAGAAGCTTGACGACATCCAGCGCCGGATCGGGCGGCTTGCAAAGGAAAACGCGCGGGTCGCCCGGCATTACGAGATCACCGTCACCCCCGACAGCGCCGGAACCAAGGCAACAGCCATCACCTGGAACCTCAACCCCGCCGACAATTCCATGCTGACCCACCCCGGGGTCTGCTGTCTGCGCAGCAACATCCTCGACTGGCCGGCAGAGACCATGTGGCAGACCTGCGCGACCCTCACCGACGCCGAAGCCGTGTTCCGCTCGTTGAAATCCGAGCTCGGCCTGCGTCCGATCTTCCATCACAAACAGGGGCGCGCCGACGCTCACCTGTTCATCTCAGTCCTCGCCTATCAGGCAGTCCAGACACTGCGCAGACCCATGAAAGCGGCAAACATCCACGACAGCTGGACGACGGCGCGCCAGACGCTTGCGACACTGCAGCGCACGACAACCAGCTTCAGGCGCCGTGACGGCAGGACCCTGCATGTCCGCAAGACCGCATCCGCCTCCCCCGAACAGGCGGAGATCTACCGGGCGATGGGCCTCGCGCCGCCGCCCAGGAACCTCGCCAAGACCATCGTCTGAACCGATTCCGGCAATTCGT
Source organism: Paracoccaceae bacterium (assembly GCA_965221935.1). Lineage (GTDB taxonomy): Bacteria > Pseudomonadota > Alphaproteobacteria > Rhodobacterales > Rhodobacteraceae > JAPOXR01. Next base: position 193,790 of record CBDCSZ010000001.1, read on the forward strand.
GGCGGCGGCCCGAAACGGCCGCCTCTCCGGATTGTAGTGCCATTCGGATTTTTTACCCGTTTGAAATCAACGCGTTACGCACTACAATGTTAAAGATGGGCTAACAACCGCTCCCGCGGTGTGAGCCAATTCGTATGCCAATGCCGTTCGAGGAGTCTGTAAACAGAAACTGGGTTTGATCGGAATTCGGTCCGACGCAGGTTCTGACCCAAAAAAACTTAGGAGCGAAAATATGAATTCCACGGTTCGTATGAGTGTGCTGACCGGTGCGTTGGTCGGTGGGCTGAGTGTTGCTGGATCCGCATTCGCAGCCGAATGCATAGCCCCCGCCAACCCAGGCGGCGGATGGGATTTTACTTGTAGAACAATAGGTAAGATCATGTATGACATCGGCGCTGTCGACAAGCCGATCTAGGTCACCAACATGGCCGGCGGCGGCAGTAATTCTAATTTTGGATTTTTGAGTTTTTAACGTGTTGTATCACAACGGTTTTTTGGCCCGGGGGAATTTTTTTCCGCCGCAGGCGGCTGCGCGCCGGCGGTTCCCCGGCGGCGGGCGAATCACCTGCCGCCGACGCCGCTCCGGCCGCCGGCTCCTGGGGAAAAGGCGCGGAGAAGACCTGTAAGTTGTTGTTTTTGCTTACATTTGTACAAATTTTTGATATGTGCATAATGCGGCGCCATGTCCCCGCTGGCCGGATACATCGCCGACATGCGCGAACTCTGCGCATCCGCCCCGGACCGCAGGACCGGCGCCAACGCCCGCCTGGAGATGGCCGACATCGGAATGGCGGCCTTCGCCGTCTTCTTCCTGCAGTGCCCGTCCTTCCTGGCGGCGCAGGCGCAGCTCCAGTCCCGCCAGGGACGGTCCAACGCCCGGACCCTGTTCGGCATTGACCGGCTGCCGACCGACAGCCACATCCGCAGCGTGCTCGACGGCGTGCCGCCGGAGCGCTTCGATTCCATCTTCACCCGGACCGTCGACCAGCTGGACCGCCAGGGCGCCCTTGACCAGCTGCGCCGGCTTGACGGGCGGCTGCTGATCGCCCTTGACGGCACCGAGTATTTCACCTCCTGCAGCATCGGCTGCCGGAACTGCTCGCAGCGGAAACTGGCGGACGGGCGGACACAGAACTTCCACGCCGTGCTCGGCGCCAGCATCGTCGCCCCGGGAACCTCGCGCCTCCTGCCGCTGCCGCCGGAGTTCATCCGCCCGCAGGACGGGGCTGAGAAACAGGACTGCGAGATCAACGCCGCCAAGCGCTGGCTGCGGCGGACCGGATCCGGCCTGGCCCGGCTCAGACCGGTTTATCTCGGCGACGACCTCTACTGCCGCCAGCCGCTCTGCGAGGCCGTGCTGGCCGCCGGCGGAAGCTTCATCCTGACCTGCAAGCCGAGCTCGCACACAACGCTTTACGAGTATATTCAAGGGGTTGAGACCGGCTGTCTGACCCGGACCGAGGGCCGGAAAAAGAAAAAGCGCCGGCTGCGCTACCGCTGGATGAGCGGTCTGCCGATCCGTGACGGAAAGGACGCGCTGGAAGTCAACTGGTTCGAAGTCACCATCACATCGCCGTCCGGAAAGCGGCTCTACCGCAACAGCTTCGCCACCGACCTCCCGGTCGGCCCGGACAGCGTCGCCGAACTGGCCGACTGCGCCCGGGCCCGGTGGAAAGTGGAGAACAACACCTTCAAGGCTCTCAAGGACGGCTACCATCTCGAGCACAACTTCGGGCACGGCAAGGAAACCCTGGCCAGCCTGCTGGCGACCTTCAACCTGATCGCGTTCCTGATGCAGAGCGCCTGCGACCTGGTCTGCGAAAGCTGGCAGGAGGCCCGGGCAAAGCTCGCCGCCCGCTACCGGCTTCTTGACAACCTGAAGTTCCTGACCGTCTACGTCGTGCACGACGACTGGGACGCCGTGATGCGGACAATCATCACCGGCGAGCTGCCGGAAAAGCCTCCGTAACCGGAACCGGCAGCCCCGCCCCTTCCGCCGAAACACAGTAGAAATCCGCCCGGAAACGCAGCCGAAAATGAAGAAAAAACCGATGTGAACGCATAATTGGAATTACTGCCGGCGGCGGCGGCGGGCTTGCTTTCAGTCACGTCGTGAACGAACGCAGCGACGATGCCGAACTGATTGTCGCGGCGTCATCCGCGACTGCCACCAGACTTGCGCAAAACGCGTATGGCGGCATGACAGCCGATCAGGTGCAGTTTCTCGGCGCCATCGGCGCTGACCCCGGCATCATCGCCGTGGCCAAAGACTCTCCCTACATGTCGCTGAACGATTTGCTTGACGCGGTGATTGCCGATCCTTCCTCAGTGACATTCGCGGGCGGCTCGGCAACGGGTGGATTTGACCACCTAAAGGTGCTGATGGCCTTGGGAAGAGCCGGATTTAACGACGTCACCGCGGTCAAATACATTGGCGTCGACGGCGGCGGAGATGCGATCACGCAGACCATCGGCGGCCACACCCAGGCCATGACCGGAGACATGTCGGAGGTTGTCGGGTTCCTCGCTGCCGACGAAATCAGGGTGGTCGCAGTGTTCACCGAGGAGCGCGTGCCGGGATTCGAACAGATCCCGACGGCTAGGGAGCAGGGCATTGACATTGTCTCCGTCAACTGGCGCGGCCTCTATGTGCCAAAGGGCATTTCCGAAGACGCCTACAACGGGTGGTCGGAAGCTCTCGCCAATGTCGGCGCCTCCGAGGAGTGGCAGCAGGCCATGGTGGCGAACGGTCTGGCTCCGTTCACAAAAGTCGGAAGAGATTTTCAGGATTATGTGAATGGCGTGATAGGCGAGATTGAAACGCTGTCCCGCGAAATCGGTGTGATCCAATAGTGCTCACCGACCGCATTTTCGGTTTGGGAATTATTGTCGTCGCGCTCTTCTACCTGTGGAGCGCGGCGCACATCCAGCTTGGTTTTTTGTCCGATCCCGTGGGATCGCGCACATTCCCTTATGTCATTGGCGGCATTGCCTTGCTGTGTGCGGCGGTGTTTGTCCTGAAACCGGATCCTGACCCGCAATGGCCGAAACTTCCCATCCTCGCCAAGATCGCTGTTTCGGTATTGGTCATGTATGCTTTTTCGCAGACGCTTAAACCGTTCGGATTCATTGTGCCGGCGGCCATCGCGTCCGCATGTCTGAGTTATCTTATCACGCCCCGGCCGGTCGCCGCGGCGGTGACCGGCGCGGCGCTGTCGGTCGGGCTTTACACCGTGTTCAACGTCGCTCTCGGTCTCAGCCTGTCACCCTTCGGAAGGTTTTTTGCGGGCTGAACGGCAGACACTGTGGAACTCTACCAAAATCTTGCCCAGGGTTTCGCCGTCGCTCTGACCATGTCAAATCTGATACTCGCGGTCGCCGGGTGCTTCATGGGAACCATCATCGGGTCCCTGCCCGGTCTTGGCCCGTCGAACGGCGTCGCCATACTGATTCCGCTCGCTTTCACGCTCGGACTCGACGCAACCGAAGCCCTGGTGCTGATGACATCGGTGTATTACGGCGCGATGTACGGCGGCCGGATCTCGTCGATCCTGCTCAACATTCCCGGCGACGAACCCGCTTTGATGACGACATTGGACGGATATCCGATGGCCAGGCAGGGCCGCGCCGGAGACGCTCTTGTTCTGTCCGGCGTCGCGTCCTTTGTCGGCGCGCTGCTGGCGACCATCGGCCTGATGCTGCTGGCGCCGATCCTGGCGAGAATCGCATACCTGTTTGGCCCGTCCGAGTATTTCGCCCTCTATCTGCTGGCCTTCTGCACACTTGGCGGGCTGTCGTCGCGCAACCAGGCAAAGGCGGCGCTGGCAGCGCTGCTCGGTCTGGGCATTGCAATGATCGGCCTCGACAACTCGACCGGACTGCCGCGCTTCACCTATGGCGAACTCCATCTGATGGACGGCGTCGACTTTCTTGTGGCCATCGTCGGCCTGTTCGCGGTTTCGGAAGTGTTCATGTTTCTCGAAAGCCACGGGAAAAGCTCCGCCATCGGCGTGGCGCTGGATAAGATCACGGTGCCGGTCCGGGATATCGTCAATAGTTTCCCGGCAATGCTGCGCTCGACCGGGATCGGTTTTGTCGCCGGAGTGCTTCCCGGCGCCGGCGCGTCGCTCGGGAGTTTCCTGGCCTACATGGCGGAGAAGGCGGTCGCCAGGGACAAGGAAAGTTTCGGAACCGGCAATCCGCGCGGCGTCGCGGCGCCTGAGTCGGGGAACAATGCGGCTGCCGGCGGCGCCCTCGTGCCGATGCTGACCCTCGGCGTGCCCGGCTCCGGCACCACCGCGGTTCTGCTGGCGCTGCTGTTGACCTTGAACATCACGCCGGGGCCGCTGCTCTTTGAAGAGCGTCCTGAAGTCGTGTGGGGATTGATTGCGGCCCTGCTCATCGCGAATTTCGTGCTGCTCATCATGAATGTGCCGATGGTGCGGCTGTTCGTTTATATTCTGTCGGTGCCTCCCGGCGTGCTTCTTCCGGGAATCATGATGGTTTCGTTCGCCGGCATCTATTCGCTTTCCGGAAGCAGCTTCGATCTTGTGTTGATGGTTGTGTTCGGCCTCCTCGGCTATCTGTGCCGCAAAATCGATGTGCCCACGGTGCCGATCATTCTCGGCATCCTGCTGGGCAACAAGATGGAGGACAGTCTGCGCCGGGCGATGGTGATTTCGGATGGCGATTGGACATATCTGTTTTCGTCGGGAATCTCAGTCGGGCTGTGGATGGCGGCGATTGTGGGATTTGTCGCCCCGATGTTTCTGCGCCCCCTGTTGAAGAGGCCTCAGAGGCCGAAGGACTGACATGCCGACGCGGGTGCTGGTGCCCTCCGGCGTGCTTGGCCTCGGGTTTGACAAAAACGCCCTGGCGCTTGGCGTGGACGGGAAACCTGACATCATTGCCATTGACGGAGGCTCGACCGACAGCGGACCGTACTATCTCGGCGCCGGTGTCTCGAAATACTCGCAGGCCGCGACACTTGCCGAATGGAAGCAGCTGATGGCCGCCCGCGCGGCAGCTGACGCGCCGCTGGTGCTGACGACGGCCGGCACTTGCGGCGTCAACCGCTGCGTCGACTGGATGCTGGATCTCACCCGCGCCGCGGCAGCGGAACTGGGGCAGACTCTGCGCGTGGCCACACTGTATTCGGCACAGAACCCGATCGATATTGCCGAGGCGTTTGACGGTCAGCGGGTCTGCGGTCTCGCCGACGCGGCGGATATCGAACGCGGCGATATTCTCAGTTGCGTCAATATCGTTGCCCTCGCCGGCGTCGAGCAGATCGGCGCGGCAATTGAAACCGGGGCCGAGATCGTCATTGCCGGACGCGCGACAGACACGTCGGGCATCGCCGCGCTGCCCATCATGAATGGCGCACATGTCGGAGCCGCCTGGCATGGCGCAAAAATTGCTGAATGCGGGGCTTTGTGTTCCACCCGGCCGATGAGCGGTGTGATTTCTGTCGATTTCGATGACACCGGCTTTGAAGTTGAGCCGCTTGCCGACGGCGCGCGCTGCACACCGCACTCGGTGTCCGCCCACATGCTGTACGAGAACGCAGACCCGTTTGTCCTGATGGAGCCCGGCGGCCGGCTGGACGTTTCAAACGCCCGTTATGAACCGGTCAGCGACCGGCGCGTCCGGGTCACTGGTTCGGAGTGGCAACGCTCCGCCCGTTACACCGTCAAACTCGAGGGCGCGGCCCTCGCCGGGCACCAGACCACCATTCTCGCCCTGCTGCGCAACAGACGCTACGCATGCCATTGCCGCGAATGGGTTGACCGGCTCCGCGCATTCGTAAGGCGCAGGATTGCGGAAAGAACGCAGTTCCGGCCATCGGACTATTCCCTGGAGTTTCGTCTCATTGGCGTCGATTCTGCGCTGGGCGAACTCGAGCGCCGGCAGGGGGAACCGGTGGAAGTCGGCGTTTTGTGCATCGTCACAGCGGCATCCCAGGATGCGGCCAATGAAATCGCGCGGCTGATCAACCCCTTCATGCTGCATTTTCCGCTGACCGATGACGAGGAGCTGCCGACTTTCGCATTTCCCTATTCGCCGGCGGAAACCGAGCGCGGGCCCACATTTGAGTTCCGGCTCAGCCACGTGTTGGAGCTGGACAGTCCAATGGACGTGTTTGCGCTGGAAGTGCACGAAACAAGCCATGCCTCTCCTCGCTGACCTCGCGCTCAAGGTGAGGTCGAAGAATGCGGGCCCGTTCACCGCAACCGTGGATATTTTCTGCGGCACAGCGGAATCCTTCGAGACCCTCAGGCGGAGCGTGGACGAAGGCACGGTGGCGGAACTTTACAAGGTAAGTCTTGACTCGGTCAGAAAATTCGAGATCCCGCACCTCTATGTTCTGAAGTTCAGCTTTCCGCGCCCATCCGCGCAGGGCAGCCGCGCCGACCGCGATATGCACGCTGCGCAATTTGCCGAACTCTTGTTGGAGCTGCCAGTCGGCAGCGGATGACGGCGGTCAGCGGCCCCGTTTTGTCCGCTGCGCCAGCCAGTCCACCCCCAGGTAAAGCGCGACCGCCATGATCCCAAGAACGATCATGGCGGCAAACATCAAATCGGTTTTGGCCCGGCCGTTCGCCAACAGCATCAGATAGCCCAGACCTTTCGATGCTCCGACCCATTCCCCGATCACCGCGCCGATCGGCGCATAGACCGCGGCAAGCCTGAGACCGGATGCCAGGGCCGGCAGAGCCGCCGGCACCCGCACCATATACAACGTCCGTCTGCTGCTGCTTCCCATCGTCTGGGCAAGATCCAGGAAACCCTTCGGGGTCTGCATCAGGCCGTCGAAAAACGACGAGGTCACCGGAAAATAGATAATCAGCACCGCCATGGCGACTTTCGACGGCAGCCCGTAGCCGAGCCAAAGCGTCAGCAGCGGGGCAAGGGCAAAAACCGGGACCGCCTGGGAGAACACGAGAACCGGGCGGAGCAGATTGCGGGCGGAGGTGGACACCGCGAGACCGATTGCGGTCGCAGCGCCGAGCGCCGAACCTATCGCCATGCCGAGGATCACTTCGGCCAGGGTAATCGCAGCGTGTTCGGCGATCAGCGCCCGGTTGTGCCACATGGAAGCCAGCACTTCGGTCGCGCTTGGCAGTATGAATTTCGGCAAACCGGACAAAACCGACAGGGTTTGCCAGCAAACGATCAGCAGCACCGCGGACAGAAAGGCGTTGCGAATCCCGGTCATCGGTCTTGCAGCAGCATCCGGTGCAGGGCGCCTTGTGTGGCCAGCGTTTCCGGGTCGTCGACCTCCCTCGGAACATCGCCGGGCGGCACCTTGACCTCTGCCAGTCCGGCACTGTTCATGACCAGGATTTTCTGACCCAGCCGGGCCGCTTCCAGCGGGTCATGCGTAACTTGAAGCACTGTTTTTTCACGCAACAGCTCCACCGCAAGGTCCTGCATTTCAGCCCGTGTCCGCGCATCCAGCGCCGAGAACGGTTCGTCGAGCAGGATCAGCGGGCGGTCTTCCATAAGGGTACGGGCGAGCGCGACCCGCTGGCGCTGCCCGCCGGAAAGCGCGTGCGGCAGCTTCGCGCCGTGTCCGGCCAGCCCAATTCTTTCAAGCAGCCGCCCGGCGCGGCCGCGGTCCGGTTTCTGCCGGCGCAGCCGCGGGCCAAGCTGGATGTTGCTCAATACGCTGGACCAGGGGAATAACAGGTCCTCCTGAGCCATGTAGGCAATGCGGGATGCGACCGGGCCGCCATCCGTTGCGGAAACCGATCCCGTAAACTCCGCCGCGATATCGAGACCGGCCAGCAGACGCAGCAAGGTTGTCTTGCCGACGCCCGAATGTCCAAGGAGGCAGGTCCACTTTCCGCCGGGCACCGCAAGCTCCAGCGCCGGCAGAAACTGGCTGCCGTCAAGCTCGGCATAACCTTGCACGACAATTCCGATGGCTTCGCTCACTGAAACCGTCCCGCCAGCAGCCGCGCCGGCTGCGCGCATTCCACACTGCGAATCACAGGCGGCGGAAACGAGTCAGAGCAAGGCATTGCAATCAGTCCGACCGGCGCGGTCGGCTCGTGACACCGGTCTGGGCAAGGATTCGCCTCGCAAGCTCAAGCCCAAGCTCGGCCGCATCTTCTTCCGGTCCTTCAATCCCGCATTTGAAACTTGTCCTGCCGTCGGCGGTGAGCAGTTCGCCGCACAGCGTCATTATGCCCCGGTGCAATTCTGCGAACACACCGATCGGCGTCGTGCAGTCTCCGCCCAGCCCTGCCAGCACGGCCCGTTCCGCCGTTGTCCGCAGCGCGCTGGATCTGTCATTGATTCTAGCAAGCAGCGCCGCGATACTTGTGTCATCGGCGCGTCTTTCGAGGCAAATCGCGCCCTGCGCCGCCGCCGGCAGCATCGCGGTCACTGAAATCGGGAACGCGCATTCCCCGTCTCTCCCCAGCCGCCGCAATCCGGCCATGGCAAGCAGGGTGGCGTCGACCTCCCCATTCTCCAGTCTGCGGAGCCTTGTTTCCACATTGCCGCGAATCCCGACGGTCTTCAGCTTTGGGTTGCGATTGAGGAGTTGTGCCCGTCTGCGCAGGCTGGAAGTGCCCACGACCGAACCCTCCGGCAAATCTTCAATGCGCTGAAAATTCCTGCAGATCAGGGCATCGCGCGGATCTGCCCTCGGCAGCACGCAGTCAGCTGCGCACCCGTCCGGCTGCGCAACCGGCAAATCCTTCATGGAATGCACGGCAATATCGATGTCGCCCTTGATCAGCGCCTGCTCAATCTCCCGGCAGAACACGTTCTTGCCGCCGATTTCGCTGATCTGACGCTTTTGGCTGCGGTCGCCCGCGGTTCGGATCACCCGCACTTCCAGTTCCGCAGAATCGCAGCCGCACAAAAGCTGGAGGCGGGATTTCGCCTCCTCGGTCTGGGCCAGGGCCAGCGGCGACCCCCGGGTTCCAAATACGATCGGTTTGCGCGAATTGCGGAGAATCATGGCAAATTCGAGATCAACTGGCAGAACCTTACAGAGCTGACTGCTTACTTGTTGACCCGCCGCAATCCAAGTAAGCCGCTACGGCGTCAGAAACTGGACTGCCATGTCTGCGACCAAACCTTTGCTCCGCGCATTGGCGGGAACACGGGTCGATCCCCCGCCGCTTTGGATCATGCGGCAAGCCGGCAGATATTTGCCAGAGTATCGAACGGTTCGCGAGCAGGCGGGAGACTTCCTGACATTGTGTTTTACGCCCGATCTTGCGGCCGAAGTGACCCTGCAGCCGATTCGCAGGTTCGGCTTTGACGCCGCAATTGTCTTTGCCGATATCCTGCTGGTGCCGTTCGCGCTCGGGTCCAGCCTCAGCTTTCCTTCCGGCGAAGGCCCGCAACTGTCTGCCGTCCGCAGCATGGAGGACGTCGATGCGCTCGGGGGAGCCGACGCCGTGCGCGATCTGCTCTCGCCGGTCTGTGAGACAATCCGCCTGACCGCGGCGGAGCTGCCGCCGGACACCGCACTTTTGGGGTTTGCCGGTTCGCCGTGGACGGTCGCAACCTACATGATCGCCGGACACGCGGCGCCGGGCCGGCGCCCTGCCCTGCGTTTTATGCGCGAGAACCCGCCGGCCTTCGCAAAACTCATACAGGTTCTGACCGCGGCCACGATTGAATATCTTTCGATTCAGATCGACGCCGGCGCCGAGGCGGTCAAGCTCTTCGACACTTGGTCGGGCGCGCTGGAAGGATTGGAGTTTGAACAGTTTGTGACAGACCCGACGGCAGCGATCACCGGCGAATTGCAAAACCGTTACCCGGAAGTGCCGGTCATTGCGTTTCCCCGGCAGGCCGGCTCTCAGCTTGCCGGATTCTCTGAGGCGACAGACGCGGCCTGCATCGCGCTGGATCCTTCGGTCGAAATCGGCTGGGCGAAGGAACACCTGCCGGCGGCAGCCAGTTTCCAAGGCAATCTCGACCCCAGCCATTTGGTCGGCGACGGCTCGCAGCTTTCCGAAGCGGCGCTTGCGGTGCTTGACGGGTTTTCAGGCAAACCTCACATTTTCAATCTTGGCCACGGCATCACACCGAATGCCGACATTGGCAATGTCGAGCGGCTGGTCGACATTGTCCGCACCTGGAAATCAACGGTCGATTGACAGGGCCGAAGGGACTATGGCCACCTGGCCAGAGGCGGCAGACTCATCAGCACCGCTTGCGGATCATGGCCGGATTCGAGGCCAAACCGTGTGCCCCGGTCGTAGACCAGATTGAACTCCGCGTAGTGACCGCGGTGAATCAGCTGGGTTTCCCGGTCGTCCTCAGACCACGGATCGCAGCCGCGGCGTTTGACGATCGGAATGCAGGCTTTGAGGAATGCCCGCCCGACATCTTTGACGAACCGGAAGTCAGCTTCCCAGTCTCCGGAGTTCAAATCATCAAAAAAAATTCCGCCCGCACCGCGCGGCTTCCCCCGGTGCGGAATATGAAAATACTCATCTGCCCATTTTCGGTATTTTGCATAACGGTCGGGATCTGTCCGGCGGCAGCACGCTTCCAACACGCGGTGAAACCACATCGTGTCTTCGGCAAACTCGATGCAGGGATTCAGATCCGCGGCGCCGCCAAACCACCACCGCGCCGGCGTCCAGAACATCCGTGTGTTGAAATGAACAGCGGGAACTTTTGGGTTTCGCATATGCGCCACTAGAGAAATTCCCGAGGCCCAAAAGCTCGGATCCTGCTCGAGGCCGGCAATGGTTTTGCCCGCGGCAAGCCGCCGCAGCGAGGATTCCGTCAAGGTCCCGTAAACGGTCGATGCATTGACGCCGACCTTTTCAAACAGACAGCCGCCGGACAGCAGTGACATGACGCCGCCGCCGCGGTCCGATTGGTCCTCCGCCTTGGCGGCGGTCTTCGTCGCCTCGAACCGCGGCGCGTCACCGTCGCGGCCAAGCGTGTCCCACAATTCCGCTTCAAGCCGTTCGAACCGCCCGGTGACAGTGCGCTGGAACTCCGAAAACCATTCGCTGGCCTTAGTTTTTTCATCCCGGAACAGCGGTTCCGCCACTTGCGATGCCTTTCTTGAAATCCGGAATGGACAGACTGTGCAGCCGCTTCCGCCGCCGATCAATACTCTCTGCGGCCGTTCATCGCCGCAGTGATGGTGCCGTCGTCTAGATAGTTGAGCTCGCCGCCCATCGGCACCCCCTGTCCCAGCAAAGTTATCCGGACATTTTCGCCCGAAAACTGCTCGGCAATGTAGTGCGCGGTTGTTTGACCGTCGACGGTCGCATTGAGCGCGAGAATGATCTCCTTCACGCTTTCCGCCGCGACCCGCCTGACAAGATCAGGAATGCGCAGCTCTTCCGGGCCGACATTGTCGAGCATGGAAAGCACGCCGCCCAACACATGGTATCTTCCCTTGAACACCGAAGCGCGTTCCATCGCCCACAGATCGGCAATATCCTGCACAACACAGATTTCGCCGTTTTTTCTTTGTTCAGAATGGCAGATTCTGCACCGCTCTCCGGAACAAAAGTTACCGCAGACAACACAGGTTCCGACGGCACCCGCCGCCCGGCGCATGGCGTCAGCGATTTCCGTCAGCCGGCCGTTCTTTGACTTCAATAAATGCAGGACGATGCGGCGGGACGATACTGGTCCAAGACCCGGCAGCCGCGCCATGAGATCAATCAACCGGTTGATTTCGTTAAACTCGTTCGTCATTTGACCGCGCCGCCGCTTTCGCTTTCGGCCGCCGCGTCATTTGCCGGCGCCGGCGAGACACTCACAGTTGCCCCGGGAAAGGCGCCAAGAGCGCCGCGAACCAGCCTGTGCTCTTTGACAGCATGCGGCAGCGGGCCGTCGGCGTCTGCTGACTGAATATGCGCGCCCTCAGGTTCCGTTTCCTGTTCTGTTGCCGGGGTGCTGTCCGCCTGCTGCGGCATCTGCGGCCGGGGGTTGATTTGGTCTGCGCCCTGGGGTTTGGCATCGGCCGTTGGGCGCGTGTCCGCTGCGGATTTGCCGGCGCCTGACCTGTTGTCCTTCAGCGATACCCCAGGCGCCGGCGGCGGCCGCGACGGCGTACGGCTGACCTGTTCCTTCTGTCCCGGAGCCGGCGCCGAGACTGCCGCCGCGGGTTCTGTCGTTTCCTGTGCCGAAAGCCTGCGCAGCAGCTCTTCCGCGGTCGGCAGTTCGGCGACATGGCAAAGACGGATGACCGCCATCTCCGCCGCCATGATTGAATTCGGCGCCAGCGGCGTTTCTTCGATCGCCTTCAACAACATCTGCCAGGCGCGGGACAGGACCCGCATCGGCAACAACTCCGCTATCGCCCTGCCCCTTGTGAACTCGTCCGGCGATACCGAAATATCGTGGGCCGTCTCCGGCGAGACTTTGAGGATTGAAATCCAGTGCGCGGTCTCAGCGAGGTCACGCAGCACCGCCGCCGGGTCAGCTCCGTCACTGTACTGGCCCGCCAGCTCTTCCAGGGCGCCCGCGGCGTCTCCTTTCATGATCAAATCCAGGAGATCCAGTGTCCGGCCCCGGTCCGCAAGGCCGAGCATTTCCCTCACATTTTCGGTTTCGATCTCTTCGCCCGAGTGCGCGATCGCCTGATCCAGAAGGCTGACCGCGTCCCGGGCCGAACCTTCGGAAGCGCGGGTGACCAAGGCGGCTGCGTCATCGGCGATCTTGATGTTTTCAAGTCTCGCAATTGACAACAGGTGATCCTGCATCGCCTGCGGCTCAATCCTGCGGAGGTCGAACCGCTGGCAGCGCGAAAGAACCGTCACCGGGACCATGCGGATTTCGGTCGTTGCGAATATGAACTTGACGTGTTCGGGCGGCTCTTCCAGCGTCTTCAGCAAGGCGTTGAAGGCACTCGTGGAAAGCATATGAACTTCGTCAATGATGTATATCTTGTATCGGCCGTTGGCCGGCCGGTAGGAAACGCTTTCAATGATTTCCCGAATATCGTTGACGCCGGTTCGGGATGCGGCGTCCATCTCAAGCACATCGACATGGCGCCCTTCGGCAATCGACGTGCAGCTGTCGCAGGCGCCGCACGGTTCGACCGCGGCCGTGCCAACGGAACCGGTGCAGTTCAGAGCTTTCGCAATGATGCGCGCCGTCGTCGTCTTGCCGACCCCCCTCACACCTGTGAGGATGAAAGCGTGTGCGACTCTGTCGGCGGCGAAAGAGTTCCGCAATATGCGGACCATGGCATCCTGGCCGATCAATTCGCCGAACGTGCCTGGTCGATATTTCCGGGCAAGTACCTGGTAGGATCCGGCGGTATCGTCAGCCATGCGACCTCGAAAATCTGTGAAACCCACCCTAGCGGCTGGCTGTGAGAAAATCCACCTGTGCGCCAGGCAGGGCGGTTGGGCGAAACGCGCAGACGAATGGCGGCAGCCGGCTGCGCCGCAGGAATTTCACTTGCGGATCTGTCGGCGGCGCAAGCGCCGGTGCCGGGGCTGAAGGATCCCGGCGGCACAGCGGGTGCTGTCGGTCAAACTCAGCGGAAACCGACAAGGGGGCGCGGATGGAAGTCTCTTGCCTAAGCTGACAGGGATCAAAACGCGCATCGGGTGTAAACTCTCCGGCTTTTTCCTGCAGCTTCGGGACCGGCGGCGGCTGAAACCGGCTGCACGGCAAGGAAAAGGCGGCAAAGCGCATTTTCATAACGCGGCGCGGCCATGGGAGAGTTCCGGGTTCCCTGCTGCCTTGCAAAGTGGCAAAACAGGCGGGCGCTTGATATTTTTGGGGACCGCGGAAAGACATAACGGTTTGGCGACCGCTTCGGACTTGACGGAGAGGTTGATACGGCATTGCGGAGCGGTGCGCCGACCCGAGACAATTCTGCAGAACTGAGGAATGCGGTCATGACCGATAGCGAATACATGGATGCGGTTGAACGGATGGCCGGGACGCTGTTCCGGGATTTTCGGGAAGGTGTTGCGGAGGCGGTTTCACGTGTCCGAAACTCCGGAGAAGAGACAACGTCATTCAAACTCAGCGATGCCCGCGAAACTGTCACCTGCGAAGAAGGGTTTGCCAGCTGGGCTGACTTTTCAGACGCATGTGCGAACGGCGCCGCGGTCAGGCGGAGAATGGCGCGCCGGCTGCGGATTGCCCTGTTTTACGGGCAGGATTGGAAAACTGACGAATTGCTGGCAGCCGACCCGACACTCGCGCACGCCGATTTGGGCATTCAGATCGCGCTGCGTGACGCGAAGACTGTGCTTTCCCGAATCAAAGACGATGCGCCAACGGCAACACAGCCGATCGTCAGGCGGCGGCCAATCATTCATTTGTGTTTCTCGCGATATTGGCGGCGCGGCGCCAAAGCTGACCAGGCAGGAATTGCGATCGCCGAAGCGCTTCTTGAGAACGGCGCTGACGTCAATGACGGGTTCCCATGGGTGCCGGGCTCGCCGCACCGGCTGTCGGCGCTGTACGGAGCGGTCGGGCATGCGGGAAACATGCCCCTCGCGCGCTGGCTCTTGGAGAATGGAGCAGATCCGAACGACAATGAGTCGCTCTACCATTCCACCGAGCTTGGCCATTCGGATGGGGTGCGGCTTCTGCTGGGCTTCGGCGCGCAGGTCGACGGCACAAACGCGCTGCTGCGCGCGCTCGACTTCAATGACCACGAATCGGTCAGGCTGCTGCTTAAACATGGCGGCAGCCCCAACGCGCCCGCCGATGGGCATCCCTCTGGCGAGCCTTCCATGGCCGCGCCTGCAATGCACCAGGGGGCGAGGCGCCACTGCGACCGGGAGATGGCCCGGCTGCTGCTCGCCGCGGGCGCCGACCCGCAGCTCACTTTCGGCGGTCACAACGCGTATGCGACTGCGCGGATTTATGGCAACGGCGGGTTTGCCGCAGCGCTTGCGGAGCACGGCTGCCCGACCCGGCTTGATGCGCACGAGTCGCTGCTTGCGCAAATTGCGGATGGCGAATTCCCCGACGGAGCGTCGATCGATCGCCGCTTGCTGACCCAGTAATTCCAATTATGCGTTCACATCGGTTTTTTCTTCATTTTCGGCTGCGTTTCCGGGCGGATTTCTACTGTGTTTCGGCGGAAGGGGCGGGGCTGCCGGTTCCGGTTACGGAGGCTTTTCCGGCAGCTCGCCGGTGATGATTGTCCGCATCACGGCGTCCCAGTCGTCGTGCACGACGTAGACGGTCAGGAACTTCAGGTTGTCAAGAAGCCGGTAGCGGGCGGCGAGCTTTGCCCGGGCCTCCTGCCAGCTTTCGCAGACCAGGTCGCAGGCGCTCTGCATCAGGAACGCGATCAGGTTGAAGGTCGCCAGCAGGCTGGCCAGGGTTTCCTTGCCGTGCCCGAAGTTGTGCTCGAGATGGTAGCCGTCCTTGAGAGCCTTGAAGGTGTTGTTCTCCACTTTCCACCGGGCCCGGGCGCAGTCGGCCAGTTCGGCGACGCTGTCCGGGCCGACCGGGAGGTCGGTGGCGAAGCTGTTGCGGTAGAGCCGCTTTCCGGACGGCGATGTGATGGTGACTTCGAACCAGTTGACTTCCAGCGCGTCCTTTCCGTCACGGATCGGCAGACCGCTCATCCAGCGGTAGCGCAGCTGGCGCTTTTTCTTTTTCCGGCCCTCGGTCCGGGTCAGACAGCCGGTCTCAACCCCTTGAATATACTCGTAAAGCGTTGTGTGCGAGCTCGGCTTGCAGGTCAGGATGAAGCTTCCGCCGGCGGCCAGCACGGCCTCGCAGAGCGGCTG
The DNA here is from genome assembly GCA_965221935.1 of Paracoccaceae bacterium. Classification (GTDB taxonomy): domain Bacteria; phylum Pseudomonadota; class Alphaproteobacteria; order Rhodobacterales; family Rhodobacteraceae; genus JAPOXR01. The sequence continues at coordinate 209,509 of CBDCSZ010000001.1, forward strand.
GCGGCAGTAGAGGTCGTCGCCGAGATAAACCGGTCTGAGCCGGGCCAGGCCGGATCCGGTCCGCCGCAGCCAGCGCTTGGCGGCGTTGATCTCGCAGTCCTGTTTCTCAGCCCCGTCCTGCGGGCGGATGAACTCCGGCGGCAGCGGCAGGAGGCGCGAGGTTCCCGGGGCGACGATGCTGGCGCCGAGCACGGCGTGGAAGTTCTGTGTCCGCCCGTCCGCCAGTTTCCGCTGCGAGCAGTTCCGGCAGCCGATGCTGCAGGAGGTGAAATACTCGGTGCCGTCAAGGGCGATCAGCAGCCGCCCGTCAAGCCGGCGCAGCCGGTCAAGGGCGCCCTGGCGGTCCAGCTGGTCGACGGTCCGGGTGAAGATGGAATCGAAGCGCTCCGGCGGCACGCCGTCGAGCACGCTGCGGATGTGGCTGTCGGTCGGCAGCCGGTCAATGCCGAACAGGGTCCGGGCGTTGGACCGGCCCTGGCGGGACTGAAGCTGCGCCTGCGCCGCCAGGAAGGACGGGCACTGCAGGAAGAAGACGGCGAAGGCCGCCATGCCGATGTCGGCCATCTCCAGGCGGGCGTTGGCGCCGGTCCTGCGGTCCGGGGCGGACGCGCAGAGTTCGCGCATGTCGGCGATGTATCCGGCCAGCGGGGACATGGCGCCGCATTATGCACATATCAAAAATTTGTACAAATGTAAGTAAAAACAATAACTTACATGTCTTCTCCGCGCCTTTTCCCCAGGAGCCGGCGGCCGGAGCGGCGTCGGCGGCAGGTGATTCGCCCGCCGCCGGGGAACCGCCGGCGCGCAGCCGCCTGCGGCGGAAAAAAATTTCCCCGGGCCAAAAAACCGTTGTGATACAACACGTTAAAAACTCAAAAATCCAAAATTAGAATTACTGTTGCTGACCGGCGAAACCAAATCCCTGCACTTAAACCTGATTCAGTGCCCGGAAAGACTTGCG
>CBDCSZ010000002.1:0-30000 GCA_965221935.1 Paracoccaceae bacterium
GGGCAACGCACCGAAGAGTCCGTCGCCGAGTCCGTGCGGGAGGCCGCCTGATGGCCGCCCGGGTGCTCAGCGAGTCCGCGCTCCGGGTCAGCGACTGCGTGACGGAGCTGCTGCGCAAGCAGCCCTTCTTCGGGAGCCTCGTGCTGAGGCTCCCGCTCCGGCCCGATCCCTCCCGCGAGACGCTGGCGACGGACGGTCACGAGATCCGCTACTCGCCCCGCTGGGTGGCGGAGACCGAGGCGCACCTGATCGAGACCGCGATGGCGCGGGTGGTGATGGCCTGCGGCTCTGAAGCACCACACTCGCCGGGGCGAGCGCGACCCGGAGCGATGGCAGATGGCCTCGCAGCTCGTCACCCATGCGCTCATCCGCGACGCCGGGTTCACACTGCCGCCGGACGCGGAAGCCTGGGACGACCTGAGCGTCGAGCAGGCCTACGACCGCCTGCCGACGCCCGAGGAGGACGATTCCGGGGACGACCGCAGCGCATCCTCCGGCGCCGCCGGGGCCGGCGCGTCCGACGCCGCCCAATCCACGCCGGACAGCGGTGACGATGACACGGGCGACCCGTCCGATTCCACCGACGACGCGGACTGCCAAGGACGGGGACGGCAGCGGCCAGGGCGAGGATGGCGCGTCCGATGCGCCGCCGAGTCACGATCCGTCCGGCACCGGCGAGGTCATGGACGCCGGTGCGCGGGCGGGCGCCGGCGACAATGAATCCGGCGAAACCCCGGTGGACGTCGCCGCCGAGGAGCAGGCGTGGGACGAAGCGATGCACCAGGCGCTCAACATCGCCCGCGCCGAAGGCAAGGTGCCGGGCCGGGTCGAGGAAACCGTGAAGGGCGCCCATGCGAGCACGCTCGACTGGCGCTCGCTGCTGCGGCGCTACATGACCGATGCGGCGAAGAGCGATTACAGCTGGAGCCTGCCCAACCGGCGCTTCATCGACTCCGGGCTCTACCTGCCCTCGATCCGCTCGGAAGGCATCGAGACGATCACCGTCATCGTCGACACCTCGGGCTCGCTGCCTGCGGCGACGCTGGCGGCGTTCTGGGCCGAGCTGCGCGAGGTCGCGGCGGAGATCCGGCCCGAGCGCGTCGTCGTGCTCCAGGTCGACGCCGCGGTGCAGGACGCGGCGGAGTACGCGCCCGACGACCTGCCCGAGGAGATCGCGCTCAAGGGCCGCGGCGGCACCGACTTCCGGCCCGGCTTCGCGTGGCTCGACGAGCAGGGCATCCAACCCGCCGTCTGCCTCTACTTCACCGACATGGAGTGCTCCAGCTACCCCGAGGCAGAACCCGGGTTCCCTGTTACCTGGGTCAATTGGGGGCCTCAGCCGTCGGACTGGAACCGCGAGCCCTGGGGCGAGCGAATCGACATCGCCGCATGACGACCCGCCGACACCGCCGCACCGTTGGAGGAGTACCAGCCATGCAGACCGTCCACCCGTCGCCCGAAGCCGTCGGCCTCGCCATGTCGCGGATCGAGCGCGCCATGGCCGCCTGCGGCGGCGACCGGGAAGCTCCCATGGATTGGGGGATCATCCACCGCCACGGCTGTCGCACCGTCGCCTGCCATGGCGGCTGGTACGCCCTCGGCCGCCTGATCGACCACCCGGCGGTCCGCTGGCGCCACGACGAGACGTTCTACAGCGATCCCGGCGAGACCATGATGGCGCTGCGGCAGGACGGGACCGTCACCCATCTGATGTACGACGAGGGGGCGCACATGCTGGCGCGCGACCTCGGGTTCATGAACGCCCCCGCCCTCAAGGGCTGGGCGGAGCGGCATCCGGAGTTATGGGGCAATCGCCACGGCGAGCGCATGTTCGCCGGCGACGGGGCGGTGGCTTTCGGGAAGCCTCCATTTACGCCGGTCATGGTCAGCGAAATCGTCGCCTGGTGGCGCGCGGTCGCGGACCGGCTCGATACAGCGATCCCGATCCACACCGACCAGGTGGCCGCTCTGGCTGCCCTCAAAATGTCACGATCTTCCGGCGCAGGAAACCATCGCTGTCGAGCCCTGCACGGGCGGCTACCGGCTGGTCCGGCAGCCCCGTCCGGTCAGCCTGCCGTCGCTTCAGCGCTGATCGCATTCGTCCCGGACGCGGCCCGCACCGCCGCCGCACCTCGCCCCTGCCTGCAACACCGCCAGGAGAGGAGGTCGGGCGGCGGTCCGGGCGAAGCGGACGGGCCGGCGGGAGCCGTTCCCCGACGCCGCCTCAGTTCATTTCCACACACCATTGAGGGAGGTTCGCATGAACTTCATCGCCCCCAGGGCCGAGCCGCTCATCCGGGAGATCCCGCTGAGCCGGCTCGCGCTCGCCCCCGAGAACGTCCGCAAGACCCCGCCCGACGCCCAGGCCGACGCCGCGCTCAAGGCCTCGATCGCCGCCCTCGGGCTGCTGGAGAACCTGGTCGTCCGGCCGGACGAGCCGGATTCGGGATGGCAATGAGCGTTTCGCCGTGGTCGCCGGCGGACGCCGCCTCAAGGCCATGCAGGCGCTGGTCGAGGACACGGTGTTCGACGCCAGCCATCCGGTGCCCTGCCAGGTCAGGTCCGGCGATGCCAAGTCCGGCGAGGTCTCGCTGGCCGAGAACGTCGTCCGCATCGCCATGCACCCTGCCGACCAGGTCGTCGCCTTCGCCAAGCTGGTCGAGGCCGGCCAGTCGGTTTCCGCCATCGCGGCGCGCTTCGGCGCGTCCGAGCGCATCGTCGAGCAGCGCCTGCGCCTCGGCAACGCCGCGCCCGAGCTGCTGGACGCCTACCGGGCCGACGAGATCGACCTCGAGGTGCTGAAGGCCTTCGCCGTCACCACCGACCGCGAGCGCCAAATGGCGGTCTGGGAGCAGGTCTCCGCCCAAGGCTACCGCCCGTCCGCCGGGCAGGTGAAGCGACTGCTGACCGAAGAGCGGGTGCCGGGCCGCACGGCGGTCGCCCGCTTCGTCGGCGTGGACGCCTACGAGGCCGCCGGCGGCGCGGTCCTGCGCGACCTGTTCGCCGACGAGCACGAGCACGGCGTCTGGTTCGAGGACCCGGTGCTGCTGGAGAAGCTGGCCACGGACAAGCTTCAGGCGGCCGCCGACGAGCTCGCGACCCGCTGGAAGTGGGCCGTCCCCATGATCGAGGCCGCGTGGGACGACACCGCCCGCTACGGCCGCATCGAGCCGCAGTCCGGCGTGCCCACCGACGAGGAGCGGGCGGAGATAGAGAAGCTGGAGACCCGCTACGACGAGCTCCGCGGCATGGACGACGACGAGTGGACCGAGGCTCTGCTCGAAGAGGCCGGGCGCATCGAGGCCCGCCTCGACGAGATCGAGGGCGCCGTCGAGGCGCGGGCCATGTGGCGGCGCGAGGACTTCGCGATGGCGGGCTGCATCGTCACCGTCGGCAATGACGGCTCGCTTCAGGTCATCGCCGGGCTGGTGAAACCCGAGGACATGCCGAAGCCGACCGAGGCGGACCGGACCGGCGAGGCCGCCACCAACGCCGGCAACGGCCACGACCCGGACGCCGGGGCTCATGGCACGCATCCCGCCGGCCCGTCCGTCTCCCAGCCCATGGCGCCGCCGAGGGACCGCGAGGCGGAGGCGCGCAAGGAGGTTGGCGTCGGCATCGGGTTGGCCGACGATCTGCGCTCGGTCCGCACCGCGCTGGTCAAGGCGAAGCTCGCCGGCGACTTCGACGCCGCTTTCGACCTCGCGCTGTTCCAGATGGGCCGCGCCGTGTTCGCGCCGGGCTACCGCGACCACGCCCTCGACATCGCGGTCAAGGAGACCCCGGACCGGCCCAACACCCGGATGAACGACGCGGACTTCGCCGACTGGTCGCCGGGCGAGGCCATGCTGGAGGACCGCTCCGGCCTTCGGCTCGACTGGCTGACGATCGAGGACGACGGCGAGTCGTTCGCGGCGCTCATGGCCTTGCCCCAGGGCGACAAGGAGGCGCTGTTCGCCGCTTGCGTCGCGAGGACGGTGAAGGGGCAGCTCGCCTTCGAGCCCCAGGCCCGGCCCGAGCTCGAAGCCACGGTGGCCCGGCTCTACATCGACTTCGCGGCCCATGTCCGCCCGACCGCCGACATGCTGTGGTCGCGGATTCCCAAGGCGCGCGTCCTCGACATCGCCCGCACGGTGTTCGGCCTCGCCTGGGCGTCCGCGCGGTCGAAGTACAAGAAGCCGGCACTCGCCGAGGCCATGGAGGCCGCCTTCGCCGCCGGCGAACCGCCGGTCGGCGTGAGCGCCTCGATGCACGCCGCCGCGTTGGCCTGGACGCCGCCGGGGTTCGCGGCGTTCGACACCGGCCGGACGGTCGGAGACGCCGGGGATGCGGCGACGGAAGCCGCCGGGACCGCACCGGCCGGCGAGCCGGAGTCGGCACCGGTCGGCAACGGCCATGCGACGGAGGCCGATCCCGGACTGCAACGGACGGACGTCACGACGGCGAATGCCGGCAACGGCGCCGCCGACACGGTCGACCCCGGCCCGGACGCCGACCGTGGCGATGCCGGGGAGGCCGATCCCGACCCGGCCGTGGCGGGCGGGCCGGACGGCATCGCGGCGACCGGTTCGGTCAACGGCCGCGACGCCCATCCGGACCCGATGGAGATCCCCGAGTTCCTCCGCCGCGTCCAGTAGCCCTCCTGCCCCGAGGAAACGCCCCGTCCGCTTTGCCCGCCCCCGGCTCGGGGGCCAGGGCAGACGGGCGGGGCGTTTCCGTTTCCGCATCCCTCATGGAGGTCCACCCATGAACCGCACGATCCGCGCCCGCATCCACGAAAGCGCCGTGAAGCGGGTTACCAGAATTTACGCCGCCACAGCGGCGGAGATTCTCGCAGAAATTCTGCAAAACTCACGCCGCGCCGGCACCACGCGCGTCCGCATCGCGGTATCCCCGTCCCCCGGCCTGACGGCCGAAGGGTCGGCGGAAGGTTCCGAATCCGCCCTCACCGTCACCACCGCCGACGACGGCGCGGGAATCGCCGATCCCGCCGGGCTGGAAGGTGCAACTGGTGCCCGGGCACTTTCTCGGTGAGGCCGAGGCCGAGGTGCATGCTCACGACGAGGCGCCGTATCCCTATGGGACGGCGATTTCGTTCGAGGCCACCGAAACCGCCGCCGCGATCCGCAACGCGGCCGAGAATTCCGCCCGCCACTACCCGCTGCCGGTCGTCTTCGAGGATTGCACCGAAGACGGCACCGCCGGCCCGGAAGAGCTGCCGCGCCGCGCCTTCCTCGACGGCGCCGTTCATGCCGAGCCGTGGCGGGGACTCGTGTTCGGGGTCTTCCGCAACCGCCACGACGGTTACAGGGACCCCGACCTCAATTTCTTCGGGCTCACCCTCACGGTCGGGCTGCCCAAGGTCGAAACCGTCCACGACGCGACCTGGACCGTCCTCGCCGACGTAGACGACTGCCCGGACCTCGAACTGGTCCTGCCGGCCCGCAAGGAGGCGGTCGAGAACGCGTTCCTCAAGGAGATGCGCGACGCCGCCCGGCTGGCGATCTACCGTGCGATGGCCGCCGATCCGAACCCTCGCCCCGCTTTCGAGGACTGGACGCGGGCGCGCGAGGCGGGGATCGAGATGGCGCCGTCGCCCGCCTTGCTCCGCCCCTGGCGGCCGGGAACGGCGGACGTCGACGACTGGCGCGATCCGCCGAAGCTCGCCGGGGCCGGCCGGGACGCCCTGGTCATGGACTGCGACCCGGAGCCTCCCGAGGCGCAGACGCTCTGGCGCGCCGCCGGGCGCGCGGACGTCGAATCCCGCCTGTTCGAAGCCGACCGCAGGCTCGAAGGCTACGGCTGGTACGACACGCTCGACCGGGCGACCGGCATCGCCATCCAGGTCACAGTGGACGGCAAGCTGTATGCGCTCGACGACGCCCCGCTTCCGGAGCGTACCGGGCCCACCGTGGCGGAGCTGCCGCCCCGGCCCGAGGCGATCCGGTTCGCACTCGCCGTCACGGCGGCGCGCTCGCCCGCCAAGTCGCTCGACCTGCCGGCCGACCTGGCGTTCGCGGGGGAGGCCTGGTCCTGGCTCGACGACGCGGTGCCGCTGGTCACCGAGGACAGCGCGCTTCAGCCTCACCAGCTCGCCGCGCTACTCATGGCGGGGTTCTTCTCGCCCTCCGACGATGCCGATTCGGACAGCCCGGAGACCCAGCGCAACCGCTTCGAGGAGGACGCGCTGCATCTGGCGACGCGGTTGCTGCTGTCGGACGACGAGGGTCAAGTCCCTAAAGTGCTGGATAATTTGGAGAGGCGCGCCTCTCCAAATTATCCAGCACTTTAGGGACTTGACCATCGCCTTCCGCCGCATCGCTCCGGACGAATCCCGCATCTACCAGGACGGCGACCATGTCGGCGACGTCTACGCGCTCGACGATCCGCTGCGCGTGGGCGCGCGGTATTTCGTGGTGCATCTCGACGAAGACCCGCGCGGTCCCTGCCGCGTGCAGGACCGCAGCCGGATACGCGAGGTGACCGAGCGCCTGGTCGGCTCGCATCCGCTATCGGGTTGATCGGCGATGGCAGGAGTCCGATCGGCAATGCTGCGTGGGCGTTTGCGCGATGCCTTCGGCCCGGGCTATCCGCTCCTATCTGCACTCGCTGGCGCTCGCTCCGATACCGCTCCTATCCCTATCGCCTACGGTCGCTGGCGCTCCCTGCGCGCTTCGCTTGCAAGCATGGCAGTCAGGTCCGGGAATCGTTTCGGCGATCGTGCGGGACGGAACCGCCGATGGGGTCCGTGCAGGTGGAGAGAATTGGCCAACCGACGTGATCTCCAATTGTGCCACACGTGCTCCCTCCGCCAACCCGCTGCGCGGGTCCTCCGCTGCGCTCCGGCGCGGGGAGGCTCCGCTAGGCCTACCGAGTATACATAACTCTGCATAGCAACGTTCTATCCCTTGGCTCTCAGTGCATGCTTCTGGCCGTCCCGGAACCCGACTTCACGACCGATTTCATGGCCCAGCGCGGCGCTCGTCAGCCGCGTCTGCCCGTGCCACATGATCTGGTTTCCGGGCTCCGGATCGTGCTTTCGGTCGCGGTAGCCGCCCAGATGCGCGACCAGGCGCACGGCGTCGCCGAGCCGCTCCGGCACTTCCAGGCCGTGCCTGTTCGCGTAGTCGCGCAGGAAGCCGAGTTCCTGGTCGGCGAACATCAGCTGCGGCGCGCAGTCGGGAACCTGGCGGCCGAGCAGTGTCATCACCATGATGCGCCAGGCGATCACCGCGTTGATCGCGATCGCCCGCTGCAGCCTGTCGGCGGTGCGGAACAGCAGGAACTCGACGCGGCAGCCGGACTTCAGGACGCGGAAGAAATCCTCGACGCGCCATCTTTGAAGGTAGAAGCCGACGGTTTCCGCAGCCTCCTCTGCGCTCTTGACCCTGAGCGTGGTCAGCAGGAACCACTGCACGGGGTCCTCGCCCTCGGGCGGCGCGATTTCCCTGACGTGAACCCCGTGCAAGGAAACCGGCTCCGCGCCGGGGACGGCGTCCGTCGCCGGCAGCGTGACGCGGCGGAACCGCAGCTCGCAGCTCGCCAGCCGCTTCTGCCGCGCGGGGCGGGCCTTCTTCCGGCTGGATTTCGGACGCGCCGTCAGCCCCTCGATCTCGATGTCGATCATGCCGCCGGCGGCGCCGCCGGCCATCGCCGCGAACAGCTTCGCCTGTCCCCTGCCGAGAACCCTGTCATGCTTGGCGCGCACCAGAAGCTCGACGCGCGGACGGCGGCGCTGCGCGTCGAACAGCGCGAACATGTCCGCCTCCCGGTCGCACACGGAGATCACCCGCGTCTTTCCGCCGATCTCGCGCGCGGCGGCGGCGATGTCGTCGAACCCTTCGAGCCACCGCGCCGTCTTGCGGCGCCTCTCCTCCTCTTTCGAGAGCGCCTTCGCCGGATCGAAACCCGTCTCGAGCACGCCCAGCGGCAGGCCCGTCCCCGTCACCGCCAGCGTCGCGTGCATGTGCAGCCCCAGGCTCGTCGCCGCCGTCTGGTTCTTTCCGATCAGCTGCAGCCCGTCACAGCCGGGACGGCGGGAGAAGTTCAGGTCCGTGCCGTCCTGGATCGCCAGGACCGTCCGCTGGCCGCGCATCCGCTGGATGCTGCGCCCGCGGTGCGGCGCGAGGATGTTCGGCACCGTGACCTCCGACTCGGCGGGCGCCTCGATCAGGCGGTAGAAGCCGGCGATCTCGTTGCCGCCGCTGTCGCTGGAGGCGTTGATCTTCTGCCCGGGATACGCCGCCAGAAGGCCGGCGCTCTTCGCCAGGCGCGCAGAAAGTCGCTTGTCGCCCAAGGGCGCCCCTCCGAACTCGTTCTCCGCCCAGTCCTGCGCGTTCAGCCCCTCGCCCGGCTCCAGCGAGGGCGCGTGGTCGACGTGCGGGACGCCGAGCTTCCTGCGCCAGGAGCGTTCCAGCTCGCGCACAAAGACCGTCTTCACGGTCTTCGCCCGCCGGTGGTCCCGGTCCTGCCGGCCCCGGCCTTCCGTCTTTCCGACGCGCAGAAAGTTCGCTGCCCTGAGGCAGGTGCCGTCATACCCCTCGTCGGCGAAACTCTCAACGAGATACGGACGGAAGCCGTAGCGCTCCGCGAAGTCGCCCGGCAGGCGGCGCAGGATGCGGCCGAGGACATGGCTGGCCAGGTGCGGGCAGCGCGCGGACGGCCGGATCAGGAAGCGGCTCAGGCAGACGACGCGCTCGAGATGCGACCGTCGCCCCTCGTCGTCCCACCCGATCCAGCGGTCCCGCGCCGCCACCCGCAGCGCCGCGGCGGAAAACCCCGCCGCCCCCAGCCAGCCGTGCGCCGAGCCGACGAGGTAGCGGACCTGGCGGCCCGCGAAGACCGTCATCCCGTGCGGATGCTCGCGCGCGACCAGCGTGTTCCACAGGACACGGTCCGCAGCGCGCGTGACGGCGACGATCCCGAGGCCCCCTATCCGCGCGGGATGCGGCGGCACATCCTCGGGCTCGGGGACGCCGGCCTCAAGGAGACGCGGCCCCGCCGCCGGCGCCGGCGCCTTCGGCGGAGGAAGGGCGATGCCGGAATCCCTCTCGGCCAAGGCGCCGAGCGCTTTCATGCACCCGGCAAGCTGAGGCCGGCCGCGCGCGTCGAGAAACGAGAACTCCTCGCAGATGCGGCGGCCCAGGGCGGATCGGCTGTCGAACCGTTCCTGCGACAGGATCGACGCCACCCGCGCGACCGCCGCCTCGTCCCGCAATGTGCGGCTGATCTGTGACTGTGCCATGCGGCCGGACTATCATGGGGGCAGCCCATTGTCCAGCCCCTTTTTTATGGACATGGTAGCGCTAGGCGCCGCGCCGGGGCGACCGTGGCTCAGGCCCAAGCTCCGCCAAGGCTCGTTCCTCGCCAGGCTCCACTAGGGCCTTGCGCCCGCACCACTCGCCCCGGCGCGGCGCCAAGCTCCACCAACCCCACGTGGCTGCGGTCCGCGCGCGTGACCCAACAGGACATCACATCGGGGATCGGCCCCGGACGTGAAACCGATCGTAAGGAGATCGTCATGAACATCATCGAGAACATCGAAGCGCAGGATCAGTCCGTCACCGCGACCGTCTGCGAGAACGCGGCCCTCTTCGGCGCAGCCCCCGAGCGCGACGAGTTCGACACCCGGGACATCTGGGACGCCGACGACGCGACCGACGCGGTGCTCGAATCCTTCCGCATCCTCTGCGAAGGCGTCGGGCCGGACGGGTTCCAGCTCGCCGACGAGCGCGAGAGCCTGCTCTGGGGCTTCGTCAACATGCTCGACAGCCAGACCCAGCGACTCGACCGGGCGGCGGACAAGCTGATGCCCGACCTCCGCGACCTCCAGCGCGGGCAGGACGGCACCGAGATCAAGTCGCGCGAGCTGGAGCTGACGACCGACCGGGCGCAGAACCTCACCGCCCGGCGCGACGCGTTCGAGCGGATGCGCGACGAGGCCGCCGAAGCCTACCGCGTCGAGACCGGCAGCATGTGGCGCCCGCGTCGGGGTTCGCATGCGTCGCAGACCGGCAAGCTCACCTCCGCCGCCATCGACGCCCGCGACTACCAGCGCGCGAGGAAGGACCGCAAGACCACGGCGCACCTGCCGCAGGGAACCCTCGTCGCCATCGCGGGCGGCAAGGACATCGCCAACCCGGCGGCGGTGATCGAGCGCCTCGACAAGGCCCGCGAGAAATACGCCGACATGGTGCTCGTGCACGGCGGCGGCCCCGGCGTCGAGAAGATCGCGGCAAGCTGGGCCGAGCGCAACGGCGTCCACCAGATCGTCTGCAAGCCCGACTGGGACCGCCACGGACGGGCCGCACCGTTCCGCCGCAACGACGAGCTGCTGAACCTCCTGCCGAAGGGCGTCATCGCGTTCCCCGGCTCCGGCATCACCGAGAACCTCGTCGACAAGGCCCGGCAGCTCGGCATCCCGGTCCAGAAGATCGCGGCATAGTCCGCACCGCCTCGCGGGCCAATGGCATTCGGATAGACTTGTCATTGCCGGCGCGGTTTTTCGCCGTCCCGCAAGTTGTTGACATAACGGGACTTTCGGCGCGGAAATATTTTTTTCACCGCCCCCTTGACAAGCGCCCGGCGATCTGCATGCTGTGGTCATGCAGATACGGGAATCCCCCATGGACCAGCGGATCATCGACCTCAAGTCGACCACCTTCTCGGGCCGCCGCCTGAACCGGCGGCAGATCGCCGACGTCCAGGAGACCGTCGAGATGCTCCCGAACGACAGCCGCAACGAACTTGCGAAGACCATCTGCGAGCATCTCGGATGGAAGACGGCGAAGGGGGCCTACAAGGTCGGGGCCTGCCTCGGGATGCTGGAGACGCTGGAGAGCCACGGCATCCTCAGGCTGCCGCCGAAGCGGGAGGACAGCGTCCGCGACATGAAGGCCGTCGACGCGCCGGCCTGGACCTCCGCCTCCGACCCGCAGCCGGAGATCGCGGCGGAGCTGTCCGAGCTGCGTCCGCTCTGCGTCGAGCCGGTCACCGACACCGAAGGACGGCAGCTGTGGAACGCCTTCGTCGACCGCCACCACTATCTCGGCTACAGGCGTCCCTTCGGGGCGCATGTCCGCTACTTCGTGACCGACCGGGACGGCCGCAGGCTGGGATGCCTGCTGTTCGATGCGGTGACGAAGAGGCTCCCGTGCCGTGACGGCTGGATCGGATGGAAGGACCGGACACGCGACCGCAGGCGGCACCTGATGGTGGTCAACTCGCGGTTCCTGGTGTTTCCGTGGGTGCGGTCGAAGAACCTGGCGTCCTCGGCGCTGGCCATGGCGACGCGCCGTCTCGCCGGCGACTGGGAGCGCATCCACGGGCACCGGCCGGTCCTCTGCGAGACCTTCATCGACGAGACCCGGTTCAGGGCCTCGTGCTACCGCGCCGCCAACTGGACGCGCATCGGGGAGACCGCCGGCAGGGGAAAGACGCGCAAGGGGGTCTATGTGATGCCGCTCCGCGCGGACGCCTGCGAGATCCTGCGCGGCGCGCGTGACACAGGACAGCGGAAGCCTCCGACCCGGGCCGAAAAGGGCCGCTCGGCGGCCTCCGACCGCCGCTTCGGCCGGCGCTGGGAGGCCCTCGTCGCGGCCGCTGCGGCGGTCGCGGCGCGCGAGGACGCGCGCTGGCAGAAGCGCCGCCGCGTGTTCGACAGCCTGCTGATCATGCTGTTCGTGCTCCGCCTCGTCGCCGCGCCGCGCGGGCAGGGCTACCGCGCCACGCTGTGCGAGCTCTGGGAACAGTGCGCGGCGGCCGGCGTCGAACTGCCGCAGGACGAGCCTCCGGCGGCGTCGACGGCCTGCGAGGCGCGGGAGAAACTCGACGAAGCCGCGTTCCGGAGGCTGCACAGGGAGATCCTCGCGCACCGCCCCGACGACACCCTGTGGAAGGGACACCGCGTCTTTGCCGTCGACGGCTCGAAGATCACCCTGCCGAGGGAACTGCTGCACGCCGGCTACCGTCTCCCGAACGACAGCGCCCACTTCCCCCAGGGCATGGTCAGCGTCCTCTATCGGCTGCGCTCCCGCATCCCGGTCGACTTCGACCTCTTCGGCCACGAGAACGAGCGCGCCGCCGCCGCCACCCATCTCGACCATGCCGCCGAAGGCGATGTCATCGTCTACGACCGGGGCTACTGGTCCTTCGAGATGGCCCTGCTCCACCGGATGCGGAAGCTGAACTTCGTCTTCCGCATCCAGAACAACGCCAACCCGGCCTTCAATGCCTTCATCAACTCCGAAAAGACCGACAGCGTCATCACCCTCGACGCGCCCAGGGACGCAGCCGCGCTGCGCGGACAGAGCCTCCGCATCCGCCTGGTCAAACACACCGCCGCCGACACCACGCACTGTCTCGCAACATCCCTGCTCGAAGCCCGGCGCCACAGCATTCCGGCGCTCTCTGACCTTTATCACGGACGCTGGCAGATCGAAGAGGGATACAAGACGGGAAAGGCCGTGATCGAGCGCTTCCACGCAAAGTCGGAGCGCGGCGTCCGCCAGGAACTCTACGCCGCCTTCACACTGATCACCCTCGCGCGCCTGTTCGCCAACCGCTGCGACCATGACATCAGCCACTGTCCCGGCGATGACGGCCTGCCGGCCATGCGCGCCAACTTCAGGAACGGTCTGAGACTGGTGGGGCGCGAAATCGAGGCCATGTTCCTCAGGCAGAGCGACATGGTCGCACAATCAGTCAGGCGGATCATGACCGGCCTCTCCCAATGCATCCAGCGCGAGAGGCCCGGACGAAGCTATCCGCGGCAGTCCATGCAGCCAAGGAGCAAGTGGCAGAGCCGGTCACCCGCCTGACAGAACCAGACCGCCAGAAAGCCCCCGGCTTCGGGAAAAAACCCCGAAGCGCGGGGGTTTCCTTATCCGAACGGCGAAAATCCTTATCCGAATGCCATTGCCTCGCGGGCCGCGCCGTCATCCCCGGCAACGGGCGGTGGCGGCGCGGCCCGTTTTCGCGTGCGCACATCGGTGGCGCGGCGACGCCATCCTCGCTCGCGGCACTCGTGCAGGCGCTCCTGCGGAGCCCGCCTGCGCTTCGTTCGGCACTGCCTCGCGCAGTGCGCTCCGCATGGCCGTCCGCTCAAGCGCCGCGGCGGCTCCGATCCGCCGGGTCAGCCGGCGTCGATCTCCCGATCTCCCGTTCAGCATGAATCGTCTGTTTGACCCGCCGGGCGGGCCTTGGGTTTCACACCCCACGCATCGCTGATGCAGGGGTGCCACGGGGCCCTATATCCTGTCCTTTCGAGGACTCTCGCGGTCAACCGGGGTCCCGGGGTTGTTGGAGCGAGCGTATGCTCTGGAGCATACGGGCCTATCCCATTGAAATCATTCAACAACGGTTCCCGCGTATGCTCTGAGCATACGTCTCTCGCATCCTCCCCGCCAGTCATGTATGCCATAAGCACACGTTTGGAGCGGTTCTCGCCGGCTCAGACTCGACCGCGATTACTGCTCCTATTTCTTCGATATGTCCCCGATACCGAGTTGAAGGAGCCGCCAAAAATGAACGATGCGACGTCAGACGCACCGGAATCCGGTCCAGAATCGGAGGAAAAAGGCGGCGAATCCCGCCGTGCCCGCTCGATCCGATTCTCCGATTCCGAATGGGAGGCAGTCGAAAAGGCCGCCAAGAAGCGTGGCATGAATGTCGCGGAGTTCACCCGGCACGCAGCAATTGGCGTCGCTACCGGCCGATACGGTGCCGGAGAGAGCACCCTCCCGCCGCAATATGCGGACCTGGTCGAACGGATTTTTCGCAGCACCCACATCCTGGTGACGCTGAAACGCGACGAATTGGTTCGCGAGGGACGCGCCGAGGAGCTGGCCGAGCTGGTCAGGTCAACCCGCGAGTTGCAGAATTCCGTTCTCGAAAATCACCCAATGAAGAGCCTTGCCGTAGGAAATCGAGATGAGCAGTGAAGACCCTGCCGCACCCGACACACCGACAATCGACGAAGCAGCCGGTTCACGTCGATCGCCGACACGCCCCGACGACCTTGTTCAGTTTGTCAGCACGAAGGGAACCCATATTACCGGCAGGCACAAGGACAAGTTCGAGCGAATTACGGAGACCGCAAGCGATCTCGAACTGGCCCGCAGGGGGCCTTCTCCCTCGGCCAACGGTCCGATCAGGGCAACTCGGGACGTTGGATTGCGTCCCTGGCCCGGGCGTCCTCAGTCTTTTTGAGAAAAATGGTGATCGGCAACCGGAACGGCCCGTCGACCCGATTGCTTGACGACAGTGTCGTTCAGACCTTTGGCGTCGACTTTGACCGACTCCGCCGAATATCCACCGAACGCCGAACGATCGAGATCCACTAATCTGTTCCCGGCGGGATGGTACAACTCAACAAGCTGAACGAAGAAACTCGCCGCTCGGAGGCGACTGTCTCGCTACCGATCGCGCCCCATGAACTGAAAATTGCCGTCGAGTGCGAGCGCGCCGTCGTCGTGGCCTCCGAACAGGGCGTTCTTGGCTGTAAGCTGTGTTCGAACCGTCCGATTTCGCGAAGAGCGACGGCCAGTTCGTGCTGACGCGGGTATGACACGAACTTGCGCAGCAGTTGGCTCGGGCGTATTTCATGCGTCACGTTCAGCTGCGGGACACCCATCTCGCACCAAGTCAGAATGCAGTAGGGAAGACACATGCCGGTTCCAAACGAACGATTCCTTGAACTCCTGAAGGATATCGAGCCCAGCCCGACGACGAAGACTCGCGCGTCGGGCGCCCACACCTCCATTCGGGAGCATCTTCGGACTCAGCAGGAGTTCAAGGATCGCTACGTGTCGAGCTTCCTGGCCGGCAGCTACGCGCGCGATACAGCGATCCGACCGCGGATCTCCGGGGACGACCAGGACCGTCCCGACGTGGACATCATCATCGTCACCAATTACACGGAATATGATCGTCCGGACGACGTCCTCCAAGAAGTCAAGGAGGCCCTCGAGGATGGGGGATCAGGCTACTCGGTCAAGCGCGTCAACAAGCGTTCCGTCCGGGTCGAGACCTCGCGGGCCGACATGGACATCGTTCCCGTCTTCGAGCTTCCGTACGGCGGCTACAAGATTCCCGACCGGGAGAACCGACTCCTGGCTCTTCACCAATCCGCCCGTGCATACCGATTGGAGTTCTCAGCAGAATTCCCGTTTCAAGGGTCGCTTCAAGGCGCGCGTGAAGATGCTCAAGTGGTGGCGCCGTATCAACCCGACCCCCAGTCGGCGACCGAAGGGCTTCGTCCTCGAGGTCCTTGTCTCGATGCATGGACCGATCGCGGAGACTCACTACGGGGAGGCGTTTGCCCAGACGCTCGAGAACATCCGCGATGCATACGCCTACCACGCCTCCTTGGGCATCAAGCCTACGATCTCCGATCCGGCGGCTCCGCTGAACGACATCCTTGCCAAGGTCACTGCCCCTCAGTGGGAGATTTTCATCGAGAAGGTTCGTGTCTACGCCGACATCGCGCGGAAAGCACAGGACACCGATGACATGGACGAGGCGACCAAGCAGTGGCAACGTGTCTTCGGCAACAGGTTCAAGGCGACGGCCAAGGCGTCTACAGCTGCTGCCTACGGGGGTCTCGCCGCTGCGGTCGCGCCTTCCCCTGGGTATACCTTCCCCAATACCCCCGCCGCCCCGCCAAGCAAGCCTCGAGGTTTCGCTTGAAATTCTGGTGGTACGTTGACACCGTCCGATGCGGTGCCGAGTGGCGTTCGGTCGAGGCCTTGGCCCGCGATGAAGGCTGGTTTCAAAGGGACCGTTGGCGACTCTACCGGGGGAATCTCTGCGCTGAAGGGGTGATCTCGGCTCACGAGCACAGCTACCCGGTTCGCCTCGTCTACCCGGATCAGTTCCCTGAGGTTCCCGCTTGGGTCGAGCCTCAGAACGATGTCCGGTGGACGCACCACCAGTATGGTCGCAGTCTCCTCTGCCTCGAGTACCGTCCGGACAACTGGACCCCGACCATGACAGGCGTCGACGTGATATGCAGTGCGCAGCGCCTGCTCCTGCAAGAAGACCCGTTGGGGGAAGGCGGGACACCGGCTCCGTCCGCACATCATATCGGGGAGGTCCAAGCCTTTGACTGGGGGGGCAGTCCGATTCTCATCGGGGCCGCCTGCGTCGAACGGATCCAGAATCGCGGTTCGATTGAGCTCAAGGCCCTCATGTGGGCTTTGCCGGGCGGGAGTTATCCGCTCCTCGTCTACGATTCGCATGATCGCCAAGCCCAACGCCGCCCCCCTCAGCCCGACCCTTTGTCGTTGCATTTCGATGTTCCGGCATTCGCCTCGTTGTCTCCCGCTCCGTCTGAACTCGCGGACAGCGCGGCGCTCATTGCCGCAGGTGGTGTCGACGCTGAGCGCTTGGACGCAATCACCACTCCCTTCGGAATCGTGGTTCTCTTCGTCGCCGACCAGGAGATTGTCGCCTACCAGTCCGGGAGCGATACTGCTCCGCGTAGGCGCCCGGTCTTCGTTCTACCCGAGCAGAGTGGGGTCCGCTCGGGTCGATCCCCGGGTGTCGACTCCAAACAGGTCGCGATCGTCGGTGCAGGCTCCGTTGGCTCCAAGATCGCCGAGTGCCTCCTTCGCTCTGGCATCACACGTCTCAAGCTGGTCGATGGAGACGTGCTCCTCCCTGACAATCTTGAACGCCACACGCTTGACTGGCGCGACATCGGGTTGCGAAAGGTCGAAGCGGTCAAGCGACGCCTCTTGCACATCGTTCCTGGAGCCGACATCGAGGTCCTTTCTGACAACCTGAACTGGCAGCGGTCAGCCAGAATGCACGCTTGGCAGGTTTCCGAGTTCGCGAGTTGCGATGTTGTGGTCGATGCCACCGGGGACGCGCCGACCTCGCTTTTTCTCGGGGCCGTGGCCGACGCGAACGCACGCCCTTTCGTCTCCGTGGAAGTCTTCGAAGGGGGGATAGGCGGCCTCATTGCAACCTGCGCGCCGCCGCGCGATCCCTCGTTCGTCGAGGGACGTGCCGCCTTTCTCGCATGGTGTGAGCAACAGGGCGCACCGCCTCCAGACCCCGGGCCAAGACGGTACGAGGTGCTCGGTGACGACGGCACCCCCATGGCCGCTGATGATGCCTCGGTGACCACGACGGCAGGTCATGCTGCCCGGTCGATTCTCGACATCCTGGACGGGACATCAGTCCCTACTCCATCCGCGTGGCTGCTGCTCGGCTACCGTCCGGGATGGTTGTTCGACTGCCATGGGCACACGTTTCGCATCAACGTTGGCGAGCGCGCGGCGCCGGCGAGAGTTGGCGAGGATGCAGAGGCCAAGTCCTTCGTCGAAGCGTTGCTCCAGGACGCGGTTCGTGAGGCTCAGGCTGAAGCCTGAGCAGGTGACGAGACTCGTCGCCGCGTTGGAAGGTGCTGGTCACCGGGAGATCGGCGGTCAGCTCTTTGGCGAGCAGCTCGCGCCGTCCGTCTTCCTCGTCACGGAACTCGCGATTCAGAGGCGTATCGGAAGCGTTGCCCGGTTCTTTGTCGACTTGGTCCAGGCGGCAAGGGACGCCGCCCGGTTCTTTAGACGCACAGGGCACCGCTATTCCCGCTACAACTACATTGGCGAATGGCACAGTCACCCGAGCTTCCCCACCCAGCCGAGCGGACCCGATATCGCCACGATGCGCGAGCTCGTCCGCGATCCGGAATTCAGGGGCACCTTTGCCGTACTGATGATCGTTCGCTTGGATGGGAACACCTTGGCCGCCGCCGCATGGGTCTTCGATCCAGACGGTGGCGAGCATGCAGTCGGCCTTGAGATGGATCATGCATAGCGACCGGAAATCTCCGAACCTGATCGATTCCAAGGGGATGGGTGGTGTCATCGCCCAGGACGGCTTTGACTATCAGCTCTGGGATGGTCTCATCCGCCTGCCAGCCTGGCTCGCGAACCCCGGGTTCGAGCAGCTGATCTTCGAGGGCCTGGAAGATTTGGAAGCACGGTTCTTCGCACCGCATGCCCCGCGCCACTATCTGCTGGAGCGATACCAAGCCAAGTCTGGCAACCTTTCCCCCGGGGACGTTCGCGGGGTGGTCAATTCCTTTCGAGAATTCGAGACAGCGTATGCACAGACGGCGAGGGTGCAGACCCTGGTGACCCCCCGGCTCCCACCATCCCTTTCCTGGCTTTCTCGGGTTCCTGCCCGCGTTCGGAACGCTCGCCCCTTCTACGCCCCGTTTTCGGACGTCCTCTCCGCGAACGACAATGCGCTCCGAACTCGCCTGGAAAGCGACTTCGGTGAGGGCCTGGGTGGGTATGTCGCGGAGTCGATCGACTTTGAGGAGCGCAGTCTGCCGGATCGGAACGCCGCGGTGGCCATCTTCGGCCTAGAGCTCGATCGCGTCTTCTCCATCGATGTCGGCGCTCGGCGATTCACGGCTGCCTTCGAAGCCCTTGAGAACCTGGTCAGGCGATCCACCGGGATCCCGATTGAGCGCACCGCTCTTGTCGGGGCGGCCGAGGAGGGACTCGGTGCATCACTGCCGCTCCCCAGGGTATTTCGTTTGCATGTTCGCTCCGACCGGAACGAGACCGATGACACGGCCCTTGAGGTCGACGCGGCTGCCTTCTCAGGTGGCGCTATTCCCTACCCTCCTCCTCCCACATGGAAGCCCGAGCTGCTCGAGCCTTTGGAACGCACGGCACGTTGGCTACGGTCACGCGGCATTTCACGAGTCAGCCTGGGTGGCTCGTATCGGCTGACGACTGCCATGATGCTGGGGTGGTCGTTCCGATCGGCCGTCGGGTTTGAGCTGGAGGTTCCGACGCGAGACGGCGCGTGGTCGACGGATTCCCGTCCCGATCTTGGTGATCCGGTTCCGGGATGGACCAAGACTCCCCCTGCTGGGCTCCATGACGACCAGCTTGTAGTCACCGTCGGGGTGCTTCGAGATCCCGGCGAGTCGTTACGGGAGACGGCAGGAATACCAGATGCTCTGAAACTTGGCCTTCACTTGGATCGGCCGATCGTTTCCGCCCCCATGGCCCAAGCGAGCGCTTCTTTCGTCAAGCGTTCCGTTGACGCCGTCGCCGCCCGCTTCCGTCCCCAGGGGATTTCCCTCTACATGGCGGGTCCTGCAGCGTTCGCCGTCGTGCTTGGTCACCGGTGGAATGCGATGCCCCCAACCCGGTTGCACGAATTTTCTCCGTGCCGAATCACGTTACGTTGAGACGGCGTCTCTATCGTGATTGAATGCGCCTTGAGTGCAGCGACGGTATCCTTGATCGCGGTGGCGTGCAGATCCTGTCGCAGCTGCCCCCGGGACTTCCCCCGGCTCGCGAGCGCAGAGGGGCGCCGGACGGACAGTCCAGGACGAGACTGTGAACCGCTGTGCTTCAAGACGCTGCCAGTCTCCACCGCCAACGCATTATCGGCCTCGCCAAGACCAACAAACGCGACCCGCTAATCCGGCCCACTGCACCGTTGCCTCAGCCTCGGTCACCTGAAACTAACGGCCTGTTCCAGTCTTCGGGAGGACCCTCGCACAGCAGCTTGAACAGCGACTGCCGCGCGAGGTCGAAGCCTTTGACGAACCCCGAGTGAACCCTTTCCGGCGTAAGCTTGTGCAACCGGTTGTGAACGATGTCCGACCGCACGTCATAGAGTTCCTGCACGTTGTCACGGATTCTCTTCTCGCTCGCCGCATCCGTTCCCAACAGCCGCGCCGTCCGGCTGCGCAACTTGCGTCCAATGTTGTTCTCGTCCAGCACAAACATCCGCTCAAGCGCCATCGCGACATCCAAAACCCTGTCACCGTTCGCGAACCGCCCGCTCCTGGAAAGCGCCTCCGACAACCGCGTAACGATGGGCGCCATCCTCTCGTAGCGAGTGCTCTCCCGGCTCCGAAAAGCCTCCTGCGCTTCCGCCAGCGCTTCCGGTCTTATCGAAGGACATTCGTCGAATCCGCTGCAGCCCTCTGCCGTCCAGCTCTGGTAGAACCCCGGGCTCTGCGTCTCCCGGCCCAGGAGCCGCCCGGCTGAGCCGTCGATCCGGTTCCACAATGCTGCGAGCGGTGCGACACGCGTCGCGTGACTGACCGCAAGCAAGTCCAGGAACACCGCCGCCTTCGGGAAAAACGGCGGCGTCGGCCTCACCGGCTTGTTCAGGTTGGCCTTTTGGCGCAATTCGGGCCGCCACCGGAACGGCCTGGCCACTGCCCCCACCGGACCCCAGCCGTGGAACCCCGCGCCTGACGGGGCGAAGTCCCTGACCGTCTCCTCGTCCACGAACCGCAGCACCTCTTCATACGGAAGGAGCACCATGCCGTCTGCAACCTCGATTCTCTCGGACAGGGTGAGCCCATAGAACAGGAACGCGTCGCAAGCCTCGTCGAGACTGCCGAGCGTGTCCGCCGCCGCCCCGTCTCCGATCGGAGAAAGGAATGCGTTCAACTCGCGCAGAGCCGTCCGGAACCCGTCTTGAGGCTGTTCCGCGGCCCGCGCCATCAGCCCGGCAATCAGGGTCCCCGCATAGATATCCCCGCCGGAACCGGGGATCTCCATCGAGAAACGGTTGTCGCCGATCAAACGGCCCGTTACCGCGACCCTCTCTAGCGTCGGATGGACCAGCAGCGCGTGCCGCACCGGATCCAGCACCGCGCGCAACGGCGCGTAGTGCGCTTCCATGCCCAACAGCCTGCCGTTGCGCACCTCGTCGTAGAGCAGGCGCAGATCGTCCAGCGGGAATGGCGACGGTCCGCCGTCCCTCAGGCCGATCACGCGCCCATACCTTTCCTGATCTTCGCGAAGAAAAGGCTCCTGCACCCGGCGACACATGTGCGAACTTCCACCCGCTCCTGAAGCGTCGGCCCCCGCCTCGGTCGACCGGAGCCGTCCCTCGTTTGCCGCGATCCCGGCCCGGCTCCACGACCGGGCGCCCGCGCGCACCGTGCCCGTGCTCCTTTTCGGCGCCGCCGGCCCTTTCGCCCCGGCCGGCGGCGCTTAGTTCCCCTGGCTCTCGACGGAGCCCCTGAACCGCCTGCCAGGCGGACCCGTCCGGCCGCTGCCGGTCGACATCGGGCGCTACTGCTACCGCTCGGGCTTCGTCGCACGGCGCTCGGTTGAAAACCTGCCCCCCTTCCGGGCGCTGGAGCAGGCCGTGCGCGAGACTGCACGCGGCGAGAACGATCTGCCCGGCGGCTAGCCGCGCCACGGACATGCGGCGTTGCAAATCCGAGTCCATCGCCCCGTCGATCGACTGGTGTCGATGCAGCATTGCCCGGTCGCTGTTTTCCCGATCCCGGCCCGTCCCGTGACTTGTCCGAATCAACGGTGTAGGAAGGCCCCGGCGAAGGCGTTTTCGTCGCCCCCTTCCCGGCGCAAGCGGACCGCGCCTGTCTCGCGACCGCATTGCCACCGGGAGACAATGGCGTTCACGCGGAGCCAGGAGATTGATCAAATCCGCATTCTTTTTGATTACACATTTATTCGAGAACAGAGTTTATTTCTATATATCAACGTACTAAGTCTTTTCTTGATCTAACGGTGCCCAAGATCGCTCGTCTTGGTGGCTATCTCGCCCGCGCCAAGGACCCGCCGCCCGGAAACATCGTCATGTGGCGCAGCCTCACACGCCTCAACGACATAACCCTCGGTGCAACATTGCAAATCGACGTTGTGGGTAATTGAAAGCTTCGGCGGATGGTTACCATAGTCAAGTCAACATGCTTGCTTGTCGGCATGCCGGCCTAGCTGCAGTCCAAACTCGCGATCAACGCCCTTTGGCGCGCGTGCGTCGGGTAGGACACTGGCGCGCGCACCATAGGTCACGTTTCCAGCGTCCCCCCTAAAATTCCGGACTTCCGGTTTTCCCGGGTCCGGCTTCAAGCGTCAGGCACCCCCGCAGGAGTTCGTTACGGTGCCTTCCGCGACATCCGCCACGCTCAAGGCTGACCCAGCCATACCCGTGGCATCATCCCGCGTTTACGCCGCCCTTCGGCTCGACAGCACCACCCCTTTCAACCGGGGTGGTATCCTCGGTCGGCGCCGGGCTCTGAGTCCCGGCATGACCTGCCGTCTTCGCCACCTGAGCCCAGAGGCCCTCGCTCCGGACGGGTTGTGTTATTCCGTCCATCACCGCTTAATCGGCCTCATCCGCCAGTCAGGAGGACTCCGCGTCCTTTCCCGTACTCCGGTTATGGACACGGTCCTTGACATTCGAGGGTCACAACATCCTGTCTGTCCTCCTCACCTTCCGGACTTTCACCACTGAACCCTCCGGGATTGCCGCCACCTGTACGCCGGGCGATCCGATGCGTGCATCTCAGTTCTTCCGCACCGGCACTGGCCATCGGGCAGAGCGGAGACCCTTGGCATCCTCCAATACCCCCGCAAGTCGGATTCCATGCGGGGAGCGTTTTTTCGACGCTTCATACGGACGTTCGCTTTCGCTACGGCCCTCCCGGTTGTTCGCCTCCCTGTCCGACCGGACCAGAGGGACATCGTCCTCCCAGCCCACAGAGGCTTTTACGTCCCCGCTTCCGGACGCCGGGTCACCCCGACACCCGTGGGGATATGACTACGACGCCAAACTGAGAATTGCGCCGGCGGGACTTCCACCCGCAAGTTCAGCAGCTAGTCTCGCTGCACCCGCTCCTTCACCGGCTCCCGTGCTCTGTCGCCACAGTATCGACGTCACCAGGGGACCCGAAGCAGCATATCCCGCGCGCTGCGGATGCTACCTTCCTTCGACCCTGGGGAGGCGCACCCTGCCACAACAATCAGGTTTGCAGTGCTGTCTGTCCATGGGCAGATGCAGGAGCCTGCCCGGATTGAGGCCATGAACCCGTCCGCTGACTTCATGGCTGCCCTCTACCTGCGCGATCGGCTCTCCGCTGCAGGGGCGCTACGAAGTCTGCTCGATCCGCTTGAGAAGCCAGCGCGCGGTGACCACCACGATCTGCAACCGAAACAAGGCATCGTGCTGACTAGAGATGCCGGGATGCGCACCGTCCGAGTGCAACAGTTTGGCGAGGCCCGGAAGGAACGCGTGACCATTGCCGTCGCTAAACTCATGCTTCTCGCGCGACAGAAAACCCTTTTCCGCCAGGAGCTGTCGTTTTTGCAGACCTCCACGTCGCGTCGCGGATTCCGCAGGATAGAGCCTGTCGGCAATGCCATCGGTCAGCGCCTCCAGGAAAGCCCTGCATTGGCTGTTCGCCGCCTCCCAGTTTCCTTGAGCGATATTCTTCTTCGCACTGTCCAGATGCACCCCGGCCACCGACAATTCATATCCGGCAAGAAGGGTATCGACCTCACTCGAAGATTCGGGCAGGCCGGCGAACTCCGGCATTGCGAGCCCGATACCCGTGATTTCCTGGTAATCGCCGTCCCAATCGTCACCGGCTTCCTTCAGCAGCGCATAGCCGTCGAGATTCAGATATCGTTCGAGCCTGTCCCACATCTCGACATTTTGCCCCGACCTCCTCCCGAAGCGTCGGATGGCTTCCTCAACCACCACGACCGACAAGGTTCTTTCGCCATACCCGGTATGCACCACATGGTCCGGATGGGTCGCGGCGAACTTCTTCAGCTCAAGCATCGTCTTCGATATCGATCCCCGACCCGGAACAGCCTCGGAAAGGCCGTATTCCAGTAGCAGGCTTTCGAGTTCAGCATTTGTCGGGATCCCCTCAAGAATGTTGCACGCGATGGTAATCGCACCGACCCCAACGGTGGGTTGCCGAGCTGTCATGTCGCTGCCCTCCTGTGAGCGTGCGTTCTACCGAGTGTCTTCCAATCGATGCACGAGTCTTCGAATGCGCAATGCGTCTTTACGCTGACCGTCCATCCTCCTTCCTGGCCCGGTCCTCCGCCATTGAGTTTCCTTCCTGCCCCGGATATCCGGTCAATATATCCGCTGCAGTGCTCTCCGAGATACTCACCGCCAATTCCTTCACCCAGTCCGAGGCGAGATGGGCATACCGCTCCGTGGTCTGCACCTCCGAATGACCGAGCAGGCGCCCGATCATGGGCAGACTCTCGCCGAGCGCCAGCGCCCGGGAAGCGAAATTGCTGCCGGCAGTCTTGGATGGGCCGGTGAGTTCGATACCGAAGGCGGCATGGACGAGGCGGTCGAGGATGGCCAATCGCCTCGGCGAAGCGGCGTGTGCGCAGCGGGTTGACGAGCACCACCTCGAGACCCTGGGCTTGCAGGGGCTAGTGCACCGAGCGGTGGTAGCGCCCGGTGATTGCGGATGGGAGGAATGGATTTTCGGCAAGCGGCGCCCGCGTCGCGTCATTGACTCGCTGGTGGGCGACTGGACACTGCGGCATCATCGCGCCTGAGTAGGCTTCACCGGCGTGCACTTGGGCGAATCTCTTCGGGCTGACCGCAGCATGCGCCATCACCACGTTCCGGAGTTCCTCCTGAGGGAATGGGCCGACACTTCAAGCGACCGAATGGTCGAGGCCTTTCGGCTCGATATCGAGGAGCTTCCCTCCAAGCGCTGGGCTCCCAAGGCGACCGGGTACGAGCAAGATCTCTACGCGCTCACCGAGCCCTCGGTCGCGGGGATCCGTCGACAGGCAGTGGAGACGGATTTCCTACAGCAGCTTGACAATTCCGCTGCCAACGTCCTGCGGAAGCTCGCGACCACGGGGTTTTCTGATCTCACGGAACAGGATCGGGTCAGCTGGTCGTGCTTCGTCACTTCGCTTCTTTCGCGTACGCCGGAGGCTATTGCTCTCATTCAAGAGCTCGGCCAGCATCACATCAACGCCTCGCTTGCGGACAAGCCCGAGGAGTACGAGGCGCTTGCCGATGCCTCTGATCCCCCGACGTTGACGAAGTGGCTTGAAGCTAATCTTCCAGGGTTCATCGAAAACTTCGGAAAGCTGTCCTTGCCTGCATTCATCACCGGTCCGAAGCTCGTCGAGGATCTGCTGCACATGAAGTGGATGTTGTGGGACTTCAGCGGTCAGAAGAATCACCTGTTGCTCTCAGACCGTCCCTGCATCACCACGACCGGCAAGGACGATCCGAACTTTGTGCTCTCGTTGCCCATCGGCCCCTGGAAGGCATTCATGGTAATCAAGACGGAGCGCGTCGCGAGCATCGTTCGGAATTTCGATTCGAGTACGCTGCTGTTGCGCATGAACGAGAGCGCTGTGACCAATGCCAGCATGCGCGTGTATGGACGCGATGCGTCTCCTCGGCGTTTCATCCTCAACCGGTTGCGGCGCGTGAGGTGTTCTGCGCCTTCGACATGAACTCCCCGGACATTGTCAACTTACTCGAACACGACACCGTCCCGGTCTCCATCCCGCGTGTACCGATACGCGAGGTGAGACCTATGCATCCGCCGAAGACCGCGGGGGTGTCCAGTCTGATTTTGAGCAGCGGCTGGCTCGGAGCGAAGCGATCCCGCACGCACTCGCCGTACAAAGGGGGCCTACGTATTCTGCGGTCTTCGACGGATGCATACACCGAAACCGCCAAAGCGATCAATTCATCCATGAATGGGCTCCGCGCGACTTCAGCTACAGCTGCACTACCCGCTGGCAGCCGGCTTCTCGTTCCAATTCATCGCAGGCTTGGCGGGCGCGCCCGCCTGTATCGAGTCATCGCCCCAAATCAAATCCAAGGAGATCGTCGGCAATGCCGTCCGCGACCCGAGCCGTCGACATCCAGGCCAGTCAACACCGCCGCATCAGGCAACACCGGTCCGTAACCATCCGGCGTAGGCCGCCTGTTCGGATCTGGGGAGTTTTGTCAGGCTGAGCGCTCGGGGAGTGGGTGCTTCGTAAGTGTCCACTTCGATTTTGGTGGACGCTTAGCTGATGTCGAGTTCCGAGGAGAAGCCGGGCGCGGCGGGCGGCGGATCGCTTGGTCGCCGCCGGCGCCGGCGGTGGAGCGAGGCGCAGAAGCGACAGATCGTGGCGGAGACCCACGAGCCGGGGGTCTCGGTGCCGATGGTGGCGCAGCGCTACAACCTGAATGCCAACCAGGTGTTCAGGTGGCGACGGCTGTTTTGCGAGCTTGAGCGCGGCGCCGGCGCCGGCCGGTTTGTGCCGGTCGTCGTCGAGGGGGCACCAGGCCACGAGGCGGGCGCTGCGGCGATGAGCCCGCAGTCCGACGATGACGTCGCGGTGGGAGTGCCGGCGACTGGGAGGATAGAGATCGTGCTGGCGGGCGATCGCCGGGTGATCGTCGACCGGGCGGTCGACTCCTCGGCGCTGGCGCGTGTGATCGCGGTGCTGGAGCGGCGATGATCCCTATTCCGAGCGGTGTGCGGGTCTGGCTCGCGACCGGGGTGACGGACATGCGTCGCGGCATGAACACGCTGGCGCTGCAGGTTCAGCAGGAGCTTGGGCGCGATCCCCATGTGGGGGATCTCTATGTCTTCCGCGGACGCAGAGGCGATCTGATCAAGATCCTGTGGCACGACGGTATCGGGATATCGCTCTACGCGAAGCGTCTGGAGCGTGGTCGGTTTCCGTGGCCGTCGACGGCGGGCGGGGCGGTATCGATCAGTGCAGCGCAACTCGGCTACCTGCTGGAGGGGATCGAGTGGCGCAACCCGGTGCGGACCTGGCGGCCGTCGCGGGCGGGCTGAGGCCCAGCAACACAATCTGGGCGGCCCATCACGATTAGCAATTGCCGTGAGCGGGCGAATCTGATTCGCTCCCGGCCCCATGACCGGTACGGCCCGCTGCGACGTTGAAGTCCTCGAAGCAGCCCTTGCGGCGTCGCAGGCGCGGGCGGCTGCGGCCGAGGCGCAGATCGCTTCCCTGACGCTGATGATCGAGAAGCTCCGCCGCGCCCTCTACGGCCGGCGGTCCGAGCGCAGTGAGCGTCTTCTCGACCAGCTGGAACTGGCCCTCGACGACGTCACGGCGAGCAAGACTGAGGACGCGCTGGCGGCCGAGAAGGCGGCGGCCGGGAGCACCGAGGTCAAGGGCGTCGTCCGCCGCAAGCCGGCGCGCAAACCCTTCCCCGATCATCTGCCGCGCGAACGCGTGGTGGTGCCGGGGCCGACTGCCTGCGCGTGCTGTGGGTCGGAGCGGCTGTCGAAGATCGGCGAGGACGTGACCGAGACCCTGGAGGTGATCCCGCGCCGGTGGAAGGTGATCCAGACGGTGCGCGAGAAGTTCAGCTGCCGGAAGTGTGAGACCATCTCCCAGCCGCCTGCACCCTTCCACGCGACGCCGCGCGGCTGGGCGGGCCCGAACCTGCTGGCGACGATCATCTTCGAGAAGTACGGGCAGCATCAGCCTCTGAACCGGCAGAGGGACCGCTACGCGAGAGAGGGCGTCGATCTGAGCCTGTCGACACTGGCCGACCAGGTGGGCGCGTGCGCTGTGGCGCTGAAGCCGCTGCACGAGCTGATCGCGGCGCATGTTCTGGCGGCAGAGCGTTTGCACGGCGACGACACGCCTGTGCCGGTTCTGGCCAAGGGGAAGACCGACACCGCGCGCGCCTGGGTCTATGTGCGCGACGACGCGCCCTTCGCCGGCCCGGATCCGCCTGCGGCGCTGTTCCGCTATTCCCGAGACCGCTCAGGCGATCACCCGGTCGAGCATCTTCGGAGCTTCACAGGCATCCTGCAGGCTGACGCCTATGCCGGCTACCGGCGGCTCTACGCGCCCGGCCGCTCACCGGGGCCGGTGACCGAGGCGCTGTGCTGGAGCCATGGCCGACGCAAGTTCTATGAGCTCGCCGACATCGCGGCGAACAAGAGGCGCGGCAAGCGCGCGCCGCCGATCTCGCCACTGGCGCTGGAAGCGGTGACGCGGATCGACGCGCTCTTCGATATCGAGCGCACGCTCAACGGCGAGAGTGCCGCCCGTCGCCTGGCCGTGCGCCGGGAACGGAGCGCGCCGCTCGTCGCCGATCTTGAGGACTGGATGCGCACCGAGCGCGCCGGGCTCTCGCGCCACGCGGCCGTGGCCAAGGCCATGGACTACATGCTCAAGCGCTGGGAGGGCTTCGCCCGCTTCCTCGACGACGGCCGCATCTGCCTGACCAACAACGCCGCAGAGAGGGCGCTGCGCGGCATCGCGCTCGGACGCAAGTCCTGGCTCTTCGCCGGCTCCGATCGCGGCGGCGAGCGGGCTGCGGTGATGTACACCCTCATCGGCACCGCCAGGCTCAACGACGCCGACCCCCAGGCCTGGCTCGCCGACGTCCTCGACCGCATCGCCGAGCAGCCGCAGACCCGGCTGCCCGAGCTCCTCCCCTGGCACTGGAAGGCCGAAGGGCAGCAGACTCTCGCCGCGTAGCTGGCTCTCTCCACTCGAGACTGACTGGGCGTCCAGCGCCGGCAAAATCATGCCCAATAGAGCGCGGCCTTCACCGGATGCTCACACCGGTCCTGTCAACACGGCCACTCCAAACACCGATCCCGTCGACACAGCCTGTTGACCCGGCCCCGTTGACCCGGATTCCCGCATTCGCCTTACGAGCCCATCCGGCTCCGCAATGCCTTTCGGCGACAGCCGTATCACCTATGCCGCCACCGGTACCAGGTATGCCGCGCCCGCATTACGGTGTTGACCATGTGTTGACAGGGCTAGTTTTCGTCAAATTCCAAGAATCAAAAAGCCCTTGAAAACATCACTGTTTTCAAGGGCTTGTTTTGGTTGCGGGGGTAGGATTTGAACCTACGACCTTCAGGTTATGAGCCTGATGAGCTACCGAACTGCTCCACCCCGCGTCAACTGTTTCCATAAAGACCAAAGCGCGCTTTTCTGGTCTGGCGGCGACCTACTCTCCCACGCCTTAAGACGCAGTACCATCGGCGCTACGGTGCTTAACCGTCGAGTTCGGAATGGGATCGGGTGTTTCACTCGTGCCATAACCACCAAACCACAAAAACGCGCTGCGAAACACTTATCCAAAACGATGCTTCTACTGGATCAAATCAAGCCTATCGGGCGATTAGTACCGGTCAGCTGAACGTGTTGCCACGCTTACACCTCCGGCCTATCGAAGTGGTGGTCTTCCACGGCCCTCAAGGGAGACCTTGTTTCGAGGCGGGCTTCCCGCTTAGATGCTTTCAGCGGTTATCCTTTCCGCACATAGCTACCCTGCGCTGCGGCTGGCGCCACAACAGGTCCACCAGTGGTGCGTCCACCCCGGTCCTCTCGTACTAGGGGCAGCTCCTCTCAAGTCTCCAACACCCACGGCAGATAGGGACCGAACTGTCTCACGACGTTCTAAACCCAGCTCACGTACCTCTTTAAACGGCGAACAGCCGTACCCTTGGGACCTGCTTCAGCCCCAGGATGAGATGAGCCGACATCGAGGTGCCAAACAGTGCCGTCGATATGAACTCTTGGGCACTATCAGCCTGTTATCCCCGGAGTACCTTTTATCCGTTGAGCGATGGCCCTTCCACGCGGGACCACCGGATCACTATGACCGACTTTCGTCTCTGCTCGACCTGTCAGTCTCGCAGTCAGGCAGGCTTCTGCCATTGCACTCTTCGAACGATTTCCGACCGTCCTGAGCCCACCTTCGCACGCCTCCGTTACTCTTTAGGAGGCGACCGCCCCAGTCAAACTACCCGCCACGCACGGTCCCGGATCCGGATAACGGACCGCGGTTAGACAACAAGAATGCAAAGGGTGGTATCTCAAGGTTGGCTCCACGGAGGCTGACGCCACCGCTTCAAAACCTACCACCTATCCTGCACATCGCAAGCCTGATGCCAATGCGAAGCTGTAGTAAAGGTTCACGGGGTCTATCCGTCTAACCGCGGGAAGCCTGCATCTTGACAGGCAATTCAATTTCGCTGAGTCCACGTTGGAGACAGCGGGGAAGTCGTTACGCCATTCGTGCAGGTCGGAACTTACCCGACAATGAATTTCGCTACCTTAGGACCGTTATAGTTACGGCCGCCGTTTACCGGGGCTTCAATTCGGTGCTTGCACACCTCCTTTTAACCTTCCGGCACCGGGCAGGCGTCAGACCCTATACGTCGCCTTGCGGCTTAGCAGAGCCCTGTGTTTTTAG
>CBDCSZ010000002.1:35000-143337 GCA_965221935.1 Paracoccaceae bacterium
CACCACGAGGCGTATCGGGGCACCGTTCTGGTTCGGCAGATCCTCACCATAAAGGCCTGTCGCCATCAACGTCAGCGGATGCATGGCCTCGTCAAGACGAAGGCCCTCCCGGTACGGCCAGTCAAGCAGCCTTGAACTCTGACCGACCATTTCCGCCGGTCTGTAGAGGGTCTCGAACGCCACGTACCGCGCGCCCGAGAGGGGCTGGACACGCTCCAGAATTTCAGACAGCTGAAAACCGATCCAAGGCACAACCATCGACCATGCCTCAACACAGCGCAGCCGGTAAATCCGTTCTTCCATGGTGACCCCATCGACAATCTCGTCGTAGGAGTAGGTTCCCGGATTGGCGACCATCCCGTCAATCTTGATCTCCCAAGGGCGTGTCGTCAGCCGGTGGGCGTTCCGGGAGGGATCCTCCTTGCCGGTGCCGAATTCATAAAAATTGTTGTAGGTGGTGATCGCATCCAGATCGGTCAGCTTCTCGTCAGTCGAATACAACTCGTTGCGCACCGCGGCTGTGGCTGACAATCCGGATCCGAGTCCGGCGATAGCGCCCGCCGCGGCTGTGCCGCTCGCAATCAATTGCCGTCGGTTGAGCCAAGCCGATTTCGGCGTCACATCCGAATACTTGAGGTCCGTCTTGAACTTGTATGCCATTTCTGCCTCCGGCGCGGTCAGGGGGAGATTTCAATATGGCAAAGCGCAAAGCGGAGCGCAACAAAGATAAGGGCGCCATGCCCACATTGCCCGCCAGCCCGCATGTCGGCAGGCCAACATTCAGTGAAGTGTCACCGGCTGTGGCGGAATCGCGCTTGCTTCGCCGCCGTTGACTGACAGCCCGGAGGAACCGCCGGCGCTGACCCGAATAGTGTCGCCTTCCTTAATTGATCCGTCGAGCAGCGCCTCGGCCAGCCGGTTCTGCAAATGATTCTGCAGCACGCGTTTCAATGGGCGGGCGCCGTAGACAGGATCGTAGCCGGTGTCGCCGAGCCAGTTTTTCGCCGCGCGGTCAACCGCAAGCGAAAGCCCGCGCCGGCTGAGCCGTTCTTCAAGCCGGTCCAGCTGAATCTCCACAATACCCGCCATATCCTGGCGCGAAAGCCGGTCAAAAACCACGATTTCGTCCAATCGGTTCAGAAATTCCGGACGGAAATGCGCCTTCACAGCGTCCATCACCAGCAGTTTCGCGGCATCGGCAAAGGCATGATCAGCCATATGCGACAATGCCTCCGATCCAAGATTGGACGTCATCACGATCAGCGTCTGTTTGAAATCAGACGTTCTTCCCTGGCCGTCGGTCAACACCCCATCGTCCAGAACCTGCAAGAGCAGATTGAAGACGTCCGGGTGGGCTTTCTCGACCTCATCCAGAAGCACCACCTGGTATGGCCTTCGCCGCACAGATTCGGTCAGAGTTCCGCCTTCATCGTAGCCGACATATCCGGGCGGCGCCCCGATGAGCCGGGCAACAGAGTGTTTCTCCATGTGTTCCGACATGTCGATTCGGATCATCGCCGACTCATCGTCGAACAGAAACTCCGCCAAGGCCTTGGTCAGTTCGGTCTTGCCGACCCCGGTCGGACCCAAAAACAGGAATGAGCCGATCGGACGGTCCGGGTCATTGAGCCCCGCCCGCGCCCGACGCACGGCGTTTGCCACCGCCCGCACGGCTTCGCCCTGGGCAACCACGCGGCGCGCGATTTCCTGTTCCATTCGCAACAGTTTTTCCCGCTCGCCTTCCAGCATTTTCGCCGTTGGAACGCCTGTCCACCTCTCCACCACTTCGGCAACCTGTTCCAGAGTGACCGCTTCTTCGATCATCTTCGGTGCGGCGGAAGATTCTGCGTCAACCAGCTTTTTTTCCAATGCCGGGATCACCCCGTAGGTCAGCTCTCCGGCACGGACGAGATTGCCTTGGTTTTTTTCACGGTCCAACTCGGCGCGGCGGGCATCAAGCTCCTCCTTGACATCCCGCAGCTCTGCCAGCCTTTCCTGCTCGGCATTCCAAAGCGAAGTCATCTCCCGTGACTTGTCGGTCATGCCGGTGAGTTCGGCTTCGATTTTCTCCAACCGCTCGCGGGACGCCTGATCGGTTTCTTTCTTGAGGGCTTCGGCTTCGATCTGTTTCTGCAGCATCTCGCGGTCGAGAGCATCCAGCTCCTCCGGTTTGGAATCCGCTTCCATTCGCAGCCGGCTTGCCGCCTCATCCACCAGATCAATGGCTTTGTCCGGCAGAAACCGTTCGGTGATATATCTTTTCGACAGCGTTGCCGCGGCCACCAAAGCGGAGTCGGCGATTCTGACGCCGTGGTGCAGCTCGTATTTCTCCTTTATGCCTCTGAGAATCGACACCGTGTCTTCGACTGAGGGTTCGGAGACAAACACCGGCTGGAACCGGCGGGCGAGAGCGGCGTCCTTTTCAATGTGTTTGCGGTACTCGTTGAGGGTTGTCGCGCCCACACAGCGCAGGTCGCCGCGCGCGAGTGCAGGTTTGAGCAGATTGGACGCGTCCATTGACCCTTCCGCCTGTCCAGCCCCGACGAGCGTGTGCAGTTCATCGATGAAAACAACAATGCCCCCCGCAGCCTGTTCGATTTCAGAAAGAACAGATTTCAGCCGCTCTTCGAACTCGCCGCGAAACTTCGCGCCAGCGACCAGCGCACCCAAATCGAGTTCCATCAAACGCTTTTCCGCCAGTCTTTCGGGAACATCGCCATTGACGATGCGGATCGCCAGACCTTCGGCGATGGCGGTCTTGCCGACCCCTGGCTCGCCGATCAGCACCGGATTGTTCTTTGTCCGGCGGCTCAGCACTTGCATGGCCCTGCGGATTTCCTCGTCACGGCCAACGATCGGATCGATTTTGCCGTTGCGGGCCTCTTCTGTCAGATCGCGCGCATAGCGGTTGAGCGCGTCATAATTCGCTTCGGCGGTCGCGCTGTCCGCCTTGTGGCCCTTCCGCAGGTCCTGAATTGCGGAAAACAGCTTTGCTTCGTCCAGACCCGAGTCTTTCAGGATCTCCCGCGCCTTGGAACGCACACTCGCCAAGGCGTAAAGCAGGAGTTCGGCGGTAACAAATCTGTCGCCGAACGACAACGCCTGTTTTCCGGCTTCGGCCAGGATCCGGGAGCTTTCCTGGTTGAAATAAATCGCGCCGCTTCCACCTTGAACCTTGGGGCGTTTGGCGATCGCCGCCTGGGCTGCGCCGGACGCGGCTTTGGCGTTGCCGCCCGCCGCCGGGATCAGACTCGCCGGGAATTTGTCGCCTTCTTCCAAGACCGCAGCCAGAAGATGGACCGGCGCAACCTGCTGCTCTCCGGCACCGGCGGCAAGCAAGCTCGCCTGTCCGAGCAATTCACGCAGTTGCTCAGTGTAGTTCTTCGCATTCATGACAATTCTCCAATCAAGCCCCCGCAGAATTCCGGCGCCCGACTGCGGCACGCCTTGGGCAGGTCTCACTGAAAATGTGGGGCAGGAACGACCGAATACAAGCCCGGATACTCTGTCGGAATTCTCACCGCAGGATGCGGGTCATGCGGTTCAACTTGCGGAGCAGTGCGCGCGCAAAACCGCAGTCAGCCCGTGTTGAACCGGTTGATCCCGCCGGCTTCACAGCCGCGGCGGCTGCGTTCCAAGATCCAATTCAGTCTGCGCGCCGCATGCGGCTGTCCCCGCGGATAAATCACGCAGCGATTGACCGGTGTGTGTGCGGGCATGCGCAAGGCATGATGCGCCAACGGCACCGAGTTACCCTAGGCGATGACCGAGGCGCGGCTGTCAGGTCTCTTGCCGACCGATAAATGCCAAGCCCGGCTGCCGGCGGCCTGGCCTGTGGCCAACAGGCCAAGCCGTAACTGCGTATCCGTTGCGGCGATCGACGACTGGGCGGCGGCGCATCACGCCGGCATGGCGCCGAAAAATCTTGTCATCGCAGTGGGATCGGAATACCTGCGCAATCTCAATCATTCGGGACCAGGCGCCGTCGCCTCGTGGCCAGCAACCGCAAAAAACAGATTGTCGTCATAAATCCGAACAGTTCGGAAACCGTCACCCGTGACATGGACGCGGCGCTGGAGCCGTTGCGCACTCACGGCCGCCCCGGTGTCAATTGCGTAACGCTCAAAGATGGCCCGCCGGCTATAGAAAGCGACGCAGATGTTGCCGACGCCGCCAACAGGGTGCGCCGGTACGTTGAGGACAATGTCGCGGCGGCCGATGCGTTTGTCATTGCCTGTTTTTCAGATCCGGGGGTGCAGGAAGCCCGCGCGCTGAGTTCAGTGCCGGTTTTCGGAATTGGTGAGTGTGCCATCCTGACCGCGCTCGCCCGGGGCGGTCGAACGGGTGTCATTTCCATTCTTGAGAGTTCCCGGATCCGTCACGCCGACCAATTCCGCAGGCTTGGCCTGGAAAAGCGCATTGCCGGCGACCAATCGATTGATTCCGGAGTGGCGGGATTGCGCGACGAGGCGGAAACCCTCCGCCGGATGACCGACGCCGGCATGCGGCTGCGCGACTGCTGCCGCGCGGACGTGCTCGTGCTGGCTTGCGCCGGCATGGCGCGTTACCGGTCAAGACTCCAGAGCCAGCTTGGGATTCCGGTCATCGATCCGACCCAGGCGGCGACCGGAATCGCGCTGGACGCGTTGAGTTTCGACGGCACTGCTGACTGAGTCCGCTGCCGGCAGTCCGGTCAAACGCGGCTCCCGGACGCGCCGGCTCCGGCAATTCCCACGGCAAAGATTCCCTGCGGCCGCGGTCAACTCTGACCTGTCCGTCTTCGACGATGATTTCACCGCGCGAATTCACATGCTCCGTCCATCCCCGCAGCTTTCTGCCTTCATACGGCGTGTAATCCATGGTCCCGTGCAACAGATCCAGACTGACTTTGACCTCCCTTGTGTCATCCCAGACCACGATGTCGGCATCCGACCCCGCCGCAATGCCTCCCTTGCGCGGATCAAGCCCGAACAGCCTGGCGGCGTTCGTTGCCGTCAAATCGACGAAATGCGGCATTGAAATCCGGTCCTTCGTCACCCCATCCGAAAACAGCGGCGCCAGCCGCGACTCAATGCCCGGAACCCCGTTGGCGACTGTTTTGAAGGTTGTCCCGCCGCCCGCCCGCAGCTTGCCTTCGGGATCGTGGTGGCGGTGTGGAAATCGTCGGTCGTCCAGACTCCGGAAGATGACTCCTGTTCAATATGACAATGGCTGTCGATGCCTCCGGGCAGAACCCATTTGCCGGACACATCGACTGTGCGCGCCGCCGCCTCAAGATTGTCGCCCAATGCCGAAATCCGGTTGCCGCCGATACCGGCATCGCAAGCGATAACGTCCGATGCGATGACGGCCTTGCCGCCGCGCAGAACGTGATCGAAACGCATCAATCGCCGGTCGCCTGCGCCCTTTCGACGCGCGCCATCAACCTGTCAATCTCGTCGATTTCTGTTTCTGACAGCCGGTTGACGGGCCGGCGGGCGGCGGCATGGCGCAATGCGCCCCGGCGGCGCAGGATTTCCTTGCGGACCGGCAGTCCAAAACCGAGCTGCTGCTCATAGCGGTTCAGCGGCAGAAACCGGTCAAACAGATCTTCCGCTGCCTCCGGCTGGCCGTCGGTGAATAGGTCATAGACCTGGACCAGCACATCGGGATAGGCAAATCCTGTCATCGCCCCGTCGGCGCCCCGGTGCAGTTCCAACGGAAAATAAAGGCCGTTGTTTCCGGTGAGGATGCTGACCCGGCGCTGCATTCCCTGCCGCTCCATTTCGCGAATACGCGAAAGCTTGGTCAGCCCCGGGCAGTCTTCGTGCTTCAACATGACCAGATCGGGGAACGCCTTAACCATGCGTGACCAGACCGCGGGCGACAAATGAACTGCGCTTGCCTGCGGAAAGTCCTGATAGACCACAGGGATGCCGGGGCCTATTGCCTCAAACGCCTGCTCGAAAAAGCCGAACACGGCATCGTCGCTCTTCAGTCCGGCGGCCGGCTGCAGCATAACGCCGTGCGCCCCCTGTTCCATGGCAAGGTGCGACAGCGATCGAATGGCCGCAAGAGCCGTATGGGTGACGCCGACGATGACCGGCACCCTGTCGCCGACGTGCCGGAGCGCCCGCTGTGTGAAGCTGGCAGACTCGGCGTCGGTCATTTTGTTGGCCTCGCCCATGACCCCCAGGATGGTGATGCCGCTGACCCCGCAACCCAGGTAAAAGTCCAGCAACTGTTCCGTGCCGTCCAGATCAAGGGTGCCATCGGGACAGAATGGCGTCGCCGAAATTACGAAAACGCCCTTTGTTTCTTCGGTCAATTTGGCCATTGCAATTCTTCCCTGCGGTCTGCGCCAGCCCGAACCGGCCGGCGCGGCCGACGCTTCTCAGGCGTCAAGAAAACCCCGTGCGCTGCCGGGTGTCAAGCCGGTCCCGCCATCTTGCCAAGGGCAGCAACAGCGCCGGCAGCCGTTGTGCGACGGCACGCCCAATTATTGGAGCCGGACGGCGAACCGGCAGGCAGACGGACGCCGCGGCATCGGCGCGCAAGAACAGGGCAAGTTCGGCGCCGAGGGCGGTGGACAAGGCCAAACCCCGGCCGCAGCAGCCCACTGCCGAATAAAGGCCGCGCTGGATTTCGAACAGTTGCGGCAGCAGGTCGCGGGAAAGCGCGATCAAGCCATTCCACGCATATTCAATCTCGCATTCGCCGGAAATCGTGACCATGGAGCGCAGCCGATGCAGCAGAGTCCGGTTCACGCCCGCCGCGGACCGCGCGCCTGCCGGACCGAGGCCGCCCGTCAGCAGACGCCCGTCCCGCGTCCAGCGAAAAGCGAAGATGTCACGGCGGGTGTCTGAAGAACATTGGTTTTCCGGCAGTATGGATGCCCGGTTGCCTTCATCCAGCTGCGTGGTTGCGATTTGGTAAACCATCAGCGGTATGAGGCTTTTTGCAGCCCGGGGAGCGATTGCGCAGTCCAGCGCGTTGACCGCCAACAGCACCCGGTCGGCGACAATGCGGCCCTCATTGCAGTGAACAGCCCATTGGCCGCCCTCCCGCGTCAGCCGCACAACCGGAGAGTTGGAACAGACCGTCGCGCCATTCGCCATGGCCGCCCGCGCCAATCCATTGACGTAGGCGAGCGGATTGACCTGTCCGCCGGTTCTGTCGAGCAGCGCCGCATGATATGATCCCATACCGGTCAGGTGTGCGGTCTGGGAACGGTCCAGCAGCTGCAGCTGCTTGCCAGCCTCGGCCCATTCCGCCTGCCGCCGCCGCTGCAGCTCCGCCAACGCGGATCCATGGGCCGGCTGAAGCCAGCCGGACTGTTCCGCATCGCAATCGATGCCGTAATCCCGAATGATCTCAAATACCAAGTCACCTGAATTGCCGGTCATCTCGCAGAGTCGCTGACCTGTCGCCTCGCCGAGCAGCGCCCGGACCCGGGCCGGTCCCAGTCCGGAAACAAAACTTGGCACGACAAATCCGGTATTGCGCCCGGAGGCGCCCCAGCCCGGAACTTTGGCCTCCAGCACAGTCGTCTGAATTCCCGCTTTGGCGAGAGACAGGGCCGTTGAGAGGCCAAGGATCCCGGCGCCGACAATCGCCACCCCGGTTTTGTCCTCGCCTGACAAAAGAGCAGATTGCGCCGAAACTCCGGCCCGTTGTTTCCAAACCACTTGATCCAACGGAACCAGATTCATGATGCCTTGAAGCCCCCTGTTACCGCGAAGTCCTCAACGCCGCGACTTTCCAACCCTCACCCCCATTCTTGCTTGTCGTTTTCGTGCCGCATTCGGCCCAATCCGGAGCGGCGCGCATATCCTCTCATAGAGCATGAATAAATGCTCGACGCGCTCACGCTCGGAAGCGAATCCCGTCCGTCGATAGAGCCTGTCCACCGCGCGGTCGAGCGCCTGATGCGCCCGCCGCAGATTCGGCGGCATCAGGTTCGGGTCGTAGAGATCGGCGAGTGTCGCTCCCCGGTGAACAGCGCGGGCATCGAGCACGGCTTGCGCAGGCTGTTCCAACTTCGATAGGTCCGCGCCCTCCGGCGGCATCGGAAATGTGTTGTAGACGAGGCCGATGGAGTAGCGATATCGACTCTCCAGGCGTCCGCCGATGTATCGGAGCCAAGCCATGTGCATCGCCGAGGTCAGCAGCGCGAAGTCGGCCAGAGCGGCGTTCTGAAGGACAAATATGAGATCGCTTGGAATGATCGGGGGCTCCAACCATCCGGTCGGCACATACTCGCGCCGCTCCGAACTTACCTTTGGAACCGCCAGAAACGGCGCGTTGGGAATGACGTTTACGTGATATAGCGTCGGCGTCGCTGCGAGCTTCTGCGTCGGCATGCTCTTGCTGGCTTCGCGGTAGGCGCGGACAGCGGCGATCCGTTCCCTAACGCGCGGCAACTGCGCCAGTACTTCAGGCGGCGTTTCGTGCAGTGCCAGAATCCATCGTTCGCCTCCCTGTAAAAATTCCCGCGCCCCGATGAATGGACGGAGCCAAGACGCAGCCTCTGGCTCCGCTCCAGAAACGCCATGCGTCCGACTGCATCGAAAATGAATCTGCCGCCGTCAATGGGCTTGGAGCCGATGATTAGTCGGCCCATTCCGTTGAGGGGAGAGTTTTCCTCCTGGACGACCAAATGGGAGTCGGACAGCCCGCCCGCATCGAACAGGTAGGGCGACAGCGCCCCGTGTCGGCTTTCCTCCGGGTCTCCGTTGATGTCGGGATAGCTGAACAGCCGCTTCTCCGCCCGCGCGTCCTTGCGCCGGTCGAGGCCGAGAATGACGACATGCACATGCGCCTTGCCGCGCGCGTCCGACCCCCATGCGAAGGTCCGGTGCGCGAAGGCAATCTCCAGCCTGCATCGCCCGAACAGGACCGGCCACAGCTGCGCGACCTGCTCGCCCTGCGTGATCGAATTGGTCGCGACGAAGCCGATCCGCGCGCGGCTGCCCTTCACATACTCACCCGCTTTGATGAACCACGCGGCGACGTAATCGAGCGTGCCGCCGCTCTTGCCGAGCGCCGCGATCCCGTGCCTATCAAGGACACACTCTTAACTCTGTGTCGGTTTCCGTGCGAATCACGCGGCCATGCAAATCGGAATGCGACAGGTCTCTTCGGAGACAGTGGAGTGGTTCAGGGCGGCCTGCAAGGGCGGGGAGCTGACGCGGACCGCGCTTGCCCGCGAGCTGTGCGGGCGTGAGAACTGGCGCAGCCGCGCCGGCAGGCCGTGCCTGGCGTCGGCGCGCAAGCTTTTGCCGGCGCTTGCGGAGAGGCTGGGCGCGCGGCTTCCGGAGGCGGAGGCGCTGGAATTCGATCCTCATGCCCGTCCCCCGCCGGATTTCCCCGACAGGTCCGTCGCGTGCGCGCCCGGCGACCTCGGCGCCGTGTGGCTTGACCCGGTGGCCGGCGCCGAGGACCGCCGCCGCTGGGAGGCGATGATCGAGACCCATCATCCGGAAGGATGGCGCCGCCCGCCGGGCGGGCAGCTCCGGCGCTGGGTCCGTTCGGAGCGCTGCGGGGTTCTGGGCGGCATCGGCTTCACCGCGGCCGGGATCCAGCTCGGTCCGCGCGACCGCGTCATCGGCTGGTCGGCCGGCGCCCGCGTGGCCAACATCGGCAGGGTCGTGTGCAACCACCGCTTCCTGCTGCTTCCCGGCGTCCGTGTGAAGGGCCTCGCCTCCCGGGTTCTGCGCCTTGCGGCAGAGCGGATTGGCGATGACTGGGAGGCCGCCTATGGCGAGCGCCCGGTTCTGGCGCAGACCTTCACCGGGCCGGGGATGTCCGGCCTGAGCTACAGGGCGGCGGGCTGGAGATGCTGTCCGGAGCTGACTTCGGGCCGGCGTTCGGGCGCGCGCCGCGCGGTCTGGCTCAGGCCGCTCGAGGAGGGCTGGCGGGAGGCGCTGCGCCGCGGGCCGGAGCGGGTTCTCGGCTGGTCCGGACCGATGTATTGTGAGGGCGGATGGGCCGAACGGGAGTACGGCCGCAGCACGCACCCGGACGGCAGGGTCCGGCGCCGGATCGCGGCGATGGGCGCGGCCTGGACCCGGCGCCTCGGCGAGCGCGTGCCGGCGATCTTCCCCGGGCGCGCCGAACAGACGGCGGCCTACCGTTTGTTGTCGAATGATGCGGTGACGATGGAGCACATACTGGATTCCCATTTCGAGCAGACGGTGGAGCGGTGCCGCGCCGAGCGTCTGGTTCTTGCCGTTCAGGACACGACGACGCTGAATTATGACGGTCTGTCAACGGTTTCGGGGCTCGACAGCCTCGGCGGGGGCGGCAAGGGCAGCGCGGGCATCCTGGCTCATTTCGGCGTGGCGGTGAACGCGGCGGGCCGGCCTCTCGGGATGTTCGCGGCGGATGCGGGCTTCCGCCGTGCGGATGACAGGGACAGCGTCCGCTGGGTGGACGGCCTTGAGCGGGCGGAGGAGCTCGCGGCGGCCTGCCCGGACACCCGCGTGGTGACGGTCTGCGACCGCGAGGGCGACTTCTGGGAGCTGCTGTCGCGGGCGCGGGAGACCGGGGCGGCGCTGCTGGTGCGGGCGAGCCGGGGGACGCAGCGCAGAGTGGCGCTGGACGCCGGAGGCGATGCGGAGCTCTGGGACCATGTTCTGGGGACGGAACCGGTTGGCGGGCGGAAGATCGAGGTTCCCGCCTGCGGCGGCCCGAACCGCAGGCGGGGCCGCGCGGCGAAACTGACGCTGCGCTGCGCGCCGGTGGATCTTCTGCCCCCGAAGGACCGGGAGAGTGAAGCGCCCGTCCGCATGACCGCCGTGTCGGCAAGGGAGGAGACCCCGCCGCGCCGCCCGCCGCTGCCGGCGCCGAAGACGGGGAAGAAGAAGAAAAAGAAGAACGGACCGCTGCACTGGATGCTGCTGACCACCGAGGGCGGTTCCGGCCTCGACACCGCCTGCACGGCTCTGCGCTGGTACGAGCTGCGCTGGAGAATCGAAAGGTTCTTCCACGCCCTGAAGGTCGGAACCCGCATCGAGGACCGCCGCCTCGACGAGGCCGGCGACCTGAAGAAGTGCCTCGCCTTCGACGCGGTCACCGCCTTCCGGGTCTGGGACCTGTCCCAGCTGGCGCGCGAAAGGCCGGACGACCCGGCCAAGACACACGTCGCCGAGGACGACATCCGGGCACTCTGTGCCCTCGCCGCGCATTACGGTTTCAAGGCTCCCCGGGGACCGCCTGAAATGACCGTCGCGGGCTTCGTCGCGCTGACCGGAGGCCTGGCTGGCTTTCACCCCTCAAAGCGCCAGCCGCTGCCCGGCACGCAGAAGCTCTGGGAGGGCGTGAGGATCCTGTCCACTGCGGTCATCGGCATTCAGGCCATGCAGGAATGGACAGAAAAAACCGAAAAGGAGAAAACCCAGAGTCAAGCGTGATAGATTGATAGATCCCGCGCACCTGCGCGCGCTGCTCCGCGGTCTGAAACTTCGCGCCCACGAAAGGCGGATTGCCCAGCACGAAGGAGCATTCGCCCGGCGGCAGTAACTCGGACCAGTCCGTTTCCAGCGCGTCGCCGTGGACGATGTGCGGCGACTTATCCAGCGGAATGCGGACGAAGGACTGGCCGAACTCAAGGCTCAGTCGGTTGTTCATGATATGGTCCATCATCCACAGCGCGGTTTCCGCGATGCGGGCGGGGAACTCGCCGAACTCGATCCCGTAGAACTGGTCAACGTCAACGTCCGACTGCCATGCCGTATTAATTTCCTCCTGCCCCGTCAGGACGGTCGCGTCCCGTATTTCCCGGATGACCTCGATTTCCAGCAGCCGCATTTCCCGGTAGGCGATGATGAGGAAGTTGCCGCCGCCGCAGGCTGGGTCGAAGAATGTCAGGCCGCCGAGCTTCGTTCGGAACCGGTCGAGCGCCGCGAGGCGGCCCCTGCCGCGGCGCTTGCGCACCCGTGCGAACTCGGCGCGCAGGTCGTCCATGAACAGCGGCTCTATCACCTTGAGAATGTTCTTCTCAGTCGTGTAGTGCGCCCCCTGCGCCCGACGCTCCTCCGGTTCCATCACCGACTGGAAGAGCGCGCCGAAGATCGCAGGCGAAATGTTCGACCAGTCGAAGCGGCAGGCGTTGAGCAGCGCTCCGCGCATCGCGGCGTCGAACGAGAACGTCCGCAGGTGTCCCCTGAATAGGTCACCGTTGACGTAGGGGAACCGCGCAAGGTCCTCGTCGAGAGTCGCCGCGCGCCCGTCCTCCGGCGTGTTGAGCACCTCGAACAGCTGCGCAAGCCACGGACCGAGATCGGCCCCGTCACCGCCGGTGCGCGTCTCGATGAAGTCGAGAAAAATGTCGCGCGGCTCGAATATTCCCGTGTCGTCGGCGAACATGCAGAAGACGACGCGCACAAGGAAGCGCTCAAGATCGTGACCCTTGTGCCCGGCATCCGCGAGCGCGTCGTGCAGCCTCCCGACCAGTTCAGCCGCCTTGATGTTGGCCGGGTCCTGGTCGCGGAACGTCCGGCGCTGCACCCCGAGGATGAAGCCAAATGACTCGACATGCGCGGGCAGGTCCGTGAGCGGGAAGGCGACGGCTTCCCGCTCGTCGAGATCGTGTAACTCGAAGGTTTGGAAGTCGCTCACAAGAATGAAGCGCGGGCGCTCGCGTTCCGGCAGCGCGTCGAAATACTCCCCGGCCTGTTCGTGCGCTTTCCGGAGATCGCGCCCGGCGCTCTTCTGTTCGACGAGCAGCACGCCCGGCCAGAAAAGGTCGATGAAGCCGGAGCGGTTGTCCAGCTTGGCGACATGCGCCTCGTAGCGCGCGACGTTCCGACGCCGCACCCCGAACACGTCGAAGAAGGCGTTGTAGAAGCTCTGCGTCTCGCCCTTCTCGTAGGCCGCGTCCTTCCAGTCTTCGGCGAAGGCGGCGGCTCGGGCGCGGACCTCGTTCCACGACAGACGCACGGCTTACGGCGCGTCCTGATCGAAGTAGTCTTCGTCGATCCGCTTGACCTCGTAAAGAAGCCGCGTCCGCACTCCGATGCCATGTCGGACCATAAGCCGCGCCAGTTCTTCGCCGTCGATCAGGACGATCCGCTTCGGACTCCGCGCCACATAGTCCTTGGCGGCGCGCGTGAAGCCGGAGGTGGTGACGAATACGCCCTTGGTAGTGCCTGCTGCGTCGATCGCGCCCGCAAAGTTGCGCAGGTCACCTTCACCCACGGCGTTGCCCTCAGCATACTTCTTGGCCTGCACATAAACCTCGTCCAGACCGAGTGCATCCTCCCGAATCGTGCCGTCGATTCCGCCATCTCCCGAACGGCCCGTCACGCGGCCCATCGCGGCATCGCCGCCGCCATAGCCCATCGCGATCAGCAAATCGACGACCACCCGTTCGAGAAATGCCGGCGCCGCACCGCGAACCCTGTGCAGCGCGTCGGCTTCCAGAGCGCTGCTCAACTGTCGCGCCGCGCGGTCCAGAGCTTCCTCCGGGGTGTCGGTGAGTTCTTCGTTCTGCTCGGTTGTCGCGTCCTTGCTGGGAGGCAGAGCGTTTGCGCGTTGCGACCATTCGGCGAAGTCCGGGTACTCTCCAAGCAGGCTCAGGTCGATGCGCGAAGGCGCGCGAGACAACAAGCGCTCGCCTTCGTCCGTGAGCCGATAGATTCCGCGACGGACCCGCTCCAGCAGCCCGGCGCGCTCCATGTAGATCACGGCCCAACTCACACGGTTCGCAAACACCGCCTGCCGACCGCTCGGGAGCATTTCCTGGACATCTTCCGACGAGAGTCCCTCGGCGGCGGCAATACCTTCGCGGACTTCGGAAAGTGACGGTTCCCCACCGCCGCCGGCGAACGCTTTGAGAGCGGGGAGCATCAGCGATTGAAAATCAGGAACGGGCATCGGCCACCGCGCTTGTTGCCGCCGACTGTCGCGGCGTCACGCATTTCGCGATCTCGTGGCCCGCCGCGATCTCCGCTTGGCGAAGCTCCCAGGTCTTTTGCAAGTTCATCCAGAGTTGCGGCGTCGTCCCGAAATACCGTGCGAGCCGCAGCGCCGTGT
The DNA here is from genome assembly GCA_965221935.1 of Paracoccaceae bacterium. GTDB lineage: Bacteria > Pseudomonadota > Alphaproteobacteria > Rhodobacterales > Rhodobacteraceae > JAPOXR01. The sequence continues at coordinate 49,017 of CBDCSZ010000002.1, forward strand.
CTGCGCTCACGCCCCGCTGGCCGTTCAGGATCATCGTCACCCGGTTCACCGGCACGCCCAGCGCCTTCGACAACGCATTGGCCGACAGCCCGAGCTCGTCGAGTTCGCCGCGCAGGATTTCGCCGGGATGCACCGGCCTCATGCCGTTTCTCGTGTTCATGCCAGCCTCCCTCAGTGATAGTCTACGACCTCTACGTCGCACATCCCGTCGGGACCGAAAGGCAATGCAGGACCCAGGAATTTTCTGGCAGATCAGCGCGTGTCGTTGCGCGAACTGCAAAATTGCCGTACATCTGCTGTTTCCATGAATTCACTTTTGGGGAGAATAAATCAATGCCCAGTTTCAAGACTGTTTTGCTTTCGGCAGCGGCTGTGTTGATCTCAAGCATGGCAACCGCCGATATGATGTTGCCAGAAGGATCTACGCAGAATGCCGGCGTGCTGCACCTCGGCGCCGATTTTGCGGCTGCGCCCAATCAGTTCATCAATGCCGACGGCGACAAGGATGGCTTGAATGTGGACATGTGCGGCGAAGTCGCCGCCCGGCTCGGCGCAGAAATCGAATGGACAAACCTCGCGTTTCCGGGACTGGTTCCCGGTTTGCAGGGCGGTCGCTTTGACGGCATCTGCACGGCCATCTTCATCAACCCGAAACGCAAGGAAATCATGCACATGGTCGCCTACGTCCAGTGGGGCGAAGGCCTGATGGTGAGAACCGACGACTCGCTGGTCGTCGACTGCAGCCCGATGATCGGCGATGCCGAAAGCTACAATGCCTGCTTTGACCAGCTGGCGGGTCGGACGATCGCAGTGGCGGCTGCCGGAACCACCAACCAGCATCTCATCGCCGAAAGCGAGCGTATGGTGGCGGCGGGGCTGGATGCCATTGACATTCGCGCATTTGACACCAACGCCGACTCCATTCAGGCGCTCGTCAGTGGTCAGGCGGATGGAGTCTATGCGAATGACCCGCAGGCTCACTTCTATCTGAGCCGGAATCCTGGCTATGTCATGCCTTTCGCCGCAGCCTATCCGAACACGCTGGCAATCGCCACGCTGAAAAACAACCTGGCATTGGCGGAAGCCATCCAGTCGGCCCTGGAAGAAATGAAGGCGGACGGAACCTACCAAGCAATCGTCGACAAGTGGGGCGTTGCCGGCGTGGCGGAATTCGCGCTCAACCCGTAATTTCAGCTCCACGCAGAAAACTGGACCGCTCCGCCCATACAGCGGAGCGGTCCACACTGGCATAATCCTCGGCGGATTTATCCACCTCTCCGATCCCGCCGAATGACGGTGGGCATATGGTCACGCCGTGAACTGGTCATCTGACACGTTTTTTGAGTATCTCTTTGATCCGCTGTTTCTGAACGCGGCAGTGGTCACCATCTGGGTCGCTGTGGTCAGTCAGGCGATCGGTGTGGCTGTCGGCTTTGCGGTTGCCTTGATGCAGCTGGCGCAAAACACGGCAATTCGCTGGATTGCGAACACCCATGTCTGGTTTTGGCGGGGAACTCCGCTGCTCGTGCAGCTGTTTCTGTTGTATTTTGGCCTTCCGCAGATCGGCATCAGGCTCAATGTCATCGAAGCGGGACTGATTGGTCTGGGCCTCAACGCGTCGGGTTTCTTTGCCGAAATCGTCCGCGGCGCCATTCTTTCGGTCGACCAAGGCGAAATCGAGGCCGCCCGCTCTCTCGGCATCAGCCGGACCAAAACCATGGTGTATATTATCCTGCCGCAGGCGGTCCGCGTCATCATTCCGCCGCTTGGCAATGAGTTCCTGTCCAATCTGCGAACCACATCGCTGCTGTCGGTGATTTCCTTCGAGGAACTCCTGCGGGTAACGACCCTTGCCATCAACCAGACATTCCGGCCGATCGAACTCTATTCCGTCGCAGCGATCTACTATCTGGTCATGACGACCGTATGGACCCTGATTCAAGCCCGGCTGGAACGGCGGTTTGCCGCCGGCTGGTCCTCGGAACCGACAACCCGCCGCCGCCGCTGGCTGGCGCTGAAACTCTAGAAAGGCAACTGACATGGCAGATATCAAGCAAGCGCGTGTGATCCTGTGGGGCCTTGGCGCTCTCGGCGGCAGAGTCGTCACCGCATACGGAGCCGGCGCTCCCGACCTGAGAATTGTTGGCGCGGTCGACCACGATCCGCGCCTTGCCAACAGGACACTTGCCGACGCCTTCCCCGGCGCCGGCGCGCCGCCAGTCAAAATCGACGTTGATTTAGAGACCTGTCTTGGCCGCCTCGAGCGGCCCGCGGACGTTCTATTGCACATGACAGAATCTCATGTGCCGACGATCCGTCCCCAGCTTGAACTGGCAATGCGGGCGGGACTGAACGTCATTTCCGCCTCGGAAGGCATGTTCCATCCAGGTCTCCGGTTTCCTTCGGAAGCGCAGGCGATGCATGAATGTGCGCTGGCCAACAGCGTCAGTCTCGTTGGCTGCGGCATCAATCCAGGATTTGTTTTTGACACGCTGGTGCTGATGCTTGGCCGTGTCACTTCCGATGTTCGCTCGGTCACGGTTTCCCGCGTCACCGAAGTGACCGGCACCGGTCCGCACGATATCGACCATGTGGGGTTTGGCCTTCCGATCGACGAATTCGAAGCCAAACTGAAGACCGGCCGTATCGTCGGTCACATGTCAATGCCGGAATCGATCGCAGCGCTGGGAGAACGCTTCGGCATCCAGGTTGACCGCATAGAAGAGCAATGGCAGGGGCACACCGTCGATGACCCGGTCGAGTCGGGATCCGATCTTGGAATGATTGAACCGGGCTGTGTGGTCGGCATCACGCAGACCGGGCAGGGTTTTGTCGGTGCGGCACCGGCAATCGAAATGACGCTGCGGATGTTCTACGAGCCACAGCGGTTCGGCCTTGATGAGGTCGACGACATTGTCATCGACGGGACTCACCGCGTGCATGCGTCGCTGACACCGTCCGCGGTTTCGATCCAGGGTGCCGGCTTGATGATTATGAATGCAGTTCATGACATCATTGCCGCACCGCCGGGCCTGTGCAGCGTGCTGGACTTTTCAATGGGCGGCCGTCGCCGCGGCGGCTTTGAACTGGTGCTGGATCCGGACCGTCCGCCGGTGCCAAGCACGACTTGGGTGGTGCCCCGATACAGCGCATGACGCGTTTCCCGGCATAGAATCCAGTCATGGGTTGGGGCTGGCAATATTTTTTTGACGCGCTGACTTCAGTGCAGTTCCTGCGCGCGGCCTGGACGACAATCTGGGTTGCGGTGGTTGCGCAGACGATCGGAACTGTCATCGGCATCCTGGTAGCGCCCACCATGCTGAGTCCCAACGTGTTTGTCCGGACGCCAGCCTGGGGATATCGCTGGCTGTTCCAGGGCACTCCGCTTCTGGTGCAGATACTGGCTTTTTTCGCGGTCGTTCCGCAACTCGGAATTCCGCTTGGCATCGTTGCGTCCGGCTTGATGGCACTCGGTCTGAATGAAGGCGCGAGGATGGCTGAAATTGCACGAGCCGGCCTGCTGTCTGTCGACGCCGGGCAGCGTGACGCCGCCAAATCACTGGGATTCAAACGGTGGCAGATTTTCTTGTTGATCGTGCTGCCGCAGGCCGTGAAGGTGATCATTCCGCCGCTCGGCAACAATTTCAATTATATGCTGAAGGCGACATCACTGCTGGCAGCGATTTCGTTTGCTGAACTGCTGCGGGTATCGCAGCAGATCGCTCAGTTCACGACCAGGCCGCTGGAAGTCTACACCGCTGCAGCGATCTACTATCTGGCAATGACGAGCGTATGGGACGCCGTGCAGCGAAGGCTGGAAGCATGGGCTTCTCCGACCCGGCAGCGGCCGGGTCAGCAGCTTTGGCAGCGCCGCATCCGCCGCACCGGGCTGCGGCCTGATGTGAAGCGGTTCGTCGCGCAAACAGAAGTCCGGGACGTCGATGTATCAACGCAGCCGCTGGTTGAAACCCGGTGTCTGCGGAAAAAGTTTGGAACGCACACCGCGCTTGACGATGTTGATTTTGCCGTCCAGCCGGGTGAAGTTGTGGCAATTATCGGACCGAGCGGCTGTGGCAAGACCACCCTGCTGAGGTGCCTGAACGGTCTGGTCGTGCCGGATGACGGCGCTGTCGCTGTCAATGGCAATGTCATCGGTTTCCGTTTTGATCGGGCGGACGGCCTCAACCCGCTTCCAACGCGGGATATGAATCTGCAGCGGCGGGAAATCGGGTTCGTGTTCCAGCGGTTTCATTTGTTCAGGCATTTTACGGCGCTCGGCAACGTGGCGCTCGCGCTGCGCTTGGTGCGTGGTCTCACTCGGCAACAGGCCGAAACACAGGCACATGAATTGCTTGGAAAATTCGGATTGGCGGACAAGGCGGACGCTTATCCGCAACGGCTGAGCGGGGGTCAGCAGCAGCGGGTGGCGATTGCCCGGGCCTTAGCCATGAAACCCCGGTTGATGCTGTTTGACGAACCCACATCGGCCCTTGATCCCGAAACCGTGTTTGACGTCCTGGGCGCAATCCGGGTTCTGGTCAAGGAAGGAATGACACTGGTCCTGGTCACCCACGAGATCGGATTTGCGCGCGAAATCGCGGACAGGTTCGTTTTTATGTCTGAGGGACGTATCGTGGAACAGGCAAGCACCAACGAATTCTTCCGCCAGCGCCACGACGGGCGGCTTCAGGAATTCCTCGACAAGCTGATCTGAACGCTCCGCAAACCCCGGCTCCAAACCTGGGCGCTTGACGCTGAACCGCGGGTGGGCACCAAGCAATGGCATTCGGTTAGCGATGAAGGAGTCCGCAAATGCGCATCGATCACCAAATAGGGCATCAAGATATCGATCTCTCCGGGGTCAAGAATCAACATGTGTGCCAGCGTCAACGCTGGTTTTGAAGCCTGGGCAAAAAAAACTGCCTAACCGAATGCCATTGGGGCACCAAGGCGCCCGGTGCATCGGACGCTTCTGCGCCGTCCGGCGGTTTCCGGCCGGGTGCAAACCGCACGGTCTCAGTTGAATTCGCAGATACGGCCAATCGTCAACAGGTAAATCTTGACCATATCGAGATAGTCAGCAATATCGACCCGCTCATCCGGCATCGTGTTGTAACGTCCGCCAGGGCCGCAAACCACGCCTTCCATGCCGAGTTCAGCATAAAGATGACCGGCATCGGTGCCATAATAGCCGGGAGGTGTGATCGCGCCGGTCGGCTGGTTGACGCCGCGCACCGACTTGTACGCCGCATTTATCGCCTGCACGATGCGCGCATCCCTGGACACTTCAAACGCCGGCATGACCGGCTGCCCGGCCCGTTTTTCTGCAATGACCCTGCCCCGCAGTCCCGGGAACCGGCGACAAGTCTCTGCCACGACGGCTTCAAGATCCCTGTAAGCCTGCTGTTCGGTTTGCCCGGGACCGAAACGTCCCGATCCTCTCAGGCGGACAAAGTCGGCGACCTGAGGCGTTCGCCAGTCGTGGAAGTCCCGGCCAAGCGCGCCTTGAACGACACCGACATGCACGCGGTTGATCGACCGGTGGTCCTCGGTCAAGGCATCGGAGAACTTCACTTCCGCCAGCCGCGGGATCAGGTCGCAGGCGGCCATGATCGCGTCGACGGCTTCCTCACGCTTCGACATGTGCCGGGTGATTCCCTCCAGCTCCACGGCAAACATGAACGCGGCCGCATGCATTGTGATCGCCTGCAGGTCCGTGGGTTCTGAATTCACAAAATAATCCGCCGCGATGCCATGGCGGATCGCCGCCAGCGTGCCGACGCCTCCCTGAAGTTCGCCGACAACATAGGTGAGAATCACATCGCCTTTCGGGCGCATTCCGGCATCGATCAGCGTCTTGACGGCGCAAAAGGACGCCGCGTCGCCGGATTTCATATTTGAAACGCCGATCCCATAGATGAACTCGTCATCGACCAGGCCGCCCCACGGATCGACGGTCCAGCCCCCGCCAACCGGATTGGTGTCGAGATGGCCATTGAACAACAGGCTCTTGCCGCCGCCGGTGCCACGCCAGATGCCGATGGCATTGACCCGGTCGTCCAAAACCGGCTGCAGCCAGGCTTCGAGCCCAAGCTCTTCCATTTTGGCGACCATCCACTCCGCCAGCTGCCGCTCGCCGGGGGTTTCGGAATAGCTCCGATGTCTGATCATTCCTGCCAGAAACTCCAGGCACGACGGCCTGTCGATGGAATTGGCAATTCGCATCGGGTCCGCCATTTCAGGTTTCCTCCGCGTCCCACAATTGAGCCGGATTGGGCACGGCATCCAACAGGGCCTTGGTGTATTCGTGGCGCTGCTCCGACTCGGCGTCGGCAGTCTCGAACATGTCAACCAAACTGCCGCGGTGCATCACGACAATTCGGTGGGCCAGCTGCCGCACGAGATTGAGATCGTGCGTGATGAACATGCACGAAATCTCGGTCTCCCGCTGCAGATCAATCAACAGCCTGGCAATTGCCGACTGCACGGACACGTCCAGCGAAGACGTGATTTCGTCGCAGATCACAAGGTCAGGCTCGGCGGCGAACGCCCGGGCAATAGCCACCCGCTGTTTTTCGCCGCCCGACAGCTGGTGCGGATAGCGTTCGGCGAACTCCGCAGGCAGCAGCACTTTTTCGAGGAGTTCCCTGACCCGCCCGGGAATCTCCGGACGCGGCGCCGCCCCATAGAGCTTGAGCGGCCGAGCCAGAATCTCCCTGATCCGCTGGCGCGGGTTGAGTGACGCATCGGGATGCTGAAACACGATCTGGACCTTGCGGCGGTACGCCTGGTCAATGTCCCTTTTGCGCCGCAGTTCGGCTGTGCCGTGGTTCACCGCCCCGTCGAAATCCTGCAGCCCCGCCATCGCCTTGGCGATCGTTGATTTGCCGGATCCCGATTCGCCGACAATGCCCAGAAACTCGCCCGGCCGAATTCCGAAGCTGACCTCACGGGCCCCGACCACGCGTTCGCCCCGCGGCCGGAACAGCTGCTGCAGCAGCGAAGTCTCTCCGTAGCGAACGCTGAGACCTTCAACCCCGTGAGCGAAAGCCGATTCACCGTCCGGCGCTCCCGTCCCGATCGGCCGCCGCGGATTCGGAACCGCCGCCATGAGAGCCTTGGTGTAGGGCTCGCGCGGGCTGCCAAAGACGCTGCGGCAGGTGCCGGTTTCCACCATTTCGCCGCGGTTAATGACGACGACTTTCTGCGCAATCTGCGAAACCAGCGCCAGATCGTGCGAAATATAGAGCGCGGCCACACCGGTCTCCTCGTGCAGCCGGGCGAACAGTTCCAGAATCTGGCGCGCGGTAATGATGTCGAGCGCCGTCGTCGGCTCATCGAAAATGATCAGTTCCGGACTGCAGGCAAAGGCCGTCGCCACAACCACCCGCTGTTTTTCGCCGCCGGAAGCCTCGTGTGGATAGCGCCGCATCATTTCGCCTGGCCGGGCAATGCCGGTCCGGTCGAGCCAGGCTTCTCCTTCCGCCAGCGCCTGTCGACGCGACATCTGGCGGTGTTTTGTCAGCACTTCGGCAATTTGGTCGCCGAGCCGCATGGACGGGTTCAGCGAAGTCCCCGGATCCTGGAACACCATGCTGATCCGGCGGCCGCGAATGCCGAGCATCTGGCCTGCCGACTTTACTCTGAGGTCCTCGCCGGCCAACAGGATTCTGCCGTCGTTTTCGATTGAGTTCGCCGGCAGGTACCGCATTACGGCCAGCGCAAGCGACGTTTTCCCCGAACCGGATTCACCGACCAGCCCGACAGTCTGTCGTTGACCGATTTCCAGGCTGATCGACTGCAGGGCCGGCAATTGTCCCGTCGGACCCATGTAATGCAGCGAATAATCTTCGATCGCGAGAACCCGGTGGCCTGCCTGCTGCGGCGGAATGTTTCCCATGCCTTCCACAGCGCTATCTGTTACGCGGATCCACGATGTCCCGCAGCGCGTCGCCGAACAGATTGAAGCCCAGTGCGGCGACGGCAATCGCCAAGCCGGGCACGGCGACGCACCAGGGACCGCGAAACATGAACTGCCGCGCTTCCGCGACCAGCAGGCCCCATTCCGTGCTTGGCGGCTGTGCGCCAAGCCCCAGGAACCCGAGCGTGGCCCCGATCAGAATTGCGAAAGACACCCTGATCGTCGCCTCGACCACGATCGGTCCCATCGCGTTTGGCACCACTTCCCGCAGGATCACGTAGGAGCTGGATTCGCCGCGGGCAATCGCCGCCAGCACGTACTCCCGAGTTCGGATCGACAGCACCGCGCTTCTCGCGATCCGGGCCATCCCCGGCGTAAAGGCAACCGCGACCGCAAACATGGCGTGGAGAGTGCCGGTGCCCAGCATGGTGACAATCAACAGCGTCAGCAACAGATCGGGTATCGCCAGCAGCCCGTCGAGTATGCGCATGATCACGCTGTCGATCCAACCGCCGATCACGCCGGCGGTGACGCCAATGATGGTTCCGGCGATGACTCCCAAAACCGTTGCCCCAAGACCAAACGAAATCGTCGATGGCGCCCCGTGCAGGATGCGCGACAGCATGTCGCGGCCAAATTGGTCAGTGCCCGCCAGATAAGTCCATGACGGCCCCTGCAGGCGGTCGACAGCGTGGAATTCCTGCGGATTGTAGGGCGCGACAAACGGTCCGAACAGGACTGCAAACGCAACCAGCGAAAGCAGTGTCGCGCCGATCAGTCCGGTGGGACTCTGGAGGATTCTGGGCATCTCGTCAGGTTGACGAGCTAAGCATAACGCACCCTTGGGTCGAGGGCCGCGATGACAATATCCGACAGCAGATTCGACAGCGCGTAGACCGTCGCCAGCACCAGGGTGATCGCCTGTATGACCGGTAGATCCCGGTTTTCCAAGGCATAGATCAGCAAGCGCCCCAATCCCGGCCAGGCGAAGATTTCCTCGACGACGATAATGCCGCCCAGCAGATAGCCGATATCGAGAGAAATCACCGCCACCGCCGGCGCCAGCGAATTCGGCAATGCGTGCCGGAAAATCACACTGCCTTCGCGCAGGCCTTTCAGCCTCGCCGCCCGGACATAGTCGCTGCCGAGGACATCCGACATCTCACTCCGCACCTGGCGCGCGATATGCGCCGTAAGGATAAGGCTGAGGGTGCCTGCCGGCAGCACCAAATGGGACAGGAACCCGGCGAAACTCTCGCCCGGCGCGGTGTATCCTCCCGCCGGGAAAATCCCCAGCCCGGCAAACAGCACCAACAGCAGAGTCGCGGTCACGAATTCGGGCATCGCGGTTCCGATATAGGCCACGAAACCAATCCCTAAATCGGCCGGCGTGCCGCGGTTCATCGCCGCCAGCATGCCAAGCGGAATGGCAATGACGATGACGACGCACAATGCGGTGAGCGCCAGGTAGGCCGAACTCCAGAATGCCTTGCCAACCACATCCGCGACCGGCACCGACAGGCGCAGGGACATTCCCAGATCGCCGGTCAGGATGCCCGACACCCAGTCGAAATACTGCACATGGAACGGACGGTTCAGATCCAGCTGCCGTTCCAGCGCGCGCAACTGCTCCTCGGTGGCGTGCTCACCGAGGATCATCACGGCAGCATTGCCGGGAAGGATCATCGTCACCGCGAAAACCGCGAAGGTGACGATGATCAGAACAATGAATACGGCTCCCAGCCGCCTAAGCAGGTAGCCGAGCGTCAAGAGTCAGCCCCGGTTGAGCCAGACATCCTCAATGTAGAAATACCGGTTGATCGGGTGCACAATCCAGTTTTCCACATCATCCCGGCTTGCCGTCAGCACATCTTCGTAAATCGGAATGATGTAAGGCAGATCCCTGAACATCAGCTGCTGGGCCTGGGCATAAAGATCGGCCCGTTCCGCATCGTCGACGGTGCTGCGGCCGCGCTGGACCAGGTCGTCGAATTCGGCGTTGCTCCAGCCGGTGTCTTCGTACGAGGCATCGGAGGTCAACAGCAGGGTGAAGGTCGAATCCTCGGTCGGCTGCATTCCCCAATAGGCCATGTAGAAATTGCCCTTGCGCCAGACATTGGCCAGGTAGGTGTCATGCGGCATCGTTTCAACATCGATATCGAAACCGGCGGGCAGAGCCATCTGCTTGATCGCAATGGCGACCTGGGACCTGATCGCCGGCTTGACCGAAGCGACCAGCGTCAGTTCGATCCCGTCCGGATAACCGGCCTCGGCCAGCAGCGCCTTTGCGCCTTCCGGATCGTAGGGCACTTCCGGCGTTTCGATGCGATACTGGAACTCCGGTGAAAGGATATTGTCGTGAGCCGGCCGGCCGAGGCCTTCCAGAATCAGATCCACGAGAGCCTGGCGGTCCATCGCGAGCGACATTGCCCGGCGGACGCGAATGTCATCGAAAGGCGGCTGATCGAAGCGCATCACCATATTGACGTACCGGCCCGAAGGAACCCGCAGCGCCTTGACCCCCGCAGAACCGGCGATCCTGGCGTAATCGGCCTGTTCAACCCGCAGCATCACATCGACGTCGCCGGCGAGGAAATTCGCCGCCTCGGCCGCTATGTCCGGGAACAGGTGCATTTCAACCGCGTCAAGGTGAGGTTTGCCATCAATAAAGTAGTTATCGTTCTTGACCAGGCGCACAATCCGCGCGCTGTCATAGCTTTCCAGCTTGAACGGCCCGGTCCCGTTTGGTTTGGCTTCCAGGTTTTCCGGCGGCCCGGCCAACGCGGCCCGGGGCTGGATACGGGCATTCGCGTGCGCAGTCGAAAACGGCAGGTCCGCATAAGGCGTGGCCAGGTTGAACCTGACCAGCAACGGATCCACGGCCTCAACCGAATCCACCATGTCGAGCACCGACCGCGCCGACGCGGGAATATCTGGATCGAGGATGGCATTGAAAGTCGCAACCACATCGTCGGCCGTGCACGGCGACCCGTCATGGAAAGTCACGTCCGGGCGAATCTTGAATTCGAATACGGTCGCGTCCGCGTTGGCGCTCCACGATTCCGCCAGATCGGGGATTGGCCGGTTATCCGGACCGACTCTCGACAAACCGGAAAACAGCATGTCAGCGCACGGGTATTCGGCTGGACCCGACAGGGTCAGGGTGTTCAAGGAAGCAATCCTGGTGCCGTGGCTTATCTTGAGGGTGCCGCCCTTTTTCGGCGTCCCGCCCATCGCGAGCCCGACTCCCGGTACGGCGGAAAGCGCGGCCATGCCAATAACCGCACTCCTTCTGGTGATTTTCAGGTTCTTCAATTTCTTCTCCATGGATCAGTCTGATACATCGCACAGCGGCACCTTCGGCACCGAAACAGGAAAAGACTATCCGCAATGCCGGAATTTGCCAACTGCAATTCGGCCATGCGTCATTTCGCATAACCCCGAAGGTCAAACCGACCCCATGGGCTGAACCCGGTCTTGCGAATGCGTTTCCAGATCTGGCGGTTCGCTGCCGGCAGGAATCCGAGGGTGACCGGCCACAATGCCGCCCATTGCCGGCGGCAGCTGTTGCCCAGCACATTTGGCAACTGCCGGGTACGCAGAGCTTCGGGTGGGCGCAAGCGGATTTGCGGCAGTCCGGCCGGCGCGGCAGGCGGCTCGAGGCGCCGGCGCATTCGTCATTGGCTGTCAGGTTTGGTGCGGCCAGGTCAATTCCGGTTGCATCGGCGGGCGATACGGAATTCAATGATCAACCGTTTCCGCGGCACGAACGCATTTTATCTTCGCGGGCATTCTCAATGACCCTTCCATCGCGTGCTCAACTGCAATCCAGGCCGTGAATTGCCTTCCGCCGAACCGCTTGATCTGAACGCTGCTCCCGGAGTGGCGGTTTGCGGCAATCTGCGGTCGAAACATGGGGCGCGGCGGGCTCAGATTATTGCCGCAGGTCTTGACTCGGCAGTCATCGCCGCCATGCCACAGGCACACGCATGAACGCCTCGGCGGAACTGCCATTCAGGCCGGATATCCAATTGGCCTCGAGATTGTTCGCCGAACTTGAACAGCGCACCGGCAGCGCCGATGGCATCGCACGCGCATCCTACGGCGAGGGCGAAGCCGTTGCCCATGGCATTGTTGCCCGGGAAGCGCGGCGGCTTGGGATGAGTGTTGCGACCGATTCCGCCATGAACCTGTTCATGACGCTGCCTGGAAACCGCCAGGAGACCCGGCTCATGATCGGTTCGCATCTCGATTCCGTGCCTGCCGGCGGAAATTTTGACGGAGCAGCGGGTGTGATCATGGGGCTCTCGGTGGCCGCCGGGATGCGGGCCGCTTCAGTCCGGCCGCCGCACGATCTCACGGTCATGGCGATCCGGGCAGAAGAAAGCGCCTGGTTCAATGCCTCGTATATCGGCAGCCGGGCCGCGTTCGGCTGTCTCGATGGCGCGGAGCTCGATGTCATCAGGCGAGCTGACAATGGGCTGGCGCTGGGCGCTGCGATCGATCGATCTGGCGGTTCATCGACGGAGCTGCGGACCGGTGAGGCATATCTTGACCCGGCGCAGATCGAACTGTTTATCGAACCCCATATCGAACAAGGCGATACGCTTGTGTACGAAGATTTACCGATTGGCGTTGTCACCGGCATCCGCGGCAGCCTCAGGTTCCGCGAGGCGCGCTGCCTCGGCGCCTATGCACATTCAGGGACTACCCGGCGCCAAGACCGGCAGGATGCGGTTCTCGCGGTTGCCAGGCTGACGGTTGAGCTTGAGCGGCTGTGCCGGCGCATCGAAACCGACGGCGGTGACATCACTGGCACTGTCGGCCAGTTTTCGACCGACCCGAAAGTGGCTGCAATGAGCAAGGTGGCCGGCCGCGTTGATTTTTCGGTCGAACTGCGCAGCCTTTCATCAGCCACCCTGTCAAATGCCTGCTCAAAGCTTGCAGATTCCGCCGCCGAAATTGCCGCCGAATTGCGGGTTCGGTTCGAGTTCGGGCCCAAAAGCTCAACCGCGCCCACCCTTATGGACGCGGAGCTGGCGGATGCTCTGGGACACGCTGCCCGGCGCCTCAGCATAGAGTATTGCGAGATGCCGTGCGGCGCCGGGCATGACGCTTCGGTGTTCCAGAACCAAGGTGTGCCATCCGGCATGATCCTGATTCGCAATCGCCATGGCAGTCACAATCCGGACGAGCATATGGAAATGGCGGACTTTGAACAGGCGGCTCTGATGCTGGCAGGCATCTGTCTGCAGCCGCGGGGTGTGCGTTGATGGCTGACTGCGTCATCGTTCAGCCGATCCATGAGGCCGGCATCGACCTGCTGCGGCAGGCGGGCCTCTCGGTTTTTGTCTCTCCAAAACCCGAACTGTCAGAAATGGGCGCTGAGCTGCGGGACGCAATGGCCGCAATCACCCGCAACGCCGGGTTTCCTGCGGCGGCGTTTGCGCTGGCCCCGCGGCTGCTGGTCATCGGCAGTCACGGCACCGGCACCGATGCCATCGACCGCGCAGCAGCGGATCATGCCGGCGTAAATATCGTGAACACCCCCGGCGCCAACGCGCGGGCGGTGGCAGAGCACACCATGGCCCTGATACTGGCCTGCGCCAAATCGATCCAGGATGCCGATTTGTCTGTGCGCCGCGGCGATACGGGATTTCGTGACCGCCGCCGCACCGTCGAACTGCAGGGAAAGACGCTCGGCCTGGTCGGCTACGGCAGAATTTCCCGGCTGGTCGGCCAGCTGGGCAAGGCGTTCGGCATGCAGATCCAGGTGTTTTCCCGGCATGCCGGCGAGCTGAAGATCGCCGCTGACGGTTTCCGTCCGGCGCCAACCCTCGAATCCCTGTGCCAAACCGCCGACATCGTCTCGCTGCACGCCATTCCGTCCGCACACACAGTCTTCGACCGACGGCATTTGCGCCTGCTCCGCCGCAATACCATATTTGTCAACACGGCCCGCGGGTCGCTGGTTGACGAGGCTGCGCTGGTGCAGATGCTTCGGGAGGGACGGCTTGCAATGGCAGCGCTGGATGTGGTTCGCGATGAACCCATCGCGCCGGAAAGCCCGCTGACTGACTGCCCGAACCTGCTCTTGACGCCGCATATCGGAGGATTGAGCGATGAAGCCATGAAGCGAACCGCGGTCAAAGTGGCGCAAAAGGTGCTTGAAGCGCTGGCGGCGAAGAATTGCCTCTAGCTGTCTGAGGCAGTGCATCAAGATGGATCCCGGTTCAGCCGCCATTCCCGACCACAGCATCCCGGTTGACATCCGCCATTGTGGCGACACCGCCATCAGCGTGGTTTTTGGCGCCGCCATTGACAGCGCCGTCAGCGGCCGGGTTATGGCTTTGGATGCGGCTTTGCAGGAAGCGCGCATCCCGGGTGTCGTCGAAACCGTCCCGACCTACTGCGCACTCATGATTCACGTCGATCCGGTTCTCGTGGACATGCAGTCACTGCGTGACCGGATTTGCGAACTGGCCAAAGCGTTTTCTGGAAAACGCAAACCCGGACGATGCTGGCAGGTTCCGGTGGTTTATGGCAGCCGCCGGGGTGTGGACCTGGAGGCGGTGGCCGCACATTGCCGGCTGACGCCGGACACAGTCATCAAATTGCATTCGGAAACGGCTTACACCGTCAGCATGATCGGGTTTCTGCCGGGCTTCAGCTATCTCTCCGGTCTTGCCCCCGGTTTGGCAGTGCCCCGCCGAAGCGAGCCGAGACTTTCGATTCCCCCATCGTCAATCGCCATCGGTGGCGCGCAGACCGCGATCGGGAGCGTTGAGGGTCCTAGCGGCTGGCACCTGATTGGCCGCACGCCGGTTCGCCCATTCATGCCCGGGCGCGAACCGGTCTTCCTGTTCGAGCCAGGAGACCAAATAAGGTTCAGGCCGATTTTGGAAAGCGAGTGGAAAGCGTCCGTCCAGGCGGCATCCCGCGGCGACCCGGTCGCTGTCGAGACGGCGCCGTGACCTCCTTGAAGGTGGAAAACTGCGGCCCGGCCACTACGGTGCAGGATTTTGGCCGGTTCGGATACCGGCGATACGGCGTTCCGACCTCGGGCGCGATGGACCATTTGGCAATGGCCGCCGCCAATGCCCTCGTCGGTAACCCGCCCGGACAGGCCGCCATTGAATTCATGCTGCAGGGCGGCGCGCTGCGGGTCCAGGGTTCGCCGGTTTTGGTCGCGGCGGCTGGTCCCGGATGCCGCCTCGCGATCAACGGCAGGAGCAATTCCGCCCAGACATCCGCGATTGTCGCATCGGGCGATGTGGTCACGGTCGGGCCAGTCACTGCCGGCGCCTTCGCCTATCTTGCGGTCGCCGGAGGTATCGACAGACCGGCGGAAATGGGCAGCAGATCGGTCCACCGGAGATCCGGCATCGGCGGCCGGCCGCTGGCAGCTGGCGACACGCTGGAATGCGGAAACCCGCATGGCCCGGCAATTCCGCGCCGTTTCGACCGCCCGCCGGAGGCGGCGGCATATGGACCGTTCCGCCTGCTTCCCGGACCGCAGGAAGGATTTTTTCGCGATACCGCCCTGGAACTGCTCCTCAATTGTGAATTCCGCGTCGAAACGCGTTCAGACCGGATGGCATTCCGTTTGGCCGGTCCGGCGCTGCCGCACAGGGAAAGCTTCAATCTCATTTCCGACGGCACCGTTGCCGGCAGCATCCAGGTTCCCGGCGACCGGCAGCCGATTGTGCTGATGCGCGACTGCCAGACGACCGGAGGATACCCCAAGATTGCCACGGTCATTTCGGCCGATCTTGACCGCCTGGCGCAAACGCAGCCGGGAAGCCCACTACGGTTTCGCCAAGTTTCGTTTGAAGAGGCGGTAACGGCCGCGCGCGAGCGGCATCGCACGATCGGAGCGCTGGCGGGCGATGCGGCGCCGGTCGGGGAATATCCGGCGACCGAAGATTTGTTGAGTCTCAACCTGGTCGGCGGCGCAGTGGACGCCAACAGGTTTCCTGACAGGGATTAACGGGCGGGCGCGCCGCCCGCTCCTTTCAAGGCGCGGTGTACGGCGCGACCCGGATGCCTGCCTGTTCCAGTCCGGCGCGCAGCTTCCGGGAGATTTCGAGCGCTGCCGGGCTGTCGCCGTGGACACAGATCGAGTCGATCCTGGCAGCCATCGTCCTGCCGCTCGCAGCGGTGATTTCGCCCTTCCGGATCATGCGGACGGCCCGCTGCACCGCGGTTTGTGGATCGTCAATGACCGCGCCAGGCTGATTGCGGCCGGTCAGATTGAATGCGTCATCATAGGTGCGGTCCGCGTAAACTTCCCGGATTATCGGCAAACCGACTTGGGCTGCCGCCTGTTCCGTTGCGGCTGCAGGCATCACCATAAATGCCATGCCGGGCGATGCCGCCTTGATGCCGCGGGCGACTGCCAGGGCCAGTTCGCTGTCTTCGGCGCACATGTTGCCGAGGGCGCCATGGGTTTTGACATGGGTCATGGGATGGCCGGCCAGGGCACAGATCGCCTGGAATGCCCCGACCTGGTAGGCAACCAGGTTTTCAATTTCCTCTTCCGAAACACCGGGGAGGCGGCGCCGGCCGAACCCGATCAGGTCATAAAACCCTGGATGGGCGCCAACCGCGGCTCCCTTCTCCCGCGCCGTTGCGACGGTCCGGCGCATGATCTGGGGATCGCCGGCGTGAAACCCACAGGCGATATTGGCAGTCGTGACAACGTCGAGCAAAGCGTCGTCGTCGCCCATTCGCCATGGGCCAAAACCCTCACCGAGATCGGAATTCAGATCAATGCGCATGCTGGAATCCGCTGATTGGCAACCAAGCCAAAAGCCTATCCGCAAGTGCGCGGCCGTTCAACCAATTCGCTGTTCGGCAGGCGCCGCACGCGCCCGACGTCCGCATTTTCTCAGGAAACGGCGGTGTTTTCAGCAGGATGCGGATCGCCATGCGCGCCTCACATCTCCGCGCAGGATTCCCTGGCTGCCCTTTCTGCGCCAGCGCAAAATCGCCGCTGACTGTGGAAACACGGCGGGGCACACCGAGCTGGACCTTTGCGGCTCATGTGGACGATGCCGGCAACAACCCGCCGGTCATCGGTGACGCTCAGCGGGCATCGGACAGACGGAAAGCGCGGCCTGACACAATGTGCCTTCTGTGTTCTGTTGGATTCAGCTGCATCCGGCGCACATTGACCGGCGGTTCATGTGTTCTGAGCCAGAGGTTTCCCGACCTGTCCCCGCAATGCAGTCCCGCGGCGTGAGGAATGGACCGCAAATGCCAATATCTGTCCGGGTTGAGGATTGCGCGGCGCTGACTGCAAAGACGTCTGTCGCTTGAATTGATTCCGTTGCCATTGCAATGACACGGCGGAACCGTCACTGGATAGTCTGGCAGAAATCCAGAAAACAGGAGAGCCATTTTGGCAGGCAGTCATGCAATCCCGCCGCTCTATTTGAACGAGTTTCGCGGACAATTCGGAATTGCCCGGGGCGACATCAATCCTCCTGAAGGGATGTTCGTCCGCACCTGGGGATGTGCCCGGCACGATACAGCCGACGGGCTGCATGCGCCGCTATACGCGACCTGCCTGTCGATTGCGCAGGCAGGCGGCGGTGAACCGGCCTGTCTGATCACGCTCGACCTGATGGTCTGGTTATCGAAATCTGACGAAGAGGGAATTCGCCTGCCGCTGGAGGCCGAATTCGGAATTTCCCGGGGCACATTGCTTCTCCATCTTTCCCACAGTCACGGCGCGCCATTTACCGACCCGGCCCGATCGGGGGCACCCGGGGGCCACCTCATTGAACCGTATCGGCAGAAAATCCTTTCTGTTTGCCGCCGGTTGATCGCCGAATCGCGCGCGTCTATGGCACCGGCCACGCTGACCTGGGCCCAAGGCCGCTGCGGACTTGCCTATGACCGCGATCTGGAGCTGCCGGCAACAGGAGAGATCGTTTGCGGTCTCAATCCCGGCCGCGAGGTGGACGACACGCTGGTGGTGGGGAGGGTGGCCGATGACGGCAACAGGATCATTGCGACGCTGGTCAACTACGCAGCGCATCCGACATCGCTGGGCGGCGGCAACCGCCTTGTGTCGCCTGATTATATCGGGGCCATGCGCGACTTGGTCGAACGTGAAACCGGAGGCGCCATCTGCGTCTTTCTGCACGGGGCGGATGGCGATCTGACACCGCGGCGCAGCTTCGAGGACGATACGGAGGCAGCTGACCAGAATGGCCGCGAACTTGGATATGCCTCCCTGTCTGTTCTGGCGGGAATGTTTCCTCCGGGATGCCGCATGGCGTTTGCCGGGCGCGAGGAATCCGGCGCGACATTGGGACGCTGGCGGCTGGAACCGTGCGAGCCTGACGCCGCCTTTACTTTGCTGTGCGACAGCGTGAGTCTAACGCTGAACAGCTTGCCAACCGTCCGGGAATGCAGGGAGGAGGCAGCGGCGGCGGCAGCGGGTTTCGAACGCGAACGCGCCGAGCGCCGATTGGCAATTCGCGAGAAACTCGATGAAGGCGACAGCCATGAATTGCCGATTTATGTCTGGCGGCTCGGGTCATCCATTTTGGTTGGCGCGCCAGTCGAGTTTTACAGCGACGTGCAGGTTGCTCTCAGGGCACGCTTTCCGGTGCTGACCATAGTGGTGCTCGACGTATGCAATGGCTTTCTGAACTATCTTCCGCGGCAAGCCGATTATGAACGGGACACCTATCCCGTGAAGATCGCGCTGTTTGCCCGCGGCAGCATGGAACGGGCCCGCGACCGAATTGCCGAAATCATTCAATCCATGCTGCAGTGAGCAAGCGCTCAGCCCGCCGGCGCATTGCACCGGACCGCATCGGCGATAATGCTCCGAATGTCGCGTTTGGGAGAATATCCCAGCATAGAACGCGCCTTGGAAATGTCGTGGGCAATACGTATCGGAGGTCCTGGAATCCGGACTTCGACGAATGGCATTCCGGTCTCGGCATGCAGCGTTTCGACAGCCGTGCGATAGGAGAATCTGGACGGGCCGCTGAGATTAAAGACGTGGCCGATGGCGGACGGGCTGGTCAACATGAGATTGATACCGGCCACCAGATCCAGGACATCGCACATGTGGAATTCATACGGGACACCAGCCTCGTCGAGAGCCAGCAGCAGCGTTGACTGCGGGTCTGTCCGGCATGCGGTTTCCACTGCGGCGGCCGCATCCGGGCGGCCCAGCCCCTTCATCAGGTCGCGCATCGGCGCCACAAACAAAAACCGTCCGGACCAGCCGTCCGGTCTCAGAATTTCCTCCGCTCTTGCTGTCAGCGCGAAACGGGCAACGGTGGCAGGCACGCCATGCGCACGATGATAATAGAAGGCAAACCGTTCGTTGGTTTCCTTGGTCAGGCCGTAGAAACTATACGGGTTAAGGGGATGGGTTTCGTCAATCGGAAGGTAATTCGCCATAAGTGACGGATAGACTTCGTCGCTGCTGGCCAGAAAGAAACGTTTCAGCCCGACGTCCTGTTCGACGACTGCGTTCAGCAAGTTGAAAGTTCCGGCGAGATTCTGCTCGAACAGCTGTCGGTTGGAATCCCTTTCCCACAGCATCGCCGCAGCGAGGTGGGCGACGCAATCGATCCCGGACACCGCTTCTGAAACCGCGCCGCGATCGGTGAGCGAGCCGGTGACGATTTCAACACCCTTGGCTTCAAGCGTTTCCTTTCCGGGATCGTCTGGCAAAACGAATGCGCGAACCCGATCGCCTTCAGCCTGGCGCAGCGCCAGCAATTCCCGGCCGACCCTGCCCGTCGCACCGGTTATCAGTGTCACCATGTCCTTTACATCTCCTGACTGAATGACCGGTTATTTTCTTCCGGCACCGGAATCGCGGCCCCTGTCCGGTTGTTGAAAAACCGCAGCTTTTCCGGGTCCACGGCGAACCCGAGTCGATCGCCCAGCTGCACCCGTTCCGCGTCTTTCGGGGTCAGCCGGACAATGAACTGGGTCTTGTCGGCGGCGACTGCGATCAGCGACTCGTGACCGAGTTCCTCGACCGCAACGACCGTTCCTCCAAAACCTGTTTCGGGATTGTCGCCAGTGATTTCGATGTCCTCCGGGCGAAAACCGACCTGTATGACATCGCCGGCATCTGCAAGTGACTGCAGGGCAGGCTGGGGGCAGGCGACATTGATGCCATCGCCGCGGAGCGCGGCGGCAACGCCGTCACTGACCAATTGGCAAGTCAGCAGATTCATGGGCGGCGTGCCGACGAATTGGGCGACAAAGACGTTGGCGGGGTATCGGTAAAGGTCCCGCGGCGCATCCGTCTGCAGGATTTTGCCGTCACGCATGACGGCAATCCGGCTGCCCATCGTCATTGCTTCGCTTTGGTCATGAGTCACATAGACTGTTGTCACACCGAGTTTTCGCTGCAGCCGGGTGATTTCGGAGCGGGTTTGCACGCGGAGTTTGGCGTCAAGATTGCTGAGCGGCTCGTCCATGAGGAAAATCTTGGGTTCACGGATGATCGCCCTGCCAAGCGCGACCCGCTGTCGCTGACCGCCGGACAGCTGACCCGGTCTGCGGCCAAGCTGCCGGGACAGGTCAAGCGAGTCGGCAACCTGGCGCACCAACTTGTCAATCTCCGCTTTCGGAACCCGGCGCAGCCGAAGCGTGTAGGAAAGATTCCGGTAGACATTCATATGTGGATAAAGCGCGTAATTTTGAAAGACCATTGCAACGTCGCGATCGCTCGGAGAGATGTTGTTGACGCGCCTTTCGTCGATGAAAATATCTCCTTCGGTTGCGTGCTCCAGCCCGGCGATCATGCGCAAGGTGGTTGATTTGCCGCATCCGGACGGGCCGACCAGAACCAGGAATTCACCTTCGTCGATTTTGAGGCTGATCCGATCGACCGCCAGATGATCCGGGTATTTCTTGGTCACATTATCAAGTCGGGCCGTGGCCATGAGTACCTCCGTCAACCCTTAATGCCGCCGGCGGTCAGACCGCGGACCAGGTAGCGCTGCAGGGCCAGAAAAATGACCGCGACCGGCAGCGTGATGATTGTCGCGGCCGCCATAACCTGATCCCAGGGAGTCACGAATTCGCCGGAAAACGAGGCAAGCCCGAGCGAGACAGTCCAGTTTTCCGGCTGCCGAATGAACATGCGCGCAAACAGAAACTCGTCCCAAGAGATGATGAAACAAAACAAAAAGGTTGAAGCTAGGCCGGGCAGAGACAGCGGCAGCGTGATTCGAAACAGCGTTCCGACGCGTGAGGCGCCATCGATCATGGAAGCTTCCTCAAGCTCCGCCGGAATCGCATCGAAAAATGTTTTCAGCAGGACAGCAGCAACCGGAACCAGGAAAGCGAGGTATGCGACCGAGAGACCGAACAGGCTGTTCAGCAATCCGAATTTTGAGAAAATGACAAACATCGGCAGGGCGAGCAGTATAGCCGGAAACATCTGCGTCATTAAAAGCGCAATCTGCGAAGCTTCGCGGCCGGCAAACCGGAAGCGGGACAGCACATAGGCGGTCATGGCGCCAAACAGACAGGCAAAAAAGGCAGTCGCCAACGAAACAGCGGTCGAATTCAGGAGCCACTGCGAGAGTCCGGTTTCCGCAAAAAGTGTCAGATAGGGAGAAAAAACCGAGTCGGCGCTCGGGAGAATCCGCGGCGGAAACTCAAAAATCTCGGTGCTCGGCCGGATTGACGTGACGAACATCCAGTAGAAGGGGAACACGCCCAAAGAGCAGAGCAGCAATATTGTGGCTGCCACCGCCAGCCGGCCTGCCGCTTTGCCAATGCGCGGCAGCAAATCGTCATACGCACTCACTGTGTTCGCGTCAGTCATGTTCCTGCAATCGCAGCATCAGAATGTAGATGGATGTGAGGACGATCGACATGAGCAGCAGCAACGCCCCCATGGCAAACGCGGAACCCGCGCGAAAAAACCGGAATGTTTCGAAATAGATATGAACGACCAAGGCGTTCGTCGCTCCGGCGGGGCCGCCTTGGGTCATCAGGAATATGAAGACGAAGTTTCCAAAACTCCAGATCAAGAGCAGCAGGACGACGATTGCCAAGACCCGCCGAAGTCCGGGCAGCGTGATGTCAAAGAACCTCCGGACTGGCCCGGCGCCATCGATTTCAGATGCTTCGTAAAGATCATCGCTGATTGTCTGCAGCCCGGCAAGCAGCAGCAGGGCCGCAAACGGGTATGTTTTCCACACATTCACGAAGATGATGGCAAGCAGTGCGTATTGCGGATCGCTCAGCCATTTTGGTGTTGCCGTGACCCATGGAAGCAGCAGCAGGCCGTAATTCAGCACACCGAAATCAGGATTGTACATCCATTGCCAAACCAGGGCGGCAACCACATGCGGAACAGCCCACGGCAGAATAACGAGCACCCTGACGAACCCGCGCCCGAAGAACTCCCGGTCCAGCACGAGCGCTGCCGCGATTCCCAAAAGAACGCTGCCAATCACAGTTCCGCCTGAAAAAACGACGGTGACCCAGACCGCGTTCCAGGTGTCCGGATCCGAAAGCACCGACAGGTAGTTTTCAAATGTCAGCCCGTCCCTGAAGCCCAGTCCGATCATTCGGCTGTCTGTCAGGCTGGTCCGCAGCCCCCAAACCAACGGAGCGATGACCAGCACAAAGATGCAGACCAGGACTGGTCCGAGCATGACTGCCGGAAGCCACCTGTCCTGCCTGTCGGCGTGATCAGCGAGCAGCACGGTCAAATCGAAAGAGTAGGATTTCTATCTCGGCGCTTTCTGGCAGTTGCGGCGAACGGGCCAATCCGCCCCTTCCCCGGACAGCACGCACAAGGGATATTCCGGGACGGCGCATTGTCCGTCCCGGAAGAATATTGGGATAGTCAACCGCCGAGTAATTCTTCGACCTCGGCCTGGGCTTCGTTCAGCGCTTCTTCGATCGGCGCATCGCGATAGAGAATCTCCTCGATCTTGTCTGCGATGATCTTGAGAATCTCGTTACCGTAAGCTTCCAGTCCTTCCGGCATGATTGAAACGGCGTATTTGTCCGAAGCTTCCTGGAACGAATTGAACCACGGGTTTTCGTCCAAATACCCTTCGGGCAGGCTGCCGAAACGTGGCGAAACCGTATTTGTGATGGACACCATCTTGGTCTGCCACTCGGGCCCCTGCATGAATTCGATCAGCTTGAATGCAGCTTCAGGGTTGGCCGCGCCGCGTGGAATTGACCAGATCTGAAACGCTGAAGCGGTGAGATGGCCTGGCCACGGCATCAAGGCGGTTCCGAGTTTCGAAGTAATGTCAGGATTTTCCGCACGTGCGAAACCCATCATCCACGAACCGTCGAACAGGACAGCGACTTTCCCTTGCCACCACATCTGGCGATACGTGGATTTGTCGACATCGCGCGGCATGACACCAGCATCAAACAATGCCTTGAAATCCGCAATTGCAGCAGCGTTTTCCGGCGCGTTGATCGTGGGTTTGCCGCCAACTGCAAACGCACCGCCGCCCGCGATCACCCATTGCGCCACGTCCATGTAGGTTTCGACGTAACTGCCGGGTTTAACCATTGCCGCGTAACCGAAGGACTCAGGCGGGCTGGTAAGAGCCTTGGCCATGGCCATGAAATCTGCCGGGTTGTCTGGAAACTCGTCATATCCTGCTTCCGCAAGCAGATCGACATTGTAGAACGGGATATAGTTTGCCACCATGTGAATGACGCCGTAAGTGCTGCCGTCCGTTACGATCGGCGATGCAAACTGGGCAGGCGTGAACGTGCTCGCGTTAATGTCGGAGCTGGCCATGAATTCGTCCATCGGCATCAGCAGGTCATTGCGCAGATAGTCGCCAATATTCAGGTTTGTCAGGTGAATGACATCCGGAGGCGAGCCGGAACTCATCTCCATCAGCATCTGGTCGGCATAGCTTCCATATGGCAGGTTGTAGCCATCGACCTTGATTCCGGGATTCTCCGCCATGAAGGCTTCGATCACGTCATTCATCCAGATCTCATTTCCGGGTTCGCCGAACCACCAGCTCGGCAGCCTTAGAGTAATGTCCTCGGCGTAAGCGGCGCCGACTGGTGCAAGGGCTGTGCCGGCCGCAATAACCGCAGCGGTAACCCCTGACCTTATCATTTGACGGGATTGCATAGTTTTTCTCCTCTGATTGTTCGGCAGTTTTGGTTGAAGCATGCCGGGATGCAAAGACTTTCGATCTCCAATCAGACAGGTCCGGCCAACAGCTTTACTGCCGGTAATCGACTGGAGCGGGCGCGATCATTTCATTTGGCCGAACGGCAGTCAATGGCCACAATTGGCTTAACCGGTGAGACGAATTGGCATCGCCTTGGACAAGTGCGGGCATTGGGTTCAGTACCCGTAAACTGCTTGTCAATGTGCGTCGGATGCAGCTGAAACCCCAGAATACAGAGGGCTTATTGTGTCCGACCGCAGTCTCCGGCCGTAATGTCGAAATCCAACGTTCCGCAAGGAAGCGCCGGGTCGGCTGCGCCTTGTATCCCCACCCTGAAGGACGGGATCTTACGGCGCATCTGATAAAGCCGCGTCACGACGGCAGGAGCGCACGCCTGACCGCATCGGTTTCCTTCTGGATGACACGCAACAGCGTCACTGCCGGGCCGCTGACTCGCCGGGTTCCCTGTTCCCATTGCGGTAGCCGGACAAGCTCATTCCCCTCAGGGGAGCCATCTGTGCCTGGTGAGCTTCGCCTGCTTGCGGACCTCTCGCGGGGTCACGGGTGCATATGCGACGGCGGGGCCTTCCCCTGGAGCATGGGCGAGCGTCTTGTTAAGCGACTGGATCAGTTCTTTTCCAAACCTACTTATGGCTTCTCCATTCCAGCTCTATTGATCGCCGCGACGATCCCGTCCACCGCGCGCCGCTCTGCCGGATTGAGGTCCGTATTGGCGGACTTCGCATGGGCGAGGAGCGTGGAGATCGGTATGCCATTCCCTCCGTAGGAGT
Source organism: Paracoccaceae bacterium (assembly GCA_965221935.1). Classification (GTDB taxonomy): domain Bacteria; phylum Pseudomonadota; class Alphaproteobacteria; order Rhodobacterales; family Rhodobacteraceae; genus JAPOXR01. The sequence goes on from CBDCSZ010000002.1 coordinate 73,901, forward strand.
CCGTGCACAAACCCGCTTGCCCCGGCCCGGCGCGGCGAAACGCAGCTTTCCGACACCGCCGGTTCCCGGTATTTCATCGACCGTCAGCGGATTCCCGGCCAGATGGTCAATTAGTGCGCGCCTCACCTCCGCTGTGAAAATCTTGTTTGTTGATCGGGTAATGTTCGGGGTCTCGGCAACCTTTTGCATCCGGCGAAGTGTAACCCATTTGGGCAATCAGGAAAGTCGGGCGGATGGAGCCACATCTGCGTGTTGTCGGTCTCCTCAGGCGATGTCGCGGCCTTGGACGCCATCGCCTACGCGATTCAGCCTGCCGCCTTCTCTGCGGCGGTTTGCAGGGCGCTGTCGTCGAGGTGGGGATAGAATGCGGTTGTGGCGAGCCGTCTGTGGCCAAGCAACCTGCAGTTCAACACCCCCTCAGGTCCTTCCCTTGACGGAGCGGTCGCTGACGCCGACGACCTTCTGGTGCAAGCTGCAGGTCATGTTTCCCGCCAGGAAAATCGGCCGGCAAACGCTTGCCCGTCTGCAAGGGCTTTGAAATTGTCACGAATCATTCCGGGCGCTGCGCAGGCGCGGCACGTCCGGTCAAGCGCCGGACAAATGGCTGCGCCCGGGGCGTCTTGCGGTTCCACGGCCAAGGGGATAGGCCGCGCGCGTGAATGGATGGGGGACTTCAATGAGCGACTATGCAGATGAGAATTTCAACCGGTATCTCACCTTCGATGAACGGCTGGGCGGCCTTTCGAACCTGATCTCGTCAGTCGACCGGCCGGGTGACTACTGCGTGCACGGTCGGTTTTACACGCCGATGCCTCGCATCTGCGGCGAGGCGACGGGCGTCCTTGCCTTTCCGCTCCAGCCTGCGCAGTTGCAGGGGCTGGTGGCGCTTGCAGAACGCGCGCCGTACGGGCGCGGCGAGGAGACGATACTGGACCGGTCGGTTCGCGACTGCTGGCAGATCTCGCCCGATCAGGTCGCAGTTGGAGGCGGGTCGTGGGACGAGACGTTCGGGCACATCCTTGACCGCGCGGCCGAGGGACTCGGTTATGCGGCGGATGAGGTGCAGGCGGAACTCTACAAGTTCCTGGTCTACGAGGAGGGCGGCTTTTTCGCTCCTCACCGCGACACCGAGAAGGCTGACGGCATGGTGGCGACCCTGGTCGTCGCATTGCCGGTCGCCGGCAAGGGAGGCGAGCTGATCATCCGTCATCATGAACAGGAGACGGTTGTCGACATGCGCAGCGAAGATCCCTCTGAACTGGTCTATGCCGCATTCTATGCCGACTGCGAGCATGAAATACGACCCGTGACCGAAGGCCACCGCGCGTGCCTCGTCTTCAACCTGGTCCTGACGCCGTGCGGGAAGGCGGCTGCGTCCGCACCGGACTACGGAAGTCTGGCGGAGCAGATTGCGGGCGAGATCAAGCTTCGCTTTGCGGCACCGGACGCTCCCGAGAAACTTGTCTGGCTTCTGGAGCATGACTACAGCATCGCAGGCCTGTCTTTCGAAACCCTGAAAAACGTCGATGCGGCGGTCGGGCGCGTCCTGGTCTCGGCCGCTGCGCAGGCTGGCTGCGCCATGCATGCCACAATAGTGCATGTCAAGGAGTTTGCATCGGTGGATTATTACGGAGGCTACTATGCCAGAGAGATCAGCAATGTTGGCGATGACGAATACGAAATCGGCGAAATCTTTGATTGGAGATGCGAGCTCGACGATTGGGTGCATCCGGAACTTGGTCCGGTCGATTACGGTCGACTGAAACTGGAGCCCGACGAATTGATGCCGGCGGAAAGGATTTCGGATTGGGAGCCTGACGATGTCCTTTTGACCGAGGCGAGCGGCAACGCGGGCGCCGAAATCGAGCGGCTTTACCGGAACGCCGCCATTGTTCTGTGGCCGGCGAAAGAGAACCTCCGCGTGCTCGCGAAAACTGGCGCGAAGACGCTTTCCGCCCTTCTGGCACAAGCCGAGGAGCGTGCCGCAACCGACGAGGAACGTGATCCGCCAGTTGACGCAATGGCACTTGAGATTTCCGAGGTCTGGCCTGAGCCCCGAACGCACGTGCACGGCGCGGAACGCGAGGAATGGGAAAACAGCGCCGCAGCCACACTTTTGCGGCTTTGCGGCATGGGAAGCCGGAAGGCGGCGGAGACCTTCGTTGATCGAGTTGTTGTGCCTCATTACGGTCCCGGGCTGAACGCGGCACTGCTTGAAGCCACCTCGAGACTGGCCGGCGATGAAATGTCGAACCGGCTTTGTCGCCTTGCTGACACGCACTTTGCGGAACGGCCCGAAGCCGTTGTCGACTTGATGACGGGCATGAGCGACGCGCTTGTCGAAGGAAGGGATGTCATGGCGCAGGGTGCGTTGGAGGACATCGTCAGGCGCATCTGCTCGGCATTTCCTGCCATGGTCGACGCGCGCGCGCCGGAGGATGCGGCGACATCCTGGTCCGGATGGCGCCAGCGACCCGCAAAGGCTCTGGACGGGAAGACGCTGCGGCAGGTCCTCCAGCTTGCCTGGCGTCTCGATCTGGAAGGCAGCCTCGGCGCGGTCGCCGGCGCGCTGATCGACAAACCAGACGTCGCGCCGCCTGACCGCACGTTGCCGCCAGTCCTGTCGGAACTGGGCATGTCGCACCGCTCGCCGGCGGCGGCAAGCCCGGCCTTCGCGCGGCTGTGGCGGCATTCCGCCGATTTCCTGCTGGCGCGCAGCGGCACCCCGCCCGCTGACCCGGTCAACTGGGCCATTTCCTCGGAAGGCCTGGACTGCAGTTGCGAACATTGCGCCAAACTGGTCCGGTTTTGCGCCGATCCGGTCACGACGGAGCTTCGAATTCCGGTGCGGCAGGCCCTGCGGCAGCATCTGCGGGACGAGGTGGAATTCGCTGGCGCGGACCTGAGATGCAAGACCGAGCGCAAGGGCCGCCCCTATACTCTGATCTGCAAGAAGACCCGCGACAGCCATTTGAAAAGGCGTCGGCAATATTTGGAAGACATGTCCGAGATCAAGCGATTGCTCGATGCGGCAGACGCCGTGCCGAACGCTCCAGACACGGCGGCCAATCTCCGTGCCGCAGTGGCCCGCAGCCGGGACAAGCGCTGAGTGATTTTGGCTGCCCGCCCCTGGCCAAGAGGTCGGCGCAGCGGCCGGCCAGACAGGTGAAAAGACGCCTCTTCTTTCGGAACCGGGACGCTGCACCAGGTCCGTTGCCTCCCGAAAACGCAATCCGCGCGAGGCTTGGCAGCCACTGACACGCAGCCGGAGCAATCGCGGCTTTTGACGGGCAAACCAAGGAATTGATGCGGCACGACAGGTTGCTGCGGGCGTTCTGCCACACGGCACGCCTGGAAAACGAGGCGGACTCCCCTGTGTGGAAAACCAGGATCGGGATCACCATAAACCGCCGAAAATACCCGAATCAGGGCTTGACCCCAAACATGGATGCTCTTCCCGTCGAAACATCCTGCAAACCAACACCATTGGACGCCGCCAAAATGCGACAACCAGCCGGTGTTGCAGATCGCGCTCGCCGCATGATTCGCAGGAAGAACATCAGAGAAATAAATCTTGAGCCATACGAAAATCGCGCCCTATGGCGGATGGCGGGCAGCTCGTTGACAACGCATGCCGCATGAGGTTGGCTGTCCGAGTGTGTCACCCGTGAGCGGAAGGAAGGCAGCATGACCCGTAAAACCATGCCGGAACAAGATGATCCCGTGGTGTCCGAGATGCGGGAAAGCTTCTTTTGTGCGTTGATCTCCGACGTTCTGGATGCCCTTGGACACAGGCGGATGGCATTGCCTCCAGGCATTCGGCCACTGGATGAACGATCAAAGCTCGTGGGGCGCGCGCGGACGATGCTCTATGCCGATGTTTACGCGCCGCCGGGGCCCGATGAAAACCACTATCTGCTGGAAATCCGGCTCGTCGACAGCCTGCAGCCCGGCGACGTTGCCGTGGCGGCTTGCGGCAAATCCGGGAGAATTGCACCCTGGGGCGGGCTGCTGAGCACGGCGGCCACCATGCGGGGCGCGGCCGGGGCGCTTATGGACGGGTTCGTTCGCGATATCCTTCATGTGAAGGAGCTGGAGTTTCCAGTTTTTGCCGGAGGTGTCGCACCGCTTGACAGCAATGGTCGTGGCAAGGTGATCGAGTCCGATGTGCCTGTGGAAGTCGGCGGTGTTCCTGTTTGCCCCGGGGACATTGTGTTCGGAGACGCCGACGGGTGCATCATTATTCCCCGCGCGCTTGAGGAAGATGTTCTCGCAGGCGGACGCGAGAAACTCGCCGCCGAAAACAAGTCGCTCCAGGCATTGCGCGACGGCAGGCTGCTTGAAGATGTTTATGAGGAATTCGGCGTCCTCTGAGTGAACGCCCGTTTCCGTAGCGGCTTCCGTAACGGGATGCGGGAATTGTCGGGAGCTATTCAGGCGTGGACTATTCCTCCTTCCGCAAGGCAGATTAACCGCAATGAGTGGCAATTCAGTCATTTCGCCGTGTACAGCACGCATCCGCGCCCCGGCGGCGCGAACCCGGAACAAATGGCTGCAACCGGTCAAAAACCAACGAGCATGTCTGGCCGTATGTGGGCGCCACCGTGCAGCGCGACCGGAGAATCTCAGGCAGGCGGCGTTCGGCTGGGCAGCCAACCCATGGATGTTTCCAGGCAGATCTCCGGACCGGCGCTGGAGACCGGGCGGCCTCGGCCACCCCGAAACGGTGCCCCAAAATCCGCATTTCCGGCGAAAGCCCCTCTTTTCAATGTTTTCGGCGGTCTGAGACGCCTTTCGGCTGGGAACGAGTTGTCTGCGGCGGTCATGCGCAGGCAGGCAATCTCCGGTCAGGTTCAATCCAGACTCCCGGACCGCGCGGCCGCCACAGGGCGTCGCTGCGATGTATCACACGCATGCCAGCGCCATGGGGAGGCGCCGCCGGCCATGGCCGCCAGCAGCCCTGTCGTTTTCCGTGCAATGCAGCTTCCAGCCGCACAGCCTGCCCCGGGATTTCCATCGCGCAGTTTCAGGCTTGTGTTATATTCCCATGGGCAGAAAGGACCCGCTTCCATGGCATCAGCTTTTGACGAAACCGGGCTTCGCGAATTCACCGCGGCGGGAGAGGGATCGCCGCCGCCGGTGTTCGTTGGGCGGGAGGACATCATTTCCGACATCCTGGCGGCGGCGGAGCGGGCATGGAGGCCCGGCAGAGGCCGGCACGGGGAACCGAAGATGACCCGCATCGTTCAGGGCGCGCCCGGCTCCGGCAAGAGCTCGGTCCTCTCCGAGCTGGAAGCCCGCCTCGCCGGGATGGAATCTGACGCCTCGCCGCGCCTTCTGACGGTTTCCAGCACGCGTCTGGCGACGGAGGCGGGTGTCGCCGATGTTCTGGCGGCCGTCGCGGCAGCCGCCCGGACGGAGAAGACGGGCTGGCCCACGATCGGGCGGGACGTGTTCGCCCGCATCCGCCGGGACGTGGACGGCATCTCGATCGCGGGAACCGGAATGACCTTCAGGGAAAGCGGCATTCCGGACCTCTCCGCCCTGGAAATGGCTTTGGCCGGCCGGGAGTGGCGCGGTCCGGTCATCCTGGCGGTGGACGAGGCGCAGCGCCTGTCTCCCGATATGCACGCGTCCGCGGGCCTCCTCTTCTGCGGCATTCACGACTCCGCTTCCGGCCTGCCGCTGACGCTGGTTCTCGCCGGCCTCGGCGACACGCCGGAGATGGCGGGGAGAATGGGCCTGACGCGGGGACTGACACTGCACCCGGTCGGCGGCCTTTCCGGGGCGGAGACGGAGGAGCTGATGCGGGGCTTCTGCGCCCGCTTCGGGATCGAATCCGCCGGCGCGGAGGACCGCCTCGCCGCACTCGCCGCCCCCTGCGAGGGCTGGCCGCGGCACCTGCATTTCGCGCTGCAGGCCTTCGGAGCCGCCGCGCTTGAGGCCGGAGGCGCCGCCGCCCGCATCGGCTGGGACGGCGTTTTCGCCGCCGCCGCGGACTCCCGGCGGGCCTATTACCGCGCCCAGCGGGACGCGGCCATGGAGAGGAGCGGCAACCTCGTCGGAGCGGTGATGTTTGAGCTGGACCGGAACATGTCCGGGGCTGAGATCATCGGCCTGATCGAGAGAAGGGCGTCAGAAAGCCGGACCGAAGCGGGATGGTCGCTGCCTCCCGGCGCCGGCGCCGATTCCTTCTTTGAGCATCTGGTCCATCAGGGCGCGCTGCAGAAGGATGAGACCGGCAGCTACAACTGCCCGATCCCCAGCTTCAGAAGCTTTCTGATCGACGAGGGCATGGCGCCGGGTGCTGTGCTGCTCTACGCCGCCTCGCGCGGCGATGACCGGCGGGCGGAGCGCGCGCTGGCGGCCGGGGCCGGCACCGGATTCCGCGGGCTGAAAGGACTGACGCCCCTGCACGTCGCCGCCGGATACGGCAGGACCGGCATGGTGCGGCTTCTTCTTGACCGAGGCGCCGACCCGTCGGTAAAGGACAGCGGCGGCCGGACGCCGGCGGACACCGCCCGCCGGTACGGAAAGGACGAATGCGCGGGCATTCTTGACGCGGCCATCCCGCCGCCGAGGCCCGCCGGTGATGACGATTTCAACTTCGGCTTCTGACGATGAGCCGGAATTGCGGAATCAGCAAGGCCATCATGGCGCCAGGCCAAAGCGTCAAATCGGCCGGCGGACACATGGGAGCGCACCGCAATGCCTGAACCGAGACTGCTGTATCTTGTCAATGGTCCGCTGCGCAGTCGGCAGCCCCGGCGTTTTCCGCGCAATACAGCTTCCAGCCGCACAGCCGGCGCCGGGTTTTCCATCGCGCAGTTTCGGGCTTGTATCATATTGCCATGGGCAGAAAGGACCCGCTTCCATGGCATCAGCTCTTGACGAAACCGGGCTTCGCGAATTCACCGCGGCGGGAGAGGGATCGCCGCCGCCGGTATTCGTTGGGCGGGAGGACATCATTTCCGACATCCTGGCGGCGGCGGAGCGGGCATGGAGGCCCGGCAGAGGCCGGCACGGGGAACCGAAGATGACCCGCATCGTTCAGGGCGCGCCCGGCTCCGGCAAGAGCTCGGTTCTCGCCGAACTGGAATCCCGCCTCGCCGGGATGGAATCTGACGCCTCGCCGCGCCTCTTGACCGTTTCCAGCGAGGAGCTGGAGACGGAGGCGGGTGTCGCCGACGTTCTGGCGGCCGTCGCGGTCTCCGCCCGGACGGGGCAAAGCGAATGGCTCAAGCTCGGGAGAAATGCGCTTTCCCGCGTCCGCAGAGGCGTGGACGGCGTGTCGGTCCTGGGCGCCGGAGTGACCCTCAGGCCGAGTGACATGCCGGACCCCGCGGCCCTTGCCGCGCTGGAGAAGACTCTGCCCGGCGGAAAATGGCCGCGCCCCGTCATCCTGGCGGTGGACGAGGCGCAGAATCTTCCATCCGACAGGCACACGCCCGCGGGACGGCTGTTCCGCGGAATCCACGGAGCCGCTTCCGGCCTGCCGCTGACGCTGGTTCTCGCCGGCCTCGGCGACACGCCGGAGATGGCGGGGAGAATGGGCCTGACGCGGGGACTGACACTGCACCCGGTCGGCGGCCTTTCCGGGGCGGAGACGGAGGAGCTGATGCGGGGCTTCTGCGCCCGCTTCGGGATCGAATCCGCCGGCGCGGAGGACCGCCTCGCCGCACTCGCCGCCCCCTGCGAGGGCTGGCCGCGGCACCTGCATTTCGCGCTGCAGGCCTTCGGAGCCGCCGCGCTTGAGGCCGGAGGCGCCGCCGCCCGCATCGGCTGGGACGGCGTTTTCGCCGCCGCCGCGGACTCCCGGCGGGCCTATTACCGCGCCCAGCGGGACGCGGCCATGGAGAGGAGCGGCAACCTCGTCGGAGCGGTGATGTTTGAGCTGGACCGGAACATGTCCGGGGCTGAGATCATCGGCCTGATCGAGAGAAGGGCGTCAGAAAGCCGGACCGAAGCGGGATGGTCGCTGCCTCCCGGCGCCGGCGCCGATTCCTTCTTTGAGCATCTGGTCCATCAGGGCGCGCTGCAGAAGGATGAGACCGGCAGCTACAACTGCCCGATCCCCAGCTTCAGAAGCTTTCTGATCGACGAGGGCATGGCGCCGGGCGCTGTGCTGCTCTACGCCGCCTCGCGCGGCGATGACCGGCGGGCGGAGCGCGCGCTGGCGGCCGGGGCCGGCACCGGATTCCGCGGGCTGAAAGGACTGACGCCCCTGCACGTCGCCGCCGGATACGGCAGGACCGGCATGGTGCGGCTTCTTCTTGACCGAGGCGCCGACCCGTCGGTAAAGGACAGCGGCGGCCGGACGCCGGCGGACACCGCCCGCCGGTACGGAAAGGACGAATGCGCGGGCATTCTTGACGCGGCCATCCCGCCGCCGAGGCCCGCCGGTGATGACGATTTCAACTTCGGCTTCTGACGATGAGCCGGAATTGCGGAATCAGCAAGGCCATCATGGCGCCAGGCCAAAGCGTCAAATCGGCCGGCGGACACATGGGAGCGCACTGCAATGCCTGAACCGAGACTGCTGTATCTTGTCAACGGCCCGCAGCGCAATTCGGTGGCAAGAATGGAAGAGCGGTTTACCGGTTGGGGATTGAATGTCGATAAATACTGGGCATTCAACGATGAATTTCCGACCTCTCTGTCCGCTTATGACGGTGTTTTCCTGTCTGGGAGTCCTCATGGCGCCTATGAAGACATCGGCTTTATTAACCGGGAACACGAACTCATCCAGGATGCGGCGGAAATGGGTCTCCCTATGCTGGGCATCTGTTTTGGGAGCCAGATCCTCGGGTCTGCTCTATGCGGCCGCGATCAGGTGTTCCGCCGCGAGTGGTGTGAGATTGGCTACAATGATCTGGATGTTGCTGATCCGGCGAGGTCCGATTTGTTGATGGCGGGAATCGGCCAGAAGGTCTTCATGTTCGTATGGCACAATGACGAGGTCCGGGCCGGACATCCCGATATGACGATTCTCGCGCGCACGAAGATTTGTCCAAACCATATCTGGCGGTTCCGGGACCTTCCGATCTGGGGCATCCAAGGGCACGCGGAACTGCTGACCGCACAGGCGCCCATATGGTTCAATCAGAACCGGACGCGGATGGAAAACGACGGGGCCGATGTCGACCGGTTGATCGCGGAAGTTAAGCCGACCCCGCAAGCCAATGATTTGGTGCGGAAATTTGCCGATCATGTGCGGCATTGTTGACAACGTGCCTGTCTGCGACGCCAATGTCTCAATGTCCTGCCCGCTGATGACGTTTGCGGACGGGTACCGTGAATTCAATTCGGCGCCGTGATCGGTTGATGTCCGGGGCGTCACGCCGCCGGGCGGAATGCGTTTCGCGCCGGCCCGCAAATCCTGATTTTCGCAAGGATGCAGATGGCTGAACCGGGACCTTGGTTTGTCAAAGCGGAGTATCTCGCCCGCCTCGACCGGATCCAATCCGAACTCCAACAAAATTCGCTTGACGCGCTGATTGCCTTTCAACCCGAAACTGTCACTTGGACGACAGGGTTCTTTACGCGCGGATATGGCAGTTTTCAGTTTGCGATTGTTCCAGCCAACGGCCTGCCGGCAATCGTGTGCCGCGATGTCGAAGAATTCTACGTTGACACCACAAGCGTGTTTCCAGACCGTCAGCTCTGGTCTGACAGCGACGATCACCTTGAGATTGGAGCCCACGCAATTCGGGAGCGGCTGGGCTCAACTCCGGCTCTGGCAGTTGAATTGTCAGCCTGGCCGTTGTCGGCGGGCAGGTTTGCTGCGCTCAAGTCTGCGCTGCCTGGCGCGGTTTGGCATGACCATAGCCAGCTTGTTAGCAGCCTTCGGCTGATCAAATCGCCTGCCGAACTTGACTACCAGCGCCGCGCCGGCAAGGCGGCGGAAGCCGGCATGACAGCGGCTGTAAGTACAGCGGCGCCGGGCGTGAGCGAGCGCGAAATCGCCGCGGAAATCACGGCTGCCATGATCAGAGCCGGCAGCGACGTTCCCGGGCCGGGTGTCCTGTCATCTGGAATTCGGGCGCATCATCTGCACGGTGGATACAGCGACCGTGTTCTGCAGCCGGGAGACATTGTTCAGATCGAAACAACCCCCGGAGTGCGCCACTACCACGCAAGATTCATGCGGCCGCTGCGGGTGGGCGCTCCAACGGATCGGGAACTCCGGACTGTTGAGCGGTTGATTGCTATCCAAGACGCTGCCCTGGCCGAAGTCGGCCCCAACGTATCCGCTTCTGTGCCGGATGCGGTTTATCGCGACGGGGTGCTGTCCGCCGGTCTCAGGAACACATATGCTAACAAGACGTTTTATTCAGTTGGACTGATATTGCACCCGTCAGGCGGCGAACAATTGGAAGCCGTTCAGGATTGCGACTGGAATTTTGAGGCTGGAATGACTTTTCACACTTACGTTTTGGCGCAGGCGATCGGCATGTCGGAGACCATAGCCATTACTGGAGACGGTTATGAGCGGCTCACAAACTATCCAAGGCAAATGTTCGTTTGCTGAGACTTGACCGCAGGATCTGCGCAGCATGAAATCTATTCATGACCTGGCGCAAGCCGGTTCTGTATGCGTCTGCCACCGCAAATCTGAACATTGGGCAGCGGTATGGCTCCTGCCGCAGATGCGGTAAGTGCGGCATGGCCGGACAGATCTGCCGGTGCCTGTAAACTCCAAAGTGAAGGGCTGAGAATTGATAGATGAATCCGGAGTTGATCTTCCGTTTTCCCGTAAAGAGCATCTTGACCGGCAAACAAGGCTGAGAACAGCGCTTGCCGACTTCGGCGCAGACGCCATCCTTGTGTTTGCCCAGGAAAGCATGTTTTGGCTGACCGGGTATGACACCGGCGGGTTTGTGTTTTTTCAATGTCTGGTCATGACAACCGACGGTCGGGAGCCGGTGCTGTTGACGCGGCGGCCGGATCTGCTGCAGGCGAGACAGACCAGCACCATCAAGGACATCAGATTGTGGTGGAATGCCGCCGACGCCAATCCTGCGCAGGACCTCAAGCAGATTCTGGCCGAGCTTGGACTGCGCGGAAAACGCATTGCCATCGAATTGAACACCCATGGGTTGACCGGCTGGAGCCTGTGGCGGCTGCAGGATCAACTGCAGGGCTGGTGCAGTCTGGTTTCCGACGACAATCTGATTCGCAGGCTGCGGCTCGTCAAATCGCCGGCAGAGCTTGTCTATGTCCGCAAGGCGGCGGAGATTCTCGACCGGTCGCTTGAAGATGTCATCGCAGCTGCGCGGCCGGGGGTCAGCGACGCTTCGCTCAAAGCCGTATACCTGCGATCAACCTTGGAACGGGGCGCCGACATGCCCCCCAATGCGCCGCTGTTCAATTCTGGCAGACGGGCGGTTTATGGGCGAGGCGTCTCAGGACCGCGCCAGATTGAGTCAAACGATCAACTGCTGGTGGAATATCCGGTCGCATACCGGCGATACAACGCGAAGACCGAGTGGACGATCCTGTTCGGGAAACCGGCTGACGCACAGCTCAAAATGTATGACACAGCCCGCCAGGCGCTGCAAAAAATGACGGAAGTGGCACGGCCCGGAACAACCCTCGGCGAGATCTTTGCGATCCACGCCCAGGAGCTCGATGCGGGCGGCTATCGGAAACACCGGTACGGCGCCACCGGATATTCGGTGGGCTGCACTTTTGCGCCGACCAGCATGGATGTGCCGCCGATGATTTATCCCGACAATCCGACCGTTTGCGAGTCGGGAATGACGCTTTTCTATCATGTTATGATCGGCGACGGTGATTCCGGTCTTGCAATGGGCGTTGGTCACACACTGCTGGTCACGGAAGGCGCGCCGGAGGTATTGACCGGTTTGCCGAAAGAACTGACCGTCATAACCTGACGATTCGGGCTGTTCGCGCCGCTCCATCTGCTCTGTGAGACATTTCGCCTGATCAAATCAGGCGACCGCGACAGTGAATGCCGAAAGCAGGTGATGCGATTCTTGTGCGATGCTGCAATGAGTTCCGAAATTGGGCCGGTCAATGGGTGCCATATCGGTTAGACGGGCATTTTTCTTCGAAGCCAGAGTCTCCGCCCAAATGACGTGCCAGCCATTACGCCGTTGATCTTTATGGGGCTTTGTCCGCAGCTATGCGAGGAAACCCGGTAGACTTCACTCAATTTCGGCTGGCTTCTTTGCGGAAGCGCCGTACTGTGTTGCAAGGCCAATGATGACTGGGCTTGGATTTTCAGTGAAGACAGGGCGGGCGCATAAACCCACGGGCGGGCTTCAGGATTTGAAAGGCAGGGAAATGAACCGTTCGGACGACCGGCTGATCGTGGCTTTGGATTTTCCGGATCCCGATGCGTCCCGGACGCTGGTGGCGGAGCTTGGCGGACTTGTCGGCTTTTACAAGATCGGTCTTGGCATGATCGCCGGCGGCGGGCTCGAATTCGCGGTTGAGCTTAAACAGGATCTGGGGAAACGGGTTTTCCTTGATCTGAAGCTGTTTGACATCGGCGCCACCGTGTTCAGTGCCGTGCGGGGCATCGTAGGCCTTGATCCCGATTTCCTGACCGTGCATGGCGATCCGCATGTGGTGCGGGCCGCCGCCGCGGCCAGAGGCGACGCCGCAACGCGGTTGCTCGCTGTGTCGGTCATTACTTCATTAGACAGGGCTGATCTCGACGAGTCGATGATTGCGGGTGGCGGCGTTGCCGAGATCACCGCCGAACGGTCTTCGCGCGCTTTCCTGAACGGCGCAGACGGGGTAATCTGTTCGCCGCTGGAAGCGGATTCCGTCCGGCGGCTGCCGGGCGCCGCCGGCAAACTCATCGTGACCCCGGGAACCCGTCCCGCCGGGGCCGCCCAGCATGACCAGAAACGGACGGCGACCCCGGCCGAGGCAGTGAGGTGCGGCGCGGACCATATTGTGATTGGCCGTCCGGTGACGCAGAGCACCGACCCGCGCGCTTCTGTCCAGCGGATTCTGGAAGAACTGCCATGACGCTTAAGAGCCTTTGCGCTCACAGGAACGGCGGGGCTCAGTCTGCGAACCCATTTGATGCCTGCGCTCTGCCGTGACTGTGAAAATTGGTTTGAGACGGGCGGGCGCTGCCCTTCCTGCCGCTCGCCCCGCGCGGTCCGGCATGCGGAGCTTGAAACGCTTTCGGTTGCGCATATGGACTGCGACGCTTTCTTTGCCTCAGTCGAGAAACGTGACAATCCTGAGCTGAGAGACCGGCCGGTCATTGTCGGGGGCGGCAGGCGGGGCGTGGTGTCAACCGCCTGTTATATCGCCCGCATTTATGGCGTGCGCTCGGCAATGCCGATGTTCCAGGCACGAAAACTCTGTCCAGATGCAGTTGTTGTCCGGCCGCGGATGAAGGCCTATGCCGAAGTCTCAAGGAAAATTCGGGGCATGATGAACGAGCTGACTCCGGCGATCGAACCGCTGTCACTTGATGAGGCATTTCTTGACCTTGCCGGCACCGCCCGGCTGCACGGCGCGCCGCCAGCGGCGCTGATGGCGCGTCTGGTCAACAGGATGGAGCGGGATCTTGGTGTGTCGGGTTCGGTCGGACTTTCTCACAACAAGTTTCTGGCAAAGGTCGCGTCAGATCTCGACAAGCCGCGCGGTTTCTCGGTGATCGGTAAGGCGGAAACCGCTGAATTCCTTTCTGACAAGCCGGTCGGATTGATCTGGGGCATCGGCTCCGTGCAGCAGAAACGCCTGGAAAAGGTCGGCATCCGCAGGTTCCGCGATCTGCGCCGGTGGAGCCGCGAGGATCTGGAAGGGCAATTCGGCGAAATCGGAGGCCGTCTGTGGAAACTTGCGCGCGGCGAAGACGCCAGGAGGATTTCCAAAGGACACCCTGTGCGCAGCATGTCGAGCGAAACCACCTTCGCCAGCGACATATCTGAACCGAGAGCGCTCGACCGCTATGTCTGGAATTTGTCTGAAAAGGTTTCTGACAGGCTGAAGGGTAAGCGGGTCGCGGGCCGGGTCGTCATGCTGAAACTCAAACGCAGTGATTTCCGCCTGATCTCACGCCGGCGAACGCTCGCGGAACCGACTCTGTTCGCAGACCGGATTTACGCGACTGCCTGTGAGCTCTTGCAAAAGGAATTGGACCAGGCGCCATTCCGGTTGATCGGAGTCGGGATGAGCGACCTTCAGACAGCATCCGCGGCTGAGCCGGCGGGCGAACCGCTTGATCCGGCGGCGGCGAGACGCATCCGCGTTGAAAAGGCCGCCGACAGCATCCGCGAGCGCTTTGGGTCAGACGCAATCCTCAAGGGACGCTCGCTGCGGTAGATTTCACTCTGCGGCGACCGGGATGCCGGCGGCTCGAATCAAGACCAGCCCGGCGATGGCTTGCCGGACCAGGCGGCGGAATGAGCGAAAATTGGCGCCGGGCCGCACCGCCGTTTCATCAAGGTAGAGTGATCTGTCGATTTCGATCTGAAGCACATGTCTGTTCTGTGCCGGTCTGCCGTAGCGGCGAGAGATGTAGGCGCCTGAGAATGGCGTGTTTCGTGAAACTGTGATGCCGAGAGACTGGAAAACCGCTTCCGCCTGCGCGACAATTGACGGGTCACACGCCTTGCCGAAGCGGTCGCCGAGCACAACCCACGGGGTGCTCCCTTCAGCGCCGGCGGACGGTTTGAGCACCTCGCGCGGTGTCGAATGGCAATCGAAGAGGATCGCCTCCCCAAAGCGGCCAACGCATTCATTCATCAGCCTTTCGAGCCGCGCGTGGTAGGGTGCGTGAAACGCGGCAATCCGCTCACGGGCCTCGGCGCGGCTGATTTTTCCCGCGTGAATCCGCCGTCCGCGTCCAACGAGCCGCGGAATCACGCCATAGCCGGCGCTTGCCCGCCGGCTGGGCCGGCAGCCATACATGCCGGATATCAGCGCAGGGTCGAGATCATCTGGCGCCCGGTTGAGATCGACAAAGGCGCGCGGCGCGCAGGCAGCGATCAGCGGCGCCCCGAATTCGGGCGCATCAGCGAACAGCTGATCAACAAAGGCGTCTTCGGTGGACCGGATCGCCATTTCACTGAGCCCGGTGCGGCGCAGAAACTGCGGCGGATAGCTGCGCCCGCTGTGCGGGGATGCGAACAGAACCGGGACCCGCCAGTCCACCGGAAGAGACTCCAGGAAGGGCTGCGGATGCGGTGAATCCATCAATCGCCGCCCAGACTCAACAGTCAGATGGAAGGACTGTCACAACGCGCAGTCCGGCCAATTCGGTTTGACCCGTCATCGCCGCCAGCCAGGCCGCCAACAGGTTCAGGCAATGTCAAACCGGTCGGCGTTCATCACTTTCACCCAGGCGGCAACAAAGTCCTGCGCGAATTTCGCGCCGGCATCGATTTGCCCATAGACCTCTGACAGTGCCCGCAGCTGCGAATTCGAACCGAAGATCAGATCAACCCGTGTCGCCGTCCATTTGACGGCGCGGCTGGCGCGGTCGCGGCCTTCGAACAGGCTGGCATCATCCGAAATCGGCTGCCACACAACCGACATGTCCAGAAGATTGACAAAAAAGTCATTTGTCAGAGTGCCCGGATTGTCGGTGAGCACGCCATGGGAGACGGCGCCGTGGTTCGCTCCGATCGCGCGCAAGCCGCCGACCAGCACAGTCATTTCCGGCGCGGTCAGGCCCAGCAGCTGCGCCCGGTCGATCAGCATATCCTCAGCAGATACAGCGAACCGCTGCTTCTGAAAGTTGCGGAAACCATCCGCCTGCGGCTCAAGGGCATCAAAACTCTCGGCGTCGGTCTGATCGTCGTCGGCATCCGCACGGCCCGGTGTGAACGGCACGGTGAGATCAGTCCCAGCGCACCTGGCGGCGCATTCGACGGCGGCGCAGCCGCCGAGCACGATCATATCGGCGATGGAAATCTGTTTGCCGTCCGTCTGCGCCGCATTGAACGCGCTCCGCACGCTCTCCAATGACGACAAAACCCGCGCCAGCTGCTGCGGTTCGTTGGCTTCCCAGTCTTTCTGCGGCGCCAGACGGACGCGGGCGCCGTTGGCGCCGCCGCGCCTGTCCGTCACCCGAAAGGTTGCCGCCGATGACCAGGCCGCCGCAATCAGTTCCTGCGGTGAAAGCCCGGTCGCTAGAATCTGCGCCTTCAATTCTGTTATGTCGGCGTCATCCGCCAGCGCATGATCGACCGGAGGAATCGGATCCTGCCAGATCAGGTCTTCTTCCGGAACCTCGTCGCCCAAATACCGGATCTTCGGTCCCATGTCGCGGTGCGTTAGTTTGAACCATGCGCGGGCGAAGGCATCCGAGAACTCAACCGGATTGCCGTGAAAATGACGCGAGATCTTTTCGTATTCCGGGTCCATCCGCATCGCCATGTCGGCGGTGGACATGAAGATCGGCACCCTTTTTGAAGCGTCGGCGGCATCGGGAGCCATGTCAGTGTCTTCAAGTTCCATTGGTGTCCACACATATGCGCCTGCCGGGCTCCGTGTCACCTCCCAATCGTATTTGAACAGGACATCGAAATACCCCATGTCCCATTGGGTCGGATTGGGCGTCCATGCGCCTTCGAGGCCGGATGTGATGGTGTCGCCGCCTTTGCCACTCGCATAACTCGAAAGCCAGCCCAGTCCCATCGCCTCAATCGGCGCGCCTTCAGGGTCGGGGCCGACATGTGCCGGGTCGCCGGCGCCGTGCATTTTCCCAAAAGTGTGGCCGCCGGCGACAAGGGCGACCGTTTCGTAGTCATTCATCGCCATGCGGCCGAACGTCTCGCGGATGTCACGCCCGTGCGCGACCGGATCGGGCTGGCCGTTCGGTCCTTCGGGATTCACATAAATCAATCCCATCTGCACCGCGGCCAGCGGATTCTCCAGCTCCCTGTCGCCGGTGTAGCGCACATCGCCCAGCCACTCGGTTTCCTGCCCCCAATAGATATCCTCTTCCGGTTCCCAGACGTCTTCGCGGCCGCCGCCGAACCCGAAAATCTTCCCGCCCATGGATTCAATTGCGATGTTGCCGGCAAGGATCATCAGATCGGACCAGGAAATTGCGTCACCGTATTTGTGCTTGATCGGCCACAGCAGGCGGCGGGCCTTGTCGAGATTGCCGTTGTCCGGCCAGCTGTTGAGCGGCGCAAAACGCTGCGTGCCGGAGCTTCCGCCGCCTCTCCCGTCGCCGGTGCGGTAAGTGCCTGCGCTGTGCCACGCCATGCGGATAAAGAGACCGCCGTAGTGACCATAGTCCGCGGGCCACCATTCCTGGCTGTCTGTCATCAGCGCGCGCAGATCGTTCTTCAGCGCCTTCATATCAAGCGTTGCGAACTGTTCGGAATAGTCGAACTCCGGCCCCATTGGATTCGAGAGTGACGAATTCTGGTGTAGAATTCTGAGATTCAGCTGATGCGGCCACCAATCGCGGTTCGAGCGCGTTCCAAGATTTGTGTGCAAAACCGGGCATTTTCCGATTGCGGCTTCATTTCCGTCCATTGTTCTCTCCCTTGCTCCTCAATCGATTGGCTGCAGAAAACGCTCCTGTCGGCCCGCTCTGCCGTCGGCGGCACCGCGGCACGGTGGCAAAAGCCGCGCTTTTACCGTCCGAACGAGTCTCTCAGGGCATAGCAAATCTGGTTAATTTCGGAAACAAAAAATCTATTTCCGCCTGCAAATTGACCGACGTATTCGGCCCCGGTTCGAACCGGTATCTGGACTGTTTTTTGCTGTACGACAGGATTTGCCCCCGATTGCAGCCGGCGGCGGCCTGCGCGGCAAATCGGCACAATTGGTTGGCATGTTGACCAAGAACCACAACAGTTACAGTTTCAGCGTGATGGTTGTCAGGAAAACGAACACCACGAAGTGACCAAGTCTTCGCCAAAGTCCGGGCTTCATTCTCTCAAAAAGGTTACGCCCCGACGGGTGTCGGGCCGTTGCAACAATCCCACAGAACGAATGCCCCGCCTGTTCACCTGGCGTGGCGGAGAGGTGTCCCTAGCCAAGTCAAGAACTGGTGTATCCGGCCGGAGGCCTGGCAAGACGGGACAGTGAGAACGTTGCGGGACGATGCTGGCGCGATCGGGGCGTCCACTCCATCGCTTACCAATTAGAATTACTGGGTTTCGGTGTTTTCCATCGCACGGTTTATGCATGTGATATATCTTCCCGGGCCAGAAAGGATCCGCAGCCATGGCGAAAGCATTCGACGAAGAAGGGCTCTGCGGCTTCACCGCGGCGGGCGAGGGATCGCCGCCGCCGGTGTTCGTCGGCAGGGAGGACGTCATATCCGACATCCTGGCGGCGGCGGAGCGGGCCTGGAGGCCCGGCGCGGACTGGCACGGGGAACCGAAAATGACCCGCATCGTCCAGGGCGCCCCCGGCTCCGGCAAGAGCTCAGTTCTCGCCGAGCTGCAGTCACGCCTTCTCGGGATGGAAGCCGGCGCCGACCCGCGCCTCCTGACTGTTTCCAGCACACGGCTGACGACGGAGGCGGGTGTTGCCGACGTTTTGGCGGCTGTCGCGGCCGCCGCCCTGACGGAGAAGAAGGGCTGGCGCGCGATCGGGCGGGATGTGTTCGCCCGCATCCGCCGAGAAGTCGACGGCGTGTCGGTCGCGGGCGCCGGAGTGACCCTCAGGGCGAACGACATGCCGGACCCCGCCGCCCTCGCCGCCTTGGAGAAGACTCTGCCCGGCGGGGAGTGGCCGCGCCCCGTCATCCTGGCCGTGGACGAGGCGCAGAATCTTCCGTCCGACAAGCACACGCCGGCGGGACAGCTGTTTCGCGGCATTCACGAGGCCGCGTTCGGCCTGCCGCTGACGCTGGTTCTCGCCGGCCTCGGCGACACGCCGGACGTGGCGGGCAGAATGGGGCTGACGCGGGGGCTGAGGCAGCACCCGGTCGGCGGTCTTTCCGCGGAAGATACGGAGGAGCTGCTGCGGGGCTTCTGTGGCCGCTTCGGGATCAAAACCGCCGGCGCGGAGGACCGCCTCGCCGCGCTCGCCGCCCCCTGCGAGGGCTGGCCGCGGCATCTGCATTTCGCACTGCAGGCCTTCGGGTCCGCCGCGCTTGAGGCCGGAGGCGACGCCGCCCGCATCAGCTGGGACGGCGTATTGGCCGCCGCCGCCGAATCCCGTCGGGCTTATTACCGCGCCCAGCAGGACGCGGACATGGAGCTGAGCGGCAACCTGGTCGGCGCGTTGATGCTCGGGCTGGACAGGCACAGCTCGGTGATTGAGCTCGCCAGCCTTATCAAGAGGAGGGCCGCCCCTGGCCAGACCGAAGCGGGATGGTCTCTGCCTCCCGGCGTGGACGCGCACTCCTTTCTTGAGCGTCTGGTGCATCAGGGCGCTCTGCAGACGGATGAGGACGGCCGCTTCCACTGTGCCCGATCCCCAGCTTCCGAAGCTTTCTGATCGACGAAGGCATGACGCCTGGCGCGTTGCTGCTCTACGCCGCCTCGCGCGGCGATGAGCGGCGGGCGGAGCGCGCCCTCGCGGCCGGGGCCGGCATCGGAATCCGCGGCCGGCAGGGGCTGACGCCCCTGCACATAGCCGCCGGCTGCGGCAAAGCCGGAATGGTGCGACTCCTGCTTGACTGCGGCGCGGACCCGTCGGCAAAGGACAGCGGCGGCCGGACGCCTGCGGACACCGCCCGCCGCTACAAAAAAGACGAATGCGCGGGCATTCTTGACGCGGCGGTCCCGCCGCCGCAAAGGCCGGACTGGGACGACGATCCCGGCTTCAGCTGGTAACGTCTCGCCGATCGCGGTAGGAAACCGGGTTGCCCCGGTCCCCCCGCGCAGATCCGGACGTGCGCGTTAACGCATCCGGCTCCTGCCTTGGGTGTTGACGGTGAGGCGCTGGGCTGGCCACGGGTGACGGATGGTGGGCTTTGGCCAATGGAAGCCGATTAGGCGATCCAACGCGGACCATTTGTAGCGGTCCTTCTGCGAGCGCCTGCGCAGGGTGCGCAGAAGCATGCGTCTGACCGCGAAGACGAATGCCTTGAGGGTACGCGATGTGCCGGGGACAGCGTAGTAGTTAAGCCATCCGTTGATGACTCTTCCGAGCCATCGGGCCACTTCGTGTTCGCTCCAGTGCATTCGCTTTCGGAGTTCCTCCTTGATGCGCCTGAGGGTGCATCCCATCCGCTTTCGGGATGGTTTGCGTCCGACCCGGAATTTCCCTCGCAGGGTCTTGGCGCAGAAGTGCGTCATGCCCAGAAAGTCGAAGGTTTCCGGTTTGCCCTGCCCGCGTTCCTTTCGGTTTGCTCTTGCGAACCGTCCGAACTCAATGAGCCGGGTTTTGTCGGGATGCATGTCCAGCCCAAATCGGGCGAGCCTTTCCCTCAGATCGCTCAGGAAGCTCTCCGCCTCCCACCGATGTTGAAAGCCAACCGCGAAGTCGTCCGCGTAGCGAACAACGATCATGTCGCCTTTCCCCTTCCGTTTGCGCCATGACTTGTGCACCCAGAGGTCAAGCACGTAGTGCAGGTAAGCGTTGGCCAGGACGGGCGAAACAATCGCCCCCTGAGGAACGCCTCTGCCCGTGTCCGTCCAGTCGGTCCCCTCCATGACGCCAGCGTTCAACCATTTGGTGATGAGGCGGATGAGGCGCGTATCTCCAATGCGATGTTCCAGAAACCGGATCATCCAGCCCCGGTCCAAATTGTCGAAGAATGCGCGGATGTCCGCGTCAAGAATCCAACTGATCTTGCGCTGCTCAATTCCAACCGTGAGCGCGTCAAGCGCGTTGTGCGCCCCGCGGCCCGGTCGGAACCCGTAGCTGAACCCGAGAAACTCCGACTCGTAGATCGGCACCAGAATCATGTCCGTCACCGCCTTCTGAGCGATCTTGTCCTCCAGTGCGGCGATGCCGAGCGGTCGTGTTCCGCCGTCCGGCTTGGGTATCTCGACCCGCCGAACCGGCGGCGCGCGGTACGCTCCCTTGTGCAACCGTCCATGCAGGTCGATCAAGCGATCTCCCAGCCCTTCGGCATACATTTCCCACGTCACGCCATCCACGCCGGCGGCCACGTCACTCTTCAGCGAGTGGAACGCCTCCGCCAGCACAGGCACCGTGATGTGGTGCAGGAGCGCAACCAGACGCTCTTCCGGGTTTCTCTTCGCAGCCTGCCGTATCCGGTCGGCCTCCTGTGACAGGCTTTCCCGCTTCTGCGCGCGGCACCTGCTTCGGCTTCCCGAATTTCCCTCGGCCCCAGCCCTTGGCTCCACCTGCTCCGCCGGGCGTTGCCGCCCTTTGTTCGCAGGCTTCACGGCTGTCGGGTCGGAGGAGGCGCCCCGCGGGGCTGGCCTCCGTCCGCCGCACAAACGGCCCGTACGGTTTTCCCGTAAGCCGCTTTCACAAAGGTGTCTCATCGAAGGTTCAAGGAAGGAACCAGAGACATCAGGCGTACAAGCCCGTACTCGCCACAGAGCTTGCGCTCCGGAAGCTGTTTCCAGCCCGTGTTGCGCCAGCGCTTGTGACGATGCGACCAAAGCCGCCTGACGATCCAGCCGTCAAGCTGGTGGAAGAGCTTGCGGACGTGGGCCTTGCGATAGTATTGGCCCCAACCCCGAATGACCGGGTTGATCTCGTCGATCATCTCCTGCGTACTGACAGGAGCTTTGCGTCGGGTACGCTGGCGGATCTGGTCCTTGAAGTGCCGGACGGATTTTGCACGCGGAAACGCGTAACGCGCTCCCCCGCGAACCCCGCTCCTGATCTTCGAGGCTTGCAGCCGGAGAGGCCGCTTGCCCTGCTTGATCTTGTAGCCAAGGAACTCGAACCCGTACTTCACATGAACAACACGGGTCTTCCCGGCATTCAGGCTCACGCCCAGCTTCAACAGTATCCGCCTGGCTTCCTCCAGTGCCGCGCGGGCTTCCCCGTGTGTGCGGCATGTGATCAGCCAATCGTCGGCATACCGGGTCAACCGATAGCCACGTCGACGCATTTCCCAATCAAACGGGGTCAGCAAGATATTACTGAGAAGCGGCGAAACAATGCCGCCCTGTGGAGTTCCCTGGTCGGTTGGCAGCCTCCTGCCGTCGGCCACCACCCCAGCCGTGAGCATCTGCCTGAGCAGGCCCAGAACCCGGCCGTCCGACACTCGCTGGTTGACGAGTTCAAGGAGTTTGTCATGGTCCACGGACCCGAAGAAATCCTTCAGGTCCGCATCAACAACCCACTCATACCCCTCGTCCAGTTCCTTCCATATCCTGCGTAGTGCTCCGTGGGTGGACCTCCCCTGCCGGTAGCCGTGGTTGGCATCATCGAATACCGGTTCGAAGATCGGTCCCAGACGGTTCAGCAGCGCCTGCTGGCACACCCGATCGTAGATCGTCGGGATACCAAGAGGACGAAACTTCCCCGGCTGGCCCGCCTTGGGGATCAAGCGTTGGAGAACCGGTTGCGGCACATACTCTCCGTCCCGCAGTTCCCGGTGCAGACGATCAAGATTCGCATCAAGCGAGGCCTCGAACGCAGCCAAATCCTCTCCATCAACGCCACCGGCACCTCGGTTGCGTTTCACCTTCTCCCAAGCCACCTCCAAGTTCTTCCGCTTGTACACCTTGTCCACCAATGAGTGGACCTTCCTCTCACCCGCCGGATTGATCCAGTGAACAAGTCTCCTCGGGCCATGATGTCCGGGTCTTTCACTCAAGGAACTTGTCCGCGTCATGGTCCTTACTCTCTCATTCCCCTTCTCGCTCCAGCCACCTCTGCCAACCGACTTCCCCGACCCACCCGGCCGCCGCTCGCGCGGTCACCCGGCTTTCGCCGGGCTTGAGGTACTATTCGGTTGTCCGATTGCTCGACGCGCATCCTTTCCCACTTCGCCTCTCGGCTTATAGGGGCCGTTATCCCGGTGCCACCCGGGAACGCGACGAGCCCTCCTGGGGTCACATCCAGATCTTCCGTACCGTGCCGTCCGCAAACACCTTGGTGCGACGGGTGGATAAGAACGCCTTCGCCGCCATAGTGCCGGCTCGACCTTGCCCCGTCTTTGGCCGACCGATTCATCATGGGGTAGCCCCCTCGATTACGGCCCGGTACTTCTCCGCAAGCCCTTCAGATTCCACCTCGCGGCGGACACCCTGCCCTCCGGTTGTCTCCTGACAGTGAACCAACTTGGCTTCTCCCTTGGCTGTCTCCGCCGTTTCCGGCTTCGTGCCCGTTTAGGGCTTCGCTTATCGGCCCACCCCGGCCAGTGAGGAATTACCCCCACTTTTGGATATGGCGCCCCCTACCCGAGCGCCAGTGGGACTTGAACCCACCTGATCTGGGCGCTGCCCAGCACACACTATGGCCGGGTCTGACTTCTCCAAGCCGTTCGTCATTGGCTTTGGGTTTCCCCTCCTTTCCTTTGCGGCCCCGTCCGACTGCGGGGCGGCTTGGAGACCTCCCAGGTCCCGGTGAAGCGCTTCTGCATGTGCCATGGTTCTTCGACCCCGGGATGCCTTCTTCCGCCTCACCAAACCGGCTTGGAAGTGTTGCCTTCGACCACTTGAACGGTCTCGGCGCACCCGATTTTCCTACGCTTTCGTGGCTCAATAGCCCGGCCCACACATGCCGCTGCCGACGCTTCGCCTGACACCTCGCGATGTCCGGCGCACGGCTTGCGGTGAAAGTGGTGGTTGGCCTTTCCTTTCTGCGGGACTTTCACCCGCTGCACGTTCACCAGTTAGCCTGGCGCTCTCAAGTGTCACAGGATTCCCGGTCAAGTGCATAAGATTCTGCATCTGGTCAATCTCCGACACCGAAACAGCGCCTCCGGCGGAAGTCACCCACATTTCGGGACAAACTCCGACGGCGCAGGGCGGGAACCAGCCGAACCAATCAAATCACTGGGCATATCAAATTCCTCCAATCATTGATGAACGACCGGAACTGTTCCCACTCAACCTTCGCGCGGACAACCGACTCATCAGACGTCGCCGTTTTGCTGCTTGAGATGGAGCGGAGGTTCACGGTCTGCAGCGCAACGGTGCGCGGGAACAGTGCATGTGCCGCATCCGCGGAGAATCCGAAGTGCCCAGCCGCGGCTCAAAGCAATAGGCGACGGTCTCGATCGCACGGATGCGAACACCGCCGGGCCGTTACAGAACCCGCGCGCCCTGCGGTTTCCAGCGGCGCTGCCTGCCTCCGTGTTTTTCCATCGCGCGGTTTCATCCGTATGTTATATCTTCCCGGGACAGAAAGGATCCGCCTCCATGGCAAGATCTCTTGATGAAAGCGGTCTCCTCGACTTCATCGCGGCGGGCGAGGGGTCGCAGCCGCCTGTGTTCGTCGGCAGGAAAGACGTCATTTCCGACATCCTGGCGGCGGCGGAGCGGGCATGGAGGCCCGGCGAGAGCTGTCACGGGGAACCGAAAATAACCCGCATCGTCCAAGGCGCTCCCGGCTCCGGCAAGAGCTCGGTCCTTGCCGAGATCCAGTCCCGCTGCCGGAGCGCGCCGGCGCGGCCGGGCGCGCCGCGGGCGCTGATTCTGAACTCCACGGTACTCAAGAATATCTCAGCCGTCCTTCAGCGGCTGGCCGAAGCGGTCAACCCCGCAGAAGCGGACGGCCTGTTCAGGGAGGAGCGCCGCGGCGTCCGCCTCGATATCAGCGCCCGCCCCGCAGGCGTCGGCGGCGGGGCAAGCTGGGGCCGCAGTTCGGAAAAACCGGCGGCGGAGCCGACGCTGGCGGCGTTTGCCCGCTGGGCGGCCAGCTGGAACAGCCCTGGCGGCACGGGGCGGGGAAAATGGGATTTCCCGCTGATCGTCGCGGTCGACGAGGCGCAGCGGCTTCCGCGCGACCCGGATTCGCCGGCGGCGAATTTCATCCAATCGATTCACGATGCCGCGTTCGGCCTGCCGCTGACGCTGGTTCTCGCCGGCCTCGGCGACACGCCGGACGTGGCGGGCAGAATGGGGCTGACGCGGGGGCTGAGGCAGCACCCGGTCGGGGGTCTTTCCGCGGAGGAGACGGAGGAGCTGCTGCGGGGCTTCTGCGGCCGCTTCGGGATCGAAACCGCCGGCGCGGAGGACCGCCTCGCCGAGCTCGCCGCCCCCTGCGAGGGCTGGCCGCGGCACCTGCACTTCGCGCTGCAGGCCTTCGGGTCCGCCGCGCTTGAGGCCGGAGGCGACGCCGCCCGCATCAGCTGGGACGGCGTATTGGCCGCCGCCGCCGAATCCCGGCGGGCCTATTACCGCGCCCAGCAGGACGCGGACATGGAGCTTAGCGGCAACCTGGTCGGCGCGGTGATGCTCGAGCTGGACAGGCACAGCACCCGGAGGGAGATCATCCGACTTATCAAGAGGAAAGCCGCCCCCGGCCAGACCGAAGTGGATTGGTCTCTGCCTCCCGGCGCCGACGCCCATTCCTTTCTTGAGCACCTGGTGCATCAGGGCGCTCTGCAGAGGGATGAGGACGGCCGCTTCCTCTGCCCGATCCCCAGCTTCCGAAGCTTTCTGATCGACGAGGGAATGGAGCCGGACGCGTCGCTTCTCTACGCCGCCTCGCGCGGCGATGAGCGGCGGGCGGAGCGCGCCCTCGCGGCCGGGGCCGGCATCGGAATCCGCGGCCGGCAGGGGCTGACGCCCCTGCACATAGCCGCCGGCTGCGGCAAAGCCGGAATGGTGCGGCTACTGCTTGACCGCGGCGCGGACCCGTCGGTAAGGGACAGCGGCGGCCGAACGCCGGCGGACACCGCCCGCCGCTACAAAAAAGACGAATGCGCCGGAATTCTTGACGCGGTGCACACGCCGCCGCCCGAGCCAGAATGGGATGACGGCCCTGGCTTCGGCTGGTGACGTTTCGCGGTGAGCGAAGGACTGCGGGATCCGTCCGGCCGGCAAAGCATCGCCGCGGCATTGCGGCAGGATCCCCGCACAGGGCGGGCGGCACTTCCGCCGCCGGGACAGATTATCTGAAAACAAGGGGCTGGAAAGCGTCTGCCGCCGGCCTGACGTCATTCATCCGCCGGCAAGGCGCTCGTTTGTGAACCGCACCGGGCTGCGCCAAGACTTGCCGCGGGCAGTCTCGTCCCAAGCCATGGCGCTTGCCTTGTCTGGTCAGTCTCCGACACCGAAACAGCGCCTCTGAGGAAGGCCATCCACATTTCGGGTCAAATTCTGAGGTATTCTGCAATCAGCCGGAGCCAGCCCTTGAAGGTGGGTAGACTGGAACTGTCTTGTTCGAAGGCTGCAATTTGACGAAATTACGGCACAAGAACAACAGGTGTTCCGGTGAGCAGGCAAGGCGCAAACGACCTTAGAGCTTGTTCCTAAAGTCGCGGGTGGTCCCAAGGCATGGTATTCCATCGGGTGATGACACCGATATGGAGGGTACCATGCCTTGGAGTGAGGCCGCACAGTTGAAGTATAAGCGAAGTGACGATTTCCGTCAAAACGATGTGAGCGATGAAGAGTGGGCTCTGATTGCGCCGCTGATCCCGGCGCAGGGTCGGATGGGCCGGCCCCGCTCGACGGATCTCCGCCGGGTGTTTGACGCGATCCAGTATATGCTGGCCTCGGGATGCCAATGGCGTTTGATTCCGCCTTGTTATCCGCCGTTTTCCACGGTTCAGAACTACTTCTACACTTGGTCGCGCAGCGGTGTTCTCGAGCGCGTGCTGGACGCGCTGCGCGCCTGTGTGCGCCGTCTGTCGGGACGCCAGATCCAGCCCACAGCCGCGGTGATCGACACGCAGAGCGTGAAGACCACGGAATGCGGCGGTCCCGCGGGTTATGACGCGGGCAAGAAGATCAAGGGCCGCAAGCGTCACCTGACGGTGGACACCGAAGGCTCGCCGATTGTTCTTGCGGTCCACCCTGCGGACATCCAGGACCGGGACGCGGCTGTGGATGTGCTTGTGGATCTTCTGCGCAAAGCGCCGGAAATCTCGAAGGTGTTCGCCGACGGCGGATACGGGGGACCCAAGCTGCGCGGCGCCCTGGCCAGCCAAGGCTTGCCGGAACTGATCGAAATTGTTGAAAAACAGAAGGATGTCAGGGGGTTCGCCGTTCTCCCCCGCCGCTGGGTGGTGGAACGGACCTTCGCTTGGATGGGACGGTGCCGCCGCCTGGCCAAGGACTTTGAACGCACCGAGGCAAGTTCCCTGGCATGGGTCAGACTGGCGGCATGCCGGTTCCTGATGCGCCGGGTTGCGCGGCAGATAAGTGCATGATTCACAAACATAAGAATATCAATGACTTATGATTCAAGCTCTTACATCGGACTGGCTTGGTGCGATAGTGTCATTTCTGCCCCCTCCGTCGTGAAACACAGCCTGACGGCCGCAGCCTCGGCGTGGCCTCGGCGGACTGTGCGGCAAACGTCGCATTGCGCTGACGCTGCCAAAATTGGATGCTTGAAACCCGTCGGCAGTGTCTATACAGGCGTTTATTCTTGCCGGGGCAGCAGGCGCGTCCTGGTCGGGATCAGGGCGCGTAGCTCAGCGGTAGAGCACTACGTTGACATCGTAGGGGTCACTGGTTCGATCCCAGTCGCGCCCACCATTGGCGTTTGAAATACAGGAGACAGGACCGATGAAGGTCAGAAATTCTCTGCGTTCGCTGAAGGGGCGTCACCGGCAGTGCCAGGTCGTGCGCCGCAAGGGCCGGGTCTATGTGATCAACAAGCAGCAAAAGCGCTTCAAGGCCCGCCAAGGCTGACCGGTCTCAGCAAGATCAACCGTAGCTGCGCTGATCGTCGATAACCTTTCCGTCGTCCGGCAGCGACCCGACCGGGCAGACTTCCACCCTGCCCCGCACCTTGAACAGTTCCGCGGCTGACTGTTCAAGCTGAGCGGCATCCGCGGATTTGGCTTCCACCGAAATCACCATGGCGTCCATTTCACCTTCGCGGGTCACGGCAATGCGCGCACGCTCAACCCCTTGATGTCGGTTAACAAACTGCGCCACCTGTTCCGGGCGCACAAACATGCCCTTCACTTTTGTGGTCTGATCGGCCCGCCCTTTCCAGCCGACAAGCCGCCAATTGGTGCGGCCGCACGCGCTTTTTCCGGGCAGCGCGGCGGACAGGTCTCCGGTCGCGAAACGGATCAGCGGATAGTCTTCATTCAGCAGCGTCACCAGGATCTCGCCGGTCCTCCCCGGAGCGACCGGGTCGCCGGTTCCCGGAGTCACAATTTCGACGACCACGCCTTCGTCGACAATCAGCCCCTCATCGGCAATTGTCTCGTAAGCGACGCTGCCAAGCTCTGCCGTCGCGTAGCTCTGCAGGCAGCGGATTCCGCGGTAGGCGTATTCGGCCCGGAGCGACGGGAACAGGGCGCCGCCGCCGACCGCGGCTTTGGTCAGGCGGGAAAGATCGAGGCCCAGCTCATCGGCCCGGTCAAGGATAACCTTGAGATAGTCCGGCGTGCCGGCATATGCGGTGACCCCGACGGCGGCGGCGGCTCTTGCCTGCTGCTCGGTCTGCCCAGGCCCGGCCGGCAGCACCGCAGCGCCCACCGCCTGGGCGCCGCTTTCGAACATCGCGCCGGCCGGGGTCAGATGATAGGATAGGCAGTTCTGCACGATGTCGCCCCTGCCTATGCCGCAGGCAAACAGAAACCTGCCGACCCGCCACCAGTCGCCGCCGGCTATGCCGGGCTCATAGATCGGTCCGGGAGACTGGAATATCCAGGTGAATTCCGCTGCCGGCACCGGTGCCAGCCCGCCGAATGGCGGCGATTCCGCCTGCATGGAAGCGATCCCGGATTTACGCAGCACGGGCAGTCCCCGGAGGTCTTCCGCAGAGCGGATATCCCCCGGTTCGACATCGGCGAGGCTGGCGGAATAGGCCGGCGAGTTGCGTTTCGCCGCGGCAATCGCTTTCGGCAGCGCCGCCGCCATGTCAGCGGCGCGCTGGTCATCCGAGCGTGTTTCGAGGCGATCGAAATGTCGTGTCATTTGTCACGATTTCCCAAGGTCAGAATTTGCCGCCCGGGTCCGGGAACACGGGAAATCTCGTCGCGGACCTCGAGTTCGAGTTTGACCGTGACCACATGCCAGCCGAGTGAGCCCATGGAATCCAGCTCAGTCTGCGAGAGCCGTTCCCGCACCCGGTCGGTCAATTGCTTCCATTCGGTGTCGCTGTCGGTCAGCGCCGCGAGAATCGCCGCGCGGACACAGTCGAATTTCCATTTCGGAATGCGCGTCTGACCGGTTCTTCCCGGCGACGGCGTGCGGCAGGAGACGTCGGGTAGGACACTGGCGCGCGCACCATAGGTCACGTTTCCAGCGTCCCCCCTAAAATTCCGGACTTCCGGTTTTCCCGGGTCCGGCTTCAAGCGTCAGGCACCCCCGCAGGAGTTCGTTACGGTGCCTTCCGCGACATCCGCCACGCTCAAGGCTGACCCAGCCATACCCGTGGCATCATCCCGCGTTTACGCCGCCCTTCGGCTCGACAGCGCCACCCCTTTCAACCGGGGTGGTATCCTCGGTCGGCGCCGGGCTCTGAGTCCCGGCATGACCTGCCGTCTTCGCCACCTGAGCCCAGAGGCCCTCGCTCCGGACGGGTTGTGTTATTCCGTCCATCACCGCTTAATCGGCCTCATCCGCCAGTCAGGAGGACTCCGCGTCCTTTCCCGTACTCCGGTTATGGACACGGTCCTTGACATTCGAGGGTCACAACATCCTGTCTGTCCTCCTCACCTTCCGGACTTTCACCACTGAACCCTCCGGGATTGCCGCCACCTGTACGCCGGGCGATCCGATGCGTGCATCTCAGTTCTTCCGCACCGGCACTGGCCATCGGGCAGAGCGGAAACCCTTGGCATCCTCCAATACCCCCGCAAGTCGGATTCCATGCGGGGAGCGTTTTTTCGACGCTTCATACGGACGTTCGCTTTCGCTACGGCCCTCCCGGTTGTTCGCCTCCCTGTCCGACCGGACCAGAGGGACATCGTCCTCCCAGCCCACAGAGGCTTTTACGTCCCCGCTTCCGGACGCCGGGTCACCCCGACACCCGTGGGGATATGACTACGACGCCAAACTGAGAATTGCGCCGGCGGGACTTCCACCCGCAAGTTCAGCAGCTAGTCTCGCTGCACCCGCTCCTCACCCATCAGCTGAGCCAGCGCTTGCGGCGGCGGTAGCTGCGGACGTCGCGGAAGGATCTTCTGCCGGACTCGGACATGCCAAGGTAAAACTCCTTGACGTCCGGGTTTTCCCGGAGCTCGTTCGCCGGTCCGTCCATGACCACACGGCCGGATTCGAGAACATAGCCGTAATTCGCAAGCCGCAGCGCGACATTGGCGTTCTGCTCCGCAAGCAGGAAGCTGACACCCTCCTTTTGGTTGAGATCGCGAACGATTTCAAAAATCTCTTCAACCAGCTGCGGCGCCAGGCCCATCGATGGCTCGTCCAATAGGATTGTTTCGGGGCGGGACATCAAGGCCCGGCCGATGACGCACATCTGCTGCTCGCCGCCGGATGTGTAGCCGGCCTGCGCCCGCCGCCGTTCACGAAGGCGCGGAAAATACGAATAAACCAGATCAAGATCTTCCATGATCGCAGACTTGCCGTCGGCGCGTGTGAACGCGCCGGTGAGCAGATTTTCTTCCACTGTGAGATGCTCAAAACAATGACGGCCTTCCATCACCTGGATAACGCCCATCCGCACCAGCTCCGACGGATTGAGATCCTGCACCCGTTTGCCGCGGTAGGTGATCGACCCCTTGGTCACTTCGCCGCGCTCAGAATGCAGCAGATTGGACACCGCTTTCAGGGTTGTTGTCTTGCCAGCGCCGTTTCCGCCCAAAAGGGCTGTGATCCCGCCCTTCGGCACCGTCAGGCTCACACCTTTCAGCACCAGAATGACGTGATTGTAGATAACCTCGATGTTGTTGACATCCAGCAGGTTCACCTGCTGCGGCTGAGAGTCAAGCATGGCGGCGACGGATTAAACTGGGAAAGGGCCGTCCGGCCCTGATTTCAGGGCCGGACAGCATGAATATTGACTCAGCTGCAGCGCGGTTCGATGTTGTTTTCCGCCGCGTAAGCCGCTGCGTCTTCCTTGATCAGCGGGTCAATGACCGATTTGTCCGACTGAATCGCATCGGTGACGATTTTCCACTGCTGGGCGTTGGCATCCCACTGCGAGACCCAGCCGATGCCGGGGCCACCGTGGTTTTCGCAGCTGACCGCGAAGCTCGGGCCGAAATTCGGAAGTCCGATCTCGGTCATGCGCGCTTCGTCCAGCGCCAGGTTTTCGAGACCGTCGCGCATCATCTCCGGTGTGATGTCGGAAACGCCGTGCATTTCCTGAGCGACACGGATCGCTTCCGCAATCAGCACCGCACCATACACGCCGCGCATATACAGCACGGAGCCGATCTGATCGCCGGCGCCGGCGGCCATGCCGGCATCGTAAACGCGCTCTTTCATTTCATCCATCAGAGGAAAGTCGGTGCCAGTCCGGTGCAGGGCCAATGCCTTGTAGCCATGGGCGCGTTCGCCGACCGGCAGAACGTCATTCTCCGAGCCGGAAAACCAATTGCCGATGAAATTCTCCATCGGGTAGCGGATATTCGCGGCTTCGGTAATGGCGACGGTGTTCATCACGCCCCAGCCCCAGAGCAGCAGGTAATCCGGTTTCTCACGGCGGATCTGCAGCCACTGCGACTTCTGCTCCTGCCCTGCGCCATCCACCGGCACCAGCTTCACTTCGTAACCGTGCTTTTTGGACAGTTCCTGCAGCGTCCGGATCGGCTCTTTTCCATAAGCGGAATTGTGGTAGACCAGACCGATCTTCATGCCGGAAATATCGCCGCCATTCAGGTCCATGATGTGGTTCACGGCGATCGACGCGCCATCCCAGTAGTTCGCCGGGAAGTTGAAGACATGGCTGAATATGGTGCCGTCAGCGGCGGCGGTCCGTCCATAACCCATCGAATGGACCGGTATTCCGTCCGCCGTTGCTCTCGGAATCAACTGGTAGGTGATGCCGGTCGAAAGCGGCGCGTACACCAGGGCGCCCTCACCCTTGGTCGCTTCATAACATTCAACGCCCTTCTGGGTGTTGTAACCGGTTTCGCACTCAATGATTCGAATGGGCTCGCCGCCGATGCCGCCATCGCGCTCGTTCAGAAAGGTAAAGTAATCACTGACTCCGTCCGCCGACGGGATGCCGCCGGGCGAAAACGGTCCAGTCCGGTAGCTGAGCCACGGGACCACGAGATCGGCCAGGGCCGCCGGCGCGGTGACTGCGACAACAGCCACCGCCATCGCTGCAATTCTGAATTTCATGAGCTTGCTCCTATTGGTCTGAAAGCTGCTGGAACCGTATAAAATGCGCCGCATCATTTCTAGGTTGCATGTGGAAACGGCCACAATCTGAGTTTTTCTTTCATGATGCGGAAGAGCTGCGCCATGCCGTGCGGCTCGGCGATGAGCACAAAAATGATCAGACCTCCAATGATGATGAATTCAAAGTGGGTGGCGATCGCCGCATCCCAGCCAAGACCGACGGCGAGGAGGTTCTTCAGCAACACGGGCATGAGGACCATAAAGGCCGCCCCGGCGAACGAACCGAATATCGATCCCAGCCCGCCGACGATGATCATGAACAGCACAAGGAAAGACTGGTTGATGCCGAACGCCTCTGTGACCTCGACGGCGCCGAGATAATTGGCGAAGAACATCGCGCCGGCCATGCCGATGTAAAACGAGGAGACTGCGAACGCAGACATCTTCGCCTTGAGCGGATTCACGCCGATGATCTGGGCCGCGATGTCCATGTCCCGGGTCGCCATCCAGCTGCGGCCGATGACGCCGCGGGTGAGGTTGCGCGCCGCCCACGCAAACACAAAGACAAAAGTGAGTATAAACAGATAGTTATCCCATGGATCGGTATTGGGACCGGTGACTGCGATGCCGAACACGGTGCGTTCAGGCGCGTTGATCTGGCCGGAGGCGGAATAGTTATAGAACCATGGCACCTTGTTGAAGAGCCAGACCAGAAAAAACTGCGCCGCGAGGGTTGCCACCGCGAGATAGAAACCCTTGATGCGCAATGACGGCAATCCGAACACGGCGCCGACCGCCGCCGTGACCAAACCGGCGAGCAGCACACAGAAAATGATGTTGAGATCGGGGAACGCCGTCATGAGCTTATAGCAGGCGTATGCGCCGACGGCCATGAACCCGCCGGTGCCGAGCGAGACCTGGCCGCAATAGCCGGTCAGGATATTAAGACCAATCGCCGCCATAGACCACACCAGAAACGGCACAAGGACGACGTTTGCCCAGTAGTCATTGATAAAGAACGGAACGACGAGAAACGCGGCCGCGAGGATCGCGTAGTAGCGGTAGCGGTCAAAGGCGATCGGGAAGGTCTGCGCATCGTCCCGGTAACTGGTCCGAAACTCGCCCGCTTCACGGTACAACATGCCTCAAACCCTCTCGATTATTCGTTCGCCGAACAGGCCCTGCGGCCTGAACACGAGGAACACCAGCGCCAGAACATAGGCAAACCAGTTCTCGGTCGCGCCGCCAATGACCGGGCCCAGCAGAAAGTCGAACAGTTTCTCGCCGACACCAATGATCAGCCCGCCGACAATGGCTCCGGGGATGGATGTGAATCCGCCGAGCATCAGCACCGGAAGGGCTTTCAAGGCGATCAGCGAAAGCGAGAACTGCACACCGGATTTGGCGCCCCACATGATGCCTGCCACCAGCGCCACAAATCCTGCCACTGACCAGACCACAACCCAAATGAAGCGGAGGGATATGCCGACCGACAGCGCCGCCTGATGGTCGTCGGCGACGGCGCGGAGGGCACGTCCGATCTTCGAATACTGCGAGAACAATGTCAGTGACACCACGAGCACAGCCGCCACAAGAGCCGCCACAATGTCAAGCCGGTCGATAAAGAAACCGTATCCCAGCGCGTCATAAGTGTAGAGGTCGATTGTGTCGGACGGACCGGCAGGCAAGCCCGATGTCGAGTTTCTTGATGTCTGAACCCCACATCAGATCGCCGAAGCCTTCCAGGAAGTAGGCCAGTCCAATTGTTGCCATGAACAGGATCACGGGTTCCTGGTTGATCAGATGTTTCAGCACCAGTCTTTCGACTGCGATCGCCAGGAGCACCATCGCCGCGACCGCCAGCAGCACCGAGAGCAGCGCCGGCAGGTGCCAGCCGAAATGGTGCACCTGCGTGCCGAACACCGCATTGATGAGATGGGCGAACGGTATCTGGCCGTTCTGTAACCCGACCAGGGTCAGCGCGGCGAACAGCGCCATCACGCCCTGAGCGTAGTTGAACACGCCCGATGCCTTGAAAATCAGCACAAATCCCAGCGCGACAAGGGCGTAGAGCACGCCTGTCATCAGCCCGTTCAGCGAGACCTCAATCGCATACAGCAGCTGTTCGTACACCCGCCCCTCCTAATGCTGGACGCCCAAATAGGCGCCTATCACGTCTTGATTGCTGCGGATCTCATCGGGCGTCCCGTCGGCGATCTTGCGCCCGTATTCCATCACCACAACCCGGTCGGAAATATCCATGACTACGCCCATGTCGTGTTCGATCAGAGCAATCGTGGTGCCGAATTCGTCGTTCAGATCAAGAACAAAGCGGCACATATCCTCTTTCTCCTCGAGATTCATGCCGGCCATCGGCTCGTCAAGCAGCAGCAGCGCAGGCTCCGCGGCCAGCGCCCTTCCGAGTTCGACCCGTTTCTGCAGCCCATAGGGCAGACGGCCGACCGGTGTCTTGCGAATGGCCTGGATTTCCAGAAAATCGATGATCCGCTCGACTTTCTCGCGGTGTTCAGATTCCTCGCGCTCGGCCCAGCCCCACCACAGCGCCTGCGTAAGCAGTCTGGGCTTCATCAGGGTGATGCGTCCGGTCATGATATTGTCCAGGGTGGTCATGCCGTTAAACAGGGCGATATTCTGGAATGTCCTGGCAATGCCCTGGCGGGCGATCCGGTGCGACGGCATCGGCGGGCGCAGCTCACCGCGGAATCTGATCTCGCCTGCCTGCGGGTGGTAGAAGCCGCTGATCACGTTCAGCATAGAGGATTTGCCGGCGCCGTTCGGGCCAATAATGGCGCGGACTTCGCCTTCGCGGATGTCAAACGACACATCGGAAAGGGCTGTCAATCCGCCAAACCGAAGGGAAATATTGCTGATCTCCATCAGCGCGCCGCCGATCTCGCGCTCCCGCGGACCGGCGGTTTCCGGCATCGGCCGGAATTCAGTCATTGGACAGCCATGCCCGGGCGCTCACTCCGCCGCCATCCGTTCCGCTTCCGCCGCCGGAACATCGCAGATCCTCAGCGTTGCCGAGATCGTGCCCTTGCGGCCGTCTTCGTAGGTCACTTCGGTTTCCGTGTGGACGCTGTCCTGTCCGCCGTAGAGAGCCGTAATCAGATCGTCGTACTTGTCCTCAATGATCCGCCGCCGCACTTTGCGTGTGCGGGTCAACTCGCCGTCGTCGGCATCAAGCTCTTTGTGCAGGATCAGGAACCGCAGAATCTGGCAGCCAGCCAGCATGTCGTCGGCCGCGAGGCTTCGGTTTGTTTCGGTGATCTGCCGGAGCACGGTGTCATAGACCTGCGGATGCGCCGCCAGCTCCTGGTATGAGGCATAGGCGATGTTGTTTCGCTCAGCCCAGTTTCCGACTGCCGCGAGATCGATATTGAGCACCGCTGTGCAGAAGCCGCGACCGGCGCCGAACACCACCGCCTCGAGTATGTTGGGATAGAATTTGAGTTTGTTTTCGACAAATTTCGGGGCAAACATGCTGCCGTCGCGCATTTTGCCGACATCCTTGGCCCGGTCGATGATGCGGAGATGGCCTTTGGAATCGAAGTAACCGGCATCGCCGGTCGCCACCCAGCCCTCGCTGTCCTTGGTCGACGCGGTGGCCGCCGGATTGCGGAAATACTCGACAAACGAGCCGGGGGACCGAAAAAACACCTCTCCGCTGTCGTCGATTCTGACCTCGACCCCTGGCGTCGGAACCCCGACGGTGTCTCCCGAGGCTTCGCCGTCCGGCTGCTGGGTGATGAAGACCGCGGCCTCGGTCTGGCCGTACAGCTGCTTCAGATTGATTCCGATTGACCTGTAGAAATCGAAGATTTCGGGGCCGATCGCTTCGCCGGCTGTGTAGCCGATGCGGACATTGGACAGGCCCAGCGTGTTGCGCAGCGGCCCGTACACCAGCAGATCGCCGATGCTGTAGAGAAGCCGGTCGGCGGCGGATACTTTTTTGCCGGCCATGATCCCCGGTCCCGATTTCCTGGCGCGCCGCATAAAATAGTCGAACATCCGTTTCTTGAGAAACCCGGCGTCTTCCATCCGGATCACAACCTGGGTCAGCATCGCTTCGAATATGCGCGGCGGCGCAAAATAATAGGTGGGTCCAATCTCGCGCAGATCGGTCATCATCGTCTCCGGCGATTCCGGGCAGTTGACGCAGAATCCGGCCCAATAGGCCTGACCGATCGAAAAGATGAAATCCCCGACCCAGGCCATGGGAAGGTAGGCGAGCACAGAGGCCTGGTCATTGAGACTGTCAAATTCAGAAGATGCAGCTGAGGCCGAGATGATGTTGTCGTTCGAGAGCACGACGCCTTTGGGATTGCCGGTGGTGCCGGAGGTGTACAGCAGGACGCAGGTTGAGCCGCTATCCAGCGCGGCGATCTTGCTGTCGAGTTCGGCCCCGCGCCGCTCTTCGGCGGCTTTGCCCATGGCCTCCACATCCAAGAGCGCGTGCATTCTGGAATGATCGTAGTGTCCCTGATCAGACACATATGAAGTTTTGCGGGCGGCGCCGGGGGTCTCAGAACCCGGAGGGAGGGCGCAGCCCGACCGGAGGGTTCTGAGACCCCCGGATCAGATTTTTTCTTGCCCTGAGGGGCGGGGTTCTCCATCAGTTCGCTTAGTTGTGAAAACCGAAAAAGGAGAACCCCAATGCAAGTTTTCGGCTTGCCCGGCCATGTTATCAGAAACGCCGCCCGCGCGTCACGGATTTTGTCTTCACCCGGCGCGGAGACCGCAAGGCGCGCGGAGCTGGTCCGCCGCTGGCGGCGGGCCTGGCGCGACGGCCTGACTGTGGAACAGGCGGCGCGCGCCGTCGGCGTTCCGCTGTCGAAGCTGCGCCGCGGAATCGAGGGCCGCGTGCGGGAGCTGCGGAAAATGTTCCCGGCCTGGGGAAGGGGGAAGATCGCCGCCGTGCTGCGCCGTGAGGGGACCGCGGTCTCCGACGCGACGGTCGGGCGGGCCATCCGCGACCTGGTCCGCAGAGGCCGCATGGCCCCGGTCAGCGCCTTCACGGCGCACAGCCGCAGGAGCCGCCGGACCCGGCGGCCGCAGGCGGTCCAGGTCGACACGCTCACCGTGTCGCTGCGGCCCGGCCGGACCGTCAGACACTTCACCGCCGTCGACCGTCTCTCGCGCTGGGGCTGCGGCATGGCCGCCTCAAACGCGACCGCGGCCAGCGCCGCCCGCTTCCTTGACAAGCTGGTCCGCCAGGCGCCGTTCTCAGTCGAGGCCGTGCAGGTCGACGGCGGCTCCGAGTTCATGGCCGAGTTCGAGGCCGCGTGCGGAGACAGAAACATCACCCTCGCCGTTTTGCCGCCGAAGTCGCCGAAACAGAACGGACGCGTCGAACGTATGCAGGCGACGCTCAGAAACGAGTTCTACAATGTTCAGGACACCGCCGTGAACGTCTCCGGGCTCAGACCCCTCATCGACGAATATATGGAACTCTACAACGGCTGGAGGCCGCACGACTCCCTTGATGGAATGACCCCCGACGAGTATCTCGAAAGTCGGCGAATCGGTGAGACCCCGCCGCTTCATATGTCATGAGCAGGTACACGTAGTTGCGCAGGCCGCGCGAGTCGAGATAGACCAGCTGTTCGAGCGCCGGCAGCCTGTCCTGGGCTTCCAGCACCTTGTCGACCTGCTCCTGACCGCCGGCGATGACAAACCGGGCGCCGCAGTGATCGAGCACGTAGGCCATTTCATCGGCTACCGCGTCCTGGTAGACCGGCACCGGAACCGCTCCGGTCATCTGCGTGGCGACCATTGACCAGTAGAGGCGCGGACGGTTGCGTCCGATCACAGCGATATGGTCGCCGGGATTGACTCCGAGTTCCAACAGCCCGAGCGCCAGCTGCCGCGTCTCGCGGGCGACGTCAGCCCAGGTCCAGCTCTGCCATATGCCGAACTCTTTCTCCCGGTTCGCCGGGCGCTTGCCGCGGATTTCACAATTGCGCTGCAGCAGAGCCGGAATGCTGTTTTCACGCCGAGCCTCGCCTGACTGCGCCATCACCGCATTCCCTCCACACTTCGAGGCTTCGACCCCCGGCCGGTTTTCCGGCTGCCGGGACGCTTCTTTAGTTTAGCATTCAGTCAACAACAATCCAAAGGTTCCTTGCCGCGGCCTCGGGCAGGACGGCGCCGCTGGCACCGCCCGTTTCCAGATCCGGTCATCCGGGCATTCGCGATGAGGCCCGCGACGAAACTGCAAAACCTATTCGGCGGCGATGGCTTCGGTCGGTTTTTGGGCGGCGACGGCAGCGAACTTGAACTCGGGAATCATGCCTGTCGGATCGACCGCCGGATTGGTCAGGATATTTGCCGCCGCCTCGACGAAGGCGAATGGCAGGAACACCGTATCCTCGGCCACATTGCGGTCGGCGCGCGCCGCGATTGTCACCGAACCCCGGCGGGTGCTCAGCGTCACCAGTCCGCCGATTTCGATTCCCAGCCTGTTCAGGGTGCGCGGATTCATTGAGCAGACCGCCTCAGGCTCCACTGTGTCCAGGACCCGGGAACGCCGGGTCATGGATCCGGTGTGCCAGTGCTCCAGCTGCCTGCCGGTGATCAGCACCATCGGATACTGTTCGTCAGGCTCTTCGTCAGGAGGCACGAGGTTGGCGGGCGTGAAACGGCCGCGGCCGCCCTCTCGCGGAAATCCGTCACCGAATACGACAGGCTGTCCCGGATCATCCGGCGCAGTGCTCGGGTAGGTGACCACGTTTTCGCGCTCCAGCCGGTCCCAAGTGATATTGTCGAGCGACCCCATCACCTGCTTCATTTCCGCGAACACCTCCGACGGGTGCGTATACGGCCAATTCAGTCCCAGGCGACGGGCAATCTCAATGGTGATCCACCAATCGGGCCTCGCCTGGCCGGGCGGCGCGGCGGCGGGGCGGCCAATTTGCACCTGACGGTTGGTGTTGGTCACGGTGCCGGACTTCTCCGCGAAAGCGGACGCCGGAAGAATGACGTCGGCGTAGCTTGCTGTCTCCGTGAGGAAAATATCCTGAACAACCAGATGTTCGAGCTGTTCCAGCGCCTCTCGGGCATGGTGCACATCCGGATCCGACATCGCCGGGTTTTCCCCGAGAATGTACATGCCATTGATGTTGCCTTCGGCAATCGCCGTCACAATCTCGGTGACGGTCAGGCCCGGCTCGGGGTCAACTGTTCCCTGTTTCCAGAGACTGTCGAAGTCAGCCCGAAGGCCGCCGTCGCGGACGCTTTTGTAGTCGGGCAGGAACATCGGTATCAGCCCGGCGTCGGAAGCACCCTGCACATTGTTCTGACCGCGCAGCGGGTGCAGTCCGGTGCCCGGGCGGCCGACCTGTCCGCACATCAGCGCAAGTGAGATCAGGCAGCGCGAATTGTCGGTGCCGTGAACGTGCTGAGACACCCCCATTCCCCAAAATATCATCGCCGATTTTGCGCCGGCGAACTCGTGCGCGACTTCCCTCAGCACATCGGCTTCGACGCCGCAGATCCCCGCCATGCTCTCCGGATCGAACCGGCTCAAATGCGCCTTTGCCGCGTCCCAGTTCTCGGTGAAGGCTTGGATATACTGTTCGTCGTACAAGCGCTCGTCGACAATGACATGCATGATGGCGTTCAACATGGAAACATCCCTGCCGGGACGGAACTGCAGTGAGAGATGGGCGTGCCGCGATAGTTCGCTGCGGCGGGGATCCATCAGGATCAGCTTGCCGCCGCGCTTGGCGAACTGCTTGAAATACGTGGCGGCGACCGGATGGTTTTCCACCGGATTGGCGCCGATGACGATCGCGACTTCGGCGTTTCCGATTTCGTTGAAAGTGGCCGTGACCGCCCCCGAGCCGATGTTTTCAATCAGCGCCGCCACCGAGGACGCGTGGCACAGCCGTGTGCAGTGATCGACGTTATTGTGGCCAAATCCCTGGCGGATCAGTTTCTGAAAGAGATAAGCCTCTTCGTTGGTGCATTTGGCCGAGCCAAATCCTGCGACAGCGCGGCCGCCATGTTCACTCCGAATTCTGTCCAGCCCATTCGCCGCCACTTCCAGGGCTTCCTCCCAGCTTGCCTCGCGGAAGTGCGTGTACGGCGTCGCCGGGTGGACATTCAGACCCTTGGGCGGCGCGTCTTCGCGGCGGATCAGCGGCGCAGTCAGGCGGTGCGGATGATACACAAAATCAAAACCGAACCGGCCTTTGACGCAGAGGCGGTTTTCGTTGGCAGGACCATCGGCGCCGTCGACATACTGAATGCGGCCGTCCTTTATCTTGAGGCTCACCTGACAGCCGACGCCGCAGAACGGGCAGACGCTACGCACCTCTTTGTCGTGGTCGGCGCTGTCACCGATTTCATCCGCATCAAGAACCGTCGCCGGCATCAGTGCGCCGGTGGGGCAGGCCTGGACGCACTCACCGCACGCCACGCAGGTCGACTCGCCCATCGGGTCCGAGAAATCGAATACAATCTTTGCGTCATGGCCTCTTCCGGCCATGCCGATAACATCATTCACCTGCACTTCACGGCACGCCCGCACACAAAGCCCGCAATGAATGCAAGCGTCGAGATTGACCCGCATCGCCGGATGTGACCCGTCAAGAACCGGTGTCCGTTCATATTCTATTTTCGGGAACCGGGCGGTTTCGACATCCAGCGATTCCGCGGTCTGCCAGAGGTGCGAAGAGCGGTCGTGCGCGGCATCGCGGGACGGCTGGTCGGCGAGCAGCAGTTCAATGACCATTTTCCGCGCCTTTCTGGCACGCGCGGTTGCGGTCTTCACTTCCATTCCTTCGGCGGGCATTCTGATGCAGGAGGCGGCAAGAACGCGCTCGCCTTCAATCTCGACCATACAGGCGCGGCAATTGCCGTCGGGCCGGTAGCCGGTTTTGCCCGAGTGGCAGAGATGCGGGATTTCCGTGCCCTGCCGTTTGGCCGCTTCCCAGATCGTCTCGCCGGGCGCGGCGGTCGTCTCAACCCCGTCAAGGATAAAGGTCACGGCTTCAGTCATGTCGGGCCTCATCAATTCCGCGGCAAATCCGCACCGACCCGCGTCCGGCGCAATTCCGCGTCAGGCCGCCGATTTATCGGCACCAGGACACTAACAGAAAATCGTCCGATGCCAAGCACATCCGTCTGCCCGCGAAGTGCGGAACCGCGCGTTTTTCCGGCAGCGCCAGCCGTCATGGGCATCGGGCGACCTCTGCGCGCAAGCGGCCTCTGCGCGTTGGCCGCTCCTCCGGCTTCGCCAGGCGGACCTCGACCTCCAACAGGGAGAACCAGCCCGGGGGCTGCCGGTGAAACGGGCAGGATTCCATGCGTTTGCGAACCGACATGTCGGAAATATTGCACATGCAGCGGAGGAACGTCAGCGGATCCCGGTCGGTCCCGAACGCAGGCAAAGACAAACGGAATCAGCGTGGGACGTCCCTGCCGGTTTTAAGCCCTGGACTTGACAAAATTCGAAAATATTTAGAAAATATCAACTGGCGCGAGGGAGGTGAAAATGTCCATAGGTCGACGTATTAGAGTATCACGCCGTGCAGCGGGCCTTTCTCTTCGTGATCTCGAAGCCAGAATCGACAACCGCGTCACGGCGCAAGCGATCAGCAAGTACGAGCGCGACGAGGCCATGCCGAGCTCCGGCGTTCTCATCGTGCTCGCGAACGCTCTCAGTGTATCCGTCGATTATCTGGCCAGCGACAGCGAGATCGCCCTGGAAGCCGTCGACTTCCGGAGAAAGCGGCTGACAAGCAAACGGGAAGAAGCTCAAGTCGAGGCCAAGGTGCTCGATCTGCTGGAGCGCTATCTCACGGTCGAGGAGATTCTCGGCCTGCCCACTATCGCCTGGGACATGCCCCGCGATGCCCCGTGGCCCGTAATCCACGACGTAGCGGAAGCGGAGCAGGCGGCGCTCGGTCTCCGCAGCCACTGGGGACTGGGCCTCGATCCGATTCCAAATCTCGTCGAGCTTCTGGAGGAACGCGGGATCAAGGTACTTTCGATGCCTCTTGCCAACATCGACGGTCTTACCGCTCGGGTACGTCGTGAAGACCGGAGCGTCGCGTCGGTGATCGTCGTCAACGGACGCGACTGGGGCGAGCGTCAGCGCTTCACGGTGGCCCACGAACTTGGGCACATGGTTCTGGAGATCGCCCCGAAAGTCGATGACGAGAAGGCCGCTCACCGCTTTGCAGGGGCCTTCCTCATGCCAGCCGAGACCCTGCGCGCCGAGATCGGCAAGCATCGCAA
This sequence comes from Paracoccaceae bacterium, assembly GCA_965221935.1. GTDB lineage: Bacteria > Pseudomonadota > Alphaproteobacteria > Rhodobacterales > Rhodobacteraceae > JAPOXR01. The sequence continues at coordinate 116,404 of CBDCSZ010000002.1, forward strand.
GTCCATTGGCTGGAGCGAGTTGTTCAACCTCAAACGGATATTCGGGGTCAGCGTGCAGGCCCTCACCTACCGCTGCAAGGATCTGGGGATCTTCGGCAATCCCCTGTTCCGCAAGCTTTTCAATGAATTCAACCACCAAGGCTGGCGCAGTCCGCCCTACAGGGAACCATGGGCAATGAACCGCGAAGAGACCAAGCGTTTCGAGCGTCTATGCTTCCGTGCCCTGGCGGAAGACGCCATCCCCGAGTCCAGAGCCGCCGAACTGCTCGGACACTCGGTCCACGAGCTCATCCAGCTCATGGATGAGCCGCCCGCCATGGAAGCGGCTGCCTCCGGCGTCTGATTCCCATGTCGGTGCTCGTCTCCGACAATTCGGTGCTGATCGACCTCGAACGCGGTTCATTCCTGGATCCCGTCTTTCGTCTGCCGTTCGAGTTCGCCGTGCCCGACCTGCTCTACGAACGCGAGATCAGGGATCACGGCGGGCCAGCACTGATCGACATGGGGCTCCGCGCTGAGGAACTGGACGGCGCGGCGGTCGCCCTCGCTCTCGAGTTCCGCCGCGCACGGCGCAGCCTCTCGCTTCCCGACAGCTTCGCACTCTCCCTCTCCAAGGCCAACTCATGGACCCTGCTATCCGGAGACGGCTCCTTGCGCGCCCTGGCGCTTGAGGAGGCCGTCGAGTGTCACGGCGTCCTTTGGCTCCTCAATCGCCTGCATGAGCACCAAGTCCTTGACCAGGGCGGGTTGACCGGAGGGGCTCCGACAAATCGCCGAGCATCCTCGCTGCCGCCTACCCCAGGCGGAAGTCCGTGCCCGGCTTCGCACCTATATCGGACTGTGACGCCGGCGGCCCGCGACCGCCAGCGCGATAGTCCTCACCGCAACCGTTTCGACCACTCCACACTCCCTCGAGCGCCTTCCATGCGCTGCGCAAATGCTTCATCACCGTCGCCCGACCGCGAGCTCATGTTGCCGACCAGACCACCACACGGCTGGTCGACCATGCCCCTTCCCAGCGCATCACAGACAGGATCCACGAGCTGATTCGTATCACGGGTAGAGAGAGTAAGGCTGCTCCCCAGCCCTCATACGGGTGCACGCCATTTTTTGATTTTCAGTGACTCTTTCCGGCCGGTTTCCGCGCCGCGGGTTGATTTTTTCCTGCGGCGGGGCTTTTGTCGGAACGTTCCCTGCGCGGCGGACAGAGACCGGATCAGCCGGCCGGCGCTGCGCGACCGGGCAGGTCGCCGGCGTCATCGCGGACCTCGAGCCGCACCGCGGGCGGCGCAAGGATGTGGCCAGGCGCATTGACTGTTTCGAATCGAACAATAGCCGGATGCGCTATGACGAATACCGGGCACGCGGCATGCGGACCGGAAGCGGCAAAGTCGAAAGCCGCTGCAGGCAGACAGTCGCCAGCCGCTTCAAGAAGTCAGGATGCAAATGGTCGGTGCGGGGCGCAAACGCATTGCTGGCGCTGAAAAGCTGCTGGACGAATCTGCAGTGGGAAGAGTTCGCTCTCTGGAAGGCACAGCGCATCGCCGCCGCCTGACCCAAAACAATGGCGTGCACCCAACCGGCCGGCCCCGGACGCAGGAAAGGGCAAACGGAATCAGCGTGGGAATGTCCTGCGGATTCTGTTGACGCTGTTGGCCGGCAACAATAGTTAGCCGTTCCAGGTTTCCTTGAAGGCAGGCAAGACGATGGCCGGAATTGCCAAGGCGGCAATGGAATCCAAGGCTTGGCCGTTTGAGGAAGCCCGCAGACTCCTGAAGCGGATCGAAGCAAGCGGCGGCCAAAAGGACCGTGTGGTCTTTCAGACCGGATACGGCCCTTCCGGGCTGCCCCATATCGGAACTTTCGGGGAAGTCGCCCGGACTTCGATGGTTCGGCATGCCTTTGAGACAATCTCCGATGTCCCGACGAAACTGATCTGTTTTTCCGACGACATGGACGGCTTCCGGAAGGTGCCTCTCAATGTGCCGCACCGGGAGCGGTTGGAGGAACAGCTGAAACTGCCGCTGAGCCGGGTGTCTGATCCCTTCGGCACGCATGAGAGCTTCGCCGCGCACAACAACGCCAGACTCTGTTCGTTCCTGGACGCGTTCGGCTTCGATTATGAATTTCTTTCATCAACCGAATGCTACCGCGGCGGCCGATTCGATGAGATGCTGATCGCGGCGCTTGAGCGGTTTGACGAGATCATGTCGATCATGCTTCCTTCCCTTGGCGGCATGTCCGAAGGCCGCAGGGAAAGCTACTCGCCGTTCCTTCCTGTCAGCCCGAAAACCGGCCATGTCCTGCAGACGCCGACGCTCGAGCGCAACGAGTCGAAGGGGACAATTGTCTACGCCGAGCCGGACGGCGAGCGGATTGAGATTCCGGTGACCGGCGGCCGCGCCAAACTGCAGTGGAAGCCTGACTGGGCGATGCGCTGGGCGGCGCTGGGCGTGGACTACGAGATGTACGGCAAGGACCTGATCCCGTCGGCGGATCTCGGCAAACGGATCTGCCGTGCGCTTGGACACGCGCCGCCCTCCGGGATGGCGTTTGAGCTGTTTCTGGACGAAAGCGGGCAGAAGATCTCCAAGTCAAAAGGCGTGGGAGGCGTCTCGGTGGAAGAGTGGCTTTCCTATGCCACTCCGGAGAGTCTCAGCTCCTTCATGTACCAGAAGCCGAGGACCGCGAAGCGGCTGTATCCCGAAATCATCCCAAAGACCGTCGACGAGCACAACCGGCACCTGCGGGCGTATCCGGGACAGAATGACGCCGCCAGGCTGAACAACCCGGTCTGGCATGTGCATAAGGGCCGGCCGCCGGTGTCAACGATGACTGTGCCCTATTCGATGCTGCTCAATCTCGCTTCCGTGACGTCGACTGACGATGAAGGGGTGCTTTGGGGCTTCATCAGGAAATACGAGCCCGACGCCACGCCCGGGTCCCACCCCGACCTGGCGCGCTGCGTGCAGGGCGCCCTGCGGTACTTCAAGGACCGGGAAACGCATTCCCGGAAGCTTCGCAGACCGGAAAGCGGAGAACGTGCCGCGCTTGATGACCTCCGTACGAGGCTGCTTGCGTGGGAGGGCGGCACTGACCCCGAAGGACTTCAGGGTCTTGTCTATTCGGTGGGGCGCGAGCATGGATTTGAACCGCTTCGGAATTGGTTCAAAGCGATTTACGAGGTGCTGTTCGGAACCAGCCAGGGACCGAGGTTCGGCGGGTTCATCGCGGTCTATGGCATGGCCGAAACGGCGGAGCTCATAGCAAAAAGGCTGAACGCTCAATCCGGCCGGCCAGGTTCCGATGTGAAGCGCACAGCCTGAAACACGAATATTCAGATTCAGCGCCCGCAGTCACCGGGACCGGCAAATCCGCACCGGCGGCGGCGGTGTTCCCTTTTCCGGCCCGATTTCGGTTCATTCCAGCGCCTGCCGCGCCGGGGCCACCGCGCAGCGTGATCTGGAGGCCGCCCGCGAAAGGCCTGCCGCGGTCGATCCGTTCCGTTTTTTCGGACTGTTGTGCGCAAGCGCCGCACACGAATCCATTGCGGCATCGAATGCGGTTCCCGGTGAAGGACATCGCCAAACGGGCCCGTGAATCGCAGGCGACCGTGTCGCAGCCGCCCACGGAATTGGAGAAATTCGAATGGGTCGTGTCGCATGGACAGGGGCCGCGATAAAGACCCCGCCTGCAAGCGGCGGGCTGCTCGCTGGGCAACTGGGAGAATCCGCTGACGGTGTGATGCAGCCTTTGTACATTCGGCGTTGCTCCGTGCCGTCGGCGCGCGCGGAAGGGCTGGCGGAGAAGTTTGCCGAAGTCTGCGGAGAGAGCAAGGCCGGGTCCGCGATCACTCACGAAGCGGCAGGGCAATTATAAGCGCCTTTTCTGTCGAATTTTTCCCAAATGCGTTGTCAGCTGTTGAACGGCCCGGCAGCAGTCCGGGCTCATGCTGCCCTGGATGCGCGTGTCGTTGACCAAGACGCGAAGCTTGCGGTCCTCGAAGATCCTCCGGCGTTCAGTGCGTCGAGCTGCAGTCCCGGATATTGGTCGAGAGTCGAGACCCTCGCATATCCTGCCAGCGCTTTGTCAGTTTGTTCGGAAAAAATCTGCGGAGGCCCTGTATCCGGACTGAAGATTCGGAACAATGTTTGTGAACAGGAAACCGGGGCGGGCCGGGGCGGTTTTCAGGTTGACAGGGCGTTGGTCGGGATACGACCGTTTGCCGGACAGCTGCCGCCAAGGGCTATCCCTTCGTCAGCGACGTGATCCGCAGCCTCCCGATCGGCCGCAGCCCTTCCGCAGGCATTTCCCGAAGGAGCGAATCCGCAAGCTCAGGGGGGGGTGAGAGCACTGTGTTTCTGGATGCGGAACAATTGAACAAGAAATTTTGTGTTCTGTCCTGATCCACTATATACATTTGACAATGTCACTTTTGAACGAGTGAGTCCGGTCTGCCGGACAATACGGTGGCCATGCCGCTTTGGCGGTTCCCTGTGGGATGCAAGATGGACTCGTGCGAACCAGGCTCTTCGGAGCCTGTTTCCTTTTCAGCGTCTCTTCACTTTGCAAAGCGGTCCAATCTGAAGGGGTTCATTTCGTGCCTTTGAACAAATCAACCGCGAAAAGGTGACGGGTGACGCTCTCTGCATTATGCGGGATTTCTGGCAGACCGATACCACCTGCACGATGACGTCAGCATCAGTAGCCGGAAATACCTTGAAATAGACCGCATAGGGATCATTCCTGCCACTCTTCCCCATCACAGGCACATTCCTGACGAAGAAATGGCTATTCCTTTTCGTGTGCTAGACAGTCTTGTTCCCGAGGTCCCGGAACAATCCGGGATGCTGGGAGGAAAGCTGGCAGCGATCAGCATCGAACGTGCTTTTCTCCTACCGGCGGCATTCCGGACATTCACAGAATGCCTGATCGTTATGCCTGCTGGCGTCAGATTTTACTGTGAAAAAGTGGCAGGAAAACCGGACAAAGGCTGCGTAGGCATTGCCGCTCCACTGCACTTCAAGCCTGAGCGGACAGAGATGCCTGGGGTCGAATGTTCTGTTCCCGAAACGCATATCTCTGACTTGCTCGTTGTCAGTTAGCGGGGCCGCCACAGCGGCCCCTCACCGGATTCAATCCACCGGCCTACATCTGCGGCATTTTCCGCTGGTCCTGATGGCGCAGAACACCAGGCAGTCGTCGAATACGCCTGTGACTGCTGTGGCCCCGTCCGAAGTCTCGGACGCCGCGAAGGCCAATGCGTCATCGAAAAGAACGCCTGACGACCTTCCCGCGAGCGGCTTTCCGCTGCTCGCCAGGCCGACCGTACCGCAAACGCGTGTCTTTGAGTTGCCGGAAACCGGCCCGGCAAGGTTTGTTCCCAGTGACGCGGCAGCCTGAACGCGCGCCAAGAATCCGGAACATCACGCCAATTCAACCTCTTGGGCGGCGGAACCGTCAGATTTGGCCCGTGAAGTTCGTTGAAAGTTCCGGGCAATCATCGACCGCGGCAAGGTTTTGAATTTGGCGGTTATGCTTTCAGCATTTCCATCATCATTCTGTCACGCATGACGAATTTCTGCGGTTTGCCGGTGATTGTCATCGGAAACGCGTCAACAAACCTGATGTGTTTCGGAATTTTGAAATGCGCGATCTGTCCATGAAGGGATTCCCTCAGCTCATGCTCATCGATCCGTTCTCCCTGCCGGACGATCACCCAGGCGCACACCTCTTCACCGAACTTCTCGTCCGGAATGCCGAAAACCTGCGCAATGCTGACTTTCGGAAGGCGGATCAGGTGTTCCTCGATTTCGCGGGGATAGATGTTTTCGCCGCCCCGGATGATCATGTCCTTCAGGCGGCCGACAATGGAGCAGAATCCTTCTTCGTCGAGGACTGCCAGATCGCCGGTGTGAAGCCAGTCCCCCCTGAGACAGCCCCGCGTCTGCTCCTCGTCGTCCCAGTACCCTTTCATCACCGAGTAGCCGCGGGTGCAGAGTTCGCCCTGTTCGCCGACCGGCACAATCCGGTTTTCTCTGTCGACAATCTTGACTTCCAGATGCGGATGAATCCGCCCGACAGTTTCGCAGCGTTTGTCCGTCGCATCGTCGACAAAGCTCTGAAATGACACCGGAGAGGTCTCGGTCATGCCATAGCAGATGGTGACCTGGCGCATATTCATCTGCGCATTCACCCGCTCCATGATGTCAGCCGGACAGGGTGCCCCGGCCATGATTCCGGTGCGGAGATGTGACAGGTCACGCGGCGATTTTTCGAGTTCCTCAAGCATATCAACAAACATCGTGGGAACGCCGTAGGCGGCGCTGCATCGTTCGCTTTCCAGGACGTCCAGCGTTTTGACCGCATCGAACGCTTCGCTCGCAAAGATCATTGCGGCCCCCTTGCTGACCGCTCCCAACACGCCCATCACCATTCCGAAACAGTGGTAGAGCGGAACCGGGAGCGCCAGGCGGTCGTTTTCGGTGAGACAGATCCTGTCGGTCACAAAACGGGCATTGTTGACAACATTGCGGTGGGAGAGCGTGGCGCCTTTTGGCGCTCCCGTCGTGCCTGAAGTGAATTGAATATTGATGGCGTCGCCGGGGTTGAGCGAATTGTCGATTTCGGCAATGGCCGACCGCTGCGCCGGTCCGCCGAGGCTGCGCAGGCGATCGAAGGACCAAGCGCCCGGGCCCGGCTCATCGTCCATGATGACGACATGCCGGAGAGCGGGGAGTTTCGCCGCCCTCAGTTTTCCGGGCGCGCTGTCGGCAAGCTCAGGCGCCAATTGCCGGATCATTCCCGCATAGTCGGTTGATTTGAACGATTTGGCTGCGATCAGCGCCCGGCACCCGACCTTGCTGAGGGCGAACTTCAGCTCGCCCAGCCGGTAGGCCGGATTGATGTTCACCAGCACTAGGCCGACCCGTGCGGTTGCGAATTGCGTAAGCACCCATTCGACCCGATTGGGAGACCAGATGCCGACGCGGTCGCCCTTCACGAGGCCAAGCGCCAGAAACCCCGCCGCCACCTCATCCACAGCGCGGTCAAACTCAGCGTAGCTCAGTCTCACACCCTGTTCGGAAAAAACCACCGCGTCGCGCCGCCCGAATCGGGCGGCTGTGTGCCTGAGGAGCTGCGGAATTGTGGTATGCGCCAGAGGCGGCTGGTCAGGGCCGCGCACAAATGACAGGCCATCCACAGGCGCCGTGACCGCCGCGCGGCCGCAGCCGGCTGCGGGTTGGGCTGAGACGGTCTCGTTCCGGCCTTCAGTTGCGTTCGACATTTCTGCGGTCTCCTCCCGCGCTGCGTCGGCCGCAGGTGTTCAGCGGCGACCGAAGAGCTTTTCGATATCAATGAGATTCAATTGAATATAGGTTGGCCGGCCGTGATTGCACTGGCCAGATCCGGGTGTGTTTTCCATGTCCCGCAGCAGCGCATTCATCTCTTCCGGCGCCAGTCGGCGCCCTGCCCGCACCGAACCGTGGCACGACATCCGGCTGATCACTTGGTTCATCCGCTCCACCAGGGCGATCGTTTCGCCGGTTTCCTCGAGCGCATCGGCAATGTCCTGCAGCAGCCTGGCGCAATCGACTTTCGCGCTGAGAATTGCCGGCACCGCGCGGACACAGACGCTGCCAGAGCCAAAACTCTCAATCTCCAGCCCCATCTGCGCGAGACCGTCAGCTGCTGAGAGCAGGGCCGACCGGCGATCGTCCGGAAGATCGACGACTTCGGGGACCAGCAGCATCTGCGAATCCGGCCGCTGACTGGCAAAACACTGTTTCAGCCGCTCGTACACCAGCCGCTCATGCGCGGCGTGCTGATCGACAATCACGATGCCCTGCCCGGTCTCTGAAAGCACGTAAGCGCCGTGCAGCTGTGCCTTGGCGGCGCCGAGCGGATATTTGTCTGGAGCAATTTCATTTCCCGGCGGCGGCGCATCGGCCATCGGCGGAAGATCCGCAATCTGCTGCGGCGGGTCCGGAGCCTGCGCGCTGTGGCGAGGACCGGGACGGTTTCGGCTGTGCTGATGACGATTCGGCCACCGTTGCCGGTCGCCGCTTTGCGGCAGGTCAGAGTCTGGCCTCCACGCGCCGAGCATCGCCGCAGAAAGCGCGGTGGATGACCGGTGTCCTTCCCGCGTCAGCGCGGCGCGCACGCCGCTGATGATCAGCGACCGCACTGCGGCGGCGGCGCGGAACCGCACTTCCGACTTTGCCGGATGAACGTTGACGTCCACCAGCTGCGGTTCGCAGTCAATAAACAGCGCCGCCACCGGGTAACGGCCCGCCGGGGTGAAATCCGAGTAGGCGGCGCGAAGCGCGCCGTACAGCTGCCGGTCACGCACCGGTCTTCCGTTAACAAACATATGCTGCGCGCTCGCCGTGCCGCGCGTGAATGTGGGCAAGGCCACAAACCCGGACAGGATGTAGCCTTCGCGAATCCCGTCGACGCGGCAGGCGTTTTCCGCAAATCCGCCGCTGATGATCCGGTTGAGCCGTGCCAGCCGCGCGCCGTCCGACTCTTTCGCCTCGGGATGCAGCTGCAGAACCCGCCGCCGTTTGCCGCCAGGAGGCGCCTCGATCAATTCAAAGCCGACCGAAGGCGCCACCATCGCCAGCGAGCGGAAGGTGTTTGCCAGTGCGAGTGCCTCCGCCCGGTCTGAGCCGAGAAACTTGAGCCGAGCCGGTGTGGAATGGAAGAGCTCCGTGAGTTCAGTGACGGTTCCGCATCCCAGCGCCGCAGGGCGTACGGTCGAGGCCTGGCTGCCGGCCACGGTGATTGTGCGCGCCGCCTCGGCGCCCGCGGCGCGGCTGGTCACGGTCAGGCGGCCGGCGGCTCCCATTGACGCCAGTGCTTCGCCGCGGAATCCGAAGCTGCGGAAATTGAACAGGTCGGAACCGTCGGTCTTGGAGGTGGCGTGGCGGGCGACGGCAAGCGGCAGGTCGCCGGCTTCAATTCCACAGCCGTTGTCAACGACACGGATGAGCGATTTCCCGCCATTGGCATAGTGCGCCTCTACCTTGTCGGCGCCGGCGTCGATGGCGTTTTCTATCAGCTCTTTGATGACCGAAGCCGGCCGCTCAATGACTTCTCCGGCCGCGATGCGGTTGATCGACGCTTCATCAAGCCTGCGCACGCGCGGGCGGCGCCGGTCCCCTCCGTTGTGTGTCCCGTCCATGACCGGCGTAAGCAGCGAAGAGGCCGCAACCGCGCAATCCGGTTCAGTCCGCGGATTCGCCTTCCAGGCCCACCGGCTGGCCAACGACAACAAAATGCAGCTTTTCCGGCCTTATGAGCCGCTTCGCGACCCGGTTCATCTCTTCGACCGTCAGCGCATCGACCATGTCATTGCGGTTTTTCACATACGAGGCGGGAAGATTGTCAAACTGCATGTGGGCGAGGATTCTGGCAATCCTGCTGTTGCCGTCAAACCGCAGCGGGTAGGCTCCCGTGAGATGTGTCTTGAAACGCTGAAGCTCATCTTCCGAGACTCCGTCCTGGACAAGCCGTTCCCACTCCGCCTGAACCACGCTGACTGCCTCGGCGGCGGTTTCGTTCGCAGTTGCGAAATCGCCGGCAATGAAGCCGGAATTCGAATGCGCGCCCAGATAGGCGCCGATGCCATACGTCAGGCCGCGTTTCTCCCGAACCTCAGTATGCAGACGCGAGCCGAAACTGCCGGAGCCGATAATTTCGGTGAGAACGTAGGCGGCCAGAAAGTCCGGATCGTTGCGCAGGATTCCCTCGTGAATAAACAGCACGATGGATTGCGGAGATGGATAGTCGACAACCGTGACGCCTGCGTCAAGCAGGAATTCCGGCTTTTCCACCGGTGTCCGCGCCTCGTCAGGCAGGCCGCCGAGCAGATTGTCCAAAAGCTCTCCAAGCTCGGCGGCGCTGATGTCGCCGGCCGCTCCGACAATGACATTGCTCCGCGAAAACAGTTTTTGCCGGGTGTTTTCCAGATCCTCCGGCGTCAAAGCCTTGACGGTTTCGACAGTGCCCTCAATCGGGCGGGCAAAGGGATGGTCGCCATAGGTCAGGCGGTCCACCGTTCTGCTGCCGATTTCCGCGGGGTCCTTTTCGTGGTCGGCGAGTATGGACAGCACCTGGCCGCGCACGAATTCGACCCGGTCCAGATCAAAGCGCGGCTCTTCAAGGGAAAGGCGCAGGAGTTCAATCGACCGGTCACGGTCTTCGGTGAGGAACCTGACGCCAACAGACAGGGTTTCACTGTAGGCGTCATAGGAAAAATCCGCCGCCAGCTCCTGCTGCCGTTTCTGGAACTCGGCGGCATCGTGCGTGCCCGCTCCCTCCTCGAGCAGCCCTGTCATCAGGTAAGCGGCGCCCAGCTTGTCTTCCGGCTCCAGAACCGCGCCGCCCCTGAAGTAGATCTGCATCGCGGTGAACGGAATTGTGTGGTCTTCCACCAGCCAGGCCTTGATGCCGCCCGGAGATTCGATCTCCTGAATCTCGAGTGAGAACGAGGCCGCCGGCAGAGTCACAGCCAAAGCCGCCGCGCTGGCCGAGAACCATCTCATGTTTCTTCCTCTTTGCTCATGAGCCAGCCGGTGACCGACCATTCGATCTTGAAGACCTCGGCGGCGGCGGCCATGATTTCCTCCGGGGTCACGGACTGCAGGATATCCGGCCACTCGGCGATGTCGTCGATGGTCAACCCGGCGGTCAGCGCGCGCCCGTAGCGGAAAGCCACATCCCGGACATTGTCCTGCTCATAGATCCACGCCGCCCGCGCCGACTTCTTCAGTCTTGCGAGCTGTTCTTCGTCGATGCCTTCCTCGAAAAACCCCGCCAGCGCCTCGTCCAGCGCCGTTTCCGTTTCCTGCAGCGACACATCCTCGGCCGGAAGCACGACCATGCCGAAGCTGGTCGTGTCGAGAGATGTGGCCGTATAGAATGCGTCCGAATAGATTGACACCTTGTCTTCAACCTCCAGCCTGCGCTTGAGATATGAATTGATTCCGTCGCCGCTCAGGATGGACTCCAGCATGACCAGCGCCGCCGCCGTCCGCTGGTCGCCCGGGTCGCGCTCCTGCGCCAGATAGGTCCGGATCATGTAGGGCTGCGCCACTCTCTCATCCTTGAAGACAAGGCGGCGCGCCGCGAGATGCGGCGGCTCTTCGGGCCGGGCGCGGACCTGCAGCTGCGGTTCCGCAGCAATCGGACCATAATGTTCTTTGGCCAGTCTCAGCGCCTCCTCCGGCTGCACATCGCCGGCAATGATCAGCGTGGCGTTATTCGGCGCATAAAACCTGCGATAAAAATTGAATATGTCCTCGCGGGACAGATTCTCGATCTCGTGCCGCCAGCCAATCACCGGAATGCTGTACGGGTGGTTCAGATAAAGGGCCGCGCTGCGCTGTTCGCGAAACAGGCTTCCGGGGTTGGAGTCGGTCCGCTCGCTGCGTTCCTCAAGCACGATCATGCGTTCGGTCTCAATGGCCTCGTCGGTCATCACCAGCCCCCGCATACGGTCGGCCTCGAGTTCCATGACCCGATCCAGCCTGTCGGAGGCGATGCGCTGCACATAGGCGGTGTAGTCCAGACTGGTGAACGCATTGTCGCTGCCGCCAAGTTCCTGAACGGTGCGGCGAAACTCGCCCGGCGGGACATTCTCCGTGCCTTCGAACATCAGATGCTCGACAAAATGCGCGATTCCCGACTTGCCCGGCGGGCCGTCAGAACCGCCGGCGCGGTACCACAGCAGCTGCGAAACCGCCGGCGCGCGGTGATCTTCGATGACGACCACCTGCAGACCGTTTTCGAGCCAGAATTCCGACACTTTCTGAGCCGCTGCGGCCGGCTGCAGTGACAGCAAAAGAAGCGACGATACCAGTGCCGCTTGCCGTTTCCACATGATTTGTCTCCTCATCACTGCCAGCGCCGGACAGAAATTCACTTGTGGACCGGACACACAGCCCGCTGCGGAGATCTACGCTTTAACCGTTCAGTTCTCAGCGGGATTCGGTGGCGCCGCAGGCGTGCGGATATTCGCTTGGCGCAAACGAGTCAATTCGGCATAGGGATCAAGCGCCAGCGGCCGATACGCCCGGTGGTACACATTGACCTTGAACACCCGTTCCAGCAGCCGGCCGTCGTTCCGGCGGCGGTATTCAAGATCCTCCGCTTCCAGTCTTTCCCGGATCTGCGGATCGTAGCCAAAGCGCGCTGCGTAGGCGACCAGCCGCAGGTCGCGCGCCGGTGGCGCTGCCGCCCTCTGGGGCGTTGTGCCGCCGAGCGTCCGGATGACTTCGTCAGATGCGTCGCGGTCAGCCAGATTTTTCCCCGAACTCGCCGGCGCCCTCAGCCCGACGGTCAAGTCCGGATACACCAGCGGCTTTGTGGTGACGGTCGACAGGTCATCGGGGCGGCCGGTGTTCTTGAACTGAAGCAGCTTGGGGATTTCGGCATCGCCGCCGCCAAAAGGTGAACAGCCCGATAAAACGCCTGCAGCAATCGCCGCTGCGCAAATTAATGCCAAACGCATGGCCCACCTCGCAACACCGCTCCCTGCCCTCCAATCACAAAACGGGCTTTCATTCAACCTTTCCCGGCCGTAACTGTCCCCGCGGCAATGAGTCCGGCGGCCCCGGCCACCACCGCCGCGTCCGCCAGATTGAACACAAACGGGTTGTCAATTCCGCAGCAGGACATGTTGAGAAAGTCCACGACCGCGCCGTAGAGAATTCTGTCGGCGGCGTTTCCGGCCGCCCCTCCCGCCAGGGCGCCTGCCAGGACCTGTTCGGTTCGGCTGCGCCCGCCGCGCCGCACCCACACCATCATGGCCGCGGCCACTGAAAGGGCAAATCCGACCAGAATCCAGCGCTGGATTTCAGAGTTCCCGTGCAACAGGCCGAAATTCACGCCGCGGTTCCACGCCATGCGGAAATTGAGCAGCGGCGGAAGCACATCCACGCCGCCGATCCGGTCAAGTTGCAGAACAGCGAGCACATAGACTTTTGACAGCTGGTCGACAGCGAACGTCGCCGAAGCGACAATCAGCGGCAGCCGCATCGTTCAGTGCCGGAAGTGGCGGCGTCCGGTAAGCGCCATCGCCAATCCAAGACTGTCGGCTTTCGCGATGACTTCGGAATCGCGTTGAGAACCGCCCGGCTGAACGATGGCGCGAACCCCCGCGCAGGCCAGCGCCTCGACGCCATCGGCGAACGGAAAAAACCCGTCAGATGCGGCAACCGCTGACTGCCCGGCGGCCGTATTCGCCCGGAGCGGCCGCGCCGCGGCCTCGGCGGCATCGACGCGGCTGGTTCTGCCCGAGCCGATTCCGAGCGCGGCTCCCGCCCTTGCCACCACGACGGCGTTTGAACGCGCATGCCGCGCAACCGTCCACGCGAACGCAAGATCCCGCCATTCCGCAGCGCTCGGCCGCCGCCGCGTGGCCACCGTCCATTGCGGCGCCCCGGCGTCAGCCGCATCGCGGTCCTGCAGCAGAAACCCGCCATTCACTGTCCGCATGTCAACCGCTCCGGTGGCGCACTCCGGCAGCGGCGCGGTCAGCAGCCGCGCACGGTTCCGTTCGCGCATGATTCTGACCGCCTTGTCCTCAGTGCCGGTCGCGATCACGAGTTCGAAGAACTGAGCTGCGATCAATTCCGCCGTTGCCGCATCAAGATCCCGGTTCAATCCGATGACACCGCCGAACGCCGACACGGGATCGGCGTCCCGCGCCCTTTGAAAGGCATCGGCCAAACTGTCGCCGACTGCGGCGCCGCACGGGGCCCCATGCTTGACGATGGCGCAGGCGGCCTGCGAAGACGGATCGAATTCGGCAACCAGCGCCTGCGCGGCGTCCGCGTCGGCAATGTTGTTGTAGCCAAGTTCCGGACCGGCCAGGATTTCTGCCGCAGCCAGGCCCGAAAGCGGCGGCGCGGCGTAGAAGCCGGCGCTCTGGTGCGGGTTTTCGCCGTACCGCAGCCGCAGAACGCGGTTCAGGGAGAGCGTTTTCCGCTCTGGCTGAGTTTCATCTGACAAGGTGTCTGCGATCACCGTGTCATATGCGGCCGCGCGCGCGAACGCGGCCGCCGCCATGCGGCGCCGGAATCCAAGACTGACCAATCCGTTGTTGGTTTCGAGTTCACGCATCAGGTGCGGATAGTCAGACGGATCGGCAATCACGGTCACCCATTTGTGGTTCTTTGCGGCGGCGCGGATCATCGCCGGGCCGCCGATATCGACCAGCTCGGCGGCGGCGGCGCTCCAGCCATTCGCCGCGGCCTCCGCAAACGGGTACAGGCCGCCGACAACCAGATCAAACGGCGCGATGCCAAGCGCTGCGAGGTCCGCCGCGTGACTTTTGTCACCGCGGTCTGCCAGGATCGCCGCGTGAACCGCGGGGTGCAGCGATTTGACCCTGCCGCCCAGCAGCTCCCGGAACCCTGAGACCGCCGCCAGTTCTTCGACCTCAATGCCCTGGCCGCGCAGGAAGTCGCCGGTGCCTCCAGTTGCCGTGAGGGTAACGCCCCTGCCGGCAAGCATGCGCGCAAGCTCGATCAGACCTGTCCGATCAGAAACTGACAGCAGGGCGCGGCGGATGGTCACGCGGCCCGCCGCCGTCTCTTGGCCTGACCCGCTCATCGGCCCCGCTGCGAGTGTTCGAACTCCCATCTCAGCTGCGCCGATCCCTGCACAAACTGAGAGCGGAGCACAATCTGCCGGCTCTGCCGGATCCGACCGGACAATTCATCGAAATACTCGCTGGGCTCCAGCTCAAGCCGGGCCGCGCCATCGAAGCGAAACATCCAGGTTTCGCCGTTGTGAAGCGTGAGCTTGAACCGCCGCGCGTTCGGCCCTTCCGAAACCTCCGTATCGGGATGGAGGTGGAAGCGCGCGGCAAAGGGAAGGCTGTCGCGGCCTGTCCCGCCGACGGCGCTTTCAAACACTCTCCGGTCCTCTCCCGGACGCGCCCACAGCGTGTCCTCGGCCCAGAGTTTCCTTCCGTCGGGCTGCAGGTCAAGCCGCCGCATATGGGTCAGTCCGAACAGCGCGGCGTAGCCGTTGTGGCTGACAATCATCGTGAATCCGTCATCGCCGGGCAGCTGTTCAATCCGGACATCGTCCGGGCACACCACAAAAATCTCTTCCCGGTTCGCCACTTGAAAGACCGGCGCGTTCAGCCGCGACGATGACGAACCGTCGATTTCGACTGTGCTGTGCGATGCTGTGGCGCGGGCCCGCCGGTGCGCGTCGGGGCCGAATTTCACAGCCGGTCCTTGGTTCACAACGAGTTGCATCTTGCCCGTCACCATCTCAAACGCCAGTGTGCTGGCATGTGCGTGGCCGGACTGCCATCCGGTCTGCGGCGGCGCCGTGTCCATGATCACCGATGTGCGCCCTGCCGACATGCGCGCGAATCCCATGGCCAGCCCGGATGCGGCCGGCGTCGTCGGTCTTGTCTCCGCAAGCACCCGATCGAGCTCTCCGGCCTGCGGATTGCCGCCGCCGTGGAAACGGGTCAGCGATCCATCGGAATGCCTCAGCGAACGCAGGATTGAGGCCGCGTGCTCTAAAACCGCAACATGATTCACGCTGGTCAGACAGCCCGCGGCCGACAGCAGCGAGGCGCACCACTGCAGATGGCTGGCCACCGAGAGCAGCTCCTCAGGATTGCGGGATGCGATGCCTGTCTCCGGCGCGATCAGCGCGCCGCTCGCGTCAGCCAGCAGGTTTGCGGCCTTTTCAGCCTCGCGCCGGCTGCCGCCTGCGGCAAGCTCCGCAAAAACCAGACCGGACAGCGCCTCGGTCCTCGGAAGACCTTCTTCCGCCGATCCGCCGCGCTCGCTGAGATGTTTCGCATGGCGGCGCAGGGCAGCGGCAAATTTCGCCCGGGTCTTGTCGCTGGCCATGGAAAGAACGACAAACTCGGAGTGGCGAAGATTGATCACGCGCCGTCCGGCGATGTTCGGCCGCCACACCGCGTCCTGCCGGGAGACAGAACTGTCAATCCAATCAAACGTCCACTGGCGCGCCAAACGGACCGCTTCCCGGGTGCGCAGAGCGGCGAGGTCTGCAAGCCATGCGAATCCGTGCAAAACATCTGGCAGGGGCTCCGGGCCGTCGGCCAGGCGCCAGAGATCGCCGACCGGTATTGGAATCAGTTCACCGGCGTGCGGGAACCGCCCCGCCGCCAAATGCCGCCCGCGTTCAGCGGAACCGGCTGACCGGGGTTCCGCCTTCAGGCACCTTTCGTGGGGCAAAGCCGCGTCGGTTGCGGCATTCTGTTTCGATTCTTCCCCGCGAAACCACGTAAGTTTCCGGGTCCCGGCACCGGTTTGCTGCACTTCCTGCGCTCCTGCTTCGCTGCCTCACTCTCAATATATGCCATTGGCACGGACAATTGAACTTTGTTTGGCAGGCTCCTGACCGGGGACCCGGCGCTCGAAACGACCGGCCTTGGGCTCGCGGCGAAATTTTGGGCCGATTGGCTCGCCTGCTGGCGAATTCCGACGCCAAACCGCAAAACAGCCCTTATTGCCCGTATCTCTTGCCTGCCTATCCGCCGACGCGGCCCGTCGGCAAAACCGCCTTCCAATTGGACCGCATCCGCGCCGAAACGGGCCTTCCCGACCTTCGGCGGCACGGGATTTGCCATTCTTATGCAGCAAAATTCTCACCGCCCGCCGACGATGGATTATGAAATAACGCATTATCGAATTCGCTATTGAACACATCCCGCCTGCCATTTTGGCCGCCCTCAATCCGCATTCAAACGGTCACCGGATTGGATCGTCGCCTGATTGGGTGGAAACCGGAATCGTCTGCAACGGCTGTTTCTCTTTCCCGGCAGCGTTTCAGCAGCGCTTCCTCGCCGGAAGGCTGCGGTTGGGTTCATTCCGTCGTGGCTTTGGCGATTTCCCCGGCGGCATTTGCCGGCCGTGTGTTCGAGCGTTGTTTCTGGCCCCGAGAATAACCCACGGTCTCAAGGCCAGGCCAGGTCAATCGAGAATGTCCAGGAATATGCAGCCCTTCGCGGGATCGCGCCATTCGACCGGCGCCGAAATGCGCGTTCCGACAGCTGGCGCTGTCATCAATTTCGTCATGCCGAATGACTGAAATATGTGTCGATGACCCTTCGACCGTCCGTTCTTGGGGCGGTGAAGGTCTTCCTGAATCGACCGGAGCGGGGGTTCAGCAAGCCGCGCTGACGCGAAATCAATGGATCGGCGACCCTCATCGGCAGGTGCGGACCTTTCGGGAGCCGGCCGATCCTGACCGGTCGCCGCGTCCGGTGGACGACGGCCAGCTCAACCGGCACGCCATGGCCGCGGCCAAAGGGCCCCGGCGGCGGGATCGCGACTCACCGTCCGGCTCGACGGAACCGGATGATACAAATGGGATCGTGCGCTGACTGGCGCCAAAATCCTTTGGCGAAATGAAAACACATGTTGATATTTCTGAATATAAAGCGGAAAATCAGGCATGATTCATGATCGTCGATCCGCTCTGTCGGGTTATGTGAGCGGTCTGCTTGCCACCGGCCGAACGGTCTTCACCGCCGACGAGGCCGAGCAGGCGCTCGGCGTCGGGCACGGCGCGTTTCTGGATGCTGCGGAGCGGTTACAGCGTCGCAATGCGCTGCTCAGTCCGCGGCAGGGATTTTATGTCGTTGTGCCGCCGCAATTTGCGTCTTGGGGAGCGCCGCCGCCGGCCTGGTACATCGACGCGCTGATGCGCCGCGAGTGTCAGGTCTACTACGTCGGTCTGCTGAAGGCTGCAGCGCTGCACGGTGCGACGCACCAAGCGGTCATGGAGTTTCAGGTCGTCGCGGCGAAGCGCCTGCCGAGGATCCGAGCCGGCCGCAGCCTGATCGTTTTCTACTTCCGCAGGAATTTGGACACAGTGGCGGCGGGAATAGAGGGTCGCAAGACTGATACCGGCACGATGAAAATCTCGTCTGCCGCGCTGACCGCCCTCGACCTGCTTCGCTATCCGCAGGCGTCGGGCGGCATGGACAACATCGCCACAGTCCTCACGGATCTTGTATGCAAGATCGACCGGGAGCAGCTCGCCGCGTTATCAGAGGTCGTGGAGCGGCCTGTCGTGCAGCGTCTTGGATATCTTTTGGACCATCTCGGCCATGACGAACTGACGGGACCCATGCGGGAGTCCTTGTGGGCACGAGGGACCCTGCCCTGGACCGAGCTCGATCGATGGCTTGCGCGGGACCCGGACTTCGCGTCTGAACCGCTTCAACGCGATGTCCGGTGGCGGATCGTCGCGCGCCGACTTCCCGAGGTCGATGCATGATCCCGGCGCAGTTTATCGCCGCCTGGAGCAAAGTCGTTCCCTGGGCCGATCAGCGACAGGTCGAACAAGACCTCATCATCGGCCGTGCTCTGGTGGAGATCTTCTCCGACGACGTACTGCACGCCGCATGACGTGTTCGTGGCGGCACGGCGCTCAACATGCCGCCAATCCCGGCGGCAAGTGCATGGATCCAAGCAACCGTCGACGTCAAACGATTGTGCCTGCGCCACTGACGCTTGCCGTTCGTGGACGGGACGGGGCCGAAATGAAGATTGGGCAACAAAACCGTTTCTGGCGCTGTGTGTGCAAAAAACGGCCTCTGAGCTCGGCGCTGGATGCGTGCCGCGGCTGGCCATCAATCCGGTTTGGCTGGACGAATTCAACGCATGCGTCCCGGCCAGCGGTGAGTCTCTCCGTTCAGGGAGTTACATGCAGCCCGCACAGCGAAGCCCTTCGGGTGCTCTGTAACGGTGAAGCTCCTCGCTTCCGAACCCATCCACGACGCTTCTGTCTTGCGGAGATAATCTCTGCCTTCCCGACGCCGGGTTGCGAGATGGCGCACGCGGTTACCGCATGTCGGCAGTTTGGATGGCTTGACCTCCGCCATGGGATTGATGCCGACATGGATCAGGCACAAACGTCCCGCGGCACTGTTCAAATGGTCTATTCGGCGTTCAGAAATAACTCCGCATTGTGCCGATTGGGGCGGATCTGGTTCAGTGCTGTTTTGCAATGAGGACGACCGCATAAAAGCCGTCCATCCCTCCTTTTTCCAGCCAGTAATCCGGTCTCAGCCGCAAACCGCCTTCCGCAGTTTGCCATGTCAGTGAGGCTCCCGCCGCCGCGACATCGAGCGGCGCGGCCTGTGCCCCGAGTTTTGCCATGGCCCAGCGCGAAATCTCCTCACCTTCCGCAGGCAGCAGCGAACACACACAATAGAGCACGCGACCGCCTGGCTTGGTTAACGACAACGCATGGGCGAGCAGACGCCGCTGGGTTTTCGCAAGTTTGTCGAGCCTGTTTTTTGCATCCCTCCGGTGCGGAATGTCCGGATGCCTTCTGACGGTCCCGGTTGCACTGCAGGGCGCGTCAACGATGACGATGTCGGCGTCGCCGCCACCGTCCCAGTTCAGGGCATCGGCGCAGACTGTCTCGGCGCGAAGGCCGGTTCGCGCAAGATTCTCAGCAAGTGTGCGCAACCGCTCTGCGGACCGGTCCACCGCAACAGTGTCGGCGCCTGCCGCCGCGCACTGCATGGTCTTGCCTCCCGGCGCCGCACACAGATCGAACACCCTTCGTCCTTTCAATTCACCAAGCAGCCGGACCGGAGTCGCGGCAGCGGTGTCCTGAACCCACCAGTTGCCCTGTTGAAACTCCTCCAAGGCGGTGATCTGCCCTTGCCGCCGCAGGCGCAGACTTCCCCCCGGAAGGATCTCCGCCGCGAGCAGGCGCGCCAGCCTTCCGGCATCGTGGGCTTGGCGGGGCGTGATATCGAGCGGCGGTTCGCCCTCGTGCGCTGCTTCAATCCGGCGCACGGTTTCGGGCCCGTGGGCGCGCCGCAGCGGCGCGGCAATCCAGTTCGGCATTCTGGCGGGACCCGCCACCGCCCAGAGCTCCCTGCCTTCCGGACCGACGGCGCACCGCAGGACAGCGTTTGCGAGTTTTCCGTATCGGGCCAGGTGCGGTTCCGCCCGCATCAGCCGCACAGCCTGATCCACAACCGCGTGCGGTTTGGTTCCGCACGCGTGGAATTCGGCAAGAGCCAGGCGGAGGATGTTGCGGGCGGCCGCGGGCGGCTGCCGCTGCATCAGGTTTTCAAGAACATGGTCCGCACGTCCGAGACAGCGGAGAGATGCGGCGGCTATCCGCTGCGCCATGGCCAGTTCAGCTGTGTCCAGCGGGTCATCGGGTTTCGAAACAATCCGCAGACGCCTTCCCGAGGCAATAACTCCGGCGAACGCGGTCAACGCGGTGTGCCGCGCCCGAAGGCCGGAAGAGTGTGACTGACGCATTCGGTTCTGTCCGCGCATTTTCCTGGTGCCGCCACCGCCGGGTTTTGCTCATGCTGGAAAACCGCCTTACCAATGTGTCTGTTCCAGTGGAACTTCAAAGCCCGATGCAGTGCGCAGCCGGCTGACAAAGGCTGAAACGGAGTTTCCCGCTGTTCAGCCGCGTCAGCAATCCGCCGCCGGCTTTGCAAATGGACCGGCGCGACGCTAAATTCGCCGGAAAGGACATTTCCAGCAGCGTGCCATGGCAAAACGATTTCACAGCAGGAACGGCCCGACCCAGCGCCAGCTGAGAGTGGGTGAGATGCTTCGCCGGGAATTGGCTGACCTGATAGCGGAAGGGCCGTTCAACGACCCGGATCTGCCGCAGGTGTCGGTCACAGTCGGCGAGGTCAGGCTCTCACCTGACCTGCGGCAGGCGACAGTCTTTGTGTTGCCGCTCGGCGGCGATCATGCGGATCAAGTTGTGCTGGCCCTGAACCGCGAGAGCAGAGATATCCGCCGTCTCCTTAACAGCAGGATACATCTGAAACATTCGCCGAGGCTGCAGTTTGTGGCGGACCCCATGTTCGACCGCATTGACCGGATGCAGCAGCTTTTTGAACAGGATGACGTGAAACGCGATTTGGCGAAGCCGCCGGTCTCACAAGAGAGCTGACTTGGGACGGGCGCGCCGCGGCGGTCGCGATATTTCGGGATGGCTGGCGGTCGACAAACCTGCGGGATTGACCTCTGCGCAGGCGGTCGCAATCGTCAGACGACAGCTCGCGGCCCGGAAAGCAGGCCATGCCGGCACACTTGACAAGCCGGCGACGGGACTGCTTGCGGTTGCCCTTGGCGAAGCCACCAAGACCGTGCCCTTCGTGATGGACTCAAGGAAGACCTACACCTTCACCGTGAAATTCGGTGCCGCGACCACAACCGATGACGCCACCGGCGAGATTATCGCCGCCTCTGAATTGTGGCCTTCGGACGGAGAAATTTCCCGCGCTTTGGCCCGTTTCCGGGGAGAGATCATGCAGATTCCGCCGACATATTCCGCGGTCAAGATTGCCGGGCGAAGGGCGGCGGCGCGGGCTGTCTCAGGCGAAAAGGCGGAGTTGGCGCCCCGCGCGCTCACGGTTCACCGTCTCGACCTGACAAAGCGTCCGGAACCGGATCTGGCTGAATTCGAAATTGTGTGCGGCAAAGGCGGGTATGTGCGTTCGATCGCCCGCGATCTCGGCGAAGATTTGGGTTGTCTGGGTCATGTCCTAGCACTGCGCCGCACCGTGAGCGGGCCGTTTTCAATCGCCGATTGCGTGAAATTAAGCCTCGAAAGCGAAAGCCCTCTCCCCGCTGACCTGATGCGGCGCCTGAAACCGGTGGAGACGGGACTCTGCGGACTGCCGGAGATTGCATGCGGCGAAACGGAAGCGGCGCGGATTCGAACCGGCGTCGGCGTCAGGGCCGAACGCGGCGAACTGCAGGACGGAACAGCCGCTTGGGCATCGTGTCAGGGCAAGGCGGTGGCGGTCGGCGCCTTGTCGGAGGGCTGGTTCCGGCCAAAGCGCGTGTTCAGAAACCAAAACTCGGCACAGACGGCATGAACGGCGCGTTCAAAGTCACAACCGGCAGTCTTGACGGAGCCCGAACCGAAGCCGCGTTCTCGGCGTGCCGCCGTTATCGCTACAGCCTCGACCGGGTTTGGGACGACTCAGCGTCCAAAGTTCTGTTTGTGATGCTCAACCCTTCCGCGGCGGACGAAAACAAAAATGACCCCACCGTCGCCCGCTGCCACGAAAGAGCCCGGCGTCTCAACGGCGGCCGTCACGGCGCCTACCGGGTGTGCAATCTGTTCGCATTGATCAGCCCCTATCCGAAGCTTCTCGAAAGCGGGATTCGCGCCGGTGATGACCAATCAAATGATGCGGCGATCACCGAGGCATGCGGCTGGGCAGACACCGTTGTGTGCGCCTGGGGCGGCAGCAAGGAGTTCATCGTCAAGCGCGGTATACATGTCGTGGGAATCATGCGGAGGGCATTCGAAGGACCGCTGTTCTGCCTCGCGATCAACGCGTCTGGCACACCGCGGCACCCGCTATACGTCTCGCACGATGCCCCGCTTGTTGAATGGCGCCGCTGAAACCCTGCAGCGCGTGCCGCGAATTCACCATAAAAGGGTCGTGAGGATGCATGCCTGACGCTGAGACTCTGTATGCTGTCGAGAATCTTGATGCAGCAGCGCGTTATCTTTGTTACCGAGGCCAATATCGGCATCGCTTTGGACTCGCGTTGCACGATCAGCATCCGGTTAAATGATTCGCGGTGATGAATGGGGCGGCCATGCAGCCGGACCATGCGCAGGTGCGAAAGGCCCAGCCGAACAAAGCCGAGTTTCGAAACGACTCCGCGTGAATTGGACGGGACTTCATCAACATATGAAGGTGATTCAGCCAGCTATGCCTGGACGTTTCGGCGGATTCGGACTGTCTCGCTTATGTGCGCTGCCCGTTCCGCGTCAAGGCCGGGCAGTTCGAAAGCCGCGGTCCGGACCGCGGTCAGCGCGGCGACCGAATGAAACTGCTGTCAGGGCTCCCGGGCAGCGGGACCAGGTTCAGCGTCAACGTCCGGGACCGGCCAGCAGCGGCGTGAAGCTGCGGACCGGCCGACCGGCCCTGGGAAATCTCCCACACGGCGCGTGTCTAGTCCGTGATGCGGCCATATGTCGAAGCGATTGTCGCTGGTGGCCCGTGACCTTCACAATGTTGGCGCCGCTGCGCGCGGGTCGAACAAAATCGTTTGCATTCCCCTGTCAGTCCTTTAACCCGAACTTCATGCCGGGATTTGACAGGTTTTCTCCGCGCAGGCAAGGACACCATGTTGTTTTCGCTTGATTTTCTGGGGGTCCGGCCGGGCCGGAGGGCTTTTTCAGCCTGTCATTGAACTGACAACATTTCCGGGCGGTTTGATCTCCAGAAGCTCAAAGGCCCTTTTCTGGAGCGCGGTCGGCCGCGCGGCCATGCGGAACGCGCTGCCGGGCCTTCCGGGCAGGAAGGCGTCGTTCAGCGTCAGCGTTCCGAGATCGGCGAGCAGCGTCCGGAAGCTGTGGACCGGCAGGCCGTCAGGGGTCTGTTTCGAGGCCGCTTTGGCCTTGGCGCTTTCGGAGACCTCCGCCTTCTCCACAGGGGTCGACCGCCTTGCGCGGGCCGCCTCCCGGTCGTCATCCTCGAACAGGATGGGGGCGAGCTTCTCCCGCATGCTCCGCTCCACATGCCAGGCGAGCATGCAGAGGAACACATGCGCCTTCACCCGCCCCTCATTGTAAACATGGAACGGCCGGACCCTCAGCCCTGACGTCTTCATGGTCCGGAAGGCGCGCTCGACGAGCGCGAGGCTTTTATACGCCGCCACCGCCGCCTCGCCGCCGATGGATTCCTTTCCGAGGCTGGTGCGCACCACATAGATTCCGTCGAGCGCCGCCTCCGCCGCGGTTTTCGCCGCGTCGCGGCTCCAGTCCATTCCGCCGTCCCGGATCTCAATATTGAAGTGTTTTTCGACCTTTTTTCTGTTGCCCCTGCGCCCCAGGGCCTTCGCCGTCATCTCCCGGTTCTTCGGGCCCGGCCGGCGGCGGGACAATGGCATTCGGATAGACTTGTCATTGCCGGCGCGGTTTTTCGCCGTCCCGCAAGTTGTTGACATAACGGGACTTTCGGCGCGGAAATATTTTTTTCACCGCCCCCTTGACAAGCGCCCGGCGATCTGCATGCTGTGGTCATGCAGATACGGGAATCCCCCATGGACCAGCGGATCATCGACCTCAAGTCGACCACCTTCTCGGGCCGCCGCCTGAACCGGCGGCAGATCGCCGACGTCCAGGAGACCGTCGAGATGCTCCCGAACGACAGCCGCAACGAACTTGCGAAGACCATCTGCGAGCATCTCGGATGGAAGACGGCGAAGGGGGCCTACAAGGTCGGGGCCTGCCTCGGGATGCTGGAGACGCTGGAGAGCCACGGCATCCTCAGGCTGCCGCCGAAGCGGGAGGACAGCGTCCGCGACATGAAGGCCGTCGACGCGCCGGCCTGGACCTCCGCCTCCGACCCGCAGCCGGAGATCGCGGCGGAGCTGTCCGAGCTGCGTCCGCTCTGCGTCGAGCCGGTCACCGACACCGAAGGACGGCAGCTGTGGAACGCCTTCGTCGACCGCCACCACTATCTCGGCTACAGGCGTCCCTTCGGGGCGCATGTCCGCTACTTCGTGACCGACCGGGACGGCCGCAGGCTGGGATGCCTGCTGTTCGATGCGGTGACGAAGAGGCTCCCGTGCCGTGACGGCTGGATCGGATGGAAGGACCGGACACGCGACCGCAGGCGGCACCTGATGGTGGTCAACTCGCGGTTCCTGGTGTTTCCGTGGGTGCGGTCGAAGAACCTGGCGTCCTCGGCGCTGGCCATGGCGACGCGCCGTCTCGCCGGCGACTGGGAGCGCATCCACGGGCACCGGCCGGTCCTCTGCGAGACCTTCATCGACGAGACCCGGTTCAGGGCCTCGTGCTACCGCGCCGCCAACTGGACGCGCATCGGGGAGACCGCCGGCAGGGGAAAGACGCGCAAGGGGGTCTATGTGATGCCGCTCCGCGCGGACGCCTGCGAGATCCTGCGCGGCGCGCGTGACACAGGACAGCGGAAGCCTCCGACCCGGGCCGAAAAGGGCCGCTCGGCGGCCTCCGACCGCCGCTTCGGCCGGCGCTGGGAGGCCCTCGTCGCGGCCGCTGCGGCGGTCGCGGCGCGCGAGGACGCGCGCTGGCAGAAGCGCCGCCGCGTGTTCGACAGCCTGCTGATCATGCTGTTCGTGCTCCGCCTCGTCGCCGCGCCGCGCGGGCAGGGCTACCGCGCCACGCTGTGCGAGCTCTGGGAACAGTGCGCGGCGGCCGGCGTCGAACTGCCGCAGGACGAGCCTCCGGCGGCGTCGACGGCCTGCGAGGCGCGGGAGAAACTCGACGAAGCCGCGTTCCGGAGGCTGCACAGGGAGATCCTCGCGCACCGCCCCGACGACACCCTGTGGAAGGGACACCGCGTCTTTGCCGTCGACGGCTCGAAGATCACCCTGCCGAGGGAACTGCTGCACGCCGGCTACCGTCTCCCGAACGACAGCGCCCACTTCCCCCAGGGCATGGTCAGCGTCCTCTATCGGCTGCGCTCCCGCATCCCGGTCGACTTCGACCTCTTCGGCCACGAGAACGAGCGCGCCGCCGCCGCCACCCATCTCGACCATGCCGCCGAAGGCGATGTCATCGTCTACGACCGGGGCTACTGGTCCTTCGAGATGGCCCTGCTCCACCGGATGCGGAAGCTGAACTTCGTCTTCCGCATCCAGAACAACGCCAACCCGGCCTTCAATGCCTTCATCAACTCCGAAAAGACCGACAGCGTCATCACCCTCGACGCGCCCAGGGACGCAGCCGCGCTGCGCGGACAGAGCCTCCGCATCCGCCTGGTCAAACACACCGCCGCCGACACCACGCACTGTCTCGCAACATCCCTGCTCGAAGCCCGGCGCCACAGCATTCCGGCGCTCTCTGACCTTTATCACGGACGCTGGCAGATCGAAGAGGGATACAAGACGGGAAAGGCCGTGATCGAGCGCTTCCACGCAAAGTCGGAGCGCGGCGTCCGCCAGGAACTCTACGCCGCCTTCACACTGATCACCCTCGCGCGCCTGTTCGCCAACCGCTGCGACCATGACATCAGCCACTGTCCCGGCGATGACGGCCTGCCGGCCATGCGCGCCAACTTCAGGAACGGTCTGAGACTGGTGGGGCGCGAAATCGAGGCCATGTTCCTCAGGCAGAGCGACATGGTCGCACAATCAGTCAGGCGGATCATGACCGGCCTCTCCCAATGCATCCAGCGCGAGAGGCCCGGACGAAGCTATCCGCGGCAGTCCATGCAGCCAAGGAGCAAGTGGCAGAGCCGGTCACCCGCCTGACAGAACCAGACCGCCAGAAAGCCCCCGGCTTCGGGAAAAAACCCCGAAGCGCGGGGGTTTCCTTATCCGAACGGCGAAAATCCTTATCCGAATGCCATTGGGCGGCGGGACGCCGCGGCGGCGATCTCAGCCAGCGTCTGTTCCGTCGCCCTGAGCAGATCCTCCCGCTTCCGGGCCCTTTCCTCCCGCAGACGGGGATTGAGGCAGACCAGCAGCCGCTCGCCGGGAAAGTCCGGGGACACGGTCTCGGCGACCTGATCCTCAGCGAGCCTCGCCGGATCCAGCGCCGCCGGCGCGTCCTTCCCCTTCTTCACAAGCTTCCGGATATCGGCGCTCCTGAGCGCCGATATCCAGTCAAGGCCGAGAGGAATCAGATCCTCCCTGATGCGGGCCGATGTGATCATGCCGCGGTCGCCGACCAGCGCGATGTTCTCAACCCGGAAACGGCGGCGCAGCTTCTCCGCCCGGCCCCTGACGGTGTCCGGGTCGGCGGTGTTTCCGCTGAACACCTCGACCGCCACAGGGGTTCCGTCCCCCGAGCAGACCAGCCCGTATGTGATCTGCATTTTGCCTTTCTTTCCGTCGCGGCTGTGGCCGAAGGCCGCCAGCGGGCATTTCCTCCCTTCAACGTAACTGGACGAGACGTCGT
The DNA here is from genome assembly GCA_965221935.1 of Paracoccaceae bacterium. GTDB lineage: Bacteria > Pseudomonadota > Alphaproteobacteria > Rhodobacterales > Rhodobacteraceae > JAPOXR01. Next base: position 143,323 of record CBDCSZ010000002.1, read on the forward strand.
ACAGAACCAACGTCC
>CBDCSZ010000003.1:0-106020 GCA_965221935.1 Paracoccaceae bacterium
CAAGCTCTCTGACAATCGCGTCCCAGTCGGGCTGCGCGAGTCCGCTGTTCCGTTCGCCGTGCGGATAGAGCAGTTCCCGGAGCGTCTCGTCGCCGAGACCGTCCGGAAGCGGCCAGCATGACAGCCCCGCCGCCGCCGCCCGTTTCAGCACATTCGACACCGTGCCCGCGCTCACGCCCGTCGCGGCGGCTATGTCGTTCCGCGTCAGGCCAAACCCGTGACGCTGGCGCAGGATATCCTTTATGTTGATCATGTCGGTCCTCTTCATTTGCCCGTGCCTCCTCTGTTCGATCTGTCGATCAATGAGGCAGAGCCGGAAGAGTGGCCATGCGGCCGGTCCCCGAAGGGACGCTGTCAGCGGATAACGCGCGCCGGGCGCGGACCGTCAAGTCCGGCCGGAATCTTGGTCAAGTGTCGCCGGAATCCTGGTCAAGTGTCGCCGGAATCCTGGTCAAGTGTCGCCGGAATCCTGGTCAAGTGTCGCCGGATTTTGCAGCAGGGTGGCGGACAGGCCCGTACGACTGAGGACGCCGGGTAACGCCGGCCGAGGAAAGGGGCCTGACTTCGGGAACGGCACAGAAAGGGGGCAGGGCATGGCCACTGGCGAGAGCCTATCAGGGCCACACAGTGTTCGGAAACTCCAGACTGTGCCACATGCGGAGGCATGATCCCGTCGGAAAGCCGGATGCGGGAGATCCGCACGTCCGGTTTGATGAGCGGGGGACTGGAAACGCGGCCAGGGGAGCCGGACTGAGGCCCGGAGCGAAAGCGACGGACAGGCCACCGGACCCTAAAGCTGGCGCGCCAGCCCCCGACTCTACTCCCGCCGCCGCCCCCCGCGCTCCCTGCAAGACGTTGAAAACGTGAGGTTTTCTGGCCGCCGGGCCGCTTTTGTCTTGTCAAAAAGTTTCCAGTGCAAGTTGCGCGGTTTCAGGCCGCGTGCCCACTGACGTATTTTCGCAACAGTGCACATTATTATGGTGTTAAAGGAACACATCCTGTGGACAAGGAGACGGCAGGCGCCATGGATTGTTGTCATTGCGCAGGGAGACCGCACATGTCATTCCACATCGAGACCATCCCCAACAGGCGCGGCCGCGACACAATCCTCCTCAGGGAGGCCTGGCGCGAAGGCGCGAAGGTCAGGAAGCGCACCATCGCCAACCTCACCTATCTGCCGCCGGCGGTCACCGACGGCTTCCGCGCCGTGCTCAGGGGCGGAATCGTTCTCGGCTCCCCGGACGAGGTTTTCGGGATCCGCAGGTCGCTGCCGCACGGCCACGCGGCGGCGGCGCTCGGGACCATGCGGAGCCTCGGATTCGAAGGCATCCTCGGGCGGAAAAAAAGCCGGATGCGCGGTCTCGCGATGGCGGCGGCGGCGGCCCGGATCATCGATCCGGCCTCCAAGCTCGCCACAGCCAGGGCCCTTGACCCGGAGACCGCCTCCACCAGCCTCGGGCCGGTCAGCGGCAACGAGATGCTGGACATGCTCGACTGGCTGCTTGAGCGCCAGCCCTGGATCGAGCGCAGCCTCGCGAACCGGCATCTCAGGGGCGGAACCTTGGCGCTCTATGACGTGAGTTCAAGCTTCGTGGAGGGAAGGAAATGCCCGCTGGCGGCCTTCGGGCACAGCAGGGACGGGAAGAAAGGCAAAATGCAGATCACATACGGCCTGGTCTGCTCGGGAGACGGAACCCCTGTGGCGGTGGAGGTGTTCAGCGGAAACACCGCCGATCCGGACACCGTCAGAGGCCAGGCGGAGAAACTGCGCCGCCGTTTCCGGGTTGAGAACATCGCGCTGGTCGGCGACCGCGGCATGATCACATCGGCCCGCATCAGGGAGGATCTTATTCCTCTCGGCCTCGACTGGATATCGGCGCTCAGGAGCGCCGATATCCGGAAGCTTGTCAGGAAGGGGAAAAAGAAGCCCGCGGCGCTGGATCCGGCGAGGCTCGCTGAGGATCAGGTCGCCGAGACCGTGTCCCCGGACTTTCCCGGCGAGCGGCTGCTGGTCTGCCTCAATCCCCGTCTGCGGGAGGAAAGGGCCCGGAAGCGGGAGGATCTGCTCAGGGCGACGGAACAGACGCTGGCTGAGATCGCCGCCGCGGCGTCCCGCCGCCGGCCGGGCCCGAAGAACCGGGAGATGACGGCGAAGGCCCTGGGGCGCAGGGGCAACAGAAAAAAGGTCGAAAAACACTTCAATATTGAGATCCGGGACGGCGGAATGGACTGGAGCCGCGACGCGGCGAAAACCGCGGCGGAGGCGGCGCTCGACGGAATCTATGTGGTGCGCGCCAGCCTCGGAAAGGAATCCATCGGCGGCGAGGCGGCGGTGGCGGCGTATAAAAGCCTCGCGCTCGTCGAGCGCGCCTTCCGGACCATGAAGACGTCAGGGCTGAGGGTCCGGCCGTTCCATGTTTACAATGAGGGGCGGGTGAAGGCGCATGTGTTCCTCTGCATGCTCGCCTGGCATGTGGAGCGGAGCATGCGGGAGAAGCTCGCCCCCATCCTGTTCGAGGATGACGACCGGGAGGCGGCCCGCGCAAGGCGGTCGACCCCTGTGGAGAAGGCGGAGGTCTCCGAAAGCGCCAAGGCCAAAGCGGCCTCGAAACAGACCCCTGACGGCCTGCCGGTCCACAGCTTCCGGACGCTGCTCGCCGATCTCGGAACGCTGACGCTGAACGACGCCTTCCTGCCCGGAAGGCCCGGCAGCGCGTTCCGCATGGCCGCGCGGCCGACCGCGCTCCAGAAAAGGGCCTTTGAGCTTCTGGAGATCAAACCGCCCGGAAATGTTGTCAGTTCAATGACAGGCTGAAAAAGCCCTCCGGCCCGGCCGGACCCCCAGAAAATCAAGCGAAAACAACATGGTGTCCTTGCCTGCGCGGAGAAAACCTGTCAAATCCCGGCATGAAGTTCGGGCTAGACGGGGCGGCATTTCAGCCAATCGCGGACCTCGGCCGGCCTGCGCGGGGACACCTTGCCGGGAATGGCGTGGACCGGGGTTTCGGGCGCGATGACCCCGGCAGCGCGTGACATGCGGATTTATGCCGTGTGCGGCGGGCCGGCAGGCAGTGCGCTGGTGATAGGGGTGATGGCGCCGCGATGGATTCCGGCCGCGGTTCGGTGCTGAAGCGCGCCGTCCAGAGTTTGACAGAGTGGCTCCGGGCCGGTACAGACTGTGGTTATGGGAAGACCCTGCTGCCTGAACTGTTTATTTATCCAATACAACATGTTATAGAAGCATCTCCCCAGCTGTGCGCCCCCTGAGCAACTTTGAATCCACTCTTGCGGCGCCAAGCGGCAGCGTGAACTGAGGAGTCATTTGACATGGAAATGCCGACTCCCGACGCGGGTGTCATTGAACGCAAGGACCGCATTGTTTCGCTGCTCACGATGGCAGCGCCAAATGCCACGGTGATCCATAATCCGGCCGAGACCCGAGCTTATGAGTGCGATGCTCTGACGGCCTACACCTGTCCGCCGCTCGCGGTCGTTCTGCCGACCACGACTGAAGAAGTCGCAGCCATTCTCCGAATCTGCAGCCAGCAAACAGTCCCCGTCGTGCCGCGCGGCGCAGGCACATCTCTGGCCGGAGGCGCGCTTCCCACGGCTGACAGCGTTATCGTCGGGGTGTCAAGACTTAACGATATTCTTGAAATCGATTATCCAAACCGGTTCATCAGGGTCCAGACCGGCCGCACAAACCTGTCGGTCACCGGGGCAGTGGAGGGCAGCGGTTTCTTTTACGCGCCTGACCCTTCAAGCCAGCTCGCCTGCGCCATTGCCGGCAACATTGCCATGAACTCCGGCGGCGCGCACTGCCTGAAATACGGGGTCACCACCAACAACCTGCTCGGCGTCCGCATGGTGACTATGGACGGAGAGATTCTCGACATCGGCGGCGCGCATCTCGATGCCGGCGGGTTCGATCTTCTCGGGGTTATTTGCGGTTCAGAGGGGCAGCTCGGCATCGTCACCGAAGCGGTCTTGCGAATATTGCCGAAGCCGGAAGGGGCGCGTCCGGTGTTGTTCGGATTCGATTCGAACGAAGTCGCCGGCGCCTGCGTGGCGGATATCATCCGTGCAGGTGTGCTGCCGGTTGCGATTGAGTTCATGGACCGGCCATGTATCCGGGCCTGCGAAGACTTTGTCGGCGCCGGCTACCCGGACGTTGAGGCGCTGCTGATTGTGGAAGTCGAGGGATCTGGCGCCGAAATCGACATGCAGCTCGGACTGATCAAACAGATTGCCTCGCGGCACCGCCCGGAGGTTGTCCGCGAAAGCCAGTCAGAGGAGGAATCGGCGCGCATATGGGCCGGGCGCAAGTCGGCGTTCGGAGCGATGGGCAGGCTTGCTGACTATGTTTGCCTGGACGGCACAATCCCCGTTTCGGAACTTCCCGGTGTGTTGAAGGGAATCTCGGAACTCTCGCAGAACTATGGCTTGCGGGTCGCCAACGTGTTCCATGCCGGCGACGGCAATCTTCATCCCCTGTTGATGTTCGATGCCAATTCTCCTGACGAGCTGGAACGCTGCGAGGCCATGGGCGCCGAAATCCTGAAGCTCTGCGTGAAATCGGGGGGCTGCCTGACAGGAGAGCACGGGGTCGGCGTTGAAAAGCGCGATCTGATGCCCTTCCAGTTCACGCCGGATGATCTCGAGGCACAGATGCGCATCAAGGATGTGTTCGATCCGCAATGGCTGTTGAATCCCGCAAAGGTGTTTCCTCTGGCGTCAACAGACGAACGCCGGACAGTATGATTCCGGCGGACGAGAGCGAACTTCGCGAGGCGATTGCTTCAGCCCAGGGCCCTTTGGTCATTGCCGGCGGCGGCACCCGGCCAGTGGGAAAGCCGTTGCAGGGCACAGCGCTGACGGTTTCCGGTCTCGCCGGCATCCGCCAATACGAACCGCAGGCTTTGACCCTCGTCGCCGGGGCCGGAACGCCGCTGTCGGCGATTGAGGCTGAACTGGCCTGCACCCGGCAAAGGCTGGCTTTTGAGCCGATGGATCACAGAGGACTTCTCGGTTCGGAGGGTGTGCCGACCGTTGGCGGAGTTGTGGCGGCAAACGTGTCCGGACCCCGGCGTGTTCAGGCGGGCGCCTGCCGAGACTACCTGCTTGGCGTCCGTTTCGTTGACGGCGCCGGAACAGTGATAAAGAACGGCGGGCGGGTGATGAAGAATGTCACCGGATATGACCTCGTCAGATTGATGGCCGGGAGTTACGGAACTCTGGGCGTGTTGACAGAGGTTGCGTTCAAGGTCTTGCCGGAACCGGAGTGCAGGTCGGTTTTGCTCATCTACGGGCTGTCTGACGATGCGGCTGTCCGCTCTATGTCCGCCGCGCTGACATCTCCATTTGAAGTGACAGGCGCCGCCCATACGCCAAGCGGGCTGGATGGAGATCCCGTGACCATGATTCGCGTCGAAGGATTCGAAGACTCGGTCAGTTACCGCACAGCGCAGCTCAGGGACCGCCTCGCAGGAGCCGGCGACATCTGCATTGAGACCGATCCGCAGAATACGGCGAATGGGTGGCGATGGGTACGCGATGTCGAAAGTTTCCATGGGCTGCCAGGAGACGTTTGGCGGCTGTCGCTCAAGCCGAGCGATGCCCCCGGTCTGGTCGATAGAATCCGAAAGCAGTGCGAGGTCCGGATTCTGTACGACTGGGGCGGCGGCCTGGTTTGGGCATGTGTTGCCGAAGGCACAGATCTTCGCCAGCTGTGCGGGCCGTTCGCGGGGCACGCGACACTGGTGCGGGCCAAATCGGATGTGCGCTCAAGGCTGCCCGTGTTTCATCCGCAGCCAGCGCCGCTCAATAGGATTGCGGATGCGCTGCGGGCGAAGTTTGACCCGCGGCAGATTCTCAATCCCGGACTCATGGGTTAGCATCGTCCAGCTTCGGACGAGGGAGAAACAACAGGCGAATGGAAACCCGTTTCACCGAGAGACAGCTGCAGGATCCTGCCGTTGCCAGGTCAAATGAGATTCTGAGAACCTGTGTCCATTGCGGATTCTGCACCGCGACGTGTCCGACATACCAATTGCTGGGAGATGAGCTCGACGGCCCGAGGGGCCGGATTTACCTGATAAAGAGCATGCTGGAGAGCGGCAAACCGGCAGATGCCAAGACCGTGCTGCACATTGACCGCTGTCTGTCCTGCCTGGCCTGCATGACGACCTGCCCGTCGGGCGTTCACTACATGCATCTGGTCGATCATGCGCGGAGCTATATCGAAGCGACCTACAGGCGACCGGTTTTTGAACGGCTTCTGCGGCGCGTTCTGGCCGGGATTCTTCCGTATCCAATGCGGTTCCGTCTCGCGCTGTTTGTGGCAAAACTGGCGCGGCCTTTCGCCTCACTGGCGCCTGATCCCAGGCTGCGGGCGATGCTGCGGCTGGCGCCCAGGCAGATCCCCCCGGTGAGCTGGAGGGACGATCCGCAGGTGTTTCCGCCGGAGGGCGCGCGGCGATACCGGGTGATCCTGGCGACGGGCTGTGCCCAAAAGCGCTGAACACTGACATCAATGAAGCGACAATCAGGCTGCTTTGCCGTTTTGGCTGTGAAGTTGTGATTGCCGAGGGCGCCGGCTGCTGCGGCGCGCTTTCGCACCATATGGGACGGACTTCCGAAAGCCATGACTGGGCCCGGCGAAACATTTCGGCATGGTCACGGGAGCTGGATCGGGGTGTGGACGCGATTATTATCAACGCCAGCGGCTGCGGCACCACTTTCAAGGATTATGGCCACATGTTCCGGCACGATGCGTTGGCCGGACAGGCGGCGCGGATTTCAGAGCTTGCACTGGATATCACCGAGTTCCTGGCAAAAACCGGCATTCCGGACTGTCCCGCAAAGGGGATCAGAGTCGGATACCACTCGGCATGCTCGCTGCAGCACGGGCAGCAGGTCCGGACGCAGCCAAAGCAGCTACTCGAACAAGCTGGATTCGACGTGGTCGAACCGGCGGACCCGCATCTCTGCTGTGGCTCGGCCGGCACCTACAATATTCTGCAGCCCGAGATTGCCGAACGCCTCAAGGAGCGGAAAGCGCGGAGCCTTGAAGCGGTTTCCCCGGACATCATCGCCGCCGGCAACATTGGCTGCATGGTTCAGATTGGAGCCGGCACCGCGGTTCCAGTCGTCCACACAATCGAATTGCTGGACTGGGCGACGGGCGGTTCAAAACCACCGGTGCTTTCAGGGTTCGACGCCTCGGAAATGGTTGAATTCCCGGCAGTTTGAAACTGTTGTACATTTGCTTCAGAGCATCTTGAAACCGTCCTGCCGCACACCCATATGAGGCCTGTCGGGGCGCGGCAAACTGCCGGCCAGGACAGTCAGAAGCCCGTCCAACCCGGAGGGCAGACGCAAACCTATCGCTCAATGGAGGGTAACCATGCGAAGCTTCGATCTTTCACCGCTTTACAGCACAACTGTCGGATTCGACCGGTTCAACGACTTGCTGGACAAAGCGTTCTCACAGGATGTCGTGCCGGCCTCCTATCCGCCTTTCAACATTGAGAAAACGTCCGCAGACTCTTATCGGATCTCGATCGCGGCGGCCGGATTCTCGTCTCAGGAACTCGATATCGAAGTTCGCGAAAACCAGCTTCATGTGACTGCATCGAAGCAGGAATCGGCCGAAAACGGCAGATATCTTCACCGGGGAATCGCCCAGCGCTCATTCAGAAAGCAGTTCGCCCTTGCCGACCATGTCAAAGTGGCGGGAGCGAGCTACGAAGATGGATTGCTCAATATCGACCTGAAGCGCGAGATTCCTGAAGCCTTGAAACCGCGTAAGATCAAGATTGCCGCTGCGGCTCCCGCAAAGGTCGGACAATCCGGCGGCGCCGCTCAGATCGCAAACTGAGGCCACAAACAATCCCCGCAAGGCGCGTCCGCATGGGCGCGCCTTTTGTGTGTGCGGCGATCCCTTCGCTGTGCGCAATTGCCGGCCTGCCCGGGCTGAATTTCGGCACCGCGGCAGCGTTCCTGCGCGCGCAGGGCCGCGGCCGCTGATGCACAGGAAGGGTTGAAAATGGCGGCGCCGTCACAGCTCGGCATTGTCGGGGCCGGGGCATGGGGCACCGCGCTGGCGATGGCAGCGGCGCGGGCGGGATCGGATGTGACTCTGTGGGCGCACCGGGTCGAAACGGCGCGGGAAATCAATGTCCACCGCACAAACCGGGAGTATCTGCCGGGTTTCGAAATCGGCGCATCCGTTGTTGCGGTCTCCGATCTGGCTTGCGTGGGCAGCTGCCCACACCTGGTGCTGGCGGTGCCTTCGGCGCACCTTGGCGAAGTCTGCGGGAGGCTGGCCGCATTCAGTTCAGACAAAGCCGTGATGTGCGTTGCCGCCAAGGGTCTGGAGCGGGGCACCGGCAGGCTGATGCCGGAAGTTGTGTCCCGGAACGCCAAGAGCGGACATATCACAATTCTGTCCGGTCCTTCGTTCGCCGCGGAAGTCGCCGCCGGCCTGCCCTGCGCCGTCACGGTGGCCGGGGCTCAAGAGGATGCCGAGAGGATCGCCGCGGTGCTGGCAGGGCCCGCGTTTCGCGTTTACCTGTCCAGCGATGTGACCGGCGCGGCCATTGGCGGGGCCGTCAAAAACGTAATTGCGATCGCCTGCGGGATTGCCATGGGCCGGGGGTTTGGAAACAACGCCCGCGCCGCGGTCATCAGCCGCGGACTCAGGGAAATCCTGCGGCTGGGAGCTGCCATCGGCGCCAGACAGGAGACCTTGGCCGGCCTTGCCGGGTTGGGCGATCTGGTGCTGACCTGTACAAGCGAACTTTCACGAAACTTCACATTTGGCGTCGCGCTCGGACGGGGAGAATCGGTGTCCAGCCTGCTCGCCGGACGGCGAAGTGTCGTCGAAGGCGCCGCCACAGCAGAATCGCTGGTCAAACTGGCGGGGCGTCACAAGGTGGAAATGCCGATTTGTGAAGCTGTCGACAATGTGCTGGCGGGAAGAGTCGCGACCGACGCCGCCATCGGTCAGCTGCTTGCGCGTCCTGCCGGCAGCGAATTCGCCTGACCCATCGGCGAAAGCCCGCGCCCGGGTCTGCCGCGGGCGCACAAGGAAAAGCGCACCCGGTTTGGGTGCGCTTCATGGCCGGCCGGCCCGGTCAGGGCCGGTTCATCGGCGTTCAGACTGACAGGCAGATGTATTTCATTTCCAGGAAATCTTCGACGCCGTGATGCGACCCTTCGCGTCCAAGACCGGATTGTTTCACTCCGCCGAACGGCGCCGTTTCAGTCGAGAACAGCCCGGTGTTCACCGCAACGATGCCGTATTCGAGGGCTTCGGCGACCCGCCACACCCGCGAGACGTCTTTGGCATAGAAGTATGCCGCCAGACCGAAAATCGTGTCGTTGGCAAGCTCCAGAACGTCGTTTTCGCTTTCAAATTTGAACAGCGGGGCGACCGGCCCGAAGGTCTCGTCATGTGCAATCAACATGTCCTGGGTCACACCGGAAATGACCGTTGGCTCGAACCAATAGCCGCCGAGCTCGTGCCGGCTTCCGCCAGCCAGAACTGTGCCGCCTCTGGATGTCGCGTCGGCGATGTGCGACTCGACCTTTTCCACGGCGTCCTGGTTGATCAATGGTCCGGTGTTCACGCCGTCGGCGAATCCGTCTCCCAATTTCAGATTCCCAGTGGCCTGCGACAGTTTCTCGGCAAATTCATCGTAAACGCCCGCCTGAACATAGATGCGGTTGGCGCAGACACAGGTCTGGCCGTTGTTGCGGTATTTGGAAATCATCGCGCCTTCCACCGCGGCGTCGATATCGGCGTCATCGAAGACGATGAATGGGGCGTTGCCGCCGAGTTCCATCGAAACTTTTTTCACCTGATCGCCAGCTTGGCGAAGCAGAATCCGGCCGACTTCTGTGGAGCCGGTGAAGGTGATCTTGCGCACTGCGTGGTTGGAGCAGAATTCCTGGCCGATCTCACTCGAACGTTTCGATGTGACGACTGACAATACGCCTTTCGGAATGCCTGCCCGTTCCGCCAGCGCCGCCATTGCCAATGCCGAAAGAGGCGTTTCGCTGGCCGGCCGGCCGACAAATGTGCATCCGACCGCGAGCGCCGGCGCAACCTTGCGCGCGATCATGGCATTTGGGAAATTCCACGGTGTGATGGATGCGACGACTCCAACCGGCTGTTTGATCACCATCAGCCGTTTGTCGGTCTGGTGGCCGGGTATGGTTTCGCCGTAGATGCGCTTGGCTTCTTCGCCAAACCACTGAATGAAAGACGCGCCGTAAAAGATCTCGCCTTTGGCTTCGGCGAATGGTTTGCCCATTTCGGCAGTCAGTATCGCCGCCAGATCGTCGGCGTTCTCCATCATCAGCCGGTACCACTCAAGCAGGAGGGCTGAGCGTTCTTTGGCGGTCCTCGCTGCCCACTCTTTCTGCACGGATTCGGCAGCGGCGATCGCCCGCCGGGTTTCGGCGACGCCGAGATTGGGCACGCGGGCGACAACGTCGCCTCTCGCGGGATTGATCACATCGAACTCGCCGCCGTCGTCAGCGTCGATCCACTCGCCGGCGACATACGCTTTCACGGCGAGCAGAGAAGGGTCGTTAAGCAAAGTGCTTAGATTTGTCTTTTCTAGCATGATTGGTCCTGCGGTTATTCAATATTTGTGCCAATCTGGCACAATGCATTCAAGCTGGGATAGCTGTGTCTCAGCTGCGCCAAAAACTGCTCAATCGGCGAAAGGAGGGCGCTATGCTTCCAGGTCCACGCAATCTCATCACCGACGTCGCAGGTATCCGAGTAGGTAATGCGGCAGAAAACGGTGTCAAGACCGGAACCAGCGTAATTGTCGGCGACCGCCCGTTCACAGCTGCCGTCAGTGTCATGGGTGGAGCGCCAGGAACCAGAGAGACGGATCTGCTTGCGCCCGACAGGATGGTTCAGGAAGTTGACGCCATTGTCTTGTCGGGAGGCTCGGCATTCGGCCTGGATGCGGCCTCTGGCGTCACCACAGGGCTGGCGCAGTCGGGCCGCGGCTTCGCAGCCCACGATGTGCGTGTGCCGATAGTGCCTGCCGCGATCCTTTTTGATCTGCTGAACGGCGGCGACAAAGAATGGGCGGACAGTCTTTACCGGGAGCTGGGGCTGCGGGCGCTGGCCGCGGCCGATTTGGATTTCTCGATTGGCAGCGCCGGCGCCGGATTTGGCGCCACGACACTGGATCTCCGAGGCGGCCTCGGTTCGGCGTCCGCGGTCACTGATGATGGGCACACCGTCGGCGCGCTGGTCGCTGTCAATTCGTTTGGCTCCGCTGTTCAGCAGGGCGGGCCGCATTTCTGGGCAGCTCCTTTTGAGCTGGACTCGGAATTCGGCGGTCTTGGACCAAGCAGTGTCAGCAGCCCGGAATGGGAACCGGCGCCGGCGTCGTTTGAGGCGGCTGCAAACAGCAACACGACCATTGCTGTTGTGGCGACGAATGCGGCTTTGACACAGTCGCAGGCGACACGGCTTGCAGTGGCATCGCATGCCGGCCTGGCGCGCGCTGTTTTCCCGTCACACACCGTGTTTGACGGCGACGTTGTGTTTGCCGCGGCTACCGGAACGGCTGTTCTGCAATGTGACGAGCGCAGCCTGCTGAGTCTTGGCCACGCGGCCGCGTCCTGCCTCGCGCGCGCCATTGCCCGCGGTGTCCACGCCGCCAGTCCGGACCCGGCGGGTTCCCTGCCAAGCTGGAGTCAAATTCATTCGCCGGGCTGAACGCTTCCGGCGCACTATTCAGAATGGAGATGGCACGCGTCTGCCGCCTTTGCCGGAGACCGGGTCAAACTGTCAGATTTGAACGATTTTGCGCACGCCGTTCTCAGAAAACCGGAACGGCACCGATGCCGGCGGACCGTCCTGCCGCAACAATTTTTCGAGTGTTGCCAATACCAGTCGTGTGATCGATGGCATGTCAAGCCGCTGCGCGCTGGCCAGCGGAATCCAGTGCAAATGGCTCAACTCATCCGATGCCCTGCTGAAATCGTCCGGGTCACTGGCGAGCGCAACCAAGTCCAGGTTGGCCAGGAAGAACCTGGCATCAAATCTCCGCGTCCGGCCAGGCGGCGTAATGGCGCGGTAAAAAAAGACCAGCTCCTCCGCGCTCGGAAGGTATCCCCCGTCGCAAAATGACTGCCAGTCGTCAGGCAGGGCTGTGCTTCCGGCCGGGCCGCGGCGGGCGAGCCTGATCCCGGTCTCCTCCCAGACCTCCCGAACCGCGCACAGCAACAGCATATCGACAAGACTGGGGTCACTGCGCCGGGCAAGCCGCCGCAGACACGCGTCACAAGGACGGCCGACGAGCGGAAGCCGTGCATCTGATCTTTCGACGGCTCCGCCGGGAAACACGAACTTGTTCGGCATGAACACCGCGCGCCGGCCACGTTGACCAACCAGAATCTTTGGTTCCGAGGCGCGGTCCCGCAGCAGCACGACCGTCGCGGCATTGCGAATTTCAGTGTGTTCGACAGTTTCCACCACGCCTGGGCGCCTTTCCCCGTGCGGGTCGCCGCCGCGTCCGCCGTTCGCGATCCTTTCACCGCGACTGATACAACGCTCGCGCTTCATGTGCGAGCGCCGGGACCGGACAATGCGCACTGCTCAATTGACTGCGGATCCGTTCTTCAAAGCCGATGCCGTATGGCCCCGATCCTTTGGGCGCATTGCCAGGAGCGCGCGGCCCAGACTTCCCTGCCGCCTCGACCGCTGGGGAGGTGATCGCTGAAATTCACGCGGCCGGGATTGCAACTCGCGCCAATAGCGGCAATTGAAAGCGCAAAGACAAAGCAGGCCGGCGCCAGTCCGCCGACTGCTCAAACTCAGGGAAACGAGCTATGGACAGAGAAACGCGTCAAAATAGGTTCAGAGAAGGAAGCGGGTTTATCGCCGCCCTCGATCAAAGCGGCGGCTCAACGCCGCGCGCACTCGGACTTTACGGGGTCGGTGAGGATGAGTATGCCGGCGAAGATGAAATGATGGCGCTCATGCATGCTATGCGGGTACGGATCGTTTCGTCGCCTGAGTTTAACGGTGAAAGGATCATCGGCGCCATTTTGTTTGAAAGAACGATGGAATCGGAGATCGGTGATCAGTTGTCGGCGGATTATCTATGGGAACAGCGGGGAGTCCTGCCATTCCTCAAGATTGACGTCGGTCTCGAAGCCCAGTCCGGCGGCATCAGCCTGATGAAACCCATTCCCGAGATTGACCGCAGGCTGGAGCGGGCCTCAGAGCGCAATATTTTTGGCACCAAGATGAGATCGGTGATTCACGAACCAAATGCCGAAGGCGTTGAGCGGATCGTCGCCCAGCAATTCGTCCTTGCCGACCGCATCCTGGATCATGATCTGGTGCCAATCATTGAGCCGGAAGTCGCAATCATCGCCACCGACAAGGCGGATTGTGAAGACCTGCTGCTGGCCGCGCTGCGCCGCCATCTTGATGCGTTGCCGGATGGGCGCGATGTCGCGATGAAGCTGACTCTGCCGGAAACTCCGAACCACTATGCGGAGGTTGTCGCGCACCCGCGGGTGCTGCGGGTCACGGGCCTTTCAGGCGGCTACGACCGCGCCGAGGCGTGCCGTCGGCTGGCCGCCAATCCCGGCATGATCGCCAGTTTTTCCAGGGCTTTGGCGGAAGGCCTCGTGAAGTCAATGAGCGACAGCGAGTTCAACACGGCTCTCGGCGCCAGCATCGCTGCAATCCATCGGGCGTCCTGCAGCTGACCGCTGAAGTTTTTTCGACGGAATCTCCGGCGCTGTGCGTTTCAACGTCAGACACGAAACAGTCGTGCAGGCAAGAAACCCAAAGTAAGGACAAACAATGACAGAACGATTCAACAGTTTTTTTGTTGTCGCTGCAGTGGCGGGAACAATGACCGCGCTTTCGCTGCAGCCGGCAGCGGCCGACAATGACGATGGCGACGACGACGATGACAGGAAAGGCCGCTACGGAATCATGTTTTCTGACCTCGACGTGGATGGTGACGGCCAGCTGACCGAGGAAGAGTTTGCGGCAGCACAACTGGTCTGGCTGCAAAAGCACGATTCCGATGGTGACGGAGCGCTGTCTTCGGAAGAGGCGCAGGCCGCGATCATGGAGCGGCTCAGCAAAGCCGCGTCAAGGATGACCGAGAAGATGTTCGGGCGTCTTGATTCCAACGGAGACGGGCTGATCGGCGCTGACGAGTTGGGCCAAATGCACTCTGGCCGTGGCTTTGATCATATGGATTCCGATGACGACGGGATGATTTCGGAAGAGGAATTCGATCGCAAGGAGCATAAGGGCAAGAAAATGCGCCGCCGCCATCGGGACAAGTGAATTCCAGCCGGCGCCGTAAAGGCGCCGGCAAACCGGCTCGGCGGCAGGTTTTTTTTGGCGAGATGGCAGTGAGGGCCGATGAGCAGCGCGTGCGTGATGGAATTCTCGTTGCCCGCTATTCAGATGGCGATCCTTCGGCTGCGCGCGAGTTGACGGCACGGCACGCGCCAAGGATTCTGCGATTGGCAACGCACATGCTCGGGAACGCGGCGGAAGCAGAAGAGGTGACGCAGGAAACGATGCTCCGACTGTGGATCATCGCACCTGATTGGCAGCCTGGCAGAGCCACTGTCTCGACTTGGGTGTGGAAAGTCGCATTGAACCTCTGCACTGACATTCTGCGGCGCAGGCGCGGCGTCGCATTCGATGACATTGAGGAGCCGCGGGACGAAACACCCGGCGCGCTGGATCAGCTGATGCGCCGCAACCGTGCCAGATCCCTGCAGGATGCGCTGGCGCGCCTTCCCGAACGGCAGCGCCTGGCCGTCATTCTGCGTCATTTGGAGGGCGCTTCCAACCCGCAGATTGCCGACGTTCTCGGCACCTCCGTGGAAGCCGTCGAAAGTCTGCTTTCCCGCGGCATCCGCGGGTTGAAATCAGATCTGCTCCCGCAAAAGGAGGCATTGGGATGGCAAAACTAGTGAAACGACAGCAGCAGGGCAGGGATCTTGAAGATTTGCAGCCCTATTTTGATTCCGCCCGAACCGAACCCGCGCTGCCGCAATGGCTGGAACACGCGATCCTTCAGGATGCGAAACATCACCAGCCGAAGGCGCGGACCATCCAGCTGACACCAATAGGCAGCGGGCTGCGGTCGAGCGCCTGGCGATGGCGGCTTGCCGGGTTGTTCACAGCTTCGGCGGGCGCCGGGCTTGCAATTGGCATGGGTTCCGCCGGCGCTGTTGAGGCCATCACTGCCGGGTTCGGCACAGTCACCGGGGTTGTCGGTGCGGATATCTTTTCCGGACTTGACGCTTTGTTGCTGGAGTGATTCGAGATGAGTGATCAAGAGCACAACAGGCCAGGGCGGCGCAGGCGGTGGGCCGCCCTGCTGATTGGCTCGCTGGCGCTCAATCTGTTGGTCATCGGCGCCGGAGTCGGGCTTTTGATCAACTGGCCACACCATCGTTACTGGCATGCGGACCGGTTTTTCGGTCCCGCCGGCCTCGGATCAGTCGCCCGCGCATTTGACGATCTCGACCGGCATTCGCTCGGACAGGAGATCGCTTCCGGGGAGCATGACTTCGGAAACATGCGCCGCATTGGGCAAGAGCATCTGCAGCAGCTCATTGCGGTGCTGACAGAAGACCCGTTTGATCCCGCTGCCCTGGACGCGCAGTTTGTCCAGCAGCAGGAAATGGCCTCCAACCGGCTGCGGCAGGGGCACAAAATGGTTGCGGCGAAAATTAAATCCATGAACCGTGAGCAGCGTCTTGGCTTCGCCGAAAGGCTCGAGCGCCAATTCAAAAAACGCCGGGACGGGAGCTGACGGCCGCACGCAGCTTCACATCGGCGCCTAAATTCCTTTCAGGAATTCGGCTGCCAGGTTTTTCGCGACGGCGCGAAGCGCGTCACTGTCTGACTCTCCGCGCTTCCTCGCATCGGCAAACACCGCTCGCTGGCGGTCGGCTGAATTGCCGCGGGCGACAATGTCCCGGACCCTCGCGATTTCGCGCTCGCAGCGCAGCTCAGCGGCATCCTCTTCTGTCAGCGCAATGATCTCTTCAGTAAGATCGGCAAACGGCACCAGAGTCGTTTTGCCGAGGTCGATCAATGGCTGCCGCATGCCGTAACGCTGCGCCCGCCACCGGTTCTCTTTGATCAGGGTGGAAGGATATGTGCGCCAGTGCTGGTTGAGCGACCGCAGGCGGAACAGAAACGCCATGAGGGACTGGTACACAGCTGTGATTGTGACCGCGTCTTCGTGCAGGCTGCAGACATCCGTCACTCGTTGTTCAAGCGTGGGATATTTTGACGACGGGCGTATGTCCCACCAGATTTTTGAAGCGTCTTCGAGACATTTCGAGGCGACCAGATGTTCAACCAGCCGCTCATATTCCGCATAGGAGGCAAGCATATCCGGGAGTCCGGTGCGCGGCAGCGAATCAAACACTGTCAATCGGTACGACGAGAGCGAGGTGTCTTCGCCTTCCCAAAATGGAGAGGAACAGGACAGCGCCAGCAGGTGCGGCAGAAAATAGGATGCCTGGTTCAGCAGGTCGATGCGCAGATCGTCATATTCGATTCCGATGTGGGTGTGCATGCCGCAGATGAGCAGCCGCCGCGCGCTCTGCCCGAGATCCTGGCGCAGCGTGTCATACCGTTCCTTGCGGGTGTGGGTCTGTTCCCGCCATCTTGAAAACGGATGCGTCGAAGCCGCTATGATGGAATAACCGAACTTATCCGCCGTATCCGCGACAATGTGTCTCAGCTCCGCCAGTTCATTGCCCGCGCCGGCAACTGTGAGATGGGGCGATGTGCCGATTTCAATCTGGCACTGCATATACTCGTTGGTCGCTTTCTGATCGGTGCGCCTGCGGCACTCGGCGATGAACCGCGCATCCGGTGTCCGCACAAGATTGGCGGTGTCCTGGTCCGTGATCAGATACTCTTCCTCGATTCCGAGCGTGAATGCGGGTCGCTCGATCATGCAGGTTATCTCCGTTGACACTTGCCGGCACAGATTGCGCGGAAGGCGCACACACATTTACGCCAACACCCGCTGCTCCGTAATCCTGGAAAGATGACGGGGTGAAGCTCTGTGACATCGCCACACGGTGTGAACCGTGCCCCCTGGCGGCTCATCTGCGGTGCCTGCGGGCAATGCAAGTCGGCGGCTCGCTGCCCTCGGCCATCCTCCCGCGGCGGCGCAATCGATAACGGTCCTCTGGCCAAGAGCTGTGCAGGACAAAGGCGTTGAGACTGCCGCGGACGGCGCCGATGTCATGCGGCTGGGCAGCCGATTCGAGCGGTCTGCCGAAACGCCGGCTTTGAACCGGCCTCGATCATGGGCGGGATCCGTCGAAATCAGACAAAGCGCCGCAATTTCCGACATCTGGCCGTTGGTTTTGTTTCCCACAATGGCGTCAATCCCGAAAATCCGGGGTCTCCGGCGATTGTGCCGATAACCGGTTTATGACGGCTTCGGCTTCAATCGATCGGTCACATTTGCGATCGCGAAAGGCGCGCGCCGCTTGACCTTTCGAAAAAATGGAAGTCGGCCGGGTCGGCGAACAGCTGCCGATTGTCGCCGACCGAAAATGCCTGCCGGTTCCGGTCCAGGAAGACAATAGTTTCGTCGCTCACAGAGGTCGAAAGCAGGGTTTCGGATCCCATGGGTTCGACGACGCGAATCCGGCAGTCGCCGATGAGTATTCCCTGACCATCGGAGTTGATGTTTTCAGGCCTGATGCCGAGCACGATACTTTCTTCGCTGACAACATTCGGCGCCGTGTCGCCAAAGGTGATTTCGGGTCCGCGGCTTGACCGGAACTGTTCAGACGGAGACAGTGTTCCCTCGACGACGTTCATGGCTGGAGATCCAATGAACGAAGCCACGAACAGAGTCTGAGGCCGATAGTAAAGTTCCATCGGCAAGCCGACCTGCTCGATGCTGCCCTCGCTCATTACGACGATCCGGTCCGCCATGGTCATGGCTTCAACCTGGTCGTGCGTCACGTAGATGATCGTCGTCTGGAGGCGCTGGTGCATTTCTTTGATTTCGGCCCGCATCTGGACGCGCAGCTTGGCGTCCAGGTTTGAGAGTGGCTCGTCGAACAGAAACAGCTTTGGATTTCGCACGATCGCACGGCCCATCGCAACGCGCTGTCTCTGCCCTCCTGACAGCCGGGCAGGTTTGCGATCGAGAAGAGTCTGCAGGTCAAGTACCTCTGCGGCGATCGCGACCTTTTCAGCAATTTCGTTCTTGTCCCTTCCGGCGAGCTTCAGGGAAAACGCCATATTATTTCGAACCGTCATGTGCGGATTAAGCGCATACGACTGGAAAACCATGGCGATGTTGCGTTCGCGGGGCGGCAGTTTGTTGATGATCACGTCATCCACGATCACATCACCCGATGTGATGTTTTCCAACCCGGCAATCATGCGCAGCAAAGTGGATTTTCCACACCCCGACGGGCCAACAAGAATCAGGAACTCGCCGTCGGAAATGTCCAGCGAAACACCGTGAACCACTTCAATGGATCCGAATGATTTTCTTAGGTTCCGAATCTTGACCGACGACATATTTCTGACGGTTTCCCTGCTTCGCGGCTTGTCTGCCGGCAGCTACGTTCCGCTTCCCGTGATCTCGGCGACACCGTCAAAAAAGCGCTTCTTTTCCGGTGTGTTGATACGCCAGTTGACCGGCGGCGACTGGTAGCCGTCCCGGTAGTTGTTGTCGCCTTGGTCATAGTATCCCCAAGGGGCGTATTCCTCGACCGCGGCAAACAGGTTTTCAACAGAAATCGAATCTTCGTTGATGACGACCGGCATCGGACGAGCCTTGTACGCTGCCATCTGGCGCACACCCTGGACGACTTTCCGTGTCCCCTGTGTGTGTCGTGCCGGTTGGTGTGGACGAGCGCGTAGTCGGAAATCTCCAGCGCCGCTTCAGTGGGGATTCCCTTGGCAATGCTGCCGTGGAAAGAGCCGCCGGTGAAAGACGTGGATACGATCAGACGGCGTCCGTCCTTTTCCTCCCCGCGGGCCAGGCCGATCAGCTCGTGGACCCGGGGCGGTTTTAAAATGTCATGCCAGTAGATGGGAACATCGCTCTCGTTGTTGATCTCCACCAGGATGTTCTCCAAGCCGGTATCGAGCAGCCATCGGCTCGCGTTCCTCGTTCCGCGCCGGACCGCCTCCTCGCTGACCAGGAACTTGTCCTGGCCAAAATAGTAGTATCCAACGATGACGATCATTCCCAGTTTGTCGGCCGCTTTGAGAAGGCGCAGAAGCCTGTCCATATAGGCCGGTTTCAGCTCGCCTTCGGGGTCGATTGCGGAATTGACCCATGGCTGGACCCGCTCGGTTTTCGTAATCGGCATGCCGCCTTGGAGATTCACGGTCACCGCCGTGCAGCCGCGGGCGAGGTAGTCCGGCAATGCTGCGATGAATTCGCTGACATTGCGCTCCGGATCCCATTCGCCGGTGTCAGGATACGCCCAATTCCCCACAGTGTCAGGGTTTTCGTCGTCAAAGATGGCCTGCACCATCCTGCAGTTGAACAGCAGTCCTTCGACCGGCATGCCCTTATAGGTACGGCCCCGGTGAAGCGGCACGCCGTCGACCAGGAACTTTTGATCTTCAATAGAGATTTTTGTCATCATTTCACCTCGTGTCTCAGTCAGGCCTTCACGGCCCCGGCCGTCAAACCGCTGACGAGCCAGCGTTGAACAAAGAAAAAGAGTATGAGGGCCGGCAGCGTCGAGACCTCGCAGGCCGCCATGAAGGCATTCTGATACTCTGTGGAACCGCCCTCGGTCGAAAATTCGCCGATGCCCACCTGTATCGTTTTCATTTCACCGGAACTCAGCAGCAGAACCGCCCAAAGAAAATCGTTCCATGCGTTGAGGAACGTGAAGATGGTCACCGCCGCTATCCCCGGCAGGGAGATCGGAAGAATGACCCTCAAAAACGCGCTGAGATAGGTGCATCCGTCCATCAGGGCAGCCTCTTCCAGCTCGGGTGGACAGCTTGTCTGGAAGTAGCCTCGCAGCAGGAGCACCGCGAAGGGAACCGAAAACTCGACATAGGCGAAAATCAGCCCGAAATAAGTGTTCAGCATCCCCATGCTCTGGATCAGGAAATACACCGGAAAGACCCGCGTGATGGGCGGGACGAGCTGGGTGATCAGGATCAGCGCCAGGATCAGCGTGGCGCCTGGAAATCTGAATCTGGCAAGTACAGGCGGCGGTGCAGGAAATTCCGCTGGCGACAAACGCCGTGACCGTCGAGACGAACAGCGAGTTGAAGATATAGCGCCACATCGGGATCAGGAGGCCGGCATTCTCGTAGGGTTTCAACGTAATGTCAGAGGGCAGCCATAGCGGTGGGATCCGCTGGATTTCAAAATTCGATTGAAATGAGCTCTTGATCATCCAGTAAACCGGCAGCAGCAGGTAAACCAGCATCAGCCCGAGCGCGATGTAGATCACGGCCTTCGTGATTGCATCGCTCGTGCCCGTCCGGGACTTGGCGACCGGGTAATTGACCGCCGTTTTCACCGCAAATTGTCTTTCGACTGCGCCCACAGGTAGAAGACGCAGATCAAACTTGTCATCATCAGGATGACACCGCTCGCCGCCGCGGCCTGATCGAATTTAAAGAACAGGAACCCTTGGTTGTAAGCATAAACCGCCATGACGTTGGTCAAATTCCTGGGCCCGCCCCCGGTCATGATAAAGTTCATCTCGAAGTGACCTATCCCGCCCATGAACAGCAGAGCAAGCAGGATGAGCAGGACCGGCTTGAGCGACGGCAATGTCACGTGGAAGAACTTCTGGACGATGTTGGCGCCGTCGATGTCGGCGGCCTCGTAGTAATCCTTGGGAACGGACTGCAGACCGGCCAGAATGAAAATGATGATGAATGGCAGACCGTTCCAAACACGCACCGCCACAATCGCCATCATGGGCATGCTGATCGGACCCCAAGTCCGGGAATCCGTAAGGAAACGAATATTTGAATCGATCCAGCCGACATCGCGCAACAGCGCGTTTATCGGGCTCAGGTCGGTGTTCAGCAGCCAGATCCAGATGACGGAGGCGACAGCCGGCGGCACGAACCAAGGGACCAGGATCAGCGTTCGCACGACTGCGCGGCCCCTGAACTTGGGACACTCGCCAAAATAACTTGACTATTTGGCGCTGTCGTGCCATGCGTATACCATGGATGGTGTGGCGGACACGATTCGATCCAAGCACACAGCGCTGGAAGCGGTTCTGGACGAGCGCTCGCGGCGCCTGTGGGCGGCGGCTGAAGCCCGCGCGCTCGGCCGCGGCGGCATTGCCCGGGTCGTCGAGGCGACGGGGATGTCCCGCAACACGGTCCGCGCCGGCCTGAGCGAGCTGGACCATGGTGCGGCGGCGGCGGAATCCGCGCCGGCCGGGCGGACCCGCCGTCCCGGCGGCGGCCGCAAACGCCTGTCCGACCATGACCCGGGCCTGGTGACGGCGCTGGAGCTCCATCTCGAGCCGGCGACGCGCGGAGATCCGGAACGCCCGCTCCGCTGGACGTCGCTGAGCGCGCGCCGCCTCGCGGACGCTCTCAGCGCAGAAGGCCATCCGGTCAGCGAGCGCACGGTCAACCGGCTGCTGCACTCCCTCGGCTACAGCCTGCAGTCCAACCGCAAGACGGTTGAGGGCCGCCGGCATCCGGACCGCGACGCGCAGTTCCGGCGCATTGACCGCAGGGTGCGGGCCTTCCAGAAGCTGGGCCAGCCGGTCATCTCGGTCGACACGAAGAAAAAGGAGCTTGTCGGCCCCTTCCGCAACGGCGGCAGGGAATGGCGGCCGAAGGGAACACCAGTGCAGGTCCGCGTCCACGACTTTCCCGACCCGGAGCTCGGCAAGGCGATACCCTATGGCGTCTATGACATGACGGCCGACAAGGGCTGGGTCAGCGTCGGAACCGACCATGACACCGCGTCATTCGCGGTGGAGAGCGTGCGGCGGTGGTGGCAGAGCATGGGCCGCCCCCTGTGCCGGGACGCCCGCAGGCTCCTGATCACGGCCGACGGCGGCGGCTCCAACAGCAGCCGGAACCGGATGTGGAAACTCGAACTGCAGCGCCTCGCCGACGAGCTCGGCCTGAAGATCTCGGTCTGCCACTTCCCGCCGGGCACGAGCAAGTGGAACAAGATCGAGCACCGCATGTTCTGCCACATCACCCGGAACTGGCGCGGACGGCCCCTGGTCAGCTGCCGGGTCATCGTCGAGCTCATCGCCGCCACCACGACCCGCGCCGGTCTGAAGATCCGGTCGCGGATCGACGACAACGAGTATCCGCTCGGCGTCAAGGTTTCCGACGAACGGATGAAGACCCTGAAAATCCGCCGCGACGGCTTCCACGGCGACTGGAACTACACCCTGATCAACAGGTCATCCTGATCATGTTATTTTGGCGAGAGGCTTTGGCGTTAATGACCTGCGCCAGAAACAGCCCCATCAGGACGGAAATCGCAACGGCCAGGATTGTGAACAGGATGGTCTGCATGACCGTCTAAACAAACCTCTCGTCGGCAAAAACCGTAAAGTAATTGCGCAGACCGACCCAGTGGGACCCCCGCTCCTGCACGTTCAGAAGGTCATAGCTGCGAAAGCTGATGTACATTGATGCAATCATGGGATAAACGCCGAGCAGCATCGTGATCAGAAGCGCTGGCGCCACCATGATGTAGCAAAAAATGTTTTTTTCATTCATGCGGTTGCGGACCGGTCTTGGTTTGGCCGGCTGCGCGCGGCAATGAGAGACGGGGGAGCCTGTATAGCTCCCCCGTCGCAGTTTGGTCCAGCAGGAATGCTGCGCTTACCGGGCCAGTTCGGCCTGCATGCGTTCCTGCGCCTTGGCGATGGCGGCATCCATGTCCTTCTGCAGAATGATGGTGTCGTACATCAAGTCGTACAGAACCGCGCCGGGCTTCGGGGTGGCAATGCTGCTCCAGGCCGGAGCGGGATGCTGCGACGTGTGCGCATCCGCGAGCGCCTGCCCCACGACCACTTTCCACGGCCGATCTGACCAGAAATCAGAACCCATAACTGAGGGCTTCGTTCCGACGGCGCCAGATGCCTGCGACAGTTTCAGCATGTTCTCGTCACGGCTCAGATATTTCATCCACTCCACGCACTCCGCAACTTTTTCCGAACCGCGCAGGATGCCGATGTAACCCGCGCCACTGAAGCTGGCGCGATTGTCCGGCCCCATTGCGCTTCTTGCTAAGGCCCAGGTTCCCTCGATTTCGGGATATTCACGGTCAAGGCGAGTGCCCCATGACTGGTGGCCGCTGCCAATGATGCCGATCTTGCCGTTCACGAATAGCGGAAGGACATCAAAGCCCTGTTCCATGCTGTCTTCGTTGACGACTTTGTGCTTCCACATCAGATCGCGCATAAACGTCAGCGCGGTCCGCATCGCCTCATTGTCGATGGTCGCCGTTTTACCGTCCTCGGTCATCATCTCGCCGCCGGCCTGCCAATAGTACGGAAGCAGCCAGGAAACGACGTTGCCGGCGGAACCGTAGGCAAATCCCCAGCGCTCTATGTTGCCGTTTTCATCGCGTACCGTCATTTTCTTCGCATTTCGACGATCTCGTCCCAAGTGTCCGGAGGTCCGGTTATTCCGACTTCAGCCGCAATATCCGTCCGGTAGAGCAAGGCGCGAATGTCGCCGCGCCAAGGAATTCCATTGAAGTCCCCCTGCCAGAACACATCGCGCAGCGCGCCTGAGTAGAAATCGTCTCTCAGTGTCGGAAACTCGTCCAGATACTCGTTGATCGGCATTGGGCCGTACTGATCGCCGCCGATGGCCGAAAACGAGTGCATCCAGTACATGGCGGCGCAATCCGGATGCGCTCCGCCTCTGGCCACCGTCAGCTAGGTCTGAAACGCCGCGTTCCACGGAACGACTTCGTGATTGACCTTGATGCCGCTCTCGGCTTCGAAACCCTCAATCAGCTCCGCGATTTTCGCGTTCCAGTTCAGCTTGTCGGCGTAATGCTGAGTCCAGAACTCGATCGATTGAGATTTCGCCGCGCCAGCGAATGCAAGGCCCGCCATCACGGCTACGGCCGACGCAGTTAAGGCCTCTCGCCAAAATAACATGATCAGGATGACCTGTTGATCAGGGTGTGGTTCCAGTCGCCGTGGAAGCCGTCGCGGCGGATTTTCAGGGTCTTCATCCGCTCGTCGGAAACCTTGACGCCGAGCGGATACTCGTTGTCGTCGATCCGCGACCGGATCTTCCGACCGGCGCGGGTCGTGGCGGCGGCGATGAGCTCGACGATGACCCGGCAGCTGACCAGGGGCCGTCCGCGCCGGTTCCGGGTGATGTGGCAGAACATGCGGTGCTCGATCCTGTTCCACTTGCTCGTGCCCGGCGGGAAGTGGCAGACTGAGATCTTCAGGCCGAGCTCGTCGGCGAGGCGCTGCAGTTCGAGTTTCCACAGCCGGTTCCGGCAGCTGTTGGAGCCTCCGCCGCCGGCCGTGATCAGGAGCCTGCGGGCGTCCCGGCACAGGGGGCGGCCCATGCTCTGCCACCACCGCCGCACGCTCTCCACCGCGAATGACGCGGTGTCATGGTCGGTTCCGACGCTGACCCAGCCCTTGTCGGCCGTCATGTCATAGACGCCACAGGGTATCGCCTTGCCGAGCTCCGGGTCGGGAAAACCGTGGACGCGGACCTGCACTGGTGTTCCCTTCGGCCGCCATTCCCTGCCGCCGTTGCGGAAGGGGCCGACAAGCTCCTTTTTCTTCGTGTCGACCGAGATGACCGGCTGGCCCAGCTTCTGGAAGGCCCGCACCCTGCGGTCAATGCGCCGGAACTGCGCGTCGCGGTCCGGATGCTGGCGGCCCTCAACCGTCTTGCGGCTGGACTGCAGGCTGTGGCCGAGGGAGTGCAGCAGCCGGTTGACCGTGCGCTCGCTGACCGGATGGCCTTCGGCGCTGAGAGCGTCCGCAAGGCGGCGCGCGCTCAGCGACGTCCAGCGGAGCGGGCGTTCCGGATCTCCGCGCGTCGCCGGCTCGAGATGGAACTCCAGCGCCGTCACCAGGCCCGGGTCATGGTCGGACAGGCGTTTGCGGCCGCCGCCGCCGCGCCATGGTCCAGCTCGCTCAGGCCGGCGCGGACCGTGTTGCGGGACATCCCCGTCGCCTCGACGACCCGGGAAATGCCGCCGCGGCCGAGCGCGCGGGCTTCAGCCGCCGCCCACAGGCGCCGCGAGCGCTCGTCCAGAACCGCTTCCAGCGCTGTGTTCTTGGATCGAATCGTGTCCGCCACACCATCCATGGTATACGCATGGCACGACAGCGCAAAATAGTCAAGTCATTTTGGCGAATGTCCTAACTGATACTTCTTCATTTTTACTTCCTCCCTGTTTTTGCCGCTCCGAATGGCCGCAGCAAGACGGAACGGATCTTGGTCAAGTCCGGTTTTCTTCCTTGATCCGCCTGTGCAGCAGCGCGATTGTCCTGCGGATATGATTGATCATTGTCCGCTCCGCAAGATCGGAGTCGCGCGCTTCCAGCGCATCGACAATTGCAACGTGTTCCGGGTGCGTTTCCGCAGGCGATCGCAAGAATCCCTGCGAAAGGGACATGCGCATGATCGTGTGAACCGGTTCGAGCAACCTGCCGAGATTTCCCCCTGGGATCAGGCTCGTCAAATATGTGTGAAACTCGATATCGGCTTCGCGATATGTTAAATCATCCCTTGTCTGCACTGCTTCGGCGACGGAACCCATGAGAGACCTGAGGTAAATCGTGTGCTTGCGCTCGATCTTCGGCGCCAGCAATCGGCAGATCAGCCCTTCCAGAACAGCCCTCATCTCGAAAATCTCGGCGATCTGCCGCGGACCAAACTCAGAAACCGTGGTCTCTCCCCGCGCTGACATGCGGATAAAGTTCTCACCGTCCAGTTTTGCGATCGCGGAACGCAGGGGCGTGCGACTCACACCAAGCCTTGCCGACAAGTCCTCCTGTACGAGCTTCTCGCCGCAAACCAATTCGCCTGACAAGATCATGTCGCGCAGCCGGTAGTACACATCCTTTTCGAGTGGTGTCGACATTGAAGGTGACCACAAACGGCTTGCCGAAAATCCAATGTATTCATTGAATACAGTCAACTCAACAACTCGTCAACGCAAGGATTTTCGACGGCTCGAACCCGGCATTGCGTCGAGGACCGGCTGTGTTTGCTGGCCTTTGGGCTTGCGCGAAGCGAGCTGTGGCTGAGTTGGGACGCAGGCGCACACGGCCGCGTCGCTTTCGGCCGCCGACGGCCGCAGCTGGAATCGACCGGTGCCCATCATGCTGAACGCTCCAAGACATGTCAGCTCCTAGGCGCGCAGCGGCTGACGCTTGGGTCAGGCGTCCGCTTGACTGCAAACCGGGATCCAGCCGGCAGGCGGCTGAAGAGGTCTGGGCTGCGCTGATGCGTGACTGGACTGCGGGCAGGGAAGGTTTTCTGCTCCCCAGTGATTTCGATCCCGCAGCGGCAGATTTCACGCCCCCTTCGTCAGGTTCCGTCGACTTAACCCAGTGCCTTGCCCGGTTCGAGCGTCCGCGGGAATCACAGGTCGAGTTCACCGCGGGCATAAGCGATGCTCTGCTCCAGCCATGTGTGCTCGCGACGGCGCGCCGCATCCATATCCGCACCTTTCGGCAGCCACTGCTCCAGAATGACACTCATGTCCGCCGGATACGGCGCGGCGTCCATGACAGCGCGACAGTCGGTCCTCCCTTGTCCCAGAGGGCAGCCGTGTATCGCGAATCCAACGCCATGGGGGTCTGGCACAATGACATAATCCTTCAGATGCAGATTGATTGTGTGAGGCGCCAGGATGCTGACAGTTTCCTGTGGCCATTCACCGGCGCAGATCGAGTTCCCGACGTCCAGGCAGATTGCGACCCGGTCGTCATCAATGGCCGCCAAGAGGTCCACCAGCCGCCTGGACGGAAAGTTGAAATGGTTCTCGATGGCGATGCGCAGACCGGCCTCGCCGGCGGCAGGCAGGAGCAGCGCGAAATCCTTGCCAAGTTCGGAAACCGGACGAGCGGCATCCGGGCCATCCAGGGCGACTCTGATAATCTTTGCGTCAAGGCGCCGGCCAATCTCAATGTAGTGAGCCATACGAGCCACATCAAATGGCTGAGTTCCCACTTCCAGAGCAATTCCGGCATCGCGCGCCCGTCCGGCGAGCATGTCCAGATCGGAATCTGGAAGCCGATGAAGGGGCAGGTTGTCGGCGTACTGGACCACGCGAAGCCCGTGCCGCGATGCGACATCCAGAAGATCAAACGCCGTCATCGGGCGGTCTGGTGCGATCCCCTTATGCCCGATTGACCACCGGAAGGCGTACGACCCCAATCCCAGGTTCACAGCAAGGCCTTTATGAGTTCGCGATAGCTCTTTGCCGGCACGCGGCCCAAGATGGTCTCATTCAGCGTGTCCGACCCGATCTTGTCCAGCAGTTTGTCCAGATTCTCCATGATTTCAAAAGTCGCCGACACCGCTTCGGCGTTGTCGCCGGATCGTGTGAAGACATCGTATGCCACCCAGCCATCGTAGCCCATGCGGCGCAAATAAAAGAGGGTTTCAAGCGTCTGCCAGAGATGAACCGAAGCCGGCAGCATGTCCCAGTCCGCCCCGCGGTCGTTGTCGTTGAAGTGCACGTAGAAGAGGCGCCCGGCCTCGTGCGCCACCGCAATCTCCGCCGCCGGGCACTCGCCGGCAATGAGCGCGTGGCCGACATCCATGGTGACGCCAATGTTGTTCGCTCCGACGCGGTCGCAGAAGTGCAGCGTCTTGCCCATCGACGACAGGATAATGTGATTGCGGGATTCATATGCCTTGTATTCGATGCAGACCTTGATGTCTTCGCGGTGGGCCGCGGCCTGGCTGAACGCATCGATGGCCCACCTCCACTGTTGAATGTGATCAACCTGGAATGCGTAGTCCCAGCCATCAATCAGCGGACACACGGTGATCATTTCAGCGTGGAGATCGGCCGCTATTTCCATCGCGATCTTCAGGTACTGGACCGCCTCCGACCGAATGCCGGCATCCGGATTGGTGACCGACCCATTCCGAAACTTGTCCTCGGATTTCACATTCACATTCACCGCAGAGACTTTGAGGCCGCTCGCCTTCATTGCGGCCACGCCTGACCCGTTGGCGCCCAAATCCTGAGGATACACGGGTTCCACACCATGGGTGCGCGGTATCGTCTTCGCCATTTCCAGCCGCTGTTCAAAAGAACGGCTGGCCTGATACTGGTGGAATCGATCTCGATAGGCGCCAATCGTTCCAAGCAAAATCGAGTTCTTGTAGGTCATGGCTCTCCTAAACTTGTTCTGAATTCAGACACGTGCTGGCCAGCTGGCTGGTGGAGGATCTGAACGCGGCGAAACAACGAACGCGACCGACCCGGCCGACGACACCCGCCGAGGTCTGTATTCCTTGTATGCAATGTATGCATACGGTTTCAAGCACCCGTTCCCTCACGCCGTCATTCTCATTGTGCGGTCATTGCCTGTGTTCCGACAGATTTGGCGGCGTCTGCGGGCGGCGGCTCAAAGCGTTGTGGCGGGATGTGGGAGTTTGCCGGGCGCGGCCATCGATGCTGGCCTCGCAGTTCGCCGGCGATGACAGTCCGCAGCATGGCGGTCCGGTCGGCATGGCACGCCAGGATTATCGGATGACCGCGCATCCGGTCGCCGGGCTCCTCCGCATCGCCTCACGGCCGCTGAGACTCCTGTCTGGGAAGAGCGGCGCGGTCGCTCGCCGGTCCGCCTGGTTTCCCGAATCCGTTGCTGGGCTGGCGGGCTCCCGGGTCTGCCATGGCAGCTTCGAGCCGGCCCAGGCTGCGGCTGTTTTTTTTGAAATCTCTCCGCTTGCGACATTGGCTCGTAAATTCAACGATTTATATCGTAAACGACCGTGTTGCGCAGCCCCTTTGAGATTTTCGGGCCAATATGGGCTGACCTGTCAAGTCTACCGCGCCGTCCGCAATGTTCGCCGCGTTCGGGCGCGGCGGGCACGGAAAGGCGCGGCAGTTGGAGGCGAAATGCGCGGGAATGGTAGTCCCTAGGGGAATCGAACCCCTCTTTCTAGGTTGAAAACCTAGCGTCCTAACCGATAGACGAAGGGACCGCATCCAAGTTCGGCGACTACATAGAGTCGCCGAATCTCGTTTGCAAGAGGATTTCCAACTGTTGTCAGGCTGGCGCGGCGTCCTGCACTGTGACCTTTGCCGTCACATTGCCGCGAAAATGGTCGACCTGCAGCCGTCCGGCAATGTGCACCAGCTGTGATCTGCTCCTTTCCAGAAATCCGCCAAGTTGGGACTCGAAGGCGCGAAAGGCAATTGCCTTTATGCGGTCGCCCGCCTCTCCCATGAGGTCCAGCTGAAGATGCGTGGTCCCGACCCGCCTGCTGAAGCTGACGCGTTGGTTCGGGAGCGCAAAGCAGGGCGACGGGCAGCCGGCCCCGAACGGACCGGCTTTCTCCAAAGATTCAATCATCTCAATTGAGATTCCGCCAGGCTGGATTGCACCGTCAATGCGCAGACCGGGAGATTTGTTTATTTCCGCCGGCAAATGCGCGAGGATTGTCGTCAGCCGCTCCATCGCGGCGTCGATTTTGTCGATCCGCACTTCAAGCCCGGCGGCCATCTTGTGCCCGCCGCCGCTGACCAAAAGTCCTTCACGCTTGCAGCGGAGTATGGCCGCGCCGATATCCACACCAGGAATCGACCGGGCCGATCCTTTGCCTGTCCGATCTCCGATTCCAATGACGATCGCCGGCCGGTTGGTTTCTTCGCAGAGCCGTGACGCTGCGAGCCCGACGACGCCGGGGTGCCAGTCACGGCTTGCCGCCCACACCAGCGGCGCATCGACTCCGCTGTTTTGGGCCGAGGAGAGCGCGCCTTCGATGACGGTATCCACCATGGCCTTTCGTTTGTCATTGAGACTGTCCAGCTCGTAGGCGATCGTCTCGGCATCGGACAAATCGTCCGCTGCCAACAGACGCGCGCCCAGATATTGGTCGCCGATTCGGCCGCCGGCATTGATACGGGGCCCGAGCACATAGCCGAGATGGTAGGAATTCGGGGCAGAATCCATGCGGCCCACATCCGCAAGCGCTCTCAGCCCCGGCCGGCGGCGGTGTTTCATCACCTCGAGTCCGCGCCGAACAAGCGCCCGGTTGAGACCGACCAGCGGCGAAACGTCGGCAACGGTTGCCAATGCGACCAGATCCAGCATTTCGAACAGGTCCGGCAGGGTGACCCGGCGCGGCCGCAATGCGCGGTTGACCGCAGCCAGGAACATGAACACGACGCCGGCGGCGCACAGATAAACCAGTTCGCTGACTTCGTCCTGCCGGTTTGGATTGACCACGGAGTGCGCCGGCGGAAGCGTTTCCTCGCCTGCGTGATGGTCGATTACGATTACGTCGGCACCGTCTGCAGCCGCAATGGCATCGTGCGCCGATGTTCCGCAATCCACGCAAACGATTAGGCTGTGCTGAGCGGCCAATTGCGCCATGGCCGCGCTGTTTGGCCCGAAACCTTCCTTTAGGCGGTCAGGAATATACAGGTCCGCCTTTTGTCCGACCGCGCGCAGCCACCAGATCAACAGAGCGGCTGAACTGGCTCCATCGACATCGTAGTCGGCAAAGACCGCGATACTCTCTTGTCGGTCCACCGCCAAAACGAAACGCTCAACCGCCCTGTCCATATCCAAAAGCGCAGACGGATCGGGCATCAGGTTGCGCAAACTCGGATCGAGATACGACTGCGCCTCCTCGAGGCTGACCCCTTGGCGCACCAAAATGCGGCAAATCGGGTCCTGCAGACCGGTCTGCTGCGCCATCGCCAGAGCAAGGGCGTCCTGGGAGATGCCGATTCCGATCCAGCGGTGCCCCATGACCGACTCTGTGACGCCGAGGAACGGCCGGTCGTCGCCAGAAAACCGATTCAAACCCCGGTCTCCGCTTCAGTCCGTCGGATGGCGATAGGTCATGCGGCGCATTGAGCCAGTCCTGGAGCGCAGCAGAATCGTGTCTGCCTCGAAATACCCAGGGCCGCGGCGAATGCCTTCAAGCAATGAGCCGCTGGTCACTCCGGTGGCGGCAAAAACCACGTGATCGCGCACCATGTCGGTTCGGCGATAGATCCTGTTGAGATCGGAGATGCCCGCGGCTTCGGCGCGGCCGCGCTCGGCATCGCTGCGAAACAGCAGTCGGCCTTCCATTTGCCCGCCCATACACCGGAGCGCGGCCGCCGCCAGCACACCTTCGGGGGCGCCGCCGACTCCCATGTACATATCAATGCCGGTGTGCTCCGGTTCCGCGCAGTGCATGACGGCCGCCACATCGCCGTCGGTTATCAGTCGGATCGCCGCCCCGGTTGACCGGACTTCGCCGATCAGTTGCCGGTGCCGGTCGCGGTCAAGCGCGCAGACCGTCAATTCGGATGGCTGACAACCCTTCGCGTCGGCAAGCGTGTGAATTCTTTCTGCCGGTTCCATTTCCAGGTTGACCAGCCCCTCGGCGTAACCCGGACCGATTGCCAGCTTGTCCATGTAGACATCCGGCGCCCGCAGCATGGAGCCGCGCGGCCCCAACGCAATCACAGTGAGGGCGTTCGGCATGTCCTTCGCGGTGAGCGTGGTGCCTTCCAGCGGATCCAGCGCGATATCGACCGAAGGTCCGCTGCCGGTGCCGACAGACTCGCCAATATAGAGCATCGGGGCTTCATCCCGCTCGCCTTCTCCGATGACGACAACCCCATCGATATCAAGCATGTTGAGCTGGCTGCGCATGGCGTCAACAGCCGCCTGATCGGCGGCCCTTTCATCCCCGCGCCCGATAAAATCGGCCGACGCTAGCGCCGCCGCTTCAGAAACCCGCGCCAGGCCAAGCGACAGCATCCGGTCACGAAACTCTGTCGGCGCGTTCATCGCGGCAGACCTGAAAATGGATTCAGACCGGTTTCCGCCACCGTTCACACTTCCTCAATCCGCATGGCGACGGGGTCGTTGAAGGAAAGCCCGGATTCGCGGATGGCGTCAAGCGCCTGGTCAAGCTGTCTGCGGCTGGTGCGGTGGGTCACAATCAGCACCGGCGCCGCATTGTCGGCATGCCCGTATTGCCGCATTCGATTGATCGAGACGCCGGCATCACCGAACCCGGCGGCGATCCGCGCCAGCACCCCGGGCCGATCCACGAGCAGGAGACGGATATAGTACGGAACCGTCGTCGCCGCCCGAACGGAATCGGCTTCCTTGAGCGACGCGGCCGGCTGCCCGAATGTCGAGATTCGCCTGCCGCGGGCAATGTCAATGATGTCTCCCAGCACGGCTGAGGCCGTCGGTCCCTGTCCGGCGCCGGCGCCGCGCAAAAAAATCGGCCCGGCGGCCTCGCCCTCCAGCACGACAATGTTTGTGGCATCCTCCACCTGGCCAAGGGGCGAGGTGACCGGCACCAGGCAGGGCTGGGTGAGCTGCTCAAGGCCTTCATCCGACATGCGCGCCACACAGAGCAGTTTAACCCGGTAGCCCATATCTCCCGCCTGTTCGATGTCACTGATCGAAATCCGTTCAATGCCTTCGATGTCCATCCCGGCGAAATCAACGCGGGTTCCGTAGGCGATCGACGCCAGCAGCGACAGTTTGTGCCCGGCGTCGATTCCGCCCACATCAAGTTTTGGATCCGCTTCCAAATATCCCAGATCCATCGCTTCGGCGAATACCTCTTCATAGGATTTGCCGGTGCTCTCCATCCGCGTGAGGATGTAGTTGCAGGTTCCGTTCATAACCCCCATGACTCTGAGAACCCGGTCGCCGGCAAGACTCTCGGTCAACGACTTGACGACCGGAATTCCGCCTGCGACCGCGGCCTCAAACCGCAGAGTGACCCCGGCCTGTTCCGCCGCCGCGGCGATTTCGTTGCCGTGAACCGCGAGCAGAGCCTTGTTCGCTGTGACCACATCTTTGCCGGCCCCTATCGCCGCCGCAACGGATTGTCGCGCCGGCCCGTCGCCGCCGCCCATCAGCTCCACAAAAATCTGAATGTCCGGGTGCCGCGCCAGCGCAGCGGGACTGTCGGTCCAGCCTATCCCATCCAGATTGAGACCGCGGTTCTTGGTTCTGTCGCGGGCGCAGACTGCGGCGACGCGAATTGGTCTGCCGGCGCGTTCGGCGATCAGGCCGGCATTGTCATGGAGCATGCGCACGACGCCGGCTCCGACTGTGCCCAAGCCCGCAACTCCAATTGCAATCGATTCACTCACGAGGCTGCTCCCCGATGTCCGTAACCGCGCTGCGTGACCGATTAAGCTTGCCGGGACTAAGTTTCAACAGCCGTGTCATCGGTTGCTCAAATCGGTGCCGGCTGCTTCTTGGCATGGGCTTCGGCAGCTATTTCCACAAGCTGGCCGGTGGGCGTGAGAGTGCCGATTCCGGAATCCTTTGAATCGCCTTTCATCATCGTCGCGACATGATCGGGAACGGAGCACCCGGAGAGAAGAATTGCCGTCAATCCGGCAATTGACAATAGCCGCGCCATGACGACACCTCGGCAGATCAACGCTGAAAACCTTACTGTTTTGGCCGACTGTGCGCAAGGGCGCAGTGCGCTGTCAATACAGCTCCAGCCCGGAGACTCTGGCGCGCACGGCCGAACCTGTGTCGTCGCTGTCAGATCCGACCGCGACCGCCACCAGCTTTTCGGGCGCGCTTCCGAAGGCGGCCGCATAACTGCCGGCAATGTCAATCGATTCATCGAACATTCCGGTGCCGCTTTGCCTAAGGACGATGATTTTGCTCCTGCCTTTGGCGAACGGATTGTCCATGACCTCGCCGCGGCGGTGGTTGCCGCCCCAGGCAACCGAAAGAATCTTCGCGTCATCGTTCAAGATCAGTTTCCGCGGCGCGATGGCGCTCATGGATCTGATCGTCCGTTCCGGCATGAACAGAAAATAGATGATGATGTTGCGGTCGTCGCCGCCGCGCCGCGAAAGGTCTGTGGGGGGAACACTCTGATCGACAGCCCATTCCCAGCTCGCGGCTGTCGCTTCCCAAAGCCGTTCCGGCAGGATCTTGACAACAATCGAAACGCTTTCGTCCGAGCGTATAATCAGGCTGTTTCCGCTGAAATCGTATTCGTTGCTGTCCAGGCGCGGAAATCGAACCGTCTTCCAGGAGTTGTCAAAGGCGATGGGCTCGCCGCCGGCCGGCGGCGCCAGAGCCGCGAAACACCCGACAGCCGCCGCTGTCAGCAGATTTCCGGCGGTGCGGCTCAGCGGGTTCATTGCAAAGCCAGTTCAGTGATCAGCCGCGCCGCCTTTCCGGCACCGTCGGCTGTCTGCATGCGGGCGGCGGTGGCAGCAAGCCGCGACTGCATGCCGGCGTCGCTCAGGCAATGGGCGAGAGCTGCCAGCAAGTCAGAGTCAGACCAGCCGTAACGGTCGAGTTTCAGCCCATGGCCGGTTTCCTGCACCCGCGACGCGTTGTCGTGGCCGTCCCACACAAAAGGCATGATAATCGACGGTTTGCCAAAATAGAGACACTCTGTGAACGAGTTATTGCCGCCATGATGAATGACCGCATCAACCTGCGGAATGAGCGATGGCTGCGGAAACCAGTCTGAAACGATCACGTTTGGCGGCATGTCGCCGTAAGCGCTCGAGTAGTCGCCCACATTCACCAGGGCGCGGAATGGCGAACCGGCGAGGGCGCCGATCACGCGCTTAAGCAGATCCGTGTCGCCGGTCCCGAGACTTCCAAAGGACACATAGACCAGCGCGCCATCGCTGTTCGCCGCGAAGTCCGGGACCTCAAAACGCTCGTCCTGACGCACGCACCCCTCAAGATATTGGAACCGGGCCGGGTCCAGCGGCTTGTGTCGATTGTATCTTATGGTCTCGGGATACAGCAATAGATTGAGATGCGGAGACGATTCAAAAAACTGACCGACAGGGTAGGGCTGTTCGCCGCATTGTTCCAGGAAGCCGTTGAAATCGTCGTGAATTGGGCCAATCACCTGGTTAAACCGTTCGCGGTAGCGGCGATGGCACTTACGGTCGGACTCGCCGCAGCCGGAAAGGTGGGGCGGAATCGCCTCATCCTCGATTTCGTTTTCAGAACAGGAAATGATGCGCACCCAAGGCGCGCCGAACCGCTTGACTGCTGGAAACAGAACCACATTGTCGATGCAGATCACGGCGGGATTGAGCTGTGACAATATGCCGGGCAAATCTTTTTCGGCCCATTTCGCACTGTCGACAATCGCTTCCCAGCACTCGCGCACATAGTTGTCGATCTGATCGTATGGCGATTTGCGAAAATTCGGAATGTGTCCGTTGATGAAGTCTTGCCAAAACGCAGCCATCTGATCGGGAGGCATCGGTTCAGACAAATTGACCGGGCGCGCTTCAAACCCATAGCTTTCGTAAACTTCCACAAATCCTGGATCCGACAGAAACACCGGATGATGGCCGCGCTTCCTGATCGCCTGCGCGATGCCGACAGAATTCAGGGCAGGTCCAAACGCGGCTTCGGGAAACAGGGCGATGGTTTTTGCCGTCATGTGTTTGTCCCGGTCCAATCGGTCTCATTGAAGCTCAAGGCACCGAGCCGCCCGGCTCGCCCGAGTTCCGCCCAACGGCCGCACCCTTCATATCGCCGTCGGCATCGCAAGACCGGGTGTAGCATGTGCGCCCGCTCATCGGGCGGGCGGCGGGCAAAAAACATTGCCTTCCAATCTGGAGATTCACAGTGCCTCATCTGGCCCGTAGGAATACACTTCCGGCGCGCATCGCCGCAAGCTCTTGCGAGCGCCGGTTCTGCCTGTTCGGAAACCGCGCTGACCGGGAGCCGCATTGCCGGCCATCCTGCCGGCGTCCACAGCCGGCTGACACAGAATCCGTGACCGGCGGCATGAGCGTGCGATTGGCCGTATTTGTCTGGTTTGAATACCTGCCGAAAAGAGGCGCCGGAAATGTGCGGGCTGCGCCGCCGCGGCCGCCGCACAGGCTTGCTGTCTGGAGAGATCAATCCCGGCCGCGCGGGCCAGCGAAGCCGAGATAGTCCTTTGCCGCCTCTGCCGCAGCGGCATTCAGCAGCGCCTGCCCGTGCTCCGGCCGGGCAAGTGCGGAGTGAGATCCCACGCGCCCGTCGGGAAAATCACGCCGGTGCTCTTCCGGCGGACCGTGCCGGTCGTCCGCGTGCGCCTTGATGTACTCGCGTGACAGCCGGCGCGGAGGGGTGTCGGCGCCCTCTGATTCAACGATTCTCCCGATGGACCGCGTAATGGCGATCTCGGACGGGGTCGCATGCATTCCCTCCCAGTCGCCGTAAAGATCCCGTCGCAGGGAATTGACCTCCGCAAAGTCCCACCAGCTGCGGATACGCACAAACAGTCTTCTGCGGCGGGCGGCGGCGCGCCCGAGCGGCGCGAGATTGGCACCGTGGCCGTTCAGGAAGTAGAAGTGGCGGAAACCCTGTCCGGCCAAACTGTCGATCACGCACAGGGCAAGGGATTCAAACAGCTCCGCAGGGACCGACACCGAGCCTGCGAACGCGAGATTGAATTGCGCCGGTGAATAGACAAGCGGCGGCGCTGTCAGCGCATCGGCGATTTCGGCGGCGGCCGAGGCGACCGCATCGGCGCAGATCGCATCCGTGCCGATCGGTCCGACCGGGCCGTGCTGTTCAGTCGAACCGGCCGGGATGATGATTCCGGTGGAACGGCTGAGATAATCTTCGACTTCGTTCCAGGTTGAATCGCTGAGCCGCACGCCGATGCTCTGGGCAGGCTAGAGACATCCGCAGGGGAGCGGCGCCGGCGGAATCCCGTCCGGCGCGGCCCTTGGATTACCGGGCCCTTGCCGTGGAACCGTCAGTTCTGGAGATTCCACTTACGGCCGAGCTCGTCAAACAGCCCGCGCTCCTTCTTCAGCGCGATCCAGGTGTTGACATAGTTGATCCAGACCTGATCCGCCTGTGGCAGCAGCATGGCAATCGGCGTCGGCGCCTTTGGCGCTGACACCGGCACGATCATCATCTGCGGATACTTGGCCACAAGCTTGTGGGCCTCGACGTTTGAGGTGATGTGCGCATCCGCCCGGCCTGCGAGCACTTCCTGAAAATCGCGAGCCGGAGCATCCACAATCTGATGCTTCGCATCGGGAAAGAATTGCTTGACCTGTTTTTCCTGGGTGGTTCCCAGAGTGGCGGCGACCACGACATCGCTCATGTTGAGATCGTCCCAGTCCTGGAATTTGTCGGCATTCTCCGCAAGGATCAGCGGAACGGTCGCCAATGAAAAGTAACTGGTCGAATAGCCGGCGGCCTTTGCCCGCGCCGGTGAGATCGATGCAGAACCGGTCATGTGATATTTGCCCGAGGTGACACCGCTGACCAGGGTTTTCCAGTCCGTGGGAACGAACTCAACCTCGACGCCGAGATCCTGCGCTAGGGCGGTCATCACATCAATATCATAGCCGATATAACTGTTGGTTGCCGTGTCGCGCATTGTCATCGGGTTCCAATCGCCGGTTGTGCCGACCTTGAGAACCCCGGTATTGAGTATCTCCTGCAAAGCCGACTGCGCGTGCGCCTGAATGGCGGCTGCGCAGAACAGGGCAGTGACTGCAGTTCTGAGGAATTTCATGCTGGTCTCCGTTGAAACATTGTCACGGCACCATTGTTCATTTGCCGAAAAGTTGCAATAAAGGTTGTCAGCGCGGGGCGGAAATCTGGCGGAAAGACCGATGAACGAAACGGTCCCCATGATCGAAGTCACCGGTGTATCGGCTTATTTCGGCGCATTTCAGGCGCTCACCCAGGTTTCGCTCAATGTCGGCATCGGCGAACGCGTTGTGATCTGCGGCCCTTCAGGGTCCGGCAAGTCAACGCTCATTCGCTGTATCAACGGTCTTGAACATCACCAGGAAGGGCGGATCCTGGTTGACGGCGAACAGCTGACACCGAGTCGCCAGTCGCTGCGCGCGATTCGTCCCAAAATCGGCATGGTGTTCCAGCAGTTCAATCTGTTTCCGCATTTGACGGTTCTCGAAAACCTGATGCTGGGACCCGTCAGGTCGCGCGGACTGACCCGCGAAAAAGCCGGCGAACTGGCCACCCGTTACCTCGAAAGGGTCAAGATTCCGGAACAGGCCGCCAAATATCCGCGCCACCTTTCCGGCGGTCAGCAGCAGCGCGTGGCCATCGCCCGGTCGCTGTGCATGGAGCCGAAGATCATGCTGTTCGATGAACCGACATCGGCTCTCGATCCGGAGATGATCAATGAGGTTCTCGATGTCATGACGGAACTTGCGCAAAGCGGAATGACCATGATCGTGGTCACCCACGAGATGGGATTTGCGCGCAAGGTCGCCGACAAGATGATTTTCATGGATTTCGGGGAAATCGTCGAAAGCGCCCCGCCGGGCCGTTTTTTCTCGGCCCCGGACAGTCCGCGCTGCCAGGATTTCCTGCAGAAGATTCTGCATCACTGAAGAACTGCCATGATTCAGCGGACAAATCTGGTCGGAAAATCGGCGGGTCTCTTCGCCATCCTTCTGCTCGGCGGATGCTCATCGAATTGGGGCTGGTACGTTGTGAATCCGGCAACCAAGTCCGGCCTGAACAATCTGAAGTTCCTTTTGGGCGGTCTGCAGTTCACCATACTTTTGTCGGTGACCGCGATTCTGATCTCGATTGCGGTCGGCTTGCTGGTCGCCCTTCCCGGTCTCGCGTCCGGAAGACTCATGCGCAACATGAACCGCGTTTATGTGGAAATCGTGCGTTCCGTGCCGATCCTGGTGCTGATACTTTGGGTGTATTACGGGATGCCGCAGCTGACCGGCCTATCAATTTCCGTGTTCTGGGCCGGCGTGGTCGCGCTGGCGCTTTCCGACAGCGCTTTCGAGGCGGAGATTTTCCGGGCCGGTATCCAGTCCATTGACAAAGGCCAGTATGAGGCGGCCCATTCAATTTCGCTCAGTTACCGCGACATGATGGTCTTCGTCATTCTGCCGCAGGCGATCCGGCGGATCCTGCCTGCGCTAGGAAACCAATTGGTTTACATGCTTAAGATGTCATCTCTGGTGTCGATAATCGGCATGCAGGAATTGACCCGCAAGGCCAACGAGCTGGTTGTCACCGAGTACCGGCCGCTGGAGATCTACACGATTCTGGTGCTGGAATATCTGGTCCTGATACTTGTTGTGTCAGCGGGCGTGCGCTGGCTTGAGCGCAGACTGCAGTCGGATGAGCGCTCTTGACGACTTTGCGCGGTGAATTCAGACGCGCTGAGATATGCCGGTGGCGGCCGCATCTGCCGGGTTTGGCCATCCGAAGCGGTGCTCGTCACCTCTTTGGCCGCAAAGGGCCGCCGGCCGGCGCCGGCTGTGAGCGAAAACCGATTGAGGCGCGCGGGTTTTACGATTTGGATTTAGCCCAAACGATTGATCAACCCCTTGGCTTCGTGCGCGCCATGCGTTTGTGACCCCGTTGCCCGCACGGCGGCACCGGCGTCCGGCGCAGCTGTTCTCCGGTCGGGGCTGACTCTTTCTGAGCTTCCAACAGGCCGTCAGCCGCTTCTCATGTCCAAGCTCCCGCCACTGCGAAGCGCGGTCCGGAAGATTCGGTTTCAGACGTGCTGGTCGAAGAGAATCGGGTTTCCGTCAGGGTCGAAAACCATGAAGCTTGCCGGACCCGATTCCGGATCACCGCTTTCGTCCGAAACAGAGATTCCCACTTCTTTGAGCCGGTCCCGAATGGTGCGGACGTCTTCGAAACCCTCGAGTGCCCGCGCCTGCTGGTCCCAGCCGGGGCAAAAGGTCAGGACATTCTGGTTGAACATTCCCTGGAACAGACCGATTACGCAGTCGCCGTTTGCCATGATGAGCCAGTTTTGATCTGCGTCGCCGCCGGCAGCGACGAACCCGAGCTTTTCATAGAACGACCTGGACTCGGCAATGTCATTCACTGCCAGACTCACAGAAAACGCGCCCAAACTCATTCTGACCTCCTTTGATGGCCGGTATCGCGGCCTTGCTATCGCATGACGCCGAGCGGCGTCCAATCCTCATTGCGGGTTCGAACCGCCACCGGACGTTTATGTTTGGCCCGGTGCGGACACGCGGGGCGGAATTGGCCGGAATCGTGGACGAAGACATGTCGAAGGCATAAAGGCCGGGGGTTGGGCTTTGCGCCCGCTTTCAAATGGTGACACGAGAGTTCCTGCCCTTGCCCGGTACGGTCACTGCATCTTCCAATTCGGAATTCTGCGCGCACCGCTTTTTCACGGCGCAGACTTTGGGCGTTATGGCGGCGCGCAATTCTATCAATCCGGAGAACAACATTGCGGCGCGCACTGAATTGAGGGCTCGAAACGGCACATGACCAGAAAAAACGCGGCGATTGTTGTGATCATCGGGGCGGTGTTCATGAGCACAGTCGGCGTATATCTGCGCCAGATCGAATCCGCGGACGGATTTCAAATACTGTTTTATAGATCGCTTCCCCTCACCCTGATCATGGTCATGCTGATCTGCCTGCGGCGCCAGGCCAGCCCAGCCCGGGTCATCCGGTCCCTGGACAAACAGGATGCGCTCATCGGCTTCCTGCTTTCGCTCTCGTTTGTGTTTTTTGTCTTTGCCATTCTCAACACGTCGGTCGCATCCGCGCTGTTTATTTTGACCACCGCTCCGCTTCTGGCGGCTTCGGGCGCATGGATCTGGATCGGTGAGAAGCCTCACCCGTTTTCGTGGGTGGCCATGCTGATGGCAGGCGGCGGAGTTTTTCTCATGTTTGGGGACGGCATCGACACCGGAAAGACGCTAGGGAATCTATTTGCGCTGACGGCGGGCTCCACGTTTGCGCTGATGCTGGTGGTGGCCCGCAAGGGGCGGAAAAACGATATCCTCGGCGGCACCCTGATTGCCGGAGCTTTGTCCGGCCTTTACGGCATCGGCTATTCGCTGACCTATGGCAACGGCCTCGTCATCGAGACCAGAGATTTTTGGGTTATCCTGGCTATGGGCGGACTCGCGATCGGTCCGGGGATTGCCTGTGTGACATGGGGCACGCCGCATCTGCCGGCGGCGGAAGTCAGCCTGTTGGTGCTCATGGAAAGCGCGCTCGGACCTGTGTGGGTGTGGCTGTTTGGCTATGAGCATATCTCGCTTCTGGAATTCATCGGCGGCGCGGTCGTGTTTTCGGCGGTCATTGCCCTCACAATTCTGACCAGCCGCCGCCGGGCGGCGCCATTTGGAGGCGCGTGATTCAACGTCGATTCTTGGTCCCGGGATATTCCTGCCGAGCGAAAATTGGCTGAGCGGTCATCCGGTCGCCGGTCAGGGGGGATTGGCTGCGCATTGGCGCGGAAGCCGCAGGTCCTGGTCCGCTGTCCGGGCGGCGTCGAAGGTTCAATGAGAATTGGCAGGACACTGGACGCGACCGGCGGCCGGACCGTACCGCCGGACATGCATTTGCGGCATTTGTAACGTAAGGGTGGCGGCTCATGGGCGAGGTGTTTGGACGCGGGAGCAATCGATGGCCAAGAAGATGACGCATGGCCTGGGCAGGCGATTGACCGATTACGGCGACTCCGAGTTTTCCATTTTTCTGCGCCGCTCGTTCGCCAAATCCATGGGCTATTCCGGCGAGATGCTGGCCCGCCCGATCGTCGGCATCGCCTACACCGCATCGGGTTACAACAACTGCCACCGCCATTTTCCTGAAATGCTGGACGCGGTGAAGCGCGGTGTGCTCGCTTCGAATGCGCTGCCGCTGGAGTTTCCGACGGTTTCGCTCGGCGAAGTGTTTCTCAGCCCAACCAGCCTTAAGTTCCGGAATCTGATGTCTATGGATACAGAGGAGATGATCCGGGCGCAGCCGATGGATGCGGTGGTCCTTATGGGCGGGTGCGACAAAACGGTGCCGGCGCAGCTGATGGGCGCCGCATCGGCGGATCTGCCGGCGGTTCAACTTGTGGCCGGTCCAATGATGACTTCGGTTCACCGTGGCGAAAGACTCGGCGCTTGCACGGATTGCCGCCGGTTCTGGGCAGACTACCGGGCGGGCAGGATTTCCGTCGGTGAGATTGCTGAGGTTGAGTCGCGCCTTGCAACCACCGCCGGCACATGCGCGGTCATGGGCACGGCCTCGACCATGGCCTGTGTTGTGGAAACCCTTGGCATGACACTTCCCGGGACCGCGTCGATACCGGCTGTGCACGCCGACCGGCTTAGAGCGGCGGAGGCGACGGGCGCCTTGGCGGCGAAGCTTGCGGTCAGCGGAGCACGGCCAAGCGATGTCATCACGCGCCGCTCTGTCGAAAACGCTCTCAGGGTCATGCTGGCCGTCGGCGGATCCACCAATGCTGTGATTCATCTGACTGCAATCGCCGGACGCGCGGGAATTGAACTGCCCTGCAGTGGCTGAACGAGATTTCAGATTCGACGCCTGTGCTGGTGAATCTCAAGCCGACCGGCAGCTGCTACATGGAAGACTTTCACTTTGCCGGCGGTCTGGGGGCGGTTCTCCGCGAGCTGAAACCGCTATTGAATCTCGGCTGCCAGACCGTGACCGGGGAAACGCTGGGAGACCGGATAGATGCGTTTCCGGGCCATGTTGACCGCAATGTGATTGCGTCGGCGGAGGAACCGCTGGATGCGGTCGGCGGATTGGTCGCCCTTTTTGGCTCACTGGCGCCAAACGGCGCCCTTCTGAAGCGGTCCGCCGCCGCCGCCGCGCTCTTTGAAACAGAGGGAAGGGCGGTCGTGTTTGAGTCGCCGGCCGATCTGGCAAATCGCGTCGATGACCCCGAGCTGGATGTTCAGGCTGACGATATTCTGGTGCTTAAAAACGCCGGCCCCCGCAGCCCATCGGGTATGCCGGAGGCCGGCTATCTTCCAATTCCCAGGAAACTCGCCGCAGCAGGTGTGCGCGACATGGTCCGGATTTCGGACGCGCGCATGTCGGGGACCGCTTTCGGCACCGTAATTTTGCACGTAACGCCCGAGGCGGCTGTTGACGGACCGTTCGCACTGCTACAGGACGGCGACCGGATCGCGCTGTCGGTCAAGGACAAAATGATTGATCTGCTCGTGCCCGACGAAGAAATGACCCGCCGCCGCCAAACCGCCGATTTCCGGACAGCGCCGCCAAAACAGCGCCGAGGTTATTCGAAACTCTATGCTGACGAGGTTCTGCAGGCCGACCAAGGCTGCGATTTTCGTTTTCTTCTGCCGCTGCGCGGAAAGTCGTAGCGGCCTGCCAACAGTCGCTGGCAGCGCTCCGCCTACAATGCCCTGATTGCCGATGGACAGATCACAGGACTTTCGTGTCGGGTCAATTCCCGGCCATTTTCGGCGAATGGCGGTGCCAACCGCGATCGGCATGGTGTTCACGACGCTGTATAATGTTGTTGACAGTTATTTTGCCGGGCTCCTCTCAACAGATGCTCTCGCCGGGCTGGCGATTTCTTTCCACGTGTTTTTTCTGCTGGTTTCGGTCGGTTTCGGGGTCAACGCGGCAATGGGTGCGCTTGTCGGCCGTGCTCTCGGCGCCAACCACCCCAGGAGGGCCAAGCGGATTGCGTGCCAAGGTCTCAGTTTCGCCGTCATCATTTCGCTGCTGTTGACTGCCGCCGGATATGCGCTGGCGCCGCTCATGGTCCGCGCGGTGTCCGACCCCGGCCCGTTCCGTGACTTGGCGATCGCGTATCTGGATTTGTTTCTCATTGCCGTTCCGGCGTTTCTGATCACCTTCTCGGCGAACGGGGTTCTGACAGCGCAGGGCGATGCGGTGTCGATGCAGCGGGCGCAGATCGCCGCGTTTTTCGGCAATGTCATGCTGAACCCGCTGATGATCTTCGGGATCCCCGGCCTGTTCGGCGGAATTGGGTTTAACGGCATTGCTCTTTCGACCCTCACCGTCCAATCCGCGGTGATGGTCTACATTCTGATACGGGTGTCGCGCTCGTCAGTCATGAGACATGGATCGCCGACAGTCTATCAGCCGCGTCCGAGAAACTACCGCGAGATTTTCGACTTAGCATTGCCGACGAGTTCGGCAATGGCTGTTATGCTGTTCGGATCGTTCATTGTGCAGCTTTACTTGAAACAGTTTGGGCCGGAAGCGATTGCGGCCTACGGCGTCGCACTGCGCATCGAACAGCTGCTGCTGCTGCCGGGATTTGGACTGACGATCGCCTTGCTGCCGATCGCGGCGCAGAATCT
Source organism: Paracoccaceae bacterium (assembly GCA_965221935.1). Classification (GTDB taxonomy): domain Bacteria; phylum Pseudomonadota; class Alphaproteobacteria; order Rhodobacterales; family Rhodobacteraceae; genus JAPOXR01. Next base: position 44,322 of record CBDCSZ010000003.1, read on the forward strand.
TGGGGCCTGTGAATACGACCGGGTGAGGCAGTCGTTTGCGTTTTGCTGCAAGGCAGGCATTGCGCTTATGTTCGGGGCGGCGATGATCCTGTGGTTTGCCGGCCGGCCGGCGATGGGTTTGTTCACCGACGATCCGGAAGTCATTCGGATTGGGGGAAACTACCTCAATGTCGATGGCTTTATGCTTCCCGTCTACATCTTGCTGTTTGCCATGAATTCGCTGCTGCAGGCCTTTAAGCGGCCGATATACACGCTGTGGATCGGACTTTACCGGCAAGGCGCCGGCATTGCCCTTTTCTCGGGCATCTATGTGCTTGTGTTTGGAATGGACAGCTGGGGCGTCTGGTTTGGCATAGCGACCAGTGTCGTGACCGGATGTCTGCTGGCTTTTGCGGTCACAGCGCATGTGGCGCGCAAGGAAATCGGCGGGATATTTCATCGCCCGGCAGCCGATTGACCGGTGCCGTCCAGCGGTCGGCTTCAGTCGTCCAGAGACCGCGCGATCAGCTCCTTCATGATCTCATTGGTGCCGCCATAGATCATTTGCACCCTGGCGTCGGCGTAGAGGCGGGCGATCGGGCATTCCATCATGTAGCCGAACCCGCCGTGCAGTTGCAGACACTCATGCATAACCTCGTTCTGTGACTGGCTGCCCCAGAATTTCGCCATCGACGCGGTTGCCGGATCCAGCTGTCCGGCCTCCAGCCTGCCGATACAGTCATTCACAAATGAGCGCAGCAGCTCACACTTGGTCTTCACCTCGGCCAGTTTGAACCGGGTGTTCTGGAAGTCCATGACACGCTGGCCGAACGCCTTTCGCTGCTTGACATATTTTGTGGTCTCATCAAGCGCGAAATCCATAGCGCCCAAGGCTGCGATTCCGATGATCAGCCTCTCCCATGGAAGCTGGCGCATCATCTGGTAAAACCCTTTTCCTTCTTCATCTCCGAGAAGATTTGTCATCGGCACTTTGGCGTCATCAAAGAAAAGCTCGGCGGTGTCATTGCCGCGCAGCCCAAGCTTTTCGAGCCGCCTTCCCCTACTGAAGCCATCAGTTTCCGCGGTCTCGACGACCACGAGCGAGATTCCTTTGGCGCCGGCCCTGCGATCGGTTTTGACCGCGACAACAATGAGGTCAGCTGTCATCCCGTTTGTGATGAAGGTTTTCGATCCCTTGATCCGGTATTGGTTGCCGTCCTGCTCCGCCACGGTCTGAATCGCCTGAAGATCCGATCCTCCGCCGGGCTCTGACATGGCCAGCGCGGCCACCGATTCGCCGCTGACCAGAGGCGGCAGCCAGCGGCGTTTCTGATCGTCACTGCCGAAGGCAAGAATGTAGTGCATGACGATTGAATGAATGCCGAAACCCCATCCGCTGTCGCCGCAGCGCGCCTGTTCGTAGATGACAACGGAGTCAAATCCGTAACTGCCTTCGCTTCCGCCGTAGGTTTCCGGGACCGAGCCGCCGTTGATTCCCGCTTCACCCGCCTTCAGCCAGAAGTCGCGGTCACACACGCCTTCGCTCGCCCACCGGTCAATATTGGGCGCCATTTCCTTGGCAAAGAACCGGCGCACGCTCTCGGCGAAAATGCCGTGTTCTTCCTCATTCCAGCTGGCGGTCGAGGTAAAAAGGCTCATCGCGGCGATCCTTGTGGCGTGTTCAACGAAGACTCGCTGCAATCATAACGGTTTGCTCCGGAAGCCCAAATACCGGAATTCCGGCTAAGGGTGGACACTGTGCGCATGCCGGGGCATGTCAGCGGCGATGCGGAGTGCGGAGCGGTGGAAGTGCGGGACGACAGATCGATTCTCCGGGAATTGTTCGCAACCGCGGTGGCTGCGGCCGATCCGGGCCCGGCTCTTCTTCGGTTCCTTCCCGAACCATCGGACCAGCCAATTGTTGCGGTCGGAGCAGGCAAGGCTTCGCCTTCCATGGCGCATGCGCTGAATGCGTATTGGCCCGGCCCGGTCAAGGGCGCGGTTATCACGCCTTACGGCAATTCCCGTGACGCCGGCAGAATTGACGTCATTGAAGCGCGCCACCCGGTTCCGGACCGCAATGGCCTGACGGCGGCGCTGCATTTGCGGGAGCTGGTTTTCGGCCTTGGGCCGGATGACCTCGTGACAGCTTTGATTTCCGGCGGCGGATCGTCTTTGCTGCCGTGCCCGCCCAAGGGGCTTACGCTCGACGACGAAGTTGCGCTGAACAAGGCCTTGCTCGAATCCGGGGCGCCGATTTCGGCGATGAATGCAATTCGCAAGCAGGTGTCCTTGATCAAGGGAGGCCGACTGGCGGCCCTGGCCGCCCCGGCGCGCGTCATGACCTACATTGTCTCGGATGTTCCCGGCGACGACCCGGCGCAGGTCGCTTCCGGTCCGACCGTCGCCGACGAAAAGGACGCGCAGGATGCCGTTGCCCTGATTGAGCGTTACCGGATTGAGCTGCCTCGTCGGATCATGCGCCACATCCTGTCTGAATCGGACCCGGCCCCGCTGCCGACCGACCCGGCATTTGTCAGTTCCGAGACACAGATTATCGCTTCGGCTGACCTGGTGCTGCGGGCGGCGGCCGAAACAGCAAGAGTTGCCGGACTGAAGCCGGTGATCATCTCTGACGCATTTGAAGGCGAAGCCCGAGAAGTGGGCCGGGTCATGGCAGCACTCGCCAAGGATGTTTCGCGACATGGCCGCCTTGCTGTGAAACCGGCGGTTCTGTTGTCGGGAGGAGAGACATCTGTGACAGTGCACGGCAGCGGTAAGGGCGGCCGGAACACCGAGTTCCTGCTTTCATTCGCGCTGGAAATTGAGGGTTGGAAGGGAATCACCGCTCTGGCCGCGGACACAGATGGAATAGACGGCTCCGGCGGTCACGCGGGAGCGATCGCCGATGGCTTGACCAGGACGCAAATCGCCGCCGCCGGCAAAGACCCAGCGGCGCTGCTGAATGAAAACAATTCCTATGCGGCGTTTGATGCGGCTCAGGCGCTGTTGGTGACCGGTCCGACGGGCACAAATGTGAATGACTTCAGGGCGGTGATTGTACGCTGAATTGGTCTGCGGGTTCCAAGCGCCGCGCCAGGGATTGCATGCCCGACCGCCGGATTGGCCATGACCGGCGCGACCCACTTCACAGAACGTGCGCGAAATTCCGAGCAGGGCTTCAGTTTTCGCTGCCTCGGAATCTGCGCCGTGCAGGCACCTGTTTGCTGCAGCTGCAAAAGGCCCGTGTTTTCCGGAAAGATTGCGCACAGCCAAGGCCAGAATCCGTCCGCCCGCGCTGGCAATTCCACACCAGCCACCGCAGCCGCTGAATATGCGCTGGATTCAGTAACGGGCCCATGAAAAACCGAAACGGAATTTCGGCGGTTGGGTCGTTGCCGACCGGAATTTCTGAAACTTTCAGGGAGCGGCTGTCCATCCCGCCGGAGATCAGTATCCAAGGCTGTCAGCTTTCCGGGCGGCGGCCGTCGTGATCAGCCACGTGCAATATCCGGCAACCGGGAGACGGAAAAAAACTGCGGCGACATGTCCGGGCGGACCAAAGGACCGCCTCTGTTCAGCAAGGCACGACGGGTCCGGCACTCAGGAAAAGCCGCCCAGAGCGGAAACGGAAAACCGCATCAACCATTGGGCCTCGGCGGGCGCATTCAATTCAAGGCTATTGGCAGCAATTGCCAATAGGACCTCGTTTGGACTGAGAACACATATGCCAAATGCCGCAGCGGCTGGCGAGGCTCCAATACCCGACACCTCTGCGGCCACATTCAGCAGGCGCCAAGTTTTCTGAGGATGGCTGCACGAGACGGCCGGTCTTGAATCCGCTTGCAGTTCTTTGTCGGTCAAGCGATGTGCCGGCGGCAATGCAACAGGTGGATTGGTCAAGGCAATGCGCATTTCTGATCACAAGGCTCTCACTTTCGACTGCTACGGCACATTGGTTGATTGGGAGACGGGTATAGTTGAAAATCTCGCTCAGCTGACTGACCGGACAGGCTGCAATCTGACAAAAAATGACATTCTTGAAGCGCACGCTGACCAAGAGGCTTCCCAGCAGCGGTTCACACCATCAATGCCCTATTCCGGACTGCTGGCGGTTGTCTATCGCCGATTGGCCGAATTGTGGGACACAAAAGTGTCGTGGGACGAGTGCCTCGCCTATGGCAATTCAGTCGGCGACTGGCCAGCATTCGCTGACAGCGCCGAGTCTCTGGCGCTGCTCAAGCAAAGGTTCAAACTGGTGATCCTTTCCAATGTCGACAATCACAGCTTTGCGCGGTCTAACGAAAAGCTCGGTGTGGAATTCGACGCGGTGTTCACTGCCGAGGATATCGGCTCGTACAAACCGTCTCCGCGGAACTTCCGCTATTTGTTGGAGCAGCTGGCGCGGCGCAACATTGGCAGCGGAGATGTCCTGCACGTGGCTGAGAGCCTGTACCACGACCATATTCCCGCAAAACAGATCGGGCTGGACAACTGCTGGATTTACCGGCGCCAGGAACAGAAGGGTTTCGGCGCAGCCAGAGATCCGGGAACCATGCCACAGACCGATTTTGTTTTTGGCTCCATGCGTGAGTTTGCGGAGGCTGCCACCAAAGAAGACGAAGCTTGATTCGCCTGCGGCGCCTCAGAAACGAACGCAAGCGCTTGGCGCACGGGATGAACGGGCAAGTTGATTTCCGCGGCAGAATTCACGCCACAAACCGGGCTGGCCGCGCACCTTAGTCGGATTTGGAGGAGCGGGGCAAAGTCTTGGTCCTGCCTAGTCCCGTGCGACAACGGCGGCGGTTCACCGGTTGTTGAGTGCGCCTTGCCCTGCACTGGGCACAGTCCAAGGATGTGTTTCGACTTACTCCGCGACCGCGTTTTCAAGCGGAGCATGCGGCATTCCAATACCGGGGAAAGAGTTCGACGGTCCCGCGCGCGGCGTTCAGTGCGAGTTTGGTCGGATGCCGAGACTTGACCGCGGGATAGCGAGATTCGTCCTCAGAGAACTGATCGAAGCGCTTGGTCCGGTCAGCATTTCCAGTCAGTGCGTTGCGGGTCAGTCGGCGGATGAATTCGGCAATATTTTCATCAATTCCCTCGCCATTGATTACCCTGGCGCTGCCGCGAACGCTCGCTTTCCCGTGTTTTTTCCGGGATGGACACCGAAAACCCGGCTTGTGTCCGCGGGGATTCTTCGAGTGTCGACTGCGCATGGAAACCGGAGTGCGCACCGGTTTCTGTTTCCGGCCTTCTGCCACTGCGGGCCGGTGATGGTCCGGCTGTGAGCTCGCACCATACTGCGGATTGATTCCGGCCTCGACCGCGACGCGGTCATGTTTTGGTGCGAGCGGTCCGAGTGGGTGGAACACTTCATGCGCCCGGATCAGAATGTCGGTTCGACGCATCCATTTCGTTTGTCAGGCACCAGCATGAATCCGGCTCCCGGCTGACCGCGCCACACCCGGAACTGGTTTGCAATCCGCAGCGCCGGCAACGCCATGGCGCGGCGGGAACAGTGAGCGATTCTCCCAAACTTGCAATTGGTGACCACTTTCAGTCGTTTGACAGGACCCGCTGCGAGCCATAAAATTTCTGCAAACTGGATCCCGGGGAGAGAGGCTGGTGGACCCTGCACTCACCGTCGCTTTGGCCGCCGCCGTCATTGCGGGCCTTTATATGGCCTGGGCCATTGGCGCCAACGATGTCGCGAACTCAATGGGAACATCGGTCGGCTCCGGGGCACTGACGGTCGGCGCAGCCATAGTGATCGCCGGTGTTTTCGAATTCCTCGGGGCTTTTCTCGCCGGCGGCGAGGTGACCGCGACAGTCCGCAAGGGCATCATCGAAATCGGCATGCTCGAAGATGAGCCGGACACTCTGGTGTTCGGCATGCTTGCTGCGCTGCTGGCGGCCGCAATCTGGCTGACGGCCGCCTCCAGGTTTGGCTGGCCGGTGTCGACCACGCATTCGATTGTCGGCGCGATCATCGGTTTTGCCCTGGTCGCGGTCGGCTCCGAGGCCGTCAAATGGGGCGGTGTGGTCACAATTGCCGCCAGCTGGGTGGTCACGCCCGTCATCGCTGGAGTGATTTCGTACTTGCTGATCCTCAGCGTGCAACGGCTCATCTTCAACCGTGACGATCCCGCCGCGGCGGCGCAACGGTATGTTCCGTATTATATCTTCCTTGCCGTGTTCGCGACCGCGACTGTTACCTTCGTCAAGGGGCTGAAGCATGTCGGCCTCGACCTCGGTATGCCGCAGGCGCTCCTCTATTCGGTGACGGCGGCGGCTGCGGTCAGCCTCGCCGGCCGCTTGGCAATCAACCGCGTGAGCTTTGCCGCGGGCGGCGGAATGCTGGGCGGGCAGTCACGCTATGCCAATGTGGAGCGGGCTTTTGCCGTGCTGATGATCGTGACCGCGTCGGGCATGGCGTTCGCACACGGCTCCAACGATGTCGCAAACGCCATCGGCCCGGTCGCGGCGATCGTCGGAGTAGTGACCACTGGAGGTGTTGCCGCCAAGTCCGCGGTGCCGTCATGGGTCCTGCTTGTCGGCGCAGTTGGAATTGTCGTCGGCCTCGCGACATTCGGATACCGGGTGATGGCAACCATCGGCAGGAAAATCACGGAACTTACGCCGAGTCGGGGCTTCGCCGCCGAATTCGCCGCCGCGACCACCGTGGTCGTGGCCAGCGGCACCGGCTTGCCGGTTTCGACGACCCAGACCCTCGTCGGCGCCGTGATAGGCGTCGGGCTGGCCCGCGGCACCGGCGCGCTCGACTTCGGCGTCGTGCGTGCGATCATTCTGTCTTGGGTCGTGACTCTCCCGGTCGGCGGCGCGCTGTCGATACTGATTTTCCTGATACTCTCCAAGTTCATGGGGTAGGACCGCGCAAGATGCGATTTGCTGAAGAGTTTCTGCTGCTTCTACGCAGCGAGGACGGCGCGCTGTCGGGAGCGGCGGAATGGCTGGTGCGGCCGGCTCTCGGAGCCGCAGTGCTCATGGACCTCGCGGTCGAGCGCCGCATCGATACCGATGCCGACAGGCTTTTCCTCATCGACCCGACACCGGTCGGCGATTCCCTTCTCGACCCGATGCTTGCCGAAATCGCGGCGGCGAATAAAACCCACGACGCCCTCTACTGGGTGGATCATGCGTCCCGGCACGCCGAAGAGATCCGCAAGACCGCTCTATCACGGCTGACCGGAAAGAACGTGCTCAAACTCCAGGACAACCGTTTCCTGTGGATCTTCGGAACCCGGCGCTATGCTCTTGTCGACGCCGACGCCGAAAGTTTGCTGGTGGAGCGTATCAGATCAGTCTTGCTGACCGACGAAATCCCGCACCCGAACGATGTCGTGATCATCACTCTAGCGGATGGCTGCGGCCTCATCGCCTCACTGCTTGCGCCGGACGAGCTGGACCGAGCCGTGCCGCGGCTCGAGCTCGTGCAGAAAATGGATCTGATCGGACGGGCGTTCCTTGAAGCGATGGAGCTCGCCGTCATGCCGGCTGCGAAGAAGATCGGTCGCGACTGACCATTGAGCGGCGGCGCGACCGCCAGCCCGCCAAAGCTGCGCATGAGGACGAACAAGACATGACTGGCGTGGACATGGATTCGCTGCGTCGGGCATTTGTTGAGCCTGTCGAGATCAAAGTGGATCAGACCACAGGCCTCTGACAGCATGCGGGAGAGCCTGGATTGCAGCCAGTTTCCGGGCTTTTGTCATACCACATCTGTTGCCACACGGAATAATTCCCAAATGAAGGCGCCTGATGATTCGGTTTCGGCCCCGGCGATCGTAACCGCCCCACCGGACCCCCGGCGCACATTTGATGTTCCATTCTGTGTCGCCGCCATTCGACCTGCATTCGCCTCGAATGCGCCTGCCGCAGGCGGCAGAGTGAGCGGCGCTCCGGCAAATCAGTCGAAATCTGGAAGCATGGCAGCGTATTGGGTTTTGCGCTGCCGGTTCCGGTTTGCTTGCGGGAAGACCGTCAGTCCAACGGCAGCATGCATGGCAGAAGCGACGGGCCTGACCCGCCCCGTCGATCAACAGAAATGTCGGCTTCATGTATACCGAGTGTGGTCAGCTGCGTTGCCGGGCCGAGCTTTCGCGCAGGAAACTGGCGCCGGGCGCTTCCCCGCGGCATCCCGGCGAATACATCATTTATCCGGTTTTTGGACGGGCACGTCTCTGCGCTGCGGCTCAACTGATGAATGCGATCAACAGGACCCCCCGGAGCCAAGTCGTGACATCCGAAGGGAGCGTTGTTGAAATTCAGACAAAACGATCGCAGGTCGGTCCTTCGTTCCGCCGCGGCTGCTGGAAGGCATTGGCCGGAACCGCGTGCGCCTGTTGGCCCGCCACTTCCCGGATCTGTTACAGACGAAGATGAACCTCAATTCGCCGGCGGCGCGGAATTGTTGTTCAGCCGACCGGCGGACATGACAAGCAAGGCAATCATGGCAGCGACAGCCAACAGGGCAAAGGGCAGGCTGCCGGCAAATACATAGCGGGCAACAGCCGCCGCCTGGTTTGCTTGCATTTCAAGTGAAAACCCCGCCGCGTTTGCCAACAAGCCGCAGACGGCAGCTCCCAATGCATAGCCCAGACGCGCCACCGTGGGCATGGCCGCGGTAATTCGTTCACGATCCTCATCGCGGACAATGATCACGGCCCGGCGGATAATGAACGCCCGCGAGGCACCCTGTCCAAGACCCTCCAAAGCTGCAAAAACAAAGACCAGCCAGACGGGACCTTGAGGAACGCTGTAAAGCAGACCGCAGACACTGACTGCGGCCAAGATCGCCCCGAATGCGATAAAATTCGAGTCGTGGCGTTCCGCTGCGCCTGAAACGGCAATTGCCGAAAGAGTCCAGGCAATTGAAATACTGGCCAGAACAAAACCGGCAACGATCGGCGGTGTCCCGTGAATTGTGATCAGAAGAATTGGCCCGTAAGTGATCATGCCGGATGTTCCGCAGTGCAGCATGAGGATAAGCAACAGAGCTGCGTTTACCGGCTGGCGCAGATTCAAGATGTTGCCCGGCAACAAACGGTTGGCGCCGCGACGGCTGTCAATCAGCACGAACAGCCCAATCGTGCCCAGGCCTATGGCCAGAAAAGCAGTCGTTCGCAGCGCTACGATCTCCAGCCCCGCATAGGCGACGCAAACAACTCCCGCTGAGAGCAGCATGAGACGGGCGACTGGAAACCGGTCATGCGCACCATCGGAGGTCGCTTTTTCCATGATTCGAGCGCCGAACAGGATCCACAGTGCCAGCGCGAGGGCTTGCGCGCCAAAAAAGACGAACCCCAGCCGCCATGTCGCCTAGGTTACGAATACGCCGCCTGCCAAAGGTCCCAGGAAGGCCGAAGCCCCCCAAAGCGCCGAGATCGCCGCGAGCGCGCGGACCACAAGCCTTGGAGGAAACAAAACCGCGACCGCCACAAAAGCCACCGCGGCCAATAAGCCTCCGCCAAGCCCCTGCAACAGCCGGCAAAACAGGAAAACCGCCATATTCGGAGCCGCGGCCGCAGCAAGGCAGGCTATGGAAAAGAGCACGGCCGCAAAGATCATGGGCCTGCGGATCCCCAGGCGGCGCGCAAGCAGCCCGCTTGCGGCACCTGCGACAATCGATCCGATTTCATAGAGGGCGACGGTCCACGCCACATACGCCTCACCGCCAATATCTGGCAGCATTGAGGGCAGCATTGTCGCCACAACCAGACCGTCCGCGGCATGCAGCCAGACTCCGAGACTGACCAGCATTACCGACGATGCGTAACGGCGATTTAGGATTTCCGACCAGCGGACCGAATCGGCGTTGGAGGAATGCGGCATGACAAATGCGGCATGACAGTAGGGTGCAAAAACCAGCGCGTGCAATTAACATAAATATCCAGAAGTGAAACCCACGCCGGTGCGTCGCGACTTAGGTAAGGCCGGAGCGGAGTATCAGGGAGGCTGTGCACATGACCACCGGAAATTCGACTGCCACTGCGGACCGGCTTTCGGCCGCTCTGGTCGAAATCGAACAGAAGAGTCCACATAAGACCGACGGCAAATGGCTGGAGCATCTGACGGCCAACTGCGCCCCGCTGATTGCCGAGTGGGACGTCAGCAGAGCCTGGCTCTGGCAGGATTGGCCCGACCGGCGGACGCATTACCTGAACACACCGGACATCGGGATCGACGTTGTCGCCAGACGGGCAAGCGACGGAGTGTTCATCGCCATCCAATGCAAGTCCAGGAAGCTGGACGAGCAAGGGCGGGGAGCGGACATCACGAAGAAGGAGTTCGACAGCTTTCTCGCTGCATCCTCCGATGAACTCTGGGCGGAACGCTGGCTGATCGTCAACGGGGATACCCGGCTCAGCGGCAACGCAGGCAAGACCGTGGGACAGAAGCCGGTGACGCTGGTCAACATCGAGACCGACCTCAGGAAGCAGAAGGACACGGATCGGCCTGACCCGCCCGAACCGTGCCCGCACTGCGACGGCAGCGGCGACCGCCGGACCCGCGACTGCATGCAAGCAGAAGCGATCGAAACCAGCGTCAAACTACTGCGGCAGCACGCGCAAGCGAATGCGGACGGCAGGGCAAGGGGCCGGATTATCCTGCCGTGCGGCACGGGCAAGTCACGCATCGCTCTGCGCATCATCGAGGAACTCACCGAGCCGGGACAAGTCTCGACCGTGCTCTGCCCCTCCATCGCACTCGTTTCGCAGCTCAGGGGCGAGTTTCTTGCGCACGGCAGCCGCCGCCTGAATGCCCTCGCGGTCTGCTCCGATCAAGGCGTGGGGCGGGACAAGGACCTGGCCGTCGACCCGACGGCGGATCTCGGACATGCCTCGGCTTCCGAGGTCAAGGGTCTCGTCACGACCGAGGCCGACGTGATCGGCGATTGGATGGACGCCGTTGCAGCGGAGGGAGACCGCATCGGCGTCATCTTCGGCACCTACCAGTCCAGCCACCGCATTGCAGACGCACTGGGCGACAGCGGGCGGGAATTTCAGGTGATGATCGCCGACGAGGCTCACCGGACGGCGGGCCTCAGACGGATTTCGAAGATGACTGAGAAACTCCGCGACTTCACCGTCTGCCATGATGACGGGAGGTTTCCGGCGAAACACCGCGTCTACCAGACCGCGACGCCGAGGGTGTACAACACCGGCGGCGAGATTGGCCGGTCGAAAAAGAGTGATGACTGGGTTGTCCGAGACATGGCTGACGAGGAAGTGTTCGGACCTGAACTCTATCGGCAATCCTATGCCGCCGCCGTCGACAACGGATGGCTCACTGACTACCGGATTATTGGCATCGGCGTGAATGACGATGACGCCTACCGGACTGCCAACGAATTGGCCGCGGGCAGCGGCAAAAAACTCTCCACTGCGCATTTTCTCAGGGGCCTCGTGCTTGCCTTGGTGATGGGCGGCGCCGTGCGCTCGAAGGGTGTGGAAATCCGGTCCTCGATCAATTTCATGAACCTGATCGCCAGGTCGAAGGAGATGACCGAAGCGCTTGGATCCGAGGCGGTGCGGGGCTGGGTGCAGCGAAGGCTGGATGCGGACGCTGCCGGCCAGACCGTTTCGGACTACCGACTGGAGCATCTTGATGCCAAGAGCCGGGTTGCCGAGCGCGAACATGCCAAGGCGCGGCTCATGGGCGCGAAAGACGAGCGTCCGCACGGGGTTCTGAATGTCGGGATCTTCGGCGAGGGGGTGGACGCTCCGTCGCTGTCCGCCGTCGGGTTTCTCGAAGCCCGCAAATCGCCCGTCGACGTGATCCAGGCTGTCGGGCGGGTGATGCGGCGGGCGGAAAACAAGCAAATGGGCTACATCATCTGCCCGATCCTCATTCCGCCGAACACCGATGCCGAGACCTGGCTGAGGAACAGCGGTCCGGAAGACGGCTGGCGGGAGCTTGGGCAGATCCTTCTGGCGTTGAGGGCCCATGACGGGCGCATCGAGGACAGGCTGTCGGATCTCATGCAGCTCTACCTGCCTGCGCCGCCCGCGGCAGACGTGGCGACGATGATCACCGTTGGCGGCGAGGAGCGCCAGGTTCGGCATTATGGTCATGTCGGCAGGCCTGGAGCGGCGGAAAGCGATGTCGAAAATGTTCTTGCCGGCAAAGTCAGACCCAAGGAAGTGTTCTGTGCGCTGAATGAAGTGGGTTCCCCCCAAGGATGATGGCAGCGCACCCGCAATCCCGTCATCCGGTCTGATCGCCCAGCGAATACTGAGCGGAAAAAGGCGTGATGACGGAAGCACTGAGATCCGCGAAGCCGGGGTAGAGCGTGACAACGCGAAATCAAAAGCGGATGGAACGCCCGGTCCCGTGGATGCCGAAAAATCAAAGAAGACCGGCCGGAAGATGGTCAATGGTGAGGCGGGAAGGAAAATTGACCGGCGAAAGCAGGCGGAGGAGCGCGGGGCGCGGAAAGAGGAGCATATCAGGAGTCTCTTTGACGAAGTCGAGGATGTCGGAATCAGCGTCAATCTCCTCGCCCGGTCAGGTCTTGCCCGCAACCGCGCCGAGCGCGACGTCAACCTTCTCGAAGACAGTATCAAAGAGGCAAGACTGTGCCTACACGGAGATGAACTGGGCGGGCTTCTGGACCGGCATTTCGGACTGGACCAGCTGGATGACAAGAAGCGGAAGGGACAGGCTGACGGCTGCACCATCGCTTCCCTGCTGCTGATGAACGCCGCCATGCTGCATCAGCGTATCTCCGCAGGCGGCTGGCTGACCGGCATCCCGGGGATGGACGAGATCAAGAATGCGCCGGATGCGCTCGATGAGTGCCACAGCCAATGGAATCGCATCACGCGCCATGACTTCCTGCCCGTCATTGAGCCGGCGATCGAGATCATTGAGGCGGTGCGGAAGGAAGGGCGGCGAACCGGACTGAACCGCGCGCTCCGGCATCTCGCGGGCGAGGCCGAGCGCATCGCCGAAAGCTATGCCGATCTCGGCACCGATCACGCCGGGCCCTTGTTCAACAGAGTGATGGGCAACCAGGCATCGGACGGCGCATATTTCACGCGGCCTTCCGCGGCTGCGCTTCTGGCGCGCCTGACGCTCGATGCCGCCGGCCAGGATGCGGACTGGACTGCGGAGTCGACCTGGCGCGGGCACCGGACCGTCGATCTTGCCTGCGGCTCCGGAACCCTCATCGCCGCCGTGCTCGCCGACATGAAACGGAGGGCGGAGGGCCAGGGCGCCGACAGGCAAGGACAGGCGGCAATGCAGAAGCTGGCGGTCGAGGAGGTGATCGCGGGTCTCGATTTCAATCCGGTTTCCCTTCAACTCGCCGCCGCCCAGCTGACGGCGGGCAACAGCGATGTCGCCTACAGGAAGATGCAGCTGCACAAAATGCCTTACGGTCCCGCAGGCGGCCACGTGAAGGCCGGATCGTTGGAATTGCTTGCTCAGTCACGGATTGTTCCGAGAGGCGGGCAGATGGACCTCGGAGATGCAAGTCTGGACTCTGTGCAAGTGCAGATGTCAGCCGATGACCCCCTGCTCGAAGACGCAGTCGACGCGGCAAGGAATGTCCGCATCGTTGTCATGAATCCGCCGTTCACGAACCGCTCGAAGATGGGAGAGAAATTCCGGAAGGAAACTCAGGACAGCATGCGCAGGAAGGCGGGCGAGCTTGAGAAAGGGCTGATTGCCGCCGACCCGGAGCTGAGAGGTTTCGCCGACAAGAACTCGATCGCGCCGATGTTCGTCGCGCTCGCGGACAGGTGTCTCAACCCAGCGGACGGCATGCTGGCGATGATCAACCCGACCATCGCGCTGACCGCAATCTCGGGGCGACAGGAGCGTGTCGTTCTCGCCAGACGCTTTCACGTCCACACGCTGCTCACCTGCCACCAGCCCAAGCAGATCAACCTCAGCCAGAACACCGCGATCAATGAGAGCATGATCATCGCAAAACGGCATGATGGAGCGAGACCGCCGACGCGCATCGTCAGCCTCGACCGCTTTCCGCTGGACGAACGCGAGGCGGCGGAGCTTCACCGGTGCCTTGCGAACTGCGCGGCCGGCCTGCTGCCGGACGGCTGGGGCGAAGTCTCCGAATGGCCGGCGGAGCGCATCGAAGCGGGTGACTGGTCGGCGGCGGCATTCCGCGCGCCGGATCTCGCTGAAGCAGCCGTGCGGATCGCGAACGACGATAGGCTCCTGCCGTTCATCGATCAGGGAATCGTACCATCAGCTGTGCTGCAGGGAGGTGGTCGCGCCGTTAAGGATTGCTCCGCAGGCACGCTCGGCAGCTTCCCAGTGTTGAAATCCAAGGGTTCCGAGGCCCAAACCCGGATTCAAGCGGTGCCGGATCAATTCCTTGTTTCCACGAAGCAGACCGCGCCGGACGTGCTGTTTGGCGATCGGAGAATTCATCACTCGGAGAAATTGCTGCGCAACGCCGGGCACCTGCTCGTCCCGGACGGCCAAGATACCGGCACGGCTCGCCTGACCGCAGTCGCCAGCGATATCAAGTATATCGGGGTCGGCTGGATGCCGGTGCCGACGATCACGTTCCGGCAAGCCAAGGCGGTAGCCGTGTTTTTGAACTCGACCACCGGGAGACTTCAGCTTATGCGGAACCCGGGCAAAAAGCTAAATTTCCCGAAGTACAGACCGGGCTCTTACGAAGACATCAGAATCCCTTATCTGGTCGACGAAAGGGTCATGTCCGCGCTGGCCATGTGCTGGGACCAAACCCGCGAAATGGACGTGCCGCAGTTCCGAGACGGCGAATGCGAGGTCCGCCGGCTTTGGGATGAAGCGGTTGCAAAGGCTCTGGGATGGAATCAGGATTGGCTTTCGGAATTGCGGCAGCTGCTGCACAATGAGCCGCATGTGAGGGGGATGGGATACAACCAATTTGGCGATGAGTTGGAAAACCAAGCGACGCTGCAGCAGATGGTGGACAGAACTTCGTGACGGTAAGGCGGACTGTGGTGTAAGAAGTCAGATTGCAAACCGCCAATACGATGCCAACAGGTCAAGTCATGGACAACGTCAAAGACGCCGCATTGCTCCTGACGCGCGCTCGGAAGCTGCAGGCGAATGTGTCGGGGCGGCCGTGGAACCGTGTGTTCGGGAATTGCGGGGAAATATTTGACACGCCGGTTCTAATGAGCGCAAGGGCGCTTTGGTGGAGACTGGCAGCGCCAGCGATGCCGGACATTCACAGCCGCTTCTGAATTAAGCTCAGCGAACAAAATGGAATTCAACTTGGGCACTTACGCACGCCAGGTGACCACAGATTCATCGGCGGCGCAGGCTTGGATGAACCAAGGGCTGATTTGGCTGTTCGGCTATAACCATGAAGAGGCGATCACCTGTTTCGAGCGGGCGCTTTCCGAGGATTCGGGCTGCGGAATGGCGCATTGGGGGATCGCCTACGCAATCGGCCCGAATTACAACAAACCGTGGAGGGTGTTTACTGAATCAGAAAAGGGGCCGGCCCTTGCCCGGGCCCGTTCTTCAATATCCGCGGCACAGGCGGCAAAGGGTCTGGAGCCCGTGGAGTTAGCTCTGATCCAAGCGCTTGAAACGCGATTCCCAAACGATCCCGGGATTGAAGACTACACACCGTACACGGATGCATTTGCCGATGCCATGCGAGGGGTCTGCGCCTCATTTCCCGATGATCTGGAGGTGGTCTACGCCACGGCTGAAGCGTTGATCACCCGCACGCCATGGCGGCTGTGGGATCTGCAAACGGGTCAGTCGGCTGTCGAAGCCTCGACCATGGAGGCGTTTGAACTCCTCAACAGCGCTTTTGCCGTGCTTCAGGGCGCCTGGGATCATCCTGGCCTGCTTCACCTGTTCATCCACCTTATGGAGATGTCGCCCACGCCCGAGGCCGCGCTTCGGCATGGTGACCGGTTGACCGGATTGGTGCCGGACAGCGGTCATCTGATGCATATGGCGACGCATATCGATGTGCTCTGCGGCGACTACCAAAACGTTATTGAACGCAACGTTGCCGCCTTGCAGGCGGACCGGAAATACAAGTCATACGCGGGCGCGGAAAATTTCTATGCCCTGTATCGCATCCACAACCTGCATTTCGCAGTATACGGTGCCATGTTCAGCGCCAAACCGCAGGTTGCGCTTGACTGCGCCGCGCTGCTTCGCGCGGAGGTGCCTGACAAAGTGGTGCGGGTTTATCCGGATCTGTTCGAGACGTTTGTCGGCACGCGGGCGCATGTGTTGGTGCGCTTCGGCATGTGGCAGGAGGTTTTGGCCGAACCGGTCCCCGAAAACGAAGAACTCTACGCGTTTACGCGCGGACTTATCCGTTATGCCCGGGCTGTGGCAT
Organism: Paracoccaceae bacterium; assembly: GCA_965221935.1. GTDB lineage: Bacteria > Pseudomonadota > Alphaproteobacteria > Rhodobacterales > Rhodobacteraceae > JAPOXR01. The sequence goes on from CBDCSZ010000003.1 coordinate 60,658, forward strand.
TCGCGAATATCGGCGAGCCCGGGAAAGCGCTGGCAGAGAGCGAGCGTTTTGACAACGCATTTGATGCGGTTCCGGAGTTACGCATGCTGTTCCAGAACTACGCCCGCGACGTCCTTTGCGTGGCCCGGGAAATGATGCGTGGGGAGCTGGCCTGCAAGGCAGGTCGCATTGAGGAAGGGCTGGAACATCTTCGAGAGGCGGTGCGGCTCGATGACGGCCTTATGTATGAAGAACCGTGGGCCTGGCCGCAGCCCGCACGCCATGCGCTGGGCGCGCTTCTTCTGGAAGCGGGGCAATGGGGCGAAGCTGAACAGGTCTACCGCGCGGATCTGGGCCTGGATCCGACTCTGCCCCGGCCAATGCAGCATCCGCGAAATGTCTGGGCGCTCCATGGTCTGCGGGAATGTCTGGAGCGGCGCGGAGAGACGATTGAACTGCCATACATCCGCAGTCAGCTTGACCTGGCTCTCGCCCGCGCCGAGATTCCGGTCACGGCCAGCTGTTTTTGCCGCTCAAACGGCTGCACAGGCGGAAACGCCTGAATTCATTTCGGGGCTGGCTGGTTTGTGATGCATTGGCGCTCTATCTGTGCACGATGGAAATTGGCGGCTTGAGCAAACGGGAATACATTGACAGGTGGTAAGGTGACGCGGCCAGCAAGCCAGACCAGCCAGAAGAAGGTCTATATCAAGACCTATGGCTGCCAGATGAACGTCTATGACAGCGAACGCATGGCGGATGCGCTTTGCGGCGCCGGCTATGAAGAAACCGCAAGCGCGGATGACGCCGATCTCGTTGTTCTCAACACCTGTCACATCCGCGAGAAGGCGACCGAGAAAATTTTTTCCGAACTCGGCCGCTACAAGGCGCGCAAGGCCGATCGTCCGGACTTTCGCATTGCCGTTGCCGGCTGCGTCGCCCAGGCGGAGGGCGAGGAAATCGTCAGGCGCCAGCCCATGGTCGACTTTGTCATCGGGCCGCAGGCCTATCATCGGCTGCCCGACCTGCTGGGTCGTGCGGAAACCCAAGTTGACACCAGTTTTCCGATCGAGAGCAAATTTGAAAAACTGCCTGGACGGCAGGCGGTCAGGAGATCCGCATCGGCGTTTCTGACCGTGCAGGAGGGATGCGACAAGTTCTGCACATTCTGCGTTGTTCCCTACACGCGGGGCGCTGAATCCAGCCGGCCGGTGGCGTCAATCGTCACTGAGGCTGGGCGGTTATCCGGGCGCGGCGTGCGCGAGATCACGCTCCTTGGGCAGAACGTCAACGCTTATCACGGAGAGGGTCCCGATGGACGGATCTGGTCGCTGGCGCAGCTGATCTGGCGGCTCGCGGAAATCGACGGCCTGGAGCGGATCAGATTCACCACATCGCACCCTCGGGACATGACGGATGATCTGATCGGCGCTTTTGGCCGGTGCGACAAGCTCATGCCCTACCTGCATCTGCCGGTTCAGTCCGGATCGGACCGGATTCTGAAGGCAATGAACCGCCGGCACAGGGCCGGGGACTATCTGCAGCTGATCGGGCGAATACGGCGCGCCCGGCCCGACATACTGATTTCCGGCGACTTTATCGTCGGGTTTCCCGGCGAATCGGAGGAAGACTTTCAGCAGACGCTGTCGCTCGTGCGGCAGGTCCGCTACGGCCAGGCCTATTCCTTCCGTTACTCGCCGCGTCCGGGCACACCGGCGGCCGACCGGCCGCAGGTCTCTGCCGAGGCGGCGGCGGAGCGTCTTGACAGGCTGCAGTGTGTGCTGCGCGAACAGCAGCGCGCCGCGCAGCGAGATATGGTTGGCAGAGAGCTGTCCGTGCTGTTCGAAAAACGCGGCCGCAAACCGGGTCAGCTGACGGGAAAATCCGAATACCTTCACCCGGTTCACTGCGAGGCGGACGACGGCCTGATTGGCAGCATCGCCAAGGTGCACATCATCAGGTCCGAAGCGAATTCTCTCGCTGGAGTCCTGTCTGCCGCCTGAACCTCTGTTCCGGCTCATCGCCGTGACCGGCAGAGCCCGGCGGCGCTGGCAGCGCCTGGCGGAAACGCTTTCCAGCCGGCGACGGCCCGTGCCCAACAAGCGGAATTCTCGACAGTTTCTCCAGTTGCTGGTATGGTCCGGCGGAACACGCTGATTTGCGGCAAACACTCAAGCGAGGCGGTTTTTGGCATTAGTTTCGCCTGCGGCATCCGATGAGATGCTGGTCGAATTCCCTGACAACAGACATTTGATTGAGCTCTGCGGCGCTCACGACGTAAATCTCAACATTATCGAGACCAGCCTTGGAATTCAGATCGTTCGGCGCGGCAACTGTCTGATCCTGATTGGCGAACAGCCTCAGCGAGAGGCCGGCGGCCGGACGCTCCGGGAGCTGTATGAGCAGCTGGAACGAGGCCGCCCGCTGGAGCCTGGAGATGTCGATGCGGCCCTGCGGTTCGGCCATTCAGCCCCGCTGGCGGCGGGAGACGCGGCTTTGCCGGCGGAAGCGGCGGTCGAAAATCTGGAAATCAGCACCAAGAGACGCGTGGTCGAGCCGCGGACATCGGCGCAGCGGGACTATGTGCGCAAACTCATGAACAAGGATCTGGTGTTTGGCCTTGGTCCGGCCGGAACCGGCAAGACTTACCTTGCGGTGGCCCAAGCGGTGGCGATGCTGGCTCAAGGCCAGGTCGACCGCATCGTGCTGTCGCGACCGGCGGTTGAAGCGGGCGAGAGGCTGGGTTTTCTGCCGGGCGACATGAAGGACAAGGTCGATCCTTATATGCATCCGCTGTATGACGCCCTTCGCGACTTTATGCATTACAAGCTGCTAGCGCGGTATCTTGAGCGCAATGTCATTGAGATTGCTCCGCTCGCCTTTATGCGCGGCCGCACGCTGGCTTCGTCCTTTATCGTGCTGGACGAGGCGCAGAACGCGACCCGCATTCAGATGAAAATGTTCCTCACCAGATTTGGACCGGGATCGCGCATGGCGGTCAATGGCGACATCACCCAGATCGATCTTCCAAAGGGAGTGACTTCGGGGCTTGTTGATGCGCAGCGGGTGCTGCGCGGTGTCAAAGGGGTCGCGTTCACCGAGTTCACTTCCAAGGACGTGGTCCGGCATTCGCTGGTCTCACGCATTGTCGGCGCCTATGCCAAATCAGAAAATTCCGCCGCCGAAAGTTGACATCGTCGTTGAGGACGGCCGCTGGAACGCGTTGGATCTGGAAAAGCTGGCGCCGCGGGCGTGCTGCGCCGCGCTGCGGCAGGCGGGCGCTCCGCGATTCGCGGCCGAGATCGCCTTGCTGGCCTGTTCCGATTCAAGAATCGCCGAACTCAATGCCACATTCCGCGGACGCTCCGCTCCGACCAACGTCCTGTCCTGGCCGGCGGCGCGGCGCAAAGATCTCCCGCGGTCGGGCGATGCCGCGGATTTCTGGCAGCATCTCGGCGATATCGCGCTTGCCTGGGAGACATGCTGCGCGCAAGCCGAGCGGTTTGAAAGGCCGATTGCCTGGCACACGGCGCATTTGATCGTGCATGGCTGCCTTCACCTTGTGGGCTTTAGTCACGAAACGAACACAGACGCGTGCGAGATGGAGACGCTGGAAGCTGCGGCGCTTGCATCCATCGGCATAGCGAGCCCATATTGACATATGTTGGCTTCGGCAGTGTGCTGACTGCGGGCCGGCAGTCGGTCGGAAGAGAGAATGGACAGCGTATCCGAAGGTTCTCCTAGTGCAGCGCGTGGCGCGCTGACAACAGTTCAGATTCCCCGAGGGAATCCAGTGCGGCTGGGCCTGATCCACAGGTGGCTGAGCAAATTCGGCCGCGGGCCGAAAACCGCCGACCAAGCGCCGATGGCGAACGGCGGACAGCCTGCTGACGCAGGCGCGGTGAATCCGTTCCACTCCAGCAATCCGCCGGTCGAGGATGTGGCCGTGCCCAAGGCAGAGATTGTCGCTGTGCCGATCGAGGTCAAACTCGCCGAGCTTGTGGAAATCTTCAAGGACAGCGGGCGCACGAGACTGCCGGTCTATCGTGGATCGCTTGACTCTCCGTGCGGGTTTATCCACCTCAAGGATCTTGCCCTGCAGCAGGGATTCAACGGCAGCCGCGATGACTTCGAGCTGCAGGTGAGCATGCTGCGCAACCTCCTTTATGTTCCCGGGGCGATGCGGGTCGCCACTTTGCTCGATCAGATGCGGTCAAAACGCATTCACATGGCACTGATCATTGACGAATACGGCGGAACAGACGGGCTGGTCACAATCGAGGATCTGGTCGAGGTGATCTTCGGCGACATCGCTGACGAACATGACGACCATGCCACAAACCTCCTGCTGGAGGCGGCGGATGGTTCGTTCCTGTGTCATTCGCACCTTCCTCTGGAAGATCTCAGTGCGAAACTCGGGCATTCGCTGGCATTGATTGACGGCATTGATGACGAAGTTGACTCGCTTGGCGGGTTGGTTTTCGTTCTCGCAGGCCGCGTTCCGGTCACCGGCGAAGTCATTCGCCACGATGCCGCCGGGCTGGAATTTGAGATCGTGTCCGCTGAACCGCAGAGAGTCAGACAGGTCAGGGTCCGGCAGAACACGGCCTCCGAACACTGAACTCAGTGACCCTTTGGTCAGTTCTTGAATCTTTGGCCGGATGGCGTCGGCGGGCGGCGCTCATATCCGCCGGCGCCATGGCGGCGCTTGGGCATGCGCCCCTGGGCTGGCCTCTCGCAACTCTTGCCGGATTCGCGCTGGCGGCCGGCTTTCTCGTGACCAGCGGTTCGGCCCGCGCGGCGGGCTTGGCAGGCTGGCTGTTTGGCATAGGTTACTTTGCCGTTGCTTTGTCCTGGCTGGTGGAACCGTTTCTGGTGTTTCCCCGTCAGGACGGCTGGATGGCGCCGTTTCCGATCGCCGCGTTCGCCTGCGGACTGTCGGTTCTCTGGGCCGCCGCTTTCGCTGCCGCACACGCGCTGGGCACGGGCCGGGCATCGCGATGTCTGGTTATGGCAGCCGGCATTGCCGCCGCCGGCGCGCTGCGCGAAGTTTTGTTCTCAGGATTTCCGTGGGCGCTTCCAGCCTATGTCTGGGCCGATACTCCGGTGTCGCAGTCGGTGTCGCTGTTCGGCCCGCACATGCTGACATTTTTGACTGTTTTGGCGTCCTCCTCCTGGGTGTTGACCGTTCGCCGCGCATGGATCGGCGCCGCCGCCGGACTGGCGGGCGTGGCGGCGCTTTGGCTGGCGGGCGAGATCCGACTGGGAGAGACCGAAACCATATCGCCGCAGGCACCTGTCGTGCGCATCGTGCAGCCGAATATTCCGCAGCGCCGCAAGTGGGCTCCGGCGCTGGAAGCGGCACATCAGGAATATTTGCTCGCGCTCACCGCCGCTGAGGCCGACACCGCGCCCGATACAGTGATTTGGCCGGAGACCGCGGCAACGTTTGTGCTGGATGCGGGCGATGCCCGCCTCGAAAGAATCTCTGCCGCTGCCGGCGGCAAACCGGCGGTGATTGGAATCCGCCGCTACGAAGGCGGCCGGATGTTCAACTCCATGGCGGTTATTGGCCCAAACGGTTCGATCGACGGCGCCTACGACAAGCGGCATTTGGTTCCCTTTGGAGAATACCTGCCATTCTCTGAGGTGTTCAACAGTCTCGGTCTCACGTCCATGGTCGGCGAGGTGTCCGGCAGTTTCAGCCCCGGCGGCGGCGGGCGTTTTGTGGAGATCGAAGGTGTCGGCAGGATGCTGGCGCTGATCTGTTACGAAGCGATCTTTCCGCGCAGCGTCCGTGCCGCCGAGCGGGCCGAAGGGATTATTCAGATCACCAATGACGCTTGGTTCGGAAAGATTTCCGGGCCGCAGCAGCATTTTGCCCAGGCGCGGATGCGGGCAGTGGAGTCCGGGCTGCCGCTGATCCGCTCTTCCAATCCAGGCATATCGGCGGTTGTCGACGCAAAGGGCCGCGTTGTCCGGTCGCTGCCTCTCGGGGCGGCGGGATTTCTCGACGCGCCGATGCCGCCCGCGCTCCCGCCGACCGTGTATGCGCGAATCGGCGATTTGCCGCTTTATCTGCTCGTGCTTGCAGTGGCGGCGGGGGCGGGGCTGCGCCGGATTCGAATTCGCCATTGACCGGTTTGGGTCGTATTGTTAACCTGCCGACTGCGCTTCGCCGCCCTTTGGAGCAATCTAAATGATGCCGCAAGATGACTATCTGTTCACTTCCGAGTCCGTGTCTGAGGGCCATCCCGACAAGATCTGCGATCAGATTTCAGACGCCGTTCTGGATGCATATCTCGAACAGGATCCAGAGGCGCGGGTGGCCTGCGAAACCATGGCCACGACAAATTTTGTGGCCGTCGCCGGCGAAGTCAGAGGACCGGAAGATGTCTTCGGGAGAGTGGAAGAGCTGGTCAGAGACTGTGTCCGCGGCGTCGGATATGAGCAGGACGGATTTCACTGGGAACGGCTTAAGGTTCTGAATCTGCTGCACGGCCAGTCGGGCGACATCGGGCAGGGTGTCGACAAAGACGGGGCAGGCGACCAGGGGATCATGTTCGGCTACGCGGTCGACGATACGCCCGAGTTCATGCCGGCGCCATTGCACTATGCGCATGAGGTGCTGCGGCGACTGTCCAAGGCCCGAAAGGACGGCGAAGAGCGCAGATTGGGCCCGGATGCCAAATCGCAGATCACGGTGCGCTATGTGGGGGGGAAACCGGCCGAAGTCACATCGGTTGTGCTTTCCGCGCAGCATTTTGACGAGTCGCTGTCTTCCGAAGACGTCCGGTCCATTGTCGAGCCTCACATCCGCAGGGCGCTGCCGGAGGGCTGGCTGACGAAGGAAACGGTCTGGCATGTCAACCCGACCGGCAAGTTTGTTGTCGGCGGCCCTGACGGCGACTGTGGCCTCACAGGCCGGAAAATCATAGTCGACGCCTATGGCGGCGCCGCGCCGCACGGCGGCGGCGCGTTTTCAGGAAAGGATCCGACGAAAGTCGATCGCTCGGCGGCGTATGCCGCGAGGTATCTGGCAAAAAACGTTGTCGCCGCGGAACTCGCCAGCAGGTGCTGCATCCAGCTGTCCTACGCCATCGGCGTGGCCGAGCCGCTTTCGATCCTGGTCGAAACCTACGGCACTGAAAACGGGGTCGATCCCGCCGATCTCAGCCGCAAACTCCGGAGTGAGGCGATGGATTTGACGCCGCGGGGAATCCGCACGCACCTGAATCTCGGCCGGCCGATATACCAAAGAACCGCGGCGTACGGACATTTCGGACGGGAAGCTGATGCCGACGGCGGTTTCAGCTGGGAACGGACAGATCTCGTTGACACTCTCAAGTCTTTGTTTTGACGGTTATGTGAACGCTGGTCCGCTTTGCGCGCCGCGGCGGCAACGCGGTCAAAACAACCGGTGAATTCGCCCCGGCCCGCACGAAATCTCTATGGCCGCAGGCGCGGCAAACGATTGCGGCCCGGCCAGCAGAGGCTGCTTGAAGAGGCGCTGCAAGCCGTCGCTGTGCCTGGGCTGGGCGCCGGTCATTTTCCCGGACCGGGGCGGATTGACCTTGTGTCCCTGTTCGGCCGCCAGTGTCCGGTGTGGCTGGAAGTCGGATTTGGCTCCGGTGAGCACCTTGTTCACCAAGCGGTGCGTAACCCGGATGTGGGTTTGATCGGATGCGAGCCATTCGTGAATGGGGTTGTGTCGCTGCTTGGCAAGCTGCGTGACGCGCCGCAGCCGAACATCCGGGTGCATCCGGGTGACGCGCGCGATTTGATGGATGCCGTTCCCGACGCGTCAATCGGCAGGGTGTTTTTGCTGTATCCCGACCCGTGGCCAAAAAAGCGGCATCATCGCCGCCGTTTCGTGACCCCATGCCATCTGGAGCCGTTGGCGAGAATCATGACGCCCGGATCCGAACTGAGACTGGCGACCGATGTTGCCGACTACGCCCATCAGGCGGTTGAGCAGATCGCGGCGAGCGACGCTCTTTCGTGGCAACCCCGCGCCAAGCGCGATTGGCAGTCGCCCTGGGAGGACTGGCCTTCCACCCGCTATGAGAAAAAGGCGCTGCGGGAAGCGCGGGTCCCGCACTATCTGACGTTTACGCGCCTGTGACCTCGCCGCCGCCGCGGATATCCGCGCCAAGGCCGCACATCAGTGACTGGAACCCCGGGAAACTGGTGGCGATCGGCGCCGCATCGTCGACTGTGACCGGAGACCGCGCCACCAGCCCAAGGCACAGGAAACTCATTGCAATGCGATGATCCAGCCGGGTCCGGCACACGGCACCGCCCTTGATGCTGCCCGGTCCGCGGCCATGGATGGTCAGATTGTCTTCGGTCTCAGTGAGATTTACGCCGCAGGCTTCAAGACCGCGCGCCATGGCGTCAATCCGGTCCGATTCCTTCAGCCGCAGCTCACCGACGCCGTTCATGACGGTGTCGCCTTCGGCACAGGCGGCAATGACAGAGAGTATTGGATACTCGTCGATCATCGTCGGCGCTCTCTCGGGCAGAACTTCAATTCCGCGCAGCGCGGAAAACGCGACCTCGATATCGGCAACCGGTTCGCCGCCCTGCTGCCGCCGGTTCTTGATCTTGAGGGCAGCGCCCATCTCTTCAACTGTTGTCAAAAACCCGGTCCGCGCCGGGTTGATGCCGACTCCGGGAAGGACCACGGACGATCCTTCGACGATAAGACCCGCCGCGAGGGGAAACGACGCCGACGAGGGATCCGCCGGCACGGCGACCGGCTGCGGACTGAGTTCGGCGTAGCCGTCCACAGTGATGGTCCGTGTGCCGTTGTCGTCATCGATGGCCACCCCGGCCCCGAAGGCCCGCAGCATCCGCTCGGAATGGTCGCGGGTCATCACAGACTCTATCACAGTTGTCTGGCCCGGCGCGTTCAGGCCGGCAAACAGAATCGCGGACTTCACCTGGGCCGAGGGTGTCCGCATGCGGTGGCGGATTGGAATTGGCTCCGACGCGCCTTCGATTGTGATTGGCAGGAGACCGCCCGGACGGCCGCCGCAGCGCGCGCCGAATTCAGACAGCGGCTCGGTCACCCGCCGCATGGGCCTCGACCTGAGGGATACGTCACCGGTGAAGACCGCGGTGATCGGCGTCGTCGCCATGGCACCCATCAGCAGCCGGACGCCGGTTCCCGAATTGCCGCAGTCAATCACGCTGTCGGGATCGGCGAAACCGCCGGTGCCGACGCCGTGGACATTCCACTCGCCGGGAGCGACGCGTTCTGTTTCCGCCCCGAAAAGCCTGACCGCCGCCGCAGTCGCAAGCACGTCTTCGCCTTCGAGCAGACCGGTTATCTGAGACTCGCCCACCGCCAAGGCGCCGAGGATCAGCGCCCGGTGCGAGATCGACTTGTCGCCTGGAATTTTCACTTCGCCGCGCAGCGCGCCGGAGCGGCTTGCCGTCAGCGGCGCCGGAGTTGTGGTCATGACTTTTCCCGCCAACTGTTTTAAATCGGGTTGCCTATAGCCAATAGTTCCAGGATGGTCAGCCAATTGTTGCGCCCGCCGCCGGCACGGGACTGCGCGGTTGAATCTGCGGCAGAGCTGCGGGTGGGGCCGAACAGGCTGATGCGGACGGGGCAGGGGAGTCCGGGAAAACGCAGGAATGCCGGTGTTCACTGTTGCAATCGACGGTCCCGCTGCGGCTGGCAAGGGAACCATCGGCCGCTCCGTCGCCCGCCGATTCGGATTTCGTCACATGGACACAGGGCTGCTCTACCGTGCCGTGGCAAAGCAGTTGATCGACAGCGGCGGCCGTTCTGACGAAGCGTCCGCCCGCATTGCCGCCGAACGGCTTCGGCCGGAGGATCTTGAAGCGGAAGGGCTGCGGACCCGGGAAGTCAGCAGAGAATCGTCACGCATTGCGGCAATGCCGGCAGTCAGGGAGGCATTGCTGTTTGTGCAGCGGGAATTTGCCAGGCGCACCGGCGGCGCGGTCCTTGACGGCCGCGATATCGGAACCGTGATCGCGCCGGATGCGGAGGTCAAACTGTTCGTGACGGCAACCGACCAGGTCCGTGCTGACCGGCGCTGCCGGGAACTGGCCCGCATGGGCATTGTCACCTCGTCCGGCGAGGTGCTCGCCGAGCTGAGAAAACGCGACAAAAGAGACAGCGAACGCGGTCTTGCCGCCCTGCGGCAGGCGCCGGATGCGCTATTGCTAGACACTTCGGAATTGACTATAGAGCAGGCTGTCGATGAGGCAATTGCCGCCGTTGGAAGGCGGCTTATGACCGGTCTGGGCACCCGGACCGGTTTTTGGTCTTGTGTGGACGAGTCGAAATGAGTCATCTGAAGTCTGGCCGGTGCAAGACCGTCCCGGCGGTATCAAATGGGAGCGCCTGAACTGGTGTCAGCAACAGCATTGATGGAGGAGTTCGAAGCCCTCTTGGAAGAAAGCTTCGAAAAAACCACCCCGAAAGAAGGCCATGTCATCAATGGCAAGGTGATTGCGATTGAAGCCGGACAAGTGATCGTTGACATCGGTTACAAAGTTGAAGGCCGCGTCGATCTGAAAGAGTTCGGCGCCGGCGAAGCAGACGAAGTTATCATTGGCGATGAGGTTGAGGTCTTTCTCGACCGGGTCGAGGATTCCCGCGGCGAGGCGGTCATTTCACGGGAAAAGGCGCGCCGCGAGGATGCCTGGGACCGGCTGGAAAAGGCGTTCGCGGAAAACGCCCGGGTTGAGGGACAGATCTTTAACCGCGTGAAGGGCGGTTTCACTGTGGATCTCGGCGGAGCGGTCGCTTTCCTCCCCGGGTCGCAGGTCGATGTGCGGCCGGTGCGCGACGCGTCGGCCTTGATGGGGCTGCCGCAGCCGTTTCAGATCCTCAAAATGGACCGCAGGCGCAACAATATTGTCGTCTCGAGGCGCGCGATTCTCGAAGAGAGCCGCGCCGAACAGCGCGCCGAAGTCATTAACCGGCTCAACGAAGGCGACGAAATCGACGGCGTGGTCAAGAACATCACCGACTACGGGGCATTCGTCGATCTCGGCGGTGTCGACGGGCTGCTGCATGTCACCGACATGGCATGGCGGCGCGTCAATCATCCATCTGAAATTCTGACAATCGGCCAGAACCTGAAGGTCAAGGTGATCCGCGTGAAACGCGATACCCACCGGATTTCTCTTGGAATCAAACAGCTGGAACCGGATCCGTGGACGACGGTCGAAGAGAAATTCCCAATCGACTCCCGGCACACCGGAACCGTGACCAACATCACGGAGTATGGCGCATTTGTTGAATTGGCGCCGGGTGTTGAAGGGCTTGTTCACGTCTCGGAAATGTCGTGGACCAAAAAGAATATCCACCCTGGCAAGATTGTCTCAACCTCGCAGGAGGTTGAGGTCATGGTGCTGTCGATCGACATATCGAAACGGCGTGTCTCGCTGGGGCTGAAACAAACCATGAAGAACCCGTGGGTTGAGTTTGCGGAAAGCCACTCAACCGGCATGCATATCGAGGGCGAAGTCAAATCGATCACCGAATTCGGCGTCTTTGTCGGGCTCGATTACGGCATCGACGGGATGATCCATTTGTCGGGTCTGACTTGGAACCGCGATGGCGAGGCAGCGCTGAAATCCTACAAGAAGGGCGACTCGGTCAAAGCCGTGATCACCGAGATCGATGTGGATAAAGAAAGGGTCGCGCTGTCGGTGAAGGAGCTTGTGCCCGATCCGTTCGTGAAGGCGACCGCCGGACTGAAGCGGGGTGCCACCATTTCCGTGACCATTTCCGGAATCGAAGATGGCGGTGTCAAAGTGAAGTACAACGGTATCGAAGCCTACATCCGCCGGGCGGATTTGAGCCGCGAGCGGCCCGAGCAGCGGCCGGACCGTTTCAATGTCGGCGATGTCGTCGATGTTAAGGTGTTGAACATAGATTCCACGCTTGGCCGCCTGGGGCTGTCAATCAAGGCGCGTGAGATTACCGAAGCGAAAGCGGCCGTTGAACAGTACGGGTCGTCCGACTCGGGCGCCTCGCTTGGGGATATTCTCGGCGCTGCGCTGCGGAACCAAGACACCAAAAAGGGTGAGTGAATGGCTGTGCGGTCAGCACAGGTCAGCGGACAATCCAATTGCGCATCGCCAGCTGTGTTGATACCGTTCAAGGACGGCGTGGAGGAAGGTCGGCAGCTGTCGTTGGAACGCTGCCCTGCAGTCAGCTGATGCCGAACGGGGGAGGCGGCGGCGTCCAGTGTGCGCCTCAATCGCCCGGAAATGGATAACGAGGAGGAGCGCTCGGTGACCCGATCAGAGCTTATCGACGAAATTGCGGCGGCTTATCCCGAGCTGGACCGGGATGTGATTGAGCGGGTCGTCGAATCGGTGTTTGGAGAAATTTCACAGGCACTGTGCGATGGCGGTCGGGTTGAACTTCGCGGATTTGGCGCGTTTTGGGTCAAGGAGCGAAAGAGCAGGAAGGCCAGAAATCCGCGCACCGGTGAGGCAGTGTTCGTGCCCCGCAGATACTCGCTGGCATTCAAGGCGGGCAGGCTGCTGCGCGATCAGTTGAACGAAAGGGTCTGAGACAGGCATCTAGGTGTCTTGAGGTGGCGCTTCTCCGCTGGGTTTTTCTTTCGGCCATAGGCATCGTCCTGATCTTTATCGCTGTTGCGAATCGCGAAACTGTCGTGCTGCGGCTGCTTCCCGACGAAATTGCCGCCGTCTTTCCGGTTCCAGGTCCGGTGAGCCTGCCGCTGTTCTTGGTGATTTTCGCGGGAATTGTTCTGGGTTTGCTGATCGGGTTTGTCTGGGAGTGGATGCGGGAGCGCAGACACCGGCTTGAGGCGGCGGCCAAACGGCGGGAGGTGGCCAAACTCGAACGGGAAGTGGACGGGCTGAAACGGGAAAAATCCGGCAGCGAGGACGATATTCTCGCATTGCTCGATTGAACAACAGAAAAGGAAGCCAGATGAGCGATTCAGTCCGGGTCAAGATTTGCGGGCTTCGCCATGAATCCGAACTGGCGGCGGCGACAGCGGCCGGCGCGGCATATGTTGGGTTTGTGTTCTATCCCGCCTCCCCGAGATCAATTTCAACGCAGCGGGCGCGGCAGCTTGCCGGCGGCGAAAAGGGCGCCGTCAAGGTTGCGCTGACCGTTGACGAAACCGACGGACGGCTGGAGCAGATCGTGGATGCGCTCGATCCCGGCCTGCTGCAGCTGCACGGCTCGGAAACGCCGCAGCGCGCTGCAAAAGTGCGGCAGCGTTTTGGCCTGCCGGTCATGAAGGCGGTGGGGATGCGCACCGCGGACGATCTCGCTGTCGCGGAGAGCTATGAAGGGGCGGTGGATCAGCTGCTGATCGATGCCAAACCTGCTGCGCCGGGAAGCCTTCCCGGCGGCAATGGGGTCGCTTTTGACTGGCGGCTGCTGTCGGACTGGGCCCCGCCATTGCCGTGGATGCTTGCCGGGGGCCTCGACAGCGGCAACGTCGGCCTGGCGCTGGCACTGACCGGGGCCAAACAGGTTGATGTGTCCACCGGCGTTGAGTTATCGCCGGGTAAGAAATCCGCTCAACAGATCGCGGCATTCATTCACGCCGCGCAGTGGGTCTGCCATGCCGATTGAACTGATGAATTCCCTCAGGAACGAACCCGACGACCGCGGAATGTTTGGCGCCTTTGGCGGCAGATTTGTGTCAGAGACGCTGATGCCCTTGATCCTGGATCTGGAGCGGGAGTTCGACAGCGCCTGGGCTGACGATGCGTTCTGGTCCGAGATGGACGATCTGTGGACGCATTATGTGGGCCGGCCTTCGCCGCTTTATTTCGCGGTACGGCTGACGGCGCACCTGGGCGGGGCGAAGATCTACATGAAGCGGGACGAGCTCAACCACACCGGCGCCCACAAGATCAACAATGTGCTGGGCCAGATTCTCCTTGCCAGACGCATGGGCAAGACACGCATAATCGCCGAAACCGGCGCTGGGCAGCACGGTGTCGCAACAGCCACCGTCTGCGCCCGGTTCGGATTGAAGTGTGTCGTCTATATGGGCGTGCACGATGTCGACCGGCAGGCGCCCAACGTGTTTCGAATGCGGCTTCTCGGCGCGGACGTTGTGCCGGTGACATCGGGAAGGGGCACGCTGAAAGATGCGATGAACGATGCGCTTCGTGACTGGGTGACGAACGTGCGCGACACTTTCTACTGCATTGGCACAGTCGCCGGCCCGCATCCCTATCCGCTCATGGTGCGCGAGTTTCAGGCTGTCATCGGCAACGAAGCGCGCAGCCAGATGCTTGAACGCGAAGGAAGGCTTCCCGACACACTCGTCGCCTGCATAGGCGGCGGATCAAACGCCATGGGGCTGTTTCATCCATTCCTGGATGACGATGCTGTCCGCATTATCGGCGTCGAGGCCGGCGGCAAGGGCGTCGACAGCCGCATGGAGCATTGCGCTTCGCTGACCGGCGGCCGGCCCGGCGTGCTGCACGGCAACCGAACCTATCTGCTGCAGAACGGCGATGGCCAGATTCTGGAAGGGCACTCGATTTCAGCGGGTCTCGATTATCCCGGCATCGGACCGGAACACTCCTGGCTGCACGAGATCGGCCGGGCCGAATATGTTGCGGTCACGGACGAAGAAGCCCTGCGGGCGTTTCAGCTGTGCTGCGAGCAGGAGGGGATCATTCCGGCGCTTGAGCCAAGCCATGCGCTTGCTCATGTCGCCAAGATCGCTCCGGACCTGCCGCCCGATCATTTGATCTGCATGAATATGTGCGGCCGGGGAGACAAGGACATTTTCACCGTCGCCAAATTCCTTGGACTGGAAATCGAAACCGGCTGATCGGCTGCCGGCCGTCTTCACTGCAGGTCGATCGCACATTCCTTGAGAATTGACAGCGGAACGATGTCCAGGGCTTTCAGGTGGGTGCAGTTCAGCCGCACTTTTGGCGCGGCATCGTCCCGGTAGGCCTGCAGGAAACGGGCGGCGCACAGGCACCACTGGTCGCCGTCCTTGAGACCGGAAAATCCAAAGGCCCGGTTTGGCGTGGACAGATCGTTGCCGACATATTTCGAATAGGCGAGGAATTCTTCCGTCATGATGGCGCAGACGGTGTGGCTGCCCCTGTCCTCATCGCAAGTGTCGCAGGCGCCGTTGCGGAAAAACCCGGTGAGCGGGTCTGCGGAGCACATCTCAAGCGGTCCGCCCAACACATTGACCGAATTTTCAACCTGATATGGCATGTTTCTATGGCCCGGAAATTGCGGAATCTGCGGCTTGGCTGGCTTTGATTTTACTGGATGCGGCGGATACCACAACGGTTATTTCGAGGGCAGAAGCGGACAGACCCGGCGTTTTTACTGGCCTTCGGTCAGCCGATGAACCGGCGCGTCAGCCGGCCAAGCAGACCGCCGCCCTCCGGCGGGCGGGCCTCGGCTGCCTGTGGTGGGGCAGCGCCATCGTCCGGCCCGGTCAAGGTGCGGTGAAGGGCGACCTCGGTTGAGAATTTCTGAAATTCGCCAGTCGCCAGGTGGCGCGCCGACCGGCTCACGGCCGCCAGCAGATCCTCAAGCCACGCGTCGTCGCCGCGGTGGAAGTCATGCAACACATATGGGTTGACGAGTTCTTTGCGGCCGGGGTGGCCGATGCCAATCCTTATTCGCGCGAACGCGCCGCCGACATGCAGCTGCACTGACCGCAAACCGCGGTGGCCAGCGGTGCCGCCGCCGAGTTTTGCCCGGATCTTCCCCGGATCAAGGTCAAGCTCGTCGTGAATGACAATCACATCCTCCGGCTGGATCTTGAAAAAACGCATAGCGTCTCCGACAGAGTGGCCGGATTGGTTCATGTAAGTTTCCGGCTTCAGCAGCGTGGCGCGGCTGCCGTCGATCCGGCCGTCGGTCACCGCGCCCTGGAATTTTGCCCGCCACGCGCGAAACCCGTGATCCTTCGCGATGCGGTCGACCGCCCTGTAGCCGACATTGTGGCGATGGCCGGCAAACTTTGCGCCGGGATTGCCGAGACCGACAATCAGTTTCATCACAAGGGCTCCTTCAGGAAGGTTTGGCCATGTCCGCCGCGATCAATCGCACTGTAAGTCCTGAGGTCCAATTATCAAGCCGGCGTCAGCCGAATCGCGACTCCGCGCCGGCGCAACCGGTTACGGAAGCTGTGAACACGGACTGCAAACCGACCGGCAACGGCACACCGACAGACTTGCCGCGAATTCCGCCGGTCAGGCCGATCTGAGAGGATTGGAAACTGTTGCGGTGCCCGGCGCCGATCTACAGCAGCGGATCTTCTTCAATTTCCTCTTCTTCCTCTTCTTCTTCCTCGTCGTCCTGGTCGGCTGAGCGCAGTCCGGATGGCGCCGAAATGTTTGCGATCACGAAATCCCGGTCGGCAATGCGCGGACGCGTTCCCGGCGGGATTTCGACACTGGAAACCGTAAGCACGTCACCGACATCCAGACCGGTCACATCGGCTTCGATGTCCGTCGGAATGTCGTCAGCGGATACCATCAGCTCGATTTCACCCCTGACAACCGTCAGGACACCGCCGCGGCGCAGTCCCGGGCTTTCCTCTTCGTTGGTGAATTTCACCGGAATGAAAAGGTTGACCCGTGAATCCCGATCCAACCGCATAAAGTCGACATGCAGCGGAAGGTCCTTGACAACATGCCGCTGCACCGACCGGCAAATGACCCGGACATCTTCCTTGCCCGCAATCTTCAGGTTGAACAGGGTCGACAGGAACCGGCCTTCCCCGAGCCGCTTCAACAGGTGGTTGAAGTCAATTCTGATCGGGTCGGGTACCTGCCTGCCGCCGTACACGATCCCTGGAACATATCCTTCGCGCCGTGCCTGCCGGGCGGCCCCCTTGCCTGTCCCCGGTCGCGTCTCGGCATGGAGATCGGGTATCTCTCTCGCCATTGGTATCTCCTTCATTGGCAGCGGACATCCTCCAAGGGTGTATGTCCGCCGGAAACGCGCCTATGTAGGTAAAACCGACCGCGATGCAAGCCATTCCGTCAACAGGCGGCGCACAGATTCAAATTTCGTCTCGCGCGAGGATACCCGGACCGGTTTTCGGCGCGCGGCATTCCGTGGATTTGGCCGCGCGCTCACGGCCTCGAGAGCCGCCTGCGCCGTTGTGGAGCGCATCCGCTTCACAAAGGTGAACGAGCACAATTCGCTGCACCGGGCATCCCGCCCGCTTCGGTATGGATTCATACGCCGCGGCCTCTTTCAGTTTGCCGCGTTCGCCGCAAAGGAGCCAGTCGGAGTCGCCGCATGCAAGGGCAGGTGTAAGTTTGATCCGGATGTTTCAAAACCCTCCGGCCGGGCAGTCGTGCGCCCCGGAAATCGAGGCCTCTGACGCCGCCTCAATTTCGCAATATGTGACTTCGCAGGCACGGCGATCTTTCCGCAGTCCGACGCTTCTGCCCGCCGGATTGCCTGTTGGCATTTGGCCCGCCCTTGCTTCACACCCAACACATCCGGCGCTGAGTTGCGCCGTCTGGCTGAATTTCAGGCTGATGCCGCTCGCCGGCGACCTGTCAGCTAAACCCACGCCGTTTCAAAGTTTGGCGGCAGGAGCAGATTGTTTCGACTCAGATCCGAGACACGCCGCTCGCCGCACAAAGCCATCGTTGTGTCGAGTTCCTTGTGGATGACTTCAAGCGCGCGCGTCACGCCCTTTTCGCCAATAGCGCCAAGACCATAAATAAATGGACGGCCGATATAGGTGCCGCGGGCGCCCAGGGCGATGGCTTTCAACACATCCTGACCCGATCGGATGCCCGAATCCATGTGAACCTCGACCGTGCCGCCGACGGCCTGCGCAATCGTCGACACCATCCTGATTGGGGACACGGCTCCGTCAAGCTGGCGACCGCCGTGATTGGACACAATGATCGCATCGGCCCCGGCATCCGCCGCCCTGCGGGCATCTTCCACATCCAGAATGCCCTTCAGGATCAGCGGCCTGTCCCACATCCGCCTGATGGATTTCACCCGGTCCCAGTCGAGGGACTGATCAAACTGCTCATGTGTCCACTGAATCAGCGAACCGGTGTCGGTGACGCCTTTGGCATGACCGACGATGTTTCCAAATTGCTTTCGCCGGGTGCCAAGCATTCCCAGACCCCAGTGGACTTTCGTGGCCAGATTCAGGACATTGCCGATCGTCGGCCGCGGCGGAACCGACAATCCGTTTTTGAGATCTTTGTGCCGCTGGCCGAGAACCTGCAGGTCAAGCGTCAAAACAAGCGCATTGCAGCCGGCATCGTGCGCCCGTCCAATCATGCCATCCACGAATTCCCGGTCGCGCATCACATAGAGCTGAAACCAAAAACCGGGCCCGGCGTGGGCCGCCACATCTTCAATGGAGCAGATCGACATTGTCGATAAAGTGAAAGGCACGCCGAACTTCGCGGCGGCGCGCGCCGCCTTGATTTCGCCGTCGGCACACTGCATCCCGGCCATGCCAACGGGCGCCAGCGCCACCGGCATGGCGACGTCCTGGCCAATCATTTTCGAGCTGGTGGCGCGGCCGGTCATGTCCACAGCCACCCGCTGACGCAGCCTGATCTGCGAAAAATCTGCGCTGTTGTCGCGGAATGTCTGTTCGGTCCAACTGCCGGACTCGGCGTAGTCATAGAACATCCGCGGCACCCGGCGGCGGTACAAATATTTCAGATCATCAATGTTGGTGATGACGGTCATTTTATCTGCAATCCGCCAGATCTTGGCGACCAGTGCCCGGTCAGGCGAAGAGTCCCGAAATACCGCATTTTCACGCCAAACGCCGCGTCAGCCGCGGTGCGCCCCGTCTGCGAGCTCTGCGACAAAGTCCAGTACTTCGGCCGGGCTTTTGTTGTCTCCAATCATGGCCACTATTGAAGAACCGACGACAACGCCGTCGGCGGCGGCGGCAATTGAACGGGCGGACTCAGCGGTTTTCACGCCGAAGCCGACGCACACAGGCAAGTCAGTCGCTGATTTGATCCGCGCGACGTCCGGAGCGACATCGGCGGCGTTGGCCGCCGCAGCGCCGGTGATCCCGGTGATCGAGACATAATACACAAAACCGCTTGTGTTGCTCAGGACCGCAGGCAATCGTCTGTTGTCTGTCGTTGGCGTCGCCAAACGGATAAAGTTCAACCCGGCATCAAGCGCAGGAACGCAAAGCTCCTGGTCTTCTTCGGGCGGCAAATCCACTATGATAAGCCCGTCGGCGCCGGCGTCCACCGCTTGTTCTAGGAAGCGCGAACTGCCGACATTGTGGATAGGGTTATAGTAGCCCATCAGCACAATCGGCGTTTCTGTGTCACTGGCGCGAAACGCCCGCACCAGGTCCAGTGATTTGGCGAGAGTCTGGCCTGCTGCCAACGCCCTTTGACCGGCAAGCTGAATCGTTGGACCGTCCGCCATCGGGTCGGTGAAGGGAATGCCGAGCTCAACCACATCCACACCGGCGGCAGGAAGCCCCATCAGCACCTCGAGCGATGTGTCATAGTTCGGGTCGCCGCCCATGATGTAGGCGACAAACGCCTTTTGATCCGCAGCCCTGAGCGCGGCGAATTTCCTGTCAATTCGGGTCACGGCCGCCTCGGTTCCAGTTGGATCAGTAGTATTTGGAGTCCGGGGCGTTGACGTTGATCATCCAGAGAATTCCGAAACGGTCGCGTGTCATGCCAAAGCCTTCGGTCCAGAATGTTTTGGAAAACGGCATCATGACATCTCCGCCTTCAGAAAGGCCTTCGAAGACACGTTTGGCCTCGTCGACATCGTCGAAATTGGCGCTGACATGGACGCCCGCCGGCTTGGTGTAATGTTGACCCGCATCAGAAGCCATGATCAGTCCGTCGCCGTATTTGAACTGCGCGTGCATGACTTTGTCCTGAATTTCATCTGGCATATCGGCGCAGCTTTCTTCATCTCTAAATCGCCGCATTGTGACGATTTCGCCGCCGAATATCTCGACGTAGCGGTGCATTGCCTCTTCGCAGTCTCCGTCGAACGAAAGATAAGGGAAAAAATTCATAGCGCTTTACCTGTCTTTGCCTTCTGGGTTACAGCCGCCCTGGCCCCGCGCAGTCATTGCTCCGGCACGGGTCTGACTCATGCCAAAGATTTCAGGATTCCGCAATCCGGAAGGTGATGTCAAATGGGATTCAGAACAGGTATCGTTGGGCTGCCGAATGTCGGAAAATCCACGCTGTTCAACGCTCTCACCCGAACGGCTTCGGCGCAGGCGGCAAACTATCCGTTCTGCACGATCCAGCCGAACAGCGGTGAAGTGGCGGTTCCCGACCGGAGACTGGAAACCGTCGCAAAAATAGCCGGGTCGCGGCACATGGTTCCGGCGCGCATGACATTCGTGGATATTGCGGGTCTGGTTGTCGGCGCCTCACAGGGACAGGGCCTCGGAAACCGGTTTCTCGCCAGCATTCGCGAGGTCGATGCCATCGCCCACCTTGTCCGCTGTTTTGTCGATGACGATGTCACGCATGTCGTCGGCAAAGTCGATCCGATCGAAGATATCACGACCGTTGAAACCGAGCTGATTCTTGCGGATATTGAGG
This sequence comes from Paracoccaceae bacterium, assembly GCA_965221935.1. Lineage (GTDB taxonomy): Bacteria > Pseudomonadota > Alphaproteobacteria > Rhodobacterales > Rhodobacteraceae > JAPOXR01. The sequence continues at coordinate 81,214 of CBDCSZ010000003.1, forward strand.
CCATCGGCCGCCGCCGCGAAAGACTGTCCCGCAAGATCAAGAGCGGCGACCCCGAATCGATCGCCGCCGATGAGCTTTTGCAGCGGGCGCTGAAAGTCCTTGAGTTCGGAAATCCGGCAAGCGCGGCGCAGATCAATGATTCCGAATCGGAGCGCTGGCGGCAGATTGGCCTGCTGACGGCAAAACCAGTGCTTTACATCAGCAATGTGGATGAGGAAGCGGCCGCATCCGGCAACACATACTCCAGCCGGGTTGCGGAATACGCCAAATGCCAGGGCGGCCGCCATGTCATCTGTTCGGCGGCGATCGAAGAACAGCTGGCGGCGCTGGGGGAAGAAGAAGCGGCGGAGTTCCTGGAGACGATGGGATGCGCCGAGTCCGGTTTGCAACGGGTTATTGCGTCTGGATACGACCTTTTGGCGCTGCAGACGTTTTTCAGCGCGGGCCCGCGCGAGGCCACCGCATGGACGATTCCCAAAGGGGCCACGGCGATCGAGGCGGCCGGACGGATACACAGCGATTTCAGGCGCGGTTTTATCCGCGCTGAAACCGCCTCCTACGACGATTTTGTCACCTTTGGCGGTGAGGCGGGAGCGCGGGAGGCGGGCAGACTGAGATCGGAGGGAAAGAGCTACCGTGTGGCTGACGGCGATGTGCTGCACATCCTTTTCAATGTCTGATCCAGGCTGATGATGTCGGCGAAGCGCAAATGGCGACGGATCCCTGGGCCGAACCGACCGCCGGAGGTCATCGATTGGGTTTTGTGTTCAGAGACGGGATTGGACAGATTCGAGCCGCCGCCTGACAGCGACCGTCACCAGCTTTTTGTCATATCCCATGCAAAGAAGCCCGATGCAGAGCAGTCCCAAACCAGCCGCTTCAAAGAAGCGGCCCCGAGGCTGACGCGGACATGAACAAGAAGGAGTTCACTCGCGTCGTCAGCCGGCTGATAAGGCCGAAGCCGGAAGAGTTGAAGAAGCCCGATCAGACTCGGGGTGATGAAGCATGAGGGTTTGTTTGTGCGGTTGTGGCGAAGCCGTTCCTCCCGGCAGGAAATTTCTCTCCGGTCACGATCAAGTGCTGCGATGCGCCCTTGAGCAGAAGGTCGGAGGACTTGAAAAGCTCAAGGAAATTGTTGAAAGTCACTTAGCCAACTCGTCAAAGTCGGAGAATGGCGTTTAGTGGCGCGAAGCTTAAAATCACCAAAAAAGCGCTGGATCAACCGTTGTCCTCAGGCCCTCATTTCAGACTCTGACCTCACGCCGGGTTCTGCAGCCCGCGGCTCACCAGCTTAACCGCATCCGACAGGACGCTGAGCCGGGCGGCAGTCGCAAACCCTGGTCTGCAAGGCGCCCGCGAACGCGTGAGCGATGGTTCATGTTCCCTATTCAAGAACCAATGGCCGAAGCGGCCGAAGATGCTCCATCAACTGGTCGCGGACGGTCGGTGGAAGCGGCGCAATTGGATGCCGGCACTGAGCCGATTGAATGACACCGCCCTCGACCATGGCTTCCTTGGCAGCGCCTCCTCTCTGCCGGTCAGCTTGCGTCTCTGGCCCTGGAGCGCCGCGCCTCAGTGTGGGCCGGCTCAAGGATGCCTGCGACGAAACGCCGCTTGGTGCGTGTGACGGTCGAGATGCCGCAAACCGCCCGTTTGGCAATCTCCCGTCTGACGTCCCCGATTCGCAACCAGAAGGATCCGCGACCGTTTCAGGCGGCGGTCCAGCCGCCACCCGCCTGCGACGAGGGCCTTCAACCCGATACGATTCGATTGGTGAAGTTCGACTCGAAAGCGTATGTTCATCGGCGTCTCGTTCATTTTTTTGGGCACACCGATAGATCAGCCTGTCACGCCAAGCCGCCCCTCCCGGGTCGTGTTTACCGAAAAGCAGGGCCAGTACCTGGCGTTTATTCATGCCTATACGAAGATGCACCGCAGGCCGCCCGCCGAGGCGGACATGCAGAGATATTTCGGGGTCACCCCGCCGACCGTGCACCAGATGATTGTCAATCTCGACCGTGCGAAGTTGATCGAACGCATCCCCGGGCAACCTCGAAGCATCCGGCTGCTCGTCAGCCCGGAAAGTCTGCCCACACTGATTTGAACAGGCTCAAACCGTCAAAACCGCTGCGACAAGACACAAGGCGTCCGAGTGCAGCCATTACAATTGTTGAGCGTGATTCTCTTCCGCCAAAACTTCGCGTCTGTCTTGAGAACTGCCAATGTCAGACAATGCCTGTGCCTGTATCAGCCTCCTTTGCATGTCTGCGGCCACCCGGACAGGCCGCACAGTCGCGGCAGTCGAAAACCCTGGTCTGCAAGGCTCCCGCGAACGCGGGAGCGAACCGTCATGTTCCCCATTCAAGAACCAATGGCCCAAGCGGCCGCAGATGCTCCATCAGCTGTTCGCGGACAGTCGGCGGAAGCGGCGCAATTGGATGCCGGCACTGAGCCGATTGAATGACACCGCCCTCGACCATGGCTTCCTTGGCGGCGCGAAACCCGCACTGCCGGTTTTCGAAATTGATCGCCGGTAAAACCTGCTGATAGGCCTCGCGCGCCGTCGGCCTGTCGCCGCCGAGATGGTGGCGAATCACCGGATTGATCAAGTCCGGGATCAGCGCCGACGTCATCGATCCTGTGGCGCCCGCGTCAAGATCGGCAAGCAGCGTGATTCCCTCTTCACCGTCGAACGGTCCCTCGACGAATTCTCCTGCCAATTCCAGCAATGCCCGCAGTTTCGCCGCCGCGCCCGCACACTCAATCTTGAACAGTTTCAACATCTCAATTTCCCGCGCCATCCGCGCAAGCAGGCCAGCCGGCAAGTCCACGCCTGACAGCGGCGCATCCTGCAGCATGATCGGAATGCCAACATCGGAGACGCGCAGGAACTGTTCAAAGGTCTGCTCTTGCGTGCCCCTGAGCAGCGCGCCGTGATAGGGAGGCATCATCATAACGATATCCGCTCCGAGGTCTTTTGCCCGGCGCGCGCGCGAAACGGCTATCTCGGTCGCGAAGTGACTTATCGTGACGATGACAGAAACGCGTCCGGCGATGTGATCGAGGCACAGCCGGGCAAGAGTTTCGCGTTCCTCGTCGGCCAGCAGGAACTGCTCGGAGAAATTCGCAAGAATGCAAATTCCGTCAACGCCCTGGTCCACCATCAGGTCAAGGATTCTCTTCATGCCCGTCAGATCAAGGCTGCCGTCCGGCAAAAACGGAGTTGGAGCGACCGGCCAGATTCCGCGATAGGGTTTCATTCGACGACCTCGAAATTGTGCAAATGTTTGTTGCTTATGCTGATTCCCAGCCCCGGCTGGTCATCCGAGAGCTGGAGAAAACCGTCATGCGCATCCGGATCTCCCTCAAAGATATAGTAGAACAGCTCGTTGCCGACCTCGACATCGAAGACCGGGAAGAACTCGCTCATCGGACAATTCACGTTCGCCATTGTCAGGTGGTAATTGTGCATCTGGCCGGCATGCGGAATGACCGGGATCTGGTAGGCCTCGGCCACAGCATTGATCTTGGCAGCTGCGGTGATTCCGCCCACCCTGTTGGTGTCGTATTGAAGGACGCTCACCGCCCGCGCTTTCAACAATTGTGCGCAGCCGAGCAATGAGAACTCGTGCTCGCCGCCGGATATTGGAATTGAGCCGCGGTTCAGTTCGGCATAACCGTCAATGTCATCTGCAATCACCGGTTCCTCCAGCCAGCGCGGCTCGAATTTCTCGAGCATGGGCAGCATTCGCCGAGTATAGTCCAGGTTCCATCCCATATAGGCCTCAAGCATGAGATCCCGGTTGTATCCAATGACCTCCCGAACCGCTTCCACCCGTTTCAGGTTTTCGCGCATTCCGGCCATTCCGTCCTTCGGGCCATAACCGAACCGGGATTTGAATGCCGAATATCCGCCGGCAACAGCCTGTTCGGCCTCGCGCTGCATATCCTCGACCGGTCCGGCGTAGAGTTTGGAATAATAGACGGGGATTTTTTCCTTTGTGCGGCCGCCAAGCAGCTTGAACACCGGTTTTCCGACCAGCTTGCCCATAAGGTCCCAGATGGCGATATCGATGGCGCTGATTGCAGCCATGCCGATGCCCTTTCGCCCCCAGGCGTGGGTTCTGCGATACATTTTTTCCCACAGATAGGCGTAGTCGAATGGATCCTCGCCGATGACGAGACCGGCGCACCAGTCATCGATGGCCTTCTTGACCACAGACGGCGCGAGCGCGGCATTTCCGATGCCGGTGGTGCCGTCATCGGCCTGCACTTCGCAGGTCAGCCATTGATGGAACCGGAACGATGACATTGCGTCGCCCCGTTCGTCGAGCAGGTCGGATGCGTTGGTGCAGAAATTCCCGCGCGGAGGCACGGTGGGTCCGGTCCAGTTCCAGACCCGCGTGCGCAAAGACTGAATCTTGGCCATCCGAATTCTCCTTAGGCCTCTCGCCAAAATAACATGATCAGGATGACCTGTTGATCAGGGTGTAGTTCCAGTCGCCGTGGAAGCCGTCGCGGCGGATTTTCAGGGTCTTCATCCGTTCGTCGGAAACCTTGACGCCGAGCGGATACTCGTTGTCGTCGATCCGCGACCGGATCTTCAGACCGGCGCGGGTCGTGGTGGCGGCGATGAGCTCGACGATGACCCGGCAGCTGACCAGGGGCCGTCCGCGCCAGTTCCGGGTGATGTGGCAGAACATGCGGTGCTCGATCTTGTTCCACTTGCTCGTGCCCGGCGGGAAGTGGCAGACCGAGATCTTCAGGCCGAGCTCGTCGGCGAGGCGCTGCAGTTCGAGTTTCCACATCCGGTTCCGGCTGCTGTTGGAGCCGCCGCCGTCGGCCGTGATCAGGAGCCTGCGGGCGTCCCGGCACAGGGGGGCGGCCCATGCTCTGCCACCACCGCCGCACGCTCTCCACCGCGAATGACGCGGTGTCATGGTCGGTTCCGACGCTGACCCAGCCCTTGTCGGCCGTCATGTCATAGACGCCATAGGGTATCGCCTTGCCGAGCTCCGGGTCGGGAAAACCGTGGACGCGGACCTGCACTGGTGTTCCCTTCGGCCGCCATTCCCTGCCGCCGTTGCGGAAGGGGCCGACAAGCTCCTTTTTCTTCGTGTCGACCGAGATGACCGGCTGGCCCAGCTTCTGGAAGGCCCGCACCCTGCGGTCAATGCGCCGGAACTGCGCGTCGCGGTCCGGATGCCGGCGGCCCTCAACCGTCTTGCGGCTGGACTGCAGGCTGTAGCCGAGGGAGTGCAGCAGCCGGTTGACCGTGCGCTCGCTGACCGGATGGCCTTCTGCGCTGAGAGCGTCCGCGAGGCGGCGCGCGCTCAGCGACGTCCAGCGGAGCGGGCGTTCCGGATCTCCGCGCGTCGCCGGCTCGAGATGGAGCTCCAGCGCCGTCACCAGGCCCGGGTCATGGTCGGACAGGCGTTTGCGGCCGCCGCCGGGACGGCGGGTCCGCCCGGCCGGCGCGGATACCGCCGCCGCCGCACCATGGTCCAGCTCGCTCAGGCCGGCGCGGACCGTGTTGCGGGACATCCCCGTCGCCTCGACGACCCGGGCAATGCCGCCGCGGCCGAGCGCGCGGGCTTCAGCCGCCGCCCACAGGCGCCGCGAGCGCTCGTCCAGAACCGCTTCCAGCGCTGTGTGCTTGGATCGAATCGTGTCCGCCACACCATCCATGGTATACGCATGGCACGACAGCGCCAAATAGTCAAGTTATTTTGGCGAGTGTCCTTACCGGTCGAATCAGGGCGAATCTATGGCATTTGGCGTGTCAAACGCGACAATTTCGTCTGTCATTTGCCTATCCAATGACATCGGCGGTCCTGCGCACGAAAGCGGACGGTCGCGCCGAAACCCGACCGTGTCAGTTAATCGAGTCCAACACCGCATCACAGCGGCCGCAGACCTCCGGATGGCTATAGGTTCCCACTTCCGGACTAATCTTCCAGCAGCGCCGGCATTTGGCGCCCTGCGCCAGACCGAACATCACCCGCACGCCGGGGGCATCCGGAATCGCAAAGGCGTCGGCGGGCGCGGTTCCGGCTGATATCCGTATGTCGGAGGTGATGCAGACATCGGCAAAGCCAACGCTTTCGAGGAGGATGCGTTCGGCCGCGTCTTCAACATAGACCGTCGGGCAGGCCTCCAGGCTGGAGCCGATGACCTTATCTTTGCGCTTCTGTTCGAGAGCAGCGGTGACCGCTCGGCGGGCGTTTCTTACGACCGTCCATTTCTCCGCCAATTCGCTGTCAAACCACTCTGCCGGGGCAGCCGGAAAATCCTCCAGGTGGACAGATGCGTCGTCGTCGGAAAAACGGGCAAGCCAGACTTCCTCAGCTGTGAATGCAAGCATCGGGGCAACCCATGTTGAGACATGGCGGTGCAGCCTGTCGAGAACAGTCTGGGCCGCCAGCCGCGCCGGTCCTTTCGCCGTTTCGCAATACAGTGTGTCCTTGCGGATATCGAAGTAGAACGACGACAGATCGGCGTTCATCAGGTTGAAGACAGTCTGGAACACCTTTTGAAAATCATACGCCGCGTAGCCCTGCCTGACGGCCCGATCGGTCTCAGCTATGCGGTGCAGCGCCCAGCGTTCCAGTTCCGGAAGACTGGCTGTGTCCACCGCATCGGTTTCCTGGAAATCGTAAAGGTTTCCGATCATGAACCGAAAGCAGTTGCGAATCCGGCGGTAGCTGTCGGTGACCCCCTTGAGGATTTCTTTGCCGATCCGCAGATCGGTCCGATAGTCCGACTGGGCCACCCAAAGCCTGAGGATGTCGGCGCCGCTCTGACTGACGATCGCATCCGGCGCGACTGTGTTGCCAAGAGACTTGGCCATCTTCATGCCTTTTTCGTCAAGCGTGAAGCCGTGCGTGAGCACGCCCCGGTAGGGGGCGCTGCCGCGGGTTCCACAGGCTTGAAGCAGCGACGAGTGGAACCAGCCGCGGTGCTGGTCAGTGCCTTCGAGATAGAGATCGGCGATTCCGTCTTCAGAACCGTCGGTCCGGTCGCGGAGAACAAAGGCGTGGGTCGAACCCGAGTCGAACCAGACGTCAAGAATATCGAACACCTGTTGGAACAGATCCGGGTCATGCAGGCCGTCCAGGAATCTCTCCTTTGCGCCTGGCTGGTACCACGCGTCCGCGCCTTCGTTCCTGAAGGCTTCGAATATCCGGCGGTTCACCGTTTCGTCGCGCAGCAGGAATTCGGGGTCGTCCGGCTGCGACCCTTTCCGGACGAAGCAGGTCAAAGGAACGCCCCAGGCGCGCTGGCGCGACAACACCCAGTCGGGGCGGTGTTCGATCATGGCGTGCAGCCGGTTCCGCCCGGTCGGAGGCGTCCATTCGACATGATGCTGAATCGCATTCAGGGCGCGTTCACGGATTGTCTGGCCGAGCGCGTCCATCCCGTCGCCGACGGGCCGGTCGATCGCTGCGAACCACTGCCGCGTGCACCGGTAGATCAGCGGCGCCTTTGAGCGCCAGCTGTGAGGGTAGGAGTGCGTGATCCGCGCCCGCGCCGCCAGCATTCCCGATTCCTGCAGCCGGTTGATCACTTTCCGGTTCGCGGTGCCTTCCTTGCCGTCCTCGCAATAAATGGCATGGTCTCCGAAGAACGGCATATCGGACCGGAAACGCCCATCTTCCAAGACATTGTCGGGCATCCCAAGATCGTGCTTGAGACCGATTTGGTAGTCGTCATCGCCATGCGAAGGGGCGGTATGGACAAAACCGGTCCCGGCATCGTCGGTCACATGGTCGCCGGGCAGAACCGGAACGGCATAGTCCCAGCGGTTTGACGCCGGCTCGGTTTCCGGCACCATTCCCCGCAGCGGGTGGGCGCAGATCAATGAGCCGAGTTCGCTGGCTGAAACGGCGCGAAGGCGTTTGAAACTCTCCGCCCGCGCCGCTTCCATGCATAACTCCGCGAGCGCGTCGGCAATCACCAGCCGGCTTCCTGTCTCCAGCCAGTTTCCGTCCGGAGCCGCCAATATCTCATAGAGCCCGTAGTCGATCTGCGGTTTGAAACAGATTGCCCGGTTGGAAGGCAGCGTCCACGGTGTGGTTGTCCAGATGAGAACCGAAGCGTCAACGCCGAACGCTCCGGCGTCATCGCTCAAAGTTCGGTCAATCGGAAACCTGACCCAAACGGCGTCGCTTCTGTGGTCGTTGTATTCAACTTCGGCTTCGGCCAGCGCGGTCTTTTCCACCGTTGACCAAAGCACCGGTTTGAAACCTTGGTAAAGCGTGCCATTGGCGACGAATTTCATAAACTCGTCAGCAATCACCGCTTCAGCGTAATGCGCCATCGTCAGGTACGGGTCGTCCCATTTCCCGGTCACCCCCAGCCGCAGGAATTCCCCGCGCTGAATGTCGATCCACTTTTCTGCGAACTGGCGGCATTCCCGGCGAAGCTCGATTGTCGGAACATCGTCCTTCGCCGCGCCCTTTTCCCGGTATTGTTCCTCGATCTTCCATTCGATCGGCAGACCATGACAATCCCAGCCAGGCACAAATCGCGCGTCCTTGCCCATCATTTGCTGGGAGCGGACAACCATGTCTTTCAGTATCTTATTCAGCGCATGGCCGATATGCAGGTGGCCGTTCGCATAGGGCGGTCCGTCGTGCAGTACAAAAACCGGACGCCCCGACCGTTCGCGGAGCCGGTCGTAGACACCCAGGCGGTTCCACCGCCGCAGCCATTCGGGTTCCCGTTTCGGCAAACCGGCCCGCATCGGAAAGTTTGTCTTGGGCAGCTGCAGCGTGTCCTTGTAGTCAACAGGTGCGTCGGACATTTTATTTTCCCTGTTTCGTGCCTGCCGGGTGGGCCGTACCGTCTTGGACTTGATGGCAACTGTTTTTGCCGGGACCGCCAAGCGTTTTTTGGCCGACCTCTATATGTCGCCGCTGACAAACCGTCTAGCATGCAACACCTGATCTGGCACAGGCTCAATTCCTGCTGTCGCCTCTGCTTCTGAGTTTTCGGCGCTGCCATGGCATGCCCGTAATTCATTCAACTGGCTTAGCCCGAATTTTTCAGTGCGCCGTGGAAAGGCGCGTTTTCCTTGCGGGTGCGAAACCCACTCAGCAATTGTCGCTTCGGCTGGCAGCAGCCAGAGCGGTTTACGGAGGTAACGATGTAGACTGAAGCACTCTGGTGCAGAAGGGCCGCTTCGGGCGGCTCAGCGACCATGCAGGCCGGAACGCGAGTGAACGCCGAGCAGGCCTCGAAAAGGGCAATGCGGGAGTCGACCCTCCTGAGATTAGGGGAAGACCGATGGCGGTCCGGGAAGCAAGCGGCAGACGCACCGGTCCGTTTCCGCCGGGGCAGTGGCGTCGGCATGCATGGAAGATGGAAAGCGCAGCAACACGGGAAGCCCTGTCGGTGGCGGGTGGACGCCAACCGGAAATCCGCGAGGACCAGTCCGGGCCGGCAGGGTGGCGGACAGGCCCGTACGACTGAGGACGCCGGGTAATGCCGGCCGAGGAAAGGGGCCTGACTTCGGGAACGGCACAGAAAGGGGGCAGGGCATGGCCACTGGCGAGAGCCTATCAGGGCCACACAGTGTTCGGAAACTCCAGACTGTGCCACATGCGGAGGCATGATCCCGTCGGAAAGCCGGATGCGGGAAATCCGCACGTCCGGTTTGATGAGCGGGGGACTGGAAACGCGGCCAGGGGAGCCGGACTGAGGCCCGGAGCGAAAGCGACGGACATGCCACCGGACCCTAAAGCTGGCGCGCCAGCCCCCGACTCTACTACCTGAGGTTGCAAAACAGGGGAGACGCTGCTATAAGCTGTTGAATTGAATAAACAAACGGCTCAAACAGCGAGGTCTCCCCATGACGACAGTCTGTACCGGTCCGAAGCTCTCCTGTCAATCCCCGGACGGCGTCCGCCAGCCCCGCATCGAGGCCGATTTCTCGGGCGGAGCCATCACCTCAAACGCCGGAATCCTGCTTGCCGGCCTCGCGGCGCAGGGCATGAATCTGTTCGACCGGCTGGGCGCGTGCTTCCGCGATCACCGCCGCCCGGATCTCACCGTGCACAGCTGCCGCAGCCTGGCGGGGCAGCGGGTGCTCGGCATTCTGCTCGGACACGAGGATCTCAGCGACCACGAGGAGCTGCGGAAGGATCCGGCCCTGGGCTCCGTTCTGGGGCGCCTTGAGTCCCGGCGGGCGGACTGCGCCCCGCTGGCCGGCAAGAGCACGCTGAACCGGTTCGAGCTGTCCGCCGCCGGCGTCAACCCGTGGAAGGCCCGGAAGATTGCGGCCGGTTTCGGGAAGATGGACCGGCTGATGGCCGATCTCTTCATCGAGAAGCATGCGCGGCCGCCGGAGGAGATCGTGATCGACCTCGACGCCACCGACTTCGAGCTGCACGGCGGCCAGGAGCGGCGATTCTATCACGGGTATTACGATGAATACTGCTATCTGCCGCTGCTTTACTTCTGCGGCAGGGATCCGGTCATGGTCCGGCTGTGCGCCGCCGGCGGCGACCCGGCCGCCGGCGTCGAGGACGATCTTGAGACACTGGTGCGGCGGCTGCGCGCGCGCTGGCCCGGCACCCGCGTCATCCTGAGGACCGATTCCGGCTTCTGCCGGGAGTCCATCATGTCCTGGCGCGGGCGGACCGAGGGGGTCGATTACGTCATCGGCGTGGCCCGCAACGCCCGTCTGGAGGCGAAAACCGCGCGCCAGCTGCGCCGCTCGCGAAGCCGCGCCGCCGCGACCGGCGTGAAGTCGCGGCGGTTCCGCTCTTTCAGACACCGCACGCGGGACAGCTGGAGCCGGGCCCGCCGCGTGATCGGCAAGGCCGAGGCGCTGCCCGGACGCGGGGCGCCGAAATCAAACGCCCGCTTCATCGTCACCTCGCTGCCGGCCTCGGCGCATCCCGCCCGGAAGCTCTGCGAGGATTTCTATTGCGCGAGGGGCGACGCGGAAAACCGTGTGAAAGATTTGAAAACGGGCCTTTTCGCGGACCGCTGCTCGTCGAACCTGTTCGGCGCCAATGCCCTGCGGCTCCGCTTCTCGGCCTTCGCCCACATCCTGCACAACCGCGTCGCGGCGGCCGCCGGAGGGAAGCTGGCCAGGGCCGCGCCGGAGACGCTGCGGCTGCGGCTGCTGAAGATCGGCGCCCGCGTCAGATTGTCGGTCCGGCGCATCCACTTCGCCCTGTCAGGAGCCTGCCCGGACCGGGCGGCCTTCGCCGCCGCCTGGATGAATCTCGCCCCCGACTGACCTCTCCTCAGCCCGGGGCAGCCTCTCAGACCGAAATCCCGCTGCGCCCCGCCGGGGGAGGCCCCGGCTCGCCCTTCCGCCGGAAAACGCGCCGCTCTGACGCCCGGTGACGGCTGAACCGGCCTCCCGGCGGTGAAAAATGACCGAAAAACGCCTCCGCCGGCCGCGGACACAGGCGGCGGCTCCAAAAACCGCCGGAAATCCCTCCCGCTCGGGCTTTCGCATTCAGGTTTGAGAAATGCAGGCTAGAAACAGAGGGTTCCATTTCTTGCCGTGGCGCGACATCATGCTCCCTGCCGCCCAAATGCGGCCTTATAAGGCGCGGAGCACACGTTCAAATCAAGGGCGCGCCGCCAACGAGAATTGCCCTTGTTCCGGGTGCCCGTCTCATTTGGCATTCCGGGCCCGCGGCGACCCAAAAAATGATCCGGCATTGACTCCGTTCGACGAAATTCAGCCGGGCGGGCCTCAGTCACCTTCGACAAAGGCTGTGATCTTATTCGGGGCGATTGCCCTCGGTCGGCCCAGACTTCGCGGCGACGGCGTCCTCCGACGGCGTCTGCATGCCGTGCAGCTCGGCCACCGGAATGTGACAGCGGATCGCATGACCCAGTTCCGTCGGCCGCCAAGGTGGCGTCTCGTTGTCACAGATATCGCCGATACGCCGCGGGCAGCGGCGCTGGAAGGGGCATCCTTTGGCCGGGGGGAACAGATCGACCGCATCCTCGGCCGCAAGGACCGGCGCCGCGTCGGGATCGGGCTCCTGCGCCGCGCCGAGCAGCACTTCGGTGTAGGGGTGGGAGGGGAAGCGATAGACCGTCTTTGACGGACCCATCTCGCAGAGCCTGCCTTGGTAGAGGACGGCCACACTATCGGCCAAGACGCGCACCACCGCCAAATCGTGAGAGACAAAGACATAGGTCGTCCGCTGATCGGTTTGAAGCTGGAACAATAAATCCAGGACGGCGGCCTGGACCGATACGTCGAGTGCCGAGGTGACCTCGTCGCACAGAACGAGTTCGGGCTCGGCGGCAAAGGCGCGCGCCACTGCGACACGCTGTTTTTCCCCTCCGGACAACTGGCTCGGCAGGCGCTCCAGATAATCCGCGCGCAGGCGCACCCGTTCCAGCAACGCCACGCTGCGCTCCCGCAATTCGTCGCCGTGAACACCGAAATAGAGTTTCAGGGGCTGAGCCAGGATCTCGGCCACCGTGTGCCGCGGGTTGAGGGAGGCATCCGGGTTCTGGAAGATGAGCTGAACGCGTCTCTGCAGGTCCTTCGCCCGCTCATCGACCGAGGTGTTCAGACTCTCGCTTTCCTCGTACGTGATGGTTCCGCTCTGCGGCGGCCAAAGGCCGGCGATGGCCCGAAGGATCGTCGACTTGCCGCTTCCGGATTCGCCCACCAGCCCGATGGTCTCGCCACGCCGTATCGTCAAATCGATCTTGTCGACGGTCGGCGTTGCATCGGATTGCCGGCCCAGGATTTGGTCAACGATGCCGGGCCTGGCATAGCTTATCGCCACGTTATCGAGCCGAAGAATGCTGTCCGTCTCGTCCAGGCTCGAGCGGTCGGGCCGTTTCGGCGGTTCCGGTGGTGGGAGTCGCTCGACCCGTTCGTGGAAATGGCAGCGAACGATTTCTTGCGCGGCCGCGGGCTCAAGCATGGGTCTTTCGTCTCGACAGCGTTGCTCCGCCATCGGACAGCGATCGACAAATCCACATCCCCGGCCAGCACCGCCGGGTGGCGGAGGCCTTCCGGGCATCGAGGCGGGCATGACCGCCTCCTTCAACCTGGGGATCGACAACAGCAGCCCGCGGGCATAGGGATGCGCTGGCTGCCTCAGCACTTGGCGCGCCGGACCTTCGAGCACGATCTCGCCTGCATACATGAAGGCGATACGGTGGCTGACCCGCGCAATGGCGCCCAGGTCGTGGCTGACATAGACCATCGCAGTTCCGGTCTCGGCCGCCAAATCACGCAACAACTCGAGGAAATGGGTTTGCGTGGTGACGTCGAGCCCGGTCGTCGGCTCGTCGAGCAACAGAACATCGGGCTCGCCCGCCAACGCCATGGCGATGGCAACGCGCTGCTGTTGACCGCCCGAAATCTCGTGGGGATAGCGTTCCAACAGTTCCTCCGGTTGCGGCAAACGCACTTGCAGCAACAGGTCGATAACGCGTTCACGCCGCTGCTCTTTGGCGAGCTTGGTGTGCAGCATAACCGACTCGTAGATCTGCCGGCCGATCCTCGAAGTCGGCGTCAACGCCTGGCCGGCATTCTGTGGAATCAGGGCGAGCTCACCGCCGCGAATCTCCTCGAGGGCGCTATCGTCCATGTCGAACACATTGCGCCCTTGAAACAGGGATTCGCCTTCCAACGCCCTGAGGCCGGTTTTCAGGTAGCCCATCATGGCCAGGGCCAGAGTGCTCTTGCCGCAACCCGACTCTCCAACCAGTCCAATCGTCTCGCCCTCGCCGACCGCCAGGTCGATGTTCCGCAGGATTGGAATCACGAGCCCCGCTTGGCTGGTAAAGCCGACGCTGAGGTTTTTTACTTTGACCAGTGGGTCGTCCATCGCGAGACCTAAACGGGAGCCCTTTGGGCTCGATCGATACCCAAAGCCTTGGCCAGCGCGTCGGCGCTCAAGTTGATCCCGACAATCAACGAGCTGAGCGCAGCGAGAGGCGCCAGCGCTACCCACGGCGCGAGCCACATGAAGCTGCGCGCGTCGGAAATCATCAGGCCCCAATCCGGCGTAGGCGGCGTGAAACCGAACCCGAGAAAAGACAGCGAGCTGAACGTCAACAACATCCAGGACCAACGCATGGCGCCTTCGACCAGCAGAACATCGAGCACATTGGGTAAGAGCTCTCGTCTCACGATGGTGGACCAAGCCTCGCCTCGCGCCCGGGCGGCCGTCACGAAGTCGAGCGCCACCACATCATGCGTTGCCGCTCGCGCCATCCGCACGACCGGGATGCCGTAGAAAAATGCCAGGGTGGGAATCAGCACGGCGTAGCCGAGCCCCACCACGGAAACGATCAAGAGCAGGAACAGGATCCAAGGAAGGGCGAGAAAGGCATCGACGATACGCATTAAGAGGTCATCGAGCCGCCCGCCGACGAGGCCAAGCAGGATGCCCAACAGACCGCCCCAGGTGACGGTGAGCACCGTCGAGATGCTCGTCACGAACAACGCCTGCCGCCCCCCGAGCATGGTCCGCGTGAGGGTGTCGCGTCCAAGATTATCCGTGCCGAGCCAGTGCTCGGAGGAGGGCCCGCTAAGGATGAGCTGAGCGTTCAGCTCTTTGAAATCGTAAGGCACGATCACCGGCGATACGATCGCCAGGACGATGTGGAAACCCAAGATTATGAGGCCCAAGAGGCCCGAAGGCCGAGAGGCCATCGCTGACAGGACAGTCAGCAATGTGACGAACGCAGTTTTCCGCCTGGCGGAGTCTGTGTTGCTCGTGGTTGTCATGGTCACTGGGTTCGCATCGTCCTAAGCCTTGGATTGGCCACCATAGTCAACAAATCCGCGAAGAGGTTCAGGCCGACGTAGATGGTCGCCAGGATCAGCGCGACGGCCTGCACCATCGCGAGGTCACGGTCAGATATGGCATCAATCGTCAAGCGGCCGAGCCCGGGATAGTTGAAGACCACCTCGATGACGACGGTGCCCGTCAGCAGCCATGCAATCGTCAGGGCGACAAGGTTGATAGTCGGCAACAGAGCGTTCGGCAGCACGTGCATGAAAACCATCCGCCAGTAGGGAACACCCTTCAGTCGTGCCATCTGGACGTAGTCACTTTCCATTACGTCGATCACGCTGGTGCGGACCATGCGCAATATGTGCGCCGTCAAAACAAGCGCGAGTGCAACGATGGGCAGTAAGATGTCCGACA
Source organism: Paracoccaceae bacterium (assembly GCA_965221935.1). GTDB lineage: Bacteria > Pseudomonadota > Alphaproteobacteria > Rhodobacterales > Rhodobacteraceae > JAPOXR01. The sequence continues at coordinate 96,372 of CBDCSZ010000003.1, forward strand.
GGAATTCGAAAAGCGGCGCGTTGGGTGGCGTCGTTACGATCCCGGGAAGCCATCCAAGCCAGACGCCAAACAACAGAATCAATATCGTGGCGGTCGCGAACTCCGGTATTGTCATGGCGAAGATCGCCGTGGTGGATATCCACAGGTCCACCGGACGATCTCGCCGTAGGCCCGAAATAATCCCGAGCAGCACCGCGATCGGAATGCCTATGATCGACGCGGCCAAGCCGAGAACCATCGTATTGCGAAGACGCGTGCCGATGATGTCGGAGATCGGCTTCTTGCGCTTGAGGGAGATTCCGAGGTCGCCTTGGACCGCAGCGGCAGTCCATTCGGCGTAGCGGGTCAGGGCAGGGCGCTCGAGCCCGAAATCCCTGCGGCAATTCTCCAGGCGCGTCCCTTGGGCCATCCGTCCCAGATAGGCGGTGCAGGCATCGCCGGGCAAGGCCTCCACGGCCACAAACACGATGCCAGAGACCAGCACGAGCGTGAGAAGCCCGAGCGCCAGTCTGCGAACGACTAGTCTGAACATATGGACCCCGATTCACGGCTGCAGCGATAAGATCGAACCAGGGTCAGATGGCCCCGTTTCTCATGTGCGTGTGCCGTTTGTTCTCGACGAAACTCGGCTTCGGGCCCGCATGCCCCCTTCCCGCGATCTACCGGTTCTATTTTACCGAAAATCGAGTGACCCAAAAGATCAGTTGACGAACCCGGGGCATGAAGGCGATGGGGTCGGGTCCACAACGAATCAGAGGTCCAGCTCGACCCAATAGGGCCGATGATCCGAGCCATCCGCAGCTTCGTCAACCCAAGCGCGCTTGACTCTGTGCGCCAGGTCAGGGGTAACAAAGCAATAATCCAGCGTCACACCATGGCCGGGCGCACGATCCGGCGGATCGGGCAGCCAAGTGACGCGATCACCGGAGCGATCGTTCACCACCGTCCAGCTATCGACAAAGCCGTCCAAATGCCCGACCCGACCAAAGCCAGGATCAATTCCCCCAACCATCCGGACATACTCTTCACTTTCGGGCTGACTGTTGAAGTCGCCCATGACAATTGCCTCTTTTGGCATGAGCGGCGGAGCTTCATCGTTGTGCCACCCGAGTTTCTTGCGATGCTGGGCCTCGGCCGGATCTGCCTTTGCGCTATCTCCGGTCCAGGCGCCACCACTCACCTGCGCGTCTCGGTGGAATTCGAGCAACCGGTCAATCTGCAAGAGCCGTTCCCGGCTCGAGACCCCGGAAAGATGGAGGGAATAGACCCTGAGCGACCCTGATGAGGGCAGGTCAATGACGCCCTCAATCGCCCCCATGTTCATGTTGAAATAATCTACCGTACCGAGCTTCGGAAACACAATGAGCCGAGAGGAACGAATGGGCCAGCGAGACAGCATCATCGGTTCTTGTTGGCGACGGCGATCGAAAACGGTGCCATGTTCATCACGCTCGCTGGCGTCCATGTCAAACGCTGGACAGAAGACCAAATTGAACTCCTTCAGATGACCACGAAGGATTTCCGGTTGATCGCTGCCACCACTGCGTTTCCAGAAACGCTCAACTTCTTGCAAACAAACGATGTCGGCGTCACGCACGGTATCGGCGATTCGACCAAGATCAATTTGCTGGTCGAGCCCCAGTCCGAAACGAATGTTGCAGGAAACGAGCTTCATCGTGTCTTCCTATAACGTTTGCCATGAACGCGCCTGAGCATCTTGCGAGGAATGCCTCGCGCGGCGTAGGAACGGCCATCGGTCATCCGTCATGACCGGCGGCATTTAGTCGTTTTCCATTCTAACGGAACCGGCCCGCCCGCCCCGACGACCCCCCATTTCGAGAATGGCTTGGCTGATCGGGAGGGGAGCGGGCCGGAACCGGTCCACAAAAATGGAAAATGCTTTATTCGCTCACGTGCACCAGGTGGTAGCGGACGGCGTCGGCGCTCACTGGCTCCAAGCCCGAAACCCGCGCGCTCGTGACAACGATCTGATTGACGTGGAAGGGAATGAACGATCCGCCCTCCTCGTAAAGGATCCTCTGCAGCTCATGGAACAGAGCCGTGCGTTTCTCGCGGTCGAGCTCTTGGCGTGCGTTGTCCAGCTTCTTATCGAATTCGGGACGGTTCCAGTAGGTCTCGTTCCAGGACGCGCCGCCGCGGTAAGCTTCGTTTAGGATCTGATCGGCGGGTCTCTGGCCCCAGCTGGTCGTCGATGCTGGCACCTTCATCCAAACGTCCGTCCAATAGCCGTCTGGCGGGGCCTTCACCAGATTGACCTTGATGCCGGCCTGAGCGACCTGTTCCTGGTAGACCTGCACAAAATCGATCCAGTAGGGTATAAGATCGCTGGTGTGGACTTCGATTTCGATGCCGTCGGGATAACCGGCCTCGGCGAGCAGCCGCTTGGCCTCGTCGATCTGCTGCGGGCAGTCGATGTTCGCGCGATATTGATCGCCCGTCCACACCGGGTGATCACAGGAAACGACGCCGCCGCCAGGGCCAGCAACGAGGTCGATTATGGCCTGACGATCGGTTGCTATGCGCAGCGCCTTACGGACGCGGGCATCGGTGAAAGGCTCGGTGTCGGTTCGGAAGGCGATGGCCCCCCGCCAATCGCCCGAGGGCACGTACTGCACCTTGAACTTCGGGTTGTTTTCGAAAAGCACCTTCTCTTTTGGGGTAACAAAGCGATACATGTCGATTTGGCCGCTTAGCAACGCTTGCACGCGCGCCTGCGAATCTGGGATCGAGATGATCTCGACGGTCTCGATGCCCGGTGGTCCCTCCCAATAGTCGGGGTTCGCCTTCAGGACCGTCGTGCCTTCAGGATCAAGCGTTTCTAGAATAAACGGCCCGGTCCCTATGCCCGTCTGCCCGATTGTGTCGCCCGAGCCTTCCGGAGTCATCCGAACGCGATAATCCATTATCAGCATTGGGAAATCCGCATGGGGCGCGGACAGCGAGACCCTCACGGTTGATGGATCGACGGCCTCGAAAGACTCCATGATCGCAAGCACGGAGGCGACGGGCGAATCAAGCTCGGGGTCCTTGATCCGGCTCAACAGGTCAACCACATCGCCCGAGTCGAAGTCGGACCCATCGTGGAATTTGACCCCTTCACGCAGTTTGAACGTCCATTCGGTCGCGCTGTCGTTTGCCGACCACGACACCGCCAGAGCGGGGCTCGGCTCTCCCGACCCGCTTGGCCGAACCAGACGATTCGACGTGATTTCTATGACAGGGCCGAAGCGGTTCGGACTGAGCGGATCGGCGTTTTCCGCACCGCCTTGCCCAAGATTGTGACTAATGCGGAATGTTCCGCTTTGCGCATGTGCCACTGTTATCGGCAGCGCCGCAATGACGGCCGCTGCAATGAAGATGCCCAGCTTGGTCATGATGTCCTCCCAGTTCTTGATTCCGATGCATCGCCATCCGACATTTCGCGGATGATCGCCTCGGATTGAGTGAAAAACAAAGTATAGCACAGAATAACCCTGTGGTGGAAGGAGAGCACCAAAAAAACAGTAATTCCAATTATGCGTTCACATCGGTTTTTTCTTCATTTTCGGCTGCGTTTCCGGGCGGATTTCTACTGTGTTTCGGCGGAAGGGGCGGGGCTGCCGGTTCCGGCTGCGGAGGCTGTTCCGGCAGCTCGCCGGTGATGATTGTCCGCATCACGGCGTCCCAGCCGTCGTGCACCGGCGTAAACGGCCAGGAACTTTATGTTGTCAAGAAGCCGGCAGCGGGCGGCGAGCTTTGCCCGGGCCTCCCGCCAGCTTTCGCAGACCAGGTCGCAGGCGCTCTGCATCAGGAACGCGATCAGGTTGAAGGTCGCCAGCAGGCTGGGACAGGGTTTCTTTGCCGTGCCCGAAGTTGTGCTCGAGATGGTATCCGTCCTTGGATTTGATTTCATGATGCCTCCCTTGTCATCTCATGGCCATGCCCGTTTCCTGGGTGGTCTGTTTGCGGTTCCCTTGTTCGTTCGCATCCGGCATCGTCGAGCAGACGGTACATCGAAAACGGTCTCGTGCCTATGGTGAAGGTGTGGCGTTCGACCCATGTGCCTCGGCGGCTTCGCTCTCTCAGGGCCCTGACCGAGATGCCGAGCGCCTTGCTGATTTCCTCGGCGGTGCTCCAGCCTTGCTCCCTTTTCGCCTTCTGGAGCCGCCTGAGGTGGCTTGGCAGTCCATGATAGTGGCGCAGGCTGGCGACGCTCTCCCTTGTCCAGGGCTTGTCCCCGCAGTTCAGCATGCCTCTCCGGTTGAGTTGCCCGGCAATGGCCTTGTCGCCCATGCTTTCGGTGAGCCTGCCCACTTCCGCCACGGTCTCCGCCGGGGTGCTGCGAACGCCGCCGCCGGGCCTGAGCAGATCGACCGGATCGAGTTCAAGCGCCCTGCCGCCACGCATGCGCAACTGAATTGACACCGAGTAGCCGCTTCGGATGAGCGTGGCATCCTCGACCAGAAGAGCCAGCATGCGCTTGCGGTCTGCGTTCCCTGTCGTCGGCGCATTCCAGGCGACTGCGAAGTCGGCGGACAGTTCCCTGATTCTCCGGCGCTGGACCTCGTCCGTTGTTTGCTGGAATTCGTCGGCGAGCCGGCTGCGCTCGGCTTCGGCCTCGTCCAGTTTTGTGCAGTGCGTCATTCCACTCCCTTTCCAGCGTCGCGGCGACGAGGGCGGTAGCCCGGGTCGACCTCCCGGCAGCGCCTGCCGGCCAGTTCGGCCTGGTGGCGCAGCGCCTCGACCCGGTGTGAGCGCTGACGGTCTGCCCTGGCGAAGTCCGACTTGACCTGTTCCTCCACCGACAGGGCCAGATCGATGTTGCTCCGATTGACCGCGCCGACAAGGAAGTCGGTGACGGCCGCGTCGATCCGCTCTCCCCGCATCGTCTGGCAGGACTTCCCCGCCCGGGCGGCCTTGCCGCCGACGCAGTGATAGTGCCGTTCGTTCGCCCGCTTCGGATCCGTCGCTCCGCCGTATTTGACCAGCATCTGGCTGCCGCAACGCCCGCAGATCGCGCGCGATTGCAACAGTGCGCCGCCTTCCCGCAGTGGGCCGGTGCGTCCGTGTGCCGCGACGAAGCATTGCCTGTGGTTGTCGGCCAGCTGCCTCTGGTTGCGCTGGAACTCCTCCCAGTCGATGTAGCCGGCATGCGCCTCGGGGATGCAGACCCGCCATGCCTCCCAGGGGTTTGCCCGCCCGGCATTGCCGCCCCGTCGGCCCCAGGCGTAGCAACCCGCATAGCGGGGGTTCCGGAGGATGCTGAGAACCCTTGAATAGCGGGCCTCGGACCAGATCAGCCGATGACCTTCGGAGACCGGGCATGCCGGCAGCGGTATGGCGTTGTCGAGAAGCCAATTAAATGTCGCCCTGACCGAGCGGGTCCTGCGGAAAGTCTCGAACACCAGATTGACCGCTTCGGCGACTTGAATGTCGGGGTCGAGAACCACCGCGTCTTGTGGATCGCAGACCAGGCCGGCGGGCAGTGCGGTTCTCAATTCGCCGCGCTGTGCCTTGTTGAGGACACCGCCGAGCAGCCGCTGGCGGATCCCGTCAAGCTCGAACTCGTAGACCGAGCTCTTGATCCCGAGCAAAAGCAGGTCGCTGCTGTTGCCGGGATCATGGACGCCGGCCTCGTCGCAGACCAGCGTGCCGGAGAGTGAGGCAAGGCGGAACAGCCGGTGCAGGTCGGCGTTGCTGCGGCCGAGGCGCGAGATCTCGAGGCTGAGAACGATGCCGACTTCGCCGGCGGCGATCCGGGCCATCAGGTCCTGGAACCCCCCGCGCCTTTCGGCGTCGGCGCCGGAGAGACCCTGATCCTGGTCGATGACCCGGATCCGCTCCCGCGGCCATCCCAGCGCCAGCGCGCGCTCACTCAAGTCGTACTGGCGCCGGGTGCTCTCGGTGTTGTTGATCACCTGGCCGGGAGACGACTGGCGGATGTAGACACACGCCTCTCGCTCAAGGTGGCTGGCGGAGATCTTGCCGGTTCCGATGTCCTTCACCATCCATCTCCCTCGTTGGATTCGCATCTGAGCAGCCGCAGGACCATCGCCGCCGCCGCGACGGTGATGCAGCCGGCCCCGGTTTCGCCGGTCGGCGCCGCCGCGCTGGAAACCGGCGCCCGGTCAAGGACGGCCGTGAGACGCAGCGCCCCCGCCATGCCGTGGCGGCTGAGAACCGGCGCCGCGTTCCCGGCGAGCCAGTCGAGATGCCAGCGCCGGTAGCGTCGCAGTCCGTCGTCATCGAGCCCTCCCGTACCGGGGCGCAGTGTTTTTTTTTGACCGCTCGATTGCCTTGTTGATGGTGCGTGGATGAAGGCTGACACCGAAACGCTCCTCGATCACCGGCGCCAGGCGCCGGGCGCCAACTGGCCCGTGCTCGGACCTGTAGGCGGCAATGAAGTCCAGAATCTCGTCGCTGACCTTGTGGGCCCGGCGCGGTCCCCGGCGCAGCGGCGCCAGGGCCTGCAGCCCGCCCTCGCGGAAGCTGCGCCGGATCCGGACACAGGTGGGGACCGAGACGCCGAACTCTGCGGCCACCTCCGCCAGCGGTTCGTCCCCGGCGCTGCGCACCATCTCGTAACGCACCTGCAGCAAGTCGCGCGGGTCGAAGAAGCCGCCGGCCCGGAAACGTTGGGAGCGGATGCGCTCCGGGCGCCGGTTGAGGGTGCCGGAGGCCTCGAGGTTTTTGACCTTCTGGTCATCGTCGGACATGGGCAGCTCCATTCACGGCTCTCGAAAATCATCATATATTACTCATATTGACAGCTTCCGCAAGCCGGCCGGCGATCCTCTTGGCACATAACGCTCTGTAATCACGCTGTATCGTGGGAATTTTGCACATTTCGGGCAATAATTTTCAATCATTTCGGGCAATCTTTTTTGATTAGCATGTCGGCCAATTCCCGCAACTCCGAAAGATCGTCCGCTCGGAAAGAGGAACACCCGGCCGCCTGCTCCTCGAAGGTGTCAACAGCGCGCAGGCTGGTCCAGGCCGCCGGAAACAGGCGCAGCTGCCGCCCGCATCCCGTAAACACCCGAACCCGGTTCAGGCCGAATTCGTTCGTGATGGATTCAAGCGCGAGCCAGCGACCCCTCCAGGGATGGAACGGGTGCGTGACCTCGATGCCGCCGGCGCCAGGGCGTGGCTCTGGATCGAAATCGCATGCATTCGGCAACGCGGTCTTTGAGAGCCTTGAAGGTGTTGTTCTCCACTTTCCACCGGGCCCGGGCGCAGTCGGCCAGTTCGGCGACGCTGTCCGGGCCGACCGGGAGGTCGGTGGCGAAGCTGTTGCGGCAGAGCCGCTTTCCGGACGGCGATGTGATGGTGACTTCGAACCAGTTGACTTCCAGCGCGTCTTTTCCGCCGCGGATCGGCAGACCGTTCATCCAGCGGCAGCGCAGCCGGCGCTTGTTCTTTTTCCGGCCCTCGGTCCGGGTCAGACAGCCGGTCTCAACCCCTTGAATATACTCGTAAAGCGTTGTGTGCGAGCTCGGCTTGCAGGTCAGGATGAAGCTTCCGCCGGCGGCCAGCACGGCCTCGCAGAGCGGCTGGCGGCAGTAGAGGTCGTCGCCGGGATAAACCGGTCTCAGCCGGGCCAGGCCGGATCCGGTCCGCCGCAGCCAGCGCTTGGCGGCGTTGATCTCGCAGTCCTGTTTCTCAGCCCCGTCCTGCGGGCGGATGAACTCCGGCGGCAGCGGCAGGAGGCGCGAGGTTCCCGGGGCGACGATGCCGGCGCCGAGCACGGCGTGGAAGTTCTGTGTCCGCCCGTCCGCCAGTTTCCGCTGCGAGCAGTTCCGGCAGCCGATGCTGCAGGAGGTGAAACACTCGGTGCCGTCAAGGGCGATCAGCAGCCGCCCGTCAAGCCGGCGCAGCTGGTCAAGGGCGCCCTGGCGGTCCAGCTGGTCGACGGTCCGGGTGAAGATGGAATCGAAGCGCTCCGGCGGCACGCCGTCGAGCACGCTGCGGATGTGGCTGTCGGTCGGCAGCCGGTCAATGCCGAACAGGGTCCGGGCGTTGGACCGGCCCTGGCGGGACTGAAGCTGCGCCTGCGCCGCCAGGAAGGACGGGCACTGCAGGAAGAAGACGGCGAAGGCCGCCATGCCGATGTCGGCCATCTCCAGGCGGGCGTTGGCGCCGGTCCTGCGGTCCGGGGCGGACGCGCAGAGTTCGCGCATGTCGGCGATGTATCCGGCCAGCGGGGACATGGCGCCGCATTATGCACATATCAAAAATTTGTACAAATGTAAGTAAAAACAACAACTTACATGTCTTCTCCGCGCCTTTTCCCCAGGAGCCGGCGGCCGGAGCGGCGTCGGCGGCAGGTGATTCGCCTGCCGCCGGGGAACCGCCGGCGCGCAGCCGCCTGCGGCGGAAAAAAATTCCCCCGGGCCAAAAAACCGTTGTGATACAACACGTTAAAAACTCAAAAATCCAAAATTAGAATTACTGAACAGTTCCTTAACAGTTCCTTAACAGTTCGGTGTGAATCCCGCATGGCGACATGATCTGGCGCGGATGGAGGGATTAGGCGGCTGCGAATCTGGCGAAAGCGGGTGTTTCGGCGTGTTTTCGCCGGTCGAGGTGACATTATTTCGGGTCAAGCCGGAATTTTGTCACGATGGGGGGATATTGGGAATGTTCCTTCCGCACGACATCGCTATCGTGCGGTGAGTTGTAAAGATCGGCGTTCCGCCGAAGCAAGGAGCATTCCCAATGACACTTTCGCATACGTGTTCACTGCTGTCCAACCCTCTCGACATGTCCGAAATTGCCGATGCGGCGGCTGCGGACATCCGCCGCGAGTTCCTCGAACGCTTTGCCGCGGCCGGTGCCGCGTGCGACTTTGCCGAGGTTGAGATGCTGGTTTTCGATTCCGTTGCGGCGACGGGGCGGGAGATGCTGCGGAACCTGTTCGAAGCCCGCGATGACGCCGCGCCCCGGCTGGTGCGGGATGACAAGCCCTGGTACCGGGCTGGCGCCACTCACAAGACCATCATGACCCTGCTCGGAGAGGTGAGCTATGAGCGCAGCCGCTTCCGCCGCCGAGGCGAAACCATGTCATGGATGCCGCTGTACGAGGGTCTCGGGCTGATGGGGAGCTGGATGACGCGGCCGGCGGCGGAAGCGGCGGTGACGACGGTGGCACACTGCACCTGCCAGGATGCGGAACAGCTGCTGCAGAAGACCGGCGCGATGACTCCGTCGGCGAGTGCGCTGCAGGATCTGGCGCGTGCGGTGCATGAGCATTGGAGCGAGGCCGAGGATGCGGTGACGGAGCAGGTGCGGGAGGCCGAAGGCATTCCGGGCGCGGCGGTTTCGCTGGATGGCGTGATGGTCCCGATGCGTCCGGGCGAGGATGGGCGCGCGGAGGCCTGCTGGCGCGAGGCCTCCTGCGGGACGGGTGCGGCCGTGGCCGTGGAGATGTGGAGCGGAAGCTGGAATTCTTCCGCAAGAACAGATTACGCATGCACTGTCGGGCCCTAAAGGACCGCAATCTCCCGATCGGGAGCGGTGTGGTCGAGGCCGCGAACAAGAGCATCGTGACAAAAAGATTCAAGGGCTCGGGCATGCGATGGAGCATGGAGGGCGGCCAGGCGATCATGACCTTTCGGGCACTGATCCTCTCTGGCCGGTTCGACCGCGC
>CBDCSZ010000004.1:0-13450 GCA_965221935.1 Paracoccaceae bacterium
CTGGCCCGAACGCGCCTTCATCGACTATCTGGAGCGCGAACTTGCACGGATGATGGCGAAGAAGCCGCCCAGGACCGATGACCCGCACGGTCATCTGATGAAATACGGCCCGGAGCCCAACCACTGGAACGAATACGTCTTCTGCGCGTACACGGGCCATCAGCATGAGGCGATCTTTCTGACCGGCGTCCCGGACATCCCGGAAAGCCTTCCCCATGCCCCAGTCGATTGGTAGCCCGCCCATCGGGCATCTTTGGCGGCAGGGAAGCCGGTCGAAGCGCGATTGCGGTGCGACGGCCGAGTTGACCGGCGTCAAGCTTGCGACGTTCGTGCGGGCATCGGCGGCCAGGGAAGCCGAACGCATCCTGCGAGAGCATGGGACCACGACGCTTTCGGAGCGTGACAGGCGGACGCTTCTGGAGGCGCTGGACAATCCGCCGCCGCCGACGCGGGCGGCCCGGGATGCGGTTCGCGATTACCGCTCCCGGATCGCCAATGCCCGGTGACGGCGAAGGTGCGAGCGTCCCGCGAATCGTCATCGAGCCATTCGATCCCGGCTGACACGACCGGTCGGGCTTTACCTGCGGAACGGACCGCCTCGACAACTTCCTGGGGCTCAGCTGTCAATACCGTTTAAATTTCCCCAGATGCGCCGATTCAAAATTCCCCACCCCTGGCGTCTGGTGACGAGCCAGTTCATGCGTCGCCCCGGGGATATGCCTGCAAGCGACCGTCACCAACTTTCGGGCATATCCCCCTCTACAACTTCATTCAGACACGGGGACTGAAAACCACCCGTTTGCGTGTATTTCAACACGAAACTGACTAGAACCCTACTGTCCAGTAGAGTGTCAGCCATATAGCTTTGAACTTTATGTAACGGTCTCGGCAATGGAATCGCGAAACACTGAGAAGCTATGTGACCTGTTGTTTTCGGGGACCATATGCCTGCCGATATCTGTAGCGGCCTGTACCTTGGCCAATCCCTGCTGGAAATAGCCGTATTTTTGCAGGACGCGCTCAAATGCTTCCCAAGTGCCACCTTGGATCCTATCAGGAATCCGGTAGGCTGCTTGATTTGGAACTGTTGTCGATAAGCGTGGATAGGCAGCACACGCTGCTGGCCAGTCACCGAAATACCATGCTTCACGTTCTTCGATGGCAATCCTAGTTACGACCTGCCAATCCGGCCCGGCAGCAGTCCGTCTAGATCGAAGACCGGCCTTCTTGCAGCATTCTTCAAGCCGGGATTTTAGCTTTTTGCAATCGTCTCCATCGCGGTCCACGACCACCAAGATACGATAGTCATCCGGCATCCATGAAGAATAACCCATGAGGCGAGCTTCAAGTCTTTTCAACAATGCAGGTTTGCCCCGATAAGAGTATATTTCGAAAGTATGGTTCTCCGGCAATATTCTTGGCAACCAACTGCTCAGGAACGCTTTCATGGAAAGTTCTTCAACGAGGAACTCAAGATGACATGCGGGCATGTCAGTGTCCGCTTCCTTGCCGCATTGGCATCCCACCTCGGTTCAGGGGATCTCCGACCCCAAAATGTCCCTCCATCCAGAGGTCGCCAAGCTGAGCGCCAGCGTCGAGGAAGGCTTTGACCTTATTGTTCTGGTCCAAAGCATGGCACTGCGTATAACCGGATTCATCACGCCAAAGCACGCGCACCTCCCTTGGCCGCAGAGCGTCAAGGAAAAATGGAGAATGGGTGGTCACAAGGACTTGCGTTGCGTTTGTTGCGTTTCGGCATTCTTCCCCCAACCCATATAGAAGGCGGGGATGCAGGAAGTTCTCGGGCTCCTCAATTCCAATAAACGAAGGCGGTGCCGGATCACGCAACAAGACTAGATAGGCAAGCATCTTGAGCGTGCCATCCGATACAAAACGAGCCATCACCGGCTCGGCGAACGGCGCATCCTTGAATTGCAATAGCAATCTTCCATCCGGCATCTGATCTGATTTTATGTTTTGAAACTTGGGAACTGTCTCCCAGAGCTTATCGACAATGGAGTTAAGGAGTTGTGGATACAATTGTGACAGGTGCTGAATCACATTGGCCAAATTGTCCCCGGTTTTGCTCAGTTGTTCCTGTGGTCCTGCCTCCGGTTGACCTCTCATGACCTCGGACGAAAAAAAACAAATACCATCCCAAAATGAAGTCACGCAACGCTACAATGCGGGGGTTCCCTGCCAACTGGCCGAGTGCATTAACTGCAAGAGTATCTGGAGAACTCAGAGGAACTTCGACCCGTTTGTCGTTTTCATCTGGCAGTTCCCCTGAAATGACTTGTGCAATGCCGTCAGTGTAGTCGAGAAACTTGAATGGCGCTCCATGACTTCCACGCTTCCAGCGAAGCCACTCCAAGACCACAACAGGTCGACTATTTTCCTCGTCGACTTCTAGGTGATAGGTGACCAAGGGGGCTTTGGGCTGTTCGCGATAAGCAACTTCGATCAGCACCGGCCCTTCTTCTCCGCGCGACTTCAACTCCCGAGCCCTGCCGCGTTTTTCCCAAGCATGCCGCAACCCGCTTTCAAAGCATTCGGCAAGAAAGGCAAATACATCGAACACCGAGGATTTTCCGCTGCCGTTGGGACCTAGCAATACGGTAAGCGGGGTTAAATTCTTCAACTCAACATCACGCAGGGCACGAAAGTTCTTTACCGTGAGGCGCTCAATCCGCGGTGGCGCTTTGATCCGTGGCGGTGCTATGTTTGTCATAGTTCTCGTGCCTATTTCGCTGCTTGTTGACCGTCATCTACTGCTGCATCATGGCAAACTGAATCAACCAAATGACGCACTCCTTCAAGAGATCACCTTGCAACGATGCATCGGTGATGACGGCCAGACAGATTGGAGAACAACATGAAAACACATAATCTATTCATCAGCCACTCTTGGAGCTACTCAGATTCATATGATAGATTAGTTAAACTATTGAATTCACGAGCATATTTTTCATACAGAAATTACTCCGTTCCGCGCGACGACCCCATTCACAACGCCAGGCCGGCTGCCCGGTTGCGGGAAGCAATCCGAGCGCAGATGCAGCCCTGTGGCGCTATTCTCATATTGGCTGGTGTATACGCAACGCACAGCAAATGGATCAACGAAGAAATCAGCTTGGCTCAAAGGGGGTTTCAACAGCAGAAACTAATCATTGCAGTCGAGCCATGGGGAAGCGAAAGAACCTCTATGCCCGTCAAACAGGCAGCTTCGAGAATTGTAAAGTGGAACACAGAAGTTATTGTGAAGGCCATTAGAGAACTAGCCAATTGAAAGACTTAAGAAAATACGAACTTTTGGAGATTTACAAGCTTCACGGGATATGCCCGAAAGTTGGTGACGGCCACTTTCAGGCGGCTTGAATCTGTCTGATCCCGTCTTTGAACACAACCCCCTCGATGACCTCCGGCAGCCGATTCGGGCCCCGAGATCCGCTGCCATTTGCGCTTCGCCGACATCATCAGCCTTCAGACCATGGTGAGGGCGGTCTTCCGGTTCAGGCAGCCCCTGGTTTTCCTTGTGCGGTTCCTGGAGCTCGGAAACGCCCCCCTCAACGAGACTGCCAATCTGATTGTCGCGGGGCTGCCATCTTGACTGACGCGCTAGACCCGGCCCCAGTGGCGGGCACCGCCGCACGCCTCCATCACAACCAGGCAGGAAGGCGCTTCGGACAGAAACGCCAGCAACCCGCCGCGCGAAAGCGTTTTGCGGAACACCGGCCTGCCTTCCGCAGTCGCTCCGTGCAGCTGAAAACTCCTCTTTGAAATGTCGATGCCGATTATGCTAACCTGTTCCATGGACGCTCGTCTCCATGTTTTAACGCGCAGCTCGACGCGTTTTCTCTGGCGCACTGTGACGCCGTTCGGAGGGGGCGTCCACTCCATCGCACTGACTGCTGCCAAACGAAAGCGACAGTTGTTGGGTGGGATTCGCACCCACCAGAGGGAAGCGCCTTACCACGGCGCACTCAAGTTCTGTTATAGGTCCTGACCACAGAAAGCTAACCGCATCAGCCTTTCCAATGGATGATCTGCTTGAGAAACCAGGTCGAAACGGCGAGGCAAGATCGGTTTCAGTGGACCGATGTTGCCTGCTTGGACCCGTGACTGAGACCTTGAAAGAAAAGGCTTCAAAATATGAAAAGCCTGAAAAAAACAGGTCCAAATGGGGCTTTGCGCATGCATTGATACTGGCTGTACGTAGTATCCGGACCACCGACAAGCAGCAGGCTTTGGGATCTGCCTGAAAGCGGCCGTCACCAACTTTCTGGCATATCCCCGCGATATTCAAGCGCTGTGATTTTCGGAGGGACTTAAGTGCGTTTGAACGTAAGCGGCCGGTCATGATCGGGTGACGGCTGCGCTCGCCTCTGGCTACCGACGGCGGTGCACACCCGATTCGAGACCCGGCCTGAAATGGGCGATGAAGAGCCCTTTGGCGTTTTTTGAAGACGGGGCGTGCCGCACGCTTGTGGCGCGGAGATGTGCCTGCGCCGGAAAAGCCGCCGAATGACCGCACCAGGGCGCAAACCGTCAATTCCGTCAGAAACGGCGACAGGGTGCGGCAGTAGGTCGTCAGGCATGTGGCCGCCGCCGCCAGAGTGGCGCAGCTCGAACAGCTGGAGTCCCGGGCGCATGTCATCAATGAGGAACTCATGACCGATGAGAAAGGAACAGTGCATTGACTTGAAATGCGTCAGGTCTATGCTCCAGAGGCTGCGCGCTCATTGAAGAAAACCATGTATTCGCAAGGGTTGTTGGGATCTGATTCTGCGGCAACAGAATCCGATGAGTTCCTTGATGCGTTTCAGAGACGCATTGACGCAGAAGCGAAGATCGAACCGAACGACGCGATGCCGAATGCCTACCGGAAGACGCTTGTGCGGCAGATCGGCCAGCATGCCCACTCAGAAATTGTCGGCATGCTTCCCGAAGGCAATTGGCTCACCCGGGCTCCGACGCTGAAGCGCAAAGCGGCGCTGCTCGCCAAAATCCAGGATGAGGGCGGCCACGGGCTGTATCTGTACGCGGCGGCGGAAACGCTCGGCGTCACCCGTGAACAGATGACCAAGGAACTGTTGGCCGGAAAGGCAAAATATTCGTCGATATTCAATTATCCCACACTCTCGTGGGCAGACATCGGGGCGATTGGCTGGCTTGTCGACTCCGCCGCGATCATGAACCAGATCCCGCTGTGCCGCTGCTCATACGGCCCCTACGCGCGGGCCATGATCAGGATTTGCCGCGAAGAGTCGTTTCACCAGCGTCAGGGATTTGAAATCATGTCTGTCCTGGCGCGGGGCACTGATGAGCAAAAGGCGATGGCGCAGGATGCTCTGGACCGCTGGTGGTGGCCCAGCCTGATGATGTTTGGACCGCATGACGCCGACTCCGTGCACAGTGAGCAATCGATGCGCTGGAAAATCAAACGCTTCACGAATGACAGTCTGCGGCAAAAATTCATTGATGCCCTGGTGCCGCAGGCGGATTATCTGGGTCTGAAGATTCCGGACCCGGAACTGCGATGGAATCCAGATAAGAAAGACGGCGCCGGGGGTTATGACCATGGGCCGATTGATTGGGATGAATTCAAGCGTGTGCTCAAAGGCCAGGGGCCGATGGCGCGGCAAAGGCTGAAGGCGCGCCGGAAAGCCTGGGAAGACGGCGCGTGGGTGCGTGAGGCGGCGCTTGCCCACGACAGGAAACAGCAGAGGCGGCGGGCCGCGGCCAAAACGCAGGCGGCATGACAGAACCGATGCCGATCTGGGAAGTGTTTATCCGGCCGAGAAACGGGCTGGCCCACAAACATGTCGGTTCGCTGCACGCCGCCGACGCGGCAATGGCGCTGCATGCTGCCCGCGATGTATACACCCGCCGCAATGAGGGCAATTCGATCTGGGTCGTGCGGTCGGAAGAAATTGCCGCCTCCGATCCTGACCAAATGGCGGAGAATTTCGAGCCGGCGGCCGACAAGATCTATCGCCATCCAACCTTCTACAAGGTACCGAAAGAGCTGGAAAACATCTGATGACAGATGCGGCGTTCGCGCACGCGCTTCTCGAGCTTGCCGACGATCACCTCATATTGGGACACAGGCTGTCGGAGTGCTGCGGCCACGCCCCGATCCTTGAGGAGGATCTCGCCATGCCCAATCTGGGGCTGGATCTGATCGGCGCATCACGAACCCTCTACAGCCGCGCCGGAAATCTGGAGCAGAAGGGGCGCGGCGAAGACGAGCTTGCGTTTCTGCGTTCGGAGCGAGAATTCCTGAACTGTCTCCTCGTGGAACGCCCAAACGGAGATTTCGCGCACATCATGCTGCGGCAGCTGTATTTCAGCGCGTTCATGCAGATCTATTGGCAGGCCGCGGAGAATTCCAAAGACGCCGTTGTCCGGGGCACAGCGATGAAATCCGGAAACGAAATGAAGTATCATGTCCGCCATTCCGGGGAATGGGTTGTCCGTCTCGGTGACGGCACCGAAGAGAGCGCGCTGCGCATGGCGGGCGCGGTGGACGAGCTGCGGATTTACGTCGACGAACTGTTCATTCCCTCTGATGCGGCGGACATTTGCCATCGGGCTGGCCTGCTGCCGGACCGCCGCGCTCTCAGGCCTGGGTGGAACCGGATCATCGGCGATGTTTTCGCGTGTGCGCGGCTGGCGTTTCCCGATGCGTCGCCGGGGTTGACGGGCGGCCGCGATGGCAGTCATGACGAGTGTCTGGGCCTGCTGCTTGCGGAAATGCAGTTCCTGCAGCGCGCCCATCCCGGGGCGCAATGGTGACCGCGCGGTCAAAGGCGGAACGGCGCGCCCATGACGCGGCGGCGTCGGTTGTCGATCCGGAACTGCCGTTTCTCACCGTCGCGGAGCTGGGCATGCTGCGGGAGGTCTGCATCGAAGACGACGTGGCGGTGGTGCGGATCGCGCCAACCTATTCCGGCTGTCCGGCGCAGGCGGTGATCGAGATTTCGGTGCTGGAAGCCCTGCGCGGCGCCGGGTTCGAAGCCCGGGTCGAACGTCAGCTCGAACCGGCATGGTGCACGTCCTGGATCACACCTGCGGGCCGCGCCAAACTCAAAGCCCATGGCATCGCGCCGCCTGAACAGAGCGCGGTTTCAGCCTGCGAACTCTTCGATTCAGCGGCTCCTGAATGCCCGAACTGCGGCGCGGGCGAGACCGAACGGCTGAGCGAATTCGGATCGACCGCCTGCAAGGCCCTGTACCGCTGTCTTAGCTGCAGGGAGCCGTTTGACTACTTCAAGCGGATTTGACGCCGCCGGATGGCTCTTGCGTTCCACGACCTGACGATTGCTGAGGCCCGCCGCGGCGCCGGCGACTCGATATTGCTGGCGTTTGATGTTCCCGATGAGCTGAAGACGGAGTACTCGTACCTTCCCGGCCAGCATGTCAGCCTGCGGGCGGATATCGACGGCAAAGACACGCGCCGCACCTATTCGATATCTTCGGTTCCCGGCGAACGCCTCTCGGTGGGAATCCGGGTTCAGCCGCACGGCGTGTTTTCCAGCTATGCCCGCTCGCTGCGGCCCGGAATGCGGCTCGCGGTGATGACCCCAAGCGGCAGGTTCATCTGGACCGGCGAACGCAGGCTGCTGCTGGTGGCGGCGGGATCAGGAATCACACCGATCCTGTCCATAGCCGGACATGCCCTCAGCGATGGCTGCGATGTGACGCTGCTCTACGGCAATCGCAGCGCCAATTCTGCGATGCTGCTGGACCAGCTTGCGATGCTGAAGGACCGGCACATCGCTCACTTCAAGGTCCTGCACACGCTGAGCCGCGAGAGTGGCGCGCCGCCGATCATGCAGGGCCGCATCGACAGCGACAGATTCAGCCGGCTGGCGGCAGCGGGCATAGTCATGCCGGAAGAATACGACGCAGCGTTTATCTGCGGACCAGGCGCGATGCTTGCGGAGGTTTCGCAGGCGGTCCGTGACCTTGGTGTCGGGCCGGAGCGGGTTCATGTTGAGAGATACGCTCCCGTTCCAGCGCGTTTTGCGCCCGCAGCCGGCACCTGCGAGACCGGTCCGAAGATAGAAGCCATCCAGGACGGCGCCAGGAAAGTCTTCAGTTTCGGCCCCGACGACACGTCTGTCATCGCCGCTTCTCTGCGCAGCGGTCACAGCCTCCCCTTTTCCTGCCGCGGCGGAATGTGCTGCACCTGCCGCTGCAAAGTTGTCGAAGGGCCGTTCGCAATGGCGGTCAACTATTCATTGGAGCCGTGGGAAATGGAGGCGGGCTACACGCTGGCCTGCCAGACACGACCGCTCGGCACGCGGCTGGTGCTGGACTTCGATGCGGCCTGACCCGGGCGGTCCGGCCCGGACACACTTGCAGCGCCGCAACTTCACACGGAATTCTTGCTGGATTCGGCGAATTTAGTTTGCCGGAAATCCTGCAGGCTGTAACAGTTTTCGCAAAAAACGAGGCAGGCAGTGACGCAGGCGAACGCCGGAGCGAAAACGGCGAAAAGCCGTGCTCCCGGTCGTAAACGGACCGGCGGACCAAAACCCAAAACCGCACCCCGGCGGAAGCGGCGGCGACCGAGCTGGTTCCGGCGGACCGCGACGCGGGCAGCGCGGCTTTTGTGGCAGTTTGGCTGGAGAGCGGCTTGCATCGGAGCCGTGGTTCTGGCCAGCTGGACTGGCTACCATTTCCTGCATCTGCCTCCGTACGGCGAACTGCTCGAGTCGCGCAGCCGGGGATCGGCGGTGCTGCTTGACCGGAACGAGACGCCATTCGCATGGCGCGGGGCGCTGTTCGGCGGCCCGGTTTCAAGCGGCGAAGTTTCCCATTTTCTCAAACATGCCGTCATTGCCGCCGAAGACAAACGGTTCTATCGGCATTTCGGAATCAGCCCGCGCGGCATAGCAGGGGCAATTTTAATCAACCTTCGCGAGGGACGAGGGCCGCTGCAGGGCCACGGCGGGTCAACGATTACCCAGCAGGTGGCGAAACTATTGTGCCTGGGAAGGCGTTTCGACAGATCTTCCGGACTGACGGAAACACAGTTCGAGCGCGGCTGCCGTCGCACGACACTGTGGCGAAAGGCGCGCGAAATCCCGTTCTCCTTCGCTTTGGAGTTGAAATACAGCAAGGATCAGATTCTCGATATCTATCTGAACCGGGTCTATCTCGGGGCCGGCGCCACCGGTTTTGGAGCTGCGAGTCAGCGCTATTTTGGAACCTCAATCGGTGAGGTGACCCCGGCGCAGGCCGCCATGCTCGCCGGTCTGCTGGCTGCCCCTTCGGTCTATGCGCCGACCCGCAGTGTGGAAAGGGCGAAATCAAGAGCAAACCTGATCGTCGGGCTGATGGAGCGCGAAGGGTATCTGTCTGTCTCAGAAGCGCTTGAGGCGCTTGAGCATCCGGCCGAACTGTCGGCCGGGTCCGCCGCCAAAGCCGGCAGCTACTTCGCCGACTGGGTCATGGAAACCGTTCCGGATTTCCTCGTCAAGAACACGACCGAAGACATGGTGCTGAGGACCACAATCGACATCAGAATTCAAAAGGCGGTCGATGCGGCCCTGGTCGATGTCTTCGAAAACAAGGTGAAGCCCGGATCGCGGGCCGAGGCGGCCATAGTGGTCCTTTCTTCCGACGGAGCAGTCCGGGCGATGACCGGCGGCAAAGACCCGCGCGCGACCGGCCAGTTCAACCGCGCCACACAGGCGCTCAGGCAAACCGGCTCGGCATTCAAACCCTTTGTGTTTGCCGCGGCGCTGGAGTCGGGCGTGCGGCCAAACGACACCGTCAGTGACGAGCCGGTTGCCTTCAGGGTGCCCGGTTCGGGAATCTGGAAGCCGGAAAACCACAAGGGAATTTACAATGGCGATATCAGCGTCGCCGAGGCGTTTGCAAAGTCAAGCAATGTCGTGGCGGCCCGACTGTCGGAATCCGTCGGACGCTCCCGGGTCAGGGCGATAGCCCGCAAATTCGGCATTCGGCAGAAGCTGGCGGCTGGGCCGGCGCTGGCGCTGGGCGCGTCGGAATCGACATTGATTCAGATGACCGGAGCATATGCCGGCATTTTGAACGGAGGCGTCAGTGTAACGCCTTACGGGTTGGTCGATATCCGTATCAGGGGCAACGACGATCCGCTGTTTGACGGCTATGGGGGATCAGGGGAGCGCGCGGTGTCTCGGGACACGGCAAACCAGCTGATCGGCATGATGAACCGCGTGGTGACAGAAGGAACCGGAATGCGCGCATCGCTCCCGGACCGGCCGGTTGCGGGTAAAACCGGAACAACGCAAGGGGCAAGGGATGCCTGGTTTATCGGGTTTTCGGCTGACTACGTGACCGGAGTGTGGATGGGATACGACGACAACACACCGCTCACCGGCGTGACGGGAAGCGGACTGCCGGCGGAGATCTGGCGGGAAGCCATGCAGCGGATTCACAAGGGAACGGCACCCAAGCCGCTGCCGCACTCTGAGCCGGCCCGAGAGCGTGTCGGGGCTGTGGCCACGGCGGACGGCGAGTCCTCAGGATAGGGGAACATGCGGTTCCGCCGCCGCCGGCTCAGTATTCGTACCGTTCGGGCAAATACGCGATCAGCCGGTCGAGGTCGCCGCCGTGCTGCTGCAGCAGCGAGCGGATAACTTTGCGTTCAACCGTAAGGATGTTTGTTTTTCCAACCGCGATGTTGACAACCCGGCTCCTGCCGTTCCTCCGCAGCAAGTACCATCTGACCTCTTGCGATGTGTTGTCGGCATACGTGGCTTTCACAAGCACAAGGTAATGGTTCTTGCGCTTGAGCTCGCTGGATTCGAGAATCTCGAATTCGGCTCCAACTATTCTGGGGAAATGCACCGAGTATTTCGCTGCCAGATACTCAGCGAAGACGTCAACGAAAGATTGCCGCTGCTGTTTTGACGCCGCCTTCCAGGCAGGGCCGAGCACGGACTGAGCGATGGCTGGCACATCCAGCGCCCATCGGAACATGTCGACCAGTTCTTTGACCAGCCGGCGTTTCTGGAAACTATTCGCCCCCTGTGTTTCCAGGATATCTGAGATCTTGTTGTTGATCCGACCGACGACACGGGCCGCCGACGACTCTGAGGCCAGCGCCGGCGACACGACGCTGGAGGCGACCGCGGCGGCGACTGGCGCCGTGATGGCCCGAAGTGCCGACCTGCGATTCAAAAGCGGCTGCTTCAATTTAGGTTCTTTCACCGATCCGCAGACACATACTACAACGCGTGTCATTGCCCCGCCGCTCAACGGTCTTCAACCAACGCCGCGGTGGTCTTCCACGCAAATTGTGGAAAGATTAACGGAATGGCGATTCATTCTCAAGCATCGTATCTGCGCGGGAAGGCAGCGCTGGCCGCGCACAATCCTCAATGCGGCGCGCGGCGCAACCGGCAGCTTCCGTCGGCCTGTGAGCGGCGGCGAAAACAATCTTCACAAGGAAACCGTTCGGGTGTAGCCAGAACGGACGGCAATAGTATCGGAAAGGTTGACTGAAATGGGAGTGTCAATCGAGTCAAGGCTGGCCGAACTGGGCGTAACGCTGCCTCACCCGCCGGCGCCCGCGGCGGTCTACGTGCCATTCCGGTTGTGGGGCAGCCTGGTTCACATTTCAGGACAGGTTCCGTGGTTGGAGGGCAAAGTGGTCGCCGGCAAGCTCGGCGACGGCACCAGTGTGGAAGAAGGCGCCGCGGCGGCCAGACTGTGCGCGATTTACCTGCTTGCACAGCTGCGCGACGCATGCGACGGCGATTTGAGCCGGGTCGACAAGGCCATCAAACTCACCGGATTCGTGAATTCCACACCCGACTTCACCGAGCAACCCCAGGTTGTGAACGGCGCATCGGAGTTCATTGAAGCAGCGCTGGGCGAAGCTGGGAAGCATGCCCGTTCAGCCATTGGAGTCGCCTCGTTGCCCCTTGGCGCCGCGGTCGAAGTCGAAGGTGTGTTCAGCATCCGCGGATAAGAGCCGGCGGATTAGCCGCCGCACCAAATGACTCCGCGCATCCCGGAAGAGGCCGTGTCGTGGGATGTGACAGTGCATGGAGCGATCTCGGAGATATCCGTTTCCGAGTGGGATTCCTGCGCCTGCCCGGAAGCTGAATCCAGCCGCCCGGCCGATCCGTTTTTGACCCACCGTTTTCTTTCGGCGTTGGAAAGTTCCGGTTCGGCGGCGCGTGGCACCGGCTGGGCGCCGCTGCACCTAAAGGCCCGCTTCGAAGGCGAAACCGCCGCGGTCATGCCGCTCTACGCCAAATCGCACAGCCAGGGCGAGTATGTGTTTGATTATGGGTGGGCCGATGCTTTCGAACGGGCCGGCGGCAGCTACTATCCGAAACTGCAGGCTTCGGTTCCGTTCACGCCGGTGACGGGGCGCCGGTTTCTGACCCGGCCGGGTTTCGAAGAGACGGGAATGAATGCTCTTGCCGCCGGGGCATGCCAGCTCGCTGCCAATAACGGGCTGTCGTCACTGCATGTGACGCACTGCACCGAATCCGAAGCCAGGGCCGGGTCCCGGTCCGGCCTGCTTTGGCGGGTTGGCGAACAGTTCCATTGGAACAACAACGGGTATCGGCATTTCAGCGAGTTTCTTTCAGAGCTATCATCGCGGAAGCGGAAAAACATCAAGACCGAACGCCGCCGCGCAGCCGGATTTGGCGGCCGCATTCATGCCCTGACCGGCGACGACATCCGCCCAGAGCACTGGGACGCATTCTGGCTGTTCTATCAGGACACCGGCGCCAGAAAGTGGGGCATCCCCTATCTGACGCGGGAATTCTTTGACCTGTTGCACGCGGCGATGCGTGACGATGTTCTGTTGATCATGTGCGAGCGCGATGGCCGCTGGGTTGCCGGCGCGCTGAACTTTATCGGAAGTGAAGCGCTGTACGGCCGCCATTGGGGATGTATCGAACAGCATTCCTGCCTGCATTTCGAAGTGTGTTACTATCAGGCGATCGAGTTTGCGATCGCCCGCGGGCTGGCGAGAGTCGAGGCCGGTGCGCAGGGGCGGCACAAGCTCGCCCGCGGATACATGCCGGTGAGGGTTCACTCGCTGCACTGGATTGCCGATCCGGCATTCCGCAAAGCGGTGCTGCATTATCTGCGCGAGGAACGGGCGCACGTCCAGCATGACATCGGGGTGTTGACCGCCGCCGGGCCATTCAAAAACATGGAGGACAATGCGGGATGCGGGAAAAACTGACAGGAGAAGCGCTTGACGCCGGCCTCAGCGAGCTGAGCCGGCAAGGATGGACCGCCGACAAGGGCCGGTCATCGATCCGTAAGACCTACAGGTTCCGAAATTTCAGCGAAGCGTTCGCCTGGATGGCCCGGGCCGCGCTGGCCGCCGAAAAACTTAACCATCATCCCGACTGGTCGAACAGCTACAACCGCGTGGATGTCTCGCTGACGACGCACGATGTGGGCGGTCTGACCGAAC
>CBDCSZ010000005.1:0-59284 GCA_965221935.1 Paracoccaceae bacterium
ACTTCTCCGCGGTCTCAATTGGCATCGGCGACGAGGACTGGCGGAAATTCACCGCGGCGGCGGCCCGGCTCGGACCTTCTCTGGCATATGCCTGCATCGATGTCGCCAACGGCTACACCGACCGGTTCGTCTCCTGCGTCCGCCGCTTTCGGCGGTCTTTTCCGGACATTGTGCTGATCGCCGGCAATGTGGTCACGCCGGAACAGACGGCGCGCCTGATCGAAGCGGGCGCCGATTTGGTGAAAGTCGGCATCGGCGGCGGCAGCGTGTGCGAAACCCGCGTCAAGACGGGCGTTGGCTATCCGCAGTTCTCGACGGTTCTCGAATGCGGGGCGGGCCGCGCATCGGCAGGGCGGCCGCATCGTCGCCGACGGCGGATGCACGACACCGGGGGATGTGGCAAAGGCGCTGGCCGCCGGTGCCGATTTTGTCATGCTCGGCGGCATGTTCGCCGGCCACACCGAGGGCGGCGGACGGATCGTCAGCCGGTATTTCCGCGGTGACGAAGTGACCGAAGACGGTGAGCCTGTGATTGAGCGGCGGCAGTTCGTCGAGTTTTATGGGATGAGTTCCAAGACGGCCAACGAGAAACATTTCGGCGGTCTGCAGAACTACCGTTCCAGCGAAGGCCGCACTGTGCTGTTGCCCTTGAAACCGTCGCTTGCGGAAACGGTGCGGGATATCCTTGGCGGGCTGCGCAGCGCCTGCTCCTATGTGGGAGCGGAAAAACTGGCACTGCTGCCCGAGAAGGCGCGGTTTATCCGATGCAGCAACACCCATAACCGGATTTTTGAGGAGCTGGCGTTCAACGAGGGAAACGTCAGCCTGCTGCCATAGAATCGAGCAAAGCGGCGACGTCGCCGGCGACAGCGTCAGGCCCGCCCCGGGCATTCGATCTGACGGAGCTGCCCGCTGCGGTGATAATAGCCGGTTAGCGGCGCAGTGTTGCGGTAATAGGCCATCAGGCGGGTGCGCAGGGCCTCGTCGGTGTCATCGCCGCGCTGCCGGAGTCCGCCGCCGCAACGGTCGCAGACACAGGGTGTCGCCGGCGGGCTGGTCTTGAGGTGATAGACGGTGCCGCATCCGGCGCAGGATATCCGCCCGGTGATCCTGGCCGCCAGCTCATTCGGATCGACGATCAGTTCGATCGCCGCATCAAGCCCTGCGTCAGAGTCTTCGAGCAGCCGGTCCAGCGCATCCGCCTGCGCCAGCGTGCGCGGAAATCCGTCAAAAATCAGACCGCCGCGCCGGTCGCCCGAAAGCTTCTCCGCGATCAGCGCGATCACCACCTCGTCAGAAACCAGATCCCCCGACTCCATGATGGCGGCGATCCGTTTGCCGAGTTCGCTGCCTGACCCCGCGGCCTCGCGCAGCATATCGCCCGTCGACATCTGGATCATGTTCCGCTCGTTTGCGAGCCGCGCTGCCTGGGTGCCCTTGCCCGCGCCGGGCGGACCAAGCAGGATGAGATTCACTTGGTTTTGTCCTGTTTTTTCCGGCGCCGGCGGCCGCGCAGCTGCGAACGCTCAATCAGCCCTTCATACTGGTGCGCCAGCAGATGCGACTGCACCTGGCTGATCGTGTCCATTGTGACCGACACGACAATCAGGACCGAGGTGCCGCCAAAATAGAAAGGGATGGCGAGTTCCGCCCGCAGGATCTCCGGCAGCAGGCAGACCGCCGCCAGATAGCCGGAACCCAGCACCAGCACGCGGTTGACCACATAGTCCAGATATTCGGCGGTCCGCGGGCCCGGACGGATTCCGGGAATGAATCCGTTCTGATTCTTGAGATTATCCGCCACATCTTCGGTCTTGAACGACACGTTGGCGGTGTAAAAATACGCGAAGAACACGATCATGGCGACAAAGAACAGGAGATACAGGGGCTGACCCGGCCCAAAATAGGCGAGAATTGTCGACATCAGCGGGCTCGCCGAATTCCCGGAAAAGGTCGAAATCGTTGTCGGCAGCAGCAGCAGCGACGACGCGAAGATCGGCGGAATGACGCCTGAGGGGTTGATCTTCAGCGGCAGATGCGAGGAGCCGCCATCATACACTTTCATCCCCACCTGCCGGCGCGGATACTGGATGTGGATTTTCCGCAGCGACCGCTCCATGTAGACCACAAACCCGATCACCACGACCACCATCACAATCACACCGATGATGACCGCCGGTGACAGCGCGCCGGACCGGCCCTGGCTGAAGAACTGGGCCAGCGCCGACGGAATCTCGGCGATGATGCCAGTGAAGATGATCAGCGAGATTCCGTTGCCGATGCCGCGCGCGGTGATCTGCTCGCCGAGCCACATCAGGAACATCGTTCCGCCGACAAGCGTGACCACGCAGGAAATGCGGAAAAACCAGCCGGGATCGATCGCCAGACCGCCCGATTCCAGGCTCACGGCCAGCCCGTAGGCCTGGAAGGTGGCCAGGAAAACCGTGCCGTAACGGGTGTATTGGTTGATCTTCTTGCGCCCTTGGGCGCCTTCCTTTTTCAGCTGCGCCAGCTGCGGAACCATCGCCACCAACAGCTGCACGATGATCGACGAGGAAATGTAGGGCATGATTCCGAGGGCGAACACGCCCATGCGCCCGATGGCGCCCCCGGTGAACATGTTCAGCATGCCGCCCAACCCGGTCGATGCCGCGTCCACAAACTCCCGCAGAGCCACCGTGTCGATGCCCGGAACCGGAATATAGGTGCCGATGCGGTAGACAATCAGCAGTCCCAGAGCGAACAGGATGCGGCGGCGCAGTTCCGTCGCCTTGCCAAAAGCGCGCCAACTCAGATTCGATGCCATCTGCTCAGCGGCAGAAACCATGAATCACCTCCTCGCCGTTTCCTGCTGTCCGGTGCCTACCAATTCAGTTAGGCGATGCGACCCCGGCTGACAAGCCTGCCCTGCCGCGCCCGCCAGTCTTCAATGTTCCGCCGGCGGCTTCGACCTGGGCGATTGCCGCTTTCGAGGCGCCGGTGACGACAATGTCAGCCTTGCTGGTGATCTCGCCCTTGGCCAGAACCCGGGCGCCGTCATGCAGACGCCGCACCAGCCCGCTTCCGAGCAATGCCGCCTCGTCGATTGTTTTCGCAGCGTCAATGCGCCCGGCATCGATGAATGCCTGCAGTTTGCCAAGATTGACGATCGCATGCCGCTTGCGGCCGGGGTTGCGGAAACCGCGCTTCGGCAGACGCTGATAGATCGGCATCTGACCGCCTTCGAAACCGCCGAGGGCGACCCCCGAACGCGATTTTTGCCCCTTCATGCCGCGGCCCGCGGTTTTGCCTTTGCCGGAACCTGGCCCGCGCCCGACGCGTTTGCGCCTGTGGGTTGCGCCCGGATTGTCTCTCAACTGGTGAAGTTTCATCGCTGCGTTGTCCTTATGTCCGGCCTCGGCCGGATCATTCCCGTTCTTCGATGATTTCGACAAGATGCGGAATCTTCCGCACCATGCCGCGGATTGCCGGCGTGTCTTCCAGCTCGCGCGTCCGGTTCATCCGGCCAAGTCCCAGACCGGTGAGGATGCGGCGCTGCCTGTCCGGCCGGCGGATCGGCGAGCCGATCTGTTTGACAACGATAGTTCGACCCATGGCTGGACTCCTAGTTCTCCGCCGCCTTGGCCGCCGGCCGGCGGAGGATATCGGCGGCTTTCCTGCCGCGCCGCTGCGCCACCCATCGCGGGCTCGACACATTGGACAATGCGTTCAGCGTCGCGCGGATCATGTTGCACGCATTCTGCGAACCGATTGACTTGCCGACCACATCCTGCACCCCGAGCATTTCAAAAACAGCGCGCATCGGACCGCCGGCGATGATGCCCGTCCCCTGCGGCGCGGTTCTGAGAATGACCTTTCCGGCGCCGTGCCTGCCTTCAATATCGTGATGCAGCGTGCGGCCTTCGCGAAGCGGGACCCGGAACAGGTTTCGCCTTGCCTTTTCGGTCGCCTTGCGGATGGCTTCCGGAACTTCCTTGGCCTTGCCTTTGCCGAATCCGACACGGCCCTTTTGATCGCCGACGACCACCAGCGCCGAAAAACCGAACCGCTTGCCGCCCTTGACGGTCTTTGACACCCGGTTGATGGCGACGAGTTTGTCAGCGAATTCCGGCGGTTCGGTCCGCGAACCCCTCCGGCTATCGATTCTGGCCATTTGCGCCTCCTAAAATTTCAGGCCGCCGGCCCGGGCCGCCTCGGCCAGGGCCTTGATCCGGCCATGGTACAGGCAACCTCCGCGGTCCAGATAACAGTCCGAGACACCGGCCTCGGCACCGCGTTTTGCAATCCACTCGCCCACCTGTTTGGCGGCATCCCTGTCGTTGCCGTGTTTCAGGCCAAGCGCCGGTTCGAGCGAAGACGCCACCGCCAGGGTCCGCCCGGCCCGGTCGTCAATCAGCTGAGCTGCGATATTGCGGTTGGAGCGGTGCACCGACAGCCGGATGCGTCCCGCCCCGCGCTGGCGAAGGCGGTGGCGTATCCGCATCTGCCGCCGTTTGAACAGCCGGTCTTTCTTGGTCCCCATGGTCTTTGCCTATTTCTTCTTGCCGACTTTGCGATGCACGATTTCGTCGGCATAGCGGATTCCCTTGCCCTTGTAGGGTTCGGGCGGGCGGACGCTGCGGATTTCCGCCGCCAACTGTCCCACCTTCTGTTTGTCATTGCCCTCAATTACGATCTGCGTTGGCTTCGGGGCGCTGATTTCCAGCCCGTCGCGCTGCGCAAAACTCACATCGTGGCTGAGTCCGAGCGCCAGCGCCAAGGCTCCGTCGCGCATCTGCGCCCGGTAACCGACCCCGGTGATGGCAAGCTCCTTGCGGAAGCCGCGGGTCACGCCGGCAACGCAGTTGGCGACCATTGAGCGCGACATTCCCCATTGCTGGCGGGCGCGTTTGGAACCGCTCCGCGGCGTGAAAACCACGCTCCGGTCTTTGATTTCCATCGTGACATCGTCGGAAGCGGTGAAGGCGAGGACGCCTCTTGGTCCCTTGACCTCGACGGTTTTCCCCGACAGCGTCGCCGTCACCCCTTCGGGAAGAGCGACCGGGCTGTTTCCTATTCGTGACATGGGCCTCTCCTCAAAACACCGTGCACAGCACTTCGCCGCCGACATTGGCGTCGCGGGCGGCAGCGTCCGACATCACGCCTTGCGCCGTCGACACGATGGCAATGCCGAGACCTTGGCGGACCGAAGGCAGATTGCGCACCCCGACATAGACCCGGCGGCCCGGCTTGGAAATGCGTTTCAATTCCCGGATGGCGGGCGCGCCTTCGAAATATTTCAGGCCGATTTCAATCTCTTTGCGGCCGTCGGTCGACTCAACGTAATCATAGCCGCGAATGTATCCTTCGCTGGCAAGAACATCGAGCACCCAGGCTCTCAGTTTCGACGCCGGGGCGCGGGCGCACGGGCGGCCGCGGGTCTGCGCGTTGCGAATGCGCGCCAGCATGTCGCCAACAGGATCGCTGAAAGACATCCGTATCTCCCTTACCAGCTCGACTTGATCATGCCGGGGATCTGCCCGCACCCGCCAAGCTCGCGCAGCGCGATGCGCGAAATCTTCAGCTTGCGGTAATAACCCTTGGGCCTGCCGGTGATCTGGCAGCGGTTGTGCAGCCGCGTCGGCGACGAGTTCCGCGGCATTTTTGCGAGTCGCAGCGTGACCTTGAAACGCTCCTCGATGCCGAGTTCGCGGTCGGCGAGAATCTCCTTCATCTCGGCCCGCGCTTCGGCATGCCGCCTGACCATCCGCTGCCGCTTGCGTTCGCGTTCAACCATCGCCTTTTTTGCCATCAATTCACTCCTCCGGATTGTCCGCTGAAGGGAACTTGAAACCCTTCCAGCAGGCTCATTGCTTCAGCGTCGGTGGAGGCGGTGGTGCAGATGACCACATCCAGACCCCTGACCTCGTCCACTGAATCGTAGTCGATTTCCGGAAACACGATATGTTCCCTGAGACCCATTGCGAAATTGCCGTTGCCGTCAAACGATTTTGGAGACACGCCGCGGAAATCGCGCACCCGCGGCATGGCAATCGTCACCAGCCGGTCTAGAAAATCGTACATTCGGTTGCCGCGCAGCGTCACCCTGGCGCCGATCGTCATGCCCTCGCGCAGGCGAAACGCCGCGATTGATTTGCGCGCCCGGGTCGGCGCCGCCTTCTGACCGGCGATGGCCGTGAGATCCTCCAGGGCCGCTTGCGCTTTCCGGGAATCTTTGACGCCTTCGCCGACACCCATATTGAGCACAATCTTTTCCAGCCGCGGGATCATCATCTCGTTGCGGTAGCCGAACTTCGATTTCATCTCCGGCCGAATGGTTTCGAAATAGGTCTGTTTCAGCCGCGGTGTGTATTCAGCCATCAATCGTCCTCCCGGACCTTTTGGCGAAGCGCTCCTTGCGCCCCTCCTCCCCGATGCGAAAACCAACCCGCGTGGCGCGGCCGTCCTCGGGATCCGCATACATCAGATTTGACAGGTCAATCGGCATCTCGCGGGCAATCCGTCCGCCCTGCTCACCGCCCTGCGGCTTGGTGTGGCGGATTGCGACGTTGATGTCTGACACCACGGCCTTGCCGCGCCGAGGGTCGACGCTACTGATCGTTCCCCGGATTCCGTGGTCCTTGCCGGCGACGACGACAACCGGGTCGCCGGCCTTGAGTTTTGCAGCCATCACAGCACCTCCGGCGCCAGCGAAATGATCTTCATGAATTTGCGGCCGCGCAATTCGCGGACAACCGGCCCGAAGATCCGCGTGCCGATCGGCTCATCGTTGTTATTGAGTATCACCGCGGCGTTGCTGTCGAACCGGATCGCGGTTCCGTCGTCACGGCGGACCTCCTTGGCGGTGCGCACGATCACCGCCCGCCTGACATCGCCCTTTTTGACGCGCCCGCGCGGAATCGCTTCCTTGACCGAGACGATGATCACATCGCCAACCGATGCGAAATGTCGCTTCGACCCGCCAAGCACTTTTATGCACTGGATTTTCCGGGCGCCGGAATTGTCGGCGACGTCCAGATTTGTCTGCATCTGGATCATGCGGTTTCTCCTGACCTTTGGGGACTGGCGTCAGCCCCAGGGTTTCGTTCGAACCGGAATGTCAGACCGGGGTTTCGGCCATCACTTCCCAGCGTTTTGTCTTCGAAATCGGCGCGCATTCGCGAATCCTCACGATGTCGCCGATCCTGGACGTGTTTTCGGCGTCGTGCGCCGTGTATTTTTTCGACTTGCGAACAGTTTTCTTCATCATCGGATGGGTGAACCGACGCTCGACAAGCACCGTCACAGTGCGGTTATTGCGGTCGCTGACCACCCTTCCGGTCAATACTCTCTTCGGCATAAGCTTGTGTTCCCGATCAGTCGGCCGCCTTGGCCGCGTTCTTTTCGCCCAGCACCGTCAGCACACGCGCCGTGTCGCGCCGCACATCGCGGATGCGCGCGGTGTTGGAGAAGCTCTCCGCCGCCCGCTGAAACCTGAGGTTGAAGGATTCCCGTTTCAGCCGGGCAAGCTCGGTCTGCAGCTCATCAACGGTTTTTTCTCTCAATTCCGATGCCTGCATGATCTCATCGCTCCATCCGCGCCGGCCCGTGCCCGGCGCTCACCAATCCGTCCGTTCGACAATCCGTGTTTTGACCGGAAGCTTCATTGCGCCGAGACGCAGCGCCTCCTTGGCCACGACCATGGTCACGCCGTCGATTTCGAACATGATTCTCCCGGGCTTGACCTTGGCCGCCCAATATTCAACTGAACCCTTGCCCTTGCCCATGCGGACTTCGGTGGGTTTTTTTGACACCGGCACATCCGGAAAAATCCGGATCCAGACCCTTCCCTGGCGCTTCATATGGCGCGTGATAGCCCGCCGCGCCGCTTCGATCTGTCGCGAGGTGATGCGTTCGGGCTGCACCGCCTTGAGACCGTAGGCGCCGAAATTCAGTTCGCTTCCGCCTTTGGCGGCGCCGCGGACACGGCCCTTGTGGCATTTGCGGTATTTGGTTCGTTTCGGTTGCAGCATGGTTTCAGCCCTGTCCGGTTATTTCCGCTTGTGCGGCGCTGTGCCGTCGCGGAGTTCCTGCTCCCGGCGATCGCGCGCCGCCGGGTCATGCTCCATGATCTCGCCTTTGAAGATCCAGACTTTGACACCGACCACGCCATATGGGGTCGAAGCGACGGAGGTCGCGTAGTCAATGTCGGCGCGCAGCGTGTGCAGCGGCACTCTTCCCTCCCGGTACCATTCGGTGCGGGCGATCTCCACACCGCCGAGACGGCCGGCGACATTGACACGGATTCCCAGCGCGCCCATGCGCATCGCATTCTGCACAGCGCGTTTCATCGCCCGCCGGAACGAGACCCGCCGCTCCAGCTGCTGCGCCACCGATTCGGCGACCAGCTGCGCATCGATTTCCGGTTTGCGGACTTCGACAATATTGAGGTGGGTTTCAGAACTGGTCATCGTCGCGAGCTGCGCCCGCAGGGCCTCGATATCCTGTCCTTTGCGGCCAATGACCACGCCGGGACGCGCCGTGTGCACGGTGACGCGACACTTGCGGTGCGGCCGTTCGATCACCACCCGGCTGACGCCGGCCTGGTGACACGCCTTTTTGATGAACTGCCGGATCTTCAGGTCTTCCTGAAGCAAATCTCCGAATTCGCGCTTGTCGGCGTACCAGCGGCTGTCCCAGGTGCGGTTGACCTGCAGGCGCATGCCGACCGGATTGACTTTCTGCCCCATCAGAAATCCTCCCCAGTTTCGCGCACTTTGACCGTCAGCCGCGAGAACGGTTTGAATATGCGGGCCGCCCGGCCGCGCGCCCGGGCTTTGAGCCGCTTCATTGTCAGGGCCTTGCCGACATACGCTTCGCTGACCACCAGCCGGTCAACATCGAGACCGTGATTGTTCTCGGCATTGGCGATGGCGGACATCAGGCATTTCCTGACATCGCCGGAGATGCGCCGCCGCGAGAAACTGAGATCCGCCATGGCTTTGCCAACCGGTTTTCCGCGAATCGTCGCCGCCACAAGATTGAGTTTTTGCGGCGAGACGCGCAGCATGCGGCTCTCAGCCATCGCTTCGTCCTCGGCCAGCCGCCGGTCGGTTTTTTGCTTGCCCATGAGTTAGATGCGCCTCGCCCTCTTGTCAGCCGCGTGCCCGTAAAAGGTCCGCGTCGGCGAATACTCGCCGAATTTCTGACCGATCATGTCTTCGGTGACGAACACCGGGATGAATTTCCGCCCGTTGTGCACACCGAAGGTCAAACCGACAAACTGCGGCAGTATGGTCGACCGGCGTGACCAGATCCTGATCACGTCCTTGCGCCCTGACGCCCGCGCGCGCTCAACCTTGCGCAGCACATCGGTGTCGACAAACGGCCCTTTCCAGACTGATCGCGCCATGTTCAGCGTCCTTTCTTCTTGGCATGCCGGGTGCGGATAATGAATTTGTCCGTGGACTTGTTCTTCCGTGTCCGCATTCCCCGCGTCGGCCTGCCCCAGGGTGTGACCGGGTGACGGCCGCCGCTTGATTTTCCTTCGCCGCCGCCATGTGGGTGATCCACCGGATTCATGGCAACGCCGCGGACGCTCGGCCGGCGGCCGAGATGGCGGCTGCGGCCGGCCTTGCCGAGATTGATGTTGGCGTTGTCCGGATTGGACACCGGTCCGATCGTCGCCCTGCACTCCTGGCGCACCATTCTGAGCTCACCCGACGACAGCCGGATCTGGGCGTAGCCGCCGTCGCGCCCGACAAACTGCGCATAAGCGCCGGCGGCGCGCGCCATCTGCCCGCCTTTCCCCGGCTTCAACTCTATATTGTGCACAATGGTGCCGATCGGCATGCCGGAAAACGGCATTGTGTTGCCCGGCTTGATATCGGCCCGGGCGCTGGAAATCACCGTGTCGCCGACAGCCAGCCTGGCCGGCGCGAGAATGTAGCTCAATTCACCGTCCTCATAGCGGATCAGGGCGATGAAAGCGGAGCGGTTGGGATCGTATTCGAGCCGTTCCACGGTGGCCGGAATATCCATTTTGCGCCGCCGGAAATCGATCAGCCGGTAACGCCGTTTGGCCCGTCCGCCGCGCCTGCGCATGGTGATGCGGCCGGCGTTGTTACGCCCGCCCTTTGCCGGGAGACCATCGGTGAGGGCTTTGACCGGCCCGCCCTTCCACAGCGCCGAGCGGTCGACGAGCACCAGGCCTCTGCGGCCCGGGGTCACCGGATTGTATGACTTCAGCGCCATGCTTTCGCCTTCCGTGCCTTACTTTCCACCCAATGTGCTTCCGTCACAATTGCGATGTGACATCTATGGTGTAGCCTTCAACGAGACGCACATAGGCCTTCTTGGTGTCTTTGCGTTTTCCGGGCCGTCCGCGGAAGCGCACCCGCTTGCCTTTGGCAACGACCACATTCACCGCCTGCACCTTGACCGAAAACAGCGCCTCGACCGCCTCCTTGATCGCCTCTTTGCGGGCGTCCATCGCGGTCTCGAAAACCACCGTGTTGGCGGCGGACGCATTGGTCGACTTCTCAGTGATGACCGGACGGCGAATGACGTCGTAATGATGCGGAAGAGCACTCATTTCAGCCTCTCCTTCAGCGCGGTCAGACCGGCTTTGGTGACCACCAGCGTATCGCGCCTCAAAATGTCGTACACATTCGCCCCGTGGCAGGACAGAATATCGAGACCCTGGATATTGGCCGCGGCGCGGGCAAAATTCTCGTTCACCGCGGCGCCGTCGATAATGAGAGCCCGTCCCCAGGCGCGATCGGCCACAGCGCGTGCAAGATCCGCGGTCCGGGGCGATTCGGCGGTCGCCTCCGCCAGCACCACGAGTTCGCCGGCATGCGCCTTCGCCGACAGCGCGTGGCGCAGACCCAGCATGCGAAATTTCTTCGGCAGGCGATGCGCGTGGCTGCGCGGAACCGGCCCCTTGTAAGCGCCGCCCTTGCGGAAAATCGGGGCGTTCCGGTCGCCGTGGCGGGCGCTTCCGGTGCCCTTCTGCCGGTAAATCTTGCTCCGGGAATAGCTGGTTTCGGAACGCGTTTTGGCCTTGTGCGTGCCTTGCATCGCCTTTGCCCGCTGCCAGCGCACCACCCGGTGTAGAATGTCCGCGCGCGGCTCGAGCCCGAAAAGGTCCTCAGGAAGCGTGACATCGCCGGCTTCCTGCCCGTCGAGATTCACAACGATCGCCTTCATTGTTCGCCACCCTGCGCTTCAGCGTCCGCTGCGTCTCCGGCAGACCCGGACGTGGCCGCTGCCGGCGGAATGCCGGCCTCCGGCTGTTCGACGACCTTGACGGCGGCGGGAAAGCGAACGCCCTCGGGAAGCTGTTTCTTGATTGCGTCACGGACGGTCACCCAGCCACCTTTGGATCCCGGCACCGCGCCCTTGACCATGATCAGGCCGCGCACGGCATCGGTGCGAACAACTTCAAGATTCTGCGTTGTCACCCGCTCGGCGCCCATATGGCCAGCCATTTTCTTGCCCTTGAACACTTTTCCAGGATCCTGGCACTGGCCGGTCGAACCATGCGACCGGTGGCTGATGGAGACGCCGTGCGTAGCCCGCAGCCCGCCGAAATTGTGGCGCTTCATGGCCCCGGCGAATCCTTTGCCGATAGATGTCCCCGAGACATCCACGCGCTGGCCCGGGACAAAATGGTCAGCCGTGATCTCGGCGCCGACATCGATCAGGTTATCGGGGCTGACGCGAAATTCAGCCAGCTGCCGCTTCGGGGCGACACCGGCGACCGTGAAGTGGCCGCGCATCTGCCGCGATGTGCGCCCGGGCTTGCGGGCGCCGGCGCCGAGCTGCACCGCGGTGTAGCCGTCGCGGGCGGCGGTGCGCTGCGCGATCACCTGCAGCCCGTCGAGATGCAAAACTGTCACCGGCACCTGCCGGCCGTCCTCCAGGAAAAGTCTTGTCATGCCCAGCTTTTTTGCAATGACTCCAGAACGCATTCCGGAATTCCTCTCTAAATCTTGATTTCCACAGCGACGCCCGCTGCCAAATCCAGCTTCATCAGCGCATCGACGGTCTGCGGCGTGGGGTCAATGATATCCAGAAGCCGCTTGTGTGTGCGGATCTCCATCTGCTCGCGCGACTTCTTGTCGATATGCGGCCCCCTTAAGACGGTGAATTTTTCAATCTTGTTCGGCAACGGGATCGGACCTCTGACATCGGCCCCGGTGCGCCTGGCGGTCTGATAGATTTCCGCCGTGCTGGCATCGAGCACCCGATAGTCAAACGCCTTCAGCGTGATGCGAATTTTCTGGCTTTGGATCATGTTGCCGCTCCGAAAAGAATGCGGCGCGGAAATTCCGCGCCGCCTCAGCCTTGCTATTCTATGATCTTCGAGACGATTCCGGCGCCGACCGTGCGACCGCCCTCGCGGATGGCAAACCGCAATTTGTTCTCCAAGGCGATGGGCGCGATCAGACTGACGGTGAAGGTCACATTGTCGCCGGGCATCACCATTTCGGTGCCTTCCGGCAGGGCCACGGTTCCGGTGACGTCGGTCGTGCGGAAGTAGAACTGTGGACGGTAATTGGTGAAGAACGGCGTGTGGCGGCCGCCTTCTTCCTTGGTCAGGATATAGGCTTCGGCCTCGAACGCGGTGTGCGGCGTCACCGAACCCGGCTTGCAAAGCACCTGGCCGCGTTCGACGGAGGTGCGGTCAACCCCGCGCAGCAGCGTGCCGACATTGTCGCCGGCCTCGCCGCGGTCCAGCAGTTTGCGGAACATCTCAACGCCAGTGCAGGTGGTCTTTCGGGTCGGCCGGATGCCGACGATTTCGATCTCGTCGCCCACCGTGACGACGCCGCGCTCAATGCGTCCGGTCACCACCGTGCCGCGGCCGGAAATCGAAAACACATCCTCAATCGGCATCAGGAACGGCTGGTCGACCGGACGGTCCGGGGTCGGGATATGTTCGTCGACAGCTTCCAGAAGCTCATCGATGCTGCGTTTGCCGACATTCTCGTCGCCGCCTTCAAGCGCGATCAGCGCCGAGCCCAGGATCACCGGAATATCATCGCCCGGGAACTCGTAGTCGCTGAGCAGTTCGCGCACCTCAAGCTCGACCAGCTCCAGCAGATCTTCGTCGTCAACCTGGTCGACCTTGTTCATATAGACGACCAGCGCCGGAACACCGACCTGCCGAGCGAGCAGAATGTGCTCGCGGGTCTGCGGCATCGGGCCGTCGGCGGCGCTGACCACGAGAATGGCGCCGTCCATCTGCGCCGCGCCGGTGATCATGTTTTTCACATAGTCAGCGTGGCCCGGACAGTCGACATGCGCATAGTGGCGGTTTGCGGACTCGTATTCCACGTGCGCGGTTGAAATCGTGATGCCGCGCTCTTTCTCCTCCGGCGCTCTGTCGATCGAGTCATACGACTGGAAGTCGCCATAGTATTTGGTGATCGCCGAGGTGAGAGTCGTCTTGCCGTGGTCGACATGCCCGATGGTGCCGACGTTGGCATGCGGTTTGGTGCGTTCGAATTTTGCTTTCGCCATTGTTGCGCTCCTTTTGACTTCCGTTGCTGCTCACGCCCTTCGTCAGGCGTATATCGATTGAAGCTCTTCCGAGATATTTTGCGGCACGGTCTCGTAGTGCGAGAACTGCATGGTGAAATTCGCCCGGCCCGAGGTCATCGACCGCAGGTTGTTGATGTAGCCGAACATGTTTGCCAGCGGCACCAGGGCATTGATCGTGGACGCATTGCCGCGCCCCTCCTGCCCCTTCACCTGCCCGCGCCGCCGGGTGAGATCGCCGTTCACCAGCCCGGTGTAGTCTTCGGGTGTCACAATTTCGACCCGCATGATCGGTTCGAGAAGTCTGGCTCCGGCTTTGCGCAGCCCCTCCCGCATCGCGCTGCGGGCGGCGAGTTCGAACGCCATGACCGAAGAATCGACATCGTGACAGGCGCCGTCCGTCAGCTTGACCCGGAAATCGATGACCGGAAAACCCGCCAGCGGCCCGGAGTCGCTGACCGATGCGACGCCCTTTTCGACACCCGGAATATACTCTTTGGGGATGGTGCCGCCGACAACCAGCGACTCAAAGCTGAAACCCTCCCCCGGCTCCGCCGGCTCGATCGTCAGTTTGACGCGCGCGAACTGGCCGGCGCCGCCGGTCTGTTTCTTGTGCGTGTAGTCAATGTGGGCTTCGCGGGTCACGGTCTCGCGGTAGGCCACCTGCGGGGTGCCGATATTGGCCTCGACATTGAACTCCCGCCGCATTCGGTCAATCAGAATATCGAGATGCAGCTCACCCATGCCCTTCATGATGGTCTGGCCGGATTCGATGTTGGTTTCGACGCGGAATGACGGGTCCTCGGCCGCCAGACGCTGCAGGGCCTGCGCCATTTTTTCCTGACCGGCCTTGGTTTTGGGCTCGACCGCAATCTCGATGACCGGTTCCGGGAAGGCCATCGTCTCCATCACCACGGGCACCGCGGTCGCGCACAGCGAATCGCCGGTTGTGGTCGCTTTCAGACCGGCGAGGGCAATGATGTCGCCGGCAAACGCCTCCTCGATTTCCTCGCGGTTGTTGGAGTGCATCATCATCATCCGCCCGACCCGCTCGCGCCGGTTCTTGGTCGAATTCAGCATCTGGTCACCTTTGCGGATGCAGCCGGAATAGATGCGGACAAATGTCAGCGATCCGACAAAGGAGTCGTTCATGATCTTGAACGCCAGCGCCGAAAACGGCTGGCGGTCATCGGCGGAGCGCTCAATGTTGCGGGTCTCGGTCTGGTCGCCGGGGGCAAACCCGACATATGCCGGCACATCGAGCGGGCCCGGCAGATAATCGATCACCGCATTGAGCATCGGCTGGATGCCCTTGTTCTTGAAGGCGGAGCCGGCGAGCACGGGAACAAAATCCATGTTCAGCGTGCCGGTCCGTATCAGCCGCCGCAGCGTCCCGGCGTCCGGCTCGCTGCCATCCAGGTAGAGCTCCATCACATCGTCATCGAGCTCGACCGCGGTCTCAATCATCTTCGCGCGCCACTCATCGGCCCGCCCGCGCAGCTCAGGCCGAATCGCCTGGCGGGTCCAGGTCGCGCCGAGATCCTCGCCCTTCCACGTCCACTCTTCCATTGCCACCAGATCGATGACGCCTTCAAAATCGTTTTCCGCTCCTATCGGTATCTGCACCGGCAGCGGCACGGCGCCGGTCCGGTCCCGGATCATGGCGACGCAGTTGAAAAAATCGGCCCCAATCTTGTCCATCTTGTTCACCAGGACAAATCTCGGAACCTTGTAGCGGTCGGCCTGGCGCCACACGGTTTCGGTCTGCGGCTCGATTCCGGCATTGGCGTCCAGCACGCAGATGGCGCCGTCAAGAACAGCCAACGAGCGTTCGACCTCGATCGTGAAATCGACATGCCCCGGCGTGTCGATGATATTGAAACGGAATTCCTCCGACTGCACCGCCTTGCCGTCTTCCGTCCGCTCCCAGAACGTCGTGGTCGCCGCCGATGTGATGGTGATTCCGCGCTCCTGCTCTTGCTCCATCCAGTCCATGGTCGCGGCGCCGTCATGCACTTCGCCGATCCGGTGGGACTTGCCGGTGTAGTAGAGCACACGCTCCGTGGTGGTGGTCTTGCCCGCGTCGATGTGGGCCATGATGCCGAAGTTTCGGCACCGGTTGAGCGGATAGTCGCGGGCCATTGTGAAGGTCCTACCAGCGGTAATGGCTGAAGGCTTTGTTCGCCTCCGCCATCTTGTGCGTGTCTTCGCGCCGCTTCACAGCGCCGCCGCGCAGGTTCGCGGCATCCATCAGCTCGCCCGCCAGCCGCTCCTCCATGGTGTATTCGCCGCGTTTTCGGGCGGCGGTGATCAGCCAGCGGATGGCCAGGGCGTCGCGCCGCTCAGGGCGCACTTCCACCGGAATCTGGTAGGTCGAGCCGCCGATTCTGCGTGAGCGCACCTCGACCGAGGGTTTCACATTCGACAGCGCTTCGTGAAACACATCGACCGGGGCCCGGCGCATCTTCGACTCGACACGGTCAAGGGCGTTGTAGACGATCGTCTCCGCAATCGACTTCTTACCGTCTTTCATGAGGTTATTCATGAATTTGGTCAGTGTCTCATCGCCGAACTTGGCGTCAGGAAGAATATCGCGCCGATCTGGGCGCCGCCTGCGTGGCATCGCCTGCCCTCCTTATTTCGGCCGTTTGGCGCCGTATTTGGACCGGCGCTGGCGGCGGTCGGCGACGCCTTCGGTGTCGCGGACGCCCCGCAGAATGTGATAACGGACACCCGGAAGATCCTTGACCCGCCCGCCGCGGATCAGCACCACAGAGTGCTCCTGCAGGTTGTGCGACTCGCCCGGGATGTAGGAGATCACTTCAAAACCGCTGGTCAGGCGGACTTTCGCAACTTTCCGCATGGCCGAATTCGGTTTCTTCGGCGTCGTCGTGTAGACCCGCGTGCAGACGCCGCGCCGCTGCGGACATCCCAAAAGATGCATCGACTTCTGCCGTTTCACCTTTGGTTTGCGCGGTTTCCGGATCAGCTGCTGAATCGTCGGCATGCCGACTCCCCGTTTCAATTCTCATTCTGCCCGCCGGGCGCCGCCGCCCGCGGTCAAATGTGCAAAAGGCAACGGGCCGCCTTTCTGTTCGTCGGCGGCTCGGCTTCAGAGGATCAAGGCTTTGCGCCAGGATCTTGTTCACCAATACACGTTTAACTGTGCGGAGAAGCGATGCTTTCCGGCAGGTTGTGCCGCCTATATGGGTGATTCGGTCTATATGTCAACATGCATTTCCGGTGGCTCGCACGGCCCGGTTCGTGCCCGAAGCGGCAGCTGCCATGATGGCGGCGGCTGCCGCCGCCTGCCGGTCAGTCAAGGGCGGGCAGGCGGGTCCGACCGGACAAAAGGGTGGAGGCGCGCTTCGAAACCAGCGATCCCGCGAGCGGTTCGGCGCAGCTTGCGCCAAGACCGGCGGCGGGACTTGCTGTGGCCGCCGCCGGCCCCTTGGACCGGCGTTCTAATCCCCGAACGTCATGCGGCGAAGCTCCTCGGTGTCTTCGCCATCCGCCGAATCGGCGGCGGGCAGCAGCGGCGCCTCTTCCACACGCAGATCGATGATCTCCTGGTCCCGCTCCATCGCGATTTTTCGCATCTCGGACGACGCGCCGCCGGTTCCGGCCGGGATCAGCCTGCCGACAATGACGTTTTCCTTCAGGCCGATCAGATGATCCTGTTTGCCCTGCACGGCGGCTTCCGTCAGCACCCGCGTGGTCTCCTGGAAGGAGGCGGCGGAAATGAAGGACCGGGTCTGCAGCGCCGCCTTGGTGATGCCAAGCAGCACCGGCTGCCCCTGCGCCGGCGTGCGCCCATCTTCGACAGCCCGCTGATTGACCGATTCGAACTCGGATTTGTCGACCTGCTCGCCCTTGAGCAGCGTCGTCTCGCCGGGATCGGTGACTTCCAGCTTCTGAAGCATCTGCCGGACGATGACCTCTATGTGCTTGTCATTGATCTTCACGCCCTGCAGCCGGTAAACATCCTGCACCTCATTCACCAGATAGTCAGCGAGCTTTTCCACTCCCAGCACCCGGAGGATGTCGTGCGGCGCCGGATTGCCGTCGACAATGTAATCGCCGACCCGCACCCAATCGCCTTCCTGCACCGGAATATGCTTGCCCTTCTGCACGAAATAGACCGGCGCTTCGACATCGTCGGCAATCGGCTCTATCGTGATACGCCGCTTGTTTTTGTAATCCTTCATGAACCGGACGTGGCCCTCGACCTCGGCGATCACCGCATGATCCTTGGGTCGCCGCGCCTCAAACAGCTCCGCGACTCTGGGCAGACCGCCGGTGATGTCTTTGGTCTTCGCGCCTTCACGCGGTATCCGGGCGATGACCTCTCCCGCCCTGACGGATTCGCCGTCCTCGACACGCAGAACCGCGCCCACCGACATCGCGTAGACCGCGGGTTTTCCGTCGACGGCGACCGGTTCGTCCGATCCCTCGTCCTGGCAGATCCTGATTTCCGGCTGGAACCCGTCCTTGCGTTTCGCGGCCTGCCACTCGGACACGATTTTCTGCACTATTCCGGTGATCGAGTCGGTCTCTTCGCGCAGCGACTCATTCGGCAATAGATCGCGGTAACGGGCAATGCCGTCGGCCTCGGCAATGATCGGCAGGGTGTAGGGATCCCATTCAAACAGCACGTCGCCGCCCTTCACCTCATCGCCGTCGGCGACATAGAGCTGGGCGCCGTGCGGCAGTTTGTGCCGGGTCGGCCGACCCGTCGAGTCCATGAGGATGAGTTCGGAATTGCGGCCGACGACAATGTTCTCGCCGTCCGCGCCCTCCAGATCGCCGACATTGAGAACCTTGGAATTCTCCAGATGAACGGTTCCGTCATGGCCCGCCTTCAGCGACGATTGCTGCGCTGCCTGGGCGATGCCGCCGATGTGGAACGTGCGCATCGTCAGCTGCGTTCCGGGCTCGCCGATCGACTGCGCGGCGATAATGCCGACCGCTTCGCCAATATTGACCGGCGTGCCGCGCGCCAGGTCCCTGCCGTAGCACTTTCCGCATACCCCTTCTTCCGCCTCGCAGGTCAGCGGCGAGCGGATCCGGACCGACTGGACGCCGCCTTTCTCAATCGCCTCGGCGATGCTCTCCTCGATCAGCTGGTTCTTTTCCGCGAACTTTTCGCCGGTTTGCGGATTCGCCACGTCTTCGGCGGCGACCCGGCCAAGCAGACGCTCGCTCAAAGGCGCCACAATAATGCCGTCATTCACCGACGGGCGGACGGTGATCGCCGCCTCGGTGCCGCAGTCTTCGATGCGCACGATGCAGTCCTGCGCGACATCGACCAGCCGGCGCGTCAGGTATCCCGAGTTGGCGGTCTTCAGAGCCGTGTCCGCCAGCCCTTTGCGGGCGCCGTGCGTCGAATTGAAGTATTCGAGCACGTTCAGCCCTTCCTTGAAGTTGGAGATGATCGGCGTTTCAATGATTTCGCCCGACGGTTTCGCCATCAGTCCGCGCATGCCGGCGAGCTGTTTCATCTGCGCCGCCGAGCCCCGGGCGCCGGAATCTGACATCATGTAGATCGAGTTCGGTTCTCTTTCCGATCCGTCTTCATTGCGTTTGACCGAGGAAATCTCCGCCATCATCGCCACCGCGACCTTTTCCGAGCAGATGGTCCAGGCATCGACGACTTTGTTATAGCGTTCGCCCTGGGTAATATCGCCTTCCCAATACTGGGTTTCATTGACCTTGACCTGTTCGCGGGTCTCCTCAACGAACCGCCACTTCTCCTTCGGGATCATCATGTCGTCCTTGCCGAACGAAATCCCGGAATTGCACGCTTCGTGGAAGCCCAGCGCCATGATCTGGTCGCAGAAAATAACCGACTCTTTCTGACCGCAGAAACGGTACACCGTGTCAATCACCTCCTGCACCTCTTTCTTGCGCAGCAGCCGGTTGACGAGGCTGAACGGCGTCTTCGCATTGAGCGGCAGCAGCGCGCCGATCATCACCCGCCCCGGTGTGGTGTCGTAGACGCGGCGCTCTTCCACCCCGTCACTGTTGATCTGCCTGATTCGGGCGCGCACCTTGGCGTGCAGATGAACCTTGCCGGCAAGCAGCGCGTGTTCGACTTCCTCAATTGAGGCAAACACTTTCAGCCTTTCGACGCCGTTGCCGTCGCGCGATCCCCGCGTTTCGCCAATCATGCCGGCGCGCTCCATGCTGAGATGGTAAAGGCCAAGCACCATATCCTGTGACGGCACGATGATCGGCGCCCCGTTGGCCGGCGACAGCACATTGTTGGTGGACATCATCAGCACCCGCGCCTCGAGCTGGGCTTCCAGAGAAAGCGGCACGTGAACCGCCATCTGG
The DNA here is from genome assembly GCA_965221935.1 of Paracoccaceae bacterium. Lineage (GTDB taxonomy): Bacteria > Pseudomonadota > Alphaproteobacteria > Rhodobacterales > Rhodobacteraceae > JAPOXR01. Next base: position 19,864 of record CBDCSZ010000005.1, read on the forward strand.
TCGCCGTCGAAATCGGCGTTGAACGCCGAACAGACGAGCGGATGAAGCTGGATCGCCTTGCCCTCGATCAGAATCGGCTCGAAGGCCTGAATGCCGAGCCTGTGCAGCGTCGGCGCCCGGTTGAGCAGCACCGGATGTTCGCGGATCACGCCATCGAGGATGTCCCAGACTTCCCGTTGCTCCTTCTCGACGATCTTTTTGGCCTGTTTGACCGTCGTCGACTTACCCATCTGTTCGAGTTTCGAATAGATGAACGGTTTGAACAGCTCCAGCGCCATTTTCTTGGGAAGACCGCACTGGTGCAGCTTCAGATCCGGACCAGAGACGATCACCGAGCGGCCGGAAAAATCGACCCGTTTGCCGAGCAGGTTTTGCCGGAACCGTCCGTGTTTGCCCTTCAGCATGTCGCTGAGAGACTTCAGCGGCCGTTTGTTGGTGCCGGTGATAACGCGGCCCCGCCTGCCGTTGTCGAACAGGGCGTCGACCGACTCCTGAAGCATGCGCTTTTCATTGCGGACAATGATGTCGGGCGCCCGCAATTCGATCAGGCGCTTCAGCCGGTTGTTGCGGTTGATGACCCGGCGGTAAAGATCGTTGAGGTCGGAGGTGGCGAAGCGGCCGCCGTCCAGCGGCACCAGCGGCCGCAGCTCCGGCGGTATCACCGGAATCACCGTCAGGATCATCCATTCCGGCCGGTTTTTCGACTGCAAGAAATGCTCAAACAGTTTCAGCCGCTTGACAATCTTTTTCTGTTTGGCCTCTGACGTCGCGCCCTTGAGCTCCTCGCGCAGCTGTTCCGCTTCGCCTTCGAGGTCGATCTGTTTCAGCATGTCGCGGATCGCTTCAGCGCCGATGCCGGCCCCGAAGTTTTCCGCGCCGTAGAGGTCCTGGGCATGGATCAGATCGTCTTCTTTCAACAGCTGACCGTAGCTGAACTCCGTCAGCCCGGGCTCGGTGATGACAAAGCTCTCGAAATACAGAATCCGTTCGAGATCCTTCAGCGTCATGTCCAGCATCAGCCCGATGCGGCTCGGAAGAGACTTCAGAAACCAGATATGCGCCACCGGCGCCGCGAGCTCGATATGCCCCATGCGCTCGCGCCGCACTTTCTGCAGCGTCACTTCGACGCCGCACTTCTCGCACGTCACGCCCCGGTATTTCATGCGCTTATATTTGCCGCAGAGGCACTCGTAATCCTTTACCGGCCCCAGAATCCGGGCGCAGAACAGACCGTCCCGCTCCGGCTTGAACGTCCGGTAGTTGATGGTCTCAGGTTTTTTGATTTCGCCGAACGACCATGCCAGGATCTGCTCGGGCGAAGCCAGTGAAATCTTGATTTCGTCGAACGACTCGGGCATCGCAGCGTGCTGGTATGCCAGGGGTGGTGCCATTCTATTCATTGCTCGCCTGTCCTTTCGCTGTCCGGGCCTGCGGCTTCCGCGGCTCAGACCTATTCATGTTGAATAAGCTCCATATTGAGTGCCAGTCCGCGCACTTCCTTGACCAAGACATTGAAGCTTTCCGGAACCCCGGACTCGAAACTGTCTTCGCCCTTGACAATCGACTCGTAGACTTTGGTTCTGCCGGTCACATCGTCGGCTTTGACCGTCAGCATTTCCTGCAGCGTGTAGGCGGCGCCGTAGGCCTCCAGGGCCCACACTTCCATTTCGCCGAAACGCTGGCCGCCGAACTGCGCCTTGCCGCCGAGCGGCTGCTGCGTCACCAGGCTGTAGGGGCCGGTTGAGCGCGCGTGGATCTTATCGTCCACCAAATGGTGCAGCTTCAGCAGATACTTCATGCCTACGGTGACCGGGCGGGCGAATTTATCTCCCGTCCTGCCATCGTACAGCTCCGACTGGCCCGAGGAAATGGAAGCCGGCGAGTTTCAGCGCCTCGTCGACATCGGTCTCTTTGGCGCCGTCGAACACCGGTGTGGCAATCGGAACGCCGGAGGCCACGTTGCGCGCCGCATCGATCAGCTCGGCGTCGCTTAGATGCTTGATTTCGGCTTTCCAGGTCTCGTCGCCGAAGGCCTTTTTCATCGCCCGGCGCACCGAAGCGACTTTCTTGGTGTGATCGAACGCCTCCAGCGCGCTGGTGACAGACAGTCCGAGACCGCGCGCCGCCCAGCCCATATGCGTTTCCAGAATCTGACCGACATTCATCCGTGACGGCACGCCGAGCGGGTTCAGCACGATGTCAACCGGCATGCCGTCTGCAAGAAACGGCATATCCTCCATGGGAACGACCTTTGAGACAACGCCCTTGTTGCCGTGCCGGCCGGCCATTTTGTCGCCCGGCTGCAGCTTGCGCTTGACCGCGATGTAGACCTTCACCTTGCTCATCACGCCCGGAGTCAGATCGTCGCCGCGGCGGATCTTCTCGACCTTGTCCTTAAACCGCTCTTCCAGCGCTTTTTTCTGCGTGTTGAACTGGCTGTGCAGAGCTTCCTGGGCCGACGCTTCGGCTTCGCCGCCCAATGCCAGCTGCCACCATTGGCCGCGGGTCAGGGATGCGAGCAGCTCTTCGGTGATCTCCGTCTCCGGGGCCACGCCTTTCGGGCCCTTGGCGGCGATCTTGCCGAGAATCAGCGTTTTGAGCCGGGCGTAGATGTTGCGTTCGAGGATCGCGCGCTCGTCGTCGCGGTCACGCGTCAGCCGCATGATTTCCTCGCGTTCGATCTGGATCGCCCGCTCGTCCTTTTCGATGCCGTGGCGGTTAAAGACACGCACTTCAACGACGGTTCCGAAGTCGCCCGCCGGGAGGCGGAGCGAAGTGTCGCGCACATCCGAGGCTTTTTCGCCGAAAATGGCCCGCAGGAGTTTTTCCTCCGGGGTCATCGGCGAGTCGCCTTTCGGCGTGATCTTGCCGACTAGGATGTCGCCCGGCCCGACCTTGGCGCCGATATAGACGATGCCGGCCTCGTCCAGATTGGCCAACGCCTCTTCACCGACATTGGGAATGTCGCGGGTGATTTCCTCGGGACCGAGTTTGGTATCGCGGGCATCGATTTCGAACTCATCGATATGGATCGATGTGAACACGTCATCGCGCGCGATCCGCTCGGAGATCAGCACCGAGTCCTCGAAATTGTAGCCGTTCCAGGGCATGAACGCGACCAAAACGTTGCGCCCGAGAGCCAGTTCGCCGAGATCGGTTGACGGCCCGTCAGCGATCACCTCGCCGCGTTCCACCTCGTCACCGACATTGACCAGCGGGCGCTGATTGATGCAGGTGTTCTGGTTGGATCTCTGAAACTTCCGCAGACGGTAGATGTCAACTCCGGGATCGCCCGGTGCAAGTTCTTCGGTCACCCGGATTACGATCCGCGTGGCGTCGACCTGGTCGATGGCGCCGGCGCGGCGTGCAGTGATGGCAGCGCCGGAGTCGCGGGCGACGACAGACTCGATTCCGGTTCCGACAAACGGAGCTTCGGCGCACAGCAGCGGCACCGCCTGCCGCTGCATGTTCGAACCCATCAGCGCGCGGTTGGCATCGTCGTTTTCCAGGAACGGGATCAGCGACGCCGCCACCGACACGAGCTGTTTCGGCGACACATCAATGAGATCCACATCGTTGCGGAGGCTCATTTTGAACTCGCCTTCGCGGCGGGTGGAGACCAGGTCGTTCTCCAGCCGGTTTCTGGCGTCCACCTTGGCGTTTGCCTGGGCAATCGTATGGCGCATTTCCTCGGTCGCGGTGATGTATTCGACCTCATCGGTGACCTGGCCTTCGACAACTTTCCGGTACGGCGTTTCGATGAAGCCGTATTTATTGACCCTGGAAAATGTCGCCAGCGAGTTGATCAGACCGATATTCGGCCCCTCCGGGGTCTCGATCGGACAAATCCGGCCATAATGCGTCGGGTGCACATCGCGCACTTCGAAGCCGGCGCGTTCGCGGGACAGCCCGCCCGGACCAAGGGCCGACAGGCGCCGCTTGTGGGTGACTTCTGACAGCGGATTGGTCTGGTCCATGAACTGCGAAAGCTGCGATGAGCCGAAGAACTCGCGGACCGCGGCGGCGGCGGGTTTGGCATTGATCAGATCCTGCGGCATCACATTGTCGATCTCGACCGACGCCATGCGCTCTTTGATCAGTCTTTCCATCCGCGTCAGCCCGGTGCGGTACTGGTTTTCCATCAGCTCGCCGACCGAACGGACCCTGCGGTTGCCGAGATGGTCGATGTCATCGATATCGCCTTTGCCGTCACGCAGCTGAACCAATGCCCGCACGCAGGCGACGATGTCTTCGCGCCGCAGCGTGCGCTGCGTGTCCTCCGCATCGAGGCGCAGACGCATGTTCATCTTGACGCGGCCCACGGCCGACAGATCGTAGCGGTCGGGATCGTTAAACAGCTGGTCGAACAGGATCTCAGCGGCGTCTTCGGTCGGCGGCTCACCCGGACGCAGAGTCCGGTAAATGTCCAACAGGGCCGAGAGGCGGTTGTGGTTCTTGTCCGCCGCAAGCGTGTTGCGGATGTACGGACCGACATTGATCCCATCGATGTAAAGGATCGGAATATCCGTCACGCCCCTGCCGAGCAGTTCATGCAGCGTGCCGGCGATCAGATTGCCGTCATCATTGAACTCGGCCGTGAGCTCGTCGCCAGCCTCTATCCAGACGATGCCGGTCTCTTCGTCGATGATGTCGCGGGCCACAAACTGGCCAGCGATTTGCCTGAACGGCAGCTGGATTTCGGAGTCGCTGAACTTTTCGGCCCATTCCTTGGCGTCCCTAGGCGTCACCTGGGTGTTTTTTGTGGCAATGACCTCGCCGGTGTCCGCATCCACCAGATCGTACGGCACCTTGGCGATCGGGTAACGGTCAGGCAGAAACCTGGTCCTCCAGCCGTCGCCGTCGTCGGTCCGGCGATAGGTGACGGTGTCATAGTATTCGGCGAGGATGGCTTCCGGATCGAGGCCGAGGGCCAGCAGCAGAGTGGTCACCGGCATTTTCCGCCGCCGGTCTATCCGGACATGCACCAGGTCCTTGGCGTCAAACTCGAAGTCGATCCAGGATCCGCGGTACGGAATGATCCGGCAAACGAACAGGATCTTGCCGGACGAGTGCGACTTTCCCTTGTCATGGTCGAAGAACACGCCGGGCGAGCGGTGCATCTGCGAGACCACAACCCGTTCGGTGCCCTTGATGATGAAGGTGCCGTTGTTGGTCATCAGCGGAATATCGCCCATGAAGACATCCTGCTCCTTGATGTCCTTCACATCCCGGGCGCCGGTCTCTTCGTCGACATCGAAGACGATCAGCTGCAGCTTGACCTTCAGCGGAGCGGCATAGGTGATGTCCCGCTGCTGGCATTCGTCGACGTCGTATTTCGGTGGCTCCAGAACGTAGCTCTTGAAACCGAGCTCCGCCGTTTCATTATAGTCGGCGATAGGAAACACCGACTGAAAAACGCCCTGCAGCCCTTTGCCGTCGGTGTGCGTCTCGTCGCTTCCGGAGTTCAGAAACAGATCGTAGGAACTCTTCTGCACCTCGATCAGGTTCGGCATTTCGATGACTTCGCGGATGCGCCCGAACTTGCGGCGGATGCGTTTGCGTCGTGCTGCCGTTGTTGTCATTTGATCCATGCGTGAGATCCTCTCTCCAAGACATCCGCGCGGCGGCGACCGCCGGTCAAGGCGGTCCGCGGCATTGGGTGATCACGGTGTTCAATTCCCGCAGGCCACGCCTCAGGCCTGCTCCCGAACATCCGTCCACGCCTTCGCCGCAGCTGCGCTCCGGCAGCCGCGGCGAAGGAGCGGCAGGCCGGAGCCCTGCGGCTCCGGCCCCTGACTCAAAGGTCCGGCGGTTTACCGGACTTCGACTTCCGCGCCGGCGGCTTCGAGCTTTTCTTTCAGCTCGGCGGCCTCGTCCTTGGAAACCGCTTCCTTGACGGCTCTGCCTCCGGCTTCGACAAGTTCCTTCGACTCCTTCAATCCGAGTCCGGTGATCGCTCTGACCTCCTTGATGACCATCACCTTCTTCGGCCCGGCGCCTTTCAGAATCACATCAAACTCGGTCTGTTCGGCGGCTTCGGCTCCGCCAGCGTCACCGCCGCCGGGGCCGGCCATGACAACCGCGCCGCCTGCCGCAGGTTCGATTCCGTACTCGTCCTTCAGGATTTCCTTGAGCTGCTGCGCTTCCAGCAGCGTCAAACCAACTATCTGTTCGGCAAGTTTTTTCAGATCTGCCATTTCGTTTTCCTAACTCCAAGTCTGTGGCCCGGCGGACCGTGTCTTCGCCCGGCCGGCCGTCACATCGCCGTTCGCTAAGCCGGTTCCCGCTCTTCAATCGTGCTGAGAATGGATGCGAAATCTGACGCCGGGGCGCCGATGGCCGCGGCAATTCCGGATGCGGGCGCAACAATGCAGCTGGCGATCATTGCCAGCAGCTCGTCCCGCGACGGCATCTGCGACACCGACTTCACACCAGCTCTGTCGAGCACCGTTCCTGCCATGGCGCCGCCGAGAATCTCCAGCTTGGAATTGTCCCTGGCGTATGACTCTGCGACCTTTGCTGCGGTCACAGGGTCTTCCGAATAGGCGAGAACGGTCATTCCGTTCATCAGATCCGTGATGCCTTCGCACCGCGAATCCCTCAACGCGATTTTGGCGAGCCTGTTCTTGGCGACACGCACGGAGCCTCCGGCTTCCCGCATGCGGTTCCGGAATTCCTCCATGTCGGCGACCGCGAGACCGGCATAGTGCGATACCACGACCACGCCCGAGCTCTCGAAGATGCGACCGAGTTCTTCGACCACTTGCTCTTTTCGGGCTCTATCCACGTGTTTTGCTCCAGTTCATGGAAGGGTCTCCCCTTCCGGCTCGAATGCGCCGGCCTGCTGGCCGGCAACCTATCCCAGACTTCGGGTCCAACCGGTCTCGCCCAGGGGTTTCAGCCCTGATTGATCCATAGCTTTACCGTCTCAGGCAGGACTTACACCGCCGGCCGAAAGCCGCGGCGCCCACCGTCTTGGACAGAACGACAGAGCGCAGATCACGCACCGCCGAATTCTCCGCCCCATCGCAGAGGCGGAAAAATCTCCTAGTTTCCGAGGGCCGACGAGACGTCGACCGAGACGCCCGGCCCCATGGTGGAGCTGAGGGCGACCTTTTTCACATATTTTCCCTTGGCGCCGCTCGGCCTCGCCTGCGAAACCGCGGACACAAAGGCCCTGACATTCTCGGCGAGGCTGGTTTCGTCAAACGACACCTTGCCGACACCGGCATGAATGATTCCTTTGCGTTCCACGCGGAACTGCACCTCGCCTTCCTTGGCGTTGGCGACGGCAGCGGCCACATCGGGGGTCACAGTGCCGACCCGCGGATTGGGCATCAGATTGCGAGGGCCGAGAATCTTCCCGAGCCGTCCGACGATCCGCATCATGTCCGGCGTCGCAATGCAGCGGTCGAAATTGATTTCGCCGCGCTGCACGGCTTCCATCAGATCCTCCGCTCCGACGATATCGGCGCCTGCTTTGAGCGCTTCCTCGGCTTTGGCGTCGCGGGCAAAAACCGCCACCCGCACGGTTTTTCCGGTTCCGTTGGGCAGCTTGACAGTGCCGCGCACCATCTGGTCGGCATGGCGCGGGTCGACCCCGAGATTCATCGCCACTTCTACCGTTTCGTCAAACTTCGCGGCGGCGTTGCTCTTGATCAGGCCAACAGCTTCCTCCACCGTCGATCCCAACTTGCCGGCGACGGCTTCACGCGCCGCCTGCATGCGTTTTCCGGTTTTTGCCATCCTCTCAGCCTTTCACTTCTATGCCCATGGACCGCGCTGAACCGAGCACAATCTGCATCGCGGCATCAATATCCTTGGTATTGAGATCGACGAGCTTGGCCTCGGCGATCTCCCGCACCTGAGCCGGTGTCACAGACCCGACGGTCTCGCGCCCCGGGGTCTGGGATCCCGACTCCAGGCCGGCGGCGCGGCGCAGGTACCACGACGCCGTCGGCGTTTTGATATCGATGGTGAAGGATTTGTCCTGAAAGTAGGTGATCACGGTCGGGCACGGCGCGCCCTGCTCCATGTTCTGCGTCTGCGCGTTGAACGCCTTGCAGAATTCCATCAGGTTCAGGCCGCGCTGTCCGAGCGCCGGCCCGACCGGCGGGGCCGGTTTCGCCTGTCCGGCAGGCACCTGCAGCTTCAACTTTCCAGCTAGTTTCTTGGCCATCGGCCCCTCTCTTCAATTCGCAACTGCGCCCGCCGGCGCCGGGTTCTCAAATCTGTTTCGTAACCTGCGTGTAATCCAGATCCACCGGCGTCGCCCTGCCGAAGATCGACACCGACACTTTCAGCCTCGCCGCCTCCTCGTCCACTTCCTCCACCATGCCGGAGAAACCCTCGAACGGGCCGTCGGTGACATTCACCATTTCACCGACATCGAACGAAATCAGCGCTCTCGGCTGGGTGGCGCCGAGTTCAGCCCGCTGCAGAATCGGATTGACCTCATCGTCGCGCATCGGCGACGGTTGACCCTCCGGCCCCAAAAAACCGGTGACGCGGTTCACCGACTTGATCAGGTGGTAACCGGCATCCGTCATTTCCATCCGGATGAGGATGTAGCCAGGCATGAAGCGCCGCTTCTTGGGGATTTTGCGGCCGCGCCGAAACTCGATCACCTCTTCGGTCGGCACCACAACCTGTTCGATCTGGTGGTCGAGCCCCTGCCTTTCCACTTCGGCCTGAATCTGCTCTGCGACCCGGTTTTCGAAATTCGAAAAGACGCTAATCGAGTACCAACGCATCGTCACACCGCCGATCCCGCGCTCCACCCTGGGAATGGAGCAACCTCCTCATTGTGCAAATTATGGAGTGCTTTCCCCATAACGAAGTCACGTGTCGCGCCATGATGGCGCGGCACGCGAATCAAGTTCATTGATCAATTGGCGATTTTAGACAGTTTTGCAAGCCGAAAACCGCAGAATTGTCCTCATCGCCAACGCGGCGGCGCGCGGCGGCCCTGCCCGCGCTCAAGATTTCCGGAAGACCGCAAGCCTGCCGACATTAACCTCTTCGGCTCCGTCTTTGGCTGCGTAGATGGGCACTTCTTCAAACCGCAGCCCGTCGACCGCGCCCCTGTCGCCCAGCTCAGCGAAAAACCTTTCAAACCCGGCGCTGGCGAAATGCTCGGAATTGATGCCGATTATGCAGAGCGCCCCGGCGCGGGCCATGCGCAGCCCGTTCTTGAGCGCCGGCGGCCCCAAATGGCCGAGAGTGAAGGTGCCGCAGCTGATCAGTCCGCCGTACCCGCCGGCCGGCAGGCCCTGCGGGTTTGTCAGATCGGCCGTACGCAGTTCCCTGTAAACATTTTTTTCCCGCGCCTCACGCAGCATGCCGGGCGAGATGTCAAAACCGTCGATCGCGATGCCCGTGCCGGCGAACGGCACACCGGCAAGACCGGTGCCGCAGCCGAGATCGGCGACCGGCCGGTCGCCGGAATCCGCCAGCAGGAGGAATCGTCCGGCGACCGCGTCGGGATAAATGTAGCCGACGGCATCGGCGAATTCGCTGTCGTAGGTCTCAGCCCAGCTGTCGTAATGTCTGCGGTGTTCGTCCGGGCCGCCGAGCCGGTACGCTTCATCCCTGTCATCGAAACCGCTGGGCAAAGATTGTCTGCAGCGGTTATTTGCCCGGACCGACGCCCGGCAGGGGGCTGTTCTCGGAAGATTTAAGCCAGTCTTCCACGACGCTCGCGGCAAAGCGGGAAACGGCGACCGCCTGTTCCTCCGCACTCCGGGCATAGCCCGATCCGACCACTGTCTCGGGCGACACCGGTTCGACAACAGTCAGCGAATGGGGCTCGTTGAGGGCGATGCCGGCGGCGTCATCCCAAACCACGATGCGGAGAACCATGCCGGAGCGCGGCGAAGCGATCACCGGTATGCCCGGCGGCGCCAGAACATAACCTTCGACAGACACCGAAAGATGGTACCATTTGTCGCCCTTATAACGGCCAAGCCGTTCCCTCAGCGCGGCGTTCAGCACCGTCTCCAGCTCTTCGTCCCCGATTTTCCTGGATACGTCGGGCACCACCGATCCTTCGGTGGAAGTTGTGATAAAGCCGAGCCGGAAATCGCCGATCGGGGTTGGATCCGGCGGCAGTTCCGGCGGCGCATCGCAGGCGGTGAGAAAAACACATGCGGCGAGAGCGCCTAAGACCGATCTGCGATTCATTTCGACTGCATCCTTGATAAACCCATCGCCCGCGGCAATTGCCTGAAGCCGCCGCACTATATAGTCCTGTCGCACAGATTCAAGGAACCGGAAATGGACCGCCCGAACGAGGCCCGCACGCCTGTAAAGGCAAAGCTCGCCACCGAGGAGCTTGGTGTGTTTGCGATCGCCCGCACAGCGCGGCGAAACCTGCTGGAGATCATCCCGGAGCTTGCGACCCGGCAGCCGATGGTGTCGGGCAAGACGGTCAGGCGCTGGCACATGGTCATGGACCCGCAGGGCCTCAGAAAGATTCTCCGCGATCAGCCGGAACAATATCCGAAGTCGGAAATCGCCAAGAACATTGTGCGCCCGGCGATCGGCGAAAGCCTGTTCATCGCCGAAGGCGCGCACTGGCTGTGGCAAAGGCGGGCGGCGGCGGGCGCATTTTCCAGCCGCAGCATCCGCAGTCTGGCTCCTGTGATGGGGATCGCCGCGGAGCGGCTTGCGGACCGTGTAGGCAAGGCGGGCCCCAATCCGGTCGATCTCTGCGCCGAGGTGACGGCTGCGACCTTCGAGGTCATCAGCGACGTCACTTTCGCCGACGGCTCCAGGATGGACCGGCAGCTGGTGCACCGGGCCATTGACGCCTATCTCGGCAAGGCGGCGCGGGTGTCGTTTCTCGATGTGGTCGGGGCGCCGCCCTGGGTACCGCGGATCAGCCGGGTGCTGACAGACTCGGCGGTGCGCGAGATGAAACGCATTGCGATGGATGTCATCGAAACCCGCCGCCGTTCGCCCGACGCTTCCGCCGACGACCTGCACGGCCTGCTGGCCAAGGGCGTCGACCCGGAGACCGGCCGGCGCATGAACGCCATCGAGCTGCGCGACAATCTGCTGACCTTCATCGTCGCCGGTCACGAGACCACGGCGCTGGCTCTGTCGTGGTCGCTCTATCTCCTCGCATTTGATCCGGAGGCGCAGCAGCGGGCGCGCGCCGAAGCCAGGACGGTCCTCGGCGGACGCATCGCCAAGGCTGAGGATCTTGCCAGCCTGCCCTACGCGCGGCAGGTGATCCGCGAATCGCTGCGGCTCTATCCTCCGGCCGCCCTGCTGTTGCGATCGGCGCTTGCAGCCGACGAAATCGGAGGCCGCGAGGTGCGTCCCGGCGACACCATGATGCTGCCGATCTACGCCCTGCACCGGAGCCACTGCCACTGGCAACATCCAGACCGGTTCGATCCGGACAGGTTTTCCGATCCCGCCGCGGCAAACGATCCGGCCTACATCCCCTTCGGCGCCGGGCCGCGGGCATGCATAGGATCCGGGTTCGCCATGCAGGAAGCCGCGATCATGCTCACCGCACTGGTTGCGCGATTCCAGTTTTCGCTGGCGCCCGGACGGGAGCCGGAACCGGTGATGATCCTGACTCTGCGACCAAAGGGCGGGGTCTGGCTCAACGTCGCGCCAGCCTGACTCAAGACGGTCAGGTGAACCGGCCGGACTTGGGAAATCCCCGCGGCGGCTTGACGCCGACGCGTCCGCGCTTTCCGATCCAGGGATCCAGATCCTTCACTGTTCGCCGTCTCCCGGCAGGGTCAGTCCACTGCAGCCCGCGCTTGAGCTCGAACACCGTCATGTCGGCGAGGCCTCCAGCACTGTAGCTCTGCGCCTTGTTGCCGCGGCCCCGGTTCAGCTCCGGAAGCTCCGAGATGGGGTAGATCAAAAGTTTGCCGTTTTCGCCGACGACGGCGACGTGATCGCCGTCGACCTCGGCGCAGACCCGCGCCTGATCAGGCGGACGCACAGTCATGACCTGCTTGCCGTTGCGTGTGCTGGCCACGACCGCATCCTCATCCACGATGAACGCATGGCCAGAGGCCGATGCCAGCAGCAACCTGCGCCCGGAGCGGTGAACAAGCAGCTGGATAACCTCGCTGTCGTTGGGAAGATCAACCATCACCCGCACCGGCTCGCCCAGACCGCGCCCGCCCGGCAGCGCGGACGCGTTCAACGTGTAGAATCTACCGTTGCTGCCAAATAGGATCAGCCGGTCGGTGGTTTCGGCGTGAAACACAAACCGGCCCTCATCGCCGTCGCGGTAGCGGAACTCCTGGTCGAGCGGAACCGCGCCTTTCACAGCCCGGATCCAGCCCATCTTCGAACACAGGACCGTGATCGGTTCGCGCTCAATCATCGCTTCGACGGGAAGCACAGCGACGTCCGCCGCGGTGCCGAACGCGGTGCGCCGCGCCCCGGCTTCGTTTGCCGCGCCGAACTTTTTCTTCACTTCTCTGATCTCTTCACCGATCCGCTTCCGCTGCAGTTCCCGGTCCTGCAGCAGATCGGTGATTTCGGACCGCTCAAGCAGCAAAGCATCGTATTCGCGCCGCAGTTCAAGCTCCTCCAGTTTGCGCAGACTGCGCAGGCGCATGTTCAGAATCGACTCGGCCTGCAGATCGGTCAGGATAAATTCGTCGATCAGAACCTGTTTTGGGGCGTCTTCATAGCGGATGATCTCAATGACACGGTCCAGTTTGAGAAAGGCGGCGATACAGCCCTCGACGATCTCCACCCGCCGGTCAATGCGCCCGAGCCGGTGGCGCGACCGGCGCTCAAGAACCTCCCGGCGGTGCTTCAGGAACGCGGTGAGGATTTCCTTGAGCGAACAGACCCGCGGGGTTCTGCCGTCGATCAGCGCGTTCAGGTTCACGGCGAATTTGGTTTCGAGGTCCGACTGCCGGAACAGCGCTTCCATGAGCATTTCTGGATCCACATTTCGGCTGCGGGGTTCGAGAACCAGGCGGACATCCTCTGCCGACTCGTCGCGGACGTCGGCGACCAGCTGCAGTTTCTTATTTTGAATAAGGTTCGCAATGCGCTCGATCAGACGCGATTTCTGGACTTGGTACGGGATCTCGGTGACAATGATCTGCCAGTTGCCCGCGGCCGAGTTTTTCAACCTCCCACCGGGCCCGCAGCCGGATCGAGCCGCGGCCTGTGCGGTAGGTTTCGAACAGCTTTTCCTTCGGTTCGACAATCAAACCGCCGGTCGGAAAATCCGGACCGGGCACGAACCTGGTCAGCGTGTCGTCACGCGCGTCAGGCGACTTCAGCAAATGCAGGCAGGCATCGCAGAGTTCGCCGACATTGTGCGGCGGAATGTTGGTTGCCATGCCGACAGCGATTCCGCTGGCCCCGTTGGCCAAAAGATTCGGAAACCGGCGCCGGCAGCACGGCCGGCTCTTCGAGCGTTGCGTCGTAGTTGGGCCGAAAGTCGACGGTGTCTTCGTCAAGCCCGGCCAGCAGCGATTCGGCCGCCGCCGCCAGCCGCGCTTCGGTGTAGCGTGATGCCGCGGCGCCGTCGCCGTCGATATTGCCGAAATTCCCCTGACCGTCGACCAGCGGGTAGCGCATGTTGAAGTCCTGGGCGAGACGCACCAGAGAGTCGTAAATCGCCTGTTCGCCGTGCGGGTGATAATTGCCCATCACATCGCCTGAGATTTTGGCAGATTTGCGAAAACCGCTGGTGGGCGAAAGTTTCAGCTCGCGCATCGCATAGAGAATCCGCCGGTGCACCGGCTTCAGCCCGTCGCGGGCATCGGGCAGGGCCCGGTGCATGATGGTGGCAAGCGCGTATTGGAGGTAGCGCTCGCCAATTGCTTTCCGCAGCGGCTCGCTGTGCTCGACCGGTGCTTCCGCCTCGTCGCTCATGCGCCAATTGTTACAGCGAAACGGTGAAACATTCCACCGCGCGGGTGTTCAATTGCTGCAAAAACCCGGTGTGCCCGGTCCTCGGCGATGCCGCAGAGCCCGCCGCCGGCGCCTGCCGCCAGCCATTTGCGAAGCCAGAAAACAGAACGAGAAAACCGCGTGTGCCCGGCGGCGCCGTAGACAGAACGCTGCCCATCCCATCCTGTCAGAGCAGAGGCCGGTTCTGCCGTGTTCCGTACCAGCCGCCCACCGCGGTCTCATAGGCGAGGGCGGCCTGGAAGACATCGGCGTCCGAATAGGTCCTGCCGACAATCTGGATGCCTGTAGGCACGCCGGTCGGCGCGAATCCCGAAGGGACGGTCAGAACCGGGCACCGGCTCAGCATGTTGAACGGGGTGGTCATAACCCAGCCAAGCATCGGATCGACCTCTTTGCCGTTGATCGTCACGCTGTTCACGGACTGATCGTGGTCGGCCGGGACCGCGGGAAGGGCGTTGGTCGGGCAGACCAGCACGTTGTGGCGGGACAGGAGCGGCCCGAGAGTGCTGTACATCTCGCAGGCAACTTCCAGGGAACGCAAAAAGTCTGTCGGTTTCGATGCCTTCCCCCGTTCCGCGAAATCGCGGCAATATGAGGTCATCTGGTCACTGTGGCCGTCAAGCATCGGCGACAGCGAAACGCCGAACAAATGGCACAGATAGTCGGTTCCGGCATCAAGGATATTCTGCGGCCATTTGAGATCGACTTCGGTCACTTCGGCGCCGAGGTCCCTGAACACGTCGAGCACCGCTTCGGTGTTGCGCTGAACATCCCCGTCCACTTCGAACGCGCAGAGATCGGGCGAATATGCGATCTTCCAGCCCTTGATCGGACCGTACTCTGTTGGCAGGACAAGTTTCGGACGAAGCGAAGCGATGTCCCTGTCATCGGGGCCGCACATGACGTTCTGCAACCGGATCGTGTCTTTGACACTGCGCGCCAGCGGACCGGTGTGGCAGTAGAAATCAAGATTGAACGGCGGATCGTCGGTGTTGCGGCCGTAGGGCGGCTTGTAGCCGACAAGGCCGCATGCCGACGCCGGAATGCGGATGGAACCGGCGATGTCCGATCCGGTGCAGAGAGCCGATGTTCCCGCCGCCAGCGACGCTGCCGCCCCGCCGCTGGAGCCGCCCGGAGTGTATTCGGGGTTCCAGGGATTCCGCGTGACTCCCCATAGAATCGACCAGGTGACGCCGGAACACGAAAACTCCGGCGTTGCTGTGCGCGCGTGCGGAATGCCGCCGGCGTCGATGATTCTCTTATTGTTGACGGAGGTCCGGTCAGCAACGAAGTCGCGCATGAACAGCGAACCGAAGGAGGTCGGCCAGCCTGAGATGAGGCTTTCATCCTTGATCCCGACAGGCAGCCCGTCGAGCGGACCGATCGGGCTGGATCTGTGGTAACGGCCCTCCGCAGCCCGGGCGGCATCCAGCGCTTCGTCGAAAACGGGTGTGGGTGAACGGTTTCAGACTCTCCTGCACGGATTCGGCGCGCGCGATCACCGCGCGCATCAATTCGACCGGAGACAGCGACTTTGCTTGGAAAGCCGCAATCGCGTCGTCTGCCGAAAGGTAACAAAGATCACTGCTTATCTGACTTCTCCCGCTATCGCTCGTATCGCAAGAACCGTGTCTTCATGTTTTTCACAATCAGAAAACCTGGCCAGATTGAAAACTTGACCGGAGCCAGATCGTGCCCGGGCGCGAAGTCATCCATTTGGCCAAACACCCCACGGCAAAGCACCGTCTGCCGGTCCCGATCCTTTACCCAGAATTGACAGCGATTGCACCTGTTCCGGAAGCGGGTTCGGCCGCTCTCATTGAACAGCCCGCGGCTGCCGCGGCGAATGTCTTGCTCCCAAGATGCCGGAACAAAACCTGCCGGACTTCCGAAATTCCACCGTCAAGGAGAACCTGCCAGAACCGCGCCATGACCCGCAGTGTGGCGTTGAATTCACCGTTCGCGAGGCCACAGCCGGTCGGATCGACGGTGAGTTTTCCATCTTCCTCAGTCCCGATCCGGGACCAGAGGCGATCAGAGACCAAACATCGAAGCGGTGTGTCCGATACCCGCTGCATCGCTTAGAGTTTGAATCTTAAGTCTTTGTTTTTAATATCGTTTTGATTTCAAGCACTTATCTCCCGCGCCACCCGCCTCATCAGAAACCGGCAGGCTGCGAGCTGCGCCCAGGCCGCGGAGCTCTCCAGGCTCCGCTCGTGATCCTTCGCCAGACGCCTGCACCGCGACATCCAGGCGAAGGTCCGCTCCACCACCCAGCGGCGGCAGTGGACGGTGAAACCCCTGGTTTCCTTGGGCTTTTGCACGATTTCCAGCACCGGACCGAGGCCGTGTCTGGCCAGTTCCTGCTCCAGCTTCGGTCCGGCGTAACCGCCGTCCGCCCACAGTTTCGCCACCTGCGGCGCCTTCTCCAGCATCGCCAGGATCACCTCCACAGCGCCGTCCCGGTCCTGCACCGAGGCCTCGTGAACCGCGATCGTGATCGGGGTTCCCTCCGTGTCCACCGTGATGTGGCGCTTCCTGCCCTTGATCTTCTTTCCGGCGTCATACCCCGACGGCCCGCCGCTCTCCGTCGTCTTCACCGGCCGGCTGTCGGTCACAGCCGCCGCCGGCTCCTCCGAACGGCCCGCGAGGTCGCGCGCGAGGGACCGGAGGGCGCCGGGCATCTCGTCCAGAACACCCCCGCGGATCCACGCGTGGAAACAGTTCTGGACCGAGGTAAACGGTGGAAAACACTTGGGAACCGCCCGCCGCCGGCATCCCGTTCCGAGCATGAACTGGATGGCGTTGACAACCTTCCGCATGTTGAGGGTGCGGGGACGCCCCATTTTCGAAGGAGGCGGGATGAGCGGCTCGATCACCGACCATTCGGCGTCCGTCAAATCGGTTTCATATCCGTCCGCCGGTCGTTTATACTGCTCCTGAGTGGTCTTGTTCCAAGCCATGTGGTCCTCCATTTCTGGTGTGGAAATCAGATGGTACGTGCCACATCTGGGGAGGCCACTCAACTTTTAGGTCAAACTCTTAGGTCAATGCGTCGGTCTCGATCGCAGTAATTCCAATTATGCGTTCACATCGGTTTTTTCTTCATTTTCGGCTGCGTTTCCGGGCGGATTTCTGCTGTGTTTCGGCGGAAGGGGCGGGGCTGCCGTTTCCGGTTACGGAGGCTTTTCCGGCAGTTCGCCGGTGATGATTGTCCGCATCACGGCGTCCCAGTCGTCGTGCACGACGTAGGCGGTCAGGAACTTCAGGTTGTCAAGAAGCCGGTAGCGGGCGGCGAGCTTTGCCCGGGCCTCCTGCCAGCTTTCGCAGACCAGGTCGCAGGCGCTCTGCATCAGGAACGCGATCAGGTTGAAGGTCGCCAGCAGGCTGGCCAGGGTTTCCTTGCCGTGCCCGAAGTTGTGCTCGAGATGGTAGCCGTCCTTGAGAGCCTTGAAGGTGTTGTTCTCCACTTTCCACCGGGCCCGGGCGCAGTCGGCCAGTTCGGCGACGCTGTCCGGGCCGACCGGGAGGTCGGTGGCGAAGCTGTTGCGGCAGAGCCGCTTTCCGGACGGCGATGTGATGGTGACTTCGAACCAGTTGACTTCCAGCGCGTCTTTTCCGTCGCGGATCGGCAGACCGTTCATCCAGCGGCAGCGCAGCCGGCGCTTGTTCTTTTTCCGGCCCTCGGTCCGGGTCAGACAGCCGGTCTCAACCCCTTGAATATACTCGTAAAGCGTTGTGTGCGAGCTCGGCTTGCAGGTCAGGATGAAGCTTCCGCCGGCGGCCAGCACGGCCTCGCAGAACGGCTGGCGGCAGTAGAGGTCGTCGCCGGGATAAACCGGTCTCAGCCGGGCCAGGCCGGATCCGGTCCGCCGCAGCCAGCGCTTGGCGGCGTTGATCTCGCAGTCCTGTTTCTCAGCCCCGTCCTGCGGGCGGATGAACTCCGGCGGCAGCGGCAGGAGGCGCGAGGTTCCCGGGGCGACGATGCCGGCGCCGAGCACGGCGTGGAAGTTCTGTGTCCGCCCGTCCGCCAGTTTCCGCTGCGAGCAGTTCCGGCAGCCGATGCTGCAGGAGGTGAAACACTCGGTGCCGTCAAGGGCGATCAGCAGCCGCCCGTCAAGCCGGCGCAGCTGGTCAAGGGCGCCCTGGCGGTCCAGCTGGTCGACGGTCCGGGTGAAGATGGAATCGAAGCGCTCCGGCGGCACACCGTCGAGCACGCTGCGGATGTGGCTGTCGGTCGGCAGCCGTTCAATGCCGAACAGGGTCCGGGCGTTGGACCGTCCCTGGCGGGACTGGAGCTGCGCCTGCGCCGCCAGGAAGGACGGGCACTGCAGGAAGAAGACGGCGAAGGCCGCCATTCCGATGTCGGCCATCTCCAGGCGGGCGTTGGCGCCCGTCCTGCGGTCCGGGGCGGACGCGCAGAGTTCGCGCATGTCGGCGATGTATCCGGCCAGCGGGGACATGGCGCCGCATTATGCACATATCGAAAATTTGTACAAATGTAAGCATAAACAACAACTTACCGGTCTTCTCCGCGCCTTTTCCCCAGGAGCCGGCGGCCGGAGCGGCGTCGGCGGCCGGTGATTCGCCCGCCGCCGGGGAACCGCCGGCACGCAGCCGCCTGCGGCGGAAAAAAATCTCCCCGGGCCAAAAAACCGTTGTGATACAACACGTTAAAAACTCAAAAATTCAAAATTAGAATTACTGTCTCGATCGAGCGATACGCGAAAGGTTTCCTATGCCCGGCATCTTGACTTTAAGCGTTGGTGGATATTTCGGCCGACAGGAGAACGGTGTTCCGGACATCGTCGTAACGGTGCGAGTGCTCGTCGATTCGGCTTTGCCACAAGCGAGTTGCCAAGGCGGCGAACAGGCCCAATAGGAATGCGACAAGAAGCTTGACGGCGTCAGGCTCAGCCAAGGCTCTGGTTGAGGGGCTTCCGTTATGGCAGCGCTTGCGACGACTAGACGTCTAGTGCCGCGGACGCGCGTTCTTCATGTGCCGGTCCGCCGAGAGTCGATAGGTCTCACAGAGCGGGTCCAACGCGCGCAGCTCCAAGTGCCGTTCGACCTGCTCCCGTTCGAACAAACCCAACCGAATCAGGCCGCCGAATGCCTCCTCGAGGAATGACGACCCATAGCCGGCGGTCCCATCCAGAATGATGGCCAACTTGTCGTCAGACCCAATGGCCTTCTCAAACAACCCGCGGAGCACCTCTTCACGAAACTCTTCTTCGCTGTAGCGCCCATGTTTCCGGAAGCGCCCGCCCGGCGTCGTCGAGAACTGCTCTGCAATATTGTATGTCATCATCATATCGCCGCGCTCCGCCTAAAGCTCGAAACGCCAATGGACCAGCGTGCCGCCGATTGAGTTGTCAAACGTTCCTATGCTTTCGCCATCGTCCTTCAAATATATGTGCCGCCCCTTCCTTGACAAGAAACGGAGGGAGCCCAATGCGGCGCGATTGACCAGATTCCCAATCTTTACCAAGCTGTGCCCGCGCCCCTGCCTCCGATAGGCGCTGCGGCCCGCCGCCATGGCTGCCTGGGTGCGTTGCCCATCGTGGGCTTTCTCGAGGCTCAGCGGATTCAAGGTTCTTTGTACCCATCGATGCGCGCGCTCGCGCGACCCGGAACGCGGCAGCGAAACGGGAATCGTCGCCCCCTGATCGAAAAAGATCACTTCCAATTCACAGCCGTTGGTGACCGGGCCCGACATCCGCCATCGCCCCTTTTCCGTCGGGCAGCGGAACAAATGCTCGTCCGAATAGGCATGGCCGGCACAGTTACCCATCGCTTCGACGAGACCCGTATAGATCGCGTGGCTGAGCGCGGAATCGTTCGCGGAGTCCATGAGTTGCTGGAGATCTTGGCCAAGTCTTTCGATCTCTTCGGGTTCGCTCCGAATTCCGGTCAGCATGGGGAGCATCTTCGTTTCCAGCCCGCTCGGGTCGAGCTGTTGATATTCGGGGAAGTTAGCGTGAAGGTGTTCCAGAAAGCCGATGTCGATCAACATTCGCGCGATACCCGGGTCCAGTCGCGCGCATTGACGATACCGCGTCGACCGAGCAGTCTGCGGCGGTGGGAGCGACCGAATTCTGCCGCGAGGACTAGACCGGCAGTGGGTGTGATTGTATGGATTGCTGCGATATCCGTATATGTTCCGATCCACCGGGGTCCGCGCTGCCCCCTGGAACTCCGGTTCAACCGGCTCTTCAAGGGGAGTTTGAGCAACCGCACCTCTCGGAAGCCGACGATGAATGCCAACGTCCCAGCCGGATTTTCGTCGAGACAGAAGACCGCCGGAGGCGCCATACAGCGGCCCGCGGCCTCTCCCTCCCTGCCATCCACCGTGTAGCTGACCCTCGAAATGCCTCCGAGTGACGATATAGAATCGGGGGCGAGGCCGAGATGCGCAAGCCTGCCCATCGCCGCTTGTCCGGGCGCGGCGGATCGCGCGACTGCTGCGATGCGCAAGCACCCGCCACAGGCAAGGTTTTGGCAAAGTCCGGAAATACGGCGTCTCGGCCGCAGTCCGCTGCTTTCCGTCACGATGGCGCGCCAGAAGCAAATCTCGACAATCGGCGCGGTTTCGGTACATTTGCCGGAGTTTGCGGACATGGAGGAAAGTGGGGCGATGCCTGCTCAATTGAGAAACCCCGCTGAAGTGAGGCGAAATTGACCGCCCCCGGCGCGCCTCGTCGCAGCATCGTCATCACCGGCTGCTCATCGGGGATCGGATATGACGCCGCGAAGCAGCTGCGTGAGCGCGGCTGGCGGGTGTTCGCAACCTGCCGGAAACAGTCTGACAGCGCCCGTCTGCAGGGCGAGGGGTTCGAAAGCATGCGTCTCGACTATGCGGATGAGGAAAGCATTGAGGCGGCGCTGAAGGAGGCTCTGGAAGGAACCGGCGGCACACTCGACGCAGTCTTCAACAACGGCGCCTTCGCCCTTCCCGGCGCCCTCGAGGATGTGCCGCGTGACGCGCTGAGGGCGATTTTTGAGACCAATCTGTTCGGCTATCACGACCTCACGCGCCGGGTTCTGCCGGTCATGCGCGCCCAGGGTCACGGCCGCATCGTCAATTGCTCTTCGATTCTGGGCTTTGTCACGTTTCCCTGGCGCGGTCCCTACAACTCAACCAAATACGCCCTGGAAGGGCTGTCGGACACGCTGCGGCTCGAGCTGCGCGGTACCGGCATCCATGTCTCCCTGATACAGCCCGGCCCCATCAAGACCCTGATACGCCAGAATTCACAGCCGCATTTCGAAAAATGGATCGACTGGGAGAAATCGAACTTCGCGGAGTTCTACCGGACTTCGCTGATTCCCAGCCTGTACCGCAACGAAGACGAAAAGGAGCTGGAGAGGTTCGAGCTCTTACCCGCCGACGTCACCAGAAAACTGATTCGGGCGCTCGAATCGCCGCGGCCGCGCGCCCGCTACTATGTGACCACGCCGACCTATATCGCCGGAATCCTGAAGCGGATCATGCCGACATCGGCGATGGACAGGATTCTGGTCAAAATCGGATGAGTTTGGATCATGTTCAAGGATCCGCTTTTTATCGTCGCGGCGATCGCGGCATTCGCCGTGCTGGCGATTCTGGCGACGGGTATCGGAGGCTACGCCCGCGGCGGCGATTTTAACCGGAAATACGCCAACAAGATCATGCGCCTGCGCATAGTCGCACAGGCGGTGGCGGTGATCCTGATTCTGTTGTTTGTACTGGTCAGGGGCCGGGGAGGTTAAGGTATGGTTGTGTTGAGCAAGATCTACACCCGCACCGGCGACGGCGGCGACACTGCTCTTGGAGACGGCAGCAGGGTCGCCAAACATTCGGCGCGGGTTGCAGCCTACGGCACTGTGGACGAGTTGAACTCCGTCGTCGGCCTGGCCTGTCTGCAGGCGTCCGGGAATGCCGCCGACCGGCTGGCGGCGATCCAGAACGACCTTTTCGACCTCGGGGCAGATCTGTGCCGGCCGCAGTCTGGAGACGAGGCCGCGGCGGAACACCCGCCTCTGCGGATCGTTGCGGCGCAGGTGGAGCGTCTGGAAACGGAGATCGACGCAATGAACGCCATTCTGCAGCCGCTGCGCAGCTTCGTCCTGCCCGGCGGCACCGCCGAAGCGGCTTCCCTGCACCATTGCCGGACGGTGGCCCGCCGGGCCGAACGGCTGGCCGTCGCGCTGGCCGGCGGTGAGCCGGTCAATCCCTTCGCGCTGAAGTATCTGAACCGGCTTTCCGACTGGTTTTTTGTCGCCGCGCGGCACGCCAACTCCGGTGCCGGGAACGATGTGTTGTGGGTGCCCGGCGCCAACCGGGACTGACTGAACCGAAGCTGCCGGCAGGCCGCGCTTGCGCCGCGGCAATTCGCGGATTAATCCGCCGGCAAGGGCCGAAACCTCACCTGTGATTCTGGATGCGGTTTCGGTATAGGGGCCGGATTGTCAGCAACCGGCACTGGTCATGAGCCAGCAGGAGAGAATGCAATGAAGGTGCTTGTCCCTGTCAAGCGCGTTATCGACTACAACGTCAAGGTCCGGGTGAGAGCCGATGGAACCGGCGTCGACCTCGCCAACGTCAAAATGTCGATCAACCCGTTCGATGAAGTCGCGGTCGAGGAAGCCGTGCGCCTGAAGGAGGCGGGCACAGCCGAGGAAATCATCGTCGTGTCGATCGGCGTGCAGCAGGCCCAGACGATACTGCGGACCGCGCTGGCGATCGGCGCCGACCGGGCGATTCTCGTCAAAGCGGCGGAAGATCCGCATACCGACATTGAACCGCTTGCTGTGGCCAAAATCCTCAAGGCAGTCGCTGATGAAGTGGCGCCCGGACTGATCCTGATGGGCAAACAGGCCATCGACAACGACATGAATGCGACCGGCCAGATGCTGGCGGCTCTGATGGGCAGCGCTCAGGCCACCTACGCTTCCGCCCTGGACATCGACGGTGACGGGGCGAAGGTTACGCGTGAAGTTGACGGCGGGCTGCAGACCGTAAAGGTCGGCCTTCCCTGTGTAGTGACCGTTGATCTGCGCATGAACGAGCCGCGCTACCCTTCGCTGCCGAATATTCAACGGGCCAAGCGCAAACCGTTCGAAACCAAGACCCCTGAAGAGCTAGGCATTGATATCCGGCCGCGGCTCGAAATTCTCAGCACCGTTGAACCGCCTGAGCGCGATGCCGGAATCATTGTGGGTTCGGTGGATGAGCTGATCGCCAAAATCAAAGACGACGCGGGAGTGATCTAATGGCTGTTCTGCTGATCGCCGAACTCAACGGCTCTGAACTTGCAACCGACCTGACGG
The DNA here is from genome assembly GCA_965221935.1 of Paracoccaceae bacterium. Taxonomy (GTDB): domain Bacteria; phylum Pseudomonadota; class Alphaproteobacteria; order Rhodobacterales; family Rhodobacteraceae; genus JAPOXR01. Next base: position 43,090 of record CBDCSZ010000005.1, read on the forward strand.
CCAAAACCCTGTCGGCGGTGCGGTCGCTGGGAGAAGTCGATATTCTCTGCGCCTCCGAAGGTTGCGGCGGCGCGGCCGCGGAAGCAGCCACACTTGACGGCGCCGCCCGTGTGCTTTGCGCCGACAGCCCGCTGTACGGGCATTCGCTGGCGGAGCCGACCGCAGATTTGATCCTGCAGCTCGCTGACAGCTACGAACACATTGTCGGTCCGGCCTCGACTTCGGCCCAGAACATCCTGCCGCGGGCCGCGGCGCTGTCCGATGCGATGATGATTTCCGACATCTCGGCGGTCATTGACGCGGAAACCTTCGAAAGGCCGATATACGCCGGCAATGCGGTGCAGACTGTGCGCTCCACCGACCGGATCAAATTCATCACCGTCCGCACCGCCGCATTCGATGCGGTCGCGGCGGGCAACGCAGCCCCGGTTCTGAAGCTCGATCCCGCGTCCGACCCCAAACTCAGCGAATGGGTCGAAGACAGTGTGGCAGCCACAGACCGGCCGGAACTGACCTCGGCCCGGATTGTCGTTTCCGGCGGCCGGGGTGTCGGTTCGCCCGAGGATTTCGCCTTGATCACGGCCCTCGCGGACAAGCTCGGCGCCGCCGTCGGCGCATCGCGCGCCGCGGTGGATTCCGGATACGCGCCGAACGACTTTCAGGTCGGCCAGACTGGCAAAGTGGTGGCCCCGGATCTCTATATCGCGGTTGGCATATCCGGTGCGATCCAGCATCTCGCCGGCATGAAGGACTCGAAGGTGATTGTCGCCATCAACAAAGACGAGGAGGCGCCGATTTTTCAGGTTGCGGACTTCGGACTGGTCGCCAACCTGTTTGATGCGGTGCCGGAGCTGACGGCAAAACTCTGACCAGCTGCGCCCGCGACCTGACGTTTAATACGAACCCGCAGCGCCAATGGAGCAAAAAATGGACATCAATCGCGTCGGCGTAATTGGCTCCGGCCAGATGGGCAATGGAATCGCCCATGTTTTCGCGCTGGCCGGCTACAACGTTGTGCTGCACGATATTTCAGACGATGCGCTGAACCGGGCGATCGCGCGAATCGATGCCAATCTGGGCCGCCAGCAGGCGGCGAACCGGATCAGCGACTCGGACAGGCAGGAAGCGCTGCGCCGCATCGCGACAACCAAGCAGCTCAAGGAATGCGGCGATGCCGACCTCATCATTGAGGCGGCCACCGAACGCGAAACGGTCAAAGCCGCGATTTTTGAGGACCTGACGCCGCATCTCGCCAATCACACGATTCTGTCCACGACCACATCGTCGATTTCGATCACCCGCCTCGCCTCGCGCACCGACAGGCCCGACCGATTCATGGGTTTTCACTTTATGAATCCGGTTCCGGTCATGCAGCTTGTTGAACTGATCCGCGGCATCGCCACAGAAGAACAGACCTACCGGACTCTGGTGGGAATCGTAGAGAAGCTCGGGAAAACGCCGGCCTCCGCTTCCGACTTTCCGGGTTTTATCGTCAACCGCATTCTGATGCCGATGATCAATGAAGCAATCTACACGCTGCTTGAAGGCATCGGCTCCGTGGAGGCGATCGACAGTTCGATGCGTCTTGGGGCCAATCATCCGATGGGTCCCTTGCAATTGGCGGATTTTATCGGTCTCGACACCTGCCTGGCGATTATGAATGTCCTGTTTGACGGTCTCGGGGACTCGAAATACCGCCCCTGCCCGCTGCTCACAAAGTATGTGGAAGCGCGCTGGCTTGGGCGCAAAACGCAGCGCGGTTTCTACGACTATTCAGGTGACACGCCGCGCCCCACCCGCTGACAGCATCCTCGTCAATATTTTTCGTGAAACCGCTGGCTGATCAGCTCTTCGAGAGCGTCGCCGAGTTGCTGCGCCTCTTCACCATTCAGGTGGACCTCGATCGAAGTTCCGTTGGACGCGGTCAGCATCAGAAGGCCCATAAGCGAATCGCCGAAGGCCGAGACACCGTCCTTGAACACCTCGGCGCCGGCGTTGTGGCGCTCCACAACTTCGACAAATTTGGCGGCCGCCCGCGCATGCATGCCCTTCTCGTTCACGATGTTGTACGAGCGCACGATCGCGGCCATGGCGCCTGCCTATTCTATGACCCGGACGTATTTGCGTCCGGCGTCGGCGGCGAGCACCGCCGCCCGCTGCAGATCGGATTTCCGCGACTTGGCCAGTTTGACCAGCATCGGAAGATTGGCACCGCATAGGATGATCCTGTCCGAACCGCAGCAGGCTTTCTGCGACAGGTTGGCCGGCGAGCTGCCGAAAATGTCTGTCACAACGATGACGCCTTCGCCGTCATCGACTTCGACCACCGCCTTGCAGATCTCGTCCTGTTTCGTTTGCCAGTCGTATTCGCCTTTTAGCGCCACAGCTGTGAATCCGCGCTGCTGCCCTAGAATTTGCTCGAGGCAGGACAGCATTTCACCTGCCAGATTGCCGTTTGCAACGATAACGACGCCGATCAAGTCGGTTTCCTCGACACCAGAATCCACACGCACTCAAATTCCGGCAGCGCTTAGACACTTATCGATCGGCCTGCGCAAGCGTTTTCCGATGCTGCGGCGCCGCAAAAACCTCGGATGTGACGAAATCCGGCCGCGCCGGCCGGAATTGACGGTCAATCGGCTCTTGCTCCCTGAAGCAGGGCAATCAGCGCAGCCGCCAATCCCTTCCTGCCACAGCCGTGGATGACATCGATGTCCAGCCCGAGGATGTTTCGACATCGCCGTTCGGGCAGGCGTTCGGTTTCAACCTTGGCCAAATCGACAATCAGCACAAGCTGCGCCGTCTGGGCGTATCGCAGCCGCAGCAGCCCGACTCCCCGGGCTTCTATCAAGCCGGCCAATTGCGGCGGCGGTGAGACCTCAATCCTGTCCGCGCTGCGGCGCAGCACAGTCTGATCGTCTGCCACCAGCGTCCCACCGCGCGAGATGAGCTCAAGCACAGTGGCGGTCTTGCCCGACCCCGGCGGACCCACCACCATCGCAGCCCGGTTGCCGATGGACACCGCGCTGGCGTGCATCTTGGTCTCGCCGGCGGTTGACAGGCGCATCCGGCCGGCCCTGAATCCAGCCTAGTAAGAGCTCGGTGAATCGGCCGCTGTGTCGGCGCTCCCGCCCCCGCTCAGAATCGACCTGACTTTTGCCATCCGCGCTTTCGTGCCCTCCGCCAACAGCTGCCCGTCGCTGACAAGTGTCACTAGGTCAAAGCCCCAGGAGATGGCTTCGGCAGCGTATTCCGGCGAACCGCAATGCAGCCCTGTCAGGATCCCGGCCTGTTTGGAGACCTTGAGTATCCGCTTGGTCGCCTCGACCAATTCCGGCTCCCGCCGGTCAAACCCCGGCCCCAAGCGGCCGTCGGTGAGACCGAGAGCGAGATCGGAGGGACCCACATAGACGCCGTCAAGACCGGGCGTGGTCACGATGTCTTCGAGGTTTTCGTAGGCCTCGGCGGTCTCCACCATCGCGAGGCAGATCACTTCGTCATTGGCCTTTGCGGCATAGTCCGCCCCAGCGGAAACCAGCGCTCGGGTCGGACCATAGCTGCGGACTCCGCGCGGCGGGTAGCGGATGTAGGAAACCAGCGTCTCGGCCTGGCTGCGGTTGTTGATCATCGGACAGATGATGCCCAGAGCGCCGGCGTCAAGCGTCCTCATCACAATTCCGGGTTCCAGCCATGGGACGCGGGCAAGCGGTGCGACACCGCTGGCGCGGATCGCCTGAAAGGTCGCGAGAGCGTCGCGGTAATCCATGAGGCCGTGCTGCATATCCGCTGTCAGACTGTCAAAACCGAGGCCGGCTTGAATTTCAGCGGCGAAGGCGCTGCCCAGCGCCAGCCAGCCATTAATGACAGGTTTGCCCTGTGAAGTCAGTGTTTTGACCGGGTTGGCAATCATCGATTCCTCCGAATTTGCTGCGGTTAAGGCCAACTGGCCGGTTTGTTGCCGTGTTGCGGATGCGCAGTGGTGGCCATAAACAGAAATTGCAAGCTTTTGAAAGAGGAGTGCCTGATGAAAAGCGAAACAGTGCGCCTGACAATGGCCCAGGCTTTGGTCAGATTTCTTTGCAATCAACGCATTGAAAGCGAAGGCGGAAACATCCCGTTATTCGCCGGTGTGTTCGGCATCTTCGGACACGGCAACGTCACCTGTCTCGCCGAGGCTCTTTACGAAGCCCAGGATCAGCTGCCGGTGTGGCGCGGCCAGAACGAACAGTCGATGGCGCTGGCGGCGATCGGCTTCGCCAAGGCCAAGCGGCGGCGTCAGATTATGGCCGCCACGAGTTCGATCGGCCCCGGCGCCACCAATATGGTCACCGCCGCCGCTGTCGCCCATTCGAACCGGCTGCCGCTGCTGATCCTGTCAGGCGATGTGTTTGCCAGCCGCCGCCCGGACCCGGTCCTGCAGCAGGTTGAGCACTTTGGCTGCCCGACCACATCTGTGAACGACGCTTTTCGCTCTGTCTCGCGCTATTGGGACCGGATCACGCATCCCGAGCAAATCCTGTCTTCCCTGCCGCAGGCATTGGCGATGATGCTTGACCCGGCGGACTGCGGCCCCGCCTTTATCGGCCTGTGCCAGGACACCCAGGAAATCGCGTTTGACTATCCGGCGGCGTTTTTCCGCGAGACGGTGCACGCCGTTCCGCGCCCCCGTCCTGACCGCGACAGCGTCGCCAAAGCGGCGCGCAGGCTGTCCGCCGCAAAACGTCCGCTAATCATCGCCGGCGGCGGCGTCCATTATTCACTGGCGGAACAGCGGGTGGCGGCGTTCGCCGAGGCGCGGCACATTCCGCTGGCAGAGACAATTGCGGGCAAGGGAACGGTCAGCCACAGCCACCCCGCCCATATCGGCCCGGTCGGCGTTATCGGTTCGTCATCGGCGAACGCGCTGGCCGCCGAGGCTGATGTGATTGTCGCGATCGGCACCCGGCTGCAGGATTTCACCACCGGATCCTGGACCGCGTTTTCACATGATGCCGCATTCATTTCGATAAACGCGGCCCGCTGGGACGCCACCAAACACCAGGCACTTTCCGTTGTCGGCGACGCCAGAGAATCTGTCATTGAACTCGATGCGCAGCTGGGTGACTGGCAGGCCGATCCGGCATGGCTGAATCGGGGCAAACGCGAATTCGCCGACTGGAACAAGCTGCTTGACCGGCTGCAGGCGCCGACAAACGCGCCGGTTCCGACCTACGCACAGGTTGTTGGCGCGGTGAACAGGTGGGCCGGCGACAGCGACCGTATGATCACCGCCGCCGGCGGTTTGCCCGGAGAGACTTCAAAGGGCTGGCGGTGCAAGTCACCGAACACGTTTGACTGCGAATTCGGCTACTCCTGCATGGGGTATGAGCTGGCCGGCGGATGGGGCGCCGCGATGGCGGCTGACGAAGGTTCGACACCGATTGTGCTGGTGGGCGACGGTTCCTATCTGATGATGAACTCAGACATCTATTCTTCGGTTTTGACCGGGCACAAGATGATCGTCGTTGTCTGCGACAATGGCGGCTTCGCGGTCATCAACCGGCTGCAGAACTTCAAGGGCGGTGAATCATTCAACAATCTCATTTCCGATTGCCGCGTAAAGCAGGCCTTTGCGGTGGATTTCGCGAAACACGCTGAGTCGCAGGGCGCCTTGGCGCGGACCGTGGAAAGCCTTGCGGATCTGGACGCGGCGCTGGAATGGGCGCGCGGCGCCGACCGGACCACCGTCATATCAATCGTCACCGACGCCTATACCTGGACGCCGGGCGATGCGGCATGGGACCTCGGCGTCCCGGAAATCAGCCGCCGTGAGCAGGTCAGGGCTGCGCGGGCTGAACAGGAGGAGATCCGGTCCAAGCAGCGCGTCGGGGTCTGAGCCATGAAGGCAAAGCTTGGCATCGCGCCGATCGCCTGGACAAACGATGATCTGCCGAAGCTTGGCGGTGACACGCCGCTCGAGACCTGTCTTTCGGAAGCCCGCGCCGCCGGTTTTTCCGGCATTGAGACCGGCGGCAAATTTCCCGGCGATTCGGCCGAACTCGGACCCATTCTCGATGAGCACGGATTGTCGCTGTGCGGCGGCTGGTATTCCGGGACCGTGCTCCACAAGGAAATCGCCGAAGAAAAAGACCAGGTCTTTGCCCAGCTCACGCTGTTTCGGGATCTCGGCGCGCCCTGCCTTGTCTACGGAGAAACCGCCGGCACCATTCAAAACGTCCGGTCCGCCCCGCTGGCGACGCGTATCCGTCTGGATGACGACCAGATGCGCAGCTACGGGAGCAAACTGACCGTTTTTTCCGAATGGTGCGCCGACGCCGGCATGCCGATCGCGTTCCACCATCACATGGGGACGGCGATTGAGTCCGAACACGATCTCGACCGGCTTATGAACTGGACCGGGGAAGCGGTGTTTCTGCTTTACGATCCCGGCCACATGGCGTTTGCCGGCGGCAATGTGATGCGCGTGATTGACCGCCACGCAGGCCGGATTCTGCACTTTCATGCCAAGGATGTGCGCAGCGGGATCATTGACGGTCTGGATCGCCGCCGCGAGAGTTTTCTCGACGCGGTGCTGAAGGGCGCGTTCACCGTGCCGGGGGACGGCGCGCTGGACTTCCGCAGCCTCATCGCCAGCCTTGCGGAGCGCGGATACGAGGGCTGGTTTGTGGTTGAAGCGGAGCAGGACCCGGCTAAGGCCCCGCCTTTCGAATATGCGCAGATCGGCCATGAAACGCTGACCTCGGCCCTCAGCGCGGCCGGATACGAGATCGTGGAAGGGAAAGATGAACCGACTTGACGGCAAGATCGCCATAATCACCGGCGGCACGCAGGGGCTGGGCGCGGCCATCGCCAGGCGCTTTGCCAAAGCCGGCGCCGCAGGCATCGTGACATGCGGCCGGACCGCGGCCAAAGGGGAAACGGTTGCCGCCGCTGTCTCAGCTGACACGGGCTGCCGGGTTCATTTCCGCACTGCTGATCTCGGCAGAGTCAGCGATGTCCGGGCGGTGGCGGCGGTCGCCGACCGACATTTCGGCAGAGTCGACATTTTGGTCAACGCCGCCGCGCTCACGGCGCGGGGGACACTGACGGACACCTCGGAGGAGCTCTTTGACTCTATGTTCGCGATTAATGTCCGCGGCCCGTTTTTCCTCATGCAGGAAACGGTGAAGCTGATGATCCGCGACGCTGTGAAGGGTTCAATCGTCAATATCGGATCAATGGCGGCATTCTCGGGTCAGCCGTTCATTTCCGCCTATTGCGCCTCCAAAGGCGCGCTGGCGACTCTGACCCGCAACTCCGGGTTCGCCCTTCTGAAGAACAACATACGGGTCAACCAGCTCAATATCGGCTGGATGTCATCTGAAGGCGAGGATGCGGTGCAGCGGAAGTTTCACGGCGCCGAGGATGGCTGGCTGGAAGAAGCTGCGCAAAGTCAGCCGTTTGGCCGTTTGGTGGAGCCGACGGAGGTGGCGCGGGCGGTGGCATTTCTGGCATCGGGTGATTCCGGGATGATGACCGGATCGGTGATCAATTTTGATCAGACGGTCTGGGGCTCGTTTGAGGCCGAAGCGCCTGCTCCAATTTCCCCAATGAGCGCCTGAACGGAGAATTCTCTGTGCCGGCGGCGGCTGAACGGCCGCGCCCGCTTCTCACCGCGGCGTCTGTTCCACCGGTCCGCCCTTCCGTTGCCAGTCGGCGAACCCGTCCTTCAGATGGGCGGCGGCAAACCCCATATCCTGCAGCGTGGCGACGGTCAGGGCCGAACGCCAGCCGCTGGCGCAGTGGAAAACATACTTCGCGTCCAAATCAAAAATCTCCCTGAAACACGGGCTGTCCGGATCCACCCAGAATTCGACCATGCCCCTCGGCGCATGGAAGCTGCCGGGGATGAAGCCGGTGTTCTGCCGCTCGCGGATGTCACGGATATCGACGACGACCCAATCCGGATCCAGGTGTTTTTCAATCAGCAGTTCAGTGGAGATTTCCTCTATCCGCGCCCGTGCGGCGGCGACCATCCGGGAGGACGACATTTTCAGCTTGGGCATGTCATCAGTTCCATACTGACATTGCTTGGCGAGGACGCTGCCACAGTGTGAATGCCTGCTCAACCCCGGGGTCTAAAGTAAATTGGCGAGCAGACTCTCAAGCAGGTATCTATCGTTTTGTTTTTATTATGTTTTAGGGCCTGTTGACAATCAGGTTGCGAATCGTGCGGATTTCCGCCACTTTTGTCTCAATGACCGCCGGAACGGCGGCACAGGCAAGATGAGCAGAATGACGAATGAATCCAGACAGAACGGTGCTGACCGACGCCATGTGGGCGCGGATCGAGCCCATGCTGCCCGGCAAGGCGACCGACCCCGGCGTCACCGCGGCGGACAACCGGCGGTTTCTCGAGGCGGCGCTTTGGCGGATCCGGACGGGATCGCCGCGGCGCGACCTTCCGGCGCGCTTCGGCAACTGGAACAGCGTGTTCAAACGCTTCCGCCGCTGGGCTGTTTCGGGTGTTTTCGAGCGTGTTTTCAACGCGTAGTCGGACGAGTTCGATTTCGAGTGCGTGTGTGTTGACGGCACTGTCGTCTCGGCGCACCAGAAAGCGGCGGGCGCAAAAGGGGGACCCGCCGCCAGGGCATCGGCCGTTCCCGGGGAGGCCTGACCGGCAAGATCGCCGCGGTTGCGGACGCGCTTGGCGATCTTGTGCGGTTGGTGATCCTTCCCGGTCAGGCGCACGACATTGTGGGGACGCCGGAGCTTTTGGAGGATCTTCCCTTCGAAGCTTTGATCGGGGACAAGGCGTTCGACGCGGACTGGCTGCTCGGGGAACTCCGGAAGCGCGGCGCCGAGGCGGTGATTCCCGCGAGGAGGAACCGGTTGGATCCTCGGGAACATGACCGTGAGATGTACAAGTGGCGGCACCAGATCGAGAATTTGTTTGCGAAAATCAAGGAGTTCCGGGCAGTGGCGACCCGTTACGACAAGACGGGCGAGAGCTTTGCGGCGGCGATTCACCTCGTTGCGGGCGTGGTCGCCGCAACCTGATTGTCAACAGGCCCTAGTTGTTCCTACATTTCTTCCATCATCCCAATGCCAGAATCCGTAAGCAAAAGGCAGGCAGATAGACTTCCAGATCAGGCGCCACTAGCCCATCTTTAACATTTCTGCGTTGGATTTGAGGTCGATTTGACGGTGTTCGATTCGCAACTCATTGATTTATTGTGATTCGATGTTTCAGGAATCGTTTGTAGTGCCATGTTTTTTGAGTAATGCCTTGCAGCGGGGGACCCCTTCTGCCATAGCTGGCGCATGTTCATTCGACAGACCAAGACCGGCACCGCCAGCGACGGCAGCGACCAAATCACCTTCCGCCTGGTCGAGAACCGCCGCGAGGGGGACAGGATCCGTCAGCGCACCGTTCTCAATCTCGGGCGCCATTTTGCAATCGGGCGCGGGCACTGGCCGGACCTGTGCCGACGCATCTCGGATCATCTCACCGGACAGACCGCCCTCGGCCTCGCCGATCCCGATCCGGGGATCGAGGCCGAGGCCCGCAGAATCTCCGCCCTGCTGATTGGCCGCGGGAAAGACAGCGGCGGGGAAGGCGCGAAGCGGGACTGGCAGAGTGTTGATGTCAATTCCGCCAGCGACAGCGACGGGCGCTCGGTCGGTGTCGAGCATGCCGGGCTCGAGGCGCTGTCCGGTCTCGGCCTGCCGGCATTGTTCGACGGTCTCGGTTTCAACCGCCGCCAGCGCTGCTGCGCCCTGGCGGCCATTGTCGCGCGCATGGCCGCGCCGAACTCGGAGCGGGCGACCAACTTCTGGCTGCGCCGGCACAGCGCCCTCGGCGAGATGCTCGGGATCGATTTCGGCGCTCTGAGCGACATGGCGCTCCACCGCGCCTCGGATCTGCTCCTTGCCCATCAGGACAGCATCGAGGATCACCTCTTCGCCCGGGCCCGGTCCCTGTTCGACTTCAAGCCGACGATCGCGCTGTGCGATCTCACCAACACGTTCTATGAAGGCCGGGCGCCAATCCAGCCCAAGGCGCGGCGCGGGCATTCGAAGGAACGGCGCAGCGACTGCCCGCTGCTTTCGCTTGGGTCAAGTCCCTAAAGTGCTGGATAATTTGGAGAGGCGCGCCTCTGTTTTCGGGCTGTTGAGCGGCCCGTTCGCCTTTTCGTATTCCTCGTCCAGATCCTTCCTGACCTGCTCCAGCTGGCGCCGCTCGAAGCCGGTCACCGCGATCGGGCGCCATTTCTCCGAAGCCCGGGTCATGGCCGCGAACATCAGCTTGAGAACCGCCTTTTCCCCCCACGCGTTGGGGATCACCTTCAGGCGTCTCCGCTCCTCGCCGAACAGCCGCTCCAGCAGGTTGGTGGTGCGGATCGCCTTGCGGTGTCTCACCGGCATCCGCAGATGCGCGATGCAGGCCTCGAAGTCATCCTGGAAGCAGGCCACCGCGGTCGGGAACTCGTTCTCCCATTTCCGGGCCAGGTCGGCGGCGAGACCGCGGGCAATGGCCCGTGACGGCGCCTGATACGCGGCGCGGGCCTGTTCGCGGAACTCGGGCCATGCGTCCTCCCTGGAGACCTTGCCCATCTTTAACATTGTAGTGCGTAACGCGTTGATTTCAAACGGGTAAAAAATCCGAATGGCACTACAATCCGGAGAGGCGGCCGTTTCGGGCCGCCGCCACGAATTGCCGGAATCGGTTCAGACGATGGTCTTGGCGAGGTTCCTGGGCGGCGGCGCGAGGCCCATCGCCCGGTAGATCTCCGCCTGTTCGGGGGAGGCGGATGCGGTCTTGCGGACATGCAGGGTCCTGCCGTCACGGCGCCTGAAGCTGGTTGTCGTGCGCTGCAGTGTCGCAAGCGTCTGGCGCGCCGTCGTCCAGCTGTCGTGGATGTTTGCCGCTTTCATGGGTCTGCGCAGTGTCTGGACTGCCTGATAGGCGAGGACTGAGATGAACAGGTGAGCGTCGGCGCGCCCCTGTTTGTGATGGAAGATCGGACGCAGGCCGAGCTCGGATTTCAACGAGCGGAACACGGCTTCGGCGTCGGTGAGGGTCGCGTAGGTCTGCCACATGGTCTCTGCCGGCCAGTCGAGGATGTTGCTGCGCAGACAGTAGACCCCGGGGTGGGTCAGCATGGAATTGTCGGCGGGATTGAGGTTCCAGGTGATGGCTGTTGCCTTGGTTCCGGCGCTGTCGGGGGTGACGGTGATCTCGTAATGCCGGGCGACCCGCGCGTTTTCCTTTGCAAGCCGCCCGATCCGGCGCTGGATGTCGTCAAGCTTCTTGCGGGTCCTGGGGCGGGAGAGGCCGTCATGCAGTTTCTTCAGGCCGTCTTCGAGACGTGTCCTGAAACGATTGATGATGCCGCGTTCCTTTTCCGCCCGGGCTTCGGAAAGGCACCGCAGCCAGGACTCCTTGTATTCCGTGCCGTCCTCTTCCTCGCGGGTGACGGATTCCTTGTAGATGGCGACCTTGTCGCATGACGCGGTCGTGATTGCCCTGGCCTCGTCGGAATCGAAGACCCGCTTGGTGGTGCGTGAGACCACGAGATAGCGATAGGCGCTGGCGCGCAGCCACCGCAGGTTGTCCTCGGTCGCGATGCCGCCGTCCATGATGACGACCGCGCCTTCCGGAGCGCCGAGGCTGGTGAGCATGTGCGTGAGTGTCCTGTGTTCGGTGACATTGCCGGCAAACACCCGGCTGCGCCGGACAAAGCCGCTGGCATCGAGAACCAGGCCAAGCGAAAGCAGCGGGCAGTCGCTGCGCCGTTCCTTCGAATGCCCGCGCCGCGCCTTGGGCTGGATTGGTGCCCGGCCTTCATAGAACGTGTTGGTGAGATCGTACAGCGCGATCGTCGGCTTGAGGTCGAACAGGGACCGGGCCCGGGCGAAGAGGTGATCCTCGATGCTGTCCTGATGGGCAAGGAGCAGATCCGAGGCGCGGTAGAGCGCCATGTCGCTCAGAGCGCCGAAATCGATCCCGAGCATCTCGCCGAGGGCGCTGTGCCGGCGCAGCCAGAAGTTGGTCGCCCGCTCCGAGTTCGGCGCGGCCATGCGCGCGACAATGGCCGCCAGGGCGCAGCAGCGCTGGCGGCGGTTGAAACCGAGACCGTCGAACAATGCCGGCAGGCCGAGACCGGACAGCGCCTCGAGCCCGGCATGCTCGACACCGACCGAGCGCCCGTCGCTGTCGCTGGCGGAATTGACATCAACACTCTGCCAGTCCCGCTTCGCGCCTTCCCCGCCGCTGTCTTTCCCGCGGCCAATCAGCAGGGCGGAGATTCTGCGGGCCTCGGCCTCGATCCCCGGATCGGGATCGGCGAGGCCGAGGGCGGTCTGTCCGGTGAGATGATCCGAGATGCGTCGGCACAGGTCCGGCCAGTGCCCGCGCCCGATTGCAAAATGGCGCCCGAGATTGAGAAGGGTGCGCTGACGGATCCTGTCCCCCTCGCGGCGGTTCTCGACCAGGCGGAAGGTGATTTGGTCGCTGCCGTCGCTGGCGGTGCCGGTCTTGGTCTGTCGAATGAACATGCGGCAGCTATAGCAAAAGGAATCCCCCGCCGCAAGGCATTACTCAAAAAACATGGCACTACAAACGATTCCTGAAACATCGAATCACAATAAATCAATGAGTTGCGAATCGAACACCGTCAAATCGACCTCAAATCCAACGCAGAAATGTTAAAGATGGGCTTGGCCGCGAGATTGCTCATGCGGTGAAACAGGCAGCGCTGGCGCTCCGAACGCGGAAAGCAGGTCTCGATCGCCTTGATGATGCCGGGCGCGCCGTCGCAGACCGCCAGCAGAGGATCGCCGAGGCCGCGGCCCCGCATGTCCTGGAAGAAGGCGGAAACCGTCTCATAGTCCTCCTTCGAGCCCGACATGAGATGGAGAAGAACCTTTCTTCCTTCGCGGGTCATGCCCCAGGCGGCCAGGACCGGCTCGCGCCGCTGGCCCGGGCGGATCCGCTCCGCGATGCCGTCGACGAACAGGTAGGCGATGTCATAGCCGCCAAGATCGCGGACGGCGAACTCCTGATAGTCCTGCCACAGCCGCTCTCCGATTTCCGAGACCGCGGTGCGGGAGAGAAGAAGCGAGCCGTCGTCATTGCGGAACGCGTCCTCGATGTCGCGCACGCTGAGGCCGCGGGCCAGCATCTCCACCGCAAGATCCTCCAGCGCCTCGCTCCGGCCCTTCAGCCGCGGACGGATCTCCGAGCTGAACGGCTCGTCGCCGCCCGCGATCTGCGGAGCCGTGTATTCCACCGCCCCTTCGGCGGTCTTCATCCGCCCGGTGCGGTTGCCGTTGCGATAGCCGCGGCGGGGATCGCCGCCGCGCTCGTAGTAATCCCGGCCAAGAGCGTCGCGGCTCTCCGCCTCCAGCGTCTCCTCGATGATCAGACGCGTCGCCAGACGCACCAGCTCGCTGCGGGCGTCCGGCGCCGACAAACGGCCCTCGATCAATTCCGAAAGGGTCTCGCGCGTGCGCATCGATCCGGGTAATCTCTTCTCCATGGGGTGTGTCCTTCCGTTGGAGCCAGCGCTTAGCCGGCTTGGTTTTCTTCAACTCAACGGAAACACGCCCCTCCCAAATTATCCAGCACTTTTATGACTTCACCTTTCGCTTGGCCTGGTTCTCGATGCCAGCGGCTTTGTCCGGCGCAGCCGGGTGTTTGCCGGCAATGTCACCGAACACAGGACACTCACGCACATGCTCACCAGCCTCGGCGCTCCGGAAGGCGCGGTCGTCATCATGGACGGCGGCATCGCGACCGAGGACAACCTGCGGTGGCTGCGCGCCAGCGCCTATCGCTGTCCCGTGGTCTCACGCACCACCAAGCGGGTCTTCGATTCCGACGAGGCCAGGGCAATCACGACCGCGTCATGCGACAAGGTCGCCATCTACAAGGAATCCGTCACCCGCGAGGAAGAGGACGGCACGGAATACAAGGAGTCCTGGCTGCGGCGCCTTTCCGAAGCCCGGGCGGAAAAGGAACGCGGCATCATCAATCGTTTCAGGACACGTCTCGAAGACGGCCTGAAGAAACTGCATGACGGCCTCTCCCGCCCCAGGACCCGCAAGAAGCTTGACGACATCCAGCGCCGGATCGGGCGGCTTGCAAAGGAAAACGCGCGGGTCGCCCGGCATTACGAGATCACCGTCACCCCCGACAGCGCCGGAACCAAGGCAACAGCCATCGCCTGGAACCTCAATCCCGCCGACAATTCCATGCTGACCCACCCCGGGGTCTGCTGTCTGCGCAGCAACATCCTCGACTGGCCGGCAGAGACCATGTGGCAGACCTACGCGACCCTCACCGACGCCGAAGCCGTGTTCCGCTCGTTGAAATCCGAGCTCGGCCTGCGTCCGATCTTCCATCACAAACAGGGGCGCGCCGACGCTCACCTGTTCATCTCAGTCCTCGCCTATCAGGCAGTCCAGACACTGCGCAGACCCATGAAAGCGGCAAACATCCACGACAGCTGGACGACGGCGCGCCAGACGCTTGCGACACTGCAGCGCACGACAACCAGCTTCAGGCGCCGTGACGGCAGGACCCTGCATGTCCGCAAGACCGCATCCGCCTCCCCCGAACAGGCGGAGATCTACCGGGCGACGGGCCTCGCGCCGCCGCCCAGGAACCTCGCCAAGACCATCGTCTGAACCGATTCCGGCAATTCGTGGCGGCGGCCCGAAACGGCCGCCTCTCCGGATTGTAGTGCCATTCGGATTTTTTACCCGTTTGAAATCAACGCGTTACGCACTACAATGTTAAAGATGGGCTGAAACGATTGATGATGCCGCGTTCCTTTTCCGCCCGGGCTTCGGAAAGGCACCGCAGCCAGGACTCCTTGTATTCCGTGCCGTCCTCTTCCTCGCGGGTGACGGATTCCTTGTGGATGGCGACCTTGTCGCATGACGCGGTCGTGATTGCCCTGGCCTCGTCGGAATCGAAGACCCGCTTGGTGGTGCGTGAGACCACGGGACAGCGATAGGCGCCGGCGCGCAGCCACCGCAGGTTGTCCTCGGTCGCGATGCCGCCGTCCATGATGACGACCGCGCCTTCCGGAGCGCCGAGGCTGGTGAGCATGTGCGTGAGTGTCCTGTGTTCGGTGACATTGCCGGCAAACACCCGGCTGCGCCGGACAAAGCCGCTGGCATCGAGAACCAGGCCAAGCGAAAGCAGCGGGCAGTCGCTGCGCCGTTCCTTCGAATGCCCGCGCCGCGCCTTGGGCTGGATTGGCGCCCGGCCTTCATAGAACGTGTTGGTGAGATCGCACAGCGCGATCGTCGGCTTGAAGTCGAACAGGGACCGGGACCGGGCGAAGAGGTGATCCTCGATGCTGTCCTGATGGGCAAGGAGCAGATCCGAGGCGCGGTGGAGCGCCATGTCGCTCAGAGCGCCGAAATCGATCCCGAGCATCTCGCCGAGGGCGCTGTGCCGGCGCAGCCAGAAGTTGGTCGCCCGCTCCGAGTTCGGCGCGGCCATGCGCGCGACAATGGCCGCCAGGGCGCAGCAGCGCTGGCGGCGGTTGAAACCGAGACCGTCGAACAATGCCGGCAGGCCGAGACCGGACAGCGCCTCGAGCCCGGCATGCTCGACACCGACCGAGCGCCCGTCGCTGTCGCTGGCGGAATTGACATCAACACTCTGCCAGTCCCGCTTCGCGCCTTCCCCGCCGCTGTCTTTCCCGCGGCCAATCAGCAGGGCGGAGATTCTGCGGGCCTCGGCCTCGATCCCCGGATCGGGATCGGCGAGGCCGAGGGCGGTCTGTCCGGTGAGATGATCCGAGATGCGTCGGCACAGGTCCGGCCAGTGCCCGCGCCCGATTGCAAAATGGCGCCCGAGATTGAGAAGGGTGCGCTGACGGATCCTGTCCCCCTCGCGGCGGTTCTCGACCAGGCGGAAGGTGATGTGGTCGCTGCCGTCGCTGGCGGCGCCGGTCTTGGTCTGTCGAATGAACATGCGCCAGCTATGGCAGAAGGGGTCCCCCGCTGCAAGGCATTACTCAAAAAACATGGCACTACAAACGATTCCTGAAACATCGAATCACAATAAATCAATGAGTTGCGAATCGAACACCGTCAAATCGACCTCAAATCCAACGCAGAAATGTTAAAGATGGGCCAGCGGTGCGCGCCGCCGCACGCCTCCATCACAACCAGGCACGGCGGCGCTTCGGAC
>CBDCSZ010000006.1:0-39737 GCA_965221935.1 Paracoccaceae bacterium
TCCCGGAGTTTTTCCAGCTTCGCGGCAGAGCAGCGCAAACATCTCGCCGGCGCGGGATTCATAGAGATCCGACGCCCGTGTCAGGATCAGTCCGCGTTCTGCGGGCGGCGTGTCCGACCAGTCCACGGCTGTGTTCAACGCCGAGTCGACATGCGCTGCGTCTGCCGCGCCCGCCAGGCCGACGGTTTCCAAAGGGTCCATTGGATTGTGGATCGCCGCGCTGTCAGCGAATCCCGCGGTCCAGTCCCACTGGCCGCTGCGAAACGGTTCGCGGATCGTGTCGATTGTGGCCAGGGTTGCCGGGATTGTGCAGGTCCCAGCCCATTGAATTCCGCCGTTCCTGTCCGAACAGATACTCGGGTTCGGCGATTGGCTGAACATTTCGCTCGCGCGCCCGCTGCAGCGTGTCGAAGGGGTCGGTGGCGATTTCCGACGCCTCCCAGTCGCGGCTGACGATCTGGTTGACAAACGAACTGTTGGCGCCGTTTTCCAGCATGCGGCGGGCCAGATAGGGCAGCAGCTCCCGGTGCTCGCCGACCGGGGCGTAGACGCGGCAGCGGATTCCGCTGCGGCCAAGAACCTTGGTGTGCAGCGATTCACCCATTCCGTGGATGCGCTGAAATTCGAAATCCCTGCGGTCCCCGGCAAGATCGAGAATGGCTGAAACCGTGTGCGCGTTGTGGCCCGCGAACTGAGGATAAATCCGGTCGGTCATCCCCAGCAGTTTCTGCACGCAGCACTGGTACGAGACGTCTGTGGCGGACTTTCTTGTGTAGACCGGAAATGTCTTCAAACCTTCGACTTGGGCGCGCTTGATCTCGGTGTCCCAATAGGCTCCTTTGACCAGCCGGATCATGATTTTCCGGTCCAGCTCTCCGGCCAGCGCATAGGAGCCAGTCAAGGACGCGCGGCGCCGCCTTGCCGTATGCCTGAACGACGATTCCGAACCCGTCCCACCCGGCGAGGCCCGGATCGCGCAGCACCGCCTCAATGACCTCGAGCGACAGTTCCAGCCGGTCGGCCTCCTCGGCGTCGATGTTCAAGCCCATATTTGCGTCCTTGGCCATAAGGGCAAGCGCCAGCGTCCGTTCCGTCAATTCCCTGAGCACCCGCTCGCGCTGGGTCATTTCGTAACGCGGATGCAGCGCCGACAGCTTGATGGACACACCGCGGTTGTCGCGGAAGTCCGCCTCCGTGCAGGACGGCTTCAGCGCGCGGATCGCGGTCTTGTAGGCGTCAAAGAAAAAATCTGCGTCCTCCTGGGTGAGAGCGGCTTCGCCCAGCATGTCATAGGAATAGCTGAAGCCGGTCTTTTCAGCCGCGACCGACTTGCGGAGCGCCTGGTCAATTGTCGAACCGAGCACGAAACGGCCAGCCAGCCGGCGTGTGGCCCGCCGCACGGCGAAACGCACCGCGGGCGTGCTGGCGTGTCTGAGGAACCGCCGGGCGGCGGCTCCGATTCCCCGCCCCTGAGATCCCTGCAGGCAGTATGCGGTCAGTTCAAGCGCCAAGGTCGCGGCATTCACAAACCGCGAATTCGATTTTCCGCGGTGTCTTCGCCAGTCAACTGGAACCAGTTTGTCGGCGATGAGCGCATCCATCGTCGCCGCGTCAGGAATCCGCATGAGCGCTTCGGCGAGCCGCAGCAGGGCGACGCCTTCTTCCGATCCAAGACCGTATTCGCCAAGCAGGGCATCCAGCGCATTGACCTTCGCAGTGCGGCGGATATCGGAGACCAGCTCCTCAGCGGCGGCGGAAATCCGTCGCCTTGCCTGTTCCGCAACAGGATGCTCGCTTGCCAAAGCATCAAGGACCCTGTCCTCGTCTTCGAGCTTCGCCGCAGTGATGCGGCTGAAAATCGCCTCAAGCTCAGCGTTGGCCATGGTCTTTTCCCTGGTGGATTTCACTTCCACGATCGGCGGCGGTCACAATCGCACGGTCTGGCGGGGCAGCTCCGCAGACCGCTATTCCGGATTGCAAACCAGTTCAAGCCAATCCGGATCCGTGGTCAAATGTCGGCGCTGATGCGCAGCCTGCATCTGGAAGACTGGACCGCCGCTCCGCGCCCGTGGCCTCATCCCGCTTTTCGGCGGGCAGGAACCGATTGTTCACTGTTTCGTTTCCGCCTTCATGCAGAGTCTTTCGTCGGGGCCGCTGGCCCAAAGGACCAGCCCCTCGGCCGTCTCCGAGGCAAAGAGCCGAATCCGTTCGCCGCAATAGGCCGTTGCCGTCGCCCGGCACGCAAATCTGGAGAATTCTCCGCCCGCTTCAACCGCAGCCGAAGCGAGCAGCATCGCGAGAAGAGGGCCGTGCACAACGCATGTCCGGTGCCCCGCGATATCGCGGCAATAGTCGGCATCGTAATGGATGCGGTGGCTGTTGAAAGTCAGCGCCGAAAAACGAAACAGCGTCACCTCGTTGAACTTATACTCAGCCAGCTGCCGCCCTCCGGAAGGCGCCTTCGGCGCCGGTTCCGGCGCACTGCCTTTTTGGGGTTCCCGGTACACAAGCCGCTGTTTTTCGGTGGCGGCCAGACCATCCTGCAGGATCTCGTGCCGGAGGGTCACGAATTTCAGCGGTCCCGAGCGGCCCTCCTTTGCGGTGATGTCGTCAATGACCGTGCGGCGCGCGGCCGGCACGCCAGCGAGCAGCGGTTTTCTCGGTATCAGACTGCCGCCGGCCCACATGCGCTGCGCCAATCCAAAGTCAGGGATGAAATTGCCGAGCATATTGTGACCGTCCGGCCCCAGACGGTCCAGCGGCTGCGCGTCCCAGAAATACAGGCTGTGCCAGTAGTGCCTCAGGGAGCTGCCTTTTGCCGGAGGCTCTCCATCCGTCCCCAATGCGGCGTGCAGAGCGGCGGCGCGCGCCGGATCAAGCGCGTCAGCGACGGTTTGGGATCTGCCGATATGCGCATTCATGACTTTTCACCCC
This sequence comes from Paracoccaceae bacterium, assembly GCA_965221935.1. Classification (GTDB taxonomy): domain Bacteria; phylum Pseudomonadota; class Alphaproteobacteria; order Rhodobacterales; family Rhodobacteraceae; genus JAPOXR01. Next base: position 2,935 of record CBDCSZ010000006.1, read on the forward strand.
ACACATTGCGTCAGAAGCGGTCGATGCCGCCAAGCCATCTCGAAGTCGGCTGAATATCAAAGAAGCGCCGCAAACAAAAACCGGTCGGCGCACCCGCAGCCCCGGATTCCCGGCTGCTTTCCGCGGCGCGGCAAAAAGGCGGGATTTTCAGGTTTGGCCGCTTCCGACGCAGGGGCGCACTCGTCTGGCACAAAATTCCGCAGGCGCTGTGCGAGCGGCAAAAGGCCGGTGTGTGGCTGGAAGCCGGCAAGAGAAACCCGGTGCGCGGGTCCGTCTCCAATTCCTGACGCGATGGCTGCGGATATTGATTCCCAACCAGCCGGAATGAAGCAAACCCGCGCCCCGGGCGGACTGTCTTGAGGACACCTGAATCAGCGTGTCAATCAGCTGCCCTAAGGCGCGTCAATTGATCTAGTCTTTGACGATATCCATGTTGTCGGCAACCCATTCCTCGGCGACATCGCGCGGGTCGAGCTTGTCGCGTCCGATCAGCAGGATCCACTGGTTCACAACATCCGGGTCAAGTTCAATCTGGCTCAGGAATTTGGCAACAGGAGAATTGCGCTGTTCCAAAGTCTTCGAATAGGCGACATAGATCATCGCGTCCGAACTGGCGCGGGTGAATGTTGAGACCTCAAGCCAGTCCTCATTTCCGAGATCATGTTCTTCGCAGCCGTTTGTGCGCGCCGGCACTTCAATCGCCGTAATGTCGTAGGCGGCATGCATCCATTCTGGCGTCCAGTAATAGAACAGGATTGGCTGCTCGCGCGAAATCGCCGTTTTGAGCTGCCCCTTGAAGGTGGCGTCAGGAAGGATTTCCGGTTCCCAGAGATCGGTCAGGCCGTAGCACTTGAACTTGACCTGCCACATTCTCGTGGGTTTCCAGCCAGGGTCGCCAGCCCAGTATTCGCCCTTGCCGCTGCCGTCCTTGCCGCTGCCGTCCTTGCCGCTGCCGTCCTTGCCGCTGCCGTCCTTGCCGCTGCCGTCCTTGCCGCTGCCGTCCTTGCCGCTGCCGTCCTTGTCGAACATCGCAGCGACTTGCGGATCCCTGAGATCTTCGACCGTGCTGACGCGGTCGGCCATGTAGATCGGCACATATATTTGCTGGGTGCCGAGATAGGGTTTGTTGACCCCCACCGTCATTGCGTTATCAACGTAGTTGTCCCAGATCCCCTGCCTGTTCGGCATCCACAGATCGGCATAGACGGCCGTCGAACCAACGCCTTCCGAACGAGATGCCGTCTGCGCTCGACACTCAGGCCGGAATGCGGTTGCTTCCCTCGCGCATTCAAACAGGTGAGCTCGACTACCGCCCCAAATTGGTGGAAGTCGCGCCCGGACATCATGTGGCCGAACACGATTGTTTCGATGAACCTCCGTCGCCAATGATCCCAAACGCGCTACGAGGCGCATATGCCGGCGACAATAGTGTCATTGGACTCCAGGCGCCGAAATCCAAAATCCACGTCCCAAATTATATCCTTCAATGGCGCCTGCATGCAGGGCGGCAAAATCACAGAGAATACACCCCCTGTACCTTTGCTGTCGGTCCTTCGGTCCCTCCTTCTGGGAAGGCTGGGATCAAAAGGACTGTCTTTGCCCTTCCACAGCCGGTGTCGCGACATTGAATACAAATCGGTGACGTGTCACACGGTGTGCCCGTTCAGTTTGCTATGGTCGCACCATTCCTGTCAAACAGGTGGATGCGGTCGCGGTCAAACCGGATATGCACCTTGTCGCCCGGCATAACTCTGCTGTCGGGCAGTGAACGCATTGTCAGGGTTTCCTCCGCCGCACCAGTCTGAAGGTACACCATCATTTCCGCACCGAGTTTTTCCACAATTTCGACTGTCGCGGACAGATCCGCGTCTTTCTGAGAGCAAATCGTGATATGTTCGGGTCGGACTCCAAGGGCGGCTGCGGCGGCTTTTCGCTCTGTGCCGGCGTCGAGTTGAATGAAGGCGGATCCAAGCCGAATGCCGTTCTCGGTGGCTGCAGCGTCAACAAAATTCATTGCCGGAGACCCGATGAACCCCGCGACAAACCTGTTCGCCGGTGTGTCATAGAGTTCAATCGGGGAACCGACCTGCTCAATCCGGCCCTTGTTTACCACAACAATGCGGTCTGCCAGCGTCATCGCCTCTGTCTGGTCATGGGTAACGTAGATCATTGTCGCCCCAAGCCGCTGGTGCAGCCGGGCGATTTCGAGCCGCATCAACACACGAAGGGCGGCGTCAAGATTCGACAGCGGCTCGTCAAACAAAAACACCTTCGGATCGCGGATGATGGCGCGGCCGATCGCCACTCGCTGGCGCTGACCGCCGGACAGCTGCCGGGGTTTGCGGCCGAGCAAATCCTCGACCCGCAGAATGCATGCGGTCTCTTCCACGCGCCGGGCGATTTCCGGTTTCGGGATTTTGGCCAGCCGCAGGCCAAAGCCAATATTCTCGGCCACCGTCAGGTGCGGAAACAGAGCGTATGACTGAAAAACCATCGCGGTCCCGCGCTTTGAGGGATGCGACGACGTTACGTCTTCGCCGCCGATGAAAATCTGTCCGCCGCTCACCGCTTCCAAGCCGGTAATCAGGCGAAGCAGAGTCGACTTCCCGCAGCCAGAGGGTCCGACAAACACCACAAATTCACCATGCGCCGCCTTGAAATCAACGCCGTTGATCACTTCGGTATCTCCGAACCGTTTGCTGACACTGCGGAGTTCGATGTCTGCCATCGCTCAGCCCTTCACCGCACCCATTGTCATCCCCTTGATGAAGTAGCGCTGAAAAAACAGGAACACGATCAGGGTCGGCACACTGGCGATCAGCGACAGCGCGCCCTGCACGCCCCAGGCGACAGTGTACTGGCCTTTCAGATTGACGATGCCGATCATGATGGTCCGTTTCTCGTCGGAATTGGTGAAGATCAGCGGCCACAGGAAGTCATTCCAGATCCAGGTGAACTGCAAGGTTGCGAGCACTGCCAGCGCAGGAAGGCTGAGCGGCAGCGCGACTCTCGTCAAAACCTGCCATTCATTCGCACCTTCGAGAATGGCGGCCTCGCGCAGCGCATTTGGAACGGTCGAAAAGAAATTTCGCATCAATAGTGTGCAGATGGGAATGCCGAGGGCTGTGTGCACGATAATGATTGGCCAAAGGGTGTCGATCAGGCCGGCCGAATTGAACAGCCGGAACAGCGGGATCAGGATCACTTGCGGGGGAAAGAACATGCCCGAGATCACCGCCAGGAACAGCAGTTCGCTGCTGCGGAACGGCAGCTTGGAGAACACATACCCGGCGAGAACTCCCAGAGTGATGGACGCAGCGGTGGCCGGGACCGCGACCAGCACGGTGTTGACCATGTAGCGGTGCACCGAAGGGTTGCTCAGCACTTCGGTGAAATTGCCGAGATACAGCGCGTCCGGAACCGTCCAGAGCTGGCCGAGGGCAATGTCTCTCGTCGTCTTGATTGACGACAGTAGAACGCCGGCTGTCGGAGCCAGGAAAAACAGCGCGAGCAGGAACAGGCAAATAAGAATGACCGCAGGCCACGGGTTGAATTCAGCGGCCGGCGCGCTCATGCCCCTGCCTTCAGCCATAGATTTCGTCAACCCGTTTGAGTTCCCGGAAATAGATCCGGATAACCGTCAGCGCCACGAGGAACAGAACGACTGAAATCGCGCTGCCGTACCCCATAAAGTATTTCTTGAAGGACTCATTATACATGTGCATCGCCAGCGTGTCCGATGAATGGAATGGACCGCCGCCGGTCATGATGTAGAGGATGTCAAATCCTTTGAGCGAGTTAATCACGCTGAGTGCCACCACCACGACAGTGGCCGGCGTGAGCAGCGGTATGATGACAATGCGGGTGCGCTGCCAAACGCTCGCGCCCTCGATCTCGCAGACTTCCAGCAGATCGTCAGGGATCGAAGTCAATCCGGCGAGATAAATCACCATCGAGAGGCCGGTCTGTTGCCATGACCATGCGACAATCACCGAACCCAGGGCGGTGTCTGGTTTTGCCAGCCACGCAAAACGCGGATGCTCGCCGGTCACGAATGCGACAACCGTGTTCAGAAGTCCCCAGTCAGGCTGGTAGATCCAGATCCAGATCTGGCCGACCACCACCGCCGAAAGGCAGATCGGCAAATAGAAAACCGATTTGAACAGCGTGCCTCCCGGCACTTTGCTGTCGATGAGCAGGGCGAGGCCGAATCCCAGAAGCGTGGGAATCAGGATCGCCGCGGCCATCCAGATCACCGTGTTGATGACAGCGTTCAGGAACAGCTTGTCGGTTGCGATCTTCGCGTAATTGGCGAAGCCGACAAAATCATAGTCGGGGTTGAAGCCGTTCCAGTTTGTGAAACTGTAATAAAACGAACTGAACAGTGGCCAGACGACAAAAACTGCGAAGACAATCAGCGGCGGCGTCAACAGGACCGCGCGCCAAAACCGCGTGTTTTGCTCCATATCCGCGGCGCAGCCGGAATTGCCGGGCAGGCGCGGGACGAAATCCCGCGCCTGTTTTTTTCAAGTATCAGTTCTGGAATGCTTCCGCCGCACTGGCCTGGGCATCCGCGAGAATCTGTTCGTACTGCGAAGGGTCATCCATGAACTGGGCAAACATGGAGAGTCCGACTTCCGCGACCGGCGGCGGTGTCGCCAGGTCGTAGTTAAAGGCAAACGCATCCGCCGCGGCAACCGCCGCCGAGGCCTTCTGCATAACAGATGTGTAGACAGAGGGGTCAACATTGACATTGCCGGACAGCGCCCCCTGGACACTGGCCCACTTCACCTGCGCGTCGACGTTCTTGATGAAATACGCCAGCCAGGCTTCCGCGCCGGCGGTGTTTTCAACATTCGCGGATATCACCCAGCCATCGACCGGACCGACAACCGCATTCGCAACACCTGCGGTGATTTCAGGGAATTCAAAGAAATCGTAATCGTCTCCCGGAACCATTCCGAGGCCGTTCCAGTAGCCGGTGATCCATGTCCCCATCAGGGTCATCGCCGCTTCGCCGCGCGCCACCCGGTCGGAGGCGTCGGTCCAAGAGTCAGCGTTCGCGTTGGGAACAAAGTAGCCCGCGTCGACAAGCTCTTTCCACATGGCCATGGCGTTCTGGACTTCCGCATCCTCATAGGAAGCGGATCCGTTCATGAGCGCGGCGCGGTATTCCGGGCCTGCGGTGCGCAGTATCAGATAATCGAACCAGAACTGGGCAGGCCAACGGAATTTCGAGCCGAGAGCGATCGGCGTGATTCCCATTCCCTTCAGCTTTTCGCAAAGGGCCATGAAATCGTCCCAGCTGGTCGGAAATTCGGTGACTCCCGCATCTGCCATCACCTTGGTGTTGTAGAACATTCCGGCGTAGTGATAGCCGGCCGGCACCAGATAGCGGCTGCCGTTATAGACCGTCGCGCTGTCAGCGAGCGACTTGGCAATGACATCGTCCAGGCCTTCGCGCGCCCACATGTCGTCGATCGGGGTCAGGCTGTTCGAGTCAACCACAAACTGCACTCTCGCCCCTGCCCAGTAGCTGAAGACGTCCGGCAGGCTTTGCCCGGCCGCGCGGACCAAGATGTCCGTCTTGAAGTCCTCGTGGCCAACAGGGCTGTCCTTCATCATGTAACCGGTCGCATCCGCGAAGCCCGATGAGATTTCATCGATTGCGGCCTTGCCAAGGTCGCCTGTGAAATAATGGCTGATTGTGACATCGCCCTCGGCATGCGCGCCGCTTGAGAATGCCAGCATAGCGGGAGCAGTCAGAGCCGCCGCCAGTAACTGTCTTTTGGAAATCGTCATATTTCTCTTCCTTGCAAATGGACTTATCTGCTGACGCTATTGTTGCACAGATTCGGGAATTTCGAAAACACTTGTTCCGCGTTCTTGCGTCACCGCCTTCGGCACGCTGGTTGACCGGCTCGTCTGACAACAGGACAGGTGTCGAAATCTTTGGAAATTGTCTCGCTGTCCGGTCGTGACCCGATGCCGTTCCGGCGAAAACCGGGGACAGGTATAATCCCGTCGCCGCGGTCGCCGACAACCGCAATGAGCCCGATGTCTGCAGTCTTCGGCAAGGCCACATGCGGATCTCAAGATGTTCGGAGTCAGAATCCCCGTCGATTTCACGCGGCGCGCATTGGCCGGCCGAAACCCGCCGACCCCAAAAGGACACATCGGCACGGCACCGCTCACGAACCTCAGAGACATTTGCAGTATCCAGCCGTTCTCGACCCGCTCGCGCGCTGCAATTTGGCCGGCAATCGTGTCGCGTTCAGTGAGATTGCGGGCACTGACCGGTCTATCGTCAAGCCCGAGACACTTTGGACAGAGCCCAAATCAACGTCTCGGCACGCTCTTGGATGTTCGCTTCCTGATCCTGAGACCCATTGCGAATCGCATGGGACCCCTCGCCACGCTGCCGGCAAGCGCATTGGCGCCTCGCTCAAGACCGGGATCAGCAAACTCAACCAGCGTTGAATCGGGCCGCGAGAATCCCTTTGGCAGAAGCTCTGCGATTATTCTGCCTATAGACAGATGGGCCTGAACATCAAGAATGACGAGACCTGCAGACTTGCCCGCAATCTGGCCAGGCTGACGGGCGAGACCATGACCGGCGCGGTCACAATGGCGCTGCGCGAACGCATGGCGCGCGAGCAGCGCAAGCGAAGCGTCGCGAGCCAAGCCCGCGAACTCCGTTCCATCGCCGAGCGTTGCGCGAATCTCATGGGCCCCGGGCCATCGGCGGTTGAACACGGTGACCTGCTTTATCACGAACAGGGTCTGCCCAAGTGATCGTCGGGAGTTCCGCCCTGCTTGCGATCCTCAACCGCGAGCCTGATGCTGACCGCTTCCAGGACGCGATACTGGCGGCAGCGCCGTGCCGAATGTCGGTGGCGAACATGCTGGAAGTCTCAATTGTGGTTGAGAGCCGCGGCGGCGCGGCGGTTGGCCGTGAGTTTGACGCATTCCTCAAGTGCGCTCAAATCGAGCCGGCAACGGTGACTGCCGAGCATCTCGAGGCGGCGCGGTTTGTTAGGTCCCGGATTATTCAGGCCTGAAAAGGCGGGTTTGTCCCACATTCCCTGCCGGGATTTTTTCAGTGATTCAGCTGCAATCCGGGACATCGGTTCTTTCCCAAGCAGGGTTTTCAAGTAGCCACACTGTCCGGCCGGGAACAATGTTAGGCAGCTGTTTTTGGCCCAGGCCGGCCGCGGCCGGCCGCATCTTCCGGACGCTGGCCGACGGGAGCGCCGCGGCGGGGAAGGTGATCAACGACGCGACGCATCTGAAGGCACGCCGCACCTCGGCCAGTCTGCTCAGAAAGGGGCTCTTTCGCGCTGTGCCGGACGCACAGGGGGCAGGCTCAGCCCGAAGCTCCACGCGGTCTGCGGCGCTGACGGCAAACCCCTGATTCTGCTGCTCACCGAAGGCCGGGCCAGCGACTTCCGCGGCGCCGGGGCCATCCTGCCCGCCCTGCCGGACGCCCAATGGCATTCGGATAGACTTGCCGTTCCGGGCGCGGTTTTTTGCGGCCTGCAAGGCGTTGATATAACGGGACATCGGCGCGGGAATATTTTTTTCACCGCCCCCCTTGACATGCGCCCGGCGATCTGCATCCTGTGGTCATGCAGATTCGGGAATCACCCATGGACCAGCGAATCATCGACCTCAAGTCGACCACCTTTTCGGGCCGCCGCCTGAACCGGCGGCAGATCGCCGACATCCAGGAGACCGTCGAGATGCTCCCGAACGACAGCCGCAACGAACTCGCGAAGACCATCTGCGAGCATCTCGGATGGAATACGGCGAAGGGGGCCTACAGGGTCGGGGCCTGCCTCGGGATGCTGGAGACGCTGGAGAGCCACGGCATCCTCAGGCTGCCGCCGAAGCGGGAGGACAGCGTCCGCGACATGAAGGCCGTCGACGCGCCGGCCTGGACCTCCGCCTCCGACCCGCAGCCGGAGATCGCGGCGCCGCTGTCCGAGCTGCGTCCGCTCCGCGTCGAGCCGGTCACCGACACCGAAGGACGGCAGCTGTGGAACGCCTTCGTCGACCGCCACCACTATCTCGGCTACAGGCGCCCCTTCGGGGCGCATATCCGCTGCTTTGTGACCGACCGGGACGGCCGCAGGCTGGGGTGCCTGCTGTTCGATGCGGTGACGAAGCGGCTCCCGTGCCGTGACCGCTGGATCGGATGGACGGACCGGACACGCGACCGCAGGCGGCGCCTGATGGTGGTCAACTCCCGCTTTCTGGTGTTTCCATGGGTGCGGTCGAAGAACCTGGCCTCCTCGGCGCTGGCCATGGCGACGCGGCGGCTCGCGGACGACTGGGAGCGCATCCACGGGCACCGGCCGGTCCTCTGCGAGACCTTCATCGACGAGACCCGGTTCAGGGCCTCGTGTTACCGCGCCGCCAACTGGAAGCGCATCGGGGAGACCGCCGGCAGGGGAAAGACGCGCAAGGGTGTCTATGTGATGCCGCTCTGCGCGGGCGCCCGCGAGATCCTGCGCGGCGCGCGTGACGCGGGACAGCGGAAGCCTCCGACCCGGGCCGAAAGGGGCCGCTCGGCGGCCTCCGACCGCCGCTTCGGCCGCCGCTGGGAGGCGCTTGTCGCGGCCGCCGCGGCGGTCGCGGCGCGCGAGGACGCGCGCTGGCAGAAGCGCCGCCGCGTGTTCGACAGCCTGCTGATCATACTGTTCGTGTTCCGCCTCGTCGCCGCGCCGCGCGCGCAGGGCTACCGCGCCACGCTGTGCGAGCTCTGGGAACAGTGCGCGGCGGCCGGCATCGAGCTGCCGCAGGACGAGCCTCCGGCGGCGTCGACCGCCTGCGAGGCGCGGGAGAAGCTCGACGAAGCCGCGTTCCGGAGGGTGCACAGGGATATCCTCGCCCACAGCCCCGACGGCGCCCTGTGGAAGGGACACCGCGTGTTCGCCGTCGACGGCTCGAAGATCACCCTGCCGAGGGAACTGCTGCGCGCCGGCTACCGCATTCCGAACGACAACGCCCACTACCCCCAGGGCATGGTCAGCGTCCTTTACAGGCTGCGCGACCGCATCCCGGTCGACTTCGACCTCTTCGGCCACGAGAACGAACGCGCCGCCGCCGCCACCCATCTCGACCATGCCCGCGAAGGCGATGTCATCGTCTACGACCGGGGATACTGGTCCTTCGAAATGGCCCTGCTCCACCGGATGCGGAAGCTGAACTTCGTCTTCCGCATCAAGAACAGCGCCAATCCGGCCTTCAATGCCTTCATCAACTCCGAAAAGACCGACAGCGTCATCACCCTCGACGCGCCCAGGGACGCAGCCGCGCTGCGCGGACAGAGCCTCCGCATCCGCCTGGTCAAACACACCGCCGCCGACACCACGCACTGTCTCGCAACATCCCTGCTCGAAGCCCGGCGCCACAGCATTCCGGCGCTCTCTGACCTTTATCACGGACGCTGGCAGATCGAAGAGGGATACAAGACGGGAAAGGCCGTGATCGAGCGCTTCCACGCAAAGTCGGAGCGCGGCGTCCGCCAGGAACTCTACGCCGCCTTCACACTGATCACCCTCGCGCGCCTGTTCGCCAACCGCTGCGACCATGACATCAGCCGCGGTCCCGGCGATGACGGCCTGCCGGCCATGCGCGCCAACTTCAGGAACGGTCTGAGACTGGTGGGGCGCGAAATCGAGGCCATGTTCCTCAGGCAGAGCGAAATGGCCGCACAATCGGTCAGGCGGATCATGACCGGCCTCTCGCAATGCATCCAGCGCGAACGGCCGGGGCGAAACCACAGGAGGGAATCCAGGCAGCCAGTGAGCAAGTGGCAGAGACGACGCGCCGCCTGACAGAACCAGACCGCCAGAAAACCCCCGGCTTCCGGCAAAAAGCCCGAAGCGCGGGGGTTTTCTTATCCGAACGGCAAAAATCGTTATCCGAATGCCATTGGCCGGACGCCGGGGCCCTGATCGCCGGCAAGGGCTGTGACAGCGGCCGATTCCGCGACGCCCTCGCCGCCCGCCGGACCGGACCCCGCATCCCCGGCCGCGCCCACCGCAGGAAACCGGTCGGGCGCGGCACCTAACTCCACAGGCGGCGAAACCTCACCGGGCGCATGTTCGGAAGACTCAAGGACCGGAGGCGCATCGCCACACGATACGTCCGATGCGCGCGCACCTTCTTCAGCACTGTCTGCATCACCGCCGCCGTCATCTTCTGGTTATGAGTCCTAAGCCAAAGAACTTCCATATGACCTTACCGCAGCAATCGCAGCCGCGATCAGCGGTGCTTTACTCTCAAGACCAGCGTGAGAAATCTCCCCCTGTTGGTACATGCGGTACCATACTGTGCGTTGGCGCATGACCCGCTCGTCGTCACGCAGATGCAGTCTTTTCAGTACATATTCGGCGCGTTGCCGCAACTCATCGGGAATGGTGTCTGAAACCTGTAGCTGCAAGGATGGTAGATGGAGCTCGAACCAACCGTCCTCAATGTCGAACGGATCGAGCAGATCTCCTGCTGGAACATTGCCCTTGCTCGAGTTGATCCATCCCGCACAGTAGCGGTAGTTCTCCCACTCATAGGCCCTCGACCGGTCCTCGTGGCAGCTTACGAAGTGATCCACGGTCCCAACGGGCTCGTACATCGCCGAGTAGGCGCAGAGATTCCGGAAGCCCTCCGCCAGCTCTCCCTTGAAAGAAGTCCAGCAGTCCTTCGGACGCCCGCCGCCGGGATTGGCAGCGAGCCAGTGAGTGCCCGGCACCTTGGCCCGCCGGTCGAAGTCCGCCGGCTCCGCCACGCGCTCGAAACGGATCATTCTCCGTTGCCCTGACGCTCCGTCGACATGACCCACCGCGGCCAGAACGGATCGTGTCCGGCCAGCACACGCTGAAGCTCCCGGTGGATCGTCTCCACTTCTCTCAGGCTCTCCGGATTTTGCCGTGCGTCGCCACGCATGAATGCCTGCGCTGCCTCGATGGCTCGTTCCGCCTCGACCGACCGTGCCTGCCGAAGTCCAAAAACTTCCGACACCAGCCAGTTGAGCGCGTCTCCCTGTGCCGCCCAGGGAACGATGTCGAGCTGCACCCGGCCATCGCGGATATCTAGGTGAAACAGCCTGTCGCGGTCCTTGTCGAAGTGAGGCTCCACCGAGGCGAGCACAAGCGGAGAGTGGGTGGCCGCGATGAGCTGTACACCCGCGTCGCCATTGGTGAGGCAGTCCATTACCCCGAGAATGGCAGGCACGATTGCCCGCTGCCAACGAGGATGAAGGTGCGCGTCGATTTCGTCGAACAGCAGAATGACCTGCCCGGCGACCCTAACACCGATCTGTTCCGCGGCGCGGACGTGTTCGCTCCATGACCAGACAAGCATGTAGGCCAAGCCGATAATCCTGCGAACCGCCGACGATGCATGAACAATGGGAATTCCATCGGAATATTCGGTCCTGATCGAGGGAATGTCCTGCGCGTCATCCACGGAAAGCCGCAAGAGCCGACCCACTTCTAATGGCTTTCCTCGAACCGTCAGCATACCGACGACCTCCGCCATGCGGCGTGAGTTCTTCCCATTTTCCCGGATCCAGCTCGACCAATCGTCGAGGACGCCCCTGCAAACTTTGGTCGGCTTATCCTCGATCGATCTGTCTAGGCCAGTCCAGACTTCCTGGGGCGAAAACACGTAACCGGGAAGCCGGTCCTGAACGTCGATATTCCCCCTTCTCCGCCAGTAATTACGGGCCGGATCCCAAACCGAGAAGCCACCGTCGGCATGTGCATGTATCACCAGTCCGGGGCTCCACGGCCTTCCGGGCTGTCCGGTCCAGCTTTGGTCCAGGACAGAATACGTGCTCTCGAAGCTCCTGGTGTTTCCCGCATCGGTGGTAAGCGCGAACCGCAGCTTTGCCGGTCTTGCAAAATCTGCAGGGCGCGCCGGGTATCCTGAGGTCAGGTGAGGATTCAGGTCGCGCGGCCACCGCCGCGTCAGTGCCCACCATGCGGTGTCGAGCAGAAAGCTCTTGCCGAGCCCGTTGTCGCCGGTGATGAGATTCATCCGGCTTTGCAAGTCCAGCGCCATCTCCGGTGCCGGACCCACGTTTTCCAACTCAAGGCGTTCTAGCATTCATTTCCCTGACAATTCAGCGCGATGCCGCCAGGAGTGTATTCTCTCGACCCACGTCGTGGAAGAGCTGAATCACCGCGCCGTCCACCCTTGCCCAAGGCGTTGACACAGGCAAGACCGGCGCTTCTGGTGCGTCAGCGCCCTCTGGAACAGGGGGCGGCAGAACTCCTGGATCGGGTCAATGAGGAATGCCAGGGATGACAGCGCGGCGAACACGCTGCAGAGATGTTTGTCGCCATGGCCGTGATTATGTCCGGGGCCGCAGCCGGCCTGTTTCTTCAGGGTCTGGAAGATCTCGTTCTCAATTCTCCGTCTGCTTCGGGCGGCACGCATCACCGGCATCACCGACTTTTCGTCCAGCTCGAGGCCGGTGACCGAGGTCCAGCGGGCCGCGCCTCCGTCCGGCCTGGTTTCCCTTCAATCGGGAAAGTTCGCCTTTTCGCCGAAATCGGTTTCGTTCAGCGGCGTGCCGCTCAGCCGGCGGAAGCTGTGGTCCCCGGGCTTGGCGCCGATGATGAAGCGCAGGTTCCGGGACCGCAGCAGCTTGATATGCAGCCCGTCCGGAACCGGCCCCGTCCTGTCTGAGGATCGTTTCCGGAGCGAACGGGAACACCGTTTTGAAGCCGGGGCGGACGAGCGCCGCCCCCTGCATCCGGTGGAAAAACGTGACGGTTCCGTTGCGGCGCCGGCGCCCGCGGCAGGAGCCGCAGCGCACCTTCCCGGAACTGTGAAATTCGGCGCCGCCGAGCGCCGCTGGATGATGTCCGCCGAGGACGGTGAAATGCACGGGCGTCTTGTCCCGCCGCAGCTGGGCGGACAGCGCCTTGAAGCAGCCCCTGATCCAGCAAACACCGGCCTGGTCCAGCCGCTTCCGCAGACCGCTGTCGCACAGGGGCTTGGCGACGCCGAACAGCGGCAGGGACGGAAACTTCAGCCCGAACACGTGCAAGGCCGCTCATCAGGCGGTCGGCCAGCGGAAACCCGCGGTGCCCGGCCGAGCGGTAGAGTCGGGGGCTGGCGCGCCAGCTTTAGGGTCCGGTGGCATGTCCGTCGCTTTCGCTCCGGGCCTCAGTCCGGCTCCCCTGGCCGCGTTTCCAGTCCCCCGCTCATCAAACCGGACGTGCGGATTTCCCGCATCCGGCTTTCCGACGGGATCATGCCTCCGCATGTGGCACAGTCTGGAGTTTCCGAACACTGTGTGGCCCTGACAGGCTCTCGCCAGTGGCCATGCCCTGCCCCCTTTCTGTGCCGTTCCCGAAGTCAGGCCCCTTTCCTCGGCCGGCATTACCCGGCGTCCTCAGTCGTACGGGCCTGTCCGCCACCCTGCCGGCCCGGACTGGTCCTCGCGGATTTCCGGTTGGCGTCCACCCGCCACCGACAGGGCTTCCCGTGTTGCTGCGCTTTCCATCTTCCATGCATGCCGACGCCACTACCCCGGCGGAAACGGACCGGTGCGTCTGCCGCTTGCTTCCCGGACCGCCATCGGTCTTCCCCTAATCTCAGGAGGGTCGACTCCCGCATTGCCCTTTTCGAGGCCTGCTCGGCGTTCACTCGCGTTCCGGCCTGCATGGTCGCTGAGCCGCCCGAAGCGGCCCTTCTGCACCAGAGTGCTTCAGTCTACATCGTTACCTCCGTAAACCGCTCTGGCTGCTACCAGCCGAAGCGACAATTGCTGAGCGGGTTTCGCACCCGCAAGGAAAACGCGCCTTTCCACGGCGCACTGAGATTGTCGGCTGGTTTCACCTGCTGTATGCACCCGCACATCACGGATTCGAGCTTCAACGCCGAAGTTTTGACCCCAAGGATTTGACTCCTCAATGAGAGTTCTATTGTTCTCAGCTGAGAATGAGATCGCCGGGCGGCGGCGTTTCTAATGGAGGCAAATCAATGGAGTGACGACTCGGATGCGGGGAAACGCTTGGCCGCTCATCGCTTGGCTGGCCTATTGTCCATCGACCTTGAGGGAAAAACGGGCATTGGGGCGATCGGGGCGATACACACCGGCCATTTGACCGCGTTCACTTGGCAAGGCAAGAGCGGGAGGTTGCCCGCTGCAATGGACTCGCTGGAGGTATTCGCCGACGGAGCCTCCTATCTGGTCGGCCACAACATCATCCATCACGATCTCAATCTTCTCGCCGAGCATGCACCAAAACTCAAGCTGCTCGACCTGCCCGCCATCGACACGCTGTACCTGAGCCCGCTGGCGTTTCCGGAAAATCCCTACCATCGCCTCGTCAAACAGTATCAGGAACCGGCGCTCGCGAGAGTGCAGGTCAACAATCCTCTTCTGGATTCCGAACTGACACTTGAGCTCCTCGCGGATATCGCAGATGCGTTGAAGGCAACGGACGCAGACTTGTTGTTTGTCTGGCACGCACTGCTTTCGACCGGCGCAAAGGGCCAAGCTTTCGGCCATTTCTTTAACACCATCCGCGGCGTCAATGCGACGCCGCTTGTCAAGTATGCTATCCCGGCGATCAGGAGTCGCCTCAGGCGTCACGGTTGTCCGAACCAAGCAGATCGCATCGCCGGCGATGCGCTCTCCTACCCCCTCGCGCTCAGCTATCTGCTGGCCTGGCTGCCGGTCGCTGGCGGCAATTCCATTATCCCGCCCTATATCGAGAAGCGTTTCGAACCCAGCAAGCTCGCTACGAAGCTCCGCGACACTTATTGCGGGTACCGCAGCTGCCCGTGGTGCTCGGAACATCTCGACGCGGGCAAGGCGCTGAATCGCTGGTTCGGCTTCGCGGGCTTCCGGGAACAACCGCAGAGCCGAGGCGGCGAAAGTCTTCAGCGCTCAATTGTCGAGAAACACCTTGCCCGTGAGCACATCCTTGGGATTCTTCCCACCGGCACCGGCAAGTCCCTTTGCTATCAGCTCCCGGCCCTGATGCGCTATGAGGCGACGGGCGTGCTCACAGTGGTGATTTCCCCGCTGGTGGCGCTGATGGCCGACCAGATCGCAGCAATGCGGCGCCAGGGCATCGCGTGCGCCACCACCATCAACGGCCTCATCCCCATGCCGGAACGTCGTGAAGCGTTGGCCCAGATCCGTCTCGGCGACGCGGGGATCGTGCTGGTCGCTCCCGAGCAGCTTCGCAACCGCACCTTCAGAAAGACGATCGCGGGCCGCCGGATCGGCGCCTGGGTGGTGGACGAGGCGCACTGCCTCTCGAAGTGGGGCCACGACTTCCGCCCCGACTACCGCTACGTCGCGCGCTACATCGCCGAACAACATGGAGAGGATGCGGCGCCGATCCTGTGCCTCACAGCCACCGCCAAGCACGATGTCATCAAAGACATCCGCGAACACTTCGAGCAGACCCTTCAGGCGCGGCTCGAGGTCATCGACGGCGGGGCGGAACGCCGGAACCTGGAGTTCGTCGTCATGCCCACTTCGGCATCGCAGCGGCTTGAACATATCCGTGGTGCGGTCGAGGACGCGCTCGGGCGCGCGGGCTCGGGCGGGGCCATCGTCTACTGCACAACCAAACGGAACACTGAGGAGACCGCCCAGGCACTCGCCGACCGCGGACTCTCCGCCCAGCACTTTCACTCCGGCCTGTCGCCGGAGCGCAAACGCGAGGTGCAGCGTGGCTTCCACGAGGGCGAGATCGATGTAGTGGTCGCCACGAACGCGTTCGGCATGGGCATTGACAAGCCCGACGTCCGCGCGGTCGTGCACGCCGAGATTCCGGGTTCGCTGGAGAGCTATCTTCAGGAAGCCGGGCGGGCGGGAAGAGACGGCGCCCCCGCGCATTGCCTGCTGCTGTTCGAGCCCGGAGACGCCGAGCAGCAGTTCTCGCTCACCGCGCGTTCGCGGCTTGAACGGCGCGACATCCAGACGGTGCTGCGTGCAATTCGCCGGCTCGATTCCCGCCGGCGGCGCCACCACGCCGACATTGAGGATTCGGTCATTGCGACCGCGGGAGAGATTCTTCTCGAAGACGATGACGGTGAGTTCGCGCGTGACAGCGCGACCGACGACGACCGGGTACGCACCGCGATCGCGTGGCTGGAGGAATCGAAGCTTACGCGGCGCGACGAGAACCACACCTCCGTCTTCCCCTCGTCGCTGCGCGTCCCGAGTTTGGCCGCCGCGCGGGAACGCATCGAGAGGGAGTGCCGCAGGCGGAGCATTCGAAGCGACATACGCACGCCGATGCTGCGCGTCGTGCAAACCCTGGCGCATGCGGAACCGGGCATCGGTGTCTCCACCGACGAGCTGATGTACGAGTGCGGCTGCTCGATGGGACAGCTCCGAAGGGTGTTCAGCACGCTCGAGGAAATCGGAGTCGCGTCGAACGACATGCGCATCACGGTCTATGTCCACGCTGGCGTCGAGAACGCCTCGTCACGGCGCCTGACTTTGGCCCGGGAGCTGGAGCAGGCCCTCATCGCGGAGCTTCGCGAGGAGGCGCCCGACCACGACATCGATACCTGGACACGCCTTGCGCTTCGCCCTCTCGCTCAGCGGCTTCGCGAGAAGGATATTGAGAATCCGCTGCCCGAACGACTTGTTCGCATTCTTCGGAGTATCTCCGCCGATGGCCGCGACGAGCCCGATGCCAAGCGCAGCATCGAGATCCGCGCCCGCGACATGGAGACCATTGGAGTGCGGCTGCGCCGGAACTGGGCCGCCATAGATCGCATCGCTCGGCTTCGTCGCGACGGCGCGGCCCGGCTTCTCGAACATCTTCTGGGCAAGGTGCCGGACGGTGTGCGGGGGGTCGATTTGCTGGTGGAAACGACCTACGGCGCGCTGGAACAGGCCATCAAGGACGACCTGACACTGAAGTCGGAGCTGAAGAACCAGGCGACCCAGCCGCTCGTCGACCGCGCGCTGCTCTGGATGCACGAGCAGGAGGTCGTCACTCTCAACCGCGGCCTCACCGTGTTTCGTTCGGCGATGACCTTGAAGGTCGCGCGAGACGGAAGAACCTTCACGGTCGCGGACTTCAAGCCGCTGAATGAGCACTACTCCGAGCAGACCGCGCAAATCCATGTCGTCGCCGAGTACGCGAAGCTTGGCGTGGACGACATCAGCCTGGCGCTGCGCCTTGCTGTGGACTACTTCGAGCTCGAAAGCCAAGCGTTTGTCCACAAGTGGTTCAAGGGCAAGGAGACGACGCTCGGGCGCGACACCCTCCCCGATCACTTTGAGGCGATTGTCAGTAAGCTCGGCAACCGGACCCAGGAGCGAATTGTCGCCGACGACCGGGAGCGCACCAACGTGCTGGTGCTCGCGGGCCCGGGCTCAGGCAAGACACGGGTGCTGGTGCACCGCATCGCCTACCTCATCCGCGTCCGGCGCGAGAACCCGCGAAGCATCCTCGCGCTCACCTACAACCGCCATGCGGCGGTCGAGGCGCGGCGGCGTCTCGACGAGTTGATCGGGAAGGACGCGCGCGGCGTCAACGTGATGACCTGCCATGCGCTCGCGATGCGGATCCTCGGGATCTCTTTCGCGGAGGCCGCCGCGAATCCGAGCGACGAAACGTTCAACGTCATTTTGCGCGACGCCGCCCGGCTCCTGAAGGAGAGCGACGAGGCGAACGCTTTCATCACCCGCGAGCAGATGCTCGGACGCCTCAACTGGATTCTGGTCGACGAGTATCAGGACATTGGCGAGCCCGAGTACGAGCTGATCGCCGCGCTCGCCGGAAAAACCCTCGCCGAGGACGACGCGAGGCTGAACTTGTTCGCGGTGGGAGACGACGACCAGAACATCTACGCGTGGAAGGGCGCGTCGGTGCGCTTCATCCGCCGCTTCGCCCAGGAATATCGCGCGAAGGAGGAGTATCTTGTCGAGAACTACCGCTCGAGCCGCTGCATTATCGACGCCGCGAGCCAGTGCATCGACAACGCGGCAGAGCGTCTCAAGCGGAACTACAGGCTGCGAATCGACGGCCACCGGCACGCCGCGCCGCCGGGCGGGGCCTGGACCGCCCGCGACGAAGTCGCACGGGGCAAGGTCCAGATCCTCCGCCTTGAGGGCGGCCAACTCGCGCAGGCCGCGGCCGCAGTCGAGGAACTTAAACGCCTCGCCGCACTCGACCCGGACTGGCAGTGGAGGCGGTGCGCCATCGTGGCCAGAAACTGGGCCGACCTCGATCCGGCGAGAAGCGTCTGCATGGTTCACGGCATACCGGTGCAGAGCGCGCGCGAGGAGCTGTCCTCGTTCTGGCGCGCCCGAGAGACACAGCGGTTTCTACGCACTCTCGACTCCTGCGATTCGACGATCATCGAAACACAGGAGCTCCGGCGCTATGGCGCGGATGTCGGCGAAGGTCCCTGGGCCAGCCTGCTCGCGCAGGCGCTCAACGAGCTCCTCCTCGAGGAAGGCCAGGCGACGGCGCTGCCGGTCGCATTCGTGCGGAACTGGCTTGGCGAGTGGAGCAAGGAAATACGGCGCAGACAGCAGGGGCTGCTCCTGACCAGCGCCCACCGCGCAAAGGGGCTTGAGTTCGATCACGTCGTCATCCTTGACGGACGATGGAACGCTGCCAGAGATGCGGACGACCCCGATACCGCGCGACGGCTTTACTACGTGTCGATGACCCGCGCCCGAGAGACCCTGGCGCTGTTGCGGCTCGACGATGCCGGGCGACCGGATGACCGGGACACGCCGCTTCGGGCAAAGCGGAAGGAACGCGCCTCGTCACTGCTTCAGCCGCTCGGGAAAGCCCCATCGGTTTTGGAAAGACAGGTTTCAAATCCCGACGTATCTGACCGCCGGCTGGACGACAGGATTTTGGATTGCAGCTTGGCGGATGTCTTTTTGGACTTCGCCGGTCGAACGCCATCAGGAAGCAAGGCACACAGGTCGATCGCCGCACTCCGCCCCGGCGACCCGCTGTCCCTTTCGTATGAGCAAGGCCGGTGGAAACTGCTTGACAGAGAAGGAACTCAGGTCGGCCGTATGGCGAAGAAATGGGAAGGGCCGGGCGGCATGAGAATTGAAAGTGTCGAAGCGCAGGGCATCTTTACCCGCTGGGCCGACGATGTGAGGGAAGAGAATTTCAAAGAACGGCTGCGCGTCGAGGAATGGGAAATTGTGGTTCCGACGATCAAGCTGTTCCGCGGCCGGTCGGCGCTCCGTGAATCAACCCGGCAATCGCCGGCGCCATGAGGCCGGCGTCCGCCATCGTCAGGTTCCATTCATGCTCATCGGCCGCTGTCGAGCGGCCTCGCGCCGGGGCAAGCGCCTGTAAACGCAGGCGAACGGCGTAGCGGGCAGTGTCCACGAGTGCGTCAAAGCAAGCGACGTCCAATCCACGCGTGTTCGACATGTCCATCGGCGTCGCCAGGTCCGTGCGACGGCGGGCACATGGCTGAGAGAGTCGCGCCAGCATCCTGCCTCGTCGAGGCTGTAGACCAAGAGTTCTTTTGGTCCGTGGAATTTCGCGAGGGCGCGCCAAATGCGGGTCTCTTCGGCTCCGCGGTCTCGAGCCGGTCCGAACGGCTCCGCCTCGACGACGACCGCTGCCAATTGCCGTGGAAGCGCGTCGTCAACCTTCGCCATGCTCGTCCATTCCCGCCCGGCCGGTCTTGCGGTCCTCGAACACGGTCATCGGGATTCCCTTCGCCGCGGCGCGGCGGCTGAATCACAATGGCTGACTGTCTGGCCGTGTCAGCGAGGATTTTTCATGGTTCTCACAGCAATGAGAGTATTGTGCTCGCGCGGTTGTTGCAAAGCGCAGGGAATTTCGGGACAACCTGTTTCCGAATGCTCCCGCTGCAGCCCATACAGGCGGCGCAGCCTTTAAAGAGGGTGTGGCTTGGCTGACAAAAAAATCGGTGTCGGAATCATTGGAACAGGACGGATATCCGACCTGCATGTTGTGGAATACCTGCGCAATCCCGCCACCAGAATTGCCGCACTCTGCGATCGCGATCCGGATGCGGCGCGGGCAAAATCGGCGTCTTGGGGAATCTCCGGCACGCCGGTCACCGACGACTACAGGGAACTTTTGGCACGGCCGGACGTCGATCTGGTGGAAATCCTGATACCGCATCATTTACACCTTGCCGTGGCGCTGGATGCGGTTGGCGCCGGGAAAGCCGTTTCATTGCAAAAGCCGATGTGTCTGTCGCTGGAGGAGGCCGATGCGATCGTTGCCGCCGCCGAGGCGTCGCCCCGCCCGTTCAAGCTGTTTGAGAATTTCGTGTTTTTCCCGCCGGTAATGAAGGCCGCCGAGCTGATTGCCGAAGGCGCCATTGGCGACCCACTGTCCATTCGGATCAAGAGCAATCCAGGGGTTGGCCCGGACGCTTGGGATGTTCCCCTCGCGGCCAACCTTTGGCGGCGGCAAACGGAAAAATCCGGCGGCGGACCGCTGGTTTTCGATGACGGTCATCACAAGTTCGCGCTGGCGTGGCATTTCATGGGCGACCCCGAGGAAGTGCATGCCTTTATCGGTCACAGTGAAAGGCCGGACGGTCTTTACTACGATGCCCAGTCGATCATTTCGTTTCGGTTTCCCGGCAACCGGATCGGCAATCTGGAAGTAGTCTATTCCCCGGAGCTGGAGATCTCGACGCGTTTCTACGCCCAGGATGACCGGGTGGAGATCACCGGAACCAAAGGCGTGATCTGGATAAACTGCGGGCATGGGCAGATCGGGGATCCGCCGCCGGTTGCGGTCTACAGCGGCGGCGCGACCCGCGAATTCCGCGACCTCGCGACCAGCTGGGGAGAGAGCTTTATCCTATCCACCCGGCATTACATAAATGTTCTGCTGAACGGCGGCACGCCGGCGCTCACGGCCGCCGAAGGACGGCAGATTCTGCGGTTCGCGCTGGCTGCCGAGCGATCCGCGGCTGAAGGCCGCTCGGTCAAAATCGGCGAGGACGCGGGCCGCAACAGTTAAGCTGAAGACTGTGGACACAGCTGTCCGCCGATCGCTCTTCCCGGCGCCGGGTATTGCACCTTTCGCCGGCGGCGACGGAGAGCGGCGGGCCGTCGGGGTATGACGCCGGAAAGAAGATCAAGGGCAGGAGGCGCCACATCACGGTGGACACGGAGGGAACCCCGATCACGATCGCGGTTCACGAGGCCTCGGCGCAGGACCGGGACGGCGCTGTGGAGGTGATCCCGGCGATGCTGGAGAAGGCGCCGCAGGTGGCGAAACTGTGGGCGGACGGCGGTTGCGCCGGACCGAAGCTGGAGCGGGGACTGGCCGGACACGGCCTCGGTCCGGCGCTGGAAATCGTGCAAAAGCCCAAGGAAACCAGGGGTTTCACCGTCCACTGCCGCCGCTGGGTGGTGGAGCGGACCTTCGCCTGGATGTCGCGGTGCAGGCGTCTGGCGAAGGATCACGAGCGGAGCCTGAAGAGCTCCGCGGCCTGGGCGCAGCTCGCAGCCTGCCGGTTTCTGATGAGGCGGGTGGCGCGGGAGATAAGTGCTTGAAATCAAATTATATAATAAAAACAAAGACTTAAGATTCAAACTCTTAGGTTTTGGATGGAATAACAAGAAGGCCGCCAATCGCAGAATCAAGCGGCAAAAAAACGAAACGCAGAAAGTACCCTTGGAGCAAGAAACGGAAGGCCAGCACCTGCCATGAACGTTTAGGCGAAACATGGAGTGCGCCCCTGAGGTTGGGCAATTTGGAGATTTGATTTTCCCCCGCCCGGCGCCTTCTGTAAGAAGGCCCATAACCAGAAGACACCGACGACACAGCACCGCGAAGAAACGCGAGGTGTTTGAAGCCTGCCTGAATGGCGGGGGGATCCTGGCCGCGACAATGTTCAACAGGGTGGTCAGTTTTTTTGTTATGGTTATGACCGCACAACAGCCGCCACCAAAGTAGGTTCCAGACAATTCATGGACGAAAAAATCATCGAAAATTTCCGTTGCTTCAGAGAACGGCAAACAGTCCGTCTCGCTCCCCTGACACTGCTTGTTGGAGAGAACAGTACCGGCAAGACATCATTCATGGCCATGATCCGGGCCCTCTGGGATGCAGCATATCGAAACGAATCGGCACCAAACTTCAAGGAAGCCCCTTACGATTTGGGCACCTTCGAAGAGATTGCCCACAACAGAGGTGCCAGAGGAGGTAAGGCCAAAACATTTTATGGAGGATTCAGCTCAACGGTTAACATGCGGTCGCAACTTTTGAAACCATTGGATGTGCCTTTGCGGTTTGAAGCAACATTTTCCAAATACAAGGCCACGACTCTTGTTAAACATTGGCGCATAGAAGGTGGAAAATGTTCAATCGAGTGCGGCCACGATCCGGAAACAAATCAAAGATTACATTTGAGAACATCCAATGGTGCATGGTTGCGAGAACTCGACGAGACCGAAAGATCTTTAATAAATCTCAACCGCTCGATGTTCCTAAGATTTTTATGGTCAAAGTCGTCACATGGTAAAAAAGGTTTTCAACCTTTTGAAGCATCTCCGGTACTCACGCAAGAAGACTTAAATGAATTGGCGGAACTTGTAAATCCCTTCTCAGATCCTATAACGCCAGCACGGCCTTTTGCTGGCGCACCAGTGCGTTCGCGGCCACGGAGAACCTATGACCCATCTCGCATTGCTCCTGATCCTGAAGGAGAAAACATACCGGTCTATCTTGCAAACATGTCATTTTTCGACCGGAAGCGGTGGGATAGGCTGAAACGTGAACTTGAGCAATATGGCAACTCATTGTGTATTTTCGATGAACTCACCATTCGACCATTGGGAAAGAAAGACAACGAGCCTTTTCAGATTCAGGTAAGAAAATTTGACGACCGGCTAAAGGGACCATGGCGAAACTTGATCGATGTGGGATACGGTGTCAGTCAGGTATTGCCGATACTGATTGAATTTTTGCGCCCTAATGCGCCTTCAATGTTTCTCCTGCAGCAACCGGAAGTGCATCTCCATCCCAGTGCTCAGGCAGCTTTGGGAACCATCCTGTGCAATGCTGCGGGATCTGGCCAACAGATGGTGGTCGAAACACATAGCGACCACTTGCTGGACCGAATACGTATGGACGTTCGCGATGGAAAAACTAAACTCAGGCCGAATGATGTGTCCATCCTTTTCTTCGAGCGACGGGCGCTAGATGTCTGGATTCATTCCATCCGACTGGATCGTGACGGAAATGTTCGAGAGGCGCCGGCTTCCTACCGTCAGTTTTTCCTAGTAGAGACAAACAGGTCTATAGGAATCGAGTAAATGTGCGTAATTCTCGATGCCAATGTCGTACGTGAGGTGTTTAAGGCCGGCGACCGTCATGAGCCCGCCCGCGAGTTTTTTTCGCCTGTTAATCACAGATCGTTTCCTTTGGTCGCGGGCGGGAAAGTGCTTCGGGAACTTTTAGGTGCTAGCAAAGAATTCAGAGAGTGGTGGCCAGAGGCGGTTCGTTCAGGGAAAGCCCGCAAGGTGAATGATGCTTGTGTTGATACAATGGCTCAGCGGGTCAAGAAAGAAGGAAAGCATGTTTCAAATGATCCCCACGTTCTCGCTTTGGCACGCATCAGCGGCGCCCGTTTGCTCTATACAAATGACAAAGACTTACAGAAAGATTTTAAGAAACTAACGACAAATCCGTCCGGCAGGATTTATACTACACTTGAAGATAGGAAAAACAGGAATAGAAATTCAAATGTTCTTCGCCCCAGCCACAAGAAGTTACTGAAACGAAGAGATTTATGTGTGGCTGAATCGCCCGTATCTGAAGCTCTTAATCGGCGGCGCGATGTCGGGGACCGTCATCAGCCGCCCGAGTTCCGCGCGTTCCCGTGCCCGGATGCGGATCTCCGCATCGAGGCCGGCGGTCTGTCCGGAGAGTGACGCGACCTGTATGAACAGCAGCGCGGCCAGGGATTCCACCTATTCGGGAATCGGCGCCCGCACCGTTTCCAGTTCCAGACGCAGCGTCGCCACATTCCCTGCCCCCAGCGGCGCGACCAAGCCGAACCCGGCGAGATGGCCGTGCAGCGAATTGATCGACTGTGTGCGATGTCGCACAAGCAGCGCGCGGGTGCGAAACAGCATGGCATCGGCCTGCGCTTCCTCAGACTTCACCGCCACGAACCGCATGGTCGGACGCTTTGCCGCCTCGACGATCGCGGCCGCGTCGCTGCTGTCGTTCTTCTGCCTTTTGACGAACAGTTTCACATATGCCGGCGGGATCAGCCTGCACTCATGGCCCAGGCCGATGATCTCACGGCCCCAGTGGTAGGCGTCGCCGCACGCCTCCATCACAACCAGGCAGCCCGGCGCTTCTGAAAGGAAGTCAAGGAACCTGCCCCTCGACAGTTTCCTGCGGAAGACCGGCTCGCCTTCAGCAGTCGCTCCGTGCAGCTCATCTGGCGTTTTCTCTGGCGCACTGTGACGCCGTCAGGAGGTGGCGGCCACTCCATCGCTAACTTCTGGGCTATTCAATGCCGCTGACCATGTATTCAGAGCGGGCAAGCCAGTCTGGATTGATGTCCACACCCCAGCCCGGCCGGTCAGGAACTTGAACGCATCCGCTTTCCACCGAGAAGGGTGAGAAGGTGAAAAGATCCGGCTGCCACGGATAGTAGTCGGCCCCCTCGATCGACAGTTCGAGATACTTGCCGCCATTTTTTCAGCGCCTTGAGCAGGTGCATCGTGAACAGCGTCACCATCGACAGGTTGGCGCAGTGCGGTGTCACCGGCAAGCCGGCCGCCGCCGCCATTTCGGCGACTCTCAGCGCCCGCGAAATTCCGCCGACATAAAGGATATCCGGCTGAACGATGTCCACAGCCGGCATGCCGGTCATGCGCCGCCAGATCGTCATGTCCCAGTCCTGCTCGCCGCCGGTGACGTCGATTTCCAGCGCATCCGCCACTTCCGCAGTCTGTTCCAATTCCCAGTACGGGCACGGTTCTTCGAAATGGCGAAAGCCGAAATCCTCAAGCTTGCGTCCGATTTCGATGGCCTGCGCCGGCGCGTAACAGGAGTTGGCGTCGATCAGCAGGTCAGCTTGGCCGGCGAATCTCTTTCCCATTGCCGAAACGATCTCTTCGGTCCTGCCCGGCCACTCATCCTTGCCGCGGCCGACTTCCGAGCCGGCGCGCACCTTGAAAGCCGTGAAGCCGTATTGGTCATGAAGCCGGGCCAGCCTGTCGACTTCCGCCGTCGGCGTGATGTCGCGTTTCATGGACGAGGCATATAGGCGCGCAATGGACCGGGGGTTCCGCCCAGAAGCTCGACAACGGGTTTGCCGCTCCGCTTGCCGCGCGCGTCCCACACCGCGGTGTCAAGACCGCCCATTGCGCGGCAGAGATACGAACCGGGAAACTTGTGCTCTCTCTCCATGACAGTGTCGAGCAGCAAGTCCAAATCGGAGCAGTCCTGACCGAGGGTCCACGGCGCAACCTGACGGTGCAGGACCTGCGCGGCGATATCAGAATTGTAGGTGGAAACCTGCCCCCAGCCATTCAGCCCGTCTTCGAATGTGGCGCGGACAAACCCGACGAACCGGTTGGCGAAAGTCTCGAGTTTCACGAGTTTCATGGGTCACAGATTCAGGTTGACATGCCGGCCGCGTGGCCGCGCAGGGCGGCGCGGACGGCTGTGCATCCGCTGACCCTGCCCGCTTTGGCAAAACGATCGGCTTCGGCGCCGTTTGGCGACTCGCAGACGGTCATGCCTCGCAGTTTCATTCCGCAGCAGCGATTCATCGCTGGAGAATGTCGGATGGCTGGACACAGGGTTTTCTCCGGGAGGGCGCCTGCCAAAATCGCGTCAAGAATTCCTCTCCGTTGCCGCCGCCGGGATTTGCGCCGGCGCGCCGGCTTGCGCATCAAGACAGATTCCGGGCAGCTGCAGCTCAAGCGCCGCGAGGAATTGACCGCAGCCGCGGTAGATCATCTCCACCTCCTCAATTCCCATTTTCGCCAGTTCCAGTGTCTCCCGGCTGTCTCCCGCTGTGGTCTCACGCGTTGACTGCACACGGATATGCAGCGTGTGCCGGGCATCGGCTTCTTCGACCAATGGGCTGATTTCTTCAAGGAACCCAACCCCGGAAACCACCGAGACCGCTTTCGATTCCCGGTTTCCGGCAACTCGCTGCCTGGCGCATTGCCCGAGATGGTCGTTGCCGTGGCGGGGTTTGAGCACGGTCTCGCTGTACATGATGTAGGCTTCCCGCGGCGTCAAACCGCCGAATTCCTGCCGGGGCTGATCCTTGTGTTCTTCAAAATGGTGCGGCGCGAGCGACAGGTCCAATTCGAAATGTTCGTGTGTGAGCCGCTTCAGCAAATCTGACAGCGCAAAATGGTCGGCGCCCAGCCGTTGCGAAAGACAGGTGCCGGCGCGGCTCTTCCCTACTCTGGGCGGACCGGAAATCAATACCAGCCAATACCGGAAACGCTGTTGCCGACCCACCCTGAATACCGCTCAGCAAGACTGCGCGGGAAATGCCGCGAACCGGAACCGGCTGGCAATGTCACCGCGCAATGGTGCTGACCATTCAAACAAGCCGCAGCTCTTCCGGCAATTCACCTTCATTCAGCTGGCGGACAACATCGTTGACGAAGGCCCTTTTGTCGCCGTGGGTGCACATTTGAAATCCGCCCAGCGCTGACAGAATTCCGTCTAACAGCGCGGCGTCCGGCGGCAAGACCAAATTGCGGCGGCCATTGGTCAGGCCGCGGGTCAATTCCTTCGCCGCAGCGGAAAAGGCGGTAAAGACGACCCGCTTCTCGCCCTCGGACCGGCTGCTGTAGACACTGATCTGAAAGTGCGGCTTGTTCCCGTCCTCCGCCCATATGACGGTCCGGCCATAGAGCTGGCCATTCATCACCCTTGCCAGAAGTGCGGAGGCGGCCTGCGATGACGGAATGACCGCCGGCAGGTATTCAAGCCGGACATTCGATCCGGTGATGACAATGCCGCGCTGCACCTGCCCCGATGTCGACCTGAACAACGACATCGTCCCGAGACGGTGCGAACGGGCCGTTGAAATCGCCTCCAACAGATTGCCGCTGAGAACCTGGACCGGGTATTTCCGCTCCCGCTCGCTCTGCTGGGAAAAGGTGCGGAGATGCATTTCGTTGTGGCCAAGATCCAGACCCTGCAGGATACGGATTCTGTGAGATTCCAGATTGACCAGCTGCCCCAGCGAGACAATCTCATACTGGCTGTGGCCGGGGGTGACGGTGCGGACTTTGTACGCCTGCGGCAGGAGCACAAATCTGTCGAGTCTCGGATAGATGAGTTTGACGATTGTGCGCAGTCTTCGGTCCTGCGAACCGTCGTCGTCGTCAATCTGGAGCACGCGCCCGGGCTTCATGTTTTTGAGAAGTTCGGCAAGCCTTTTGAGCCGGCGCAGGCGCAGGCGAAAGTTCTGCGGCTGCCTGTCCGGCTCCTCAATTGCATCTGCAATCGTCCCGCCCGGCCGGATCAGGTGGCTCACCGCAGTGGGAATCTTTGACTCGACCTTGTCGGCGAACCGCGAAAACCCGTCCGCTCCGCCCAGCTCCTTTTCCTGATTGACCATCTGCAGCAGTTCGTCGCCGCTGATCGGGTCTTCCGTGTAGTGATGAATGCCCGTCGACATGAACAGCGGAGCGTAAAACGCCGAATAGTCTGGACGGTCATGGTCGGATTCGATGCCGGAAAACAGGGTCGTGGTTTTGATATCAATCTCTCCAAGCAGCTCGCGCGGCCGCAGCGGATTGGCGTTGCGGCTCTCCAGCTCCTCAATAATCGCCGCAAACTCCATGCGAATGAATTCAACAAGCTCAGTTTGCTCCAATGCGGTCAGCGCCAGCGAACGCGACAGCGCCCGATTGGCCAGCGAGCTGGCCGACGCACTGGCGGCTCCCGAGTCGGTGACGGTCCGTGCCCCGAACGCCTCATCCTCAGTCACATTGTCACGCGCGAATTCGGCCAGGCCAAGCCTCCTTGCGAGATCGCCATTCGTCCGCAGCACCTGCCGCACTGCCATATCGCCGACCTTGTTCAAAAAATCCGGCACATCGTCGACCAGCAGCGGATGAGCGCGGTTGCCGTCAATGCTCGCGCCCATTGAACGGAGTTTTCTGTTGCGCTGCTGCAGTATCCGCATTTCCGGAATGAGGCCGGTCATAACCGAAACAATTCGCGGCCGCGCCACCTGGCCGTAGCGGTTGCCGCGGCCCTGCGCCTGAATGTATTTGATGATGTCGATCGGAGTTTCCATTTCGACCAGCGATCTCGGCCGCTGGTCGCGGAATTCGGGAGACGCGTGATACGATCCGCCGGTCGCTCCGGCCATGTTGAAAATCAGCACGTCTATTCTTCCGTCGTTGTAGGCGCTGACTGTGTCCTTGCGGTCCGCCCCCTGACGCCGGACGATCCTGCCGCTGCGGTAAGCCAGCGAGCGGCCGGAAACCTCGCCGACGGTGAGGCTGTTGCCTTCAAGCGCCTCAATCACCGCGTCGACAGGCGACACCGGAAGCTCATCCGGCAGCGCGGCGATTCTGTCGAAGATCCGCACCGACAGCTCCGCGACCTCAGGGTCCAATTCTCTGGCGTCGCGTTCGTCGTCATCGATCCGGACCAGAAAAATCCGCCGCGCAACCCGCTCAATCTGATGCCGAAGCGACAGCGGAATTTCAGTTTCAGGCCCGCCGGCGGTGGCCAGCTCGTTAAACAGGCCTGCGTTTGTTGAATGAAACGTGATCTGCGGCTTTCGCCCTTCCCGAATTTCATTCAGCGTCTGTTCGACTACCTGGTCGACCTTGACCGCGTTGATCGTGAGACGCGCGAGGCGCGCCAGGGGACCGCCGGCGGCCGCCGAGTGCTGGTACAGCAGATTGGTTTGGGCTCTGGCGGTCCGCTCGTCGACGCCGTCCTGAATCATCCGCTGAAAATGCATCTCCTGGCTGCGGCCGATGAGCAGTCCGACTTTGAGAGCCGCGTCCAGCATGAGTTCGCACAGCGGTGAAAACCGGTTCATCAGCTCCTGGTAGCGGGCCATCCCGGAATCGTCCGGGAGCCGCACCTGAAACTCGATGTTGGACAGGTTGTGGTCGCGCCGCAGGAACACGCCGTCTTCCGCCAGCATGGTGGTGAAACATTCCTGCGCTGTTTCCCCGCCCGCAGTCAGGTTGTCCAAGACGTGATCCGGCCGGCCGGCTTCGCCGTCGGGCAGCAGCGGTTTGTATAGATTTGCGCCGGTGGGGTTCCGCATCGGCGTTGCCGTGGCAAACACGGCGTTTGCATGACCGACCAATTCGATGATGGATCGGATTGCCCGCCCGGTGTTCGACCTTTGGTTGATGGCGTTGTGCGACTCGTCAAGGATCAGCAGCGTGTTCTCGTCCGGCGCTTGAACCGCCCAGTTCCGGCTCGGTGATTCACGCCCATTGAACTGTGAGTAGTTCGTGATCACCAGATTCCTGCCCTCCGGCCACAAGCCAGACTCGTAGATGCGGCGGCGGGTGGCGGCTGACTCGGTTCGGTAAACCGGGATTTCACCGCCTTCGCGAACGGCGTTCGGAGCTTCAAGCTGAACCGATCGCGACACCATGATGCAGGGGCGCGCCTCAGCGTCGGCGCCGACGGCCACAAAGTCGCGCCAGACATCCGGAATGTTGATGTCCGCGTTTTCCGTGAAGTAGAGCACATTTCCGCCATTTCTCAGCTGGCGCCGCGCCATCGCCGCAAGGCTGCGGCCCTTTCCGATGCCGGTCTGGTCGGCCAGCAGAAAGCCGCGGCCGCGCCGCGCCGCGACCGCGCCCATGGCAATGGCGTCCACCTGTTCAGAGGTGAGCACGGAACCCAGCAGTCCGGGCTGCATGCCCAGCGCATTGGCAACGAACCGGTCGACACCGCCTTCCTGCCGCAGCTCCTCGGCGGCGCGGCGCAGGGCTTTGGCCGTCGCCCCTTCAAGGGCCTTTGGAATCATTGTCACCGGCGGCGTGGCCTGTGACAGCGGCACATAAGGCCGCTGCCGTTCGTTTTCCGCCTGATCCTCAGCGACATCATGCTCCAGAAGACCGAGGTGCCAGTCGGCTATGCGGCGGCGCGAGCGAAGAAGTTCGGTGTGCAGCGCATCGAGGTCGGCCGGAGCGGCAACCTGGAATGTCCGCGTGGCGGCCTGCGGCAGACTGTCTTCCGGCTCCGGTCTGCGTTCGCCGACGATGAACACGGTGACGGGTTCGCCGTCATGCGCGCCGAAGACCACTTCCTGTGAGATTTCCGCCACCGCTTCCAGCGCATAGACGCGGCCGACGGCATTTCGGGTGGCGGCGGCCGTGTCGCTGTCACCGGCGCCCGCCACGAGCAGGATGCTGTTCCCGGCTTTGTCGCGGCCCGCCAATGCGTTCGCCGCCCGCTCGGCCGCCCCTCCCGCATCGGCTGTTGTCAGATCAAACAGCTGGCGTTTTGCTTTGCCCTTGCTTCGGAGCGCCGGAGCCGCCGTCGCAAGGACATCATTGCCGGTGAATTCCATCTCGTCCGCGGTCCGCGTCAGCCGCCTGAGAAACACCAGAAATCCAGCCGTCGGGGACAGCCCGCCGGCGCGGCCCACCGACTCCCTCAAGGCGCCGGCGGCGTTTTCCGCACAGCGCATCGCCCGGTGGTAGTTTTCCCGCGAACCGCTGTCCTCAACAACAATTCCGACGATCTGGCGCAGCAGCTCTGCCCGCAGCGCCTTGGCGGCCGCGACTGGATTAAGCGAGTCATCGGACTCTGCAAACGGCTCGCAGGCCGCCTTTGCGACAGATTTGAGGGCATCCGAACCAATGGCGCCGCGATCCGCCATCTGCAGCAGCCCGGCGGCAAGCTGCGGATATGACGCCGCGCCGGAGGCGCGGAGAAACGCTTCCGGGTTGGAACTTTCTGTTTCGCTTATGAATTTCGAGCGGCCTTCCCCGTCAACGACACGTTCAAGACGCTCGCCGGAGACCGCCCGAAAGACCCGGTTTCCGCGAAAGTTCCGCCCGATTTCCTCGTGGCCCGCTGCCGGCGAAGTCTCGGCCCGCGCCGCGCCCTTCCCCGAGCCAGGCCGGGTGTAATCGATTGTCAGCGGATAGGTTTCCAGCTCGTCGCGCGGAATATCGACGGTTTCGCCGCCGAACAGCGAAGCGAGCCTGTCAGCCCGAAAATAGCTGGGCGATGGCGGTTTGTATGCCACCGCCGTGTAGCCGGGGATTTCTTTGAACCCGGTTTCGATCGCGCGGGCTCTTATTCGCTTCCCTTCTTCGGTGTCTGCGGGGTGCAGCATCAGCCCTTTCGAGCCGCTTGGAAAAATCGCCCGCTGCAGCATTGCGCTTCCGTCAGGAAACCAGACCCACTTAACTGTCTTGCTTCTGGGCCGTCTTGTATTCGCCAAACCCTGCCTCCCCTAAGGATACGCCGGGTCGGCGCGACCTCCGTGTTCGGGGCCGCTGATGCGGGATAGACCCGGCGTCAGAATTCCATAAGATCGTTCTCCGCCGGCTCATCCCGCTGCGTTGTGTCGCCGGTGAAGGCGCCCGCAGCAGCTTCGCCGGGGTCAGGCTGGGGATCTACACCGGATTGCGCGGGATTGGAAGTGTCCTGCCGCGCCCTCATCGCATTTTTGACCCGCACGGCGGATTCGGCAATTCGTAGCCGGCGCTGCTGAAAACTGTTCGACATCGACGTCCCAGACCCCTTCCATCCCTTGGCCGAGAACGACTCTTTGGTGTTCGGATGCGCCCGCGCCAGAAGTGCGCTCTCCAGCCCGGCAGTGTGCGCTGGCCCGATTTTCCGCAGTGCGGATTCGCTCCGGGCGGCAAGTCCGCCGGTCATGCGTTTGGTGACCGGCACAGCGAATTTCGCGCCGGTGGCCGCCGATGGACAGCCCTCATACGCAGCTTGTGCCCAATGCCAGCCGGAAGGCGCGGCTGTCCGAGCGAATCTGAATGCCCGATGCAACAGCCGCTGGTCGACGGAGGCTCGGGAGGATCACGACGATGCGGCCGCGCGACATCAGGAGTCAGCTCACCCTCACATGCTGAAGTCCGGACCGCGGTCCGGGTCCGGTTTGTCCATGTCCGCCTCTGCCGCGAGGCCGGTGTGTCGGCTCCCCTCCAGCCCGTGCTCGGCGATCAGCCCGGCGATCATCTCGCTGTCCATGCCGGCGAAAGCCGGCAGGGCCCCGCCCGGCATGGGCGGCTTCCAGGCTCCGCCTGCCACGGGTTCCCGCCCGCGCAGAGGCTGTCCGGAACCGTCAACCTGCAGACGGCCATAGCATTCCGGGCCGAGTTCCGCGAGGATCAGCCTCGCCTCGCGCATCGCCCGCCGCAGACCGGCGCCGACCTCCGCAAGAGAGATATCGGTTGTCAGCTTAGGCCGGCCGGCCGGGCCGTCATTTCTCATAGCCGCGCTCCAGTTGAGCGCGGCGTCCTCGATCAGCGAAAATGGATTCAGACCCGCGTCCTTGCCCGGCGCGGCGCAGGCAATCCGCCAGAGCGGCATGACATGGCGGTCCAGCATCCACAGATCCACAAAATCGCGTTTCTTCATCCGGCCGGCGGCCGCAAGCGCCTTGTTGGCCGCAAGGTCGGCGAAGTGCAGTCGGCGGCCGAACAGCG
Organism: Paracoccaceae bacterium; assembly: GCA_965221935.1. Classification (GTDB taxonomy): domain Bacteria; phylum Pseudomonadota; class Alphaproteobacteria; order Rhodobacterales; family Rhodobacteraceae; genus JAPOXR01. The sequence continues at coordinate 35,573 of CBDCSZ010000006.1, forward strand.
GGTCGGGAACCGGCGCGTAGAATTCGCGGCCAAGGGCCGCCGTCCACTGCAGAACAGTGGTTCCTACCATCGGCTTCATGACAGCGCACTCCCGGAAACCCGAATAGCTGCGCGTTTCCCGGACCGTGTAGCCTTCAGCCTCCAGCGCCGCCCGGTCGGCCGCCACCAGCCCGTCGAGGCGGTCGCCGTCGTCCGTGAAGATGTCTTGGTCTTCGCTCAAACGGAAACCGTGCTGCTGGATTACCGCGCCGCCGGCGAAAGGACTCCTGTCGCCGCGGTTGCGGCTGACGACGGCCGTGACGGCCTTCTGGAAGTCATCAAGCGGCACGGCTGGTTCTCGCCTTGATCTCCCTGAGGATCTCCGCCGCCAGAAAGGCCGCTTTGAGGTCGCCGCCGCTGCGCAGGCCGTCAGCCACTGCGGACATGGCCCCGTAGGTCGCGTCCACCGGCACCGACCAGAGGGCCGTGGCGCCGTAGAAGTCCCAGGCGATTTTCCTGAGCTCCATCAGCCGCTCGCCTATGTCCTCGTACCTGACCGTGACCCCGAGGCGCGCCTGCCGGGCCGCCCGATCCTCCGCCGCGCAGCGGAAGCGGCCGCCGATCAGACCGCCGGGCAGCGGGGGGACACAGGGGCCGCCCCTCCGCGCGGCAGCCGCCGCACCGCCCACAACGGCAAAATCGGCGTCAGCGAAATCGCCAGCGTTGATGCCGCGCGCCGCCACGATCCCGCGGGTTCGGTCAAGCGCCTCCGTCCGTCCGCCGGATGCCGGCCAGGAATCTTGAGGCGCGCCCGCCGCGGCGGGCGGCGCACAGGTGGCGCCTTCCTGGAATCGCCGCGGAACCAGTCTGGCGCCGTAGCTGCTCCAGTATTCGTGGATGTGGGCAAGGTCGGCCCGCCGCCCGCCGAACATCGCAGCCGCGTTCACAATTCGCATGTACTCGGTCAGAATAGCGTATTTCGCTATCATGTTGATCTTCGGCAGGACGGCATCACAGGCTTTTTCGACATCGGAGAGAGTTTTCAGGCCCTGGAATCTGGCGGCTTCCGACCGCAGCGCCGGAAACGCTTCGAGAGCTTCCCGCAGGCTGCCCCTGGCGGTCGCGAGGACCTCTTCCGGCTGTTTGTCTTCCGGCGGTCCGGCGCAGGTCATTGCGATTTCTCCTCTGTTTCCGGTTTCGGACTCAGTCTGTCCATCCGCTTCAGGTCCTTGATGACCCCGCAGCACGATCCGCCCAGAAGGCGAACGCTCCCAGTATCGGCTCCGCCGCCGGTGTTCCTGTGCTGTGTTCCCGGCGCATGAGCGCGGCCGGTTCGTCTATCATACGACTTCCGGTCATCTGTCGCAGGCTCCCGGCACGCAAGCGGCTGAATGGCACAACAAATCGTGACCGTAAAGAGACATACTCATCAATAGCAGGTACAACACTGCGCGGTTTTGACAGACGGCGCGGCGGCGATGACCTGCCGGCGCTGGCGTTGACGGCTGCGCCGCGAGCCTGTCGGCCCGAAAATAGCTGGGTGAAGGCGGTTTGCACGCAACCGCCCTGTAGTTGGCGATTTCCTTTAACCCGGTTTCGACCGCGCGGGCTCTTATTCGCTTCCCTTCTTCGGTGTCTGCGCGGTGCAGCATCAGCCCTTTCGAGCCGCTTGGAAAAATCTCCCGCTGGAGCATTGCGCTGCCGTCAGAAAACCACACCCACTTGACAGTCTTGCTCCTGGGCCGTGTTGTGTTCGCCAAACCCTGCCTCCCCTAAGGAAACGCCGGGTCGGCGCGACCTCCGTGTTCGGGGCCGCCGGTGCGGGATCAACCCGGCGTCAGAAATCCATAAGATCATTCTCCGCCGGCTCTTCCCGCTGCGTTCTGTCGCCGGTGAAGGCGCCCGCAGCAGCTTTGCCGGGGTCAGGCTGGGCCTCTACACCGGATTGACTGGGATTGGAAGCGTCCCGCCGCGCCTTCGCTGCGTTCTTGACCCGTTCGGCGGACGGGCTTTCCGGCAGCGATTCCGCGAACCGCGACACGGTTTCGAGAATTTCGTCATGGTAGCGCATATTGGCCTCCGGATCGGATGGTGTCGGCACAGCATTGACCGGCAGCGCCGCCGTGAGGGCGCGTGATTTGGCCAAAAACCTTTCTCCGCCGCCATCGGCGTAGGGGCGCAGGAAAGCGGTCGAAATGGCAAATCCAAATCGCGTGACTTTCGGCAGCTCGTATCCGGCGCTGTTGAAGAACCGCTCAACATCCGAATTCCAGACCCCCTTCCATCCCTTTGCCGAAAACGCTTCTTTGACGTTTGGATGCGCCCGCGCCAGGAAAGCGCTCTCCAGCCTGGCGGCGCGCACCGGGTCGATTTTCCGCAGTGCGGATTCGACCCGTGCGGCAAGACCGCCGGTCATGTATCTGGCAACCGGAACGGCGAATTTTGCGCCGGCGTCAATTGACTCGCAGACCCTTGAGCCAAGGCGGACGGTTTCCATCGGAATGACGTCGGCCGCGCCGCCGCTTTCAAGGTGGCTGTTCAGTGTTTCATTGCCGTGCCGGGAGAGAAATGTGTCGGCGGTTTCCTCCGCCCCGACGCGCGCCTGGTTCCGCCAGCCGGGGAACGCCATCAGGGTCTTGCGCTGCGTCGGCGCGTCGGCTGGCCGGTCGTTGGGGGCAAGCGCGATCATTGCGGAACCGTGTGATTCCAGTGCCGCGGTGAGAGATTCTTTGAGAGACTGCATCGAATCCGCCGTCGAACTCTCGGCCAGATGCAGAATCTGCGCGCTGTAGATTGTTGCGCCATTCACTTTGAACCGCCGCGTGTTGCCCTCCCTGTCGTAAGCGGGGGAAATCCGCATTGGCATTCCGGACCGGATTTCCGCTTCCGGCCCGCCCATCCGGTTCAGCCACTGCGCCGTCATCGACCCGTTTTCGGAACGCACGCCTTCCAGGGCAAGATATCCGCCGACGCTGGTAAAAGAGAGCTTTGTCTCATCCTGAAGATCGGTGACACGCGGCGCGCGATGATTTGTCGGCGTCTTTCGAATGGCGACCTCTACGGTTCTGCCGTCCAGCAGACCTCCCATCGCCCGTCCCTTGATCAGGCCGGGATAGCAATGGTCGCCCGGCGCCGTGTCGGCGTAGGACTCAACATTCAACACGACATCGCCGATATAGCGCGAACGGCTCCCTCCGCGCCGGGTGGAACTGCTGTCAGTCTGCATGCGGAATTTCCTCGGACTCTTCGCCGCCGGAACGGATTCGTGCTCCAGCCGGGCGAACCTCTGTCCATCAGGTGAAACTTCAGAAATCCCGCGTTGACGCTGTTTTGCAGCCGGAGAACCAGGCGACAGCAAAACGGGAATGACGGGCCCGCTCAGAACGTTATGTGGCTGGCCCTGCGCGCCGTTGTTTTGTGGTCAGTTGCGTTTTCGATGTGCGGGCCGGCAGGGTTGGAGCCTGAACAACCGCCGCAGCGGCAATTTCAGCTGCGCAGAACGCTGTCCCGATCGATTCCCAGGAATTCAAAGAACTCGGCTTCAGTGGCAATCCGGATGTGTGCCCCATTTGCGATCAGCGCTTCCACCATTCTGTGTTTCCCGCTCTTCGCGCGTTCATTCAAGGGCCGCTCTTCCTGCCCGCCGAGAACAAGCATCGTGACATCTCGGCTGACGCCGGGCGCCACATTGCAGCCCGCTTCCGCCGCCAGGCGGGCCGCCAGGCTGCGCAGGATGCCTAGCCGGCCTGAAAACAGGACGGTTTCTCCGCGCAGCGGTCCTTCGCTGCGCCCGGCGCGTCTGACCGGCGCACCCCGTTTTCGACGAACCGGCCGCTCATTGATCGGCCGGTCTGCCCGGTGCAGCCAGCCGTCAATGTCAAGACCTGTCGCGGCACACGCGTGAATGACGATTTCAGCCGCCGCCCTGGCATCCTCAAGCGCGTCGTGATGCCGGAACGGGATGCCCAGATCCTGTGCAACGGACTTCAAGCCATAGCCGCGCCGGGCGTATCTGTCGGGCCAGGCGCGGCGGGCGATCTTCGCGCTGTCAAGCCATGTGACCTGGAGCTGCTCGAGGCGGTTTTTGGCCATGGCGCGGTCAAACGCAATGCGGTCAAACCCGGTGTGACTGACGACGACCGAGCCATGCAGCCGCACGCTGAGTTCGCTGCGTATTTCGGCGAGA
>CBDCSZ010000007.1:0-4645 GCA_965221935.1 Paracoccaceae bacterium
TGCTTGAGGCCTGCGGCACCGCGACGCTCACATCCGGATTGTCAAGATCTGCCCACGCTTCAACCTCAAGATCGTCCCGCGCCAGCACCGCCAGCGAGATGTAGAGCAGCGGCTGAAACGGGTAGTCGACCACAATCGCGCGTTTCGGTGTCGGATCGAGAAACATCATGTCAATCTTGTCCGCCTGCAGCGCCGCGATTGACGTCGCCCATGTGACTTCGTGCATTTCAAGTTCCACACCGAGCTCGTCCGCCATTGCCTGCCCGACTGAAACAATCAGGCCGCTGTCCCATTCGCCGGTCGCCGGATTTTTCGAATACCATGGCGGTGCCTGCGTGACTCCCATTCTCAATTTGCCGGTGGTATGAATTTTTTCCCAAGTTGACTGCGCCAGACCTGCCGCAGACGTCATCGCAAGCGCACCGAGCGCAAGGGCGGCGGCGCCAAGCCATTTCCGAAAAATGGACATAGAATCACTCCTCATTGAACCAGTTAGAATTGGTGCGTCAAAAAGTATCTTGCAGGTTTCGACGGAATGTCAATTCGCCGCCCGCCGGACAGCGCGGGCGGAGCGCTGGCTGTGGAGCGAAACATTGAACGCCTGCGGCAGCCTATAGGCGCCCGGTCAGCAACTGACGGCGAGACAGCGGCTGCCGCCCGCTGCCTGGCGCGCTGCAATGTTGTGCGGGCGCCGCGAAAACCGGCCAATCCGCGGAGGCCGGGCATCCCAACCCCCGGACAGACACAATGGACTGCCTGGCCAATCTGCAGGCAATATCTTCATCAAGCCTCGCAGGTTAGACGGAACTTCAGTGCGCCGTGGAAAGGCGCGTTTTCCTTGTGGGTGCGAAACCCACTCAGCAATTGTCGCTTCGGCTGGTAGCAGCCAGAGCGGTTTACGGAGGTAACGATGTAGACTGAAGCACTCTGGTGCAGAAGGGCCGCCTTGGGCGGCTCAGCGACTGCGCAGGCCGGAACGCGAGTGAACGCTGAGCAGGCCTCGAAAGAAAGACGCGGAAGCCGACCCTCCTGAAGTAAGGGGAAGGCCGACGGCGGGCCGGGAAGCAAGCGACAGACGCACCGGTCCGCTTCCGCCGGGGTAGTGGCGTCGGCATGCGCGGAAGATGGAAAGCGTGGCAACACGGGAAACCCTGTCGGTGGCGGGTGGACGCCAACCGGAAATCCGCGAGGACCAGTCCGGGCCGGCAGGGTGGCGGACAGGCCCGTACGACTGAGGACGCCGGGTAACGCCGGCCGAGGAAAGGGGCCTGACTTCGGGAACGGCACAGAAAGGGGGCAGGGCATGGCCACTGGCGAGAGCCTATCAGGGCCACACAGTGTTCGGAAACTCCAGACTGTGCCACATGCGGAAGTATGATCCCGTCGGAAAGCCGGATGCGGGAGATCCGCACGTCCGGTTTGATGAGCGGGGGTGAGGAAACGCAGGCCATGACCGAGAATGAGGCACCGGCGCAGGGCGAAAGCCGCCGGACAACGGCAACTCCCTCGGTCTACAGCCCGGCGCGCCTCCCCCCGACTCTACCTGGCTTGAGCTGCGGCTTCAGCCAGGTCTGGCTGGAGTTTTCAGCAGAATCATCCTGTCAGTCACATGGCAACATGGTTGGGCGGTTCGGCGGCGGCCAGCCTGAAGGCCGGGGCCGTCCGGCAGCCGTCACTTCACAGTTCACGATCGCACGCGATTCATGACAAATTTTGCGAAGTTCTTCAGAAACTCAAAGCCGACATTGCTGTGGTCCGCGCCCGGCGCCAGGCTGGACCGTGTCATGCCGGCCCGTTCAAATACTGCCCGGTTGTCCCTGAACCAGGCCATCACTCCGTCTCCGCACATTTCAAGATGCGGCTGGACGCCCCAAACCGGGCCGTGCGCCCAACGCCAAATCTGGTTGGGGCAGTCATCGCTTACCGCCAAGACGAAGATGTCAGGATGCCGCGCCAGCACTTCGTCGCCGTGCCAGTGGAATACCGGGATCGTCGTTGGCAATTCCCGCGCCAGCGGGTCGTCGCCGGCTGCCGGCGTCAGACTGATGCGGCCCCAGCCGGCTTCGCGGCTGCCGCGCACCCTGACCATGCCGCGGCCAAGGAGAGCTGAAGCCAAAATCTGGCTTCCGAAGCAAAGGCCCAGAATGGGAACCTGGCGGTCGGCCATCCCGCGCAGCAGTTCGTGTTGCTCGATAACCCATGAATGATCGTCATAGGCGGCATCAAAGCTCGGGCTGACATAGACTCCGCAATAGTCGAAGTGCCGCGGCTGGCGAGAGTGATTCGTTCGAACCGTTTCGAGTGGAAGTCCAGAAGCGCGCAGGAATCTGTCGAACCTCGTCTCGGCTTGGAGTTTATGCCAGTTGTCGAGGTAGAGAAAGGGCTTCACGGCGTCCGTCACTGCCGGCGCCGCAAGGATGTTGCCTTGGTGTCGATCTCGAGGTTCTCCGTAAGGACCACGCCATAGTCCGACTTTGCCGCCTCGCGCGTGATCAGATCGTCGGCGACATCCTCACGGACCTTTTCGGCTTCCCGCGCGCCGGGTGGACCGTAACCTCCGCCTCCCGGGAGTTCCAGAACGATTCGATCACCCTGGGGTATCGACTGCCTTCCTTTGCTTCTGAGAGTCTTTCCCGAAGCCAGGCTGACCTTCCCCGGCGTCCCGTCCATGCCGCCGTGGCGTCCCTCAGGAGCCCGCCAGGTTCTGTCGAACATTGCAGCGATCGAAAGCGGTCTGTCCTTCACGCCGCCGATCTCGAGAACCTGGCCTAGGCCGCCCCGATACCGGCCCGCTCCGCCAGAGCCGTCGCGGATCTCTTTGCGCCACACAATCAACGGAAAAGTGGCCTCAACGGCTTCCACCGGCGGCGACTGCACTCCGCTCGGGAATGCCGTGGTTGTCAATCCGTCCATGGTCGGTCGACCGCCGGTCCCTCCGGTGTTGAACAGGATGACGTCGAAATCAGGGCCGAGGTCCGGAATCCCCGCCGCATCAGCCGTATCGACCGCTGTCGGTCCTCCCCGGAACATGGGATTCCACATCGATCCCGCACCTTCTGCCGGCACTCTGTCGGGCACGGCCTGAGCTAGGCAGCCGAAGATCACATCCGGGAGCTTCTGGCCGATGACGTGCCGGGCGGATACGGGCATCGGACGTTTGGCGTTCAGGATACAGCCTTCCGGCGCGGTGACTTTGACGACGTCAATTGAACCGGCGTTGCAGGGAACGTTCGGACCAATGATGCAGTTCACCCCGAACACGGTGTAGGCGGTGCAGAAATTTGATACGACGTTAATTCCGAAAGAACTGGCTGGCGAAGATCCAGTGTAGTCCACGCCAAGCTCGTTTCCCTTTACAGTCAGGCGCGCCTTGATCCTAATCGGCGCGTCGAATCCGTCCAGCTCTGTTTCGTGATGGTATTCGCCATCCGGCAGTTTCCCGATGGTGCGCCGAATGCTGTCACGAGACTGGCTGATGATGTAGTCGCCTGTCTCCTCGATATCGTCCAATCCGAACTCCTCGAGGATGGCGACGAACCGCCGGGCGCCGTCATCGTTGCTGTTTATCATGGCGTAAAAGTCGCCCTCCATGTCGGAGGAATTCCGCACGTTGGTGCGGAGGATCTCCATGAGATCCTCGTTCACGGCCCCTTCGCGCGCGAGGTGCATGATCGGGATGTTGATTCCCTCTTCATAGACCTGGCGCGAGTCAGGTCCCAAACCCCGGCCGCCCATGTCGACAATATGGCATGTGTTGGCCAGCAGACCGACTGCGCGTCCCTCACGGAACGCTGGGGTCACAACGGTCACGTCATGATAGTGTCCAACCGAGAGCCACGGATCATTCGTGCAAAAGACATCGCCGGGGCGCATGCTGTCAACCGGGAACTTTCGGAGAAAATGCTTGACGCAAATCGCCATCGAATTGACGTGGCCCGGAGTGCCGGCGGTAATGGCCTGGGCGACCATTTCGCCGCGGCGGTTAAACAAGCCCGCCGAGAGATCGCCGCATTCGCGGACGGACTGACTGAAGGCCGTGCGGATCACTGTTTGCGCCTGTTCCTCGATCGCGGAAATCAGGCGGTGCCAAACCAGCTGCCTGCCAATCTGGTCGTGATCATTCATTGGTCTTTCCCAACGTCTGCGGGCGCCCGCAGACGAAGCTCTATGTCATTCGTCGCAAGCACCTGGGCGTCAAACTCCTCGGACACGACGACGGATGTCTGAGGTTCGACTATGATCGCGGGTCCGGCGACGGTCACGCCCGGGCCCAAAGACGAGCGGTCGGCGACCGGCACGGGTTTGAAGCCGCTCTGCCGGGCATCGAACACCGGGCGATGCTTCCGTTCCCGGTCTTGAAAGGCGCCTTTCGCCGACGGCGGGAATAGCTGGTTCTGCCTCGAGGTGTCGGGATATCGGGGACCGGAGACCGAAAGGCTCCACGACACGACCTCGCCGGACGCGATGCCGCCGACATTGCGGCCGAAAGCCTCCCGGTATGTCGCATCAAAGCGGGCCTGAAGATCCTCGCTTGATTTCGGACCCAGCGGTTTCCAGGGGACGTCGACCGCCAATTCGTGACCCTGGCCCTTAGAGTTTGAATCTTAAGTATTTGTTTTTAATATATATTTTGATTTCAAGCACT
>CBDCSZ010000008.1:0-289886 GCA_965221935.1 Paracoccaceae bacterium
GGCGCGGCGACGAGGCGGAACACGAACAGCATGATCAGCAGGCTGTCGAACACGCGGCGGCGCTTCTGCCAGCGCGCGTCCTCGCGCGCCGCGCAGGATCTCGCGGGCGCCCGCGCAGAGCGGCATCACATAGACACCCTTGCGCGTCTTTCCCCTGCCGGCGGTCTCCCCGATGCGCTTCCAGTTGGCGGCGCGGTAACACGAGGCCCTGAACCGGGTCTCGTCGATGAAGGTCTCGCAGAGGACCGGCCGGTGCCCGTGGATGCGCTCCCAGTCGTCCGCGAGACGGCGCGTCGCCATGGCCAGCGCCGAGGAGGCCAGGTTCTTCGACCGCACCCATGGAAACACCAGAAAGCGGGAGTTGACCACCATCAGGCGCCGCCTGCGGTCGCGTGTCCGGTCCGTCCATCCGATCCAGCGGTCACGGCACGGGAGCCGCTTCGTCACCGCATCGAACAGCAGGCACCCCAGCCTGCGCCCCTCTTTGTCGGTGACGAAGCAGCGGATATGCGCCCCGAAGGGACGCCTGTGGCCGAGATAGTGGTGGCGGTCGACGAAGGCGTTCCACAGCTGCCGTCCTTCGGTGTCGGTGACCGGCTCGACGCGGAGCGGACGCAGCTCGGACAGCGGCGCCGCGATCTCCGGCTGCGGGTCGGAGGCGGAGGTCCAGGCCGGCGCGTCGACGGCCTTCATGTCGCGGACGCTGTCCTCCCGCTTCGGCGGCAGACTGAGGATGCCGTGGCTCTCCAGCGTCTCCAGCATCCCGAGGCAGGCCCCGACCCTGTAGGCCCCCTTCGCCGTATTCCATCCGAGATGCTCGCAGATGGTCTTCGCGAGTTCGCTGCGGCTGTCGTTCGGGAGCATCCCGACGGTCTTCTGGATGTCGGCGATCTGCCGCCGGTTCAGGCGGCGGCCCGAAAAGGTGGTCGACTTGAGGTCGATGATTCGCTGGTCCATGGGTGATTCCCGAATCTGCATGACCACAGGATGCAGATCGCCGGGCGCATGTCAAGGGGGGCGGTGCAAAAAATATTCCCGCGGCGAAAATCTCGTCATATCAACGCCTTGCAGGCCGCAAAAAACCGCGCCTGGAACGGCAAGTCTATCCGAATGCCATTGGCCGTCCGGGAGGGGCAAGATCAAAATTCGATGTCATTGCCGCGTCCGAAGTCGAGATGTGTCAGTTTCGGGCCAGCGAATTCGAGGATATTCTGTCCACCAGCCCGGCGGTCAGCCGGCGCATGCTTGAGATGACGCTGGATGAGCTGGATGCTGCCCGGATCTGGATGCTGGTCCTCGGCCGCTCGACGGCAAGGGAAAAGCTGGCATGCCTCATCGCCCTGCTCGTGCAGCACGAAGCGCGGCTGCGGCGGTCGCGGATCTGCGATCCGACGGAATTCGAGATGCCGCTGACCCGGGAAGCAATCGCTGACTTTCTTGGCCTGACAGTCGAAACCGTCAGCCGCCGCTTCACGGAATTCCGCCGGGACGGTCTGATCGAGTTCCGCGGGTGCCGCGGCATCATCATACCCCGGTACAAAGAGCTGATCCGTGAGACCGGTGACAGCGAAAACTGGCGCAAGGAATTCCACGGCGATTTTTGCCTGAATTGACCCGGACCTCCAAGACAGGCTCCCTCATTTCGCCGGCACACCGGCGTTCGCCGAATTGCCCGCCATCCGCAGCTTGAAATCGGAAAACTTCCAGCGCCGCTGCAAGCCGTCATACGGCGGAGATCATTCGCGCATCCGGGATCGGTTTGCGGTAGAGGACAGGAGCGGCAACCGGCCCGGAGCCAGCGTGCGGGAACGGCGTGCGCAGGCGAACGGCATACATGCCCGCGCCGCCTCAGCCGCCGCCTCAGCTTCACCGCGCTTGTCGCAATGGCGGCGATGCAGCATTCACTGCTCTGCGGCGCCCAGCCTCCATGCCGCGCGCCGTGAACAAACAGGAACGCGGCCATCGCAGAATTCCCTTGCTGTGCGTCATTGGGATCCGGGAGTCCTGCGGGTTTCTGATTCTATTTGAATTCTGCGGCGCATCCATGGCAAGGCATTCATGTGCGGCCGCTGCCGCCCAAGATGGGTTTCCTCTGTCCAAGGCCAGGATTTGACGGGCCTGCTTGGCGTTGGGCGCACAGCGCATACGATAATCGGGAATGGTGAAAGATGAAGATCAAATGGTACGGTCAAGCGAGTTTTGCTGTTGAGGATTCAACCGGCCGGCGCATCGTGACAGATCCCTACGATCCGGAGAAAGCGGGTTACAAACCGTTTCCCGATGCCGCCGACATTGTCATCAAGTCGAGCAGCAGCGATGACTTTCACGACAACGATCATCTTGTGCCGAAACGGAAAGGGGCGAAAGTCGTGGACGCACTTTTGGTTGCGCAAGGTGGCGGCGGCGTGGAGGCCGGCGGGGTTCACTTCCGGGCCATCGAAGCAATGGAACACATCGACCATCCAAGCGGCCATCCCGATCAAAACGCCATGTACCGATTTGCGATGGACGGAATTGAAATCGGTCATATGGGAGATATCGGCACACCGTTCACCGAGGCGCAGCTGGATTTCTTTGACGGAGTCCATGTGCTGCTCGGCCATGCCGGAGGCTTTCCGGTGATTTCACTGGAAGAACTGATGCGCGTTGTCGCGTCGGTCAAGCCGAACTTGCTGATACCGATGCATTTTCGGACGCTTCGCTTCAAGCTGCAGAACATGTTTTTTATCTCCGAGTTTTTGAAACACTTTCCCGATGAAAAGGTTGACTTCGCCTCTGACTGCGAAGCTGATCTCACAGTGTCCGCGTTGCCGGAGCCGACGCGGGCCCTTGTGCTCGACTATTTCTGAACCCGCGCGCGCCGCCGGGGGGATTGGCGGACAACCGGAACCAGGATTGGCGCAGGTGAGCCGCCGCGGCCGGCCTGTCTGCCGTCGTGACGCAATTGAATCTTTTCAAGACTGCCGGGTTTCGGTTACAGCCGGACCGGTCAGCAAATGATGGACTGATTATGGGATACAGAGTCGCAGTTGTCGGGGCCACCGGCAATGTCGGGCGCGAAATGTTGAATATACTGGCAGAGCGGCAGTTTCCGGTCGATGAAATCGCGGCCCTGGCTTCCAGCCGTTCGCTCGGCGCCGAGGTAGATTTTGGCCGTCGGCTTGTGGAGGTTGACGATCTCGCTGAGTTCGACTTTGGCGGCTGGGACATTGCGCTGTTTGCCGCCGGATCCGGACCGGCCGCAAAATATGCGCCGATTGCCGTCGACGAAGGCTGCACTGTCATCGACAATTCGTCGCTCTACCGCTACGAGCCGGACATTCCGCTGATCGTGCCGGAGGTGAATCCGGAAGCTGTTGAACTGGTCCGCAACCGGAACATCATCGCCAACCCCAACTGTTCGACTGCGCAAATGGTGGTGGCGCTGGCGCCGCTGCACGCCCGCGCTCAGATTCGCAGGGTGGTCGTGTCCACCTACCAGTCGGTTTCCGGTTCTGGAAAAGCGGCGATGGAAGAGCTGTGGGAACAGACCCGTTCCATCTACACACCGGGTGAAGAGGTGGAGGCAAAGGTCTATCCGACGCGGATTGCCTTCAATGTCATACCGCACATCGACAGTTTTTTGGAGGACGGCTCCACCCGGGAAGAGTGGAAGATGGCGGCGGAAACCAAGCGGATCATCGATGCGTCGATCGAGGTCACGGCTACCTGTGTCCGCGTGCCGGTGTTTGTAGGCCATTCCGAGGCTGTCAATGTCGAATTTGAACGGCCGCTGGATGCCGCGGAAGCGCGGGAAATCCTGCGGCAGGCTCCCGGACTCATGGTTATCGATGAGCGTGAAGACGGCGGATACATGACTCCGAAAGACTGCGTGGGTGAGTATGCCACCTATGTCAGCCGGATCCGCCCGGATCCCACGATCGCCAACGGAATCAACTTTTGGTGCGTGTCCGACAACCTGCGGAAGGGGGCGGCCTTGAACGCTGTGCAGATCGCCGAGCTTCTCGGCCGCAGGGTTCTGCGGCGCGGCTGACCGCCGATCGGACACCGGGCGCAGCGCAGTGCCATCGTTTCCTGAATTCGCTCCTGAAGACAGTCCTGCCGTCCCGCTGCGGCTGATTCGGGGAGGCGCCCGGCAAGACTGGACTGCGCACGGCTCTCCCTTTGCCAGGAAATGGATCAGCGCCTGCGGATTCGAGGGCAGGCCAGGCCAGATTCTGCTGGTGCCGGATGAAACCGGAGAACTGGCAGAGGCGCTTGTCGGGTGGCCGGGTGTGGGCGAGACGGAATGTAAGCGGTTCCGGCTGGCGGAAACCTTGCGCCAGCTGCCGGCTGGAAACTACCGTCTGCAGGGTGAACTGACATCTGACGAGTTGGATGAAGCGGCTCTCGCGTCGCTGTTCGCGCAATACAGTTTCGACCGTTTTACGCCGGCGGCCGGCTGCAGGGCGCGGCTGGTTCCGCCGCCGGGCTGCGATCGGGAACGGCTGCTGGCAATCGGCGCCGGTGAGTTCCTCACACGCGATCTTATCAACACGCCGGCGTCTGATCTGGGCCCGGATCAGCTGGAAGATGAAGTGAGACAGCTGGCCGAGCGTCACAGCGCGGCGGTTGCATCGGTTTGCGGCGAGGAGCTGAAACACGGGTTTCCGCTGATTCATGCCGTCGGCTGCGCCGCCGCGGCGGAGCCGCGGCTTCTCGACCTGCAATGGGGTTCCACCGGCCCCTTGGTAACATTGATCGGCAAGGGAATCTGTTTCGACACCGGCGGTTTGAATATCAAACCGGGAAGGTCGATGGCCTTGATGAAGAAAGATATGGGCGGAGCCGCCGTTGCCGCCGGGCTCGCGGACATGATCTTGCGGCTGCGGCTGAATCTGCGTCTTCGCCTGTTGATCCCCGTGGCGGAAAACGCAATTGCGGGCAATGCGATGCGGCCCGGCGATGTGTTGACAGCGCGGTCCGGACGAACCGTCGAAGTGACAAACACTGATGCCGAAGGGCGGCTGGTCTTGGCCGATGCGCTGGATCTTGCTGCGGAAAGTGGCCCCGATCTGTTGATCACTTTCGCAACCTTGACCGGCGCCGCGCGGGTGGCGCTGGGGCCAGAGGTTGTTCCGTTCTTCACCGACAGCGAAACGCTCGCAGACCGTCTCGAATGTTCTTCTCGGCGCACGCGGGATCCGCTGTGGCGCATGCCGCTCTGGCGAGGCTATGACAGCATGCTCAAGTCAGATATCGCGGATGTTGTGAATTCGCCCGGCAGCGGGTTTGCCGGGGCAGTCACCGCCGCACTGTTTCTGCGCCGATTTGTCGGCTGCGGGCAAAACTGGGCGCATTTTGATCTCTATTGCTGGCAGCCGAAGGCTGAGCCGGGACGGCCGAAAGGAGGCGTTGGGCAAGCGTCGCGGGCAGTGCTGGATGCCTTGCCGGCGTTGCTCAACCTGTGATGGATTGGCGCGTCACACCGTGCAATGGAAGGGTCGCAGCCGCTGAGATCAAAGGGCAGGTGGCCGCCGACAAATATGTGGCGGGGGAATGGCGCCAGTGCCATGCGGCGGTTGCCGGGCTGCATGCGTCGCCGGAGGGCGCGCTTTCGTGCCAGCTGCTGTGCGGCGACCGGTTCAGGGTTTTGGAAAGCGCCGCCGGCTGGGCGTTCGGCCAGTCCGGCCGGGATGGCTATGTCGGCTATGTGAAATGCGCGGCCCTTGGCGAATGCACGGAACGCACGCACTGGATTGGCAGCACATCGACCCATGCCTACCCGGAGCCGGACATGAAGACGGAGCCGCTGCGTTGGCTGCCCTACGGGGCGCGGATTGCCGCAAGGCCCGCCGAACGGGGATTTGTGGAGGCGTCAGGGGCAGGATTTGTGCCGCAGCAGCACGTGTACGATTGCCGGAACAGACCGGCCGACTATGTCCTGGAAGCCGAGAAATTCCTCTTTGCGCCGTATCTGTGGGGCGGCAACGGTCCGATGGGCATGGACTGTTCGGGACTGGTCCAACTCGTTCTGCATGCGGTTGGCCTGCCCTGTCCAAGGGACTCCGACATGCAGCTGAAATCGCTTGGAAACCCAGTCAGTGACACCGAAATCCGCAAGGGAGACCTGGCCTTCTGGACCGGTCATGTGGGCATTGTCTGCATGGATCGGCTCTTGCTGCACGCGACTGCCCATACGATGACAGTGGCACTTGAGCCCATCGACCGCGTGCGCGTGCGGATCGCCGATTCCAGGGAAGCGGAGTTTCTCGGATTCAAGCGGCTCTGATCGATTTGATCCGGCTCTATAGAATTCCCCGCAACGATTCGCGAAACCGTCCGTGGTGACACCGGAAGTCAGTCAGGAAAGACCGTCACACAGGCGGGAAAGATAGAGCGCCGCCTCACGACCGAACCCTTCCTACCAAGTGGATTGTGGACGGCCTCGCACCCGGCAGCAAGGCGCTATCTGCTGGGGCCGCGACCTCGTCGGCGACGGGGTCAGAGTCCATGCCACCGGTCGCAAGCGTTACATGGTCCAGTCGATTGGCCGGCCAGCCTGAAGCGGGCGACGCTCGGGCCTGTGGAAGAGAAATCCGAGGAGGAGTGCCGGCGCGGTGCAGCGGCCTCCACAAAGCCTGGCAGACCGTGAGCGAGGCAGCGAAGCTGAAGGATGTCAGGATCCACGATCCTCGACACGGCTTTGCGTTTAGGGTGCTGGTGCTCGGCGAGACCTGCCGATGCTCGAAATGCTGCTGGAACACATCGATATCGAGACCACCGCGAGATACGCGCACCAGGCGCAGTATTCTGTCCACGAGTCGGCGGGAAGAATCGCCACGAACATCTCTGAGGATATTCTATAGCGGTTCGGATGCTTTCGACTGTCGATCGAAAGTGACATGCCACCTGCATCCAGTGGCCACGACGACAAACATTGACTGTACCATTGCACAGGAAATCAGTTCACCCAAAATTTCACAATAAAACTGGAGAATCAGATGGATGCAGATGACAGGTGACCCCACGCCGCTCGAAACAGAAATTCCGGTTGAGGTGCCGTTGCTGGAAGCGCCTCTTGTGCAGGTCATAGCGCAGATTCGGTTCCCGCCGATCCTTTCGATCCGCAAGGAGGACAACGTTGCGGACTTCCAAGAGGCGCTGCGCGCTGACTACCCGCACCTGCAGAGGAATGAAGTCAAAAACATCGACATAGGGCCTGGCCAGGATACCAGCATCTCGGAAGCGGTCATATGGAGACTCGCGGACCGCCCGGAACCGGCCACGTGGCGTGTGTCGCTCGGCGTGGATTTTGTCGCGCTCGAGACTAGGAATTATAATTCTCGCCGAGACTTCCTCGACCGTCTTGGAACGGTCGTCACCGGCGTGGAGAGCTGCATTCGGCCAGCCGAAGCCCAGCGTGTCGGATTGCGTTACATCGATAGGCTGGAGGGTCAGGCCTTCGATAGGATCGGCGATCTTGTTCGAGGGAACGTCCTCGGAATCTTGCAACCCGAAGAGGGTTCATGTGACACGCTTCGCAAAGCGACCGTTCATTCGATGACCCAAGTGCAGTTCCAGGCTGCGGAAGGCATGATCCGGGGATGGTGGGGCAATCTGCCACCGAATGCGACTTACGATCCCGATGCTCTCCAACCAACCGGGCAGCATAGCTGGGTGCTGGATTTGGACATGTTCTCACCGCATGCGTCAACATTCAGGTCGGATGAACTGGTCGTCATGACGGAGTCTTTCGCAAAGCGCATCTATTCGGTATTTCGGCTGATGGTGAACGACGAATTCCTGAGGTTCTATAGGGGAATGCCATGACCAATGCAGCGGAGTTAGCTACATCGACAGGCGCCCGCTACCCGGTTGGTGCAATCTATCGGGCAGTCGGCGGGGATACGAATGTCATCCCATTCAGCAGGTTACGGTACCCCGAAACGGCTGCCGGCCCTCTATTGGCACTGCGTATGGACAGAACTTCTTCCAGCCCGTCAACCAAGATTCATGCTCAGGTCGGTCAGACCACGTCGGAAGCTATCCTTGAACTCAGACGTCGTTCAGGCCTGACATGGGAGTTGTTGAGCGAGCTCTTCGACGTCTCGCGCCGCACCGTTCACCACTGGGCTAATGGCAGGGCGCCCTCCGCGCAGCATGAGCAGGAAATCCGCCGGACGCTGGATGCGGTTCGATGTCTTGACGAAGGAGACCAGCGCGCGACGCGCGACCGTCTATTGACAGCCGTCAATGGTCTGTCGCTCTTCGATCTGCTCGCGGAACGCCGCTACGCGGACGTACAAGGCCAGACAGCGGGATTAGCGTCAACAAATGCCGACCGTCGTCACACTGCCCTTTCGGAGGACGAACAGGCAAAGCGCCGACCGACACCGCCGATTCTACTGCTCAACGCGATAGAAGAGACCGACCGGATATTGCGGTCGGGAAGGCGCGTGTCGTCCGCCCGGTGAGGAAGAAGTAACTGGCCAAATGACGGGAGCGTTAGAGCAGGCGGACCCGGTTGACAAAAAACTCCGCCACTGGCGTCAGGGCGATGTGTCGCGCGACTCCGGTCTGGAATTCTTGCATCTTGCCGATCTCTCCCAACCGCAAAGCCCGGCGTCCGTGGAGGCGACTGCCGAAGGGACCGACGAAACGCAGTCAGCTGGAATAGCGCCGGTTGTCGAAGAGGTGGCCGGCTTTGTCGTGTTGACTCAGACCTGTGATATCGTCCGGTCGTGCCTGGAACGGCCCTATATCGAAGTTGCGCCTCTGGTGGAGTTGGACGCCGATCTCGTGGAACAGGTACGTCGTCAAAAAAGACCGTCCCTTGCTTACATACCTGCCGCGGCAAAAGACAATCTCGTTGCCGATCTCGACCGTATCATGATCATGACCGTTGATAAGGCTGTGCTCTCAAAGTGGTCGAGGATCCCCGGCTGGCGCACGGACGCAGAGGCCCGGGAATTTGCACGCGCACTCGCGCGAAAGCGGTCGAGATTCGCGTTTCCGGACGATTTCGTTAGCGCGGCGGTCCGCTTGCGGCGCCGGCTGACAGAAAAGCACAATCGAGCGAGCGCCGAAGGGGGCCACTTGCGGGCGCTCCGTGAAATTCGGGTTCGGGCAGCGACGTTATGGGACGCCGACGACGTGAAATTGACGTTCTGGTTCATCAAGGACCGTGATCCCAAAGACAGCGAAACTGACTGGTCCAACCAAGTGGAGCATTGGGTCCAGCTGCTGGACCGGTCCGGCCGTTTCCAGATTGTAACTTCAGTCGCGTGTCGCCTCGATGACATCACTGCACGCGACTATATCGAAAGCGACGCACTCGATTTGGAGAGACTGTCTGTCGAGTGAACACTCCGAACATTCTCTGCTCGCGCCACCACCCGCCCGCTGCGGCCGCCGGTTTGAAAAAATCCGCATTCGGATTGATGACGGCACGCATTCTGGCCGAACGATTTGTTCTTATAAATGAATATATATCAACAAGTTGTGGCACTACTGAAAAATGAACCGGTGTCCCTCCGGCGGCAGGCCGCCGATCCGGCCTCAGGTCACAACATGCAGCAATTTCGCCTCAAAGAACCGCATGACCTGTCCGAGGTCGTTTCCGCGGCGGAAAATCCGGCCTTCCATGCCGACAATCTGGTATTTTGCCTGCTGATCGCTGAGCCGGGGCTGTTTCACAATGCGGTAGATGGGGTGCTCGGCAGTGTGTCTGAAAACTGAAAACACAGCGACATGTTTGAGATGTGAAATCCCGTAATCGCGCCAGTCTCCAGCGGCGACCATGCGGCCATAGGTGGCCAGCACGATGTTCAGCTCAGACTTGTTGAAACTGGTCACTGTCGGGACAACGGCGTTCGGCCCATGGCCAAAGGCGAGTGTCTCGTGAAATGCCATGGCTTCACTTTGCCGGGAGATGAGATGCTGTGCAAGCCGAAACTATGGCTGCCGCATCACACCTTCACAGTTTTCGCTCATTGTCCGTCCGTGCCGCCCCAAAGCCCTCAAACAGATCGTTTGCACGGCGGCGGCGCCTCTGTCCGGGCGGAATTGCACGCATTTGACCTTTCCGAAAGTGAATTGACCGTAAACTTGATGACAATCGCCGGAGAATCAGAACAGTAGGAGCCGAAATCCACAGAAATCGGGGTCGCAAATGCGAGACTTTCAGCTTCCCGGCCGGTCGCCGGTGTTCGCCAGCAATGGCATGTGCGCGACATCGCATCCGCTGGCCGCGCGCACCGCCGTTCGAATTTTGGAAGACGGCGGGAATGCGGTCGATGCCGCAATCGGCGCGGCGGTGCTGCTCGGCCTGTGCGAGCCGCAGTCAACAGGAATCGGCGGCGACCTGTTTGTGCTGCTGAAGCCTCCCGGAGAGGACCGGGTCATTGCGTTGAACGGTTCCGGCCGTGCGTCGGCCGCCGCATCGGGCGCCCGGCTGCGGGCTGCGGGCGCGGAGGAAATATCCGTCGATTCGGTTGATGCGATCACAGTTCCCGGCGCAGTTGACGGATTTTGCAAACTGTCTTCGGACTGGGGAAAGCTCGGCCTAGGCGCAAGTCTGGCGCCGGCAATCCATTATGCCGAGAAAGGCGTGCCGGTCGCCGCCAGGGTGTCGTTTGACTGGAAACGGGCTGCGGACTGGCTGCGGGGAGATGCCAGGAAACACTTCCTGATTGACGGTCGCGCCCCGGAGCCTGGAATGGTTTTCCGTGCGCCCGGCCAGGCAGAGGTTCTGCGGCGGATTGTGCGCAATGGACGCAGGGCGTTTTACGAGGGCGAGGTTGCCGAGGACATGGTCAACAGCCTGCGGCAGCAGGGAGGGATCCACAGCCTTGATGACTTTGCTTCCACCGCCTGTGCCTATGGCGAGCCAATCCGCGGTGAATATGGCGGGTTTGAAATCCTGCAGCATCCGCCGAACGGACAGGGCGCGGCGGCGATACTGCTCACCAATATTCTTGCTCACTTTGACCTTCCGAAATCCGATCCGTTCGGAGTTCAGCGCACTCATCTGGAAACAGAAGCCACGAAACTGGCGCTCGACGCGCGGGACCGGTTCATCGCCGATCCGGACCACACCGACCGGCTGGACCATCTGTTGTCGGTCGACACCGCCGCCCGTCTCGCGGCGCTGATCGATCCGGAGAAACCGTTACAGGCAGCGGCGGAAAAGGCCGCTTTGGTGCACCGCGAAACTGTCCTGCTGGTCGTTGTCGACCGGGATCTCATGGCGGTGTCGATGATCTATTCGATCTTTCACAGTTTCGG
Source organism: Paracoccaceae bacterium (assembly GCA_965221935.1). Lineage (GTDB taxonomy): Bacteria > Pseudomonadota > Alphaproteobacteria > Rhodobacterales > Rhodobacteraceae > JAPOXR01. The sequence continues at coordinate 11,269 of CBDCSZ010000008.1, forward strand.
ATCGGGAATCGCGTCGGCCAAATTTGGGGTGAATTTCCAAAACAGGGGCGCGGGATTCACGCTTGCGGAAGGCCACCCGAACGAACTGGACGGGGGCAAACGCCCGCTGCACACGATCATTCCCGCGATGCTCGCCAGGAACGGCAGGGTGGTCATGCCCTTCGGTGTCATGGGCGGACAGTACCAGGCCGTTGGCCATGCCCGTTTCATCACCAACCTGGCCGACTACGGAATGCATCCGCAGCAGGCTTTGGACGGGCCGCGCAGTTTCCCGGAGGAAGGTGAGCTGCAGCTGGAACGCGGCTACCGGCGTCAGGTCGGTGAGGAACTGGCGCGGATGGGGCATGCGGTTGCCGCGCCCGAGGCGCCGCACGGCGGCGGGCAGGCGATTCTGATCGATTATGAAAGCGGCACGCTGCAGGGCGCGTCAGACAGCAGGAAGGACGGCTGCGCCCTCGGATATTAGGATCTTGACACCGCGGCGCGGTCAGTTGGGCTTGATTTCAAGCTCGTATTTTCCGTTGCGCAGCCTGCCAAAATACGACTCAACTTCCGGATGGTCCACAGGTTCCCCAGACGTGTCTTTGACCAGGTTCTGTTCAGAGACATACGCCATATAGTGGGAGTCGTCATTCTCGGCGAGCAGATGATAGAACGGCTGGTCCTTTTTGGGCCGGATCTTTTCCGGGATCGCCTGCCACCACTCCTCTGTGTTCGAAAATTTTGGATCAATATCGACAACAACGCCGCGAAACGCGAACATCCTGTGCTTGACGACCTGCCCCAGGCCAAATTTTGCTCTTTTTCGCATCATGTTCCGTGACCTTTCGAAAGCATCGGTGCATACATTGAAATGTATTTGCTGGAATAGCCCATATCAAGCCCCGATTTTCGATACGGAAGGCGCCGGCAGGTGCCGAAATGGCAAGAATTTCCGGGCTGCGAGGGAGTTCGGCCGCACGCTCCCCGCTGTGCGCCGGATGGTGTGACACGAGCTGCAAACAGCTCAATCTTCACCGCCGGCGGAAGCGGGGGATTCCCGGGTTTGTGGTTCTGTCAGGCGCCGGAAGTCGCTGTGATCAGTCCAAACAGCGGCGGCACGTAAATTGAACTCTGGCTGCCGGCCACTTCGTCTTTCACATTGTCGGGCGGAATGTGGTGAACAGACGCGAAACCGCCCTCCAACAGCTCGGCCTCTATCCGGGCCGGATTCATCTCGGTCAACCAGGGCTCGCCCCGTTTGGCGACGAATCGTTTAAGTCTGTCGTGCAGATCCTGCGCATGTTCGGCAGCGGCCGAACGCTCCACCACAGTAGTCAAATGCGATCGCCGACCCAGGGGCCAGCTTGTGAGCGACAAGGTCAAGGATTTCCTTTATCGGGTCTTTGGTCAAATAGTATGTGACGCCAAAACATGAGAAAAACGCAGCTTGTCCAGGGTCGAAGTCGGAACCGGCGAGAGCGGCTTCAATTGTGACTTGCGAAAGGTCGGCGGCGACATACCGCACGCCAACGGGTTCGGCGATGCCCGCCTTTTGCATGCGTCGGCGCTTCTCCGCCTGGGACGCGGGTGTGTCGATTTCATACACCGCAAGTGACTGCATCAGGTCTTTTCGCCGCATGGCAAATGAATCGTAGCCGGCGCCGATGATCACGTATTGATTGACGCCGCGTTCCACTGCCGTCGCGACTTGGCGCTCACCGTAGGCCGCCCTGATGACGACCAATGGGGCGATCGGAGCCACCCGGCGCTATACGACATCCACCATGATCCGTTTGAAGATCGGCACGTTGGTCACCGTCCGCCAGAAAGGGCCGCACAGTTGCACCGCGAAAGGGTCATCCAACAGAACCGGACGGTCATACCGTCTATGCACGGCTCTCACCGCCGCCACGAGTTCCGCTGTCTTGCTCGCTCGACTTGTGTCCGAAGCCTTGTTTGGTTGCCTCCTGCAATGTCCATAGGGCAGCAAACCGTTTGTAAACCAACAGCGAAGAATCAGGAAACCCCGCGGCGACCGAATTTCGGCAAGGATAGCCGTTACATCGGGATTTCCGCGGATTGACCGCTTCAAAGCGTGCCAGTGCCAGACTTTGCAAACAGGCGAGTCGGCGGTATTATAGAGCGGGTTTGGAAGACGGGATGCCCGCCGCCGGCGTCAGTCGCTTCGGTCAGAGGCCAGGCCAGACGGGAACCGGCGGACAGGAGGCGGAAATCAAGGTCAATGGCAGTCCTGACCACGGTCTATCTGGATATCGTCGACACGATTTGGCGCCAGGCGCTCACTGAACTTCTCGATCAGGGAAAGGAACTAAAAGTCCTTGATTTGATTGAATCCGAGACGGTGCCCGATGTCATCCTCATCGGCTGCGATCAGCTCGGCAAGACCAAGACCCTGAAGCGGTGCCGTGACAACCGATCGAAGAATCCCCACAGTTCGATCATCCTGCTGTCCAAGTTTCAACTCGAGCCGGGAGCGGCGGGAGACACTGCCGCGGGGGCAGACAACTATCTGCAGCAGCCATTTAGCGTCACCGACCTCATTTCCAGTATCAGACTGGAAATCAGGAACCGGCAGTGGCTGGCCACCGATCCGATTGAGATCGGCCCGCTGGCCTTCCTCCCCGGAGACAGAATCGTGCGCGCCGGCGACGGGGTGGAGGTCTTCCTGACGACGCTCGAAACCCGGCTGCTGCACCGTCTTTACCGCGGATCGGGAAAGGGGGTTTCGCGCCGGACCTTGTTGGATGAAGTCTGGGGATATCATGAGACGGCCAACACGACGACCGTGCAGGCTCACATTCACCGTCTGCGCGGAAAACTCCGCAGCATTGCCGAAGAAGATGACATTATTTTTTCGGGTTCCGACGGCTACGGCATCAGGATTGAAACCGCGGAATGAAAAGTTTCGGACCGCGGGAAATTGGATGTTGAGGTTGAATTGAAGCTGAAGGTGGCGACTTGGAATATCAACTCAGTCCGGCTGCGCACAGGTCTTGTCTGTCAGTTTTTGCGCGATGAAAGGCCCGATGTTCTCTGCCTGCAGGAGCTGAAATCGCCGACGGAGCTGGTCACCACAGAAGATTTCAAAGAGGCGGGTTATCCCCACTGCGTTATCCGCGGGCAGAAAGCCTATAACGGGGTTGCGGTCCTGTCGCGCATTCCGCTCGAAGACCGGGGATCATTGGACTTTCTGGGCCGCGGCGAGGCGCGTCATGTCGCCGCGGAACTGGAAAACGGCATCAGAATCGAGAATTTCTATGTGCCTGCCGGAGGTTATGAACCGGATCCGGAAATCAATCCAAAATTTGCTGACAAGCTCAAATTCGTGAAGGCGATGGCGAAGTGGGGGCAGAGTGAAACGCGGCGGAAAACGGTGCTCGTCGGCGACCTGAACATCGCGCCTTTGGAACTGGACGTCTGGTCGCACCGGCAGCTTCTGAATGTCGTCAGCCATACGCCGCGCGAAGTCAGTCTGCTGCTTGCGGCCATGAAGGCTGGCGACTGGACAGACATCGTGCGCAGGGATTTGCCGGAGGAGAAGGCCGGGAAGCTCTTTTCCTGGTGGTCATACAGAGCCCGTGACTGGGACGCATCGGACCGGGGCCGCCGCCTTGACCACATCTGGGCCACGCCGGACATGGTCAGAGAGAACCACCATTCCCGCATACTCCGGGAAGCGAGGGGCTGGCTGCCCAAACCATCCGATCATGTGCCGGTGATGGCATCGTTCGACCTGTGAGAGTGCGCGGCGCCGGTCTTCCGCAGACTTCGCCACACGCGTTTTCACAGGCCTATTCCAGTCTCCGGCAGCCGGCGGCGGGCGGTTTGCAGTCAGCCATTCACACGCAGGCTGTGCCGCCGGGTTCTGGAATTCCTGCCCCATCGCGTATATTGATAAAGGGACGGCACAGATGGGTACGAACCAATGCTTGAACTCGGTAAAAATTCCGCTCCCGACATCGTGAAGTCGGGTTCCGAAGCGACCTTCGTCAAGGATGTGATTGAAGGTAGCCAGCAGGTGCCTGTCATTGCCTACTTCAGCGCCGCATGGTGCGGGCCGTGCAAGACATTTGGGCCGGAACTCGAGAGCGCCGTGCGCCGCGCCGGAGGCGCCGTCACATTGGTCAAGCTTGATCTCGACAGCTGCCAGCAGATCGCCGCTCAGATGGGAATTCAGTCGATTCCCGCTGTCTTCGCCTTTGTCGGCGGCAGGCCGGTGGACGGTTTTATGGGCGCCCGCCCCGCCTCAGAAATCAACGCGTTCATAGGCAAGCTGGCAAAATCCGGCGCCGGCAGCGACAATGACGCCGCAGTGGAGGAGGCCGAAGAGCTGCTTGCCTCAGGCGCGGCGGTTGAAGCGGCGCAGCGCTTTGCCGCGGTGCTTTCGGAGTTTCCCGAAAACGCGGCTTCGCTTGGCGGGCTGGCGCGGGCCTACCTTGCGCTTGGCAACGTCGAGTCAGCCGAAGGCATCGTCAACTCGGCGCCGGCATCGATTGCCGACGCGCAGGAGGTTTCGGCCGCAAAGGCGGCGGTCGAATTGGCCAAACAGGCTGCCAATACCGGGCCGCTGAACGAGCTGCGCCGCCGCGTGCAGGCCAATCCCGAAGATCATCAATCCCGTTTGGATCTGGCAACGGCGCTGCATGCGGGAGGTCAGGACGAAGAGGCAATTGACGAGCTGCTGCAGCTGTTTCGCCGCGACCGGGAATGGCAGGACGGGGCGGCACGTGTTCAGCTGTTGCGGATTTTCGAGTCGCTGAAACCGAATGACCCGGTCGCGCTGAAGGGCCGACGCAGGCTGGCATCGCTGGTTTTCGATTGACGGACCCGGGGCAGAAGCGCTGATTTGGCGGCACGATGTACACGCTTGCGAACCTGCCGGACACGATCCCGCTGTTTCCGCTGACCGGCGTGCTGTTGTTTTCCCGCTGCAGACTGCCGCTGTATATTTTTGAACCGCGCTACATTGCCATGATTCAGGATTGCCTGAAATCGGAACACCGTCTGATCGGCATGATACAGTCCAGAACCGATGACGAAGCCGACCTGTACCGCGTTGGATGCGCCGGCCGCCTGGCATCGGCGATGACAGTGCCCGGCGACCGTTACGCCATTGTTCTGCAAGGTGTCGCGCGATTCCGTCTCGACACCCGGATCGAAGGGTTCGTGCCTTATGCCAAGGGGCGCGTCCGCTGGGCGGAATTTGAGGAGGATCTTGGCGAAACGGAATCCGATGACGGGCTGGACAGAGACCGTTTCATGGTTTCGGTCGAACGGCACTTCAAGATCGCCGGCATCGACGGCGACCCCATGCCATTGACGGAGTTGTCAGATGACATGCTGGTGAATACGGTGGCGATGTTTTGCAATTTCACCCCGGCGGACAAACAGGCGCTGCTCGAGATCGGCACGCTGCGGGAACGCCGAAACGCAATAGAAACCCTGCTTGCCTTTGATGTTTCCGGCGAGGAGCACAGTCTGCAATGAGCGACGGCCCCGACATCGACCGCAAAATGCTGGAACTGCTGGTCTGTCCGGTCACCCATGCCCGGCTGATCTATGACCGGGAGGCCCAGGAGCTGATTTCCAAGGCGGCGAATCTCGCCTATCCGATCCGGCGGGGAATTCCGATCATGCTGGAAAGCGAAGCCCGCAAACTGGACTGACGACTCTTCGCCGCCGCCGCGCCGCAATGCGGCCCGCGGCTCTCTACGCCGGATGACCCGACATCAGGGCAGGCAGCGCTCCGTTAAGGCCCGCCGCCTCCCGGATCAGGGCCCGCCGCAGAAACGGCAATTGCGCAACCGCCATCATGCCGGCGCCGCGCGCTGTGCGCATGAAGGGATTGTCGTTCGAAAACAGCCAGTTGCAGCTGTCGGTGGCAGCGGCAAAAAGCGCGGTGTCGAATCTGCGCCAGCTCTGGTAACGCTCCAGGACGTCGAGGGCGCCGATATCTTCGCCGCGGCGCCGTGCTGTGGCCAGCGTTTCGGCCAGAGATGCGGCATCCCGGAAACCGAGATTCAGCCCTTGGCCAGCGAGCGGATGAAGCCCATGCGCAGCTTCGCCGAGAAGCGCCGCCCGTGAAGCGACCGTCCGCTCCGCCAGCGTCAGGGAGAGGGGCAGGACGGTTCGCGCGCCGATCAGTTCAATGTCGCCCAGAAACGAGCCGAAGCGCGGGCGCAGTTCCCGCAGAAAACCGTCATTTTCCAGCGCCGCGGCCCGTTCGGCATAGTCTGTGTCAGCTGTCCAGACGAGCGACGACCGGTTCCCCTGCAGCGGCAGGATCGCCAGCGGTCCCGGCGGCATAAAGAACTGATGCGCGGCGCCTGCGTGCGGCCGCTGATGTTCGACGGCGCAGACGATCGATGATTGACGGTAGTCCTTGACCGTGTGGCGGATATCCGCGGCCGCCGCGACCACGCCCCGCCTGCCGTCACAGCCGGCGATCATCCAGGACGTGAATCTGGCGCCGGCATCGGTGACGGCAGTGGCCTGACCGCCTTCGAACTCCACTCGCTCGATTTGCGCCGGCACAACGCGGCGGATGCCGGAGCTTGCCGCGACAGCCCTGCCAAGCGCATGGCGAAGGTGGCGGTCCTCCACCATCCGCGCCATTGGCCCGGTTTCGATTTCAGCCGAATCGAATCCGAGCACCGCCGGTCCCGCGCCCTCACCGGCCCGGCCGTCGGTAATTTGTATATTGCGGATATCCTGACTGTGCTGAGCGAGCAGTTCGGCAAATCCCAGTGCCCGCAGCAGGCGGCAGGATGAATTGGAAACCGCATAGGCCCTTCCGTCAAATCGCGGCAGGCGGCCAGATTCCGCCGCGGCATCGACCAGTGTGACGCGCAGCCCGCCGTGCGCCGCCGCCAACGCAAACACCGAACCGATCAATCCTCCGCCGACAACCGTAATGTCAGCGTCAGGTCGCATCAGGCGGCCGACAGGCGGCAGAAACAGGACGAACGGACCGGGACGTCGGCCCGCGCCGCGGCAATCTGGAACCGCTGCCACATGGGCGGTATCAGTTCGGTCTGGCCCAGTTTCTCCAGGCACTCCAAGTATCCGCTTAGGCTCCAGACATTCTCCGGGTGCTGGCATTGGCGGCGCAGCTGGCCGTCAAGTCCAAGATCGGCGCGGTAGACGGCAAGCGCCTCCCCGGTCCTGCCTTGCTCCAGCAGCAGCGCGCCGAGCGCGTGTCTGACCGGCTGCATCCAGCCCCACGGTTCGTCATAGGGAAGGCTGTCATCGAGCTCGACCGCTTCGCGCAAAAGCTGCAACGCAGCGTCAATTTCGCCCTTCCGGTAGGCGATCTCTCCCAGCATCATCTTGCGGGCGACGGCAAGGATATCCTGGCAGCTGTTGTTGAACAGATACCGGGTGTCGGGAATGGACGCATATGCCTGTTCAAATGCCTGCGCCTCTTCCTCCGCTTTATCGACCGTTCCCATGGAGGCATGGGCCACCGCGCGGGCATAGCGCATCGTCGCTGCGGTCACGCAGAACAGGCCGCTGTTTTCGGGCAGCTCCGCGGCCACGATGTCCTGCCACATGCCAAATCGAATCTGCACGTGCTGTTTGACTGGAACAAAGGCTTCGACCCAGTCCGCCATTGGCGGAGATTCGACCTTCAGCACCTCTTCCGGAAGTGTGGCAGTCAACTCCTCGGCAGCCTCCAGCGCATCTTTTCGCAGGCCGAGGAACATCGCTCCGTAGGCCTTAAAGTGATAATTGTGACTGCGGTACAGCGTGTAAAATTTCAACGCGCCTTCACGCTCCAGATACCGGCGATCAGCGACAATTGCATCGTGGTTGCTGCTGACAACCCGCGAATAATCGCCGCACATGACGTCAATGTGTGTCGGCATATGCTGCAGATGGCCGGCATCGGGAACCAGGTCGCGGAGCCGGTCGCAGGCCGGAAGCGCCTTTTCCGGTTGCGGCGACATTTCTGCGACGTGGATGTAGAAATGCAGAAGTCCCGGATGCTGCGCCTCACCCTGGTTCTCAATCCGGCTGAGAGCGTTTTCAAGGACCGATTGCGCTTCCAGAGTATCGGCGCCGTCGCCGACTTCGCCCGTTTCAATATCCCAGAGCGCCCAGGGTGAAAGGATCATCAAGGATTCCGCGAATAGCGCCTCGATGTCGGGATCGTCCGGGTTGTCCCGATGCACGCCGCGCATGGAGTCGGCATAGGCCCGGTCCCATTCATCCCAGCCGTCCCCCATGGCGCTTTCGGGATAGCGTTTGGCAATCGCGCCGATCAGAGCCGCCTCGGCGGCGGTGCAGCCGTTGGCGAGGTCAACGGCGCGCGTGGCCGCGCGGTGGGCCCTGGCGACTGCCGCCGCGGCTTCGTCTTCGTCAAATGCGTCCCAGGTTTTGTTGTAGTTGGGACCTGCGGCGTAGGCCAATCCCCACTGGGCCATTGCGCAGCCGGGATCGGCCTCGGCAGCCCGGCGGAAACAGACTTCAGCTTCCTCGTGATTGAACCCGTAACACCAGACCAAGCCTCGGTCGAACCAGAGCTGAGCCGCAGCGGATGCAGTCGTTATCTTCCTCGAATAGGAGCCAAGATCGTAGCCGTATTCTTGCATTCGTTTCACTCTCCTCGCCGCCGCTCATTCCCCGAAATACGCGTCCCGCACGTGCCGGTCATCTTTCAGCTCCGCGGCCGTTCCTCTCATTCTGATCTCACCGGTCTCAAGAACCGAAACGCTGGACGCAAGATGCATGGCAAAATTAACGTTCTGCTCGGTGATCAAAATCGTCATTCCGTAATCTTCATTCATCCGCTGCAGCGCGCCGGCGATGTCCTGGCAGACTTTCGGCGCCAGGCCGATGGTCGGTTCGTCGACAATCAACAGCCGCGGGCTCGTCATCAAAGCCCGGCCGAGTGACACCATCTGCCGTTCGCCGCCGCTCTGGGTGCCGGTTTCCTGCGACTGCCGTTCTTTGAGCACAGGAAACAGATCATAGACGATCGCCAGATTGCGCTCGGCGTCCTGCGGCACGGTGTAGGCGCCGACGAGGAGGTTTTCCTTCACGCCCATATAGGGAAACAGGTGCCCGCGTTCCGGGGCATATCCAATTCCCGCCCGCACAAGTTCAGACGGTTTCCTGCCAACGACGCTCTTGCCGTCAAACCGTATTTCGCCCTGGACAGAGACCAGACCCAGAATTGAATCCAGCAGCGTGGACTTGCCGGCGCCGTTGGGTCCGATGATCGCCGAAATCGTGCCCGCATCAACTTCAAGCGACACGCCGTGCAGCGACCGCGCCCGGCCGTAGAACGCCTCCAGATTGACAATTTCCAGCAGCGACACCGGATCAGTCCAGTCCCAGATACGCTGCGCGCACTTGCTCGTTCGTCATCACTTCGTCAAAACTTCCTTCGGCAATGAGAGATCCGAATGACATCGCGACCACACGGTCGACCAGCGGACGCAGCGATTTCAGGTCATGGCTGACAATCAGATAGGTCATGCCGTCGCGTTTGCGCGCTTTGAGAAACGCGGTCAGCTGCGCGATTTCGCCAACCGTCAGTCCGGCAAACACCTCGTCCAAAAGCATGACGCTCGGGCCGGTGGCCAGATTGCGCGCCAGTTCCAGTTTTCTCAGCTCACCCATTGACAGCTGGCCCGGAAGCATGGACGCTTCCCGGTCAGTGAATCCCACCGATTCCAGTATGGCCCACTCTTCGTCGGTCGGTTCATTGCCGGCAATCAATTCAAGAATGCTGTCCGGCATCGAGCCAACGCGAATATTCTCAAACACGCCCATATCGCCAAACGGCCGCGGTATTTGGTAGGTCCGGGCAATTCCGCGCTGAACCCGCCGGTGGGTTGGAACGCGTGTGATATCCTCACCCCGGAAGAGCACCTTGCCCCTGTCGGGTCTGTGTTCCCCCATTAAAATGCTGAATGCGGTGGTTTTGCCGGCACCGTTCGGCCCGATCAGCCCCAGGGACTCGCCTTCCGACACGCCGAAACTCAGTTCTTTGACCGCGGTCAGGCCGCCGAAGCGCTTCGAAACCGCAGTCATTTCCAGCAAGTGTTTCAACTGCCCTGTCCCGATTGCGGCGTCAGCTTTCTGAACCCCGGAGCGATACGGTCCCACGCCTGCATGAGCATGTTGAAGATCCCATTCGGCTGCAGCACGTAAACGACGAGCGCGACGCTGCCAAAAATCAGGAACCGTTCCGGACCGTGAATGAATGGCCGCAGATATTCGAGCAGGAAAGTCAGAAAGAAGGCGCCGATGATCGGCCCCGGTATGGTTGTTGAGCCGCCGATCAGCGCCGCGACCAGAATCTGGAACAGAAAATTGATGTCGAACATCGCGCGCGGCGCGATTGATCCGATATAGTGAACGTAGAACGCTCCGCCGATACCGGCGACGAATGCGCTGACGCCGAATGCGAAAAGCTTCAGCCGAATCGTGCTCAATCCGGAAGCCGTGACGGCTTCTTCGTCCATCCTGACGGCCGCGAGGGCGGTGCCGAGACGGGTGCGGGCAATCAGCCATATGCAGAAGGCGACCGCAAACAGGATCCCGAATGAAAGATAGAAGTTCGGGACAGCGCCGCTGACGATGACCTGGATTCCGGAAAGGCCGCGTGTGCCGCCGGTGATGTGCGGCGCCACCACCTGCGTCAGCTGGTATGCCAGTTCCATAAACGCCAAAGTGACCAGTGCGAAATACGTGCCCCTGATCCGCAGCGCCGGAACGAAGAAAAACAGACCGCTCGCCAGGGTGAACAACACCGCCGCCGGAATGCTCAAGATCAATGGCAATCCATAGTGGAACGACAAGATGGCGGTCGCGTAGGCACCGATGGCAATGAGAAAGGGATGGCCGAAACTGACATAGCCGGTGCGGCCGGAGATGAAGTCCCAGCTGAGGGCAAAGATGGCAAGAAAGTTCGCAAAAATGCAGATCCGGACAATTCCGGGCGGGAGAATCAACGGCAGAATGCACATGACGACGGCAAATATCGCCCAGCAGATCAGCAGCTGACGGAAACCCATGTCAGAGATCCCCCCTTCCGAAAAGACCTTTGGGGACAATCACAAGCACAACAATAATCAGGAGCATGGTGAATACGCCCCGTAGCTCGGCTGCCACATACGTGGTGGTGATGACCTCCATGAATCCGATGATGTGGGCCACGACAAGACTGCCGACGATGCTGCCAATTCCGCCGACGACGACAACCGCAACCGCAATGATCAGCGGCCAGACCCACATCTGCGGATAAAGCTGTGTCTGGGTGGCAAAGAACACTCCGGCCAGCGCGCCGAGCGCGCCCGAGATGATCCAGGTCGCGCGATTCATGCGATCCGGATCAATGCCTGAGATCACCGCGCCCCTGCGGTCCATTGAGACCGCCTGGATCGCCCGTCCGAAATGCGTGTGGCGCACCAGCAGCAGCAGCCCGCCGAGGGCTGCCCAGCTGGTGACCGTCGCCATAATCACATTGTACGTGACAAAGACATCTTCGTAACGGAACACACCGTTGATCACCGGCCACATGCTCTTGGAAGTCGGCCGGTAAATCATCACGATCAGCGCCTGCATCGCGACCGCAAGGATCAGGGTGGCGATGCTGACCGCCTTGGCATTGCCTTCAAGCCGCCGGATCAGGATTTGGTAGACGATCAGGCCGAAAACCGCGCCCGCAATCAAAGCGGCCGCAAACCCCGCGACCTTGTGCATCCCGTACACCTGAACGGTCGAATAATACACATAGCCGCCAAGCATGAGATAAACGCCGTAAGCAAGATTCAGCACCCGGCCAACGCTGAAGATCATTGTAAAACCGACCGCAATCAGCGCGTAAAGACCGCTCAGCGCCAGTCCCTGGATGATCACATTGGCCATATTGGGCCAGTCCGTCTGTCAGGCTGTGCGGGCTGGGAAGGGAGGAGGCGCCGAGGTGCCTCCTGTCAAACTCGTTGTCCGCCCGTCATTTGATCCACGGCGGCACCTGGAATTCGCCGTTGGCGTATTTTGGCGGATACACGACACGCGGTTTGCCGTCGTGATACCACTGGATGATCACCATTGGTGGAATGCCGTCATCGTATGGCGCTTCCATGTCAAACTTGAGATTGTGGGTGAACTCCATCCCGGTGCGGGGTTCGATTTCGCCCTGATTCCAGTACGCATAACGGTGCCAGAGCTGACCGTCCTTTTCCAACACGAGATCAGTCTTTTCCATTTCTTTGACCCAATCGTCGAGCGGCGCGAATCCGCCTGCGCGCTCGGCGGCGGCCACGGCGTTTTTCAATCCGAAATAGGCATTGAAACCGTTGAAATGGGGGAAGACGGGGCGGCTGTCGCCATAGCGTTCCACATAGGTGTCTGCGAATTCCTGCGACACTGGATCCAGGTCCATGCCAATGGCCGGCAACGGGCTGAATGTCGACTGTCCGCCGGCGGCCCCGCCGGTGTCGTTCCAGAAGTCCAGACCAATCGCCGCCACATTGATGCCGGTCATCGGCACCGGAACCTGCAGTTTCACATACTGTGAGGACGGCACCTGGCTGTTCACCGATGAGACCAGGAACAGAAAATCCGGGTTCAGTGCGGCAGCCTTGTTATAGATTGGAGCAAAATCAAGAGTTTGGGTGTCATAGACGATTTTGTCGATGACTTCGATTCCCGCTTGGGCCTTCAACTCGTCAGCGACAAATCCGCCAACCGCACCTGCGAAAGCGGTGTCTTCCTGGAGCATTACAGTGGTTTTCCAGCCCATCTGACCGGCCAAAACGTCACGGCCGAAATCGATGTAGACCGTTCCGAGAGCCAGATCGTTGCCGATATTCATGAAATACATTTTGTATTTCTCGTAGTCTTGAACGACCATTTCAATGATGCCGATATAGGATGTCCAGGTGTCCAGGGTCGGCGTGCGGTATTCCGCCATGCGCGGAAGCCAGGCGAGCGATACGTCGTCAATGCTTCCGGACACAATGAAGTCGGCGTTTTCGACTTCGTTCAGGTATTCAAAGGCCTTTATGCCTTCTGTGACGTCTTCCTGCGTGTCAGCCGCGACAAGTTCGATTTGCCGTCCGCCAAGGACGCCGCCGGCCGCATTCAACTCATCCACGGCAATCTGTGCGCCTCGGTAGGAGCTGAGGCCGGTATCGGTTGAAAGGGAACCGATATACCCGATCACGACTGGATCATCCGCTGATGCCGTTGCCGCCGGCAGCGACAGCGCGGCAGCGCCTGCAACGGCAATGGCGCCGACAGATCGTTTTGCTTGTAAGAGTGCAGTCATGAAATCCCCCTTGTCAGTCACACAGCAGAATAGCCGCCGCAGCGGTCAGCAATACTCGTTTTAAATCGATCGCCGCAAGCTGTTTCCCCCTTTTTGACGGCCGATCAGCCTTCCTGCCTGATGCCACGGCCTCGCCAAAAACCGTGTGCCCGCTCAGCGCATATGAGAGAGCGGGGCATCATTGGTCAGCCGGTGTCGGTGACCTTCGTTCGGGTTCATTCGTTCAAGGGAATCGCGGGTCTTTCTCCGCCATGCTGCGCGGCGTCGCAATGGCTGCCGGCTCCTTCGTGCCGCCGGTCTCAGGCTTGCGTGCCCGCGCTCCTGCAGAATGTCCATGTTGAGGCAACGCTTACCGTTTTGCCCGGTCCGCTTCTCCGGCAGGATCCAGGCCATGATGCCCTTTTTGCGGACAGGGCCGTCCGGGCCGGCGGCGGCTTGGAGCTCAAAGCCGGGTTAGGGCGGCTCCGCCGGAAGCGCAGAATCTGACACTGGGAATCCGCGCCGCGCCGCCCGACGCTAAACGGCGGCGGCGAATGGTTGCAGTCAAGCTGGAGGTGCGGATTCCGCACCTGCCGGGACATCAGCGACAGTCTCGGGCAGATCAGCCGGCGGATCGACAACTTCGCCGCATCAGACCCTTGGCGGACTGACTCGAAAAAGTATATTGAAACCGTCACAGCAAAGCCGCCGCCGCCTGACAAGACGGAGTCTCATATGTCCTGAACGAGGACACGGTATTGACCCGATCGCAGGCTTGCATGGAGAATGCCAGACGGCGCTTGTTCCCGGGCAACAGGCGGTGCGCGGGCGATCTTCTGACCCATTGGTTGCTGGGAACCGGACGCGGCACGGCGGGGCAAAACTGTTTGCGGGAACGGAAAGAGGCGGTTAGCATCGTTTTGAACAGGACGGAGGATGGACCACATGACGATAAAGAACCAAATCGTGGCTGCGTTCATGGGCTCTGGTCCTCTTTTGGAGCACGGCGGCAATCGCGCGAACCACCGCGTCTGATGTGACAGACTCCGAGACCCTAAAGGCATTTGTCGAAGGTGCGAAGGCGCATATCGAGGCGATCACGGACATGAACGTTGGCGCGAAGCTAAGGGAGGGGCTGAAAACGGAGGGCGACTGGAAATCCGGTTCGACGTTCCTCATAATCTTCCTCAAGAGCGGGGAGCCATTCATCCACGGCAATGATCGCTCGGCAGAGAGCAAGAACCTGATCGGCGTCGAGGACGACAGCGGAGCCAAGGTGGTTGAGCAACTCCTCGCCGCCGCTGCCGCGGGCGGCGGTTTCGTCGAGTACCATGATGGCGGCAAGAAGACGGCATACTCCGTCGAATACACATCTGGGATCACCGGGAGACAGTTCGTGCTGGTCGGCGGATACTCGCAAGACGTTTCCCATGTCCCGATCTTAGCCTCGGACTTGCCGAAACCCACTGTCACAGCGTCGGAAGTGAAGGACCGAGATACTCTGATCGCCTTCGTCGAGGATGCGGCCAGCGCCTACCGCAATGCCGTTATGTCCGCAGGCTATAGCGGCCTCACCCAGGTCCGAAACGCCTTCCGGGAGGAAGGAGGACACTGGAAGTCGGGGTCTATCTATCTGTGGGTTGTGAGCGGCGGAGGCGTCACATTGTTTCACGGATCAGAGCCTTGGCGCGAAGGCAAGCCCACAGACATGGTTAGGACAGACTCCAGGGGAGTGAAAATCGCCGAGGAGCTGATCGGCGGCGCGCGGCGCGAGGGCCATAAATTTCTGCACTACCACTACGACAACCCGGCCATCGGAGGAGACGAGGTGCTCGGTTCCCCGAAGTTCGGCTACGCGGTGAGCTTCCCGGTGGCCAACTCCGATCAGAGGGCCGTAGTCGGCTCCGGAATCTACATTGAGGCCGACGGAGAGTGACTCCCGGATTTGATTGCATGACACCGCCGCACGGCAGCTATGCCGGTAGGATCATGAATAGGCCGAGCGCTGCTGCGGTGCGTGGACCGAGCGGTTGGCCGTCCGCTCTAGACTTCATGGATTGACCTGCTCTGGCCTTGAGACAGTGGGTTTTGCCCAGGGCCGGAACAGCGCTCGAGCACAGGGCGCACATCAAGGAGGGCAGGTCATGATTGAATATAGCGCATATCCGGGTCTGGATTTCCACATGGAAACGAAAGCGGCTTCGGCCGCGCTGCCGGGCAGCATGTGTCCGGCTCGCGTCCGCACGGCGTCGGTCAGCGCCGTCCTGTCCACATTCATCCAACTGCCTGCTCGACTTGCCTGTGCAGCCGTTCTGGCAAACGTTGAGGCAAACAACAGCATCGAACCGCGCAAATAGCTGGGCCTATGTCAACAGGCCCAGGTAAACGCCGCCAGGGAATCACATTGTTGGATTTGAATGGCAGTGTCTCAGTTCGCTCCGGCCGGTCTTTCATTTGCTTGAGTTTTGGCGGTGGTTCCAATCGGCACGCTGGCCGGTGCGGACCGCGCTTATCCGCAGCCGCTGACGGGGACTGCGCACTCTGGGAAGAAGTCTCCGAAAGGCAAAAGCACCGACCGGGAGTGCCCTTTTGTGTTCACGCGCACAGGCACAGTAGCCGCGCTTCCACACCGCAAGTTTCGGCAGCTGTTAAGGGTTTGTTTGCAGTGGCTTGCCAGTCGCGCGATCCTCAATACTTGTGGAGTTGTTTGTGCCGTTCATCCACTCAGTGCAAGAACGGTCCGCACACCGGTCTGGATCGTGCTGTATTGGTCTATGAAAACCAACTTTTGCCGATGCCCGGAGACCCGGACTCTCTTGTGGACGGGGCATTCACCGCGGCAACGGGAAATGTCTTCTCGCATCAGCCATCACACTTCCAGACTGTCCGGAAAAGGCGTAGGAAATTCTTGCCAAGAAACTTCAGCACATCGGCATCCCGCCAGCCCCGCCGCAGCAGCGCCTCGGTCAATTGGCCGATGTTTCGCGCATCTCCCCAGGGCCAGGTCCACGGCGGCGGCGGCAAAGTGCCGGGGCTGAACACCTTCTCCGCCAGCATGCGGGCGTAGCGGACCGGCGGAATCTGCTCACCCGGCAGGAATGAAAAGTCCAGGCCGAGGCCTACGTGGTCTATGCCGGCGGTTTCGACCATGTGGTCCACATGGGCCAGATAGTCCTCGCACGTGGGCGACGCAGTTCCTGCCTTGATGAAAGCAGGATGCCCGTTGATCCCGATGACACCGCCGGTCTCGGCGCAGCGGCGGATCTGTTCCGCCGTAATGTTTCTTGGATGCTCGTATAGGGCGGCCGCATTCGAATGAGTGAAGGCAACGGGAGCCGTTGACAGTTCCATCACCTCAAACGTTGCGCGCCGGCCGGTGTGGGAGAGGTCGAGCAGCATGCCCGTTCGGTTCATTTCGGCAACAAGCTGCCGGCCAAAATTCGTCAGGCCGCCGTCTCTTGGCTCCATACAGCCATCCGCGGCGGCCTCGGCCCGGTTGTAGGCCAGTAATTCTAATTTTGGATTTTTGAGTTTTTAACGTGTTGTATCACAACGGTTTTTTGGCCCGGGGGAATTTTTTTCCGCCGCAGGCGGCTGCGCGCCGGCGGTTCCCCGGCGGCGGGCGAATCACCTGCCGCCGACGCCGCTCCGGCCGCCGGCTCCTGGGGAAAAGGCGCGGAGAAGACATGTAAGTTATTGTTTTTACTTACATTTGTACAAATTTTTGATATGTGCATAATGCGGCGCCATGTCCCCGCTGGCCGGATACATCGCCGACATGCGCGAACTCTGCGCGTCCGCCCCGGACCGCAGGACCGGCGCCAACGCCCGCCTGGAGATGGCCGACATCGGCATGGCGGCCTTCGCCGTCTTCTTCCTGCAGTGCCCGTCCTTCCTGGCGGCGCAGGCGCAGCTTCAGTCCCGCCAGGGCCGGTCCAACGCCCGGACCCTGTTCGGCATTGACCGGCTGCCGACCGACAGCCACATCCGCAGCGTGCTCGACGGCGTGCCGCCGGAGCGCTTCGATTCCATCTTCACCCGGACCGTCGACCAGCTGGACCGCCAGGGCGCCCTTGACCAGCTGCGCCGGCTTGACGGGCGGCTGCTGATCGCCCTTGACGGCACCGAGTATTTCACCTCCTGCAGCATCGGCTGCCGGAACTGCTCGCAGCGGAAACTGGCGGACGGGCGGACACAGAACTTCCACGCCGTGCTCGGCGCCAGCATCGTCGCCCCGGGAACCTCGCGCCTCCTGCCGCTGCCGCCGGAGTTCATCCGCCCGCAGGACGGGGCTGAGAAACAGGACTGCGAGATCAACGCCGCCAAGCGCTGGCTGCGGCGGACCGGATCCGGCCTGGCCCGGCTCAGACCGGTTTATCTCGGCGACGACCTCTACTGCCGCCAGCCGCTCTGCGAGGCCGTGCTGGCCGCCGGCGGAAGCTTCATCCTGACCTGCAAGCCGAGCTCGCACACAACGCTTTACGAGTATATTCAAGGGGTTGAGACCGGCTGTCTGACCCGGACCGAGGGCCGGAAAAAGAAAAAGCGCCAGCTGCGCTACCGCTGGATGAGCGGTCTGCCGATCCGTGACGGAAAGGACGCGCTGGAAGTCAACTGGTTCGAAGTCACCATCACATCGCCGTCCGGAAAGCGGCTCTACCGCAACAGCTTCGCCACCGACCTCCCGGTCGGCCCGGACAGCGTCGCCGAACTGGCCGACTGCGCCCGGGCCCGGTGGAAAGTGGAGAACAACACCTTCAAGGCTCTCAAGGACGGCTACCATCTCGAGCACAACTTCGGGCACGGCAAGGAAACCCTGGCCAGCCTGCTGGCGACCTTCAACCTGATCGCGTTCCTGATGCAGAGCGCCTGCGACCTGGTCTGCGAAAGCTGGCAGGAGGCCCGGGCAAAGCTCGCCGCCCGCTACCGGCTTCTTGACAACCTGAAGTTCCTGACCGTCTACGTCGTGCACGACGACTGGGACGCCGTGATGCGGACAATCATCACCGGCGAGCTGCCGGAAAAGCCTCCGTAACCGGAACCGGCAGCCCCGCCCCTTCCGCCGAAACACAGTAGAAATCCGCCCGGAAACGCAGCCGAAAATGAAGAAAAAACCGATGTGAACGCATAATTGGAATTACTGGTTGTAGGCCAGATTCATGGAGCGAACCCCGAGACGATGATAGATTTCGACCATTTCCAGCCGCTGGTCGAGCAATGGCATTTCATTAGGCCGGCATGATTTTGACGCCGTTCTGTCCGCGGCGGCAGTCATCTGATTCCACGCTCTTTTTCCGTCCGCTCCTTTTTTCCGGCTTCCGGGGTTGACACGGCTACACCGCCGCTGCATGTTAGGCGCGAATCAGACTGTCCCGCCGGGAGCGCAGCCATGGACCCGCGAATCGAGGCCCTCAAGTCCACCACTTTTTTCGGCCGGCGTTTCACACGGCGCCAGATCGCCGACATCGCAGAGACCGTCGCGATGCTCCCGAACGACAGCCGCAACGAGCTGTCGAAGACCATCTGCGAGCACCTGGGCTGGACAACGCCGAAAGGTGAATACCGCGTCTCTGCGTGCCTGCGTGTTCTCGAGCGCCTTGAGGAGTGCGGGATCCTGACCCTGCCGGAGAAGCGCGGCACGGCCGCGAAACAGCCGCCCGGGCCGATTGTCCATGTGCGGGCGTCCGACCCGCAGCCGGAGATCGCCTGCGGTCTCGCGGCCCTGGAGCCCCTGGCCCTGGAGGAGGCGGCGTCGCCGGAGGACGCCGCCCTGTGGAAAGCGCTCGTGGACCGCTGTCATTATCTCGGCTGTCCGCGGCCCTTCGGCCCGCACATCCGCTGGTTCGTCCGCGACCGGAGCGGGCGGCCGCTGGCCGTTCTGCTGTTCGAGGCGGCGGCGCGGGAGCTGCCGGCGAGGGACGAATGGATCGGCTGGAGCGCGGCTGACCGCGGCCGCCGCCTGCACCTTGCGGTGTCGAACAGCCGCTTTCTCGTGCTGCCGTGGGTCCGCGTCGACAATCTGGCGTCGAAGGCGCTGGCGCTGGCCCTGCGCGGGCTTGCGGAACGCTGGGAGGCGAACCACGGCTGCCGCCCGGTCCTCTGCGAGACCTTCATCGACCCGACCCGCTTCGACGGCGCCTGCCACAAGGCCGCCAACTGGGAGACGATCGGCATGACGGCCGGAAAGCGCAGCGGGCGCGGCGCCAAGCCGGCCAAGGAGATTCTGGTCCGGCCGCTGGACCCGGAGTTCCGCGCGGTCCTGAAGGGGGAGACGACACCCGGGCCGCGGCCGAAACGCCGCTCTCCCGCCGCCTTTGACCACGGCTTCGCCGCGATGTGGTCCCGGATCGCCGACGCGGCCGCCGACATCGCCGCGCGCCGCGACGAGACATGGATAAAGCGGCGGCGGACGCTTAACACCCTGATTATTATGCTTTTCGTGTTCCGCCTGGCACTGTCGCGCGGTCGGAAAGGCTACACAACCGTGACCGCCGAGCTGTGGGACCAGTGCCGCCGCCTCGGCGTCGCGCTGCCGCAGCCGGAGCCGGTGGCCATCTCCTCGATCGCCAAGGCCCGGGCCCGCGTGCACGAGGACGTGTTCCGCGAGCTGCACCGCGGGATCCTCGCCCACGACACCCACGGCCCGGACTGGAACGGGCGCCGGACCTTCGCCGTCGACGGCTCCAAGATCAACCTGCCGCGGCCGCTCGCCGAGGCCGGATACCCGCTCCCGAGCGGCGGCGCCCACTATCCGCAGGGGCTGCTGTCCTGTCTTTACCGCCTCGACAGCCGCATGCCGGTCGACTTCACCCTCACGTCCGGCGCCGACGAGCGCGCCGCCGCGCGCGCCCATCTCGGCGCCCTCTCGCCCGGCGACGTCGTCGTCTTCGACCGCGGATACTTCTCCTTCGTCCTGCTCCGCGACATGACGGCGCGGGGACTGCACCCGGTGTTCCGCATCCAGCGCAACTCCGCAGCCGGGTTCGACAGGTTCCGCGACGGGGACCGCGACGACGCCCTCGTCAGGATCACCCCGGGCAAAAACGCCCTGCGCAGGCTGAAGGCCGCGGGCATCCCGGAGCCGTCCTCCCCGATTGTCCTGCGCCTGGTCCGATACGACATCGGAGAAAGCCGCTATGTGCTCGCCACGACCCTCGCCGATACGGAGCGATACAGCCGGAAAGACCTCTCGGAACTCTATCACGGGCGCTGGTCGATCGAGGAGCTGTTCAAGATATCCAAGACAACCCCCGCGGTGGAGGAGTTCCACGGCAGAAGCGAGCGCGGCGTCCGCCAGGAGCTCTACGCCCACTTCAACCTGATCGCCATGGCGCGCCTGTTCACGAACCGCGGAGACGCCGCGCTGGACGAAGCGCACGAAGGCGATCTGCCGAAGATGCGGACGAACTTCACAAACGCGCTGGCCATGCTGGCCGGCAGTCTCGAGGAGCTGATCCTGACGCAGACGTCGGCGCTGGCCGACGCCGTGAGCCGCGTGGCGAACTCGGTCCTCGCGGCCCGGGCGCGGCTGCGGCCGGGACAGTCATTCCCGCGCCGGTCCCAAAAACCCGTCGGAAAGTGGCAGCGGAGACGACACCAGACCGCGTGACCTGAAACCGAACCTTGCCGGAAAAGGGGCGAAGCCGCTCCGGAAATGGCGCGCCCCCTTAAGGAAATGACGCCGAATCGTTAAGGAAATGCCATTGGCTGGTCGAGGGCCGCGCTGCTCTGAAACGCCAGCACGATGGCGAAGCGGCCAGCTTTTTTTGCCGCCAGAATGTCGTCCGCTGTGCGGCCCAGCGCCAGGTCTTCTCTGTCGCGGATTTGGCGGCACAGGGATCCGATCAGATCAAGGGTGGAAGCGCGGCTGTCATAGTGCAGGGCGACGGTTGCCAGCGCGCAGGTGGCGCCCCCTTCGGTCCATAGATCCGCATTGGCGCCGTCACGGAGGATGGGCGCGCAAGCGTCGATGACGACGGCGGATTGATGAAGGGCAGCCGCGTTCATTGCGCGCCAGTCGATTCGACCAGATGACAGGCAACCTTGCGGGTGCTCCCGACAGGACTCAAGGCCGGCAAGACCCGCCGGCAGCGGTCCACCGCCATCGGACACCTGGGATGGAACGCTCATCCGGGCGGCGGGTTGGACGGCGACGGCACATCGCCGCGGAGCACTGCGCGATCCTGCCGGGCTGCTGGCTCTTGCGAAGGCACTGCTGCGAGCAGGGCCCGGGTATAGGGGTGTTGCGGTGACCCAAACAGTTCACGCGTCTTTCCAATTTCAACCAGTTTGCCCAAATACATGACTGCGACACGGTGACTGATGTGCTCAACGACGGCCAGGTCGTGGGATATCAGGAGATAGGCCAGACCAAGATCATCCTGGAGATCAATCATCAAATTGAGCACCTGCGCCTGAACGGAAACGTCCAATGCCGATACCGGCTCGTCGGCGACAATGAGATCCGGCTCCAGGGCGAGCGCCCTAGCGATGCCGAGACGCTGGCGCTGACCGCCGGAGAACTCGTGGGGGAAGTTCGCCATGCGTTCGGGGCGCAATCCGACTCGCTCCATAAGCTCGGCTGTCCGCCGCCGCTTCTCGGCTCCGCGGGCAAGGCTATAATTCTCAAAGGGTTCGCCAATAACAGAGCCCGCGGTCATGCGGGGATTGAGTGACGAGTACGGATCCTGGAACACGAACTGGAGTCGGCGCCGCAGCGGGTGCAGTTCGCGCGGAGACAGGCGTGAGATGTCGCGGCGATCGATCCGGATGGTTCCAGCAGTCGGCGTTTCCAGCCGCAGGATCAGGCGGCCCACCGTGGTCTTGCCGCAGCCGCTTTCGCCGACCAGGCCCAGAGTCTCGCCCCGGTCAATGGTGAAACTCACGCCATCCACTGCCTTGACGGGATTCTGTGGGCGCCCCAGCCAGGGCTGGCCGGATGTGAAATGTTTCTTGAGCTCGTCCACCGAGAGCAATTCGTTCATGATGCCAGCACCCGGTCCACTTCCCAACAAGCGACAGAATGCCCCTTCCTTCGATCCTGCATAACAGGTGTCGCGGAGCGCGAACGCTCGGTGGCGAAAGCACATCGCGGCGCAAAGGCGCATCCAACGATTTCCTCGGCCAGCGAGGGCACGATCCCGGGAACTTCCTTGAGGCGGGAGCGCTGCCGGCTCGTCCGCTTCGAACTTCCAAGGCGGGGGATCGAGTCCATGAGGCCGCGGGTATAGGGATGCATTGGCCGGGCGAAGATTTCCTTCACCGGGGCCTCTTCGACCTTTCGGCCCGCATACATGACCATCACGCGGTCGGCCATATCCGCCACCACTCCGAAATTATGTGTGATCAAGATGATGGCAGTTCCCAAATCCTTCTTCAGGCTGCTCATAAGCTCAAGGATCTGGGCCTGAACCGTGACATCGAGCGCGGTCGTCGGCTCGTCGGCGATCAGGACCTTGGGATTGCAGCACAATGCCATCGCGATCATGACCCGCTGGCGCATGCCGCCGGAGAACTGGTGTGGATATTCGCCGGCGCGGCGGTGCGGATCGGGGATGCGCACAACTTCCAGCATCTCCAAAGCCCTTGCTGCCGCCCGTCTCCGCCGAAGTCCTTGGTGGATGCGGACGGTCTCTGCGATCTGGTCGCCCACGGTCATCACCGGATTTAACGAGGTCATGGGCTCCTGGAAAACCATGGCAACGGCTTCCCCGCGAATGCGCCGCATGTCCCTTTCGGGCAGCGATACGAGATTGCGATCTTCCAGCATGATCGATCCGCGGACAATCTGGCCCTGACGGGGTGGAATCAGGCCCATGATGGAGAGGCCGGTCACGCTTTTGCCGCAGCCGGATTCGCCGACGATGCCTAAGAGTTTGACCTAAAAGTTGAGTGGCCTCCCCAGATGTGGCACATACCATCTGAATACCACACCAGAAATGGAGGACCACATGGCTTGGAACAAGACCACTCAGGAGCAGTATAAACGACCGACGGACGGATATGAAACCGATTTGACGGACGCCGAATGGTCCGTGATCGAGCCGCTCATCCCGCCTCCTTCGAAAATGGGGCGTCCCCGCACCCTCAACATGCGGAAGGTTGTCAACGCCATCCAGTTCATGCTCGGAACGGGATGCCAGTGGCGGGCGATTCCCAAGTGTTTTCCGCCGTTTACCTCGATCCAGAACTATTTCTACTCGTGGATCCGCGGGGGCGTTCTGGATGAGATGCTCGGCGCCCTCCGGTCCCTCGCGCGCGGTCTCGCGGGCCGTTCGGAGGAGCCGACGGCGGCTGTGACCGACAGCCGGCCGGTGAAGACGACGGAGAGCGGCGGGCCGTCGGGGTATGACGCCGGAAAGAAGATCAAGGGCAGGAAGCGCCACATCACGGTGGACACGGAGGGAACCCCGATCACGACCGCGGTTCACGAGGCCTCGGTGCAGGACCGGGACGGCGCTGTGGAGGTGATCCTGGCGATGCTGGAGAAGGCGCCGCAGGTGGCGAAACTGTGGGCGGACGGCGGTTACGCCGGACCGAAGCTGGAGCAGGAACTGGCCAGACACGGCCTCGGTCCGGCGCTGGCAATCGTGCAAGAGCCCAAGGAAATCAAGGGTTTCACCGTCCTCTGCCGCCGCTGGGTGGTGGAGCGGACCTTCGCCTGGATGTCGCGGTGCAGGCGTCTGGCGAAGGATCACGAGCGGAGCCTGGAGAGCTCCGCGGCCTGGGCGCAGCTCGCAGCCTGCCGGTTTCTGATGAGGCGGGTGGCGCGGGAGATAAGTGCTTGAAATCAAAATATATATTAAAAACAAAGACTTAAGATTCAAACTCTAAGGTCTCTCCTGGTCCGAGATCGAAAGTGACATCCTCCACGGCCCGAACGACACCATCGGCTGTATGGAATCGGGTCGTCAGACCCTGGACCGACAGAACCGGCGTCATTCAAATGCTCCGGGCAATCCGCGGGTCGATCATGTCTCTGAGACCGTCGCCGACAAGATTGATGGAGAGGATCAGCAATGCCAGGCAGGTGCCGGGAAAGAAGATGATCCAGGGCGCGAGCTGGAAGTAGCTGCGGCCCTCGGCGATGGTGCCGCCCCAGCTCGGAATTTCCGGAGGGGTTCCGGCGCCCAGAAAACTCAATGCCGACTCGATGATGATGGCGGCGGCGCAAATGAAGGTGGCCTGAACCATCAGCGGCGCGATTGTGTTGGGAAGAATGTGGCGAAAGATGATTTTCGGAGTGCGTGATCCCACAGTCACCGCGGCGTCCACGTAGGGCTGCTCCCGGATGGTCAGCACCACGCCTCGAACCAGGCGCACGACGCGCGGAACCTCCGCAACGGTGACTGCGATGATGACGTTTTGAATGGTGGCGTGTGTCAGGGACACGAGCGCAATGGCAAGGAGAATGTGGGGAATGGCAAGCAGACCGTCCATGACCCGCATCACCACCATGTCGATACTGCGGACGTAGCCGGACACCAGTCCAATGGTAAGGCCGATGACTGTGCTCAATGCGGCAACGCTCAAACCCACGATCAAGGACACACGGCCCCCATGGACCGTGCGGTTCAGAACACTGCGGCCGAACTGGTCAGTGCCGAACCAGTGATCCGCGCCTGGCGACTGCAGACGGTCAATGGGATTGAACTTTATTGGATCGCCGACAATCCACGGCGCGAGCAACGATGCGACGGTCAGGAATAGCAGGATCGCCGCGCCGACAAAAATAGGAAAATGGCGGCGCAGGAGGTAGCGAAATCGGCGCCAGCGGCGTCGCTGAGACATTTCGGGCATCTCTGCAACGGCCATCTTCAGTACCGAATGCGCGGATCGAGAAGGCAGTAAGCCACGTCGATCAATACGTTGATCACCACATATACGCCCGAGAACAGCATGATCATCGCCTGAATGACCGGGTAGTCGCGGTTGAGAATGGCATCCACAACCATGCGGCCCAGGCCTGGAATGTTGAAAACGGTCTCCGTGACAACGACGCCGCTGATGACAAGCGCGAAGCCGATTCCGACGACGGTCACGATAGGCACAGCGGCGATGCGCAGCGCATGAACCATGAGCAGCCGGCCGGTGCCGACTCCCTTGGCCCGGGCTGTGCGAATGAAATCCTCCGAAAGGATTTCCAGAATGCTCGCCCGTGTGATGCGCGCGATCAGCGCGATGTAAACCATTCCCAGCGCCAGGCTTGGCAGGACGTGGCTGTGGAGAGCCAGCCACAGGCCCGCCTGCTCCAGACTCTTGTAGCCTTGGACCGGGAACCAGCCGAGGACGATCGAGAACACATCTATCAGCGCATAACCCACAACGAAGATCGGGACTGAGAAGCCGAATACGCCCAGAGCCATCACACAGCGGTCGACCAGCGTTCCCGCTTTCCATGCCGCCAATATGCCAATGGGGATCGCGGTCACAATTGCGATGACCATCGTCATGACGGTCAGCAGCAGGGTGGGTTCCAGCCGTTGGCCGATAAGCTGAGCCACCGGCAGGTTGGAGTAGAGTGAAGTTCCGAGGTCGCCCCGCACCAAACTCCAGACCCAAAGGCCGAATTGCTCGTAGAGCGGCCGGTCGAGGCCCAGCCGCTTTCGGATACTCTCAATGTCTTGCAGCGTCGCCTGGTCGCCCGCCATGACCGCCGCCGGATCGCCGGGCGTCAAGTGCAGGAGCAGGAATACGATGAACGCCACCATGCCCATGACCGGAAAGGCCGCTGCAAGGCGCCTGACAACCTGAATCAGCATGGGATTGATGGCATCCGTCGACCGGGCATTCGCCGGGCGGGTCCTGTGACCCGTCCGGCGCCTTCAGATACGCGTCATTCCGGGTAGGCGCGCATCCGGCGGGCCTGCCGCAGTCAGCTGGGCTTTGCGATATTCCAGAACACGACCCCGCCGGGCACGATGAGAACACCTTCCAGCTCATTTCAGAAAGCTGCCGGCTGCTGCCATTGACCCAGCGGCACGTAAGGAACGAATTCGGTCGCACTTTCCTGGATCTGGCGTCCCAATGCCTTTTTCTCTTCGATCGTCTGCGCAAATGGGAATGAATCGATCAGACTCTGGTGTTCCTCATTGCAGGGCCAGCCCGGCCACGACTTTTCACAGGTTGCGTGGATGGGCTTGTTCGTCAGCGGATTGCTGATTCCCGGACCGTTCCAGTATGTGTGAAGGATATTCCAGCCGCCTTCGGAGACAGGCTCCTTGACCGCCCGGCGCGACCCCATAGTCGACCAATCCATCGCCTCCAGTTCCACGTTGAGGCCGGCCTCGCGCAGGAACTGGGCGGTCACCAGCGTGGCTGCGTTCATGATCGGCACATCGGTCGGGTGCAGGATCACAATGGCTTCCCCGTCGTAGCCAGCTTCCGCAAACGCCTGCCGCGCCTTCTCGGGGTCGTGGCCGAGAAGGGCCTCGGCGCCGGACTCGTCCTCCAGCAGAGTGCCGCAGGCGAAATAGGAGCCGCAGGTGCGATAAAGCAGCGGGTCGCCAAACATGGTGCGCAGATAGGTTTCCTGGTCAACGGCCCACATCAGGCCCCTTCGCATCGCAACGTTATCGAATGGAGGGTGCAGGTGGTTCGGACGCAACACGCCTTGGTAGCCGATCGGATTGGTGGCTTTGAGCGTGATCGGCTGATCCTTCAGAGAGGGAAGAAAATCGGCGGGCGGGTTTTCATAAAAGTCGATTTCGCCGTTGATCAGGGCCGAAACCGCAGTCTGCGGATCGCGGATGTTCAGCCACTCAACCCTGTCGACCTTGGCAACCTTGCCTCCCGCCGCACTTCTCGGCGGTTCGTCACGGGGAACGTAGTTCGGGTTTTTCACATAAACGACTTTGCTGCCCGGCACCCACTCGTCCTTCTTGAAAATGAACGGACCGGAGCCAATGGTCGATTCGATCTGAGTTTCCGGATCCGTCATGGCAACGGCCTCCGGCATGATCGCAGCCACCCTGGAGGTGGTCTTGCCCAGCGCTTCAAGAAGCAGGCCGTAGGGCTTGGTCAGCTTCCATTCGAAAGTCTTGTCGTCAATCGCAGAAAGCCTCTCCGTCACACCCATGACCTGCTGGCCGGAACTGTCGCGAGCCCCCCAGCGATGCAGCGAAGCTATGACATCGGCGGTTGTGACCGGCGCGCCGTCATGGAACTGGAGGCCGTCCCGCAGGGTAAAGCGGTAGAGCATTCCGTCATCGGACACTTCATAGGTGTCGACCATCTGCGGCTGAGGCACACTGTTCTCGTCCCAAGCGAACAGGAAGTCGTAAATCATCAACGCATGATTTTGACTGATGCCATGCGTGGTCCAAACAGGATCGAGTATCTTTAGGTCCGCGTGCAACACGACACGGAGCACCGACTCAGAAGAGGCATGTGCCGGAGTCCCGACTGCCAGGCCCAGCGCAACGGCGCAGGAGGCGAGAGCCGAGGATATTCGCAGTGTTTTCAACATTATTGATTCTTCCTCATTTTACTTTCGAAAGGCAGGCGGCCCTTCCGAATTCGACCGCCGGGCGCCACCTCTAACAGCGCATCGTATTCATCCAACCCGGCCGGGGGACGCCATGCCGATGTTGACCGGCGCAAAGGCTGCATGTGAGACGCCTCCGAGACCTTTGCTCCTCCCGAAACGCTCCCGCATGGCGTCCGGGGCGTCTTTTGCCTCCCTCGCAATCCGCGCATCCCGCCCCGTCAATCCAAGCCGGCCATCGCGGGCAAGCTGCGGAACAGAGGTGAATGCGCCGCGCGCGGCGGCGTCCGGCGCGCGTTGACGATGTGCCGCCGCCGGAAAACCGGTCTCGGCCTGACTTGACCCATGAGCCGTGAGGCTGCGGCTGGCAAACAAAACCATTACTAAAACACCGGGTTCGGCTCAGTCGGCACGGGTCATTGTGCGGGAGACGCCCGAGTGTCCGGGCCAATCCCCGACGCCGCCGCTCTGGACGTTCTCCTGAGATCGGCGGGAATCGCTGTGAGCAGGTACAAGGATTGACCATAGCCGCATAGCGTAATACCTGTTCGTTAAGGAGGGTCAGAAAACTCAACTGAACTCAAGGCATGCCGGACCGGTCGGATCATGTTTGTCCGGCGCCCGGCAATCCGCAATCACTGGAGGATGAAATGGTTAAGTATGGAACCCGCTTAATGAGTCCCGCCGCGTTGGCGTTGGCTGCTCTCATCGCCGCACCGGGTGTGGCGCAGGATCGCGTCGTTCACTTGATGTCGGACGAAATCGCGCCGGAAAGTCAGGCATTCTACCGGTCTGCCGCTGACGACTTCACGGCTTCCAATCCCGGCGTCAAGATCGAGCTTGATTTCCAGGGCAACATGGACGAGGCGCTTGCAGTGCGGGTCGCCGCCGGCGAGCCGCCGGAAATCGCGTCCATGCAGCTCGAGCGCCTGCTCACTTATGCCGACCTCGGGCTTGTCGAGCCGGCAGACTGGTGGTTCGAAAAATACGGTGACGATGTCGTGCCGCTTGCGTCGATTCCCTACAAGGGCGTGCATTGGGACATCCCCTACGCCCTGACCTCGGAAATGTGGTGGTATCGCAAGGATGTTCTCGACGAAGCCGGCATCGCGCCGCCGCAAACATGGGCGGATTTCCTTTCAGCGGCGGAACAGCTCAACGATCCGGACAACAATTTTTACGGGATCGCGATTGCCGCCGGACCGGGCGAATGGACGGCATGGCACTATGAAGTCCTGCTGTGGCAGAATGGCGGCTTCGTTTTTGACACCGAGCTGAAACCCGTCGTCGACAGCGCTGAGTCGATCGAGGCGCTCAATTTCCTGAAGCAGCTGCACCAGTACTCGCCCCCGGAAAGCGCGACATGGGAATGGTGGGACAGCATCGATGCCTTCACCGCCGAACTGGTCGCGATTTCAATGTATGGCGGCCGGCTGCTGGTGCATGCCGCCAGGGACAATCCCCCGCTGACCGAGCACACGCGGGTCCTGCACCAGCCCATGGGGAAAATGCGCGCCGGACCGCTGAGCCGGAAATCGCACGCCATCATGTCTGAGGCTCCGAACAAGGATCTCGGCAAGGAATTCCTCGATTTCCTGATGCAGCCGGAATACCTGCTGCCGTTCCTGCGCACGGTTCCGGTCCATCTCACGCCGCCGCTGGTGTCGTACCGCGACAGCCCGCTCTACATGGACGACCCGCTGATCCAGTCGCACCTGGAAGACATGGCAATCGTCTACGACGCGGTGTCCTATGGACGGTCTCTGGGCTGGGAATCGCCGGATCACCCGCCTAACTACTATGCAGGCGCCTTGAACGCGTCGAACATCCTTCCACAGATGATCCAGATGGTTCTGCTGCAGGATGTCCCGGCCGAAGAGGCTGCCGCTTGGGGCAAGGAGAAGATCCTCGAGCTGCAAGCCGAATTCGACGCCCAGAAAGTCCAGTAGACCGCAAGGGCACGGCGGCAACGGAGCTGCTCTGGAACGCCGGTTCCGCGCCTTCGCATTGGCGATGATTTGTGCGGAACCGGCGGTCTGCCGGCATGGGCTGGGCCGGCTGCGATTTCATGTCCCGGGGAATCGAAGGGTGCTGTCCGCGTCTCCCGGGACGGATCTGAAGATGGCGTCACCGGTTCGCCGACGGGCAATCCGGAGAGGATTCGGGCACGGCGCTTTCCGGGTGGACGGTGAGGATGCGACATGGACCGCAGCGGCGGCATGCCTGGCCACAGGTCCCGGATACCATCCGGGAATCCGGGACGGGCCGTGAATTCCCGGTGACCGCCAGGCTTCTGGCCGGTCATGGCCGTGTGCAATAACCCGCATGGCCCCGTATCTTGCCTGGAACCGGGGTGATGCGGTTTGATTTCAACTGAGGCATCTGGGAGCGCGGGAATGTCAGACTTTTCTGGACCCGGAATGCCTGGTCTCTCTGTCCAGGCCTTGGCAGATTGACTTTCACACCGGCAGACACGGCGCGCCGCCGCCGCCGTCCGCTCCTGAAATTCCGCGACGAACGCGTCTTCTACTACGTGGCTCTCGGGCCGACCGCGGTCGTGATTGCGCTCGTCATCGTTCTGCCCATCATCTACACTGTCGTGCTCGGTTTCTTTGTCCAGAACACGCTGACACGCACCTGGCGCTTCACCGGTCTCGCCAACTACTTTGACCTCCTGACCGACACCGATTTCTGGTTCGCCTTCTGGAACGGCATCGTATTCACCGCCGGTTCGACCCTGGTGGCGACGGTCGTCGGATTGGCCATCGCGATCCTGCTTGACTGTAACTTCCCCGGCCGCGGTCCGCTCAGGGCGCTGGTGATCTTTCCCTACATTGTGCCTTCGATCGTCGTCGCCTTCATCTGGAAGTTCATTTTCAGCGGTCGGGGAATACTGAACGACTTGCTGGGCTTTATCGGCGCACAGACGATTTCCGTGCCGTGGCTTGGCGATCAGCGTTTCGCGATGTTGGCTGTTATCCTGATATCGGCGTGGACATGGTTTCCGTTTGCGGCGATCACCCTTCTGGCGGCGATTCAGAACGTGCCGGACAACATCTACGAGGCGGCCGCGCTGGATGGCGCAGGACCGTTCAGACGCTTCGCTTTCCTGACCTTGCCGCTGCTCGCGCCGGCGCTCATGGTCGTGGTGCTGATCCGGGCGATCTGGGCATTCCGCAATTTCGATATGATCTGGCTGCTTACCGAGGGCGGTCCCATCGGCGCCACCGAGGTCCTGCCGATCATGGCGTACAAGGAGGCGTTCGGCCTGTTCCGGATGGGACACGCCTCGGCGGTGGCGGTGTCCCTGATGGTGTTCGTGACTTTGCTGGCGGCGCTGCATTTCCGGGTCGGCGCGCGTCTGCGCAAAGCCTACGATACGGAATGAAGCCGGTGCCCGATCAAGCGCAGCCAAAACCGGCGCCGCGCCGCAACAGGCGCAAGACTTCCGTTGTTAAGACCTGCGTGGTTTACGGCGGTGTCTTCCTCCTCCTCGTGCTTGTCCTGTTTCCGTTCTACTGGATGGCAACGGCTTCGATCAAAAACTTTCGCGAGATCTCCATCGAGCGGACGCTGATCCCGCGGGAGGTCACCTTCAAGAACTATGTCGGCCTGTTTGAGCAGACGAGCATCATGTGGCACCTGTTCAACACCGCATGGATCTCGAGTTTCGTGACTGTCGTCACCGTGATTCTCGCCTCCATGTGCGCCTATGTTCTGACAAGGTTCCTGACGCCAACCGCCGAGTGGATCGCGCGGGTCAGCCTGTACGCCTACATGGTTCCCTCGATCGTCCTGATCATCCCGTTCTATATCGGGCTGCGGATGGCAGGGCTGGTCAATTCGCATGCCGGTCTTATTCTGAGTTATCTCAGCTTCACCCTGCCGCTCGGAATCTGGATGATGCGCGCCTGTTTCCAGACCATCCCGAAGACCATGGAAGAGGCAGCCGTCGTCGATGGCGCGAACCGGTTCGAGGCCTTCTTCCTGATTGCGATGCCGCAGGCCCTGCCGGGAATGGTGTCGACCGCTATATTCGTTTTCATCCTTTGCTGGGGTGAATACCTGTACCCGGTCGTGTTGATCAGCAGCGACAGCCTCAGGACCATTACTATCACCCTCGACGCCCTGACGGGCGGCGGCCAGAACATCAAGTTCGGCCTGCTCATGGCAGCGAGCACGGTGGCGACAGTCCCGATCCTTCTGATCTTCCTTTTCCTGCAAAAGCACCTCGTGCGCGGTTTCGCAGCCGGGGGCTACGAATGAAATCCCGACATTGAAATGATGGAGAACAGAAATGCGAGCATCAGAGCTTGACCGGTGGCTGGCCCGCGAAGCCCCGCCCCATACCCCCGAAGACGAGGTGGATGGCATCATGGCCGGAGACCCGGATGCCGAGGTCACCGGCATTGCCGTGACGTGGCTGCCCAATATCGACGTGCTGGAGCGCGCCGCCGAAAAAGGGCTGAATTTCGTGCTGGCGCACGAACCGGTCTTTTACCACCACCCGTATTTTTATCCCTACGGGGACGAATTCCACACCCCTGCGCATGACTTGGCTGACAAGATGGCGACACCTCCGGGACTGCGAAAGCAGCGCCTGATCAGTGACAACAACCTCGTGGTCCACCGTTTTCATGACGGCTGGGACCAGTTTCCGGAATACGGCATGGGTTATGCTCTTGCCCGCACCCTCGGCTGGAGCGATGTCCAGGTATCGCCCGACTACATTTATGAGCCGCCCGAGGCATCGCTCAGCGAAACCGCGACCCATATCGGTGACCGGCTCGGCAAGTTCGGCATCCGCTATTGCGGCGAGCCGTCGCGCCGGGTCCGCAGGATATCGCTGGATTGGGGCAGCCCGGGGGCCATCGATATTGTGAACCGCGCCGTAAGGCACGGCTGCGATGCCGCGCTGACCGGGGAGGTCGTGGAGTGGAGGGATCTGGAATTTGCGCGCGACAACGGCGTGGCGATGATTACCGGCGGGCATTGCGCCACGGAAACTCCGGGAATGCAGGCCTGCTGTGACTGGTTGACTATGCGCCTCCCCGAGATGCGGATCGAGTATATCGACACCATGGATCCGGACCGTTTCGCATGAGGTCCGCGGCCGTATTCGAGCCTCTTGCCCGGCCTTTCGGAGCCGGGTGATCGCGATGCGCCAAGCATTTGCCTTCTATCTCGACTGGAAGCCAAATGCCCAGTTTGCCGGGATCTGCCGGGCGCTCGACCGTGGATTCTACCGCGACGCCGGTCTGGATGTCGTATTGGTGCCCTGGGAAGATGACGGGCGCAGCGTCGTGGAAAAGGTCGTCGCGGGCGGGTTGTGCGCCGGTTCGGTCGAAGACAATCTGGTCGTTGCGGCGAATGCCAGGGACCGCATGCGGGTCAGCGTCCTGGCGGCGATGTTCCGGGAAACGCCGCTGGTCGTCATGAGCCGTCCGGAATCCGGAATCCAGTCGATTGCGGATCTGCGCGGCAAACGTGTCGCCATGCACTGCGACGGCATACGCATCATGGAAGGAATGCTGGACCTTCACGGCATCGGCCGCAGCGATCTTGACCTTGTCGAAGTCACGCATGATCTGGACAATCTGCTCGCGTCTCGCTTCGACGCCGTGCAGGGCTATGCGGTCGCCGAACCGCTTGAACTGGCTGCCCGCGGATTGACTGTCTCAACCTTCGCGCTGCGCCACCGCATGCTTCACCCGTACGCGCAGGTGATCTTTGCGCCTGATCCGCTGCTGGCCGCGAATCGCAATTCCTACGAGCGCTTCCTGAAGGCGTCGTTCGACGGCTGGCGGGACTGTTTCGACGATCCCGAGCAGGCCGCTGAATCGATTCGCCGGGTTGGCGCGCCAATGGAGAGGCCAGAGCAGGAGATCGAGGCGCTTCGTCTGGTGCGCCGACTGGTGTCAGGCCCAGGCCAGGGGGATGACATTGGATGCATCGACCGGGATCGGTGGGCCAGGAACCTGAGCACATACCGGAAACTCGGAATCGTTCCGCCCGGCACCCTTCCGGCATGCGCCCTCGACACCTCGTTCTGGCCCGGCGAATCGGAGACAGCGGGGATGGGCCGATCGGAGAATTCCGCGACCGGTCCCGATGCTCCACATCTTGAGTGTCCATAGGCGAAAGCGACATCGATGGCAGAAGTTGTATTCAAATCGGTCGGCAAGGATTTTGGCAGGGAAGCCGTGCTGCGCGATGTCGATTTCGAAGTTCCGTCCGGGGCATTTGTGGCCCTGATCGGGCCATCCGGCTGCGGAAAATCCACCCTGCTGCGCATGATCGCCGGGCTTGAGCACGTTGACTACGGCGACATCCACATTGACAGCAGGGCGGTGAACGACCTCGCTCCGAAGGACCGTGACGTGGCGATGGTTTTTCAGAACTATGCGTTGTATCCGCACATGACGGTTGCGGAGAACATGTTGTTCTCGCTGCGGATGGCGCGATGCCCGCGCACGGAAAGCAACGAACGGATGTGGGAGGCCGCTCGGATTCTCGGCCTCGAAGACCTGCTGGACCGATTTCCCCGGCACCTGTCGGGCGGTCAGCGGCAAAGGGTCGCGATGGGCCGGGCCATAGTCCGCAATCCGAAGGTGTTTCTCTTTGACGAGCCGCTGTCCAACCTGGACGCCAAACTCCGTGTCCAGATGCGGACAGAGATCAAGCGGCTGCATCAGCGCCTGGGAGCAACGATGATTTTCGTGACCCACGACCAGGTCGAAGCGATGACGATGGCCGAACAGATCATTGTTCTGCGCGAGGGCAGAATTGCGCAGGTCGGCACGCCGCTTGAACTCTACGACAGGCCGGCCAACCTGTTTGTGGCGGGGTTCATAGGTTCGCCGGCCATGAATCTCGTGCCCGGCGCCTTCGAGGATTCCGGTGGAGAACTGCGCTTCATACCGCAGGACGGAACTCCGATTTCGGCGGGCAAGCTGCCATGCGCCGGAAGTATCGACCCGGACCGGCAATATATGCTGGGTCTGCGGCCGGAACACATTGCGTTGCCAGGGCACGGAGACGACTCCGGCGGCGGCGAATCCAGTGGAGAGGTCCAGGCGGAAGTGGTTCTGGTCGAGGTGTCCGGACTTGACACTCACATCGTTGCGCGTGCGGCGCATGGCGAGGTTTCGATCCTGGTTCGGGGCCGTTTCGATACCGATGCGGGGAATCGGCTGGCGCTGTCCCTGAACCTCCAATTCGCGCACATATTTGACTTCAGCACCGGAGAGCGCGTCAACTAACCCGCCTTAGCTCGACATGGC
The DNA here is from genome assembly GCA_965221935.1 of Paracoccaceae bacterium. Classification (GTDB taxonomy): domain Bacteria; phylum Pseudomonadota; class Alphaproteobacteria; order Rhodobacterales; family Rhodobacteraceae; genus JAPOXR01. The sequence goes on from CBDCSZ010000008.1 coordinate 46,304, forward strand.
ACGAAGAAAAGCTCTTATCGACACTCAATTGTGTGGTCCAATATAGGCGATCCGGAGACGCTTTGCCCCCGGCTGGGTCGGCCAGCCAAAGTGAACGCGGATGGCGGCAGTTGAATCCTTACCGTGCCAGAAACAAACAATATCGTTTCCGCCTTCGGGTTCGGGGAAGGCAAATCCTTGCCGGGTGAAAGGAGAACAGGAATGCCGAAAGATCTGAACGGCGTGACCCCTTCCGGGGGCGAGGTTAACACGCTGTGCGTCGCGTTGGAAGTGAGCGGGTCGTCCTGGGTCGTCGCGGTCGGCGGGCCCGGGGAGCCGGACAGGCAATGGCATTTCCTTAACGATTCGGCGTCATTTCCTTAATGCGGCGCGCCATTTCCGGGGCGGCTTCGCCCCTTTCCGGCAAGGTTCGGTTTCAGGTCACGCGGTCTGGTGTCGTCTCCGCTGCCACTTTCCGACGGGTTTTCCTGACCGGCGCGGGAATGACCGTCCCGGCCGCAGCCGCGCCCGGGCCGCGGGAACCGAGTTCGCCACGCGGCTCACGGCGTCGGCCAGCGCCGACGTCTGCGTCAGGATCAGCTCCTCGAGGCTGCCGGCCAGCATGGCCAGCGCGTTTGTGAAGTTCGTCCGCATCTTCGGCAGATCGCCTTCGTGCGCTTCGTCCAGCGCGGCGTCTCCGCGGTTCGTGAACAGGCGCGCCATGGCGATCAGGTTGAAGCGGGCGCAGAGCTCCTGGCGGACGCCGCGCTCGCTTCTGCCGTGGAACTCCTCCACCGCGGGGGTTGTCTTGGATATCTTGAACAGCTCCTCGATTCCCCACCGGCCATGATACAGGTCCGAGAGGTCCTTCAGGCTGTGGCGCTCCGTATCGGCGAGGGTCGTGGCGAGCACACAGCGGCTTTCTCCGATGTCGTATCGGACCAGGCGCAGGACAATCGGGGAGGCCGGCTCCGGGATGCCTGCGGCCTTCAGCCTGCGCAGGGCGTTTTTGCCCGGGGTGATCCTGACGCGGGCGTCGTCGCGGTCCCCGTCGCGGAACCTGTCGAACCCGGCTGCGGAGCTGCGCTGGATGCGGAACACCGGGTGCAGTCCCCGCGCCGTCATGTCGCGGAGCAGGACGAAGGTGAAGTCATAAAAGTGCTGGATAATTTGGGAGGGGCGTGTTTCCGTTGAGTTGAAGAAAACCAAGCCGGCTAAGCGCTGGCTCCAACGGAAGGACACACCCCATGGAGAAGAGATTACCCGGATCGATGCGCACGCGCGAGACCCTTTCGGAATTGATCGAGGGCCGTTTGTCGGCGCCGGACGCCCGCAGCGAGCTGGTGCGTCTGGCGACGCGTCTGATCATCGAGGAGACGCTGGAGGCGGAGAGCCGCGACGCTCTTGGCCGGGATTACTACGAGCGCGGCGGCGATCCCCGCCGCGGCTATCGCAACGGCAACCGCACCGGGCGGATGAAGACCGCCGAAGGGGCGGTGGAATACACGGCTCCGCAGATCGCGGGCGGCGACGAGCCGTTCAGCTCGGAGATCCGTCCGCGGCTGAAGGGCCGGAGCGAGGCGCTGGAGGATCTTGCGGTGGAGATGCTGGCTCGCGGCCTCAGCGTGCGCGACATCGAGGACGCGTTCCGCAATGACGACGGCTCGCTTCTTCTCTCCCGCACCGCGGTCTCGGAAATCGGTGAGCGGCTGTGGCAGGACTATCAGGAGTTCGCCGTCCGCGATCTTGGCGGCTATGACATCGCCTACCTGTTCGTCGACGGCATCGCGGAGCGGATCCGCCCGGGCCAGCGGCGCGAGCCGGTCCTGGCCGCCTGGGGCATGACCCGCGAAGGAAGAAAGGTTCTTCTCCATCTCATGTCGGGCTCGAAGGAGGACTATGAGACGGTTTCCGCCTTCTTCCAGGACATGCGGGGCCGCGGCCTCGGCGATCCTCTGCTGGCGGTCTGCGACGGCGCGCCCGGCATCATCAAGGCGATCGAGACCTGCTTTCCGCGTTCGGAGCGCCAGCGCTGCCTGTTCCACCGCATGAGCAATCTCGCGGCCAAGGTCTCCAGGGAGGACGCATGGCCCGAGTTCCGCGAACAGGCCCGCGCCGCGTATCAGGCGCCGTCACGGGCCATTGCCCGCGGTCTCGCCGCCGACCTGGCCCGGAAATGGGAGAACGAGTTCCCGACCGCGGTGGCCTGCTTCCAGGATGACTTCGAGGCCTGCATCGCGCATCTGCGGATGCCGGTGAGACACCGCAAGGCGATCCGCACCACCAACCTGCTGGAGCGGCTGTTCGGCGAGGAGCGGAGACGCCTGAAGGTGATCCCCAACGCGTGGGGGGAAAAGGCGGTTCTCAAGCTGATGTTCGCGGCCATGACCCGGGCTTCGGAGAAATGGCGCCCGATCGCGGTGACCGGCTTCGAGCGGCGCCAGCTGGAGCAGGTCAGGAAGGATCTGGACGAGGAATACGAAAAGGCGAACGGGCCGCTCAACAGCCCGAAAACAGAGGCGCGCCTCTCCAAATTATCCAGCACTTTAGGGACTTGACCCAGGACGAACGAGAAGTATCCCCGGTCGAAGACCACGACATCGCCGGGCGTGAGGATGAAGTCGGCCGGCATGCGGCTGCCGAGGCGGTAAAGACAGGACAGCAGCCCCTGCGGATAGCGGGAGCCGCCGTTCGGGAGCGGGTATCCGGCCTCGGCGAGCGGCCGCGGCAGGTTGATTTTGGAGCCGTCGACGGCGAAGGTCCGGTGTCCGTTCCAGTCCGGGCCGCGCGTGTCGCGGGCGAGGATCCCGCGGTGCGGGTCGCGGAACACGTCCTCGTGCACGCGGGCGCGGGCCTTGCCGATGGAGGAGATGGCGACCGGCTCCGGCTGCGGCAGCGCGACGCCGAGGCGGCGGCACTGGTCCCACAGCTCGGCGGTCACGGCGGCGCAGCCTTTCTGTCCGCGCGACAGCGCCAGGCGGAACACGAACAGCATCACGATCAGGGTGTTCAGCGTCCGGCGCCGCTTCATCCATGTTTCGTCGCGGCGCGCGGCGATGGCGGCGGCCGCGTCGGCGATCCGGGACCACATCGCGGCGAAGCCGTCGTCAAAGGCGGCGGGAGAGCGGCGTTTCGGCCGCGGCCCGGGTGTCGTCTCCCCCTTGAGGACCGCGCGGAACTCCGGGTCCAGCGGCCGGACCAGAATCTCCTTGGCCGGCTTGGCGCCGCGCCCGCTGCGCTTTCCGGCCGTCATGCCGATCTGCTGCCAGTTGGCGGCCTTGTGGCAGGCGCCGTCGAAGCGGGTCGGATCGATGAAGGTCTCGCAGAGGACCGGGCGGCAGCCGTGGTTCGCCTCCCAGCGTTCCGCAAGCCCGCGCAGGGCCAGCGCCAGCGCCTTCGACGCCAGATTGTCGACGCGGACCCGCGGCAGGACCAGAAAGCGATGGAGTGGACGCCCCCGATCTGCGGCGTCATGATGCGCCAGAATAAGAACGCACGCTTGTGTGCGTCTGAAACGCGAAAGGAAGCGATGGAGTGGACGCCCCCGATCTGCGGCGTCACAGTGCGCCAGAGAAAACGCCAGACGAGCTGCGCGTTAAAACAGAGAGGAGACGTCCATGGAGAAGGTTAGCCCATCTTTAACATTGTAGTGCGTAACGCGTTGATTTCAAACGGGTAAAAAATCCGAATGGCACTACAATCCGGAGAGGCGGCCGTTTCGGGCCGCCGCCACGAATTGCCGGAATCGGTTCAGACGATGGTCTTGGCGAGGTTCCTGGGCGGCGGCGCGAGGCCCATCGCCCGGTAGATCTCCGCCTGTTCGGGGGAGGCGGATGCGGTCTTGCGGACATGCAGGGTCCTGCCGTCACGGCGCCTGAAGCTGGTTGTCGTGCGCTGCAGTGTCGCAAGCGTCTGGCGCGCCGTCGTCCAGCTGTCGTGGATGTTTGCCGCTTTCATGGGTCTGCGCAGTGTCTGGACTGCCTGATAGGCGAGGACTGAGATGAACAGGTGAGCGTCGGCGCGCCCCTGTTTGTGATGGAAGATCGGACGCAGGCCGAGCTCGGATTTCAACGAGCGGAACACGGCTTCGGCGTCGGTGAGGGTCGCGTAGGTCTGCCACATGGTCTCTGCCGGCCAGTCGAGGATGTTGCTGCGCAGACAGCAGACCCCGGGGTGGGTCAGCATGGAATTGTCGGCGGGATTGAGGTTCCAGGTGATGGCTGTTGCCTTGGTTCCGGCGCTGTCGGGGGTGACGGTGATCTCGTAATGCCGGGCGACCCGCGCGTTTTCCTTTGCAAGCCGCCCGATCCGGCGCTGGATGTCGTCAAGCTTCTTGCGGGTCCTGGGGCGGGAGAGACCGTCATGCAGTTTCTTCAGGCCGTCTTCGAGACGTGTCCTGAAACGATTGATGATGCCGCGTTCCTTTTCCGCCCGGGCTTCGGAAAGGCGCCGCAGCCAGGACTCCCTGTATTCCGTGCCGTCCTCTTCCCCGCGGGTGACGGATTCCTTGTAGATGGCGACCTTGTCGCATGACGCGGTCGTGATTGCCCTGGCCTCGTCGGAATCGAAGACCCGCTTGGTGGTGCGTGAGACCACGGGACAGCGATAGGCGCCGGCGCGCAGCCACCGCAGGTTGTCCTCGGTCGCGATGCCGCCGTCCATGATGACGACCGCGCCTTCCGGAGCGCCGAGGCTGGTGAGCATGTGCGTGAGTGTCCTGTGTTCGGTGACATTGCCGGCAAACACCCGGCTGCGCCGGACAAAGCCGCTGGCATCGAGAACCAGGCCAAGCGAAAGCAGCGGGCAGTCGCTGCGCCGTTCCTTCGAATGCCCGCGCCGCGCCTTGGGCTGGATTGGCGCCCGGCCTTCATAGAACGTGTTGGTGAGATCGCACAGCGCGATCGTCGGCTTGAGGTCGAACAGGGACCGGGCCCGGGCGAAGAGGTGATCCTCGATGCTGTCCTGATGGGCAAGGAGCAGATCCGAGGCGCGGTAGAGCGCCATGTCGCTCAGAGCGCCGAAATCGATCCCGAGCATCTCGCCGAGGGCGCTGTGCCGGCGCAGCCAGAAGTTGGTCGCCCGCTCCGAGTTCGGCGCGGCCATGCGCGCGACAATGGCCGCCAGGGCGCAGCAGCGCTGGCGGCGGTTGAAACCGAGACCGTCGAACAAATGCCGGCAGGCCGAGACCGGACAGCGCCTCGAGCCCGGCATGCTCGACACCGACCGAGCGCCCGTCGCTGTCGCTGGCGGAATTGACATCAACACTCTGCCAGTCCCGCTTCGCGCCTTCCCCGCCGCTGTCTTTCCCGCGGCCAATCAGCAGGGCGGAGATTCTGCGGGCCTCGGCCTCGATCCCCGGATCGGGATCGGCGAGGCCGAGGGCGGTCTGTCCGGTGAGATGATCCGAGATGCGTCGGCACAGGTCCGGCCAGTGCCCGCGCCCGATTGCAAAATGGCGCCCGAGATTGAGAAGGGTGCGCTGACGGATCCTGTCCCCCTCGCGGCGGTTCTCGACCAGGCGGAAGGTGATTTGGTCGCTGCCGTCGCTGGCGGCGCCGGTCTTGGTCTGTCGAATGAACATGCGGCAGCTATAGCAAAAGGAATCCCCCGCCGCAAGGCATTACTCAAAAAACATGGCACTACAAACGATTCCTGAAACATCAAATCACAATAAATCAATGAGTTGCGAATCGAACACCGTCAAATCGACCTCAAATCCAACGCAGAAATGTTAAAGATGGGTTAGCATAGTCGGTGTCGACATTTCAAAGAGGGTTTTTCAATTGCACGGATCGACGGCCTGCGGCAGGCCGGTTTTTGTGAAGAAGCTGGGGCGGAGCGGGTTCCTGCCGTTTCTGGAGGATCTGCCGCCGTGCCTGGTTGTGATGGAGGCCTGCGGCGGCGCCCACCACTGGGGCCGGCGGATCATTGGGCTCGGCCATGAGTGCAGGCTGATCCCGCCGGTGTATGTGAAGCCGTTCGTCAAGCGGCAGAAGAGCGACGCGAACGACGCGGCGGCGATCGTGGAGGCGGCGCAGCGGCCGAGCATGCGGTTCGTGGCGGTGAAGCCGGAAGCGGCCCAGGCCGACGCGATGCTGTTCCGGACCCGCGCTCTTTTCGTGCGGCAGCGCACGCAGACCGTGAACGCGCTGCGCGGCCATCTCGCGGAGTTCGGCCTGGTGTCGGCCCGCGGCGTGGCAAATGTGGAGGCTCTGAAAGCCGAGCTGGAGAAGGCCGCCGAAGGGGTTCCGGAGCTGGTTCAGCAGTCCGCGGAGATGCTGTTTGGCCAGATCGACGCGCTGAACGGGCGGATCGCGGAGCTGGACCGCGAGCTGAAGCGCCGCTCGCGGGAGCGGGAGGACATCCGGAACCTGATGACAATCCCCGGGGTCGGGCCGATCAGCGCGATGGCGGTGCACGCGTTCGCGCCGCCGATGGGGAGCTTCCGCAGCGGCAGGGACTTCGCCGCCTGGACGGGCCTGACCCCGCGTCAGCATTCGACCGCCGGCCGGCAGAGGCTCGGGCGGATCACGAAGATGGGGCAGCGCGACATCAGGAGCCTGCTGGTTCAGGGGGCGGTCGCCGTGCTGCGTCATCAGAGAGGCCGGGAGGAGATCGCGGACCCCTGGCTGCGGAGGATGATTGAGGAGAAGCCGTTCAAGGTGGCCGCGGTCGCCCTGGCGAACAGGATGGCCCGGACCGTGTGGGCGCTTTCGGTGAAAAACGAAGTCTGGCGGCCAAGGGCGGCGTGACGGCTGCTTGGAAAGAAAAAAGAGGAAACTGAGGAAGGAGAGAATTCGGGGCCGGGGCCCGGGTGACCGGGCGGGCGGCCTCCGGACTGTGCGCCGGGAGCGAAGGACAGCGCAGGGGCAAGAGTCGGACAGACGGGGCCGGAAAAACCAGACATGGACGCAGGGCTTCGAGCCCGGGTAAGCGATTTGGATCCGGTCCGCGAACACCATGCGGGCCCGCGGCCGAAAGCGCCGCATCTCAGAGGCCGGACATACGACAGCGCCCGGCGCAGGCTTCCTGCATTGCCGAGATTCCCGGTTGCGCTCAGGGGGGCGTCCACATACGTCCATGGAAAAGGTCAGCATAGTCGGTGTCGACATTTCAAAGAGGGTTTTTCAATTGCACGGATCGACGGCTTCCGGCCGGCCGGTTTTTGCAGTCGCGGCGCGGGTTCCTGCCGTTCCTCGAGGATCTGCCGCCGTGCCTGGTGGTGATGGAGGCGTGCGGCGGCGCTCACCACTGGGGCCGTCAGATCATCGCCAAGGGACATGAGTGCAGGCTGATCCCGCCGGTGTATGTGAAGCCCTTCGTCAAGCGGCAGAAGAGCGACGCGAACGACGCGGCGGCGATCGTGGAGGCGGCGCAGCGGCCGACCATGCGGTTCGTGGCGGTGAAGCCGGAAGCGGCCCAGGCCGACGCGATGCTGTTCCGGACCCGCGCTCTTTTCGTGCGGCAGCGCACGCAGACCGTGAACGCTCTGCGCGGCCATCTGGCGGAGTTCGGCCTGGTGTCGGCCCGCGGCGTGGCCAATGTGGAGGCTCTGAGAGCCGAGCTGGAGAAGGCCGCCGAAGGGGTTCCGGAGCTGGTTCGGCAGTCCGCGGAGATGCTGTTTGAGCAGATCGACGCCCTGAGCGGGCGGATCGCGGAGCTGGACCGCGGGCTGAAGCGGCGCTCGCGGGAGCGGGAGGACATCCGGAACCTGATGACAATCCCCGGGATCGGGCCGGTCTGCGCGATGGCGGTGCACGCGTTCGCGCCGCCGATGGAGAGCTTCAGACGCGGCAGGGACTTCGCCGCCTGGACGGGCCTGACGCCGCGTCAGCATTCGACCGCCGGTCGGCAGAGGCTCGGGCGGATCACGAAGATGGGGCAGCGCGACATCAGGAGCCTGCCGGTTCAAGGGGCGGTCGCCGTGCTGCGGCACAGGAGGGGCCGTGAGATCGCGGATCCTTGGCTGCGGAGGATGGTCGAGGAGAAGCCGTTCAAGGTGGCCGCGGTGGCCCTGGCGAACAAGATGGCCCGGATCATCTGGGCGCTTTCCGTGCGGAGCGACACTTACCGGGCTGGCGCGGCGTCTTGACGGCTGCCTGGAGAGAAAGAGGAAACTGAGGAAGGAGAGAATTCGGGACGGCCGCCGCGCCCTCCGGGGCGTGATCCGGCGGCCCCCGGACTGTGCGCCGGGAGCGAAGGACAGCGCAGGGGCAAGAGTCGGAAAGACGGGGCCGGAAGAACCAGGAACAGCCGCAGGGCTTCGAGCCCGCGAAAGCGATTTGGATCCGGTCCGCGAACACCATGCGGGCCCGCGGCCGACAGCGCCGCATCTGAGAGGCCGGACATACGACAGCGCCCGACTGCAGGCTTCCTGTGTTTCTGAAATTCCCGGTTGCGCTCAGGGGGGCGTCCACATACGGCTGTTCGACACCGCAAGGTGCAGGCGGCGGCCGGGGACAGCCGAGATAGTGGTATCTGTCGACGAGCGCTTTCCACAGGGCGGTGTCCTCCGGCGACGCCGCCTCCTCCAGGGCCAGGGGCTCCAGGGCCGCGAGACCGCAGGCGATCTCCGGCTGCGGGTTGGACGCCCGCACATGGACAATCGGCCTGGGCGGCGGTTTCGCGGCCGTGCCGCGCGGCGCCGGCAGGGTCAGGATCCCGCACTCCTCAAGGCGCTCGAGAACACGCAGGCACGCCGAAACGCGGTATTCCCCTTTCGGCGTGGTCCAGTTCAGGTGCTCGCAGATGGTCTTCGACAGCTCGCTGCGGCTGTCGTTCGGGAGCATCGCGACGGTCTCCGCAATGTCGGCGATCTGCCGCCGCGTGAAGCGCCGGCCGAAAAAGGCGGTGGACTTGAGGGCCTCGATTCGCGGATCCATGGCAGCGCGCTCCCGGCGGGACAGTCTGATTCGAGCCTAAAATGCCGCGGCAGTGAAGCCGTGTCAACCCCGAAAGCCGAAAAAAACGGCGCAGACGGAAAAAGAGCGTGGAATCAGATGACTGCCGCCGCGGACAGAGCGGCGTCAAAATCACGGCGGCCTAATGAAATGCCATTGGCCGGACAGGGTCGGGATGCACAAGCTGGAGCCGGCTGACACAGGAGGTCTTCTGGAGAAAATCGCGAAGACCCGCGCCGGAGCTGGAGGTGTCAGTGCCGGATGAATACTCCCCAAAAGCGCCGAAGTAAAAATTCCCAGTTTCAGAGCTGATGGATTGATCCGGTGGACATGTCCACCGGATCAAAAATCGGCAGAAGTGTCACCTGAACAATAGGCCGTATGGAGGCATTGAGCAGGTGATAAGACTGAGGAATGTTGTCGTGATTCACGAAGATGGGGCGCCGCGAAGGCCAAGGCGGCCTCAAAGAAAACGCCTGACGGCCTCCCCGCGCACAGCTTCTCCACGCTTCTGGCCGATCTCGGCACGCTGACGCTGAACGAGGTCACCCTGCCGGGGACTCCGGACCATGCCCCTCCGCTGCTGGCGGAGCCGACCAGGCTGCAGGCGCGGGCCCTGAAGCTGCTGGAAATCAAACCGGACGCGGCTGTTGCCATGTGAATGGCAGGCTGGAAGTGCCTAAATCGGTCGTAACCCGCTGCTATTGCAGGGAAAATCCGTTTGGACCCTGCCTGAAGTTCCGACTAAACGATGGGTGTCAGCGCTGCAAAAGAATGAATCAAACAACCTGCGATCCAACCAGGCATAGCCACGCAGTTTCGTTGATGCTTCACATTGAGAAAACCGGCTTGTATGCGATCAAACAAAGGTGGATCAAGTGTGCAGGTCGAATGGCGCTCCAGAGAATTCGGGACCCGCTCCACAATCTCATTGTTTTTGATACGAAGAAGCAGCTTGACAGGATACTGTGGAATGTCATCTGCAGCCCACCGTTTCAGCGGTTGCGGCGGATCAAGCAGTTGGGGTTTTCGGAACTGGTCTATCCCGGTGCTTCGCATACAAGGTTCGCCCACAGTCTTGGAGTATATCAAACAGCAAAGGAACTGATTCGTGTCGTCAGGGAGCGTTCAGATGGCGACCGTATGGAGCAAAGAGAGCACACGGCAATTGCGGCGGCTTTGGTTCATGATGTTGGGCATGGACCTTTCAGCCATGCCTTCGAGGAAGTGGGCAGGGAACTCGGGCTCAAGTTGGCTCGCCACGAAGAAATGAGCGATCATTTGATTAGGAAAGGGGAAATCGCCGGTATCCTTAAGTGCTATGGGAGCGGTTTTGCCGATGATGTGGCCGACATGATCAAGAAGGATAGTCAAAAGACAGTTCACAATGCAGTTGTCTCCAGCCAGTTCGATGCTGACCGGCTCGACTACATGCGACGAGACCGGTTGATGACAGGAAACAGGCACTCGTCGGTTGACTTTGCCTGGCTGGTGGAAAACCTTGAGGTCGGAGAGGTCGATGTCGGGGTTGATAATCTTCATGCGGGAAAGGTTCCGACATTCATTATCGGTCCCAAGGCGATCCACACGGCAGAAGCCTACGTCCTTGGCCTATTCCAGCTCTACCCGACAGTCTACTACCACAAGACGACAAGGGGCGCCGAAAAGATATTCACAGAATTGCTCATTCGCCTGGTCAAGTTGGTTCAGGACGCCAAGGTGAGAATTGTGGAGCTTCCGGGGAACCATCCGTTGGTCCGATTTGCGAAGAAACCGGATGATGTGGAAACGGTATTGCGACTGGACGACACGGTCATATGGGGATCACTTTCCCAGCTTCGCGACTCGAAAGACCCGGTGATCAGTTCCTTCGCCGGTCGGCTGCTGGATCGCAAACTCTTCAAATGCTTGGACATTCGGACAGCGGTGCACCATGAGATCAACCCTCAGAATGAATCCGATCCTGCGCTTTCTGAGGCGATAGACAAATGCTGCGACAGCGTGCTTTCCGGATTGGAGGACGTTCGAGAGAAGAGGACAGCGCAGGACGGCATCCCGGCGATCCTGTTGGATAAGGCGAGCCGATCAGCCTACAACACGGAAAATGGATCGCAAGGTCCGATCGAACGGATCAACGTTAGGACGGATGGTGGCTCCCCGATGGATTTGAGACAGCGATCGGAGGTCGTGGCGAACATTGGCGACTTTAAAGTCACCCGCGCATATTACGACCCGGATGACTGCGGCACCGAAATGGAAATTCGAAATATTATCGGCAAGGAGGTTAAGGAATGGCAGCAAAACCATACCAGCGCGTCGCAGCCATAATTCGCGACGCTGGCGGTGAGGTGGTTGGACGGACCCGCCTACAGAAAACCGCTTATCTTCTCGATGTTGCGGGCTATGGCGACGGCTTTGAGTTTCGTTACAGGCACTTCGGCCCTTACAGTGACGAGGTTGCCGAGTCAGCCAGGACAGGCGCACTACTGGGCGTATTGACCGAAAAGGTGAAGTCTGCTTCCTGGGTGGAAATTACTCGGTCTACAAGGTGAGCGCGCCACCGGATAAGCGCTGTCCGAAAGGTCGTCGCGAACTTGCCAGTCGCGCTGCCGCTGCCGACGCCATTGCGTTGGAACTGGCCGCTACGGCAGTGTTTCTGCACCGCGAAGGCCACCCCGATCCCTGGCTCGAAACCGGTCGACGTAAGCCGCAGAAGTCCGCCGAAGGGCGGCTTGAGAAAGCCCGGTCACTGTTAACTGAACTCAGTCAAATAAACGCGAGGAAGCGGCTGCCGGATTTGGCCTTAGACCGGCGAGCAAAGGGAGCCTCTGGCTAAGTTTCCGAATCCATGTGCCGGCGGCATGCTGACCGCGCCGTACAGGCCAGGTGTGTATGAACTGCGCAACCGGGCGTCGGGTGCAGGACTTTCCCACGCTGTCGCTGATTTTGCGGACAGCCGGCGGATGGAGCGGGAATCATGGCATTTTGGCTGGATTTTGCCCTTGCGGGGCGGTCGACGGATGCAGACGCGGTGTTCGGCCCCTTTCAATGTGACACAGTTAACTCGAAGCTGTCGCAGCCCCGCATGCCGCGGTGGTGTTCGGTGAAGAGTGACAGGATGAGGTATCCTTCCCAGAGTTTGTGAGTGCCCGACACGGGCTGGCGCTCTGAGAGGATGAATCCGGCGAAGCGCGGTGTTGGCGGCGATCTCCGCGACCGACTATAGCACGACAATAAAGATGGCTGCCCCGCGACAATCAGGATGGCAGTCTCGTTGAGGCGCCGGACTGCGGCAGTTTGCGATGCGCGCCCGCCCCGGCGACCGCATCGAACTCAATAACTGATGCGGCCCTGTTCGTCGTGCACGATTGCGTCGACTTCAATCTCAACCATCATTCCAGGCGTTGTTAAGCCGGCTTCGACCGCTGCCGTGACCGGGCGCACATCCCTGAAAATTTCGCCATGCGCCCGGGTGAACGCCGCCGCATCCCGCATGCTGGTCAGGAATGCGCGCGTGCGCACAACATGTTTGAGCTCGGCCCCGACATCCTGCAGCGCTTTTTCAATGCGCTGGAACGCGTAGGCGGTCTGGGCGTAAGTGTCGCCGGGCGCATGCAGCCGTCCGGAAGGCTCAATGGCCGTTGTTCCGGCGACGAAAACAAACGGACCGACCCGCTTGGCGCGCGAATAAGAACCGATCTCTTCGAACCGGCCGCCGCCGCTGGCGTAACGAACCGTCATCCGGCGAGCCGGCTGCGGACCGCTTCCGCCGCGTTTACGAGAGCGTCCCGCTCGGCCTCGGAAATCGGTGCCTCGTCGACTTCGATCAAACCCTGCGGCCCAAGACGGCAGGGCACGCCAATGGCCACTCCCGAAATGCCGAATTCGCCCTCAAGAGCGACTGTCGCCGGAACGGAGCCGGCGAGCGCCCCGCGCATATGTTCAAGCATCTCCATCGCCGCGTGGGCGGGGCGCAATCGAGGCGGAAGCGGTTTTCCTGAGACCGACAACCGCGGCCCCGGCGGCAACCGTGCGGTCCACACTGTCGGCGATCGATTGCTCGGTGAGACGCCGGCCGAGCGGCCTGCCGCGGATCCGCGCCAGCGAAATCAGGGGAACCATTTCCGCGCCGTGGCTGCCGATGACCATGGCCTCCACATCGGAAATCCCGACCCCCGCAGCGGCCGCCAGCGACTGCCTGAATCGCGCCGAATCCAGTGTTCCCGCCATGCCGAGAACCCGCTCGCGCGGAAACTGCGCCGCCGCCAGCATCTCCGCCGTCATCTCATCCAGCGGGTTGGAAACGACGATCACGACCGCATCGGGGGCGGCGGAACGTATGGTTTCGGCGAGCGAACGGATCACCCGCCGATTGATGGACAGAAGTTCAGAACGGTCCATGCCGGGCGCCCTCGGCCGGCCGGCGGTGACCGCGACCACGTCGGCATTCGCTGCGAGTTCACCATCGGTGCCGCCTTCGGCATGGCTGTCTGTGCGGGACACGCCGCTGGAATGGTTCATGTCGAGGGCAAGCGATTCCGCCAGCCCCGGAACCAGATCAATCAATGCGACCTGTTCAGCGGCATTGCGGTCGAACACCAGCTGGGCCAGCGCCGCGCCGACACCGCCGACGCCGACAATTGCGACTTTCTGGAACGTCACCGGACTGCGCCCGGCTGCGGGTGATGCCGCCATCCATTTGGGGTTTCTTCGGTACAGTCCGCGGAACAGGGCCGCGGGCCCGTCGCTGGCCGGCGCGGCGGGCACATCAAGCGGTCCAAGGCGCAACTCGATGCCAAGCCGCGCCGCCGAGTCGCGCGCCTGTTCGGTGACGATGCTGCCAGGCAGGACTTCAAGAAAACGCCGGCCGCGGCGGCTGGCACGGTCGACATGTTCGGAGCCGATGACCCTTCGCGCGCCCGCCATCAGCCTGTCCGTCCGTCCATTCCCTCGATTGCCGCGGCGGCGGCTTCCATGGCAGTCTCAACCGCCGCTTCGGCGCCGGCGAAAAACAGCCTCCCGTAGCGGCCGACCGTTCTCACTTCGACGATGTCTATTTCCGCGCCCTTTTCCGCCTCATTCGCCGCCAGCGCAACATTGGCGGCCGGCGCCGACTCGACGATTCCCAGGCTTTGCCCCGGCACCACGAGGGATCCCTTCGCCCATTTGTTCAGCAGCTGCGCCTGGTATGGCTCGACCGAGGTGATGATCTGCGTCGATTCGACACGCGGCTTGAGGCGGTCCGACATGGCGAGGCCAAGCCTGTCAAGAATGGCATCGCGCGCTGCCGTCACCTCGGCATGGCTCGGCGAGCGCAGGATGAAGAATCCAAACTCCCGTTCCACGATCTGGCTTGTCGCTTCGACACGGCTGGCCTTCAGCGCGGCGTCAATAATGCTGAAAACCGCGTTCCCGGGCGAAAACTCGCCGACCAAGACCGCATCGCCGGCCAGCGGCACCGACCCCTGAACGGTGGCTCCGGTGTAGGCGGCGAATTTGGGCTGCAGCCTGTCGATCTGCACCAATGCGCGGATTGTCGCGGTCGTGCCCAATGTCAGCCGGTCCCGTAGACGTCGTAGATGTCGCGCCACGGCCGCGACTCATATGCCACGCGCTTGATGTTGATCAGGTGAAGCGCAGTGACATTGTCGCTGACGATGGATCCCGAAACCGTGCCGGTGCCGAGCATGAAACTCGGTTCGAGGGCTGTCGAAAACCCCATTCCGCCCATGATCGCCGGGGTGTTGACGAGCACGCGGCCGGTCGGAAGCCGGCTGAATTCGCTCACCACTTCCGGATCGTCGCAGTGGATCACGCTGGTGTGCCCCCAGCCGCCGTAACGGACCACCGCATCCGATGCGGTGAGACCTGCCGCCGGGTCAGCGGCTTCGGTCCAGGTGAGAACAGGGTTGAGCTTTTCCGCCGACAGCTGAACGCCGTGCCCGACTTGGTCGGTTTCGGCAATCAGCACACGGGTTGTGGAGCGCACATCGAACCCGGCAAGCGCTGCCAGGCGCTGCGCCGACTGTCCGACATTCTCGGTGACAAAGCCGCCATTGCGGTCAAACAGCACACGCGTCAGCCGTTCCGCTTCCTGGCGGGTGCAGAAATACGCGCCCCGCAGCGACATTTCCTGCCGCAGCTGCCGGGCGACGGGCCGGTCGGCGACCACCGTCTGTTCCGCGACACAGGCGGTGCCGTAGTCAAAACTTTTCGAAACCAGGATCTGTTCGGCGACCTCTCCAATGCGGTCGGCGACAGACCGGTGCACATAGACCGGCACGTTGCCGGGACCGACAGCCAAAGACGGTTTGCCGGCGGAATAGGCGGCGCGCACCATCACACTGCTGCCCGTGGCAAGCACCAGCGACGTGCGCCGGTGGCGCATCAGCTCAACGGTTCCCTGCAGTGTGACTTCATCAAGACATTGGATAAGGTTCGGCGGCGCCCCGGCCTGCTCGGCGGCCTTGGCCAGCACTTCGACCGTGGCCTGGCCGCATTTCACGCCGCGCGGATGCGGGGCAAAGACCACAGCATTGCCGGCCTTCACCGCCGAGAGCGCCTTGTAGATGATAGTGGATGTCGGATTGGTGACCGGGATGAGAGCCGCGATGACGCCCATCGGTTCTCCGATCGCGGCAATTCGGGACGTCTCGTCGCGCCACAGGACGCCCAGAGTTTTCACTCCGCGCAGCCATTCGCCGACGGCAAGAGCGTTGAACAGATTTTTGATCCGCTTGTCAGGCGCGTTGCCATGACCAGTCTCGTCAACCGCCATCTGTCCCAGCCGCTCGGCTTCAATTTCGACCGACCGTGACATGGTCTCGACCATCTGGTCGATGGTCGCCGCGTTGGCGCCGCGGAAGGAAAGATAAGCGTCCCAGGCGCGTTCAGCTGTGCGTCTGGCGGAAGCGATTGAGCGCAGGTCAGGATCCATCACAAACCTTCTCTGGCGATCGCATCAATCGCCCTGCGCGCGTCTTCCAGCGCGCGGGAAGCGATTCCGATCGACTGCAGTCTGCGACCGGTTGCGGTCAGACCGCCGCCGAGGGCCGCAATCGCGAGATCGGCCATGGCCCGGCTGGCAGGCGTCTCGACACAAGCGGTTTCCGCTGCCGACACCAGCGGCATCAGCGACCCGGCCACGGCGCAGCGGGCGAGCGTGTCGGCGTCCGCCGCTCCAGGCGCCTGGCGGGAGAAATCGCCCGCTTCGGCGCCCGCATGGATGTCGAGCCAGGTATCGTCTTCGGGCAATTCGTGGATGCCCCATCGGGCCGCGACCGCGCGCCGTTCGGCGCACAGCGCCGACGCCAGACGCAAATGGCGATCGCCGAACAAGGCGCGGAACGTGGCGCGTTCCGCGAGGGCGACTCCGCCGGGCGGGATCGGCGCGGCGCCCGATGGAACCGCGGGGCCGCCGAGCAGCAGCGCCGGAAGCTCGACTGCGGAACTCGCGTCCGAAAAGCTGCTCTGAACGGTGTTGGCGACCGGAAGGGCGTCAGGGACGAAACGCATAAATCCCCGGACAGCATCGTCACGCCGGCTCGGCAGCGAAGCGATGGCGCCGGGGGCTGAACGGGTCAGCCACAGCGCCGGACCCTCTTGCCGGATCCAGTAGGAAAGGCTCTGCGCTTCCAGAATCGTGATGTCCGACGCACATCCTCCGGCGCGCACCGTCCACGCGGTCTCAAGTGCCCCGAAGCTGCGTCCCGGAACAACGGCGACAGTCTGGCCCGCCTGCAGTTTCTGGCCGAGCGCATATGCGGCGGCGCGCTGCCGGAGGATCGGCCCGGCGAGAATGACAAGGTCAGCGCCAGCGGCAGCCGCCTCGAGATCGCTGGTCAGCTCGATCGACGGCCCGGAAGCGCGCTCAGTCTGAAATGTGCCCACCGGTCCGGCGCCGCGAAGCGTGATGCCGCCTGCGGAGCGGATCGATTCCAGTTCTCCGCCGTACGGCGAGTACAGCGTGACCGCGCTGCCCTCAGCGAGACAGAGACAGGCGAGCAGCCGCCCCTCCGGCGTGGCCCCGACGACGGCCACCCGGTCAAACATCAGAGGATCGGGTGCGACCGCTTCGTCGCTGGCTTCGAGCCGGTCAGCGAATGCCCGGAAATCGTCCGTGCTCATCTGCGGCAGCCTGTCCGGTCAGCAAGCGCAGCGGGACTTGCCGTTCAGCCCAGCTCTTTGAGAATCTCGCTCAGATCATCGTGCGGACGCGGGATCACATGCACTGCAACCACCTCTCCGACTTTGTCAGCGGCGACGCCGCCGGCGTCGGTTGCCGCCTTGACTGCTCCGACTTCGCCTGCGACAATCGTTGCCACCAGTCCGCCGCCGGACTTGCTCTGGCCGAGCACACGGACATTCGCCGCCTTCACCATGGCATCGGCGGCCTCAATCGCCGCCACCAGACCGCGGGTTTCAATCATACCCAATGCCTGGTTGAGGTGCCCGGTTTTCTGGTTCATTTCCGATCTCCTTTGCCGGTTGTTTTCGGTTTTGGTTGCACCGCCGCATCAGTGGCGGCGATTTCGTCTATGAACGCGACCGCAGCCGCGTCAGTGGGAATCCCGGATGATGCCGCAGGCACCCTTGCCGCCGAGCCGAACGCCACCAGCACCGTGTCGCCGGGTCCGGCGCCGCAGGCATCCACCATGACCACTGAACTCTCAAGCACAGCGCCGGAACGGTCAATAATGTCAGCCAGCAGCATCTTCTGGCCGGACAGGCCTTCGGCCTTCACCGTTGCCGTGACCCTGCCGACGATGCGGGCGATGCGCATCAGAAGTTTCTCATATAGCGTTCGATCTCAACCGAAGTGACGTGGTCGAGCAGCATGTCCCGTTCGCGCTCGGCCTGGACGCTCAGTATCGCGAGCCTGTCTTCCCCCAGCACCGATTTCATCAGATCCGATGACCTCGCCTGGGCAATGGCATCGTCAATATCCGTCGGCAGCGGGTCCGCCCCCTCGAGCTCATAGCCGTTGGCTGCGGAAAAGTGTTTGGGCTCGATGCCGTCGGCGATTCCTTCGAGTCCGGCGGCGATTTCGCAGCCGATCAGATAGTACGGATTGCAGTCCGCCGAGCCGTCGCGTTTCTCAACCCGTGTCGACTGCGGCGAGCCTTCAAGCACGCGCAACGCCACCGTCCGGTTGTCATAGCCCCAGCAGTTGTTGGTCGGACAGAATGTGTACGGGCGCCGGCGGCGATACGCGTTGGGTGTGGTTGAGGCGGACAGCGCCGTCTCCGCCATGCGCCGCTGCAGTCCTGCCATGAAACTCTTGCCAAGTGCGGAAAGCCGGGAATCGGCATCGGCGAACAGGTTCTTGCCGTCCTGCCACAGCGAGTAGTGGGTGTGGCAACCGTTGCCGGACTCGGGACCGAACGGTTTGGCCATAAACGTCGCAAGATAGCCGTGCTGAGCCGCGATTTCCTTTACGAATGAGCGAAAGGCGATGACATTGTCAGCCGCCTGCAGCGCATCGCAGTAGCGCATGTTCACTTCCACCTGGCCGGCCGCGTATTCCGGGTTTGACTGTTCAATCCGGATGCCGACCCCATCGAGGCCGTTGCGGATCGGACCGATCACGTGTTCGAGTTCGGTTGCCCGCAGCAGGCCATAAAACTGGTTGCCGATATCGCGCGGCTGCATCGTTTCCGGATCCAGGAGGTAAAACTCAAGCTCGGCCCCCACGATCACTTCGTAGCCGAGCGATTCAGCCCGTTCGACCTGTGCCGCCAGCGCCCCTCTCGGGTCGATCGGCACCGGGTTGTGATCCATTCCCATAGCCTTGCCAAAACAGAACCCGCAGCCTTCCTCCCAAGGAACGGGACGGACTGCCGAATTTGGCAACACATGCATGTCCGGGTAGCCGTTTTCCATATTGACATAGGGCGTGTCCCAGATGTCGCTGGTCATGTCGCAGGCGAAAAGCGCGGCCGATAAGGATATGCCGGACTCGCAGACGCTGTCCCACTGGTCCCGGGTCACACGTTTGCCGCGCATGATGCCGTTCAGATCGCCAACTCCAATTGCGACCGTCTCGATGCCATCCGGAAGCCTTTGTCTTTCGCCGGCCATTCCGCACTCTCCCTTCGCCCGATGACTTGGTTTTCGCCGCGGCCATGAGTTTCCGCCGCGGTCATTTTGCACGCTGTGCCGCGGTTGCGCAAGATTGAGGTTTCTTGCACAATCCGGAGGTTTGCAAGCGGAATTGGGGAGTTATGAGCGACAGACCGAAAGCGATAGTGGCAGGGGCCGGCATAGCCGGAGCAATGATCGCGCTTGCGTTGCTGCGCAAAGGATGCCGGGTCACCCTGATTGACCGTTGGGAGCCCGGGCATGTGCGGGCGTCCTCTTCCGATTATTCGCGGATCCTGCGGATGATCCACGGTGTCGATGAGCTGTACACCGAATGGGTTCGCGAATCCCGGCTGCGATGGCTGGAACTGCAGGAAGAGATGGGCGCGACACTGTTCGTGCAGTGCGGCGCGCTGGTTCTGGCGGGCCGCAACCACACCGGCTGGGAGGATCAGACGCTTGCAACCTTCAGCAGGATGGGCGTTCCGCACTTCAGGCTGAGCGTCGAAGAAATCGGCCAGCGGTTTCCGCAGTTCCGCTGTCAAGATGTCGAATACGGCATCCATGAACCGGAGTCGGGACTGTTGATGGCCAGACGGTCGGTCGTCCAGACTGTCGCCCTGTTCCAGCGGGAAGGCGGCGTCCTGGTCCGGGGCCGGGTCGAGGCCGGCGAGGACGAGCGGCTGAGCCTCAACGGCAAACCGCTCGAAGCCGACATTGTGGTCGCTGCCGCCGGACCGTGGCTCGGAGACATGTTCCGCCGCACTGTGAAGCCGATATTAAAAGTTGTCCGGCAGGATATCGTCTACACCTCGACGCCGGACAGCGGCATCGATTTCGATGCCTGCCGCATGCCGTGCTGGGTTGATCACGGCTATGGCGCATATGGCACGCCCTCGATCGAGGGATCGGGGGTGAAGGCGGCGATCGCCTGGACACAGACGGTGATTGACCTCGACAACGCCGACCGCGTTGTCGACGACTCGGCGTTTCACCGCACGAGGCAGTACGTTCGGCACCGGCTGCCCGGGCTCGCCGGGCAGCGGGCCGTCGACCAGAAAGCCTGTCAGATCGCGATGACTCCCGACACGCATTTCATCCTTGACCGCCATCCCGAGCAGGACAATCTGCTGATCGTCGGCGGCTGCTCCGGCCACCTTTTCAAACACGCCCCGATGGTCGGTGAATTTGCCGCCGGTGTCGCCCTGCGCGAATTCGGCACGCCGGAGCGGTTCAGACTCGGCCCGAGAACCGCGCTTTCAGTCGCCGATTCGCCGTCGGGCCGCTGACCCTGTTCCGTTACCAGCTGAAGGGCCGGTCGATCCCCGCCAGCGAGACTCCGGTGAACGCCGACGCTTCCAGCGACAGCGCCCGGAGATCCTCAACTTCAAGATTGCCGACTTTGGATTTGCCGCAGGATTTCGCCAGCAAAGTGATTTCCATCGTCATCGCGGTCAGGAACCGCGCCACCCGCTCGGCCGCCGCCGCGACATCGACACGCTGTTCCAGATCAGGGTCCTGCGTCGTGATGCCGACCGGGCACATGCCGGTATGGCAATGGTGGCACCGGCCGGGCGAGGTTCCAAGGGCGGCATAGTTCTCAAGATACCGCGGCGAATTGCAGCCGAGCGCCATGAGAGCCGCGGTTCCGATCATGATCGCATCGGCGCCGAGGGCCAGCGCTTTCGCCGCGTCGACGCCATTGCGGATGCCGCCGGCGATCACCAGTTTCACTTCCCCGGACATGCCGCATTCATCAAGAGCTTCCCGCGACGCGCGAATTGCCGACAGAGTCGGGATGCCGGTGTGATCGAGCAGGATCTCCGGAGAGGCTCCGGTCCCGCCCTCGGCGCCGTCGACTACAATGACATCGGCGCCGGCTTTTGCGGCGATCGCGACATCGTAGCGGGGCCGGGTGGCACCGACTTTGACAAAGATCGGCACGCGGTAACCGGTGGCTTCGCGCAGCTCTTCGATCTTGACCTGGAGATCGTCCGCGCCGAGAAAATCGGGGTGCCTGACAGTTGAGCGCTGATCGACCCCAAGCGGCAGGGAACGCATTTTGGCAACCCGTTCGGACACTTTCATGCCGAGCAGAACGCCGCCGGTGCCAGGTTTTGCGCCTTGCCCGGTGACAATCTCGATGCCGTCCGCCATGCGCAGATGCTCCAGATCAAGCATGTAGCGGGACGGCGTGATCTGATAGACCAGAAGCTGCGAAGCCTCGCGCTCATCTTCCAGCATGCCGCCTTCCCCGGTGCAGGTCATCGTCCCCGCTTTGGAGGCGCCATAGCCCAGCGCCGCCTTGGCGTTCGCAGACAGGGCCCCAAAAGACATTGACGCGATGTAAATTGGAATCGCCAGGCGGATAGGCTCCGACACAAGCCCGGGCCGGTCGCCGAGAACAGTCTCCGTTTCGCAGCTCTCTCGGTACCCCTCCAGCGGCAGCCTTGTCATCGTCGCCGGAACAAACACCAGATCGTCGAATGTCGGCATGCTGCGGCTGAAAGTGTTATAGCCGCGGAGCTGGTATCGTCCGAGCTGCGACATCGCATGCACATCGGCGATCGCTTTCGCCGACCAGCGTGTCGATTTGCCTTCGTCATAGGATTCCGGCACGCCGACCGGACGCCCCTCGACACTGCCGTCCCGCATCGCAACAGCGTCTTCCGACGGCAGCGGAAACGGATATTCGTAGGTGTGTTTCAGATCATCAGCCATGCTTTGGCATCCCTGCTCTCGAAGTGCCACAAACGCTGCGCCGACACGATTTTGCGCCAGTCATGCGCCGCGCCGTTCAGCCCGCGGCTGGCCAGCAGCTGTCCAACCGCTTCGACTTCATCCGGGTCAGGTTCGATCACACGGGAGTCGACGCCGAGCGATTTGGCAGGCTTCGCCAGCCAGACTTCGCCGCC
The DNA here is from genome assembly GCA_965221935.1 of Paracoccaceae bacterium. Lineage (GTDB taxonomy): Bacteria > Pseudomonadota > Alphaproteobacteria > Rhodobacterales > Rhodobacteraceae > JAPOXR01. Next base: position 68,178 of record CBDCSZ010000008.1, read on the forward strand.
CCAGAGTGAGTCGCCGCAGGCGTCTTCGGCGCCGCCAAGGGCGATGATGCGTCCGGCGTGGGCCATAAAGCCCGAAAGGTAGCCGATGCGTCCCTCAACCAGGATGTCGCCGCCCTTCATCGCCACCCCGCAGCGTGGACCGGCGTCACCCTTGATGTGCAGCAGTCCTCCGAGCATGGACGTTCCCGCGGACATGCCGGCGTAGCCGCCGACGGTGATTTCCCCCGATGACATCGCTTCGCCGACAGCCCAGCCGGCATTGCGTTCAATGTCGATGCGGGCACCGCAGTTCAGGCCGCCGCAATAGTAACCGACGCTGCCTTCGAAGCGGACTTGAGCGCGGGAATCCAAGCCAATCGCCAGGTTGTGCCGCGACCTGGTGTCGGAAACGGTGACGTCTCGGCCGGCGGTGACCGCCTGCCTGATCTCGGCATTGACTTCCCGGATCGGCCGGCTGCCGGCGATGATGGTGACATCGGTCATGCCGCTTCCTGCATGACGTCCCAGATCTTGGTCATTGCCGGACCGTCGTAATTCGCGACAGCGCCCTCCGCTGTGTAGATGCGGCGCACGGCCTGTTCTTCGGTGGCAACGGCAACGGATTCGCCTCCGCCCATCGCCACCAGCGGCTTAATGGCCCATCGGTCCTTTGCGAACCCGATGCTGTCCAGGTCGGAAATCAGATATGTGAACACGCCGTCGATATCGTCGATCGACTGACCGAGCGCTTCCAGCTTGCCGAGGCCGGCCCGCATCCGGTCCGAAATCCAAACCGCGATCAGCTCGCTGTCGTTTTCGGTCATGAACCGATAACCGGCGCGCCGGAGCCGGTCGCGGAGCAGGTAGTAGTTGGTGATCTGCCCGTTGTGCACGATGGCGACATCGGCAAAGGGGCGCGCCCAGAAAGGATGGCTTGCGGTGGGGACAACCGAGGATTCGGTGGCCAGCCGCGCGTGGCCGAGGCCATGAGTGCCGACAAAACCGCGCACGCCGTGCTTGTCGGCGACGTCGGCGGCGGTGCCGGTGTCCTTGACAATCTCCAGCGACCGGCCAACCGACTGGATTTCAATTCGGTCGGAAATCTCATCGGCTTCCCTGGACCAAACCGCAAGATCCTGAATCTCCTTGACTTCCATGCGGACCGAAACATGCCGCGACGCTGCCGTGTCGTGCGTCGGATCCTCTGCCAGGTCAGAGCCGTGGCGGCGCAGGATCGCCGTTAGATCATCCAGATCCGCGCCGAGATGGCTGCGGTCGAATCCGACGGCGCGGATAACGTAGCCGCTTTCGCGGGGCGGGCCGTAAAGCGCGAAACCGGTTGAATCCGCGCCCCGGTGAACCTGCGCATCCATAAGTTCGACAAGGTCGGTTCCGACATCGCCGAGACGGCCCAAAATCCTCGCCGCGATTCCGCACATGGCCTGTCTCCTGTTCCGCCCGCGGAAAGCCTAACTTTCGGCGATGCGTGTTACAACAGCGCAGAGCATTCCGAAAGCCGGATGAAACTGACTTTTTTGCCGGCCCCCGGCTGGGGTTTTCACCGGCTTTCCAGGCGGCGCGCCCCTGTGAATTCATAGGTCAGGCAGCGACGGGCGCTGGCATCAACCGTCCGGCGCGCGCGTGTGTCCGGCACCGCGGATCTCGTTGTAAATCGATGACAGGATCGCCGCGGTGCCAAGCAGGATCAGCGCCGCCGCGATCGGTCTTTCGAACAATCCGGCGGGATCGCGCTGCATCGGCTGGATAGACTTTGAAAACGCCGAGTCGCCGAGTTTGCCGAGATTGAGACCGAGCACGATGACGGCGGCGGAGTCACCGGTTGATCTGAGGAAACAGCCGTGCAGCCCGGCGGCAAACATGACCCAGACATCAATGATGAGATTGCGCAGCGCGTGCGCGCCGATGGAGGCGAGCAGCAGAATCCCCGGCGCCAGCCAGCGGAACGCCATCCGCAGAATATGCGCCACAGTTTTGGTTTGAATGCAGCCAAGCGCGACGATCAACAGATTGGCCCAGAACATTGCGGCGAATGTCACCCAAACCAGTTTCGACGAGGTGACAAAAACCAGCGGCCCAGGCTCCATGCCGTGGATTTGGAAAATGCCGAGGATCATGGCCGTCAGGGCGCCGCCTGGAAGTCCGAGCGCAAGCAGCGGGATCATGGCGGCGCCGGTTGCCGCGTTATTTGCGGTCTCGGAAGCAACGACGCCTTCCAGTTCGCCTTTGCCGAAACCGGCCTTGTTGCGCGACCGCCGCTGCGCCTGGCTGTAGCCGGGGAAGGCTGCCAATGTGGGGCCGATGCCGGGAAGTATGCCGGCAAAGAACCCGATGACGACCAACCGGAGGACGGTGTATTTCACGCGCAGGAAATCGGCCGCTGACGGAAACTCAAGGGCGGCCTTAGGGCGCTCGGGCACGCCTTTCGCGATATTTGAAGCCTGCGCCATGACTTCGGAGACCGCAAAAAAAACCGAGGATCAGCGGCATGTAGTGGATGCCGGCGGACAGGTTATAGGATTTGTATTCGAGGCCGAACAGTGTCAGCTCGTTGAACCGCGGTGTCCCGCCTACGGGATCCGTAGTTGAGCTGATGTCGGTTGGAGATGAGGAGAATCCTTTCTGTCGCGCGCCGCGATTGAATGTGCCGCTTTGGAGAGCTTTGTTCCGGCGCTGAGAAATCCCGGCATAAAGAAAAACCGGTGACTATCCCTCTTCTAAATTCGGCTGCGGGATATGCCATTCCGTCGCCTGCTCGTAGGCATGGCCGACCTGGCACAGGAGTGGTTCCTTGAGCGGATGTCCGGCGAACTGGAGGGACAGGGGCAAACCGTCTTGACTGAATCCGCACGGCACCGAGAGTGTCGGCGCGCCGTTGAAGTCAAAAGGAATGGTGAATCTTTGCAAGGCGGGGTCATAGCTGTCCATGGGGCCATACGACTCTTCCGGGGTCACCGGGAACGGAGGACCCGGCATCGAGGGGCAGGCCAGCACATCAATGGTCTCGAAGATTTCCCGAAACCGCCCGCTGCAGGCGGCCCGCAGGTTGTTGGCCCTGGCGTACTCGGCGCCGCTGACCTCGGCTCCCATATCCAGCCAGCCGCGGAACCAGGGCCCGTACTCCTCCCGCCGGGAGGGATAGGTCGCCTCATGGGCCAATGCCGCTTCGGCGGAGCAGAGGATGGGCCAGGCGGGCAGGAATTCATCCATGACGGGCAGCTCAACCTCGACCACTTCGGCGCCAAGCCGCTCCAGGACCCGCGCCCCGGCGGCCACGGCTTCGGCCAGCTCCGCGTCGGTGTGCCGCGCCAGCCCCTGTTCGTCGAATCCGATCCGGACCCCTTTCACTCCGGCATCCAGGTGTTTCACCATGTCCGGCGCCGGGACAGGAAGCGAGGTGGGATCCTTGGGGTCATGACCGGCGATGGCCTGGAGCATCACCGCCGCGTCGGCGGTTCTGCGGGTCAGAGGACCGACATGGTCCATCGATTCGGCCAGGGCCAGAACGCCATGGCGGCTGACTCTGCCCCAGGTCGGCTTCAGGCCCACCACCCCGCAGGAGGCGGCCGGGAAGCGGATGGACCCGCCAGTGTCGCTGCCCAGCGTCCCATAGGCCAGCCCCGCCGCGGCGGCGACCCCTGATCCGCTGGAGGAAGCCCCCGGCCACACCCCCGGATTCCAAGGATTCAATGGAGCTTCAAATTGAGGATTATATCCCCCCATGGCTCCTTCCGTCAGATTGAGCTTGCCCAGCAAGACCGCCCCGGCTTCCGCCAGCCGTGTCACGACAGCCGCATCCTCATCGGGAATATGACCGGCCAGCGCCGCTGCTCCCCCCATCGTTCGGATCCCCCTGGTGAAACACACATCTTTCACCGCGACAGGGATCCCATGCAAAGGCCCCCGACACTTCTTCTCCGCCAGCTCCTGATCCGCCTGCTCCGCTGCCGCCAGGGCTTGGCCGGCCATCACCGTGGCATAGCTTTTCAGCCTCCCGTCCAGGGATGCGATGCGCTTCAGGAGAGACTGCGTCAGCTCGACGGAGGAAATGTTCCGGTTCCTGACGAGGGCGGCCACCTCCAGCAACGGCTTGAAATGAAGCTCTTCAGGTTTCCTGACATCCGGAATTTTTTTCATGGCGCTCTTTCTGAAGTCAATGCTGCCGGCTTCTGTCCTTGAGCGGCAGATCCGTTCGCATGCCGAAACCGTTTTCCGCGCCGCTCCTGAAAAGCTTTGAACGGTCAGCTTTCATCCGCCGGTGAATCCCAGCCATCTCCTTGGGCGCCCTCCAATTCCTCACGGCGGTTCCAGGGCATTCAGCCGGCAGGGAGGAGGCCGGCCAATTCGCCGCGGACCCCGTATGGGTCGAAGAGGGCTTCCACCTGAGCCCAGGTGGCGGGATCCACCGGGATGCCCCGGGCCAGCCGCTCGCTGCGGGTATTGGCGGATCTTTCCCCCGGAAAGAAAACCCCGCCCGATCCTTCCATCGGGGGAGTGTCTTTAAGGTATTTCTTCATCTGCCGGACCTCGGCCCGGATGGTTTCCAGCGGCGCCATGCGGCCTATGTCGATGGCGAGTATCGCGGATCCTTCAAACATTTCCGCCATATAAGTCTTTCCCTGAGGAACAGCGATCTGGCCGAGAAGCCCCCCGAAAAGAGCAATCATGACCGAGAGCGCATATCCCTTGTAGCCGCCTTGAACGCCGCCAAGGGGAAGCTGGGCGCCCCCCTCGTAGAAATCGTCCGGGTTCCTGCTGGGGACCCCGTGCCTGTCAATGATCCAATTATCCGGCAGCTCCTGTTGTTTGTTACGGTATACCCGTATCTTCCCCTCAGAGGCGATCGAGGTGGAAATGTCAAGCAGGACCGGGGCGTCTTCGGCATGGGGAAAGGCCATTGCCAAAGGGTTTGAGCCGAGCCGGCCCTCGCGTCCGCCATGGGGAACCAGGGGGGCCCACGGTTTTCCCGCCCAGCCCGTGAACATGATGGCAGCCAGACCGGCCGCCGCCGCCATTTCAGGGTAGGCTCCGATTCGGCCCGTGTGAGTCAGGTTTCCCATGCTGACCAGGCTGACTCCATGGTCACGGGCCTTCTCGATCGCCATTTCGGCCGCCCGTGTCGCAACCACCTGTCCGAAGGTGGAATGGCCGTCGATCTGGAGAATCGCCCCATGGCTGCCGACGACTTCCGGCTCCGCTCTCGGATCGACCACGCCTTCCTCAATTTCTTTCAGGTACTGAGGCAGCCGAATGAACCCATGGGAATCGTATCCCGCAAGACTGGCCTGGGCCAGGTGGTCCGCCACGATGCCGGCGTGGCCGGCCGGGGCGCCTCCCGCCTGCAGCATCACATCGGTTATCCGGACAATCTGATGTTTCGTCAATATAGGCATGTTCAGCTTCTGAGAATTCAGCCGAATGGCTCCCCTCCGGTCAACGGAGGGGTGAATCCGCAGGCTTCGAGCCGCAGCATGAATTCCTCACTCACCTGTCACCCCCCCCCCTGCGGTGACTCCAGCGTCAATGACCAGATCGCTGCCGGTGACATAAGAGGACTCGTCCGAAGCCAGGTAAAGGGCGCCGCGGGCCACGTCTTCCGGCTGGCCCAAGCGGCCCAGGGGAATCTTCTTCAACAGCTCCTGCGCTCTGTCGGCGGTCATCATTGTTTCGATGACGCCCGGAAGTATGGAGTTGGCGCGGATCCCTTCCGAGGCGTATTGAACAGCGGTGGACTTGGTCAATAGACGCATCGCAGACTTGGACATGCCGTAGGTGCACGACGTCACCTTGTCGGCCAGTCCCAGCGCAGCAATCGAAGAGATGTTGATGATGGAGCCGCCGCCCGCTTTCCGCATCCCGGGTATGGCGTGTTTCGTCCCCAGAAACGCGCCTTTGGCATTTATATCCAAATCCCGGTCCCACTGCCCGCCGGTGATCTCCTCCACCAGAGCGAACCGGCAGGTGCCGGCATTGTTCACCAGAACGTTGAGTTTCCCGAAGCGGGCGACAGTGGACGCCACAGCTTGCCGCCACCCGGCCTCGCTGGTGACGTCCAGCCGGACGAAGAGGCACTCGCCGCCGGTTTCATTGATTTCGGCCTCGGTCCGGCGCCCTTCTTCTTCCAGCACGTCTCCGATGACCACTTTGGCCCCTTCCCCGGCAAACAGCTTGGCGATCGCTGCGCCCAGGCCCCTGGCTCCCCCGCTGATAAAAGCGGCCTTGTCTTTCAGTCTCATGGATTCCTTCTTTTATTGAGGATGGCAGCTTGTCTCCGCCACAGGGAGGGGACTGTGAATGCCTTCTTTGGTTTACCCGCCAGTGACCCAGTCCACACCATTCAGAACGATCTTCTGAGATTCCGCGGTCTGGCAGCTCTGCCCATCATGCCCCGGCAACAAAACGAAGACTTTTCCATCGCCGCGCTTGCGGGTCCGCCCTGAGGGACAGGCCCCTCCTGGCATTTCTTCAGTTGAACCGGTGATGAATACATCATTGCCGTCTCTGCGCCCCATGCCCATGTGAAGTTCATCGTCTGCCGTGAAGTCCGCCACGCCGCGGGCCCCCGGATGTTTCGGGCCGCTCACTTTGACGGGGACCTTGCCGTAAGGTGAATGGAGACTTTTGCAGCCGATCCAGCCTCCGCCGGTAATGTCGCGGCAGTCCGGCCGGCTCAGATCCAGATGACAGGAGATGTGGAGACATACGAGGCCTTTGCCTGAGCTTATAAATTCCTTTATCCCCGCTTGCTCCCTTTCGGACCGGTTGAAAAGTCCGCGGTTGAAACGATGGACGGATTCTCGTTTCGTATTGAAGACCGGCTCATCGCAGCTTTTCATGTTGGCGGGATCTCCGACGACGGAAGCGTCTTCTGCAACGCCAGCCCGTGGCCGGCAGCCTTCAGAGAATTTTCAATAATGGGTGTGGCTGCGACAAAAGGGCGGTCCATCCCTCCGGAGATCATCAGCAGCTTCACTGATTGCCTCATTCCGTATTGAGACCATGGAAGCGATCAAACACCGCAATCGCTCAGTCAGTTGGGCAGCAGGGCCACGGAACGGACCTCGCCAAACTCCTTTTGCAGTTTTTGCCAGGAATCGCCTCCGTCTTCGCTCAGGTACAGGTAGCCGTAGAAGCTGGCCGCGACGATGACGTCGGGCCGCTCACTGTGGGTGGCCATCCCATGGATATGCGAGTTGGGCTTTGCCGGCAGGGACACCGCTTCCCAGCTTTTCCCGGCATCCCGGGTGCGCTGCACGGCGCCGGTGACACCGGGAATGGTGTCGCCGCTGCCGACGAACATGACATCGGGGCTGTCCGCTTTGATGACCATGCCGCGGCAGTAGGACGCGCGGGCTCCTTCCTGGAACCTGGGGAAACTGTGGTAATCCCAGCTTTCGCCCTCGTCGCGGCTGGCGGCGATCCCAAAGGGCGAGGTGCAGTAGACGGTGGAGCGGGCGCCGGTCTTCAGAGCCATGCTGTGGATGTCGCCGTGGAAGGGGTCGGGCCCCAGGTCGGGAAGGCGGGCCCAGCTGTCGCCGCCGTCCAGGCTCTTGTAAACCCCGCCGACCTCCAGGCCGGCCCAGACGGTGCGGCTGTCCCTGGGATCCACCATCATGCAGGTGGTCCGCGGCGGCGAGTCGGGAAGCGCCGGAGACAGCGGGCTTTTCATGTCCACGCCCATATCAAGCCTGCTCCAGGTCCTCCCCCCGTCCCTGGAGCGGAACCCCTCGGGCCGCGTGCCCACGAATAAAGTGTCCGGGTCCTCGGGGTCCACAGCGACCGACCAGATCTCAAGGCCGGCTGTGGGGGCGTCCAGGTTTTCCCAGGTCGCGCCGCCGTCTTCGCTGCGGAAAACGCCGACTTGGGATGAGGGCAATAACTGATGGCCGTCAACACCGGCCAATACCCGCCGGGGGTTGTCCGGATACACGCACAGCGCCAGTAATTCTAATTTTGGATTTTTGAGTTTTTAACGTGTTGTATCACAACGGTTTTTTGGCCCGGGGAAATTTTTTTCCGCCGCAGGCGGCTGCGCGCCGGCGGTTCCCCGGCGGCGGGCGAATCACCTGCCGCCGACGCCGCTCCGGCCGCCGGCTCCTGGGGAAAAGGCGCGGAGAAGACATGTAAGTTGTTGTTTTTACTTACATTTGTACAAATTTTTGATATGTGCATAATGCGGCGCCATGTCCCCGCTGGCCGGATACATCGCCGACATGCGCGAACTCTGCGCGTCCGCCCCGGACCGCAGGACCGGCGCCAACGCCCGCCTGGAGATGGCCGACATCGGCATGGCGGCCTTCGCCGTCTTCTTCCTGCAGTGCCCGTCCTTCCTGGCGGCGCAGGCGCAGCTTCAGTCCCGCCAGGGCCGGTCCAACGCCCGGACCCTGTTCGGCATTGACCGGCTGCCGACCGACAGCCACATCCGCAGCGTGCTCGACGGCGTGCCGCCGGAGCGCTTCGATTCCATCTTCACCCGGACCGTCGACCAGCTGGACCGCCAGGGCGCCCTTGACCGGCTGCGCCGGCTTGACGGGCGGCTGCTGATCGCCCTTGACGGCACCGAGTATTTCACCTCCTGCAGCATCGGCTGCCGGAACTGCTCGCAGCGGAAACTGGCGGACGGGCGGACACAGAACTTCCACGCCGTGCTCGGCGCCAGCATCGTCGCCCCGGGAACCTCGCGCCTCCTGCCGCTGCCGCCGGAGTTCATCCGCCCGCAGGACGGGGCTGAGAAACAGGACTGCGAGATCAACGCCGCCAAGCGCTGGCTGCGGCGGACCGGATCCGGCCTGGCCCGGCTCAGACCGGTTTATCTCGGCGACGACCTCTACTGCCGCCAGCCGCTCTGCGAGGCCGTGCTGGCCGCCGGCGGAAGCTTCATCCTGACCTGCAAGCCGAGCTCGCACACAACGCTTTACGAGTATATTCAAGGGGTTGAGACCGGCTGTCTGACCCGGACCGAGGGCCGGAAAAAGAAAAAGCGCCAGCTGCGCTGCCGCTGGATGAGCGGTCTGCCGATCCGTGACGGAAAGGACGCGCTGGAAGTCAACTGGTTCGAAGTCACCATCACATCGCCGTCCGGAAAGCGGCTCTGCCGCAACAGCTTCGCCACCGACCTCCCGGTCGGCCCGGACAGCGTCGCCGAACTGGCCGACTGCGCCCGGGCCCGGTGGAAAGTGGAGAACAACACCTTCAAGGCTCTCAAGGACGGCTACCATCTCGAGCACAACTTCGGGCACGGCAAGGAAACCCTGGCCAGCCTGCTGGCGACCTTCAACCTGATCGCGTTCCTGATGCAGAGCGCCTGCGACCTGGTCTGCGAAAGCTGGCAGGAGGCCCGGGCAAAGCTCGCCGCCCGCTACCGGCTTCTTGACAACCTGAAGTTCCTGACCGTCTACGTCGTGCACGACGACTGGGACGCCGTGATGCGGACAATCATCACCGGCGAACTGCCGGAAAAGCCTCCGTAACCGGAAACGGCAGCCCCGCCCCTTCCGCCGAAACACAGTAGAAATCCGCCCGGAAACGCAGCCGAAAATGAAGAAAAAACCGATGTGAACGCATAATTGGAATTACTGCGCACAGCGCCCTGACGTTGGACTCATGCCAGATGGGCTGATAGACTGGGGTCCAGGATTCACCGCCGTCAGCGCTCACGTTCAGCCCCTGGCCGACGGTGCCGATGAGGATTGTGTAGTTTTTCGCCATGCTGCGCTTCCTCCGTTAAAAAAAATCTATCGCTTCCATGTCTCGAAGGGGTCGCCCTTTTCCTCCAGGGGAAAGGGGACCCGGGCTCCCTTGATGTGAGACACACGGGCCGCGATCGCCATTTCGGTGCCGATGCGGGCGGCGGGACCCAGACAAAGCTCGTATTCCGGGGTTTTTCCGTCAATCATGTCCATCATGGCGCGGGCCGAGCGGCGGTGGGCGTTGAGCCATTTTTCCCGGGCGGTGAGGGCGCTGTCCGCCAGCGCCTCCCAGAGACCATCTCCGGGAATGGCCGGGTGGGAATGGGGGTGGTGATAAATGTCCGGCCCGTCCCAGGTCGCGCCGGGGAGAAAGAGAGTGCCCTCGGCACCATGGATTTCGATGCCGTACAGGGTGGCTCTTCCCCGCTCCTGACCGCGGCCGGAACCCAGGATGGAGACAAATTCGGCAATGAATCCGTCAAATTGGTAGTGCGCCAGGATCCCGTTGCCCGCGGTCCGTTTCAGCCCGAAATTTCCAGGGGCGAGGTCCGCGGAGGTTGCCGGACGGCCATCCTGCGTGATGAGTGACTGGCACCAGAGCGGGGCTCCGAAAATCTGACAGATGAAATCGTAGTGATGGGGAAAGAGATCGATCATCCACATGTCCCCGCTGAAGACAGCGAAATCTTCATGTCCGGGGGCCCAGGTCGGAGCGGGACCGTGAATCCGGGCCCATTGCGGGGTCCCGATTTTCCCCTCCCTGAGCAGCGGAATGGCCTTTTTTTGAATCTCCGGATGCCCCCGCCAGGGAAGCGCTGTCACCAGCAGAGCGCCCGCCTTCTCACACGCCTCCATCATTGCATCCACGGCTCCCACGGTGGCCGCGAGCGGTTTTTCGACATAAACATGGGCTCCCTGTTCGGCTGCCGCCAGCACCATGGGCAGGTGAATGTTCAATTCATGGGGAGCGATCACCGCAATGTCCGGTTTTTCGGTCTTCAGCATTTCATGATAGTCGGCATAACCCCTCAGGGCGCCCGTGATTTTCATATGATTTTTGCGTCCGGCCTCATCCGGGTCGGCCAAAGCGACGATCTCGGCGCCTTCCACGCCCACAAAGGCCTGGTCCAGCCAATGACCATAATCTCCATTGCCTGTTTCGCCGATAATGGCTACGCGCTTGCTCATGTGTCTTCACTGAAAATCATTAGGCTTTCTTTTGTTGAGATCCACCACAGCGCCCTCCAGCACCCCTAAACCGACAATCATCGAGCTGCGGGGCCCAAAGACAATTCAGCTGAAAATGTCCCGCCCCAGATTGTCCGCCCCGAGGAAATACTTGAATGAGGGAGGATGCAGGTAATCTCTCGGGTGAATGTCGTTCACTCCATAAGGCGCCAGCCAATCGGCAAAAATTCCAGTGAAAAGAAAGAGCAGCACGATCATCCCGCCAATAAGACCCAGGGGCTGCTCCCTGACCAGCCTTGTCAAGAACACCGCCAGCCTGGAGCGCCGCTTGGGCTCACTGATTTCAGGCGGCATTTCCAGCGCATCCTTCATATGAAGGTTTCTCCTGGTCTTTCATTCCACGTTGACCGCTTCCATGTCGCTTTCCAGCCGGCGGCTCCCATAAGGTCCAGGCTCATATCAAAAAAGGCGCAGGGCTTGTCCGAAAGCCGAAACCGCTCTGGCCCGGCGGCCGGTTTTCACGATTGCAGGCCGCCAGGCTCAAGAGTTTCCTGGTTTCAGGGAAAAACCGATGGAGCCGGTCAATCACCAAATCCGCCACATTCCCGGTCGACGCCAAGAGTTCGACGGCAGCCAAGTCCCAGATCCAAATCTATAATCGGGGAATGAAGATCGCTTCATTCCCCGATTGGCTCATTACTGACCCAATATCTCCGCCTTAAGATCGCTGTTGATCCAGGCGCGGGCGAAAATCCCGCCTACAGAAAAAGCAGAGGAATCATTAGTTTCGCCGGCGTAGTTCTCCACCCATGGCCAGTAAGCAATGGATACCATTGGAGTTGGCGCATAGGCCACATAAGCTTTCGCCAGCCACAACTGGTTCAAACCCTTCATGATCTTGTCCCCTTCAACTGGGTCAATTGTTTTTGACCACTGCGCATAAATCTCGTTTAATTCAGGGTCATCAACCACCGCGGTTTGATAAGTGTCTTGCTCCCTAATTGCAAACGAGCTAAGAGTATTTCCCGGAAGACCAACTGAGTTAGCCAACAAAGTAATCGGCGCATGCTCATTTTGTTTATTAAGTATTCCATCCAAAGTAGCCGAATCCCGCAGATCAATTTTGACGTCGATTCCGATATCCTTCCACATAGCTGTCAGAAAAGACACCACATCTCGCTCAGGCTCCCGTGCATATGCTTGTATGGTACTCTTGAAACCGTCCGGATAGCCTGCCTCGGCCAACAGCTGCCTCGCGCGCTCAGGGTCATACTCAAAATTCTCCCGAGTTGACTGCGGCAGCTTCTCCAAAGGAGTGTAGAGAGTCTCTGGAAGTCCTGAATGGAGCTCAGCGTTTAAAATCACTCCGCCGCCGCCCCACAAGGTATTGATAAAGGCTTCCCGGTCTATAGCCATGCTGATTGCTTTGCGCACTCTGAGATCGTCAAAGGGCTTCACATCCAGCCTCATGCCGATTCTCCAGGCTCTCTCTGCCGGTCTCTCTATCATCTTTATTTCGGGACTTGATCTTTTTACCGAGTCGACGAACTTTTTCTGGAGCACATCATACACGTCAATCTTCCCTGTTCGCAGCGCGGCGACCTGGGAGGATTTATCCTGTATCAGAGTTTTCACCAGGCGGTCGATAAACGGAATTTCGTATTCCTTGCCATTGAATACGTAACTGTCCCAGTAATTGGGGTTCCTTACGTAAGATACCGTGCTGCCTTCCACGTAATCCTCGAGTGTGAACGGGCCTGTCCCTAGCCCACGATGAGTCTTCCAGTCTTTCATAGCCTCGTCCGTCACCTCACGAGGTACGATGGTCGCCCCATTCCAATGCGCGAATCCAAACCAATGAAACCATTCAGCAATGAATTTTTTATTCTTTATTGTGACCGTGTGCCTGTCCGTAGCTGTTACCGACTCCACGTCTTCAAATACCGGCCAATTATAGCGTGGCCAACCCACCTTATAGCTATGAACCACATCCTCCGCCGTCAGCTCCCTTGATTCCATGACTCCCGGCTTGCCCGACCACATGATCCCCGGACGCAGTTTGAAAATAATTGTGTTCGCATCCGGTAACGACCAGCTTTCAGCCAACCGACCTCTTAGGAAATCCAAATTAGAACCTGGAGAGTGATGAAAAGTAGAAGTCCCTAAGCCGCGTGGCCCAAACTTCTCAATGTCTGCAGCCATAAGGGTCTCATACATCGGTTCATGATAAATGCCTGTCGTCCAGTCACTGCCTTCTCCTTTGTGCCAGGATTTAGGCGGAAAAGCCGCCCCATATCCGTCCAGGAATGTGATCGTCCCGCCGTATTGCGGCCCGGCGTTCTTTGCCGCCTCCGACGAAAAACCAATTGTCTCGGCTGCCAAGGACGGGCTGCCAAGAAAGCCTACCCCCCCCCGAGAATAAGAGCCAGCAGCGCAGTGCCGATGGCTGATCCGCTTTTTTGAGTATCCATCTTTTTTTCCTTTCGATTGGATGTTCACAACGTCAGACTCGGACGCTTCGGAATTGAAGCGCTGAACCGGCGCCGTTTCGCCGGATGGCGCGGCCGGGCGGTCCAAAGGCGCAATGCTGCGGGCGGCGACTTGAAGAGGCGCGCGGAGATACCGCGCACGAGAGTGTCGCTTCCGGTGTCTTCCCAGAGTGCGGGCCGGGCCGTCTGCAGCAGTGTTCCGTCCTCCCATGCACGCCATTTGGCGCGACCAAAGGTACGGCAGCCTCGACATCGTGTCAACATGTGCCGAAATTCTTACTTATTAATCATACCATATCTTCACATTAGGTCCGTCAAAAGGCGTTGATGGTGTCATCGCAGGACTTTCTCACCCTGCGGCTGACCTTTCGGGAGACTGGGAAACGGAGGCTGAACCGGCATGTTCTTGGCCGGATTCCGCGGCTTCGGCGCCGTCTCCGGGCCGGATGGTTCATTCTCGATTTCCGGCGGCTCTCCGGCGGGTCCCGGACGCCTTGGCGTCTCAGGGCCGGTTCAGGGCGTCGATGGCCCCGCGGCGGTTGGCGAAGATCACCGAGAACGCGGTGCTGTTGAGGCTGGCCCGGTTGGCCGGGCCGTTGCCCGTACAGGTCAGGCAGGCCTCCTCGCAGCAGACGCAGCCCCTTTGCCGTTGATTCAGATTTTCCGCTGCCCAATGGCCGCGGTTCAGCCGCAGCAGTTCTTCCGGCGACGCGGCCCCGCATCGAGGGAGGTGATGAGGCAGACGGTTTCCGTGTAGTCCTTCTCGCCTCTAGCGCGTCAATCAAGATGGCAGCCCGTATTGCCTCACTTAAGAATGTTACTCTGGGCTGAACCTTTGCCTCATCAAGAATGTTACCGAAGACCCGGTGATTCTGGAAGCCAGTTCTGGGGGTGTGATCCGGACCGCAGGCTGCCACGGCAGTCCGGCCTGCCGTGGCAGCCTGCCGACGTTTGCGTTCCATGACCCCTGGCACCCTTCGTTGCGCAGTCTCGAATTCGGGTGCTGCGATCGCATCCGCGTGCGCGTGGTCTTCCCGGGGAGCGCTCTCGATGGCCGGTGATCCAAAGATCACTTCCTGGACCCTTTCCTGACGCCAGATCTTCACCCGCCGCTGAAGCGTTCGCAACAGGCTGTCCGGATACAGGCCGGGATGTTCCTCCTGCAGCTGCTCCAGCAACTGCCGGCTCGCAACCCAGGGTTCGGCATCAAACCATGTCCGCAGCTGGTCCGTGACCTTCTCAAGCGGATCGGGTCGACGACGGCCGCGTTTCGGCCGTGGCGCCGGCCTGGAGGTCGGGCGAACCTCACCGTCCGTCCAGGCCATGCGCAACGCGGCAAGAAAGTCGTTCAGCGAGGTCTCTTCCGGCCCGGCCTGCACCGGAACGCCATCCGCAAGATCGGCAATCTCCTGCTGCCCGCGTCGCATCTGCTGCAAGAGATGAACCGGATCCAGGCGTTCCTGCAACTCGGTGACCGCGTCACGCACGGCCTGGGATGTGCGGGCATCTTCAAGCCGCCGCCGGCACGGTGTTGCCGGCCGATGGCAGCGTTTCCTGACCAGGGACCCGTCCCGGGTCTTTTCCGAGAGCTTGAAGGAGGGTTGGAAAAAGTTCACGAACAGGCGCACCGTCCCGTAGAGCCGGGACAGCGCCGCCGCCGCCGCCAGCCCCTCAAGGCGACGATATCCGACGATGCGCCGAACCACGGAACCGTTCTTCTGTTCCACCAACGCCTGGTCGTTCTTGTGCCAGGGCCGGCTGCGCGTGAACTCGATCCCGCTCTCTTCGCAGTATGCAAGAAGCGTCTCGTTCATGAAGACGCTGTCGTTGTCCACATCGAAGCCGAGCAGGTCAAACGGAAGGCGTCTGCGCAGTTGGGCGAGGGTCTCCCGCACCAGGGTCTGCTCCCATTTCCAGGTCGTTGTGGTGTCTTCGGCCAAAGCCTGAAGTTTTTCCTGCGCCAGGTGCTCGAGCAGATCGGGATCCTCAAGATGGATGGTGTCCCGCTCGAAAAACAGATCTTCGATCACTGTCCCGCCAGCGGCCTTGTAAGCCTTTATGACGATAAAGCGGGCGGGTTTTGAGGCGCCGGAACAGCTGCGCTCAGTCAATGGACGACGGATGGCATGCGGGGAAGCGCCACAGCTTTGTCTGACCGCGGCCCGGACCTCGGCTTGCCGCGCATGATCATCCGTGAGCGTGAGGGCCATGATGCGTTCGAGTGTCATCTTGCCGGCTCGAAAGGCTGTGATCAGCCCCGGGGGCGACGCTGGCAAGTTTGAGCCGGCGATGCGCGATATCGGATGAGATGCCGGATTGCCAGGCGATCTCGTCCTCGCTCCGTCCTTTCACGCGAGGGGCGGCAAAGGCTTCGAACCGGTCGGCGGGGCGCGTTGCAGATCGGACAACATTTTTTGGCAATTGAATTGTCTTCGGCGCTATCGGCCGGTTCGACCTGGCAGGGGACGGGTGGAATTTTTTGATATGGCCGTCCGCTGCGGGCCGTTGAAGCGCGCCGAACCTGCGGCCGCCGGCATGGACATGGTATTTTGCTCCGGCCTTTTGAACGGGGAGATTCTGCTCGAGCCCGGTGGTTCGGATGCTGGCAGGAAGTTCAGCGTCTTCGGCCTCGCCAGAGGGGGTTTTACGAAGATTTTTCGGGCCAATCACCAGTTTGGCGAGCGGGATCAACTGGATCTCAGCGGCTGTTGGCGTGGTTTGATGTTCTGATTTGGCGCGTGCCGTCGAAATGCTCCTTTATCGGAGCCGGGACCAGGAGAGGCTCTCTCCTTTCAAAGCCCGGCGCCCCGAGCTTCCAACCCTTTTTCTCTCGCAGGGAGCATGATTGACGCCCGATTTGAGGCCTCGGAATTGGTTTGATCGAAGCGCCTCAAATCCTGTGGGCTTTTGTCGACCGGCAACCGTCAGCGAGATTGTGCCGAGGTATGGGCTACGAAAGCAGCCAATTGTTGCTAAATGAAATATTTTTCAACTAATCACATAATGACTGACAAATATGGCAGTTAAGAAGATTAAATCTCTGAGCGCACAGCGCGCAACAGCCTCGCTCGGCCGCAACATCAAGACAGCGCGAACGAAACGGCGGATTCCAGTCAAGGAGTTCGCCGAACGGATCGGCGCGTCAGAGCGGACGGTCATCCGGCTCGAAAAGGGCGATGCGGGCGTCAGCCTCGGCACACTTGCCATGGCCTGCTTGGTTCTTGGCGAGCTCGATCTGATTTCAGGCTTTCTCGATCCGGCTGCGGACGATACCGGGTTGTTGATCGACCAGCAGAAATTGCCCAAACGCATCGACCGAAGCCGTGGCGCATCATCGGCAGGGCCGAAGAAAGAAAAGTCCTCACATGGCGATGCCGATGATGATGGAGTCGCGTTCTGATGCCCGAAGCCATCGTCGCATTGGGGGAGGCCAAACGGGTTGTTGGACGTCTTCGGTTCGAAGCGGAGGGCGGTCGACAGCATTCGCTGTTCGAATATGCCGAAAGTTGGCTGGAAACAGAGGACCGGTTTGCGCTAGCGCCTGGTCTGCCCTTGCGGCCGGGAGGGCATTATGCATCAGCGCGAGACAGCAAACGCGATGCGCTTTCGGGATGTTTCGCCGATGCCGCGCCGGATTCCAGGCAATGGCATTTCCTTAAGGGGGCGCGCCTTTTCCGGGGCGGCTTCGCCCCTGTCCGGTCCGGTTCGGTTTCAGATCACGCGGTCTGGTGTCGTCTCCACTGCCACTTTCCGACGGGTTTTCCTGACCGGCGCGGGAATGACCGTCCCGGCCGCAGCCGCGCCCGGACCGCGGGAACCGAGACGGCCACGCGGCTCACGGCGCCGGCCATTGCCGCCGCCTGCGCCAGGATCAGCTCCTCGAGGCTGCCGGCCAGCATGGCCAGCGCGTTGCTGAAGTTCGTCCGCATTCTCGGCAGGCCGCCTTCGTGCGCGTCGTCGAGCGCGCCGTCTCCGCGGTTCGAGAACAGGCGGGCCATGGCGATCAGGTTGAAGCGGGCGTAGAGCTCTTGGCGGACGCCGCGTTCGCTTCTGCCGTGGAACGCCTCCGCCTTAATGACGTCCTTCGAGATCTTGTGCAGCTCCTCGATCGACCAGCGCCCGTGATAGAGTTCCGAGAGGTCCTTCCGGCTGTATCGCCCCGGATCGGCGAGGGTCGTGGCGAGCACGTATCGGCTTTCTCCGATGTCGTATCGGACCAGGCGCAGGACAATCGGGGAGGCCGGCTCCGGGATGCCCACGGCCTTCAGCCTGCGCAGGGCGGTCCTGCCCGGGATGATCCTGACGAGGGCGTCGTCGCGGTCCCCGTCGCGGAACCTGTCGAACGCGGCGGCGGCGTTTCGCTGGATGCGGAACACCGGGTGCAGTCCCCGCGCCGTCATGTCGCGGAGCAGGACGAACGAGAAGTATCCCCTGTCGAAGACCACGGCGTCGCCGGGCGAGAGGGCGTCGAGATGGGCGCGCGCGGCGGCGCGCGCGGCGGCGCCGGGCGTGAGGATTGTCAGTGCTAAGCTAATTCTCCCCAGAAAGCGCTAAGTTAAAATTCCCCAGGCTGAGGGGAGCGGCCGCGGCAGGTTGATTTTGGAGCCGTCGACGGCGAAGGTCCGGTGTCCGTTCCAGTCCGGGCCGCGCGTGTCGCGGGCGAGGATCTCGCGGTGCAGCTCGCGGAACACGTCCTCGTGCACGCGGGCCCGCGCCTTGCCGATGGAGGAGATGGCGACCGGCTCCGGCCGCGGCAGCGGCAGCGCGACGCCGAGGCGGCGGCGCTGGTCCCACAGCTCGGCGGTGTCACGGCGGCGGTGCGGGCCGAACCGCGCAAGCCCGCCACGTTCCTCCAAGTCGCCGCGAAGTCTTGCGGGACGGCTCACCCACCGTAGGCTCCGCCTGCCTCCACCGGCCCGCACCAATTTGTTCGAGCCAACCCTTGTCCACTCGCGCATTTTTGTGCGATGTATCCGTCCGTGAACGGGCGTGAATTCATAACGAGAGTGAGGAAGCTGGCGCGCAGGAACGGGATCGCGGTCAGGTTCGACCGCACGAGGGGCAAGGGCAGCCACGGCACCCTGTATTACGGCGACCGCCATACCGTGGTGAAAGACCGCAGGAAGCCGCTCAAGACCGGCACGCTCCTCGGCATGTGCAAGCAACTCGGAATTGACCCGAACGACCTTTAGGGAGTTCCAATCATGGCAACCCGGTACAGCTACCCCATCGACCTTCAGGAGGAGCGCGAAGGCGGCTATTCGGTCACCTTCCCCGACTTCGACGAGGCGTTCACGGACGGCGACACGCTCGCCGAGGCGGTCGCGGAAGCCGCGGACTGCCTGGAGGAGGCACTCGCGGGCCGCATCGCGCGGCGTGAGGACATCCCGGCGCCGAGCCCGGCCAGGGGCCGGCCCGCGGCGGTTCCCGGCGCGGTCCTGGCCGCCAAGGCGGCACTCTACGAGTCCCTGCGCGAAGAGCGGCTGTCCAACAGCGCCTTCGCGGCGGCCATGGAGATTCAGGAAAGCGAGGTTTGCCGCATGCTCGACCCCCGTCACGCCACCAAGATCGGCAGGCTGGAGGAAGCCCTCGCCCGCTTCAAGAAGCGCCTGGTGGTCACCGTGGAGGAAGCTGCCTGACCATCGACCGGCGCCGAAATCGAATTCGATCTTTCCGCAACGACCGTTTCTTCATCCGATGCCCAGCTGGCGGGACATCTCCCGCAAGCCGTGCCGCGGCAGCGATTCCCGTTAATTGTTTTCGCGTTTATATTCAAGGGTTTGAAGGCTGCGCGGGATTTCTTTTTCGCGGTCTCTGGAAGCCGGGGTGTGCCTGCTCAGACACATATGAACTTTTTCGGGCGGAGCCGGGGGTATTGGAAACCGGAGGGAGGGCGCAGCCCGACCGGAGGGTTTCCAAGACCCCCGGATCAGATTTTTTCTTGCCCTGAGGGGCGGGGTTTTTTGATATTGGCGAGGACGAAGCGCGCCCGCTGGCGACGGAACTGGCAGTGACGATCAAGGACAATTGGGTGCGGCTCTTTCAGGACAATGGGGTATCGGCGCATGATCTCGAAAGTTACCGCGCGGCCTTTGAACATGAGGCCGCGGAAACCGCGGAGGGGCTTGCAAGTTAGGGCGGGTCGTGGCCGGGGTTCCAATCTACCGCGGTGAGGCCTGTCTCAACGCGATTGTCGATTTCTTTCCCGGGTCCGGGTCCACTAGAGGCCTTTTGCGTCGCGCGAGGAAATCGCTAACTTCGCCACGAGTTTGTTGGTGATTGGCTTCCGCACCGAGAACGTAAGGACACTCGCCAAAATAACTTAACTATTTGGCGCTGTCGTGCCATGCGTATACCATGGATGGTGTGGCGGACACGATTCGATCCAAGCACACAGCGCTGGAAGCGGTTCTGGACGAGCGCTCGCGGCGCCTGTGGGCGGCGGCTGAAGCCCGCGCGCTCGGCCGCGGCGGCATTGCCCGGGTCGTCGAGGCGACGGGGATGTCCCGCAACACGGTCCGCGCCGGCCTGAGCGAGCTGGACCATGGTGCGGCGGCGGCGGCGGCCGCAAACGCCTGTCCGACCATGACCCGGGCCTGGTGACGGCGCTGGAGCTCCATCTCGAGCCGGCGACGCGCGGAGATCCGGAACGCCCGCTCCGCTGGACGTCGCTGAGCGCGCGCCGCCTCGCGGACGCTCTCAGCGCAGAAGGCCATCCGGTCAGCGAGCGCACGGTCAACCGGCTGCTGCACTCCCTCGGCTACAGCCTGCAGTCCAACCGCAAGACGGTTGAGGGCCGCCGGCATCCGGACCGCGACGCGCAGTTCCGGCGCATTGACCGCAGGGTGCGGGCCTTCCAGAAGCTGGGCCAGCCGGTCATCTCGGTCGACACGAAGAAAAAGGAGCTTGTCGGCCCCTTCCGCAACGGCGGCAGGGAATGGCGGCCGAAGGGAACACCAGAGCAGTTCCGCGTCCACGGTTTTCCCGACCCGGAGCTCGGCAAGGCGATACCCTGTGGCGTCTATGACATGACGGCCGACAAGGGCTGGGTCAGCGTCGGAACCGACCATGACACCGCGTCATTCGCGGTGGAGAGCGTGCGGCGGTGGTGGCAGAGCATGGGCCGCCCCCTGTGCCGGGACGCCCGCAGGCTCCTGATCACGGCCGACGGCGGCGGCTCCAACAGCAGCCGGAACCGGATGTGGAAACTCGAACTGCAGCGCCTCGCCGACGAGCTCGGCCTGAAGATCTCGGTCTGCCACTTCCCGCCGGGCACGAGCAAGTGGAACAAGATCGAGCACCGCATGTTCTGCCACATCACCCGGAACTGGCGCGGACGGCCCCTGGTCAGCTGCCGGGTCATCGTCGAGCTCATCGCCGCCACCACGACCCGCGCCGGTCTGAAGATCCGGTCGCGGATCGACGACAACGAGTATCCGCTCGGCGTCAAGGTTTCCGACGAACGGATGAAGACCCTGAAAATCCGCCGCGACGGCTTCCACGGCGACTGGAACTACACCCTGATCAACAGGTCATCCTGATCATGTTATTTTGGCGAGAGGCCTAACTCCGGTCTTGGTGGCTTTGAGGTTCAAGGAGGCGATCTCATCGGCGTGGGTCGCGATTGCATCGGGATCGACATAGAGACCGCATTGTTTACTGAAGGCAGCGTAGCCTGCGATGATTGTGTTTTCGATCTGAAATCCAGGCATATCGTATTTGATGACTTCTTCAGCATCTGGCAATGCCAGAGACAGTTGATCTCGCAACTGGCCCAACATGGTGCGAAATTGCTCTGGAGCCGCTTCTATGTAAGCGTCATGGTCATTGATCGTCGGCATGCTGAGACAATGGGTGTTGGGATGTCTAAAATCAACCAAACCGGCGCGAATTCTCTTGCTAAATCCGCGGATTTTGGCGAGCGCATCACGCCTATGACGCTTGCGATCGAGGCGCCCTCGCCACTCAATGGAAAATGACGCGGCCGATGGTCAGCCACTTGGGCGAATGTCGACATCGAACCCGACGGCTTCATAATCCGAAGCCAGCGAGACGGTCGATCCGTCGCGGCCAGTAAATTCTGTGAGCGCTTCGGTGCCTTCGATCCCATCGATTTCGATCGCAGGCGACTGGAATCGGCTGCTCAGCCAGCGGATCTCGCCGACGATGGTGTCGCGGAGCCCTCCCTGGAGGTCGACGCTCAGCTGGAAGGAGTCGATCCCACGGTCATCGGCATCAATCCTGACGGCGCCGGTGTTCAGTCGGGAATGACCGTTGAAGGTGATGGGAGCTTCGACGACATCGCTCTCGGTTTAGGTACGGGCCGACTGACCGCGCTTACGCTCCAGTTCTGATTGGGGATTGGGACATTAACGAAGAGTGAGCATCTCTCCTCCACCCCGGTCGAACTGTGCCTAGTACTACAGTTGCACTTGCCCCGTTCTTCGCTTGTAATGTGCCCGTGCCGCGTCGGTCTGGTGTTTTCGCCGCCACCGCGACCAGTGCATGATGAATGCGCTGGATCCTGGTGGCCTGAGCAGGAGCCTGGCAATCAGGTATCTGAGTTCCGGAACGCTCGGCACCTGTGCCGTCATGCGGGCCAGGCGCCGGTTCCGGGATTTGGACTCCTTTTGTTCTGTTTGCCCTGTGCCCTGATCCGCAAGTCCGCCGCCAGCTTTGCCAGGAAGGCGGCGGCGGCCATGACCAGGCTGACATGCCGGTGCCAGCCATGCCAGGAACGGGCCTCGCAATGGTCAAGGCCGAGATCGTCCTTGGCCCGCTGGAAGCACTCCTCGATGGTCCAGCGCAGGCCGGCGGCGCCGGCCAGTTCCGCCAGGCCGGTGCCAACAGGGCAGAAGACCATGTGGTATGCCAGTTTCCGCCGGTCGCGGCGGCAGCGGCGCACCATGAGGCAGTGCTGCCAGCCTGCCTTGCGGTTCCACGGGATGACCAGGCAGGCCCAGTCGTAAAGCCGCGGTCCCTTGGAGCCCTCGCCGGCGGCAAGGGCCGTCCAGTCCTCGTCGGCGAATTCCTCGGCAATCTCCGCCGGACTGGTGGCCACGATGCCCCGTTCGCCGATGAAGTTGAGATGGTGATTGCTGCGCACCGCCAGCACGTAAGAGGCTGAATCAAAATACCATATATTGGGTTAACTTCCGACTTATTCGGGAATCATTAACAATATATTGTGTATGGACCAGACTTTTAGGTCAAGCTCTAAGGCTGGTCCCGCGCCTCCAGCATCCGCCGCAGGCCGTGATCCGAGCCATAGCCTGCATTTCTCATACATGAAAGCGAAAGCCCCTGCGGGGCGGATTTCCTGCTGTTTTTCACGACGCCGCCTTCTTACTCGGCCGTCGGGGGCGTTTTGCGGTCATTTTCCGCCGCCGGAGGGTTTTTTCGGACGTCTCCGGACCCCGGTATGAGGTCTTTTCCGGCGTCAGGGCGCGCCGGGGCCTCCCCTCCGGCGGGGCGCCCGCTGGCGGGCTGTCCGGAGGTCAGTCGGGAGCGAGGTTCATCCAGGCGGCGGCGAAGGCGTCTTTGACAGGGCAGGCTCCGGACAGGGCGAAGTGGATGCGCCGGACCGACATTCTCACCCTTGCGCCGATCTTCAGCAGCCGCAGCCGCAGCGTTTCGGGCGCGGCTCTGGCCAGCTTCCCTCCGGCCGCCGCGGCGACGCGGTTGTGCAGGATGTGGGCGAAGGCCGAGAAGCGGAGCCGCAGGGCGTTGGCGCCGAACAGGTTCGACGAGCAGCGGTCCGCGAAAAGGCCCGTTTTCAAATCTTTCACACGGTTTTCCGCGTCGCCCCTCGCGCAGTAGAAGCCCTCGCAGAGCTTCCTGGCGGAATGCTCGGAGGCCGGAAGCGAGGTGACGATGAAGCGGGCGTTGGGCTTCGGGGCGCCGCGCCCGGGCAGCGCCTCGGCCTTGCCGATGACGCGGCGGGCCCGGCTCCAGCTGTCCCGGGTGCGGTGTCTGAAGTCGCGGAACCGCCGCGATTTCCAGCCGGTCACCGCCGCCCGGCTGCGCGAGCGCCGCATCTGCCGCGCGATCCCGGCCTCCAGACGGGCGTTGCGGGCCAAGCCGATGACGTAGTCGACCCCCTCGGCGCGCTCGCACCAGGACATGATGGACTCCCGGCAGAAGCCGGAATCGGTCCGCAGGATGATGCGGGTGTCCGGCCAATGGAAACGCAGCCGCCGCGCCAGTGTCTCAAGATCGTCCTCGACGCCGGCGGCCGGGTCGCCGCCGGCGGCGCACAGCCGGACCATGACCGGATCCCTGCCGCAGAAGTAAAGCAGCGGAAGATAGCAGTATTCATCATAATACCCGTGGCAGCACCGCCGCTCCTGGCCGCCGTGCAGCTCGAAGTCGGTGGCGTCGAGGTCGATCACGATCTCCTCCGGCGGCTCCGCATGCTTCTCGATGAAGAGATCGACCATCAGCCGGTCCAGCTTTTCGAAACCGGCCGCAATCTTCCGGGCCTTCCCCGGGTTGACGCCGGCGGCGGACAGCTCGAACCGGTTCAGCGTGCTCTTGCCGGCCAGCGGGGCGCAGTCCGCCCGCCGGGGCTCAAGGCGCCCCAGAACGGAGCCGAGGGCCGGGTCCTTCCGCAGCTCCTCGTGGTCGCTGAGATCCTCGCAGCCGAGCAGAATGCCGAGCACCCGCTGCCCCGCCAGGCTGCGGCAGTCGTGCACGGTGAGCTCCGGGCGGCGGTGATCGCGGAAGCACGCGCCCAGCCGGTCGAACAGATTCATGCCCTGAGCCGCGAGGCCGGCGAGCAGGATTCCGGCGTTTGAGGTGATGGCTCCGCCCGAGAAATCGGCCTCGATGCGGGGCTGGCGGACACCTTCCGGGGTTTGACAGGAGAGCTTCGGACCGGTACAGACTGTCGTCATGGGGAGACCTCGCTGTTTGAGATGTTTGTTATAGAATTCAACATCTTATAGCAGCGTCTCCCCTGTTTCGCAACCCCCTGTTTGAGATATTCAGGATAGGCCGCATCGGCCAGCACCCAGGCGCCGCGGATGCCGGCATCGAGGTTCCGGGCAATCATCCGGCCGGCAATCGCCGGCTTGGTGGCAAAGCCGACATCATCGGGAATGCCGGTCCTGGCCCGCCGGCCGGCATCATCGGCCCAGGCCTTCGGCAGATAGAGCTGGCGATCGATCAGCGCCTGGCCATGGCGGCCGGCATACCAGAGAAACACGCCGACCTGGCAGTTCTCCACCCGGCCGGCCGGCCCCGAATGCTGGCGGGCAACGCCGACCGAGTGGGTCCCCTTCTTCAGGAACCCGGTGTCGTCGACCACCAGCACGCCGTCATCGCCGCCGAGGAACTCCATGACATGATCGCGTATCCCGTCCCGGAGCCGGCCGGCATCCCAGTGGCCGCGGCCCAGCAATGCCTGCATCCGCCAGGGACCGGACAGGCCGGCCTGCTCGGCCATCATCCAGCCGGTCTTGCGGGAGATCCCCGAGAGCAGCCCGTCGATGAATGCGCTGCTGCTCTCGCGCAGCTCGCGACGGCGAAACACCGGTGCGAGCCGTTCCTTCAGCGATGACAGTTCGCCTTCCCATTCAAGCAGCGATCCCGACCATTCCGAAACACCCATTGCCATGCCCTTTCACGGTGAAAATCGATCCCCGTGAACCACAATCCCGGATTAAATGCAACTGTAGTACTAGGAACGACGGACTGTGCTGGACCGCGTTTGAAGTTTTCGCTGCTGATCTACTGAACTCAATACAGGCGACTGTGAGCATCCTTAACACGCCGGACCGGAACAGAAGATTCCAGAGAAGCAACACCGGAGATTTTTTTAAGTCTTCCCGTCAGAAAACTCTAAAATTCGTTTACATCGGTTACTGCGACGCGCAGTAAATAATCGAAACCGCCTGTCATCAGCCAGCAGTCTACGACTTCAGACATGTCTCGCACGCTGCGCTCGAATTCTTGAAGACGGCTGTCCACCTGTAGATCCAGCCGCACCGAAGCGAAGACACTGAAGCCGCTGGACCGGCTCGGCGGCGCCGTGAGCGCGGTCGCGCATCTCGGCGGATACCGGGACAGAAAAGGGGATCCGGAGCCGGGGCACCAGATCATGTGGCACGGCCAGACTCGGCTCTCAAGCGCCGCGCTGGGCCACGAAATCGGGTGTGAAACCGGGTTCCAGGCAGGCCAGCGGCACGCTCTGAGATCCGGTAAATAATCCGTTGTCATGCAGAGTTGTGCAAACCGGCAGCTAAGGCTTCAAGATTGGCGGCGTTCGCCGTGTCCAGCCGCCTCATCTTGTCCTTGAACGGCTCGCCATCGATTTCCTGCGCCTCAGCGCCGACATGGCGGCCAGGGGTGAGCACGTGACCGTGCTTGCGCACCTCGTCCAACGGCGCGCTCCAGCAGAAGCCGGGAACGGGGCGTCGTAGAGGATGCCCCCTGTCATCTCTTACTGTCTTCGCTTCAGGCACAGATTCGCCTATACTGCGCCCGCCGATTGGATTCGGCACCTTCAGCTTACAGCGCACACTGTTGAGTAGTAAGGGAATTGAGCGTCACCTCATCACAAAACAAGGGAGAGATATAATGAATGCGAGGACTCTAGCTGTCGCGGGCGCAGTGGCAACTGCATTCGCCGCATATTCTCTGCCGGCCGTCGCCTCGGGCGAAAATGAAAAATGCTACGGGATTTCGTTGGCGGGCGAAAATGACTGTGCGGCCGGT
This sequence comes from Paracoccaceae bacterium, assembly GCA_965221935.1. Taxonomy (GTDB): domain Bacteria; phylum Pseudomonadota; class Alphaproteobacteria; order Rhodobacterales; family Rhodobacteraceae; genus JAPOXR01. The sequence continues at coordinate 94,258 of CBDCSZ010000008.1, forward strand.
CCGGGCACAACCTGCTCCGGGACATCCACAGTCGACTACCAGGGCAACGCCTGGACATTGGTTCCAAAGGGCACCTGCGAGAGCACACCGGACCTGCCAGATGGCCGGATGGGTTCGCTCACTGCTCTAGAACGGGATCTTCCCTCCTAAGGATCAATCCTCAAAACAACGCCAACGTCCGGCCCGGCGCCACGAGCAAAACTCAATGCCGAACTCATCTCCGGCTGTGACTGTGACTCTGCCTTCCCGGCCGGGCGTTGGCTACAAACAACAGCACTTCGACGCGATCAGGCAGCATCCGGGCCAAGTGGCCTGGATCGAGATCCACGCTGAAAACTACATGGGCGATGGCGGCAGGCCGATTGCCCAGCTGCATGCGCTCAGACACCAGATTCCGGTATCCTGCCACGGGGTGGGCCTTTCGATCGGCGGCGAGGAACAGCTTGATGCCGACCATTTGAATCGGCTGAAGCGCTTGGTCGGATGGCTTGATCCCGCCTCTTTTTCTGAACACCTGGCATGGTCAACGCACGACGGCATCTATTTCAACGATCTGTTGCCGCTGCCCTACACAAAGCGGACATTGGGCCGGGTCTGCGACCATATCGACCAGGTGCAGGAAGCGCTGGATCGAACTATGCTTCTGGAAAACCCCTCGAATTATCTGGAATTCGAAGAAAGCGAATTCGGTGAGATCGAGTTCATCTATGACGTGTCGCGCCGCACAGGCTGCGGTCTGCTGCTTGATGTCAACAACGTGCATGTGTCGTCCGTGAACCGGGGCTGGGACGCAAAGGAATACATTGACAGCTTTCCTTTGCACCGCGTCGGCGAAATCCACTTGGGCGGGCATGTGGTAGAGCATGACGCTGATGGAAACCCCCTGCTGATCGACAACCATGCTACGAAAGTCGTCGATCCTGTCTGGGATCTTTACGGCTACACAATTGGCCAATCCGGGCCATTGCCTACCCTCATTGAATGGGACAATGATGTGCCCACGTGGTCGGTTCTGGCATCGGAAGCGGCAAAAGCCGCGGAAATACTGAAACAAGGCAACAGGAAGCCGGCATGACCGTCTCTCAGCACAGCTTTGCGCAGGCTGTGCTCAGTCCCGACATTCCGGTGCCCGCAGGATTGAGGATCGGAACGCTTCCCACTGGAAGACGGTTTTCAGTCTACCGGAACAACGTCGTGGCCGGGCTGGCCGATGCCCTGACAGTCGGATTCCCGGTGTTGGAAAGGCTGCTCGGCAAAGAGTTTTTCCGGGCGATGGCATGCGTTTTTGTTCGGGAACACCCGCCAAACTCCCCTTTGCTCTCCGATTTCGGCCATTCGATGCCCGAATTCCTGGCCTCCTTTCCACCTGTTGAACATTTGCCGTATCTTCCGGATATGGCGCGGCTGGAAATGACTTTGCGGCAGTCCTACAATGCGGCGGACGTCACTCCGATCCCTCCGGACACGCTGGCAGGATTGTCTGAAGGGGAAATCGCCTCGGCGCGGATCTCATTCGCTCCGTCGGCCCGCCTGCTCCGGTCGCCCCATCCTGTTTTCAGTATCTGGCAAGCAAACACAAACGATACGCCATACGGCAAATGGACAGGTGAAGACGTGCTCGTGGTCAGGCGCGGTTTTGATCCGGAACCGCTGCGGCTCAACGCCGGCGAATATGAATTCCTCAGCGCCCTGGTCTCCGGGTCGACGATTTTGGAAGCTCACGCAACGGGATCTGCGGCGAACCCGGAGTTCCGGCTTGAAGCGGTTCTTGGACAGCTGCTTGCGTTCAATGCTGTGAAACAGTTTCTTTTGACGGACCGGCAGTAGGTGTGCGAGATTTGGTTATTCGAAGCGCAGCTATGCTGGATCATGCGGGGGAGGATGAAAATTGATTAAACTGTTCAATGCGGTCGAGGATGTTTTTATCAAAATCCACGATGCAACTTCACCTTGGCTGTTGACAACTCTGGCCCGATTCCTGTTTGCGGCACTGCTGTTGTCCTATTACTGGAAGTCCGCCGGAACCAAGTTTGACGGGATATTTACCCCGAGTCTCGGCGCCTACGCTCAGATTTTTCCAAGAGCGATGGAAGCGGCTGGCTACGATCCCAGTCAGCTTTCGTTCATACACACCTTTATAGCGCTTGCCGGTTCATATGCTGAAGTCATCCTGCCGGCTCTTTTGCTGTTTGGCCTCCTCACCCGTCTCGCCGCACTCGGTATGATTGGGTTTGTCATCGTGCAGAGCATTGTCGATGTCGTGGGCCACGGTCTGGTCAGCAAAGATGTTGGACGCTGGTTCGACAGCGTTCCCGGTTCATTGATTCTTGATCAGCGAGCCCTGTGGATTTTTCTTCTCGTGATCATTGTTCTTAAGGGCGCTGGCCCGTTTTCTGTGGACCGTTTCCTCGTGCGCGGATCTGGATAATCGTTCGCAGGCGGTTCAGCGCTGAACAAGCCGCCGACAGTCTCTGCGAGACCTTCCTGATCATTCCCGCGTCGCATTTTTTGTCTTGGAGAATCGCCGCGGGCAGGCCGGTTTCGCGTGCGAATACCGAGCGCCCCAGGAACTTGGCTCCTTTCAGGCCGGACCGTGTCGGCTGCGAACCGGAACAAGCGCACCGCGGACCGCGATGACTTCGCGCGCGACTGCGCAGCCGGCCCCGGCGGATGTTTCAATATCGGAACCGGCTATCGCCTGAATCAAAAATCCCGCGTTGAAGCTGTCACCGGCAGCAGTGGAATCGACGACATCCGCCACCGGTTCGGGAAAGACAAACGCATCAATCTCATTTGATCGAATATGCACCGCGCCCGGACCGTCTTTGACGACAACAAGCACGGCTTCAGCATCCAGATAGCGTTCGGCGGTCCTCCGGATATCGGCGTCGCCGAAGAGCGCCGCTTCTTCGTCATGCGAGGGCAGCACAATGTCGGAGGCGCCGGCGCCCAACATAATCCAACGCCGCATTTCAGCAGCGCCGTTCCAAAGTCGCGGCCGAAGATTTGGGTCAAATGCGACAGTGACCCCATCGTCACGGGCCCTGCACAGCGCTGACAGCAGGCGCCGCCGCCCCGCTTCCGGCAGAATTGCCAAAGTGATGCCGGAAAAATATGCAAAGTCGCCCTCTTCCAAGCCGGAGAAACTGTCGAGGCCGTCAGCGAGAGCGCGGGCAGCCGACGCACTGCGCCAGTAGGCAAAACTCCGTTCGCCGTCCTTGAGCGTGATCATGTAAAGGCCAACTGTCTTTCCGCGGCTGACCCTGAGATCGGGCGTGATACCCTCGTGTTTCATGAATCGGGTCATCTGACGCGAGAGGTCATCGTCGCCGACACAGGAAAAGAATGCCACCTCAAGTTCGGGCGGGCCAAGCCTTCTCGCGTACCAGGCGGTATTGAAGGTGTCGCCGGCGAACCCCACCTTGAACCGACCGTCCTCGCACGGGGCCAGTTCGACCATGCACTCACCAATGGCAAGCAGCCGGCTCATGCCGTCAATACACTCGTGGCATTTGCAAATTCTTCACTGTGGCCGGTTTCGGCGGTTGCGGCAGCAGATATTCTGAATTTGCCACAACCCGGCGGCGTTCGAAACACCGAAATCCAGGGCGCAAGCCAGCCAACGGCCGCAGCGCGCGGCAGAAACCGGAATCGGCCCGCAAAACCGCGCCCCGAAGGCCCAAGATAATGCGCACGAATTTGACAGCCGCATCGTCCGCTGCGAAGAACGGGCAGCAACAACCGGCTGCCAAAGCCCAGCGCCGCCAGGCGCGGCAGTTGCTCTAAATCGACCGCCTGTCAGGCAAACCAACTTCAACAGAAACCCTGAAACTGGTCGGAGTGGCGAGATTTGAACTCACGGCCCCTGCCTCCCGAAGACAGTGCTCTACCAGACTGAGCTACACTCCGACCTTACCCGCACTGCGATATTTGGCGGCGCTCCGCGTGTCAAGCTCGCCTGCGGTAGTCACCGGGCGGCACGTGCCTTGAACCCGTTTTTTGCGATGCATAGAGTGGCTTGGAACAAACTCGCAAAGGACAAATGATGCCACAAACAGGTTCGGGCAGTCTCGTGGTCATGGTTTCCGGGGCCAATCGCGGCATCGGGGCCGCAGTCGCGCGTGAAATGCTGCAGCACGGTCACTCTGTCAGCCTCGGCGCCCGTGATCCGGATGGCTTGACGGCAACGCACGGAGCCGAAACGGAAAGGCGGCAGCATTGCCGTTTTGACGCTTTCGACAAAGGCAGCGCAGGCAACTGGGTGGACGCCGCGCAGCAGCGTTTCGGCCGCATCGACGCCGTAGTCAACAATGCCGGTTCGGCGGAGCAGATCACTTTGTTTGACGATAATGAAGAGGCGATCGACAGGCTCTGGGAAGTCAATGTCAAGGCGCCGTTGCGCCTGACCCGCTTATGCATTCCGCATCTGGAAAAATCGGGGCGCGGCCGCATTGTCAATATTGCCTCATTGTCCGGCAAACGGGCGCGAAATCCTTATGTCGGATACAACATGACCAAATTCGCAGTCCTGGGTCTCACGCACACGACCCGGCACGCCGTGTGGGATAAGGGGATCCGGGCGACCGCGGTGTGTCCGGGATTTGTAAAGACAGACATGACCGCCGGTATCGCCGCTGTTGCCCCCGAGGACATGATCCAGCCGGAAAACCTGGCTGAGCTTGTGCGCACTGTGATCGAACTGCCAAACAATGCCGCGGTGGCCGAATTGCTGGTGAATTGCCGCCACGAAGACATGCTCTGATCGCGCGCGGCCAGCGCCTTGGGTTGGATCCGGTGCGTCTGGCGATCTTTCAGCGCCCCGCAGATGCCTATGAGCGCACAGGGTGTGAATTCACCAACCGACATCCTCCGGAGTCGGCGCACCGGCCTTTCGGCCGACGCCCTGTGCCCCTGCCGCCCGATCGGCGAAGCGAATGCCATGTTGCGTCACTGGCACGGCAATTGACCGGTCACAGACGCTCTGCTAGTGCTTGCCCATTCCAACCATAGCTGCCGGACGAATGACCATGAAGTTCAGCAAAGGTCAGATCGAACAGTTCAATGAGACCGGCTACCTCATGCTGCCGAATCTGTTCACTTCCCAGGAAGCCGGGATTCTGCGGCGCGCCGCTGCCGAAGTCTATGCCCTCGACCGCAAGGAAGTGGTGCGGGAAAAGGACGGCGCGACCCCGCGAACGGCCTTTGCCGCCCACTGCTACCACGAGGCGTTTCGTCGGCTCGGCCGGCATCCGCGTCTGGTCGAGCCGGTCAGGCATCTGCTTGGCGGGCAAGTGTACATGCACCAGTACAAGGTCAACGCGAAGGCTGCGTTCGACGGCGACGTTTGGCAGTGGCATCAAGACTATGGCACCTGGTCGCGCGACGACCTGATGCCAGAGGCCCGCGCCATGAACATCGCGCTGTTTGTCGACGATGTGTCCGAATTCAATGGCCCCCTGTGGATCATTCCGAATTCACATCGGGACGGTGTTTACAAGGCGGGCCACGATCTTCAGACGACCAGCTATCCGCTGTGGACACTGGACAAATCCACGGTGACAGAACTTGCGGAGCGCGGCGGCATATACTCTGCCAAGGGCGATGCCGGAAGCGTTCTGATGTTCCACAGCAACATCGTGCACGCCTCCTCGCCCAACCTGTCGCCCTGGAGCCGGACAATTGTCTATCTTTCGCTTTGCCATGTCGAAAACCATATCCGGCGTTTCAAAAGGCCGGAATGGATCGCCCATCGTGACTTTGCGCCAATTGAAACGCTGTCGGACGACTGCCTGACACTGCCGATGTCTGGAGACGCGGATGCGCACGCGCCGGAACAGGCTGCGTGAACCTTCACAGGCTCCTGTTGGAGCGCCAGGCACAGGACAATCCTGTCCGCGTCGGAATTCTCGGCGGAGGCAAGTTTGCCTCGATGTTTCTTTCCCAGGCGGTGCATACGCCGGGCATCCACGTCGCGGCCATTGCCGACCTGAACCCGGAAAGCGTACGGCGTAATCTAACCCGCATCGGCTGGTCGAAAGAGCGTTTTGCGGCGGCGGACTTTGACGCGGCGCACAGTTCGGGTGCGACCTGGGTTTCCGGCGATGTCGAGGCTCTGTTTGACCACGAGCCGATCGATCTCGTGGTCGATGCCACAGGCGACGCGCAGGCGGGCGTGCGGCATGTCCTGCTGGCTTGCCGGCACGGCAAGTCAATTGTCATGGTCAACGTCGAGGCTGACGCCCTTGCCGGACCGATGCTTGCCCAAAAAGCGCGCGAGGCCGGCATTGTCTATTCACTGGCCTATGGCGATCAGCCGGCGCTGATCTGCGATCTGGTTGACTGGGCACGGGCCAGCGGTTTTGACGTTGTCGCCGCAGGCCGCGGGCACAAGTGGCTGCCCGAGTTTCAGTTCTGCACACCGGACAACGTCTGGGAAAGTTACGGTCTTTCTCCGGAAGAGGCGGAAATAGGCGGGCTGAGCTCCAAGATGTTCACGTCATTCCTTGATGGAACCAAACCGGCAATTGAGAGCACGGCGGTTGCAAATGCCACTGGCCTGACGCCTGCGGCAGACGGTCTGAGCTATCCTCCGGCAAGCATTGACCAACTTCCCAATGTCTGCCGGCCGCGGTCCGAAGGGGGCGCGCTGGACCACAAGGGACAGGTGGAGGTCGTGTCATCCGTTGGGCGAGACGGCCGCAAGCTGGACTACGACATCCGGTTTGGCGTGTTTGTTTCCTTCGAGGCGGACACCGATTACATCGCCCGGTGTTTTCGGGAATACGGATTGCGGACCGACGACAGCGGTCGCTACGCGGTCATGTACAAGCGCTGGCACCTGATCGGGCTGGAACTCGGCATCAGCATCGCAAGCGTTGCCCTGCGCGGCGAGCCGACCGGTTCGGCAGGCGAATGGCATGCCGATGCCGCGGCCGTGGCCAAGCGGAACCTGCGGGTCGGCGACCTGCTCGATGGAGAGGGAGGTTACGCGGTTTCGGGCCAACTGCTGCCCGCCGGGCGTTCGCTGGCGGAAAACGCACTGCCAATAGGTCTTGCCCACCAGGTCCGGATGGTGAACGAGGTCGCGAAGGGGCAGCTGATTCGATGGCCAGATGTGGCCGCCGACAGCACGAATCCTGCCGTTAAGCTTCGTCAAGCTATGGAAGCTCTCAGCCAGCCAACACCGTTTTGCCCATTGGAATAGTCTCCTGAACCGGCGGCGCTGGGCGCCGACGAGACGCTCATGCCGATCCGGTTCCGGAACCGGGAGGATAAACCGTCGAGGGACATCCGTGTGCCAGCCGCAACGCCGCCGCACAACGCCGGCTTCTTTGTCACCCTGCGTCCTGCCGCCGCCTCCCGCTCCCGGGATTCTGAAATGCGCCTGAGCAGCAAGGTCCCGGAATCATCTCGGGCAAATCAATGCGGGGAATACAGAACAGCCCGGCCGGGCAGTCGTAAACACGCCCATCTGGTATCGAAGGAACGCCCCCTCAGCGAGACTGCCATCCTGATTGACGCGCTAGACGCGGGCCCGATGTCAACCGTCGATCGATGCTTCGAGATTGGCAAGAACGGCGTCGCCCATCTCGCTGGTGTTTGCCGGTGTGGCGCCTTCCGCCTGCAGCAGATCCGGAGTGCGGACACCGTCCGCCAGCGCCTGTTCCACGGCCGCTTCAAGCCGGTCGGCTTCTTTGCTAAGGTCAAAGGAGTAGCGAAGCGCCATTGCAAACGACAGGATCGACGCACACGGATTGGCTTTGCCTAGTCCGGTAATGTCTGGCGCCGAACCGTGCACTGGCTCATAAAGCGCTTTCGGTCTGCCGTTTTCCGCCGGGGCGCCAAGTGAAGCGGAAGGCAGCATCCCCAGGGATCCGGTTAACATCGCAGCGGCATCAGAGAGAATGTCGCCAAACAGATTGTCGGTCACGATCACATCGAACTGGCGTGGCCAGCGGACCAGCTGCATGGCCCCGGTATCGGCATACACGTGCGACAATTCGACATCCGGAAACTCGGTGTCTCCGATCAGCTGCACTTCCTCGCGCCAGAGCACGCCAGACTCCATAACGTTGGCCTTTTCCATCGAACAGACCTTGCCGTTTCTGCGCCGCGCAAGCTCAAATGCGGTCCGGGCCACACGGCGGATTTCATTGGTCGTGTAACGCTGTGTGTTCACTCCGACCCGGCCGCCTTCGTTGTCCGGCGTGATGCCTCTCGGCTCGCCGAAATACACTCCCGAAGTCAGTTCGCGAACGATCATGATGTCGAGACCCGACACCACTTCGGGTTTCAACGACGAAAACTCCGCCAGCGCGTCAAAGCAGATTGCCGGCCGGAGATTGGCGTAGAGATCCAGCTCCTTGCGCAGGCGCAGCAGTCCCCTTTCCGGTTTCACGCTGAAATCGAGATTGTCGTATGCGGGAGCTCCGGCCGCGCCGAGCAGAATCGCGTCGGCGCTTCGGGCGCGTTCCAGCGTGTCGTCATGCAGCGGTGTGCCGTGCGCATCGTATGAGGCACCGCCAACAAGATCCTCGGTCACATCGAAATCTATACCGCGCCGGTCTCGAAACCATTCGATGGTCCTGCCGACCTCGGCCATGACCTCGGGACCAATTCCGTCGCCAGCCAATATAAGAAGCTGATACCCGGCCAATCTCTGTCTCCGGTCAAGTGAAGGCGGATCGGGTATTCCGGATTGGTGTTTTCGTCAACCCAAGTTTAACAAAGTTTTTCTGAAATTGTTATTTTCAACATATTGCAGCAGTAATTCTAATTATGGGTTCATCGGCTGCTTTCTTTGATTTCTGACTGTTTTTTTCGGCTGGGGTTTCGGTTTCGGCGCGGCGGGGGCGGCTGGTTTCGCCGGGGCCGGTCACGGAGGTTTTGCGGCGGGCGGCTCGCCGGTGATGATTGTCCGCAGCATGGCGTCCCAGTCGTCGTGAACGACATAGCATGCCAGGAACGTCAGATGGTCGAGCAGCCTGTATCGGGCGGCGAGCCTGGCCCGCGCCTCCCGCCAGCCGTCGCAGACGAGGTCGCATGCGCTCTGCATCAGGAAAGCGGCCAGGTTGAAAACCGCGAGCACGCTGGCGAGGGTCGAATCTCCATGGCCGAAATTGTGCTCGAGATGATACCCGTCCTTGAGCGCCTTGATGGTGTTGTTCTCGACTTTCCAGCGGGCCCGGGCGCAGCCGGCGAGTCCGGCGACCGTGCCGGCGCTGACATCGAGGTCGGTGGCGAAGCTGCTGTGATAGAGCCGCCTGCCGGCGGGCGAGGTGACGGTGACTTCGAACCAGTTGACGGTCAGGGCGTCCGCGCCGTCGCGGACCGGCACACCGTTCATCCAGCGGTAACGGAACAGCCGCCTTTTCTTTCCCCGGCCTTCGGTCCGGGTCAGCGTTTCGGTCTCAGCCCCTTGAATATATTCGTATAAAGTTGTGTGCGGGTTTGGCTTGCAGGTCAGCAGGAAACTGCCCCCGGCGGCCTGGACGGCCTCGCAGAACGGCTGGCGGGAGTAGAGGTCGTCGCCGGGACAGACCGGTCTCAGCCGGCTCAGGCCGGATCCGTGCCGCCGCAGCCAGCGCTTGGCGGCGCTGATCTCGCAGTCCTGTTTTTCGGTTCCGTCCTGCGGGCGGATGAACTCCGGCGGCAGCGGCAGGAGGTGCGATGTGCCCGGAGCGACGATGCTGGCGGCGAGCATGGAGTGGTGATTCTGGGTCCCGCCGTCGGCCAGCCTCCGCCGCGAGCAGTTCCGGCAGCCGATCCGGCGGGAGGTGAAACACTCGGTGCCGTCAAGGGCGATCAGCAGCCGGCCGTCAAGCCGGCGCAGCCGGTCAAGGGCTCCTCCGCGCTCCAGTTCGTTCAACACATGCGCGAAGACGGGATCGAAATGCTCAGGCGGAACGCCGTCGAGCGTTTTGCGTATGTGGTTGTCGGAGGGCAGGTGACTGATGCCGAACAGGGTCTCGGCGTTTGACCGGCCCTGGCGGGACTGGAGCTGTGTCTGGGCGGCCAGAAAGGACGGGCACTGCAGGAAGAAGACGGCGAAGGCGGCCATGCCGATGTCGGCCATCTCCAGGCGGGAGTTGGCCCCGGTCCGGCGGTCCGGGGCGGCGGCGCAGAGCCGGCGCATCTCGGCGACATATCCTGCCAGCGGCGTCATGGCACCGCATTATGCACACATCAAAAATTTGTACAAATATCAGCCAAAACAATAACTTAAAGGTCTTCTCCAAGCCTTTCCCCGAGGAGCCGGCGGCCGGAGCGGCGTCAGCGGCAGGTGATTCGCCCGCCGTCGGGGCGTCGCCGGCGCGCAGCCGCTTGCGGCGAAAAAAAATCTCCCCGGGGCCAAAAAACCGTTGTGATACAACACGTTAAAAACTCAAAAATCCAAAATTAGAATTACTGATATTGCAGCGTTGAATTTTGCGTTATGTCACTACATTCCGTGGCCGGGGCGGCAGGAAACGGCGGTCAGGCAAGCATGGTTTTCGTCCTTCCCGGCGCCGGGTCAAGACCGAGCGCGTCGCAGATCCTGAGCTGGGAGGGCTCGGCGCGGGTGGCCTTGCGGACGTGCACAGTTTTCCCGTCCGCGCGCCGGACGGCGGCGGTGACCCGGCTCTGTCCGGCGAGGACGCCGCGCAGCGTGGTCCAGCTCGCGCGCTCGCCGCGCGCGCGCAGGCGCTGCCGGATGACCTCGGTCATCTGGTATGCGAGAACGGTGGTGAACAGATGGCCGTCCGAACGGTCCCGGGTCCGGTGGTATATCGGCCGCAGGCCGAGTTCGGACTTGAGCGAACGGAACACGGATTCCAGATCCGCCAGCATGGAGCAGGTGCGCCACAGCCGCTCCGCGTCCCAGTCAAGCCGGTTGGTGCGCAGACAGCAGATTCCGGGATGTGTCAGCATGGTTCCGTCCACCGGCTTCCGCTCCCAGGTCACGGCGGCCGCCCGGCCGTCGTTTTCGGGATCGGCGAGGACATTCACCTCGTAATGCTGTCCGGCGCCGCGGCTCTTCTCCCGGATGCGGCCGATCCGCTGCCAGACATGGGAAAGCCGCTTGCGGGTCCGCGGACGGGACAGCCCCTCGTGCAGATCCCGCAGCTCACCCTCGAATTTCGCCGCAAATCGCTCGGCGATGGCCGCCTCCTTGCCCGCTCTGGCATCGGAGCGGCAATACAGGCGCAGCTCGGAGCCGGCCTCGTCGGTCACCGGCTGGAGATGGACCGTCCGGCCGGAGCGGGTCTCGGCGGCCTGCGCCAGATCCGGGTCAAACCGCCGGACGCGCTCCCGGCTGACAACAAGGTGCCCGTAGCCGCTGCGGCGCAGCCAGGCGACATTGTCCCCGCTGGCGATTCCGGCGTCCATCACAACCAGCGCCTCACTCGGCGCCGAAAGCGCCGAGAGCATCTCCTCCAGCGTCCCGGCCTCGCCGGCATTGCCCGGGAACACCCGGGAGCGGCGGACAAAGCCGCTGCCGTCAAGAACAAGGCCGAGCGTCAGCAGCGGACAGTCGCTGCGCTTCTCCTTCGGGCGGCCGCGCGCCGCGCCGGGCTGCGCGGCGGCCGCTCCCTCAAAATACGTGTTGGTCAGATCGATCAGCGTCACCGTCGGCGTCAGCGAGAACAGATCCGCGGCCCGGCCGAACAGCTCCGCCTCGATCCTGCCGCGCTGCGACAGCAGCGCGTCCGAGGCCCGGCACAGCCGCATCATGCTCATCTTTTCGAAATCGACGCCCATCAGCTCGCCCAGCGCGCTGCGCTCGCAAAGCCACCGCCAGGCGGCGCGCTCCGATCCCGGCGCCGCCATCCGCCCGATGACCGAGCCCATGGCGGCCGCCCGCAGCGGGCCGTTGAAGCCCAGCCGCTCGAGAAGTTCCTCAAAGCCGAGCTGCCGCATCGCCCACAGCCCCGCATGCTCGACGCCGGCCGAGCGGGGGCGGACCAGCTCGAGAGAATCCAGGTCGACGCTGTGCGTCTCCCCGCCGGATGCCCCGGACGCCCGCGCGCGGCTGACAAGCTGCGCGGCGATGCGCTGCGCCTCGGCCTCGACCGGCCCGGGACAGTCAGCCGGGAGCAGCGGGTCCCGGAGGGAAAGCAGCTGCGAGATCCGGGCGCAGAGCAAGCGCCAGTCCTTCCGGTCCACCGCGAACCCGCTTCCCAGGCTGAGCAGCGTGCGCTGGCGGACCTTGTCGCCGAAGCGCCGGTTCTCGACCAGGCGGAAGGCAAAATACTCCGTGCCGTCCTCGGCGGTCCTTGTTTTTGTCCTGCGTATGAACATCGGGCGGTCTTAGCGCGCGGCGCATCGGAACGCAAACCCCTATTTTGCCTCTTAGGGCACCACATTCGCCGGAACAAGACACCGAACAGCATAAAAACAACAGGTTGTATCATGCAGAAGGTCAAAATCAGCCCCAATCCGGCGGAAACCGGGGGAAACCTGTTAAAGTTGGGTCAAGCTGCGCAAATCGTTTGCCTGCCAGGCCAGACGACGAACACGCGCCCATTGCAATCGCCCAAATCACAATATTCTCAGACTGCTCCAGCCGGATCTCTCAAATAATGCCCATCCAGGCATGCAGCGCGCGGGCCCGCCCGCGGCTGCGTTCGCCGCGGCGCGACAGCGCACTTCGCCGCGCCCGCCGACAAGAATCATCAATCGGAAACAGAGTGCGAAGGCTCCGATCCCGGGTGGCTGGTCATTTCTATTCCCTTGTCAATCAACAGCATGCGGTCCGCATCGATTGGGCGGAGCAGTTCGAATGCATCCTGTGCCGTTCCGCTGAGCCAAGTCTGATAGTCACATTGCTGCAGAATCACTGGCATGCGGTTGTGAAACCGGGCCACGAACGGGTTAGGTTCTGTCGTGGCGATCGAAAAGGTTTCGAGAGTCACCGATCGGCCCCTGTATTCCCCATGAAACATCCGCCACAGCCCGGCGAACGCAAACGTCCCGGGACCGTCCTTGCCATCGCTGACGCCAAACCAATGATAAACCGCCGGTTTCCGGCCCACCGGTTCACAATAGGCAGTCGCTGGAACGATGCACCTCCGCCGGCCAAAACTGTCTCGCCAGAAGCCCGACGTGCGGATTTTGTCGCTGCGGGCATTCGTTACTGGCTTGGGCAGGATTGGCTTGCCGGTTCGTTTGGAAACCTGCAACATCAGAAACCCCCAGTGGGCATACCGGAGTTCTCTTTCGCCCGAACCGTCCGCTGCGACAATTGCCGCTTCGTTCCGGGGAAAAACCGCGCGCCTGGGATGGCTGGCGTTCGGCGGATGCGACGGCCGGGTCATGAACAGGCGCGTCATGGCTTCATGCGCGGTCAGGTTTGAATACAGATTACACACGGCACTGCCGCTCGTTTCGCGGCGCCGGATCAGCAAGCCTGAAGCGGAATTTCCGTCGCGCCGGTCCCGCCTGCGGCCGGCCACGGCGCGGGTGGATGGAATAGACCGGAAATTCGGCGAGATTCCCAAGAACGGCAGCGAAAGGATCCATGTTTGCCCATTTGCGGACAACGGCGCCGATGCCGCTGTTCCCGGACAGCAGATGCAACGCCGCCTGCCGCATCTCGCACAGGCATTTGGCGAAATCACTCTCTGGCAGATCGCCAAGAATCCTCGTGGCCAACCCGCCGCTGGCGTCGGTTCCGACACCGAGAGCGCTGGACGGCGCCGGCAGGCCCCCTGCCCGCCTGCGAATGACCCTTTCCGGTGCGGCGCCCTGGACAATCCTGAACTGCACGGGAAGCTGCCATGTTCCGGCATTGCCCCTAACGCCAGGATTTCCTGGAATCCAAGTCGGCGACATCAGCATGCCGACCGGTGCGCCGTAGACTGTCCTGCCGCCGCGCTCAAAATCAATTGCAGCCCCGTTCCAAACACCACGAGCCAGACTTGCCGAATTCCGCTGGAATTGGAACCGTTTATTCAACTGTTTCCAGCCTTTTCCACCGGAGCGGCGCGGCACGGCTTCGGGCGGCGCACGCGCGGTCCGGGCTGCGGACACCCTTTCTTCACGGCGGCGGCGATGAGATTTGCGGTCTCCGAACAAGCGCCGACGGAGATTGTCGCAATTGCCGCCCTCTGGGAATAGAAAGCGCTCTTGGCTGACAGGAAAAACGGCTGCGGATGAGACATCGCGATGAAGGGGCGTTCCGAAAGAGTCGTGGTCATCGGCGCCGGGATCGCAGGTGTCTCGGCTGCGATCTGGCTGCAAAGGGAAGGCTGCGAAGTTGTTTTGGTTGACCGGCTCGATCCCGGCGAAGGCGCATCCTTTGGCAATGCCGGCGTGTTGGCTGTCTCGGCTGTGGTGCCTGTCACAACGCCCGGTCTCGCAATGAAAGCGCCATTCCATGCGCTCAATCCCGACTCTCCGCTGTTTGTCGTCTGGCGGCGACTGCCGTTGTTTGCGCCTTGGCTGCTCCGTTATCTGCTGCATGCCAACGACAAGGACACACGGCGGATCGCATCCGGGCTGGCGGATATTGTCTGCGATTCCGTCGAACAGCACGCAGCAATTGCGGTCGGCACCGGAGCCGAGAAGTGGCTGCGCGATTCTGACTACGTGTTCGCCTACAAATCGCGGGCCGAATTCGAACGGGACAGGTATGTTTGGTCGCTGCGGCGAGAGGCCGGACTGACTCCCGAAATTGTTGAAGGCGGCGCGGTCCGCGAGGTGCAGCCGGCGCTTGGCCCGCGAACACAGCTCTTAGCGGTTCTGCGCAATCATGGCTATGTTCGCAGCCCCAGCCGCTATGTGAAGGACCTGGCAGCCCATTTTATCGACCAGGGCGGCGCGTTCAGGAAGACACAGGTCCGCAGGATAGGCCTTAGCGGAGGCCGGGTGCGTTCCGTTGACACCGATTACGGCGGAATTGCCTGCGAGACGGCGGTTATTGCCGCCGGAGTCTGGTCTGGAGACCTGCTTCAGTCAATCGGCCTGAAGATCCCGGTGCAGTCCGAACGCGGCTATCATCTGCACTTCAAAAACCCGTCATTTGAATTCGCCGGCCCAATCATGGTGGCGGCAGGCAAATTTGTCGCGACGCCCATGGAAGACGGCATACGCTGCGCCGGCGTGCTGGAATTCGGCGGCCTCGGTCAGCCGCCATCGACTGCACCTCTCGCCTTCATCCGCCGCAAGGCAACCGAAGTGTTTCCCAATCTGCAATGGGACAGCGAAGAACAATGGTCCGGCCACCGCCCCGCTCCCTGCGATAGTTTGCCGCTTATCGGCGAGGCCGCATCGACGCGCGTGTTCATGGCGTTCGGGCACCATCACATAGGTCTGACCGGCGGTCCCAAAACTGGAAGAATCGTGGCCAGACTTGTGGCAGGAGGCGATCCCGGGCTGGATGCCTCTGTGTTCAGCCCCAACCGATTCCGCTGACCCGCCTGACCGAAAGCGAGTCAGACATTGAGTCAATGCCTGCCTCTTTGCCAATTTACTGTGTTTAGGACGGCGCAAAGGAGTCTTGCGCAAACAGGCTATTGAACACAAAGGGACAGCGCAGGCGCTGGCTGGAGATCCGGTGGATTGCGATTCCTCGGCTCTGCCCGTGTTCCGGGCCAAGAATGCAATCAAGGCTGCCTGTTGATCAAGAAAGCTGAACCACATTTCGCAGGGGTTGGACGCCACACGGACATGGATACTGCAGCTCGCCATGGCAGCGGGATCCAAAATCTTCGTTGAGGCATTGACAGGCAATCTGGTGCGGATTGTGTTTTTCGGAACCCGCGGGCCCACACGCAGGCGGGCGGGCGAAAGGGAAGCCGGCGGGACACGAACACCTGGTTATGAATTTCTGTCCGTCCCGTTCATGCTGCATGGAACGGACGTCCGGGCCGGTCTGGCTGTGATCGGCGCCATGGTCTTGATGGGGGCCATCCCGATCGCTTTCCCGGAACTTGCGGCCGACCTGGCGGAGAGCGTCAGCCAGCGGTAACCGGCGGCGATTGTGTTGCACCTTTGCGCAATTTCTCTAGCCCGCATTTCTCATACCTGCATGCGAAAGCGGCCGCAGCACGGTTTTTGCGGATTTTCAGGATGCCGGCGGCGTCGGCGGCCGGCGGGTGTGTTTTTGCGGTTATTTTCGGGCGGCGGGGCGCAGCTCGGCCTCCCCTTCGGCGGGGCGGCCGCTGGCGGGCTGTCCGGGCGCGCGCCTCCGGTCGGTCAGTCGGGGGCGAGGTCCATGCCCTGCGCGGCGAGGCCGGCGAGCAGCGCGCCGGCGTTGGAAGTGATCGCGCCGCCCGGGAAATCGGCCTCGATGCGGGGCTGGCGCACGCCTCCGGGGGATTGACAGGAGAGCTTCGGGCCGGTACAGACTGTCGGCATGGGGAGACCTCGCTTTCTGAGCCGTTTGTTTATTCAATTCAACAGCTTATAGAGGATTCTCCCCTGCTTTGCAACACCCTGTTTGAAAAATTCGGGCTAGGATGCTTGCAAACCTATTCATTGAAACGGGAGACATGCCATGGATGGCAAGAAACTGACGCTGGCGGCGGCTGTCGCAGCATTCGCAGCCACTGCCGCGGCGGCGCAGGATCTGATTGACCACAACTTGCTGGCCGGCAAGCCGTTTGCCGGGACCAAGCTCAGCATCCTGTCGGTCGTCACGCCGCAGTTTGACGGACTGATGCTGCGCGACGGGGAATTCACCGAACTGACGGGCATCGAAACCGAATGGACCTTCATTCCATTTGTTTCGCTGCAGGAAAAAATCGCTGCGGAAGGGCTGGCCGCGACCGGCACCTACGATGTCGTCAACTATCTTGACAGCTGGGGCCCTGCCAACAGCCACTGGCTCCTGCCGATCGACGATCTGATGGCGCGCGACGGCATCTCGATGGACCGTTATCCCGCCGCATTTGCCCGTTCAGCGCAGTTTGAAGGCCAAACGCTGGGGTTCCCGTTGAGAGCGCACCCGCAGCTGCTCTTCTATCGCGCGGATCTGATCCCAAACCCGCCAACATCATGGGCGGAAGTGGTTTCCATCGGCAAGGAGCTGATGGAGTCCCATCCCGATGTCGCGCCGATCGCGCTGTATTTCAACAACGACGGAAACCGGCAGAATCTGTTCATCTGGCTGAACTTTGTATGGGCCGCCGGGGCTGACATTTTCAATGACGACTGGACCGCGGCGTGGACCAGCGAAGAAGCACTGAAGGCGACCGAAGACTATATCGCTCTGCATACGACCCACGAAGTCACCAATCCGAACTCGGTGTCATTCAACGAACAGGATGCGCGGCAGTCCTTCATGCAGGGCAATTCGGCAATGATCCCGGTCTGGTGGTGGGCATATTCCGGATTTTACAATCCCGATGCATCGACCCTGACCAAGGATCAGGTCAATTTCGCCGGCATGCCATCTTATGAAGGCGTGACCAAGACCTTCGCGATCTCCATGCCGTTCTCGATCTCAACTTATTCGGACAAACAGGGCGCCGCGTGGGAATTCCTGAAATGGCTGTCCAATCCTTCCATGGACCGGGCAAACGCCATTGAGCGCGAAGTCGCCGGCAAGAAGATCGTCAATAACGTGGTGACACACATCTCCAGCCTGACGGATCCCGATGTCAACGCCGCAAACGACGGCATCCAAGTCGCCGCGTGGGACTCGCTGCAAGAGTCTGACATCATGCCGCAGATCGAAGAATGGCCCGAGATCGGCGATATTCTTTCAGCGGCGATCGCTCGCGCCGCCGCCGGCGGCAATGTCAGGGAACTGATGATTGAAGCCGCCGGGCAGTCCGACCGCATTCTCCGGCGCTCTGGACGGATCAACTAGGCGAACATTTTCGGCGGCGGCGCGGCCGGCTTGCCGCGCCGCTGTCCGGGTTTTGGCAATGCCGCATGCGTGACCGCACACTCAAATACCTGCTGGTGCTGCCGGCGGTTGTGGTCGTGTTCGCCACCGCGGTCTGGCCGCTGATTCAATCGTTCATTTTTTCGCTGTATCAGGGAAGGCTGACACGGCCCGGTTTCCCACAAGGCTATATCGGTTCGGAGAACTACTATTGGGCGATATTTGAAGAACCCGCCTTTTGGAATTCCGTCGTCGTCACCGCGGTCTACACGATCGTCACCGTCGCTCTGACGGTCCTCCTGGCGCTTGGGTTGGCATTGCTGCTGGTTCCCGGCGGCAGGTTCCGCGGCGGTGTCCAGACATTGCTCATTCTGCCCTTCGCCATGTCGCCGGCTCTGATCGGAGTTTCGTTCCGGTTTATGTTCAACCCGGAGTTTGGCCTGTTTGACGCCTTTTTCGGACTGCTCATCCCGCCCCTGGCCGACATCAACTGGCTCTCTGAGCCGACGCTCGCATTCGCCGTGTGCGTCATGGCGGATGTCTGGGGCTGGATTCCGTTCCTGACGCTTGTTCTCATTGGCGGTCTGGCGGCGGTTCCGCGCGACACAATTGAAGCGGCAGAAGTTGACGGCGCTTGCGCCTGGCAGGTGTTCCGCGATGTGACGCTGCCGCAGCTGACCCCAGTCCTCGCAGTGGTCATCATCCTGAAGTCGATTTTCTCGCTGAAAACCTTCGACCAAGTGTACATGCTCACCAATGGCGGGCCGGGTGCGGCCACCCAAACGCTGAGCCACTACATCTACTTCAATGGCCTCAAATATGGGCAGATCGGATATTCGGCGTCAGTCGCCTGGCTGATGGTCATTCCGATGATTTTCCTGACCTACGCCTATGCCAGGCTTGTCTTCCAAAGGAACTGACCGGTGACCGGCCGCGGCAAACGGGCTGTGTGGCGGCTGATTCAGACGGTTCTGATTTTGTGTGCGACGGCGGTGATGCTGGTGCCGATTTTCTGGATCTTTCTTGCCGCCTTCAAGACCCATGTCGATGTCTATCAGCTGAAGATCCTGTTCCGGCCGACGCTGGAGAATTTCGGGCTGGTGTTCGCTCCCCCCTATTATCTGGGCCAGAAACTGTTCAACTCCACAATTGTCGCCGCCGCCACAGTGGCCATAGCGATCCCAGTCGCGACCTGCGCCGCATATTCGTTCTCCCGGTTCCAGCTCCGCGGTGCGACGGCGCTGCTGGTGCTGATTCTGGCGACCCAGTTTGTTCCCGCGGTCGTGATCGTGTTGCCGTTTTTTGTGATGTTCCGCGACATCGGCCTGCTCGATACGCGGGTCGGACTGGTTCTGGTCAATCTCGCAATTGTGATGCCCTTCGCCGTCTGGTTGATCAAGGGGTTCATCGACGGCATCCCCATTGACACCGAGGAGGCGGCCATGGTCGACGGCTCAAGCCGCCTACAGGTGATCCGAAACATCGTGCTGCCGATGGCGGCTCCGGGCCTGATCACATCCGGCATCTTTTGCTTTATCATCGCCTGGAACGAGTTTCTGTTTGCCCTGATCCTGACCAACAAGGATGCTGTCACACTGCCGATCGGCCTGGCCCTGTTCAAGGCGGAAGAAGGCGATCTGTGGAATCTTCTGTCGGCCGCGGGGATCATCATCATGGTGCCGATGTTTGTGCTGGCTTTGGTGATCAGGAAACATTTCGTCCAGGGCATGACTATGGGAGCGGTGCGCTGATGACTGGAGTGCGACTTAAGAACATCACCAAACGCTGGGGAGAATTCATCGGCGTCGACAACCAGAGTCTGGATATCAGGGATCGCGAGTTTCTGGTTCTGCTCGGACCGTCGGGCTGTGGAAAGACCACGACCATGCGCATGATCGCCGGCCTCGAGGAACCGACCGCGGGCGAAATCTGGATCGGCGACCGGATGGTCAACGACGATTTGCCGAAAGACCGCAATGTGGCGATGGTGTTCCAGAATTACGGCCTCTATCCGCACATGTCCGTGTTTGACAACATTGCCTATCCGCTGCGTGTCCGCAAAACCGACAAAGCGAAGATTGAAACAAGGGTCCAGGAAGCGGCGGCAAAGGTGGAACTCACCGATTTTCTTTCCCGGAAGCCGCGGGCGCTGTCCGGCGGCCAACGGCAACGGGTTGCGCTGGCGCGGGCGATTGTAAGAACACCCCTGGTCTTCCTGATGGACGAGCCGCTGTCCAATTTGGACGCAAAACTTCGGGTCAGCATGCGGGCGGAGCTGAAACATCTCAGTCATCAGCTGCAGATCACAACCGTTTACGTCACCCACGACCAAATCGAGGCGATGACACTGGCTGACCGCGTCGGTGTGATGAACCATGGCCGCATTCATCAGCTCGGGACACCGGACGAGATTTACAACGATCCGGCAAATATTTTTGTCGCCGGATTCATCGGCTCTCCAGCCATGAACCTGCTGCAGGGAAGTATCGAGTCGGGTGAGTTTTTGACCGGCGGAGGACGGCGGATCGCTGCCGCCGCCACAGCAGATTGTGAGGCGGCGGCGCTGGGTATCCGGCCAGAGGATATCAGCATTGCGGATTCAGGCGACGGCGCTTTGGAGGCGACCGTCTATGCGACCGAAAACACCGGCGAGAGCGTCGTCGTGACAGCGCAGCTCGGCGAGCAGAGGCTGACCTGTAAAGGCGACCGCTACCTCAAGGTTGCGATCAATGACCGCATATGGCTCAGGATCAATCCGCACCATACTTATTATTTCGACCGAAACACCGGTGAGCGCATACGCCCCGGAAGCTGACTCGGGCACATTTTTCATTCCTGCGAAGCGCCGCATTTTCGCCGGGCCAGCCACAGACTTTGCAGAATTCAGGAACGCGGTTATCATGTGCCTGCCGGAAGAATGACCAACCGGCGCTGAGTCGCGCGGAAATGCCGGCACGGCAAGCTTCATAAGGGAGGTTTCAATCATGGCTGACAACAGTCGTCACGCCGACATGGTTGCGAAGTCCGGCATCCTGACCGGACTGCACCCGGGAATGGGTATCGCAGCTAAAGTTATGGTTGTTGCGTTTGTGTTGTTCACAATTCTGAACGTTGAGTTTGCCAACAATGTCTACAGCACGATCCGCGACTGGATCCAAAGCGGCCTCAGCTGGTACTACATCTCCGCCGTCACCGTGATGTTCGGCGCCTGCATGTTTCTGATGTTTTCCAAGTGGGGCAAACTCCGCCTTGGTGACGATGACAGCCGGCCTGAGTTCAGGTCTTTTTCGTGGTTTGCAATGCTGTTCTCCGCCGGTGTCGGCATTGGGATCCTGTTCTTTGGGGTCGCCGAACCGATTTTCTATTTCGATAACTCCGGCGCCTTTGGTTATCCAAACAATCCGCATGCCGACAACCAGGGGCATACCGAGATGACCATCCTGCGGGCTGTCGACGCGATGCGGGTCACCTTCTTCCATTGGGGATTTCATGCCTGGGCAGTCTACGTCGTCGTCGGCCTGTGCCTGGCCTATTTCGGTTTCCGCAAGAAGCTGCCTCTGACACTTCGCTCATCGCTCTATCCGATCATGGGCGACCGGATTTACGGCGGAGTCGGACATGCGGTTGATCTTCTGGCGGTTTTTGGAACGGTCTTTGGTGTTGCCACCTCACTTGGCCTCGGCGTGAGTCAGATGGCTGCGGGGCTGAATTACCTGTTCGGCATCAGCGACGGCATTGTGACACAGCTGATCCTGATCCTTGTGATCTCAATTATCGCCACGATGTCAGCGGTTTCCGGTGTCGGCAACGGCATCCGGATCATCTCCGAATGGAATATCTGGCTTTCAATCGTGCTGCTTGCCACATTTGTGGCGGTCGGCCCGTTCACTTGGCTGATGAGTTTCTTCATCACCGCCGTCGGCGACTACCTGTGGAACTTTATCCCGCTGGGATTCTGGACCGCAAATGAGCCTTCGGAGGTCGCATGGCAAGGCGGCTGGACAGTGTTCTACTGGGGATGGTGGATTTCGTGGGCGCCGTTTGTCGGCATGTTCATTGCCAGGATTTCCCGCGGCCGGACCATCCGGGAATTCATGGTGGGCGTGATGTTCGTGCCAACGACCATCGCATTTTTCTGGCTTTGCATGTTTGGCGGCAATGCCATCTGGCAGGAACTGACCGCCATTGGCGGTCCCGCCGCTGAAGGCGGCGCCGGCATCATTGAAACGGTTCGCAACTGGAATCTGCCAAACGCATTGTACCAGACCATCGACAATCTCGGCAAAACTTCGTGGCTGGGAGACATGGGCTGGGTCGCATGGCCGCTGTCGGCCTTGGCCACCCTGCTGCTGGCATCATGGTTCATCACATCTTCGGATTCGGGAACCCTGGTCATAACCACGATGCTGTCGATGGGCGATGACGATCCGCCAAAGATTTTTCGGATTGTCTGGGGACTCGGTGAAGGCGGTGTCGCCGCGGTGCTGCTGGTGGCAGGCGGTCTCGGGGCGCTGCAGACGGCCTCGATTGCAGCTGGATTCCCGATATCGGTCATTATGCTGTTGATGACCTGGGGATTGATCAAGTCCCTGTCTGAAGATCCGAGCGCGGTCCCGTCGCCTGATGCGGAGGCTCCGGAGCGCGCGCCTCAGGCTGCGTGACGGCAGGCCGCTGACCCCGCCACGGCCCGAGCACACAACACTCACGGGCGGCGTTTCACCGCCGCCCGCTGGCATACACGCTGCGCGAATGTTGCCTGTCGGCAGTGTGAAGGTGTGACTGGAGCGGCACTGTGCGTGCATTTCGCCTCATCGGCATCGCGGCGCTTCTCCTTATGGCGGGTGAAAGCGGGAGATTCCGTCACCGCCGGGGCACGGGCGGCCGGAGCCGTTCAAAACGCTCAAAAATCTGCTGGGCGCGCCGTGCCCTGCCCCAAGGGATCAAAGCCAGGGTGTCGCAATCCGGCGGCGGTTTTCAAATGAAGTGATATCCGCCTCGCGCTCCAAGGTCAGCGCGATGTCATCCAGCCCTTCAATCAGGCAGCGCTTCTTGAACGGATCAACTTCAAAATCATATGTTTCGCCATCCGGCGCGGTAACGGTCTGTTCCTCGAGATCAACCGAAATCCGCGCATTCGCACCGCTCCTGGCATGATCCATAAGCGCGTCCACCTGCTCTTTGGGAAGCGTCACCGGCAGAATTCCGTTCTTGAAACAGTTTTCATAGAAAATGTCCGCAAAACTGGTTGATATGACACATCGGATTCCAAAATCCTTGAGCGCCCAGGGCGCATGCTCGCGTGACGACCCGCAGCCGAAATTGTCGCCGGCGACAATGATTTCGGATCCGCGCCACGCCGGTTTGTTGAGCACAAATTCCGCAACCTCGTTGCCCTCGAGGTCGTATCGCATTTCATGAAACAGGCTGACGCCCAGCCCGGTTCTCTTGATGGTTTTGAGAAACTGCTTCGGGATGATCATATCGGTGTCGATATTGACCAGCGGCATCGGCGCGGCGATGCCGGCAAACGTCTCGAATTTATCCACTGTCTCGATCCTCACATCAAATGACGGACATCCGTCAGCCGGCCGGTGACCGCCGCCGCCGCCGCCATCGCCGGGCTGAGCAGATGGGTGCGACCGCCCCGCCCCTGGCGGCCTTCAAAATTGCGGTTAGAGGTTGAGGCGCACCTTTCGCCCGGAGCCAGCTGATCGGGATTCATGCCCAGGCACATCGAACAGCCCGCCATCCGCCATTCGAATCCGGCCTCGACCAGTCGCTGTGCAATGCCTTCTTCCTCGGCCTGCGCCCGCACCAGTCCGGAGCCGGGCACGATCATCGCCCGAATGCCCTCGCGGACCTTCCTGCCTGCCATCACCTTTGCCACTTCCCGCAGATCTTCGATCCTGCCATTGGTGCACGAACCGATAAACACAGTGTCGATTTCAATTTCGGAAAGTTTGGTCCCGGGCTGCAGCCCCATGTAGGAAAGACTCCGTTCAACAGCGGTCGATTTCGGCCCGTCAAAGTCGCCGGGGCTTGGCACGTCAGCGGTGATCGGCAGCACATCCTCAGGACTCGTTCCCCAGGTCACAACCGGCGCGATCGAGTCGGCGTGAATGCGGACGTCTTTGTCGAACCGCGCTCCCGCGTCGGTTTTCAGTGTTTTCCACCAGGCCAGAGCCATTTCGAACGCGCCGCCCTTGGGGGCGTGCGGCCGGCCGCGCACATAGTCAAACGTCTTCTCATCCGGTGCCACCAGGCCGGCCCTTGCGCCGCCTTCAATGGCCATGTTGCAGACAGTCATGCGGCCTTCCATGGACAGACCGCGGATCGCATCGCCGCAATACTCGATGACATGGCCGCTGCCGCCGGCGGTGCCGGTGGCGCCGATAACAGTCAATGTGATGTCTTTGGCCGTGACGCCGACTCCGAGGGCGCCGCTGACTTCCACCTTCATGTTGCGGGACTTCTTTTGAATCAGTGTTTGTGTCGCCAGGACGTGCTCGACTTCACTGGTTCCGATACCGTGCGCCAGCGCGCCGAAGGCGCCGTGGGTCGCCGTGTGGCTGTCGCCGCAGACAATTGTCATGCCCGGCTGGGTCCAGCCCTGTTCCGGGCCGATGATATGGACAATCCCCTGCCGGACATCGTTAACGCTGTAATACTCTATGCAGAAATCCGCCGCGTTTTTTTCCAGTGCCTCGACCTGGATTCGGCTGTCCTCATCCTCAATCCGCTTCGCCCTGCCCTCATCCGTGGGCACATTGTGGTCGGGCACAGCCACCGTCTGGCCCGGCGCCCGGACCTGCCGCCCGGCGAGCCTCAGCCCTTCGAACGCCTGCGGGCTGGTGACCTCGTGGACCAGATGCCGGTCGATATAGAGGATGCAGGTTCCGTCTTCCGCTTCGTGGACGACATGCTCATCCCATATTTTATCATACAGCGTCTTCGGCGCGTTCATTGCGTCTCTCCGGTTGCCACGCGGCACAATAGGCGCGAAATGCAGTCAAATCAAACTGTCGGACTGAAGCGCGCAGTGGGATTTTGCCGCGTGCCGCAAACGCTGTCCCGGCGCAGGTCAGCGCGTCAGCGGAGAAAGTTTTCAGTTTTCCCAAAACTTGATATAATCCGTTTAACGTGCGAAATCGTGCGCGGAATCGAGCACACAAAGATTACAATTGGGTATCAGGCTCCACATGACGAAGCTTCTTCTTTGCGCCGCCGCGGCTGCGATAACGGGTTTCCTGTCGGCAGCGGGCGCCCAGGCACAAAACGCGCCGGTCGAACTTGTCGAAATACTGAAAAGCGAAAACTGGTCGGTTTATCGCAGCATTGTCGGGCACCCTGAGTGCGGTGTGATTTCTCTGCCGAGCGAATCCGTCAACAGGAGGGAGGGGAAAATCGTCGATGTAAGGCGCGGCGACATTCTGCTCTCGGTCACAATTCTCCCGACCGGCCGCTACCGCCAGCTGCTGTCGTTTCAGGCGGGCTACCCGTTCAAAAGGGGCTCGAAAGTGACGCTGCGGATCGGCAGCAGAGAGTTCACGCTGGACCCGGGAACCGAAGGCGACCTCCGGGAATGGGCATGGCCGGCTCCGGGCAACGACAAAGAAATCATCGACGCGATGAAGAAAGGGCGCGATGCTGTCATTTCAGCTGTGTCGACGCGCGACACGCGGACCACCGACACGTTTTCGCTGATTGGCGTGACCGCGGCTCTGGTGGCGGCTGAGGAGTGTGCGGGCCAGCTTTGAGGCTCAATCGCCCCCGTTTTCGACCGATGCCGGACTTGCGGGAAATGAAAGCCGCAACGGAGCGATGGATTGCATGACTGCTGAGAGCGTCCGCCTGTCAACAGACAGCGACACACGTTTCAATCTTGTCGGTGAGACCCGGGCGTCTCTTCGGGAACTGCTGCTCGCCCAAGGCACGGATGTGTCGAAAACCGATATGCGGGTGCGGCAGATCTGGCAGTGGATTTACCAAAAGGGTGTGCGGGACTTTTCGCTGATGACGAATCTCGGGCGCGATTACCGTTCGGCGCTGAACGATGCGTTTGTCATTCAGGCGCCGGCGCTAGCCCGGCGCCTTATCAGCGAAGACGGAACCCGCAAGTATCTGTTTCGCCTGGCCGACGGAAAAGAAGTCGAGACCGTCTATATTCCCGATCAGGACAGGGGGACCCTGTGCGTCTCGTCGCAGGTCGGCTGCACCTTGAACTGCACTTTCTGCCACACCGGAACACAGGCTTTCGTCCGCAACCTGACCGCTGGAGAAATCGTAGGCCAGATACTTGCGGCAAGAGACGATCTCGGCGAATGGCCGCTGCCGGGGCGGCATCCGAAGAATGAAACCCGGCTTCTTTCCAACGTTGTGCTGATGGGAATGGGTGAGCCGCTGTACAATTTTGAACATGTGCGCGATGCCGTCCAAATTGCCATGGACGGCGAAGGGATCAGCCTGTCGCGGCGGCGGATCACCCTTTCAACCGCGGGCGTTGTGCCGGCAATCCGCCGCGCCGGGGAGGAGATTGGATGCCGCCTGGCCGTGTCCCTGCATGCGACAACCGATGCGCTGCGCGACAAGCTGGTGCCAATCAACAGAAAATGGAATCTCGAGACTCTGTTTGCGGCGCTGCGTGAATATCCCCGCCTGTCGAATGCGGACCGGATCACATTCGAATATGTGATGCTCCGGGGAGTAAATGACAGCGACGAAGATGCGCGGCGGCTGATTGGCCTCATCAAGGGCATTCCCGCCAAGATTAATCTCATCCCGTTCAATATCTGGCCCGGCGCCCCCTATAAGCGCTCGGCGCCGGAACGAATCCGGGCGTTCGCCAATATCGTTTTCAAATCAGGCTACGCCTCTCCGGTGAGAACCCCGCGGGGCGAGGACATCATGGCCGCCTGCGGACAGCTGAAGTCAGCTTCTGAGCGGGAACGGCGCAATAGAAGAGCGATTTGAATGCAGTTGCTTCTGAAACTGACAGCGTGATTCTGTGTGGTCAGCTGACATGCCAAAGCGCGGATCGCATCGAAAAAGCGCGATTGGCCGGCGGGCGGTTCTGGCCCTCGCGGCGGCGGTGCTCACGGCAGGCTGCGATCCGTTCTCTCAGCCCAGTCGAAAACCTAGCCAGATGACTCGCATCGAAATTCACAAGGGCGACAGGCGGCTCTACGCCTTCGCAGGCGAGCGAAAGATCAAGGACTACCGGGTCAAACTGGGTTTCTCACCAGTCGGCCACAAGCTCAGGGAAGGCGACGGAAGAACGCCGGTTGGCAAGTATGTTGTTGACCGAAAAAACCCGCGAAGCCTGTTTCACCTGTCACTCGGCCTGTCCTATCCAAACAGGAACGATATCCGGCTTGCCGAGGCCCGCGGAGTCAAGCCGGGCGGAGATATTTTCATTCACGGACAGCCGAACAAGGTCAAAAAGCCTCTGAACTACGACTGGACGGAGGGGTGTATCGCAATCACAAACAGCGAGATGAGATCGCTCTACCGAATTGTCGATATCGGCACGCCGGTCCACATTTACCACTGAACGATCAAGCCCCGGCGACAAAAGTCCACCAGATCTTGCCCCTGTGCTCCTGGTGCCAACCTATGCCGATTTCACGCGCTTCCGGATCTAGAATCAGCGCACGGGTTTCCGCGCTGTCCATCCAAGCCGACAGTGTCGCCAAATCGCTTTCGTACGACTCGGATATGTTCTCCCCGAGCAGCCGGCCCTCGTAGCCGGCCAGTTCGGCCCGTTTGATCGGTGACGATCCATCCGAACCAAAGTGCCACGGCCGATTCTGCACCGACATATCGCGGGCATGGGTATGCGCCGCTGCATTCAGCGCCTGGGACAGGCGGACTTCGGGCAGTTCTTTCGCGATCCGGATTCCATTCACCGCATCGAGAACACGAAACGGAATCCGATCTCTTTCCTGGTCCGAGATCCAGAATATCTGGGCAACGAGATCGGTGTCGTCTTCGGCGCCATTGGCACCGGCTTCCGCCGCCTCGGCCGATGCGCTGCCTGCTGTCGAAGGGCCGGTGTCCGGTTCCTCGCTTGGCGGCGTGTCTCCATTGCAGGCGGCGAGCAGCATCGCCGCACAGAGTAAGGTGGAAATCGAGTTTTGCATCTGCCCGCGTATAGATGTTTCAGCCACGGCGACCAAGATATTTAATCGGGGGTTTACGGTCAATTGCCGGCCGCGGATTCGCTTGGCTCCGCGCGTGTCCAAGTTTTCAATGCGGCCGCCGGAAGCGCCGTCGCCGATGAAGCTGTCATGGTCCGATCCGTGCCGCGGGCCTGAAATGCCGGATGGCGCAGGCGGCGGCGCCCGCTCCAGCGATTCGTTTGTCCGCCGCTGCCCTTTCTGACAAAACGAAATCCTTGCCAATGAGACTGCCGCACTGCAACACCAAAGCAAAATTTCGGGTCAGCCGCTTGCATCCTCCATCGGTAAATTCTAGCGACGCTGTGTCGAGTTCGACACTCAGGTGACGGAGATTTGAAATGGCGGATTCGTCAACCCGCCGCGCATTTGGGAAAATGCTTCTGGCGGGGTGCGCAGCCGTGACCGCTGGGTCAGTGTTCGCTGAAACAGAAGACGGCAAAGTGCATCGTAACATCTCGGGATTTTTCACGCGCGACTGGCGGTCCTATTTCGCGAATCTCAAGAACGATGCGATTCTCGTCGACACTCTGTCCAGGGCTTTGCATTTCTGGTCGGAAGACGAAACCATCTACAGGCTTTACCCAACAAGCGTGCCGCTGTCACCGGAGCTGACCCGGCTGGGCCGGACACGTATTATTGGAAAGAAGAAAGATCCGGAATGGCGTCCCACTCCGGCGATGCTTGAGCGCAACCCGGATTGGCCACACTACATGCCGCCGGGGCCAGACAACCCGCTTGGCACCCACGCGCTCTACCTGTCATGGACCTACTACCGGATCCACGGAACCCATGACACGCGGAAGATCGGCCGCCGCTCATCGAACGGCTGCATCGGGCTGTACAATGAACACATCGCCGAACTTTTCGATCTCGCAAAGGTCGGGACTCAGGTGTTGCTGATTTGATAACTGTTTCAATTCATGCTAGATGCCAAGAATCCAATTGTGACGAACGACATGCTAGGAAGGCAGTGTTTCGAGTAACAGGCAGCCAAGCTACGGGCGTACTAACCCTCGGGCTTTGAGAAGGAGAGAGTGTCAATGAGAAAAATTGCAATGGCTGCGGCATTCGTGCTGGCCGCGACAAATCTATCTGCCGGTGGAATGGACGAGCCGGAAATGGGCAAAATGGCTGAGCCGATGATGGAGCCGGAAGTGATGGAGCCGGAAGGCAATGATTCCATCCTGATTCCGTTGCTGCTTCTGATTTTGGCCGGAGCGCTTGCCCTTACCTGATTGAATTTCATGTTCTAACGGGGGTGTCCATCACTGGGCAACCTCCGTCGGAACCCTCAATTCCACCGCCAGGCGCTTGCAAACCCGCAATGTCGGCTGGCGGTGTCAGTATCGTGAATCGTGTGAACCGACAGTTGAATCGGCGTGTGGGCGTGCTGGTCCGGGCGCATGCCACTTTTTTGGTTTTCAGTGACTCGTTCCGGTCGGTTCGCCGCGCCGCGGGTTGAATTTTTCCTGCGGCGGTGTTTTTGTGAAACGTTCTCGGCGCGGCGGACAGTGACCGGATCAGCCGGCCGGCGCCGCGCGAACGGGCAGAGCAGAGCAGCAAAATCAACTCATGTGCAGCAATGACAAAAGGCGGAACGTTCCGGCGTCCGGGCGGGATGCGTCTTCCATGGCCGCGTTCGAGGCGGCGGCGTGATCGGGTTTCGCGGGGCTGGTTCCGAAGCTGGAGAGTGAGCTGAACGGCCGGGAGGCCGCGGACCTTGACGGCATCGAGACCGCGATCCGGGACATGGCGCATTCCAGCGGTGCGGCGATGTACAAGTCGCTGCTTGAGCGTGTCGACGCCGCGCTTCCGACACCCGACTGCCCGAAATGCGGCAAGCCGATGGAGCGGCGCCAGAAGTTTGGCAAGTCCTTCGACTTACGCCTGGGGCCGGTGCGGGTTGACCGGATCTGCTGCCGCTGCCAGGGCTGCGGCCTTGGCTTTTTTCCCCTGGACCGCGCCCTGGGGCTTGAAGGGCAGCAAGCCACGCCCGGCGTGGCGGACATGGTCGCGGACGCGGTCGTCTCCGACAGCTTTGAGGAGGCGTCCCGCAAACTTCGCAACCTGGCCGGCGTGAAGGTTTCGGCGACAACGCTGCGGCGGTGGGCCCGGGACAAATGACTTCGCCGGCCAGCTTGAGCGGCATCTGTGCCGGGAAGGCGTCTGCGGGGCGCAGGAGGCTGTCCTGATCTCCGACGGCGCCGCCTGGATCGCCAACGCGGCCGACGAGCTTCTCGCCGGCATGAAAAAGACCTGCATCCTGGATGTCTGCCGCGCGCTTGAATACGCATCCGCGGCCCTCAAGGCGCTGGTCAGGGACGGCGGCGGGCACAGGGCGCGGCACGCGGACGTCAAGGCCCGGCTGCTGGACGGGCAGGTCGCCGGCGTCATCGCGGACCTCCAGCCGCACCGCGGCCGGAACAAGGATGCGGCCAAGCGCATTGACTGTTTCGAATCGAACAAAAGCCGGATTCGGCATAACGAATACCGGGCGCGCGGCATGCGCATCGGAAGCGGCAAAGTCGAAAGCCGCTGCAGGCAGACAGTCGCCAGCCGCTTCAAGACGTCAGGATGCAAATGGTCGGTTCGGGGCGCGAACGCATTGCTGGCGCTGAAGAGCTGCTGAAAGAATCTGCAGTGGGAAGCGTTCGCTCTCGGGAAGGCACGGCGCATCGCCGCCGCCTAACCCAGAAAAAATGGCGCCCCCCTGCTGCCACCTCTCCGCACCATTTCAGACAAGCGGGACTTCCAAACTGTGCAACCTATCTCCCGTCAGCCACGTCCACTCTCTACCTATATGCCCCCTTCGCACCCGGCCATCGGCTTCCCGAATTGCTCTTGTCAATTCACCCACAGTCGTGGATGGACGCCCATGTGGCTCCATTTCGTCTTCCCGAGGCCTAAGCAACACCGCGCCCCGTTTTTCAGCGTCGAGAACTCAAGACACCATTGCCCTGCAATCCGGGACTTTGGCTCCAGCTCGGGCGTACTCAGGTCGCAATCGTTGCAACTCACTTTGCACCTCATGGCGGTCATCCGACCGGTCGTAGTCACACTCGTGCAGAATCAGCCATACTTCAAAGCATGGATTCGATCTGGCGACCCTGATGCCAGCCGATTCACATCGAAGTGCCGCTCCTCAAATTTCTCATGCTCGTCTCTATCAAATACAGCCCAAACCTCATCTCTTTCTTCGAACAAATTCCGCTGTCGCCTACTGCCTCGCGCCAATCCCTCCGCCTTTGCGAATTCCATTGCACTTTGCGCTATCGTGATTGGCACCCCCACGCCACGACGACTTTCAATTGATACCAGCGCACCCGTCCAAACGTCCTTTATCGCGGAAAAATACGCGGGCTCTGTGTTCCGCCCTTCACAAAATAGAATGAAACGAACCTTGGGCTCTCGTCTCGGCCCTCGTCGCCTTATCTTGCCTGTCCTACGCTTTCCCATTCCAGCAAGACTCGAGCAGCGCCGCAACCGGATCGTCACCTGGCACTGCCCCGTACCGTCCTTGCAGGTATCCTAGCTCAACGTTATCCCCCTTCCGTGTCCGAATATCTGTTAGCGGATATATTTCCGTGGCACCTTCGTTATTCTTCTCCGCAAACCATAGCTGATCCCTTCGGAGCAAATCGGATTTCATCAGATTGGTATCGTGAGTTGTTGCAATAATTTGCGCGCCATTCCGATTCATCTTCGGGGAGCAAAACAGCCTGACGATTGCCTCACTGGCATAAGTGTGCAGGCTGGCATCTAGCTCATCGATAAATATCGGATTTCCCTCATCTATCGCCTTGAATATTTGATCAAGAATTATCAGCAGCCTCCGCGTTCCTGCGCTCTCAAGATCCAGATCTAGATGCACGGCTTCCCCGCCCCTTCCACGATGCGTGAGTTCTATTTCTATCAATCTGTCCTCTGCGTCTGGCGCGATTCTAATGGGGCCACCGGAAATCTTTTCGAACACCACCTTGAGTTCACGGTGTATTGCGCGAGACTCCTCGGATAATTCAATTTCCTTTTTCCGGTATCCGATAACGCCTGTGTTGATTGCTTTTAGGAAATCAATTACGCGGTCATCTAATCCGTTTCCCTGGACCCGCGAGGAAGCTTCAACTCCAGGCACGGAAATCGATCCAGAGAACTCCATATGTTGGAAGTAGTTATAGATCCGAGACAATTGGGCATGGCCATTTTGTGCAGCGGCTGAAAGAAAAAGGCTATTTGAGCGGGTGAGGCCTGCGATATCGTGGTTCCGGCCCTTTAGCCGGCGCCCAAAATCAAATCTCTGTTCTACACGTTCATACAGCTTCCTGCGGTGCGAACGTGGAATCTCATACAACCACTCCGATGTAAACGCGTCATCGGTCGTTTCAAATCCGTAGTGGTAACGGATTCCATCGAGAACAAAATCGATTTCGAAGCATGATGGCTTCTCAGAGAATCTCGGGTCTAGCAGAAACTCATGACGTGGCACTCCTCCGCCTGGTTCGCCCTTAGCCTGCGACCAGAGCACCAACTTCTTCATGGTTAATACAGCATTGACGAGATTCGTCTTGCCAGACGCATTGGCCCCGTAAATCACCACGGCAGGCACAACCTCTCCGCTGTCTACTGCATCGCATCTGATCAAGCCGTCGCTTCTGTCCTTCAGAGATGACGCCGCGAAAGACAGCTCCTGCCTCTCACAGATGGAAAGGTGGTTCTCGACGGCGATACGCAATAGCATGTGTTCGGTCCTCCCCTGCCCGTCTGCCAGCAGAATTATAGCATCATTCGTGGAATTTCTGCAAATTCCTGCCTATCCTTGTTGTTCCCAGTCTGTTGACTTTCGGGAGACCGCCGATATCGGACGCGGTTCCGGAGGGGGCCGGTTCTGGCACAGCCGGCGGACACTGCATCATCGCGCCAATCCTGCGAAACTTGGACAGGAATCGTCCCGGCATCCATCCGGCTGCATTTTCGCAGAAAGTCTTTCGTCATCCAAACGCGTCAAGTGTGGCTGTCGGGTGTCGGTCCAGCCGCATTCCGGCACTGTCCTGGGTGCGTCAAAACCGGTGTCAGCGACGGGCGCCGACGCGACGTTCCCGCCGGTAGATGTAATAGTTTGCGCCAATAATCGTTCCTGAACCGAACAGGAACGACAAGGTGATCACTTCGTCAAACACCAAAATGCCAATCACGATTGACATCGGCACCATCGCGTAGTGCAATGGGGCGAGGGTGCTTGCCGGGGCTAGCTTGTGACTCAGCGCAAGCAGCCACTGTTAAACGCTTGCGAGAACTCCACACAGAAGGAGCACGGCGTTGCCGCCGGTCGATTCCGGCCATTCAGCATCCGCGGCAATGCACCACACCAGCATCACCGCGGCTCCAAAGGCGTTGTACCAGATTGCTGTGGTGATTGCGGCCTCGCTCTGGCCCAGTTTCCTGAGATAGATAAACATGAAGCCGCCGAAGAGCGCCGCGCAAAAGGCATATGCAACCCCAGCCTCGAACCAGCCGGCAAGATCGGGTCGCAACAGGACCAGGGCGCCGACAAGACTGATCAATACGGCCGACCATCGTCGCCAACCGACTCTCTCGCCAATCAACACAGAAGCCAAAATGGTGATGAAGACAGGCATAACCTGAACGATCGCCGTCGCTTTGCTGATGTCGATTCTGGAGACAGCCTGCAGCCAACAGCTGACCCCGACCAGACCGACGACGCACCGCAGAAGCATTGTGCGCCGGTCCGAAAG
This sequence comes from Paracoccaceae bacterium, assembly GCA_965221935.1. Lineage (GTDB taxonomy): Bacteria > Pseudomonadota > Alphaproteobacteria > Rhodobacterales > Rhodobacteraceae > JAPOXR01. The sequence continues at coordinate 128,001 of CBDCSZ010000008.1, forward strand.
CGACAGCGCGCCGCCGCGCAGCTGCCAAAACCCGAAGGCGAGCAGGACCGGCAGGCTGTACAGGAACCTTGCCAGCAGGATAATTGTGACGGAGATCTCGGCCGAAACACTCTTGATAATCGCCGCCAATATCATCAACAAAAGGATTTCCGAGAGGAAAACGGCCTTACCGAGCGAAACCTGCCGCGGGTCAACTTGCTGTCGGCGCATTTTACCGGGCGCCAAACAGCCCGGACCGGAAAAGTCTGGAATTCAGCGTCGGTGAATCAGCTTCAACAGCTCTGGTCTGACTGCCAGTCTCTGTGATCATGCTGCCGAATCCGCAATTGCCAGGCGGAAAAGATAATGCCAGGCGCGCGGAATTGCACTCTGCGCCAGAGTGCAGCCGTTCCGTTCTTGCCGCGGCCGGCCTCACGGCCCATGAAGAACACACCCGAAACTCAACGGCTGCGTCATACCGAAGGCGAAATCATTGGCAATGACCAAGCGGACCGGCTTGTCAGCGCCTGACCAACCGCCAATTACGCATGCCGCCGGTCAGCTGCGGCCCTTCCAGGGAACAAGATATCTTTCCGCCTGCCGCATCAAAATGTCGATGCCATAGCCAATGATTCCAATCAGTATGATCCCCATGATGACGATATCTGTCAGCTGGAATTTCGAAGCCGCCATGATCATCATCCCGGCTCCCTTTTGGGCCGCGACGAGTTCGGCGGCGACCACTGTTCCCCAGCAGACTCCCATGGCGACCCGGGTGCCGGTGAAGATCTCAGGAAGTGAATTCGGCGCAATGACATGCAGCAGGATCTGCCAGCGCGAAGCGCCCAGCGAATAGGCGGCATGGATTTTCGTAATATTGACGCCTGACACACCGGCGCGCGCGGAAATGGTCATGATCCAAAGCGCGGCGAGAAACAGCAGGACAATTTTGCCGGATTCCCAAATCCCAAACCAGATAATCACCAGCGGGATCAGGGCCAGCGGCGGCACCGGCCGCATGAATTCGACAATTGGGTCAAACCAGCCGCGGAACCAGCCGGACAGGCCCATCGCGTATCCCAGCGGGATGCCGACCAGCGAACCGGCGACAAATCCTGCCAGCACGCGCATCAGCGACCAGGCCAAATGCTCGAGGAGCGTGAAATTCTGATAACCGTCGGCCGCGATTTCCCAGAAACGCGCCGCCACAGCCTCTGGCGACGGGAGCCAAATCGGCTCCATCTGGAGTCCCTTTTTCGGTGTGAAATTCAGAGAACCCTTGCTTGTCAGGTTCACCTTTCCATCCTCGACTGCAACGGACTCCCCGGCGCTGATTCGCTGTCCGTCCACCGCGACGACCCGAAGCCCCTCGCCGCTGTCGTTTTTCAAAACGCGGATGAGGCCGCTGCGCCAAGCCGCCATTGTGTCGCCATCATTCTGCGCAAATCCATCGCGCGGCTTTGTTTCCGGCGCATCGGGCTTTTCGCTGATCTCGTGAACGCGGACCGAAACCGTCGCGCTGTCGCGGGCGCCCGCTGAGTCCTCCACCGTATAGGAGAAGCTGGTGTCGCCGATGAACGGCCCCGGCATGTGAAACAGGGTTGTCTTCGATCCGGTGAACGCGCCCCAAATCAGGAAAATTGTCAAAACCGAGACAACCGACGCGATGCGGTTGGGCGTGACCGCACTTTCGTCGCCGAATGTCACCGTTTTCAGCGAAGTGAAATCCGTGGCCGCAGTCATGCGTTCAACAACGAACCGCACGATGAGAAACGCCGCCGCGAAGATGGCGACATAAGTCGTAAGCAGAACGAGGGCGGTCATGCCGCAGCTTCCACGCGACCCATGATTTCCTCCTCCATCTCCCAAATCATGGCCAGGATTTCCTCGCGGGTGTCGGCATAGCCTTCCGCCTTCTTGATCTCACGCAGGTCCGCCCCTACGCCGGCTTCCGCAAACGGAAGCTGGTATTCCTTGTGAATGCGTCCCGGTCTCGGCGCCATCACGATAAGCCGCTCGCCGAGAAGCAGTGCCTCTTCCACCGAATGTGTGATCAGGATGATCGTCTTGCCGGTCTCATTCCAGAGATCCAGCACAAGCCCCTGCATTTTTTCGCGGGTCAGAGCATCCAGGGCGCCGAGGGGTTCGTCCATGAGAATGACATCCGGGTCGTTCGCCAGACAGCGCGCCAGCGCGACACGCTGCTGCATGCCGCCGGACAGCTCATAGATCGCTTTCTCCTTGAAATCCTTGAGTCCGACGACATCCAGAAGATGGTCGACATTGTCGCCATAGTCTCTTTCTGGCTGGCGTTTCATCCGCGGGCCGAAGCTGACATTTTCGCGGACACTCATCCACTCGAACAGCGCCCCCTGCTGAAACACCATTCCCCTTTCGGCATCAGGATCTGTCACAATGTTGCCATTGAGCAGAACCTGTCCCTCGGTCGGGGCAAGGAATCCGGCAACTATGTTGAGCAATGTGGTCTTGCCGCAGCCCGACGGACCAAGAACGCTCATCAGCGTGCCTTGTCTTAAGTGCAGCGAGACATTTTTCAGCGCCTGAACATGGTCGCCGTTAGGGAGATCGAACCGCATTGACACGTCATTGATGGCCAGACCGCTCTCTCGCTCCGACATTGCCCCCTCCCGTCCGGCTGCCGTTCCGGGCGCTGACCGCCCGGAACTGTCTTTCAAACGAGTCTGAGACTCACATTTCGTGCACAGCGGTCAGCGGGCCGGCATCGACGGCGTCCGCGTAACTGTCGCGCGCCGCAGGAATCGAACCGGCGTCGAGGAACACTTTGGCCACGCCGTCCATGAAGGACTGCACGCCGCCGCCGAGCCACTTGTCGCTCAGCTGATCGTCAACAGACGGAAACACGAATGTCGCCATGGTCGCAGCCGTGGCATCTTCATCCATACCGGCATCGCCGGCAATCACTGGAATCATCTTGTCGGCCATGTCGCCGCCAGCGTTCCAAACCGCGTTCGCATCAGCGGTCACTTTAAGGAATTTCGCCAGCAGGTCGCCATGTTCTGCAACAAACGAGGCCGGCGCAGATGTCACATCAAAGACGAGAATCCCAAGTTCCTCCTTTTCCGCTCCGGTGAGCAGGACATTGCCGTATTCAAGCATCCGTCGCAGCGCGCCGCCCCAGCCGCAGACCATGTCCATGTTGCCCTGCGCGAATGCCGCCGCGCCGTCCGGCGGTGCCATGTCAACGATCTCCATGGTGGTGATGTCGACACCGAAATGCGCCATCTGGACCAAAAAGCCATAATGAGCCGCGGTTCCGATCGGCACGCCGACGCGTTTGCCCGCAAGTTCGCCGGCATTTGACGCATCGATTTCCAAAGCCTCGGCCACCACACAGTTGTCATTTTCGGAATATGACACTGCGACATCGACAACCTGCAGATCCTGGCCGGCTGACGTGGCAACCACAAAGGGCGGAATTCCCTGACTCACAGCAATCTGAACATCTCCTGACGCCATCGCGGCGCTCATCGCGGTCCCAGTGTCAAAACTGCGCCAATTGATTGTGACGCCCAACTCGTCCTCATATGTCCCGTTCACCTTCGCATGCTGAAACGGCATCGGCCATTCGAGGAAATAAGCAACTGTGATTTCGTCCATGGCGTGCGACGGGGCCGCTGCCAAAAGGGCGGCGGCAGCGGCCGACGCCGTAAGGACTGACTTTGTAAACTTCATTGAACACTCCTAAGGACACTCGCCAACATAACTTGACTATTTTGCGCTGTCGTGCCATGCGTATACCATGGATGGTGTGGCGGACACGATTCGATCCAAGCACACAGCACTGGAAGCGGTTCTGGACGAGCGCTCGCGGCGCCTGTGGGCGGCGGCTGAAGCCCGCGCGCTCGGCCGCGGCGGCATTGCCCGGGTCGTCGAGGCGACGGGGATGTCCCGCAACACGGTCCGCGCCGGCCTGAGCGAGCTGGACCATGGCGCGGCGGCGGCGGCCGCAAACGCCTGTCCGACCATGACCCGGGCCTGGTGACGGCGCTGGAGCTCCATCTCGAGCCGGCGACGCGCGGAGATCCGGAACGCCCGCTCCGCTGGACGTCGCTGAGCGCGCGCCGCCTTGCGGACGCTCTCAGCGCCGAAGGCCATCCGGTCAGCGAGCGCACGGTCAACCGGCTGCTGCACTCCCTCGGCCACAGCCTGCAGTCCAGCCGCAAGACGGTTGAGGGCCGCCGGCATCCGGACCGCGACGCGCAGTTCCGGCGCATTGACCGCAGGGTGCGGGCCTTCCAGAAGCTGGGCCAGCCGGTCATCTCGGTCGACACGAAGAAAAAGGAGCTTGTCGGCCCCTTCCGCAACGGCGGCAGGGAATGGCGGCCGAAGGGGACACCAGAGCAGGTCCGCGTCCACGGTTTTCCCGACCCGGAGCTCGGCAAGGCGACACCCTGTGGCGTCTATGACATGACGGCCGACAAGGGCTGGGTCAGCGTCGGAACCGACCACGACACCGCGTCATTCGCGGTGGAGAGCGTGCGGCGGTGGTGGCAGAGCATGGGCCGCCCCCTGTGCCGGGACGCCCGCAGGCTCCTGATCACGGCCGGCGGCGGCGGCTCCAACAGCAGCCGGAACCGGCTGTGGAAACTCGAACTGCAGCGCCTCGCCGACGAGCTCGGCCTGAAGATCTCAGTCTGCCACTTCCCGCCGGGCACGAGCAAGTGGAACAGGATCGAGCACCGCATGTTCTGCCACATCACCCGGAACCGGCGCGGACGGCCCCTGGCCAGCTGCCGGGTCATCGTCGAGCTCATCGCCGCCGCCACGACCCGCGCCGGTCGGAAGATCCGGTCGCGGATCGACGACAACGAGTATCCGCTCGGCGTCAAGGTTTCCGACGAGCGGATGAAGACCCTGAAAATCCGCCGCGACGGCTTCCACGGCGACTGGAACCACACCCTGATCAACAGGTCATCCTGATCATGTTATTTTGGCGAGAGGCCTAAGTTTGATTATTGACAGGCCGGTGCAATTGATTGGCCGCCCGGTTTTCACATAGGCTGTCCCCTTTAAGGCCAATCGGCGGGAGGGTATAGTCATTAATTCTCAGCGGTCACAGATTGAGACGGACGTTTCCGCAATGCGATCATTCACCGGCAATTTCACACAGCAGGAACCGATACCTGAATGCGCAGTCGAGGCCGCCGTCAAGGTTTTGAGATCCGGACGGCTGCATCGCTATAATGTGCTGCCTGGGGAATCCGGCGAAACTTCATCACTCGAACGCGAGTTCGCGGCGTGGCAGGGCCGCGACTATTGCCTGGCCGTGGCATCGGGGGGCCAGGCTATGCAGATCGCTCTGCGGGCAGCCGGGGTTCAGCCCGGCGAGCCGGTGCTGACCAACGCGTTTACGCTCGCGCCGGTGCCGGGCGCGGTACACGCCGCGGGCGCGCAGGCGGTCCTGGTGGAAACAAACGAGGACCTGCGCATCGATCTCGACGATCTGGCCGCGAAGGCCGCGCGTTCATCTGCGAGGGCGCTGCTGCTCTCGAAAATGCGGGGGCATATTCCCGATATGGATGGCGTTATGGCCGCCGCCGACAGCGCCGGACTGACCGTGATCGAGGACTGCGCGCACACTATGGGCGCCACCTGGAACTCCCGGCGATCGGGAAACTTCGGCCTCGCAGGCTGCTTTTCAACCCAGACATACAAACACATCAATTCGGGTGAAGGCGGTCTGCTGGTGTCAGACGATCCGCGCTTTATGGCGCGCGCGACCGTTCTGAGCGGCAGCTACATGTTCTATGACCGCCACGGCGCCGGGCCGGGCCGCGACAGTTTTGCAGAGCCGCGCTACGATATGGCCAATCTGTCCGCCCGAATGGACGATCTGCGGGCTGCCGTTCTTCGGCCGCAGCTGGCGCTGCTGGAAGACAACATCAAGCGTTGGAACAGAAGATACCAAGCGCTTGCGTCAGCGCTGTCAAACTCACCGAATGTTGTGTTGCCAAACCGTCCAGCCGGCGAAGGCATGGTCGGCTCGTCGCTGCAGTTCCGCATTCCCGGCCTCGACCGCCGCGGCTGCGAAAGAGTGCTTGCCCGGTCTGCCGACCGCGGCGTCGAAATCAAGTGGTTCGGGCGGCGGGAGCCCTTGGGATTCACCTCCGCCCATCATGCGTGGCGGTATCTGCGGGCGCAGCCGCTGCCCAGAACCGACGCCGTGCTGGCGCAGCTGTTCGATCTCCGGCTGCCGCTCACATTCAAGACCGCTGACTGCGCTGAAATCGGTCTGATACTCTGCGAAGCGATCGACTCCGAGACGCCGTGAACCGATTCCGCGGACCTGACGGCAGGGTTTGGTTTCCGGGCGGCGCGCGGTGCGGCTGCCATTGATCACACCAAGGAGCGCAGGCCTGATTTGTAGTCGCAATGGAGCAGCATCACTTTCAGCTCGCCTTTCAGTCTGCCATTGCTCACGCGCTTCGATTCTCCGTAGAAGCTCCTCGCCGTCGGGCTGAGTTCCGCGTCCTCGCAGGCCACCCGCGGCAAAGGCGGAACGCCGAGCAGTTGCGCGGCAAAATCGGCCACCTCTTCGGGCGGGGCCGGGCAGTTGTCGCAAAGATTGTAGACGGCGCCCGGATTTGGGTTCATCATGGATGCGTGGAGCGAGCCGGCAATGTCATCGACATGGATCCGATTGAAAACCTGACCGGGTTTGACGGTTTGCCGTGTCTTCTTTCTGGAGCGAATGAGCGCCAGCGGCCCGCGGCCCGGACCGTAAATGCCCGCAAGCCGAAAAATATGAACCGGCACGGCGCTGCGCTGAAACAATTGCTGCCAGCCCTGCTCCGCCTGGAGACGCCATTTTCCGCGCCGGGTGGAAGGGGCGGGCACGTCGGATTCGTCCACCCAACCGCCGTTTCGGTCGCCGTAGACCGCCGTTGTTGACAGATATCCGACCCAGGAAAACCGGTCGCCGCAGTCCGCAAGCCGCTCTCCCAGCTGCCTCAGCACGGGATCGCCCATGTCACTGGGCGGCGCCGAAACCAGCAGGTGCGTCGCTTCCGCCAGTTCACAGGCGAGATCATGTCCGGGCCAGACCCTGCATTCCGCCCGGGACTCGACGACTTTCGCGCATCCTGCCTGCGAGCGGGTGGTGCCGTAGACTTTCCATCCGCCCTGGCGGAACAGCAGACGGGACAGAGCCTGTGCGCTGTAACCATGGCCGAGACTCAAAAGGACCGAGTCCGCCGACTTGCCTCGATCAGTCACGGCGCTTTCCGCCGCCAGTCCGTCGGGCTGTCCAAGGAAGCAATCAGGCGGCCTTCGACAGCTGCGTCCGGGCCCACCGCGCTGCCTCAGCCACCACCGGGTTTGGATCGGACGTCAGGCGCGCAACCACCGGTTTTGCCTCGGGGTTGCCTGAGTTGCCCAGCGCATAAAGGACGTTGCGCACAAGACGGTCGCGGCCGATGCGGCGGACCGGACCGCCGCGAAACAGAGATCGGAATGCCGCATCGTCCAATTCTGCCAATGAGATCAGGTCAGGCGCGGCAAGCTCATCCCGCGCATGGTAGCCGGTTTCGCGCGCTGTGGCGGCGAACTTGTTCCACGGGCAGACAGCGAGGCAGTCGTCGCAGCCGAAAATCCGGTTGCCGATTGCCGGACGCAGCGATTCGTCCACCAGTCCCTTATGTTCAATTGTCAAGTACGAAATGCAGCGCCGCGCATCCAGCTGATAAGGGGCCGGAAAGGCGTCGGTCGGGCAAATGTCGAGGCAGCGGCGGCAGGAACCGCAGTGATCCTCACCGGCTTGATCGCGCTCAAGCCGTGCCGTGGTGAAAATCGCGCCCAGAAAAAACCAATTTCCCAGACTTCGGCTGACCAGGTTCGTGTGTTTGCCCTGCCATCCAATCCCAGCGGCCTCTGCCAGCGGTTTCTCCATCACCGGAGCGGTGTCGACAAAGACCTTGATCTCAGCGCCCGTTTCGGAAATCAGCCACCTTCCGAGCCGCTTCAGCCGTTTCTTGACGATGTCATGATAGTCTCGGTTCTGCGCGTAAACGGAAATCGTCCCTCGATCCGGAAACCGCAGATTGTCCATCGGATCGTCTTCCGGCGCGTAAGATTCTGCCAGCATGATGACGGAATTGGCCTCCGGCCACAGCAGTTCCGGATTGCCGCGCCACCCGGACCGCCGTTCCATCCAACCCATTTCACCCTGCCGGCCGGCTGCCAGAAATGCCGAAAGCCTGTCGGCAGCGGCAGGGATGTCTCCAGGCCCGCAGATGCCAGCGGCGTCAAATCCTTCGTCGAACGCCTGATTTTTCAGCCGGTCTTCAAGACGTGTCAAAAGTCCAGATCCGAATACCAGTCGGGCGGCCGCGGCAGCTGCGAGTGGTATTCGTTCAGCAAGGGCTGGAAGGCCGGCCGGGATTTCATGATCGCATACCAGTCTTTCAGCAGAGGCTGCTCATTCCATTCAATGTCGCGGACAAAATCCAGACAGGAGATATGCGCCGCCGCGGTAAAGTCGGCGATTGTCATGCGGTCGCCGGCGATCCACCGCGCTTGTCGAGCAGACTGTGAATTTCTTTGAGGTGGATGTGCAGACGTTTCCGCCCCATTGCCAGATTGGTCGCATCCGGCAGCCCGCGCCCCTGAAGCTTTCGCAGCGCCCGTTCGCCAACCAGCCGCGATGTGACCTCCTCGTGGAATTGTTCATCAAACCAGCAGACAAGTCGGCGCGCTTCGTACTGATCCATCGGATCTTCAGGGATCAGCGGCGGATCCGGATTGGTGGCGTCGATATACTCGCAGATCGCCTGACTCTCAGTGAATGTCCTGCCCTTGCCGCGCAGCACCGGCACCTTCCCGGCAGGGCTGAGAAGCAGAAAATCCTGCCGCTTTTCCCAGTATTTCTCTTCGATCAGCTCAAACTCGACCTTCTTTTCAGAAAGAACCAGCCGCAGTTTCCGGCAGAACGGAGACAGTGTGTGGTGATAGAGCCGGAAAGGCACGCCCATGTCTGCAATCCCCAAATGCGCGGAAGCTTTTTAATGGCCGAATGGGGTTGGATTCAACTGTCAATGCAGGCCGACCGCCGGTCATTTGCAATTAGTTGCGCGCCATTTCGAATGACCGCGGCCCGCTGTTCGAGTTCCGGCGTCAATGCGGCGGGGTTGCCGGATTCCGGGGCCGCGTTCACCGCCGCCAGGCTGGCCGCCTCCCACTCACTCATCTCCGCGGCGCCCTTGCCGAAATAGCGCTGCGCCGCAGCCTCGACGCCAAACACGCCGGCATCGAACTCTGCGATGTTCATGTAGACTTCTGCGATCCGCCGCTTTGTCCAAATGAGCTCAATCACGCCAGTGGCAATGGATTCCAGAATCCGCTCAATTCCCCCGCCGCTGCGCCAGAGATAGAGGTCACGCGCTGTCTGTTGGCTAAGCGTGGCTCCGCCACCGGGTCCCGCGGCCCGGATCGCATCCACATCGTACCCCCAATGCATGCAGAAATTCGCATCCTCAGCGGCAATCAGCGTCAGCGGAAGATGGCGGGGAACGCTGTCGATCGCCACCCACTGACGCTTGAGATATCCAAGCCTCCAGTAATCGGCGGCCATGATCGGCGTGATTGGCGGGTTTGCGGCGGCAAACAGGCCCGTGACAACGAAAGTGAGCGCCAGCGGCAGCGCGGCCGCATACAAGACGATGCGCGCAGCCAAGCGTGTCACGCGGCCGCGCTCGCCTTGTTCTGGTTTGCCATTGGCCTTCTTTTTGGCCAGGGCGGTTTTGGGTATCGTTTTTTTTCTGCTCAATTCCGAAACTGTCGGTTCGGTTGAATATCTCCTTCTTACCGCGGTTTTCGGCCATTTGAAACATTGGCGAACAGACTTCGCCGGTTCGCAGCCGCCAAACCCGACACTTTCGAAGCGCCGCAGCCGCTTCGCTTCCGGTTCATGGAAAGCGGTCAGGGCCTCACAATATGGAGCGATGCATCCCGGACTCGGGCGCGACGGCGCGTGAATTCGAATGCTCACGCCCTGCCGGACCCGGGATGTTGGCAGGCGCCGGTTTCCGGCGCTGCGCGCCCGCCATGTGTGCGCCTCACGGCTGAGGTTTGCGGGCGGGCGGCTGGGAATTTCGCTTGGCGCGGCGGTCCGCTCAAACAAACTGGCTCAGAAATTCGCGTGTGCGCAGATCTTTGGTTTTGTCGAACAAAGTCTTCGGCCGCCCGTTTTCGAAAACGACACCGCGGTCCGTGAAGGAGATGTGGCGGCGGTTTCGCAGGCACATCCGATCCCGTGCGTGACCGGGATGCAGGCGATTCCGTCACCGGCGAGTTCCTTGATTGTGTTGAGCGCTTCTCCGACGGTTTCGGGATCAAACGCGGCGGCGACCCCATCGAACAGCATCACATCGGGGTTCATCGCCAGCGGGCGCGCGATGGAGACCCTCTGCTGCCGGTCGCCGGATCCGGCACATTCAGAACCCGCCCCATTGCGATCGCTTTCAGCCCGGGCAGGGTGACGGCGCCGATGGTGTTTGTTTCCGCGCCGGCATTCCTTCGGTCGCTTCCGGAATGTCCTTCATCGACCGCGTCCGGAGTTGGAGTTTCAGTGTCGCGAAAGCATGCTCAAACTCTCACGACAATGTTGCCGATATGCCGTTTGGCGATGAATTCCTCTTGTGCCTCGCGAAGCTTTTCGAGCGGATAGACCGCTGCGAGGACTGGCTCGACCTTTCCGCTTTCGATGATCTTGATGAGCCGTCCGAAAGTGTTCGGGTCTGTCACCGTAGCGCCGAATAACGACAGATCTTTGAGATAGAGCTGGCGCAGATCCAGTCTAACATCGGGTCCGGCAATGGCGCCTGAAACAACGTACCGGCCTCCGGGTTCCAACACGTCCAGCAGCTGCTGAAACATCTCCCCGCCGACAATGTCGGCAACAGCGGTCACGCTCGCCTTGCCAGTCGAAGCCATGAGAGACGCGCCCAGATCTTCCGGCGACCGCGGCAGAATGGCCGCCGGGTTCAGTTTCCTCAACTGTTCCACCTTTTCTGTCGCGCACATGGCGATGACCTCGGCGCCGCGGAGCCTTCCGAGCTGCACCAAGGCAGACCCGACGCCGCCGGATGCCCCCGTCACCAACAGCCGGTCGCCTTCAGAAACCGAAGCGCGGTCCAGCATGTTCAGAGCGGTGACCCAAGATGTGGCGAATGTCGCCAGTTCGGCATCGCCGAATCCGCTTTCGATGGGATGCGCCTGTTCGACCGGAACGACTGTGAAATCAGCGAAGCCGCCATCCGTTTCGCTGCCAAAGAAACCGATGCCGCCACGGTCACCGGGTTTCGTCCAGTCTCTTATCCACGGATCGATCAACACCCGCCGACCGACCAGTTTCCCGGATGATCCGTCACCGGTTTCGGCGACAGTTCCGCACACATCAGCGCCTTGAATTCGGGGAAATGCGACGCCGCCGCCGCCCCAGGACGCATCGTCTTCTTTCGCGCTGTCCAGCGGACCGCCTGTTGTGCCCTCCGACACCGACTTCGAATACCAGCCGGTGCGTGTGTTGACGTCGGTGTTGTTCAGCCCGCACGCATGAACCCGAACCAAAACCTCTCCCGGACCCGGTTCGGGCCTCGGATGTCTGTTGCTGAACCGCAGACAGTCAAGTCCGCCGTGACCGGTCAGGACAACCGCACGCATCCATTTGTTCATCGGGTGTCGTCTCTCATCGTCCGAGTGAGGCGACCTCCAATGCCGCCAGCCGCCATTTGGATTTTGCCGCCGGTTTTGTCCAGCGGCCGCGCCGCGCTCCACGGCGAGGCGGGTATGGTCCCGCTCACGCGCCCGGCGTCCAGATCGGCGCGCTGGCCAAGGGCGGTTTGATGCCGGGGGTTGTACTTGGACAAATCGGCGAGTGCGGTCACCGGACGCGGACTCTGGAGAAGGAGCGTTCCCGAAAAGCGCGGGCGGCGCCGGCTGGCCTGTTGACGGTCTCCGCGGCGACGCGGGTCATCGGGAAGGGCGACTTGATCGCCGCCGACAGACTCGCGCATCCCGATCTCTCAGAAATCGTGAGGCATCGCCGCTGCCAGGACCAGATCCTGCGCGGACCCTGGACTGAAAACAGCTGACGCCGGGTTTGCCGCTGGACGTCCTGAACGCACACGGCAGCGCACGGCATCAATCCTTCCGGATTGTTGACCCGTCCTGTCCGGCGGCGACTGTCAGAAACTGGCTATCGCCGCCGATTGAGGCAAACAATGAAGGGTCAGTGCCGGTGATCCATACCTGCGACCTTAACTGGAGGAGTTCAGCAAACAGCTGCCGCAGTCTTTCCCCGTCGAGATGCGCCGCGATCTCGTCGAGAAGCAGTATCGGCGGCGATCCGAACGCCGCGGAGACTGCCCGCGCATTTGCGAGGGCGATTGAAATCAACAGGGCCTTCTGCTCACCTGTGGAACAAAATCTTGCTGCGGTCCCGCGGCCGCGAAACTCAACATGGAGATCCGCCCGGTGGGGTCCCGCGAGCGTTCGGCCGGCGCTGAAATCCCGCCGCCTGCCCGCCGCCAGGGCGTCGGCGATCTGCTGCGGGTTATCCGTGTCAGCCCATGCCTCAGGCGGCGATATCAGACTCAGCCGGGCAACGGGAAACAGCGATGACGCGGCGGCGAAGGCGTTTTCCAGCAATGCAAGCGCGCCGGTGCGCCGCCGTGTCACCTCGGCGCCATACTCTGCCATTCGCGATTCGAGCGCACCCAGCCAGGTCGCATCGTCAACCCGCTCGCGCAGCAGCCGGTTGCGTTCCCGCATTGCCTTTTCGTAACCGATCGCCACTTCGGGATGGTCCGGAAACAGGCTCATCGCCATCCGGTCTAGAAACCGGCGTCTTCCATCCGCGCCTTCAACCCACAGCCGGTCCATTGGCGGTGTGAGCCACAGGATCCTGATGCGACGGCTGAGGTCTGTTTGACGCGCCGGCCTGTCTTCAATTTCCAAACTGCGCCTCGGCCCGTTTTTCCACCTGCTGGAAATGGATTCGCCTCCGCCGTCGTCGGCGATCCGGCAGGAAACCCTCCAGCCGACATTGTCAGGACGCCGAGCCATGTCTTCAGAAACCGCCCGGCGAAGGCCGCGTCCGGGAGAGAACAGCGACACCGCTTCCAAAATGCTGGTTTTGCCGGACCCGTTGGATCCTGTCAGAATGACCGGCTGCCGCGCCGGCAGAATCTCCGCGTGACTGAAACAGCGGAACTGAAACAGCCGAAGTTCGGAAAGATATTTTTCGGCCATGAGTCGGGCGCCGCACTTTCGTTGGCGGTTCCGAAATAACTTTGGCGGGCGATCTTTGCGGCGCGGCTACACTCTGATCGGCATCACGACGAACAAGGCGCCTGCATCGGTGTCGGAAGAAAAAAGCGTGGCCCCCGGGGTCTCCTGAAATGCAATCCTGGCGACGCCGCCTTCCAACTGTTCGCAGACCCCGAGCAAATGGCTGTGATTGAACTTTATTTGCATATCCTTGTGGGTATACGCGACATTGAAATCCTCTTGTATCATTCCCTGCGAGGGTGAGTTCACGGTCATCTTCAAATGATCCTGGGTCAATGCCATCAACACCGCGCCGCCTTGGGCCGGCACAACAGCCGACAGTCTCAGCAGCGCCTTCAGCAGCAAATCTGAATCAATGGTCAGAATGATGTTGTTGGATGTGGGAATCAGATTCGCGTAACTTGGAAAGACGCCGTTCAAAACCCGCGATGAGTAAACCAGACGGGGTGTGGCAAATCTGATTTTGCTTTCGGAAACGGACACTTCCACCTTCTCGTTGTCCCGTTCCACCATCTTGACGACTTCCAGAACGGCCTTGAGCGGCACAATGACTGGCTTCATCTGCTCACTTCCGGCCGGCGGCTCGGCGTCAATGCGCACCAGCTGGTATCCATCCGACGACACGCAGCGCAGCCGCGAGTTGCCATCATCGTCGGCGCCGTCCGAAAAATGGAAAAACACGCCCTGCAGATACACCCGCGGGCTGTCGGGGGCGGCGGCGATCTTGGACTTGTTGAACAGGCGCCGAAGCACGCTTCCATCTATTTGGAACGTTGTTTCGAAGGTGTCCTCGGCCATCCGGGGGAAATCCTCTTTCGGCAGAGTCAGCAGACTGCCATCTGTCGTGGAGGCAATGACCTGCAGCTTTTCCTTTCCTGCATGGAAATCGAAAACAACCTGCATTCCTTCCGGAAGCCGTCTTGCGAGATCGTTCAGAATGGCAGCCGACACGGTGGTTCCGCCCGGCCTGTCGACTTGGGCCGGCAGGGTCGCTTCCAGTTCAGTCTGCGTGTCGGTGGCACGAAACCTGGCCGTTTCGCCGTCCGCTTCAATGAGCACATTTCCCAATATCAGGGATGGATGACCTCGCGCAGTTGTTGACCGGGCATGATTTGTGGCAATCCGCAGCTGGTCAGAATCGACTGAAAATCTCATTTTTCTTCACCCATGAACAGAAATCGGCAACAACTGGCACTCCGCCATCATTGAACCGGGTCTCCGGCGCATTGGCTTTGCGTCTCGGTTCCTCCGCCGGTCCGGCTTCCGGTATATTGTCTGCGGCAACAATGAACAATTGCCTGTGCTTATTCGCTGAGGTTGGGACGCGCGGCCATGCCGGCGCGACCGGGCGAGACCTCGAAGCGGCGGACTCGGGCGACCCGGACAGCGCAGCCGGCGGGTCCCGGCGGGAAGGCCGCATTTGCGGTGGACAGTCCGGACATCCGCAGACTGTCAATGTTCTGCGAGGTGTTCAGACCTGCCAAAGGCGCGCGCCCGGCGGCCCCATTCAAAATCTCACATAGATGTGAGCAAGCAGACCCTGCGACAGGACGCGCGCTATACCTCAAGCCTCCGCCGAAGCAGTTCGACATCGTCCAACACATGGGTGTCGTGGGCCAGCAGCTTTTCGATGCGCCGCAGTGAGTGAATGACGGTCGTGTGGTCCCGGTTGAACTCGCGCCCGATTTCCGGCAGCGATTTTGTCGTCAGTGTCTTGGATAGATATATCGCCACCTGGCGCGGACGCACGATGTCCTGGGTGCGCCGGGTGCCGACCAGATCTGGCACCTTGACGTTGTAGTGGTTGGCAACACACTTGATGATTTCGCTCACACTGATCTTTCTGTCAGTCTCGCGCAGCAGATCGGCTAGGATATCCAGCGTAAACTCCATCGAGATCTCAGTCTGAATAAATGACTGTGCGGCCACCAGCCTGTTCAACGATCCCTCCAGTATCCGGGCATTGCTGGAGATTCGGTGGGCGATGAATTCCAACACGCCGTCGGCAAATTTCAGGCCGGGGTTGTTCAACGTCAGGAACTCGACCTTTTGTTGAAGTATGCCGAGGCGGAGTTCGTAATCAGCCGGGTGCAGCTCGACCGCCAGGCCGGACTGAAGGCGAGACCTGATGCGCGCTTCAAGCCCTTCGATCCTGCCCGGGGTGCGGTCGGCGGACAGGATAATCCTCTTGCTCTGCTCGGCCAGCGCATTGAAAGTGTGAAAGAACTCTTCCTGGGTTGATTCTTTGCCGGCGATGAATTGGATATCGTCCACCATAAGCACATCGACCGAGCGAAATATCTCCTTGAATTCGATAATGCTTTTGGTGCGCAGCGCCCGCACAAACAAATACATGAACTGCTCTGCGGACAGATAGGTCACCTTTGCCTGCGGATTGTTCTTGATGATCGACCAGCCAACCGCATTCATCAGGTGGGTCTTGCCGAGACCCACACCGCCATGAAGAAACAGCGGGCTGAAATTTGCGTCTGCGTCTTCGGCGACGCGTACCGCAGCCGCGTGCGCGACCATGTTCGGTTTGCCGACAACGAATTGATCGAAAGTCAGCCGCGGGGTCAGTCTGATGCCGGGAAGGCCGACATTGTCAGCCGACTCAACGGTCACGGAATTCTCGCTGTTTGCACTCTCTGGCCTGCTGTCTGAACCCACAACATAATTCAGACGCAAAACGTCGTGCCGCTGCCGGCGGATGACTCGGAGGATTTCGTCACCGTAGGTCTGCAGTATCCATTCCCCGGTGAACCGGGAAGGAACCTCAAGCACTGCCACACCGCCGTCGACCGATACCAGACTCGCCTTCTCGATCCAGTTTCTGAAATCGTCAGCGCCGATACACTGCGCCAATTCTTTGCAGGCCATCCCCCATAGCTCGTCCACTATGCGACTCCTAAAGCATCGATGGCGCACAGCCTTGGCCGGGTCATGACTGCCGCCACGGCAAACCCTTGACTTTCCACCCGTTCAGCCGCCCGCGGCGACGGTCTTCATCGAGGTCGCCCTCAAATCCTTCCATAAGATTGATGCAGCGCACTGGCCGCCCCTGTTCCGCGACAGCATCCGAAAACACTTTGGCCGCTTCACGGGATCTGACCCCCGAACGGCAGATAAAAAAGAGCGTGTTCGGCCAGTTCGGCTCAAGTTCCGAAGCAACCTCGTCGACAAAGGACGAATTCGTTCGCATTTCCGGAAATTGGCGCCACTCGACAAAAACCTGTGCGCGGCCGATTTCGGAGAGGTCCGGGACTCCAACGTATTGCCATTCCGGCTTGGTGCGGACATCCACCAGGCCAGACCGCTGATTGGCCGTCAGCTCGTTCCAAACCTGATCGGGCAGCCAGTCGGCAATTCCAGAGTCATCGTTTCCCGACAAACCTTCCCCCCGAAGAATTCCCTGCCTCTAAGGAGTCACGCTACAGGCACCGCAGCCCGGTTTGCAATGGCGCGCCGGCGCCGAATCCTCACTCGCCAATCGGCTTCTTCGTGTGTAATCAATTCTAGTGTGTTGAAATGTCATTGTTATGTCGCGCAGCGGTAATTTTCCCGCCAACCAAAAAAATTTCCAGGCCGCGATTCGCCGGGTGGACCGGATAGTGAACAAAAGTCGCAGAATTCGATTCAGGCAGTTCAAACCCCCTTGGCGCCGCTGATTTTCCGGGCTGCGATTCGGCGGACCGATTCGTTTCGCGCCGCGCCGTCTCCGTCCGCACAACTCGCCAGGGTGAAGCGGCAGAACTCTCCCGCTTCCGGGGCCACATGTCCTGAATTGCCCCGAAAAACGCCAAGGCATATAATATAAATGTTTGATATTACGCGTTTTTATCCGACGGCCGCATCGCGTTTGGCAAAGGCCAGACTCTGTTGCCTTGTGCTGTGTTCCGGCAATTCCACAATATCTGGTTCAGCCAAATACGTGTTGCGGGCCAGCTGCCGGCCACCTGCAATCGGTCTCGTTCAAGCAACAGATCCGCGGCCCTGGAATCGTTCCGGCCGACGCCGTCAGACCATGGAATCCGTCTGTCTGGCGACACTGGACCGGAGAAGCTGCCGTCCGGTCTGCCCAAGGCGCCGGACACTGTGCAAATTGGGCGGGTTGTGCATGTCAGCCGGTCCAGAACATCCCGCCGCCGCGGCAACCGGCCGTGCTTCCGGGAAGGCCGCCATCGGCGGCCAACTCAAGGGGGTGTGGCGCTGACGAACCCGGCTGTTCGCGCGACTCAAGTGTCAGGCGCTTATGGCCTTGACGCGTTTCGCCAGATTCGAAACTCTGCGGCTGGCCGTGTTGCGGTGCAGAACGCCCTTGGTCACTCCGCGCATGATTTCCGGCTGCGCTCTGCGAAGCGCCTCCGATGCGGCTTGGCCGTCACCAGTTTCAATGGCGCTTTCAACGCGCCGAATAAACGTCCGAATCCGCGAACTGCGCGACCGGTTGACCTGGGTTCGGCGAAGCGTCTGCTTTGCGCGTTTGCGTGCCTGTCTCGAATTCGCCATCTCTGCATCCGACTTTCGATAGGTTCAGGGTGGAGAGGAGCGCCTAAGCCCGCCCGCCGTCAATGTCAACAAAAATTGCCAGGCATCGAAACAGCTGCCGCAGCGGCGTCAGCGGCCGCGGTAGCGCGGGCTGCGCTTGTCCACAAAGGCTGCCATGCCCTCGGACTTGTCCTCGGTGGAAAACAGCGAATGAAACAACCGTCGCTCAAACAGCAAGCCGTTGCTCAGCGACATTTCTTCGGCGCAGTTGACGGCCTCCTTGACCGCCATCACTGCCAGCGGCGGCTGTTCTGAGATCCTGCCTGCCAGCTCCATCACCTCATTCATGAGCCAGTTGAGCGGAACAACCCGTGACACCAAGCCAGAACTCTCAGCTTCGGTGGCCACCATGCGCCTGCCGGTGAGGTGCATTTCCATCGACTTCGATTTGCCAACAGCTCTGGTCAGTCTCTGGGTGCCGCCAAGTCCGGCAATCACGCCAATATTGATTTCCGGCTGGCCAAAAACAGCTGTTTCAGCCGCGATGACGATGTCGCACATCATCGCCAGCTCGCAGCCGCCGCCGAAAGCCGGGCCGGCGACTGCGGCTATGATCGGTTTGCGAAGCTGGCTGAACACCCGCGATTCTCTCCCAAACCCATCGCTGGCATACATCTCGACAAATCCCTTGCCGCTCATTTCCGAGATGTCAGCCCCGGCTGAGAACACTTTCTCAGATCCTGTCAAGACAAGGCACCGGACATTTTCATCGGCGTCGAAGCGGGCCAGCGCATCGACCAGCTCAGACCGCAGGTCTTCATTCAGCGCATTCAGTTTCGTCGGCCGGTCCAGCCGGATCACGCCGGTGTGATCTGAGACTTCGACAACGATATTTTCGTATGCCATTCTGTCGCTCCGTTGTTGTGACAGGCGGTGCGCCGGTTCACCAGCCATGTGACAGCCGCAGCGTGCAGCCGTTCAGACCTGCCAGACCCTGGCGTGTCCGGCGCACACGGCTTTCGCAATTTCCGTCGTCCCCCAATTTGGGAATTGGAGGTTTAAAACCATTGCAAATGGATTGGAACCCATCTTGCCGACAATCGGTTTGTCGCAAGATCCGGTCCCGGACTCGCGACAAAGGCGCAATTCCGCGCCTTGGCAGCCCAGTTCCCGCTATTTCTGGCAGGTCCGGCAATAGAAAGTTGAGCGGCCCGCCTGCACGATCCGCCCGACCGTGCCGCCGCAGCCCTCACGCTGGCAGTTTCTGCCCTCGTTTCCATAGACGCTGAAACTGTACTGGAAGCGGCCGAAATCGCCTTGCGGCAGCCGGTGATCCCTGAGCGTCGATCCGCCGGCATCGATCGCGTCCCGCAGCACTGACCGAACACAGTCCGCAAGTTCAGACACACGCATGGCAGAAATCCGGTCGGCGCGGCGGCGCGGAGAAATCCTGGCCCGCCAAAGCGCCTCACAAGCGTAGATGTTGCCAAGTCCGGCGACGATGTGTTGGTTCAAAAGCGCGGACTTCACCGGCGTCCGGCGGTTTCGGAGGGCATTGTGCAGATGCGCGCCGTTGAATCTGTTGCCGAGCGGTTCCGGCCCGAGGGAAGCAAGCAGGCTGTGCTCCCCGGCGGCGTCAGTCGCCGCTAGGTCCATCAAGCCAAATCGCCTCGGATCGCTGTAGACGACCGAAACGCCGTTCTGCAGAACAAACCGCACATGATCGTGCGGCCCTCGTCTCGGCTCCCCCTGCCGCAGGCCAGAATCAGGCGGCGGCGCCACTCTGAAGCTGCCCGACATCCCAAGATGCACGATCAGGGTTTCTCCGGAGGAGAGGTCTGCGAGCAGGTATTTTCCCAGCCGGCGGAACCGAAGCGCCGTGACACCGGCAAGGCGGCCCGCCATGCGTTTAGGAAACGGCCGCCTGAGATCGGGCCGGCGAACTTCGACCGCAGCGATCTTCTGTCCAGCCATGGCACTCTCGAGGCCGCGCCTGACGGTCTCAACTTCAGGAAGCTCGGGCATCACGCGCGCGAGGAGCTGCAGCCATCATTGCGCAGTTTCGGTTTCGTCATATAGGACTCGCTCAGTTGACAGACGCAAAAGACAGTCACTTGATGGAACGACCGGGCGACAAGACCACACATTTCGGCTTCGGCCAAGTGCCCAAAGACGCCAAAACCGGGTTGGTCAAGGATTTGTTTGCGTCTGTCGCCGACCGTTACGATGTCATGAACGACGCCATGTCGCTCGGAGCCCACCGCTTATGGAAGTCGGCGGTGGTGGACTGGCTCGCGCCGCGGCCCGGTCAGGCGATTCTAGACCTCGCGGGCGGCACCGGCGATATCGCCATCAGGATTCTCAGGCGCGAACCGGAGGCCGCGGTGAGCGTGCTTGATCTCACCGAGAAAATGCTCGAAGCCGGGCGCAGACGGGCAGACGCCGCCGGCCTGGGCGGAAAAGTCAATTGGATAACCGGCGACGCAATGGCGCTGCCGTTCGCTGACAAGAGCTTCGATTCCTGCGCCACTGCCTTTGGCATCCGCAATTTCACAGACATCCGGACCGGCCTTGCCGAGATGTTCAGAGTGCTGAAGATCGGAGGCAGGCTGCTGGTTCTCGAATTCAGCGAAGTCGGCAATCCCGGCCTTCGCAGCGTCTATGACAGATACTCCTTCGATGTTATCCCGGCATTGGGCGAGGCAATCGCCAGGGACAGGGAAAGCTACCGCTACCTTGTTGAGAGCATCCGCCGATTTCCTGGCCAGCAGGAATTTTCCGGCATGGTTGAGGATGCCGGGTTTGACAAGGTGAGCTGCCGCAGCCTTTCCTTCGGGATCGCGGCGATACATTCCGGCTGGAGGCTTTGAAACTTGCGCGGCCCACATAACGTCTTTCGGCTGCTCCGCACCGGGGCCACGTTTGAACGCACCGGAGCGATGCGCGTCGCCCTCGACGCGGTGGATGCGCACCGCAATCTCAAAATCGCCGCCAGAGTGCTTGGCTGGCCGTTCCAATGGTTTGGGCTGCGCGGCCAGCCCGATCAGCCGCCGGTGCTGCGGGCATTGAACGCCTTAGGTCCCGCCTACATCAAATTTGGCCAGCTGTTGTCGACCCGACCGGACATCGTCGGACCCGAACTGGCCGCCGAGCTTCGAATTCTACAGGACCGGCTGCCGGCGTTTCCCACCAAAGAGGCCAAGAAAACGGTCGAATTCGAGCTGGGGCAGAAAACTGACGATCTGTTTTCAGAATTCAGCGAACCGGTGGCGGCAGCTTCAATCGCCCAGGTTCACAAAGCGAAACTGCGCCACGATGGAAGCTTTGTCGCGGTCAAGGTCTTGCGGCCGCACATCGAACGCGACTTTCAGAAAGACATCGATGCTTTCTATTTCGCCGCCGGCCTGATCCGTCTGCTGTCTTCGGCGGCGCGCCGTCTGCGGCCGCGGGACGTCATTAAACATTTCGAAGGCGTTGTCCAGCGCGAACTGGACCTCCGAATGGAAGCGTCCGCCGCCGATGAGTTCGCCTCGGCAACGAAAGGCGACAGCTATATTTTCACGCCGTCAGTCCGCTGGTCGCTGTCAGCCCGCCGGGTGGTTACGCTCGAATGGGTCGAAGGCGTCAATCTGGCGGATATCGAGAGTCTTCGCACAGCCGGCCACGACCTGACCAAACTGGCGAGCCGTCTGGTTCAGATGTTTTTGCGGCAGGCTTTGCGAGACGGATATTTCCACGCCGACATGCATCAGGGCAACATCAAGGTGTCGGCGGAAGGCAACATTCTGGTCATGGATTTCGGCATCATGGGCCGCATCGACGAGTACACGCGGCGTGTCTATGCGGAAATCCTGATGGGGTTCATCCGCCGCGATTACCGCAGCGTTGCCCGGGTCCATTTTGAAGCCGGTTATGTGCCTGCGGGGCAGAACGTCGATGACTTCGCACAGGCATTGAGGTCCGTCGGCGAACCCATATTTGGCATGGAGGCCAGCAGGATATCCATGGCACGGCTGCTGGCGCATCTGTTCGAAGTCACCGAGCGGTTCGGAATGGAGACCAGGACAGAGCTGATCCTGCTTCAGCGCACCATGGTTGTTGTCGAGGGCGTTGCGCGGTCGCTCGATTCCAACATGAACATGTGGGACATGGCGCGGCCGGTGGTCGAGGACTATATCCGGGAAAACGTCGGCCCGGCGGTCACGCTGCGGGAGCTTGGTGAAGCGGCGCGCCTGCTATCGAGGTTCGGACCGAGGCTGCCGCAGCTGGCAGAAGCTGCGGCAAAGCGGCTGGAAGAGGCGACTGAGCCCGCAAGGCCCTCCCGTCTGCCGGTTTTTCTTCTCGGCATGGCCGCCGCCGCTGCCATTGCCGTCCTAACTGCCGCGTTTTAGCGCTGCGGTTCAATAGGCGCTGGAGCCGCCGTCGAGCCGGTGCACTGCCCCGGTGACCCGCCGCGCTTCGTCGCTTGCAAGATAGGCGGCCAGCGCCGCGACATCTTTGGGTTCGGACGGGCCAAGCAGCGACTTTCGGTAAATGGCGTCTTCCTCCGAAATCAACCGCCTGACCCGTTCCGATAAAACCACGCCGGCGGCGATCGCATTGACACGAATATTTTTTTCCGCCCACTGCATGGCCATGGCCCGGGTCAGCGCCAGCACACCTCCCTTGGAAGCCGTGTAGGCATCGGCTCCATAGGTTCCAATCACGGCCCGTAAGGATGTCATGTTGACGATTGAGCCGCCGCCCGACCGCGCCATTTCGGGTATGACCCGGCGGCAGAACAGCAGTGTGCCAAACAGGTCAACGCGGACCGTCCGCCAAAACTCCTGCAGGTCAAGCTCGGTCACAGGTCCGTCGCGTCCGGAGCCGCCGCCAGCACAATTAAACAGCACATCAATCCGACCAGTTTCCGAAATCGCTGCGGCAACGGTGTCGTTGACCTGAGGTTCGTCGCCAACATCGCACAATGCGGATTTTGCATTGCCTCCAAGCTGGCGGATATCCGCGGTGGTCCGTTCGGCCGCATCGGCCACAACATCGGCAATGAAGACAAAGGCGCCCTCAGATGCAAACCGCAGGGCTGAC
Source organism: Paracoccaceae bacterium (assembly GCA_965221935.1). GTDB lineage: Bacteria > Pseudomonadota > Alphaproteobacteria > Rhodobacterales > Rhodobacteraceae > JAPOXR01. Next base: position 150,882 of record CBDCSZ010000008.1, read on the forward strand.
GCCCGCCCGATTCCGTTGCCCCCGCCGGTGATCAGCGCTGTTTTGTTGACGAGTCGCCGGGTCACACGCCGGCTCCATCTTTCCACTCCACCGGCGCCATGCGCACCCCGCCGACAATCTGCTCTGTCGGCAATAACTCTATGGTCGAGATATTGACATGCGCCGGGGCGTCGACCACGAACATGATGGCTGCCGCAACATCTTCGGGCTGCAGAGCGCGGATGGCAATCGTTCCCATTTTTTTCAGCGCGGGGGCATCGCCGGCCGCGGTGCGATAGAACTCGCTCGAAACCCGCCCCGGACAGATTTCAGACACCCGGATTCTGGTCCCGGCCAGTTCCACTCGCAGGTTTTGACTGAAAACGTGAACAGCCGATTTGGTGGCGCCGTAGAGAGCTGAGACCATGGTGTGCAGCCCGGCGATCGATCCAATATTGACGATATGCCCGTATTCACGCTGTTTCATTCCGGCCAGAGCACAGGCCGTGATTTGGATGGGGGCCAGAATGTTGGTTTCCACGGCTGCCCGCACATCCTGCTGTCCGATATCCCGCAAGCCGGTCAGGCCGTGACCGACACCGGCATTGTTCACGACAATGTCCGGTTTGAACTCACCAATCACCGGCGCGATCCGTTCAAGGTCCCGGACATCGCATGCCGCATATTCGCAGCCTGTTTCGTCGGCCAGCTGCTGCAGGCGGTCACCTCTTCTTGCCACTGCAAGCACCGTCCGGCCGGAAGCCGACAAAGCGCGGACCGCTGCCCATCCAATGCCGCTTGCAGCGCCGGTCACCAATGCGCGGCGCAATGTCTTGTCACGCATTTGAGCAACTCTCCTTATTCAAGTTCAACCCGGCACAATGCCAGCGACACTTTCCCGATTGGGTTATGTGCAAGTGTAGCCGTGTGCCGAACCGTCAGAAAGGCGGTTTCGGCTGCGTTTGCCATTTGGACTCCAAGCAGAACAGCTCCTTGCCCCGCTGCCGGTCGATCGGCAACCAACTGGCTGCGCGGTCTCCAAAACAATGCGTACGCGGCCGAACCCGATGTGTGCCGCTTTCCTCGATTCCATCGCCGACGACGGGCCGGGCATCGCTTCCGTCACCGGCTGGGAGATGATCCACAGTGTCGGCCGGCTCAATCCTGACCTGAGTCGGCGCGATCCCGCCGAACGGTTCCGCGACCTTCCCGACAAAATGATCGAGCGCCGGCCCGCTGCATGGACCTCGGCGGATGCGCAATCCATTTTCGTCAAACCAGGCGCCAAGGACAGTAAACCGGGCTGCGCAGACCGCGCCCGTACAGGGGACTGACAGCAAGCGAATTGATCTCACCTGTTGACATGCTTTGACCGATTCCGTGTGCCGGAAAACGTCACAAAACTTGCGAACTGTCCCTGGTGCCGACGAAGGGATTCGAGCCCTGCGAGATCCGCCCCCAGCGCCTGCCGCTGGCGGCTCACCGGCGCCTCACCCGCTCCCAGACGCTGGACTGGCTGGCCAGAGACGGGGATCAGGAGGCCGCCCGGCCTGTGGAAAACTTTTTCCCGGAATCGCCGGATTTGGATGAAATGGCCGGCGCATCGGACATTCTGCCCGATTTCATACATGAATCGAACATAGCAACAAAGAATCTTTGTTGTGCGGCCCAGGCGGCGGAGACCGGCGCGGCGCCTGAACGGCGCCGGGCTGATGAAGAACCTGATTTGCGGACGGGCGGCGGGACGCGTACAATGCCGGAACAGGCGGTCAGGCGCGGGAGCGACGCCCTGCGGCGGGACAGGAGAGCCGTCATGCACCCGGAGATTGAGAACAGGAAGGCGGAAATCGCCGGGCTCTGCGGCCGTTACGGCGTCGTCCGGCTGGACGTGTTCGGATCGGCGGCCCGGGGGACGGATTTCGACCCGGAGCGGAGCGACGCCGATTTCGCGGTCGAGTTCCGGCCCGTCGAGGGGCTGGACCTTTTCGGCCAGCACATGGATTTCCTGGCCGCACTCCGGGCGCTGCTGGGCCGGAAGGTCGATCTGATCCAGCTGCACGCCGGCAGCAGGCAGTCGCTGAAGGAGGAGATTGAGCGGGACCGGGAGCTCGTCTATGAAGCGTGAGGCGGAGTGGATCCGGGACGCGCTGGACGCGGCGGCCCGTATCCGCGAATACACCGATTCGATGGATCTGGAAACTTATCTGAACGACCGGCTCCGTCAGGATGCGGTTGAACGGTGCTTCTTCATCATCGCCGAGACACTGACCCGGGTGAGGAAGCACGCTCCGGAGCTGGCGGAGCAGATTCCCCGCATGCAGCGGATCGTCGATTTCCGGAACCTCCTGGCGCACGAATATGACAAAGCCAAACCCGAAGTGATCTGGAAGGCTGTTCAGCATCATCTGCCGCCGCTGCAGTCGACGCTGGAGGCGCTGCTGGCGGAGATCGGGCAGGCGTTCGAGGCCTCTGCGGGGGACGCGGCGGTCGACAAGCGGGCGGAGGCTGTTCAGCGCGTCCGCGCTCTGTTGGAGGCGCATGGGCTGTCGCCGGACGATTTCACCGAGGATGAGCTGGCGGCCGCTGGCGGAGCCGTGACCGTGGACGAATCCGCGCCTGGCGGGGCCGTGCCTGAAGCTGCCGTGACCGGGCGGGGCGCAGCGGAATTGCGGTCGGGAAGCGGGGCGGAAAGAGCGCGCCGCTATTTCGACGAGACCACGCAGCTGTATCTGAGCCATGTCGGGACCACCCTCCAGGCCGGGATGATCGGCGGGCTGCATCCGGACCCGTACCGGTCAACCGTCCTGCACGCGCTCAACGCGTGCCGGCCCGCTCCGCGGGCGCGCATCCTCGACGCCGGTGCGGGCGAGTGCGGACCGAGCGTCCATATCTGCGAGGCGATGCCCGGCGTCACGGTCACCGCCGTGACCGTCTCTCCCGCGCAGGCGGAGGCCGGCCCGAAATTGTTGTGAATTGCGCCGGCATGTGGGGTCTCTTCCGCGCAGGCGGAGACCGGCCGGAAGTTGGTCCGGGAGCGCGAGCTCACAGACCGGATCGAAGTTGTGGAAGGGGATTTCCATGCCCTGCCGCATGCCGGCGCGTCGTTCGACGCGGCCCTGTTTCTGGAATCGGCGTATTACACGGACGATTCGCCAGGGCTGTTCGCGGAGATGTTCCGCGTCATAAGGCCGGGTGGGAGGATTTACGCCAAGGACGTGTTTTACCGGGTAGGCATGTCGGCCGCCGAGCGGACGGAGCTGGCTGAATTTGACAAGATCTACGCGGGGCGGACGCGCGCGCTGGGCGAAGTCAGGGCGGCGGCGGCCCAATGGCATTCGGATAGACTTGTCATTGCCGGCGCGGTTTTTCGCCGTCCCGCAAGTTGTTGACATAACGGGACTTTCGGCGCGGGAATATTTTTTTCACCGCCCCCCTTGACAAGCGCCCGGCGATCTGCATGCTGTGGTCATGCAGATGCGGGAATCGCCATGGACCAGCGGATCATCGACCTCAAGTCGACCACCTTCTCGGGCCGCCGCCTGAACCGGCGGCAGATCGCCGACGTCCAGGAGACCGTCGAGATGCTCCCGAACGACAGCCGCAACGAACTTGCGAAGACCATCTGCGAGCATCTCGGATGGAAGACGGCGAAGGGGGCCTACAAGGTCGGGGCCTGCCTCGGGATGCTGGAGACGCTGGAGAGCCACGGCATCCTCAGGCTGCCGCCGAAACGGGAGGACAGCGTCCGCGACATGAAGGCCGTCGACGCGCCGGCCTGGACCTCCGCCTCGGACCCGCAGCCGGAGATCGCGGCGCCGCTGTCCGACCTGCGTCCGCTTCGCGTCGAGCCGGTCACCGGCGCCGAGGGACGGCAGCTGTGGAACGCCTTCGTCGACCGCCACCACTACCTCGGATACAGGCGCCCCTTCGGGGCGCATGTCCGCTACTTCGTGACCGACCGGGACGGCCGCAGGCTGGGATGCCTGCTGTTCGATGCGGTGACGAAGAGGCTCCCGTGCCGTGACGGCTGGATCGGATGGACGGACCGGACACGCGACCGCAGGCGGCGCCTGATGGTGGTCAACTCGCGGTTCCTGGTGTTTCCATGGGTGCGGTCGAAGAACCTGGCGTCCTCGGCTCTGGCCATGGCGGCGCGCCGCCTCGCGGACGACTGGGAGCGCATCCACGGTTACCGGCCCGTCCTCTGCGAGACCTTCATCGACGAGACCCGGTTCAGGGCCTCGTGCTACCGCGCCGCCAACTGGACGCGCATCGGGGAGACCGCCGGCAGGGGAAAGACGCGCAAGGGCGTCTATGTGATGCCGCTCCGCGCGGGCGCCCGCGAGATCCTGCGCGGCGCGCGTGACGCAGGACAGCGGAAGCCTCCGACCCGGGCCGAAAGGGGCCGCTCGGCGGCCTCCGACCGCCGTTTCGGCCGGCGCTGGGAGGCCCTCGTCGCGGCCGCTGCGGCGGTCGCGGCGGGCGTCGAACTGCCGCAGGACGAGCCTCCGGCGGCGTCGACGGCCTGCGAGGCGCGGGAGAAACTCGACGAAGCCGCGTTCCGGAGGCTGCACAGGGAGATCCTCGCGCACCGCCCCGACGACACCCTGTGGAAGGGACACCGCGTCTTTGCCGTCGACGGCTCGAAGATCACCCTGCCGAGGGAACTGCTGCACGCCGGCTACCGTCTCCCGAACGACAGCGCCCACTTCCCCCAGGGCATGGTCAGCGTCCTCTATCGGCTGCGCTCCCGCATCCCGGTCGACTTCGACCTCTTCGGCCACGAGAACGAACGCGCCGCCGCCGCCACCCATCTCGACCATGCCGCCGAAGGCGATGTCATCGTCTGCGACCGGGGCTACTGGTCCTTCGAGATGGCCCTGCTCCACCGGATGCGGAAGCTGAACTTCGTCTTCCGCATCCAGAACAACGCCAACCCGGCCTTCAAAGCCTTCATCAACTCCGAAAAGACCGACAGCGTCATCACCCTCAAGGCGCCCAGGGACGCAGCCGCGCTGCGCGGACAGAGCCTCCGCATCCGCCTGGTCAAACACACCGCCGCCGACACCACGCACTGTCTCGCAACATCCCTGCTCGAAGCCCGGCGCCACAGCATTCCGGCGCTCTCTGACCTTTATCACGGACGCTGGCAGATCGAAGAGGCATACAAGACGGGAAAGGCCGTGATCGAGAGCTTCCACGCAAAGTCCGAGCGCGGCGTCCGCCAGGAACTCTACGCCGCCTTCACACTGATCACCCTCGCACGCCTGTTCGCCAACCGCTGCGACCATGACATCAGCCGCGGTCCCGGCGATGACGGCCTGCCGGCCATGCGCGCCAACTTCGGGAACGGTCTGAGACTGGTGGGGCGCGAAATCGAGGCCATGTTCCTCAGGCAGAGCGACATGGTCGCACAATCAGTCAGGCGGATCATGACCGGCCTCTCCCAATGCATCCAGCGCGAGAGGCCCGGACGAAGCTATCCGCGGCAGTCCATGCAGCCAAGGAGCAAGTGGCAGAGCCGGTCACCCGCCTGACAGAGCCAGACCGCCAGAAAGCCCCCGGCTTCGGGAAAAAACCCCGAAGCGCGGGGGTTTCCTTATCCGAACGGCGAAAATCCTTATCCGAATGCCATTGGGAGGCGGCCGGGGCCGGCTTCCGGTCTGTCAGGGCGGCGGTGCTGCAGGTGACGATGGAGCCTTACAGGGACGCAGTGTGGGACGGCCGGAGCCGGCCCATCCTTAACATTGTAGTGCGTAACGCGTTGATTTCAAACGGGTAAAAAATCCGAATGGCACTACAAACCGGAAGGGGCGACCGTTTCGGGCCGCCGGCCGACATCGGCCGCCCGCAGGACGGGCAGTCCGGCGCCGGCAGCGCCGCGTCATGCTGCTCCAGAATGGCCTTGCAGGCCGCCGCCGCGCTGGTCTGGAAACTGTCCCGCATGAAAGTCTCGACGGCGTCCGGATCAGGTGCCTTCCGCGCTGCCGCGCCGGTCAGCTGCGCCAGCCGCCGGCCGAAATCCTTCCCGACCGCCCGGAGCGCGGCGCCGGGCGCATCCCGCGCATCCGGTTCCGCCGCATCGACGCGGCGCCCGCGGACCTCCTCAGCCTCGATCCGGTATTCCACAAAACCGTCTTCACCCCCGCGCAGAAGAGGCGGTTGAACCGCCGCCTCCTTCGCCGTCAGACTCCTCAGACAGGCGACTGTCTCCGGATGGGGAGGCCGCGAACCCGCCTTGCTTGCCTTTGTCATGTTCCTGCCCTTGCCTGTTACCGCCGCGGCCGGGCCGCCGACCGTTGATCGGCCGTTGCAGGCCCCGCGACACCGCGCCACTGAAACAAAAATCCGACAGCACCGCAATCCGAAGGGCAGAAGAATGATCCAATTGCAAAAATCTGGGATGCACCCAATCGACCTCAAATCCAACGCAGAAATGTTAAAGATGGGCTGGGCGCGAAGATTCTGGTGCCGACGAAGGGACTCGAACCCCTGACCTAGTCATTACGAATGACCCGCTCTACCACTGAGCTACGTCGGCACAGCCCACCAATAGCAAACCGAATCCAGATAAAACAGCGGCAATCAAATGGCTGCCTGGCCTGGTGTGCCGGGGCTGACAACACTACGCGGACAGCGACAGTCCGACGCCGCTCCGGCAAAGCTTAACCCGTTCCTGAAAACGCGGCATAAACGGCAAGACCGAGCCAAGCGGCATTGCAGAGCAGCAGACAAAGGACGGCAAAAGAACCGAGATCTTTCGCATGTTTGGCGGCTTCCGACCAGTCCGGAGAAACATGATCGACGACGGCTTCGATCGCGGTGTTCAAGGCCTCGACAGCGAAAACGGCCAAAATCAAAATGACCGCCACAACAAGCGTGCCGATATCGGATCCGATCAGGAAGTGGGAAGCCAAAACCAAAACTGCGGCGACGGCTTCATGACGGGATGCGGTTTCCTTAAACAGCCGGCTGCAGCCGGCTGCGGAATACGATGCCGCCGCAAACAGATGCCGCACGCCGCGCTCCTGTTTTGGTCTGGGCCCTCGGTTCAATGTTCCGCCGCCCTCGGTATCCGGTTCAGGCGCATCATTCGTTTGGCGCCGTTCTCAGTCATTCGCTGAACACATCCGGCAATTGGCTTCAGCCGTGGGAGGGCCGAACCTCGCGGGGCGGAACGCAGGGTTAAGCCTGTCCGTCATTGGCCGCGGCTTTTCCTTCCTTGTCGTCACCCTCACCCGAGCCGTTTCCAGAGGCGCCTGCGACAAGTGTCAGCAACCCTGCCGAGGACGACGCAAATTCAGCTGTTTCCGGCGGTTCGGTCCATTCGAGCGTATCGAACCCATCGCATCCGGCACAGATCGGACTCCATTCTGTATAAGATCGGCTGCAGTTGTCGCAGACCCATTGCGGTCCCCGCGGGGCCGACACAGCCTTCGCCAGCCAGCCGCGAACCACCGCGTCGCCGGCGCCTTCGCCGCGCTCGATGGCCGCCATGATCGCCAAAGACCGCACCGTGGGCCGCTCGACTGGCAAATCTGCGATCTCGCGGCGGGCTTCTGGAAAGTTTTCCGCCGCGATTGACAGTTCCGCCATCAGCATGCGCGCTTCGGGATGGGCGCTGCCCTTGCCGATCATGCGCTCAAACCGCAGCTTTCGCTCGACCGGCGTTTCGTCGGGCTCGATTGCCGCAAAGGCGGCCGCCAGATCCGGGTGCGGCTGAATACTCCACGATTTCCTGATGATGCTGGCGGCGGCTTTTTTGTCACCTGCCCGGGTTTTGATGCCGGCGGCAAAAACAGCTGCGGGGATGAGCCCAGGGGACTCCCTGTTGGCCGCCAGCGCCTGTTGCTCGTCTTCGGCGGAACCCCCGTCGGGCAGCTTTTTGCGGGCGGCGGCAAAAGACAGGACGGCATTGCGCCGCCGGAACACATCGCGCGGTATCTTGCGGTGTTTCAGTTTTGCCGCGAGTGTTTGCCGGGCGCCCTCCCAGTCCTCCACACCTGACTGCAGCCTGAGCAGCGTGTTCTGCATGTCATCATGCTGCGGCTTTATGACAAATGCTTTTTCCGCCAGCCTGAGAGCCAGCTCCGTGTCGCCGGCTTCGAGTTTGTGCTTCAACAGCCCGGCTATTCCCGCAAACCTGGTCCGATCGTCATTGAGCAGCCTTTTGTAAGCCGCCACGGCCTTCGCCGGCTCACCGGCGCGTTCCGCGGCCTGTGCGGTGATGATCCCTGTGATCTCCGGGCGCCGCAGGAGATTCTCAGCCCGGGCAGCCTTCATCATCGCCAGTTTCGGCTCTCCGGATGCCAGCGCCAGCAGCCCGTCGGCAAGAGCCTCAAATCCGCGCTGTTCGCGGTTCTTATTAAAATATCTGGAAAGGGCGGTTTCGTCGCCCAGCAGGAATCCGACAGTCGCGCGCGCCAGCCCAAACAGGAAAAAGACCAGCCAAATGGCGGGAAGCAGGAGAATGACAAACGTCGTCAATATCAGCGCTGACGTGGAGATTTCAAAATTGCCGATCTCCAGCCGCACAGTGGAAACCGAATCCACAACTGTCGATGCAATCACAGCGACGACCGCAACCGCAGTCACAAACAGCAGGATCTTGAACAATGACCACGCCATGAGGCAGACCCTATTGTGTCTCTGTGCGGTTCATCATCAGGTCAATCTTGGCCAGCACGGCGAGCCGGGCCTCAGCGGCGCCAACCCATTTCGCCAAAATCTCTTTGTGCGGCGCCGGCAGCTGTTCCAGCTGCGCCAAGGCTGCGGAGAGATCGTTCCTTGTCAGCGCGTCCTCTGCGCGGGAAAGAACAGCGGCCGGGTCTTCGCCTTCCTGCGGTGTCAATGGCCTGACCTGGACCAGTTGCCGCAACACCCCGGCAATTCGGTTTCCTTCAGTATCTGTGTCCGGCGATTTCAGAACCGCACGAGAATAGCCGCCAAACTCCGCCCGTAAACTCTCCAGCGTTGCGATCCCAGAATTGGCATGAGCCAGAACGATCTCCGGGATATCTTCTTCCGCAATCCCCGAATTGCCGAGCAGGGATGCGTACGGAGCGCCGGTTTCCGCCGCTGCCCGCACACCAATCAGGCTCAGCCCGCGGGCCTGAGCCGCAGGCACCGGTCCGGAATGCGCCAAATCTCGAACAATGTCCTCCAAATGGGCCAGCCGGGTCTCCAGCGGCGACAGATCTGCGGGCGGCGGCTGCGATGCCTCCAGCCTGGCGAGCCGCTCGGCAACCCCCGCAGGCCCCGTATCGTCTGCGGCGCGCGCGGCGAAGGTGTCGATTTGTGAGCGCAGCGCGTCGACTTCAGTCAGCCTTTCTTCAAGCCCGGCGATCCGTTCCAACAGCCTGGAGTTATCGGCCATTGCCGGCTGCTGGAAATCCATCCCCGTCTGTTCCTGACCCGCGGCAGATGCCGCGGCGCCTGCTTCCAATACATCCATGCGGATGCGGATATCCTGCAGCTGGGAGTTCAATTCATCCAACTGACGGTCGGCGGGCGCAGCCTGGCGAGCCATATCCAAATGAACAATCGAATCCTCGACCGCCTCCAAACTGTCGGTGAGCGACAACAGGGCCGCCTCGAGCCTGTCCGCGCGTGCCGACAGTGCGGTGGCCGCGGCCGCCGAACTGCTGCCGGTCTCAGCAATTTCGGCCCGAAGCGACTCAATTTCGGCGGCTCCGGGTCCAGTTTCGGACTGGGCCGCCTGAACGGCCTGAAGCTCTTCCTGCGCCGAGGCGACCGCCGCATCCAGCCGTTCGAATTCAACGAATAAATCCGGGCCGCCCGGCCTTGTGTCGATAAAGTTGCGAAAAAACAGGACCGCCAGAATGCCACACGCGGCGGCAGTCAAACCAAACAAAGCTGTCCGGACCAGGAAAAAAACGAGACTGTCTATCCTTTTCATCAGCCCGCCGCGCCCTTTTCCGCCATTTCGCTGTTTGACAGTCCCGGTTTCGGGTTCAGGCTTCGGCTGCGCCTCCTTTCTCCCGAATGCGGGTATGAAACGGGAAACACCGCGACGTATTTTCTGTTCCGAAAGATCCTCCGCCGACGGATCCGGCCCGTCGGAAACAGACAAAATCGTGGCCTCTTCAACCTCTGTGGATGCGGCCGCGTCCGCAGGGCGGTTTTCGGCGGCATTCCCGGCTGGACCGTTTTCCTGTTCAGCCACGCCGCTTGTCCCTGCCAAAACGCATCGGGTCCGCCAGCCCCCCGGCATGGATTCCGCGCGCCTTGCGCACAATCTGATTCCGTCTGCTCAACCTGAACAGCCGTCCGCCCTTGATCAGGGTTTGATTCATTATCCGTCGATCGCCCGGATTTTTGCCTCGCCTGCGGATTAGCACAGGCGGACAAGCTGTGCAAAGAAATGCCTGCAGCGCGAAACACAGCTAGGGAACGCATCTGTCCGCCGACAGAGATCCGGGAGCCTGTGGGCGAATTCAATCCGTCTTAGACGTTGAACACTAGTATTTGACCTAATTCAGTTGTTCATGCATGGAAAATATCAGGCTGATTTAGGTCAATGGCGTGGCATGGTGCTATCATGTCGCCACATTATTCTGGAGGGAACAAATGTGTGTCAAAACCGGGAATGGAAGTTCCGCCCTACGAAAGGCGCGTTGGCATTGTGTTCCAGAACTACGCTCTCTGGCCTCATATGACGGTGGCCGAGAATATTGGGTATTCGCTGAAGGTGGCAAAAATAGAGGTGTCCGAGCGCAAACGCCGGGTGAACGAAGCGATTTCCCTTGTGAACCTAGAGGGTCTGGCAAACCGGGCTCCTGCAAGCCTGTCGGGCGGACAGCGCCAGAGAGTCGCCCTTGCCCGCTGCTTGGTGGCAGAGCCTGAACTGGTGCTTTTCGATGAGCCATTGGCCAATCTTGACGTTCATCTGCGCTCCTCAATGGAAGACGAGTTCGCCGCTTTTCGCCGGCGCACCGGCACAACCATCGTCTATATTACCCACGATCAGGCCGAGGCCATGGCGCTGGCCGACCGGATAGCGGTTATGGACCACGGTTTACTGATGCAGCTGGACACACCGCAGGCGATCTATCACCGGCCCGCCAATGAAATGGTGGCGCCGTTCATTTCCCAGGGGATGGTGATGCCAATCACAGTGAACTCGCCGGAACGGGAAGGGTGTTGTGAAGCCAGCCTGCTTGGGCAGCCGATCGTCCTTACGTGCAGCGACGGCGAGCAGCCGCGTCATGGCATGGTTTGCTGCCGGACCGAGCATGTCCGGATTGCACAACCCGATGAGGAAGGCTTCGACGGAGTTGTGAAACGGGTGATTTATCAGGGCGGAGTTGCAAGGATTGAGTTTTTGCCGGACGCTGTTCCCGATCAAACTGTCCATTTTGAACAACCCGACCCCCAGCCTTTCGAAGCGGGGAATCGGGCCAGGCTGCGCTTCGAAGGAGGTTGGCTGATTCCCGAAACTGGCGATTCTATGCCCGGAACAGGCTGATGCAGACGCTCCACCTGCAGGGTGGGTTTGGAGAGAAGGGCAGAACCAGCATCGCCATTGAGGACGGCTCGACGTGCATCATTCTGGAGGCGGGTATCAAGGTCGGCGCATTTCCTGGCGACTCCCCCCCTTCTTTACCGGCCCGCTGATCAGTTCGACGCGCTGTTTATCTCGCATGCAAATGATGACCATTTGGGCGCACTCGGCTGGATGCTCGGATACGGATATGCCGGACCGGCATTCATGATGCCCAGCTCATTTTCGGAGATGCACCCGGTTCTGTCGAACTGCGCCAATGATGCAGAATTGATTGCCAGACTGCTATAAAAAATTTGAGTTATTTGCGGCAGGTGACGATTTTGTCGTTGGTGATCAGGAGATTGCCAACGGTTATTCCGGCCATGTGGTCGGCGGTGTGTGGTTCAGCGTGCTGAGCGGCGGGAAGCGAACAGTCTATTGCGGCGATTTGTTTCCAGAGAGCAAGGTCCTCCCGATGACGACAATGCCGGAATGCGATCTGATGATTCTGGATTGCTCCTACGGCGACGATATGGTCGGCGCGTCCGAAAGGGCTCAAAGGATTGTTGCCTGGGCCGAATCGCAGCCTAACGGCTGTGTTTTGCCCATGCCGCTTCCAGGTCGGTCTTTGGAACTCCTTGCGATTTTACCCCATCCGATTGCTATTGCCGCCGGAATGGATGAGCCGCTGAAGACGCAGCTCGCGCAGCCTGACCTGCTATTCCCAGGCGCTCCAGAGACACTCATTACGAAAATTGACAATGCATTCCGATGGCAGCCTGGAAGCCCACTCCCCGACTGTCCGCTTCTGGTGTATGATGGGATGGGAACTGCCGGTCCTGCCGGACCCGCCCTGGAACAAGCGGAACGGGAGAGCCAGCCTGTGCTTCTCACCGGGCATTTGCCTGCGGGTTCACCAGGCCGGCGGATGCTTGATCTAGGGATGGTCGCCTGGCATCGGCTGCCCACTCATCCCATCATGCCGCAAAACCGGCAAATCTGGGAATCAACAGGTCACCCCGCATTGCCGGGCCATGCGTGCCGCCGCGCCGCGCTTCAGAAACTGAATTTTGGGCTTCCATCGTTGAATGCCACACTCCAGACTGGTGACAGCGAGCGGCTTGGATAGGGACAATCGTGAGAATCCTGCTGGCAAACGATGACGGAATCGATGCTCCGGGTCTTGCTCTGCTCGAACACGCGGCAGCGACCCTGAGCGATGACATTTGGATCGTCGCCCCAAGCGGCAAGCGAACAGCCGCTTCATCGTCGCTGACCATTGCCCGACCGCTCACACTCGAAAGGCGCGGCGACCGGCGCTTCAGCTGTTCCGGCACACCCGCAGACTGTGTTTTGGCCGCGATGACATGGCTTTTCAAAGACCGCGAGAAGCCCGCTCTCGTTGTCTCGGGGGTCAATGACGGCCGCAATGTGGCAGAAGATATCGCCTATTCAGGCACACTTGGAATCGCGCGGGAGGCCACATTTTGGGGCGTCCCCGCCATCGGCGTGTCGCGGGTCAAGCAGCCTGAGTGCGGCGGCGGTGACACGGCTTTCGTCGCCGACATGATCCAGCGGCTTTGGCTTGTCCGTGAGGAGTGGCAGGCAGACGGTCAGTGGCTCTCCGTCAACCTGCCGTCGAGATTGCCGGCGCCAATCCGCCAGCCCCGGATTGGGCGCGACAAAGTCGGCGTGTCCTGCAGCATCCTGAAGGAGACGGGCGACACTGTCGAGATCGTTGTTCCCCGCGGCCGACAGGACACCTTCACAGCAGGAGATGAAAACTCCCTGTTGGCTGCAGGCTGTGCGACGATCAACCGGTGGAAATGGGACAGCGAGGCGCCCCTGCCGAATTCATTTCTCGACACGCTTGCGTGACGCATTCGCCTGTTGGCATCTCAGGCGCCATTTGCGTATCCCTTGATCACTGCCGCGCGACATCGCTTCGGCGAGAATGGTTCACGCGCGCCTGCCATGCCAATATTTGCAACCCTTTTGACTGTTCCTTGATGACAGCTTCATTTGCCGACCCAGTGAACACGCCAATCGTCGATGCGCTTTACAACCGAGATTTGATGAGATCCTTCGGAGGCTGTGGACACCTCATAAGACCGCCCTGCACAGCGTCCGCTCCATCGCTTAAGGAATCGAACAGGTTCACTTCCCCGCCGCCGACGGAGCGGCCTGAGCGGGTGGGCCGTGGTCCACCAAGCGATGTCGGACATGGTTCCTGGCGCGGTCGGGGCTGATGGCGTGGGCGGCCAGGGGTCCGGCCCGCCTGCCGCACTGTCGCGGATTTCCTCGATGGACCGGACGCAACTCACGGTCTATGGCGCCGCCGGCTATACCGATCAGCTGATAGCGGCGGCGGCAGTGGCGTCCCGCACTGGTGGGCCGCAGTGCGGAGAAGCTCGCACCGACTGCCCGCGCCCGATTCCTAAGGATTCACGGCGAAAGTGGCGGCCGCCATCGCAGCGCACGCATTCCAGGGCGACCTGAAAACGGCTATCAGACGCCGTCTTCGGCAAACGGCGCAGATTTGTTGCGCCGGTTCGAGGGCGAGGAATGCGACCAGCTGGAGAGCTGGTCCGGCCCGACACGGGGTGCCGTGAGCTGATCTTCGACAGATTTTGGGCTCCCCCCCCCGTTGGTGAACCCGCGGCCATTGGGCTTGGTCACCGCTAGGTACGGAGGCGAGACCGCACTTGCATCGATCCCAGACGGCGGCCTATGTCGAGTTGTGCGGCCAATCCAGACCTTAAACCGCTCCGAACCGCGCTGGGTAGCTTCGCGCCGGAGGCAGGCGACAAACCGCGGCTTCGTGACGGAGCGCGACGTCCGCGCCGACCGGTGCCGGCTGGCATCCGTGAGGCCGGGGCTAGTTCATCCGGTGCCGAACGGCACCGGAGCGGGGCGGGTGCGCGCGAACCGCTTCCTCGTTCACTTCCGTTCCCCAGCCAGGTTCGTTGGGAAGCACGAGTTTGCCGTCGCGGATCTCCGGCACGGTGGTCACCAGATCATCCTTCCAGGGGATCTCGTCGATGTCGATTTCCATGATGCGAAAATTCGGGACGGTGGCCGAGAAGTGGGCACTGTGCAGTGTCGAGAGATGTCCGTAGAAGTTGTGCGGAGCGACGTTGATTTCGTATGCGTCTGCCATGGCCGCGATCTTGAGGCTTTCGGCAAGACCGTTCCAGACCACGTCGATGATGCAGACATCGACCGCGCGATGTTCGAAGAACGGCTTGAATTCCCGCCGTCCGTAAAGCGACTCGCACGAGGCGATTGGGGTGTTCACTGCCTCACGGATGCCGGCCAGCACCAGACCGTCGAAGAGGTCGATTTCAGCCCACATCAGACCCAGATCGTCGAGTGCCCGAACGATCCGCCGGTAGCCTTCGGGCCGGCAGTTGAAGTTGAGGTCCACGAGAATTTCGACGTCCGGCCCCGCGCCCGAGCGGAAGGCCTCAACTTGGGCCCGGAGCGCGCGTTCGACTGCCAGGTCCGGGGAGATCTCGGGGCTGTTCTCGCCCAACCCAAAGCCGAGCATGTACATGCGCGGTTGTTCGCCGTCGAATAGGAAAATGTTCGTCTTGAGGGCGGAGAAACCCTCGGCGCGAACCCGGGCGCCCAAGGCTTCGACATCGGCGAGACCCGTAAGGGGCGGCTGTCCGATCAGGTCTGCGTGCGCCATGAGATACGTGCCGCAGTGAGACCAGTACAGGCGGAGCTCCTCGCGCACCGGGCCGCCGAAGAGCTCGCAGACCCGCACGCCGAGTGCCCGCGCCTTGATGTCGAGCAGGGCATTCTCGATGGCGGCGATGGCCTGCTGGTTAACACCGCCGGGAGCTTGGCGGGTACACGCATACAGCATCGCGCTGTGCCGCTCGACCGGACGTGGGTCCTGGCCTACCAAATGTTCGCTAAGCGCCATGATGACCGCGCTGAGTCCAGCGCTACCGTAACTCTCGTTGAATTCCGACCAACCGGTGACGCCATCGTCGGTCGTGGCCTTCAAGAACGACATCACGCGCCAACCGCCGTCCGCGTGAAGAATCTCGAAACCAGTGAGCTTCATGGCATTCAATCCTTTCAGAATGGGGCGTTTCCTTTAGTATAGCGCGACAATCAAGGTGGCAGTGTTGACGTCGCGGCGCTGCGGGACTTGCCGATGGCCCCGGCGCAAATCCGGAGAGAAATGCATCGAATTAATGTAACCCATTAAAGAAAATATATCTGTTCTTAATTTAGGTGATATTCTCTTGGGTCCGTTGGAACAGTCATCAAATCGAATGCAGATTTTTCAATATCGGGGCGGGCGTCGTCGGCGCGTGACGGCAGATTGCCATTTTCGAGTTCAGGGACGTAACCGTTCCGTATGGCCGTGGAAATTCTTCGAATTCGCAAGCCAGCGTCACCCCTCGGTTCGACAACTCCACGGCTTGGCGGAACGCTTACTCAGGGACTACCCCGAAACCTCTGACCGGTGAGTTCGGCGATCGGCCGGTGTGATAGATCGTGACCACCATGAGTGCCCCACAACAAGAGGCTAGGGGTCGGGCAATGGGCGTGTTGATGTTCGTATGAGCCTGCTCGACAACGACGATGCTTGGTGAAAGGCCGCCAAGGGCTTCCGGGTGCTTTACCATTGAACGCCGCACCCTGTTACACTTGTTTCCGTTAGTTACGTTATTGCACTTGATTGCGGCTCCATGGACTGCTATCGGGTGTCGTGGAAATGACCGGCAGGAGAACCCGGATGCCAGATGTTGCCGAGGCGGCCAACCTGACGCGCCGCCCCCCGACGCAGGACGAGGCTGCATGCGCGGCCGAAGCGGCAATCGCGCTGGCCCAGGCGCGGACCGTTGACGGCATTCTCGCAATTCACCGCGAGGACGGCACGTCCGTACCGCTGGTGCCCGCCGTCGCGGACCTAATCATCGACCTGTTGGACGGTGTCGCGGCCGGCAAGGCGGTGACGCTGGTTCCGGCCGGCGCCATGCTCACGACAGGGCAGGCTGCGAATATTCTGAACGTCTCGCGGCCGCATCTCGCAAAGCTGCTCAAGGACGGCGAAATCCCGTTCATTCCGGTCGGCTCGCACCGGCGCGTGATGCACGCTGATCTCATGGCCTACAAGGACCGGCGGGATGCTGCGCGCAATGCGGCGCTCGACGAACTTTCCCGTCTCGGGCAGGAGTTCGATACGTCATGACGCCCATCGCGGACTGCCCAGTCGTCGTCCTCGATGCGAATGTCCTGTTTCCATTCCGAACGCGGGACATCCTGCTGCGCTTCCACCATGCCGGCCTGTTCCAGGCGCGCTGGACCGAGCGGATCTTCGACGAATGGACGCGGAATCTGCTTTCTCGGCAGCCGCATTTGAAACGGAGCGTCCATTCGCAGCGGCGTGCCATGGACGAGCATTTCGACGATGCGCTCGTTTTCGGTTACGAGCCGTTTATCGAAGCACCCGACCTTCCCGACACCGAAGACCGCCATGTCCTTGCAGCAGCGATCCGGTGCGGCGCAGGGTATATCGTCACCGACAATCTGGCCGATTTTCCAGAAGAAGTTCTCGCCGGGTTCGAAATCGAAGCGATCACAGCCGAGCGGTCGGGGCGGTCGTAGTGCGAGCGGATAGTCTCGGCCAGGTCATCGCGGATCTTGTCGCGGCCGCCATCCTTCTCGGCATAGGTCCAGTAACGCTTGCGCTTGTTCCATTTCCAACTGGCGTCGCACCACCTCATATACAGTCCCACGCGGTCCCCCCAATGCCATCATCGCGCCGCGCGGTTCTATCAGCCCGTAGTCTCTTCGCATCCGCTCAATTCCACAGACAGGACAATGGCGCCGCCGCCAGCCGGTCGCCAAATGGCACGACATCCGTATTGTCATAGAGGACGGCGCCGAAGGCGAAGCGACCGCCGCACGGCTCTGCCAGCGCCCGGAGACCGGCGAAGTCGCCGGACTTGACCGTGGCGCTTGCCTTGACCTCAATGCCCGCGATCATCCCGTCGTCGCGTTCCAGAACGATGTCGACCTCGCGCATATCTCGGTCGCGGAAATGATGCGGCATCAATCTCAGGTCCGAGGCCGTCATCAGCTTGAGCACTTCCGAGAACACGAAACTCTCGAGCAGCGCTCCGAATGTCCCGCGATCCGCCTTCACCCTGTCGAAGGTCAGGCCGCGCGCGCTCGCCAGCAAGCCGGAATCGAGGAAATGCAGCTTTGGCGTCTTGACGATACGTTTCAGGGCGTTGGTGAACCAGGGCTGCAGCGTTGCGATCAGAAAGACCTGTTCAAGGAGCCCGGCATAACGCTGCCCCGTCTTGTGGCTGACATTGATGCTCGCCCCGAATTGCGAATAGTTGACCAGTTGGCCGGAATGTTCGGCCAGCAGCCGCACGAATTTCGGAAGCTCGGTGAGCTTCTCGACCTCCGCGATGTCCCTGAGGTCTCGCGTGAGAATCGAGGTGAGGTAGGATCGTGCCCAATCCTGCCGCCGCCGCTCGCTTTTACGGGCAATTGCCTCGGGAAACCCGCCGAGCAGAACGGTCTGGGCAAGATCGTCACCGACAACCGCTTTGAGCTGATTTTGCAGTTTCCCTTCGAACAGGCGCTCCAGAAAACCAGGTGTCCCCCCTTCGACCTCGGCCCGCGCGAGCGGCAGCATCTGGAGTGTTTCCATCCGGCCGGCCAGACTGTCGGCGATCCGTGGCAGGGTCAGCACATTGGCCGAGCCCGTGAGGAGAAAACGGCCTGGGCGATAATCTTCATCGACTGTCTTCTTGATCGCCAGGAGCAGGTCGGGCGCGCGCTGTATCTCGTCGATGATGGCCCGGTCCAGGCCCCGGATGAATCCGGCTGGATCGGACCTGGCCGCCTCAAGCGCTGTCTGATCGTCGAGCGTGATATAGGTGCGGCCGGCTTCCCCCATGCTCTTGACAAGCGTCGTCTTGCCCGCCCGGCGCGGCCCCACAATGAGAACCACGGGCGTATCCGCAAGAGCCTCGTCGGCCCGGCGCTCTATAAACCGCTTGAACATCCCATCTCCAAATACAGACAATTGGAACCATCTGCATCGGCTGATTGGAAGTCAAGAGATCACCAATTGGAAATCAAAAGATCGCGATCTGGAAGGCGCGGGGAGAGGAAGGCCCTCAACTGCGCCTGCGCCCGTGGTATCGGGCAACCCCTTTGAGCCGTGGAATTCACCGCAACTCGCCATGTCATGGCGGCAGAACCGAGGGGCCGGAGTATGAAGTCAAGGACATGTCCACGTTCATCGCCGGCCCGATCATGGGTGCCTGCAACAGAAATGCCGGCTGGGAATCAGGCTCCGCTGCAACCCGGAGGACGGCTGCCACCTTGTGTCCCGGCCCCAAAGCCGGGTCGATGGCATTCGGATAGGCTTGCCGTTCCAGGCGAGGTTTTTTGCGGCCTGCAAGGCGTTGATATGACGGGACTTTCGGCGCGGAAATATTTTTTTCACCGCCCCCCTTGACAAGCGCACGGCGATCTGCATGCTGTGGTCAGGCAGATGCGGGAATCGCCCATGGACCAGCGGATCATCGACCTCAAGTCGACCGCCTTCTCGGGCCGACGCCGTGCTCGACCGCATCGTCCACAACGCCTACCGCATCGAGCTGACGGGCGAGTCCCAGCGCAGGCGGAACGCGCCGCCGCTGGACGGAGGAACAACATGAAGGAGGCGCCGGCGGCGCCGGGGCTCTGATCCTGACTCCCGGAACGCGCGGCGGCCCTGCCATAAGGGGGCGTCCACTCGTATGTTCAGTTTAGAAGCCAGCCTGATTCAAGTGTTTGTGCAGGAATGGCTGGACTTCGACAATTTTTTTTGAATGCGCTGACTCAAGGGCGGCAAACAGGAGGGCGGCGCACTGGATATTGTCTTCAAGGCTGTTTGGAGGTTCGGCTCCCCCTGGCAGCCACTGGCAGAAAAGCTCTGCCAGCCAGGAATTCATCCAGGCTTCCTGTTCGAGAAGAGGAATCTCCTTTTCGAAAGCCTCCTCAAGCTGAGAGCGAATTCGCAGTTCCCGTTTATCGAGTTCAAGGGTCGCCAATTCGCATTCCGCGCGCCAATAATCCTGGGCCCAATCATTCAGCTGTGAAGCATTGGCTGCGGCGCCTTCGTAAAACACTTTGACGCCGTTTTCCATCTCCGCCAACACCACAGCCTGAGCATCTCCCCGGAACTCACTCCATTCAGGGTTCCATGTGACACAATGCACGGATTCAGCATTGGCTCCCGTGAGCGAACGCATGATATCGAATTGATGAACCAAGGATTCAATCAGCAGGGGATCCGCAATGTCATAGGGGTACTCCAATCCCCATTGTCCGCGTTTGCGATAGTTCCATGTGTTGCGTCCCACCAGATAGTCCAGACGGCCATAGCTGCCCGAATGAATCTGGCGCCGCAGAGTCTGTTTGTCCTGATCGAAGCGGTGGCTCATCGTCACCGCCATCCTGAGCCCCGCCCCCTTGACTTTTTGATAGATCCGGCAGCTGGCCTCCATCGTGTCGGCAATCGGTTTCTCAGAGAGGATGTGACGATCATATCTGATGGCCAAATCCACCATTTCTTCATGAGCGGCCGGAGGGACAACGATGATGATGAAATCCGCATCCTGTTCTGCCAGCGCCTGTTCCGCCCTGGTGTAGAGCTGCGCGTCGTCAAGATTCAGCTGCCGCTTCGCCTGGCCAAGCATATCCGGATTGATGTCGACTGCCGCAGCAGGGACCGCAAGACCGAGTTTTTTCAAGTGAGGCATCACGGTCGCGCACCAATGCCGTCCGTGTCCTCCCACGCCAATCTGGATGTAACGCAACGGCTTCTGTTCTGATGCCATCACAGTTCCTCATTGCTGTTCCGGGGATTTCCTCAGGAGGGAAGGACATCCGCCAGTTGGTCACGGACCCCGTATTGGTCGAAGAGGGCTTCCACCTGACCCCAAGTGGCGGGATCCACAGGGATGCCGTTGGCCAACCGCTCCCGGCGCCTTTTGGCGGATCTTTCTCCCGGAAAGAACACCCCGCTCGACCCTTCCATGAGGGGAGTGTTTTGGAGGAGTCTCATCATCTGCCGGGCCTCGGCCCGGATGGTTTCCAGGGGTGCCATGCGGCCCAGGTCGATGACGAGTATCGTGGATCCTGCCCACATATCCGTCTTTCTTGGAGAACAAGCGATCTGGCCAAGAAGTCCTCCGAAAAGCGCGACCATGACCGAGAGCGCATATCCCTTGTGGCCCCCTTGCGTCCCGCCGACAGGTAAGTGTGCCCCGCCATCGAAGAAATCGTCAGGATTCCTGCTCGGGACCCCATGTTTGTCAATGATCCAAGTGTCAGGAAGCTCCTGTTCCTTGTTGCGGTACACCCGCAGCGTCCCGTCAGCTGCCATAGAGCTGGCCAGATCAACAAGGATGGGGGCGCCTTCGGCATGAGGAAATGCCATCGCTAAAGGGTTCGTGGCCAGCCGGGCCTCGCGTCCTCCAAAGGGAGCCACGGTGGCGGCTGGTCCTCCAGCAAAGCCCGTGAACATGATGGCAGCCATGCCGGCCGCTGCCGCCATTTCAGGGTAGGCTCCGATTCGACCCGTATTGGTGTGGTTTCCCATCGTCACCAGGCTGAATCCATGATCACGGGCCTTCTCAATCGCCATTTCAGCCGCTCGTGTGGCAACCACCTGTCCGAAGGTGGAATGGCCGTCGATCTGGAGGATCCCCCCATGGCTGCCAACGACTTCCGGCTCTGCCCTTGGATCGACAAATCCTTCCTCAATTTCTTTCAGGTACTGGGGTATCCGAAGGATCCCATGGGAATCGTATCCCGTAAGATTGGCATTGGCCAGGTGGTCCGCCACGATGCCGGCGTGGCCGGCCGAGGTTCCTCCGGCCCGCATCATCACATCTGTTATCCGGACAATTTGAAGACTCGTTAATGTTGGCATGTTTAGCTCCGCCTTTTCCCATCTTTTGCTGTAGATGTCATATGTTCCTCTTTGGTTCCCTGTACAAGTGGCACGAAGCCTGATGACCATCGCCCACCGGGTACAGGGGTGGATGACTCTCGCGACAGATCTGCGTGGCGTGGGGGCAGCGGCTGTGGAACCTGCATCCCGCCCGGCCGCCCTTTCCCATCTCCTCTTCAACGGACACCTCCACCTCCTCCTGCCATTTGGCGGAGGGATCGGGAGTGGGGATGGAGCTCATAAGGAGCTGAGTGTAGGGGTGCTGAGGGTCTTTGATGACGCCGGCGGCATCCCCGGTCTCAGCGACGGAACCCCGGTACAGGATGAAGATGCGGTCGCTGATCTGATACGCGGTGGAGAGGTCGTGGGTGATGAAGAGGAAGCTGATGCCGAAATCCTCCTTCAGCCTGAGCATGATCTCAAGGATCTGGGCTCTCAGCGAGGCATCGATCATGGAGACCGGTTCGTCGGCGACGATGAGGCGCGGTTTCAACAGGAAAGCGCGGGCCACGATGATCCGCTGTCTCTGTCCGCCCGAGAGCTGATGAGGGTATTTCCTCAGGATCTCCTCCGGTCTCAGGCCGACGACCTCCAGCGCCTCCTCTGTCATCCGGGCCGCCTCCGCCCTGCCGCGGGCAAGCTTGAATGCAGAGATGGCCATATTGAACACGTGGTCAGCGCGGTAGAAGGGGTTGAAGACGGCGTACGGATCCTGGAAAACGGCTTGGCACTCGCGGCGGTAAGCCATCCGTTCTTTCTTTGACATCTTGCGCAGGCTGCGGCCCCGCCAGAAGATTTCACCTGAGCTGGGTCTGATGAAATCGAGAATGAGGCGGGCGAGGGTCGTCTTGCCGCTGCCTGACTCTCCGGCGACCGCCGTGATCATCGGTTTGTCGTCGAAGAGGGTCAGGGAGAAGTCTTCCAGGGCGGCCGGACCGCTGCCGAAGACCTTGGTCAGATTATTAACTTCGAGAACAGCGCTGTCCGCCTTGCTTTCTGCCGGGTTCCTCATTCTTACGCCCCAGCCGCTGTCTCAGCTTCACCATGATAGAGATGGCAGGCGACGAATCTTCCGGGTCTGACCTCCCGGAACGCCGGCGCCCGCTTCCGGCATTTCTCCATTGCGTGGGGGCATCTCGGGTGGAAGCTGCAGCCTGGAGGGGGAGAGAGCAGGCTGGGGGGCATTCCGGGGATCCCCAGCAGTTTGTTCTTCTCCCTGACCGAGGGCACCGAGGCGATGAGCAGCTGGGTGTAGGGATGGAGGGGATCGTTGTAGATATCCTCCACAGCGCTGACCTCGGCCACCCTGCCAGCATACATGACGGCGAGCCGGTCGACCAGCTGGGCCAGGAAGCCCATGTCGTGTCCGATGATCAAGAGAGACGCCGCCAAATGTTCCTGGACCTTGACGAGGGTTTGGGTGACGACGCGCTGCATCACCACATCGAGGGCCCCTGTCGGCTCGTCGGCGATGATGACCTGGGGCCTGAGGACGATGGCCATGGCGATGCAGACCCGCTGCTTCATCCCTCCTGAGAGCTCATGGGGGTACATGCGGTAGACCCGGCCCGGCAGGCCGACCAGGCCCAGAAGCTCTGTGATCCGCCCCTTCATATCACCGCGTTCCCGGGGAGCGGTGTGGGCCTTGACCGCATCGGCGATCTGGCTCCCCACCCTCACCACCGGATTGAGCGAGTTCATGGAACCCTGGGGGACGAGAGAGATGCGGCTCCAGCGAACAGCTCTCAGCTCCTCATCGTTCAGGTCGAGAACCTCCGTGCCGTCCAGGCCTATCCTCCCTCCCTCAATGGCGGCAGGCGGTTTGATAAGCCGGAGAAGGGACATGGCCAGGGTCGATTTGCCGCACCCCGACTCGCCGGCAATCCCGAAACGCTCTCCTTTCCTGACGCTGAGGCTGACTCCGTCCACCGCCTTGATCGGCCCGCGCTCGGTCCAGTAGTAGACTTTGAGGTCCTCGATTTCGAGCGCCGGCCCGCTCAAGCCGCGGCTCCCCGCCTTAATCTGGGATTGAAGACCTCGTCCATGCCTATGTTGATAAGCTGGAGACCGATGAATATCAGCACGATGACGACCATGGGCGGAAAGACCCACCACAGAATACCGCGGATCAGTGCCGCACGCTCCATGGCCCAGTAGACCATGATGCCCAGGGTGATTGTGTTCTGAGGCCCCAGGCCCAAAAGCTCTAGGAACACCTCGGCCATGATAGCCCCAGAAATGGCGATGGCCAAGGTCGTGCTGACATAGGGAAGCATATTCGGCAGAATCTCTTTAAACACGATTTTCATATCGCTGAGACCGGAGAGTCTGGCCATATTTATGAATTCCCGCTTCCTGAGACTGAGAACCTGCGACCTGAAGGTCCTGGCGGGAAACGGCCAAGCGAACACCGCTAAAATCAACACCATATCCGGTATCGTCATATACCTCACGAATGATGACAGGACGACGAGCAACGGGATGGTCGGAATAACCAGAAAGACATCGGTGACGCTCCTTAAGAGATCATCCACCCAGCCCCCTTTGTAGCCGCTTATGATGCCCACGGTGATGCCGGCCGCGAGGCCGGTCAGCCCGGCAAAAAAACCAATGATGAGCGACTGCCTCAGGCCATGGATCAACTGGTCGAAAACATCCCTGCCCAAGGTGTCGGTGCCCAGGAGGTGTTCAAAAGAGGGTGGACGGTCTAAGGGGTGCAATCCCACAGTTGATGCGTCGTACGGGGCGATAACGGGGGCCAGCGTGGCAATGAGCAGAAGAGAAAATATGATTGTGAATCCGGTGGAAAGTCTTGCGTTTCTTCGAAAGACGAAGTTCAGGGTTCCTTTAAAAGCATCAAATACATCTCTCCCGGAGACCGAGGCATTCAACATCAGTCGCCTCCAAGACCGATGCGGGGATCTATCAGCGGATACACCATCTCTAATATGAAATTTGCGCTGAGAACGGCCAAAACAGACAGCAACAGAACTCCCTGCATCAGGTTGTAGTCAACGTTGCCTAATGCCAGAAAAAGCAGAGCGCCTATGCCGGGATAATTGAAGATGGTCTCCAACAGGATGGAGCCGTTCAAAATGAACCCCAGCGCCATCCCCAATGCCGCCGTTTGGGGGAGCAGCGCGTTCCTGAAGGCGTACTTGCTCAGAATGACGGACTTTTTCAGGCCTTTGGCTTCAGCCAGCAATGTGTAGTCTTCTCCCAGAGTGGTAATGATCAAAGATCTCATGGTGACAATCCAATATCCGATGAAACTGATGATAATGGAAAGGGCTGGCAGGGTGGCATGGTAAACGATATCCACCACCAGTCTTAAACCCTCTGGCCGGCCACCGATCACACTGAACGCTCCCGTTGTCGGGAAAATAGGTAAAGTGTAGGCTAGAAAGAAGACGAGGATCAGGGCTATGAAGTAATAGGGAACCTGATTGAGGCACAGGCTTAAATATAAGATCGCCGAGTTGGTCCAAGATTCCCTGCTCCAGCCAATGAGCGCTCCAAGCAGGTTGCCGAGAACCCAGCTGATAACGGTGGCAACAGCAAGGAGCCCAATCGTCCAGGGAACGGCGCTTAGCAAGAGTTCCT
The DNA here is from genome assembly GCA_965221935.1 of Paracoccaceae bacterium. Lineage (GTDB taxonomy): Bacteria > Pseudomonadota > Alphaproteobacteria > Rhodobacterales > Rhodobacteraceae > JAPOXR01. The sequence goes on from CBDCSZ010000008.1 coordinate 175,961, forward strand.
GCACAGTCGTGGGGAAGGCCATGATCGAAGGCCCCAGATCACCTTGGAGCAGATTTAGAATATAGCTCTTATATTGAGTCAGCCAGCTTCCATCCAAACCGAACTGCTTTCTATACGCCTCTACCAGTTCTGCTCCATCCGCTGTTGAGGCGCCTGATGCGGCCATTTTATTCAAGAGGGTTGTAATAGGATCGCCAGGGATGAGACGGGGAATAAAAAAATTAGCGGTGATTGCGACAAAAACTGTTATTGTATACGGTATCAACCTCCTCCCGGTATATCTCAAATACCTGGCTACTCCGCTGATAAAATCGCCTTTGTCCATCAATCTCATGGTTTCCCTTTTTTATTGAAGATTGATAGTAATTGGTCTTCCGGCTAACCATTGGATGCCCCTACCCACGACCGTTCGAAAACCGGGGTTTGAGTAGGCCTGGTTATCATCCCCGTTTTGATAGCAGAAAACCCTCGCCTTACCGAAGGTCCGGGTCCACGCGATCGTCTTCATACTCCGGGGATGATCGGTGGTGAGCAGGATGTGGCTGTCCTCGTCCGCGTCGTCTATGTCATAGGTCTCGTCGACCATGTCCCACGGATCCAGTGTTTCAGTGACGGGGTGCTCGGTGTCCGCGACGTCGATGTGCACGGTCTGGTCAAGGGCGTACGATCCCATTTCCCCTCGCGTACGCATGCCGCTGAGCTCTCTCCAGAGCGGCCAGTGGGCAAAGGCCTTCAGCGCGTGATGCAGCAGAAATATTCCCTGATCCCCATCGCCAAGGCCCTCCAGCGTCTCCCTTATAGCTCCGCTTTGCTTAGAGGTTCCAGGCACTGATTTGCCGTCACTTTCAGCGGGCGTGCTTTGGTGATAGTTGAAAAAGACCAGCACGTCATAGGTCCCTGGACCGCGCGCCGGGTCGAAAACGAAATCCCACAAGTTCTGAGGGTAGGCATCGATTTCGGGAAGGGAGCGAAGCATGGACTGGAAGCCGACCACGTCATATTCGTGCCCGCCGGTGATCACGGCTGTTTTTATCATTCTATTCGTCATGTTCCTGTCCCGTGAAAATGATGAAGAGAATTGTCCTCTTTTTTTGCAAAGGGTGGGATTTTAAGGGTCGATCCAATCAAAAAATCTCCCTGTTCCCCTGTTTCCAAAGGAAGAATCTGAAGATAAAGCCAAATGATGGTGCGGGTTTGCAATCTACTCTTTTAGTTCGGCAGCAAGGCCACAGAACGGACTTCGCCAAACTCCTTTTGGAGCTTTTGCCAGGAATCTCCGCCGTCTTCGCTCACGTACACATAGCCGAGGATGCTGGCGGCGACGATTACGTTGGGCCGCTCTTTGTGAGTGCCCATCCAATAGATGAGGGAGTTGGGCTTTACCGGCAGGGACACCGGTTCCCAGCTTTTCCCGCCATCCATGGTGCGCTGCAGGGCGCCGGTGACACCGGGAATAGTGTCGCCGTTGCCGACGAACATGACATCGGGGTCATCTGCCTTGATTAATATGCCGCGGCAGTAGGATGCGCGGGCTCCCACATTGAACTTGGGGAAACAGTGGTAATCCCAGCTTTCGCCTTCATCGCGGCTGGCGGCGATCCCAAAAGGAGTGGTGCAGTAGACTGTGCCACTGCCAGTGTTCAGAGCCACATCGTGAATGTCGCCGTGGAAGGGATTGGCTCCCAGATCGGGCAGCTTCATCCAGCTGTCGCCGCCATCCTGACTCTTATAGACCCCGGCAACCTCCGTGCCAGCCCAGATGGTGCGGCTGTCCCTGGGATCTACGACCATACGGGTGGTCCGCGGCGCCCCGATGGGGCCATCCATGTTTACGTCCATGCGAAGCCTGCTCCAAGATTTCCCGCCATCCCTGGAGCGGAATCCCTCGGGACGCGTGCCCACGAATATGGTGCCCGGGTCCGCGGGGTCCACAGCGATCGACCAGATTTCAAGGCGGGCTGTGGGGGCATCCAGATTTTCCCAGGTCGCGCCGCCGTCTTCGCTGCGGAAAACGCCCACTTGGGATGAGGGCAAAAATTGATGGCCATCAACACCGGCCAACACCCGCCGGGGGTTGTCCGGATACACGCACAATGCCCTGACGTTTCCCTCATCCGGTATAGTTTTCCGAGTGGTTTCCAGGCGACCGACATGGGTCCAGGATTCACCGCCGTCGGAACTCACGTTCAGGTCCTGGCCGAGGGTGCCGATGAGAATTGTGTAATCTTTTGCCATACCGCGTTTCTCTTTTTGATTTGAAATTCCCTCTCCCCCAAAATGCCTTGGCAGGGAGAGAGGGAATCGGTAGGTGGGATTTCCCCTACTTCACGCCCGTGGACTCAAGGTTCAGCAGGAGGTGGAGGAAGCCAGGTTCCCAGTGCAACGGGACCGTGTAGGGGTTCTCAGCACTCGGAAAACCTTCCAGTAAAGGGTGTCAAAGGTTTGCGGATAGGGCATTCCAAGGGCAGCCACCACCGGCAAGTCCCGCATCCAGATCTCCATAGCATTTTTGAGACCAGGCCCTGCCGCAGGATCATCGGGGCTCAAAAGGGTCAGCTGATCTATAATCCTGTCGAACTCAGGATTTGAGTAGCGAACTGAATTATGGTTGAAGCTTCCTCCCTGGCCTGCGGATTCTCCTGCAGGGACCACCCATTTACTATGGTATGATGCCAATAAATCATAAGGGTCTAAAGGTGCGATTGTTTGCTCAGAACAAATCCATACCGCCGCCATGTCATACTCACCCCGATTCCACTGCTCTTGAAAGGGTGGAAATTCCATAGCTTTATGCGCCGCATCTATTCCTATTGCCTTTAGATCATCGCTTATACTTTGGGCCATCTCTTTATAACCGGGCACATTGCTGGCTATAACAACCCAGGATAAGCGGGTTCCGTCCGGTGTTACCCAAATGCCGTCGCTCCCTTTTTCGAATCCCTGCTCCACGAATATCGCTTCCGCCCTCTCCGGGTCATATATCGTGGTGTCGTACTTCTCTATAATGTCCTTCCACTCTTCCCGGTAGTCAGTCTGCCCCAGGGGAGCAAACGGCAGTTCAGGAACAAAATTTATTCCTTCGTCAACCACGATGTTCAACTTGTTTCTATCAATGGCATAGGAAATGGCCCATCTTACCTCGGGGGAATCCAATGGAGGCCTAAGGTGATTAATATATACTCCCTTTACACATGGTAACAATACGGTCCAGAGTTCCACATCCTTATTCCTCGCCATCACCGTATCGAACTGCGACTTTCTGAATTCAGACCAGACATCCATCCTGTGATTTATCTGCTCTATCATCATTATCTCGGCCGATTCTGTTCCTGTGACGTTTACAAACTTTGGACCTGGCAATTTCCCCATTACGTCCTTTCCCCAATATTCATCCAGACGCTCCCAGATCGTATTTTCGGCCGAGGCACTGACGAGTTTGTAGGGACCGGTCCACACCGGGTTGGGAAAGTTTTGAAAGGTGGTCGGGTCAACTTTTGACCAAATGTGCTCTGGGACCGGGGGAGGGGTCCACACTCCGGTCAGGATCTGGACGTGCGCCCTTGGGTTTGCCTCTTTAAGTCTTATGAAAACGGTGTGATCGTCTTCCGCCCTGACCTCTTTGAGCCACTCCTTTACATATGTTGACCATCTCAATTTTGGCTCATGCTCTTTAAGCATGTTGTAGGTGAAGACAACGTCGTCGGCACTAAAAGCCTCTCCGTCGCTCCATTTGACACCTTCCCTCAATTTAATTGTTATGGTGTCATAGTCCGGACCGTACTCAAAACCCGTTGCAAGCCACGGTATAACCTCTCCCGTGACCCAGTTAGTGTACATAAGGCGTTCAGCGTTCCAATCGTTCCCCGTCCTTTCCTGGTGGGTTGGAAGGTAGGGGTTCATAACCTCGTAGGTTAATATCTTATGAAACATTCTGACGATTAACGTTTCATCTCTTGGGATCTCCTGTGCCGCTGCCGGCATCGCCAGGAGGCTTCCGGCCATCAGCGCTATCGCCGAGAACACCGCACTTAACCTTTTTCTCAGTTTTATCTTTTTCATGTCAGTCTCCTTTCCAGACTTTCCTGGTTTCGAAAGAGCTTCGGTCGAACAGCCGTGTCGAATGCCTGCGCAGCCTTGTTGCCGCCCAGCCCGCACTGCCAGGTTTCGGAATTGCAGATATTGCCCACCCGCACGTCGGCGAGCGCGAGCGTTGCCGGCATGGCTGCCGTTTCCCATGCGCCCGCGCTGCGCATCCGGTGACTCCGTGGCTTCGGAGCGCACGAGGCTGGAATGGATACGGCAGTGCTTCGATTCGCAGTTCATGCTCGATAACTGTTGCTATCGCGCACAGAACGGGTCTCCCGCGTGCTGACGGTCCGGAGGCGGCCAAATGTGCGCGGGAATCCGCGAATCCAGCCGACCGGCCCCGCCAAGGCGGCCATCTGGCAGGGTGTCCGGTTCCGGATCGATTTGCCCGTCCCTGCGCCTCGGGACCGCGCCGGTTGACCGAGGGGGATGTGATGGCACAAGAGACACTGCCGACGGTGAAAGTGCGGAATGCTCCTTCGCCGCGGCCTGACGAGGGCCGCAGCGGCCCGTCCGGGCGTTCCGTGGAGAAGATCCTGACGCGTCTTTGGGATTCAGTTCCGCCCCTGTGGATGCCGCCGGCGGCAGACCGGGAGCTGGAACCCGCGGAACAGATCGGACAGTTCCTCCGGATCGCCCGCGGCGCGTTCAGCGCCAGCACCGAACGGGCGCTCAAATCCGATCTCGCCATTTATGCCGGTTGGTGCGCGGAACGAGGGGAGCGGGCGCTGCCCGCCAGCCCCGGAACCATCGCCGCCTTCGTCGACGACAGGGCAGAGGCGCGCGCGCCGGCCACGGTGCGCCGCTACGTCACCAGTCTGGCCGTCGCCCACCGGGCGTTGGGGCTGGAAAGAATTGTCAGGGATCCGCTCGTGAAGCTTGCCCTGCAGCGCATGCACCGGCGTAAGGGACGGCGGCAGGGTCAGGCGGCGGGACTGACCTTGCCGCTGCGGCAGCGCATGCTGGAGGCGGCCGGCCACACGCTGCCCGACGACCGCAACCGCGCCATGCTCGCCGTCGCCTACGACGCGATGCTGCGCAGGTCCGAGCTGGTCGCCCTGCAAGTCACTGACATGCTTGAGGAACTCAAGGGCGACGGCAGCCTGCTGGTGCGCCGTTCCAAGACCGATCGCGAGGGACGCGGCGAGATCGCGTGGATCAGTGCGGACACCGTCCGGCTTGTCCGGACGTGGCGGGACCGCGCCCGAATATCCGACGGGCTGATGTTCCGCTCGGTCGCTAAGGGCGGGCGGGTCGGAAACCGTCTCCACCCTTGCCAGGTGCCGCGCATCTTCAAGTCGATGGCGCGCGCGGCCGGCCTGCCGGAAGCGCTGGTCGCGGGCCTGTCCGGGCACAGCGCCCGTGTCGGCGCGGCCCAGGACATGGTGGCCGCCGGGATCGAGCTGCCCGCGATCCTCCAGGCCGGTCGGTGGAAGTCCGTCGCGATGGTGAACCGCTACGGGGAGCGGCTTCTCGCGAAGCGCAGCGGCGCGGCGCAGCTGGCCCGGATCCAGGGGAGAAACTGAACGGCGGAAAAGGTGCAATTGGCATCCGGAATTGTCCGCCGCCGCGTGTCTTCCGCAGCAAGGCACATGCAGCGGACGCAGGCACGTGAGCTGCCGCCGCAGTTAAGCGGAACCGCGCGCAGGTCCTGACCGAGCGGGACGGAAATCGCCCCATAGTGAAAGTTTGGCGCGGCGCGGCAACGGCCGCGGCAGGGAATGCAGGTTTGCCGTCGCTGGGCCGTGATGCCTGGGCGGGCCGGCGGGACGCGGCGGAGAATCGGGGGCCGAAACCAGGTCCCGTGCGCCAAACTGACACAGGTTCCGAAAATGTTATCGAGCGTAAAAGCGGACGCGGCCGGCGAATCCGGCTTCGTGCATGCATGGCCCGGTCCGGCCCCGGAAAAACACAGGCAGTTCAAGGTATTGCTAATGAGATGAGCGGAATTCCCCGTGTTTCCGCAATTCCGGCGAGCCGCCGGCACACACAAAGATGTTGACTTTTCGTGCGCGGTAGCAACAGTTATCGAGCAGTAATACTGCGCTGCGGAATCCGGCCCGGCACGACTGCGGTGTCGACGCAATCCGGTGTCCATGAACGATTCTTCGGACCTGATCGTCCTCTCCAGCGTCTGATCGGCGGAATTCGCAGCAGGTTTATCAGCATGCCGTTGCCGGTCGGTTTGTGGCCCGTGTTCTCAGCTTTCGTCATCGGATGCGGCGGTGAGACCCGGCGGCTGATCACAGCGCTGGGCACGCCATTGCGTCGCCCGGTCCATGAATTGGGGGCCATTTTGCTTAACTGCACACGGTCTGCTGGTGTGACCGGCCCCCAATCAGGCATCTCTGGACCGCATTGTGCTTGGCGAAGCATGGCTCGGCAGGGCATGGACGGGTGCCGGTGACAGGCACCCCGGCTGCATGGGCATGACTTTGAATTGCATTTCAATCGCTGAAGGGATGATTTGCCCACTGCCGGGTCGGAAACGCTAGTGCTGTAATAGCGTGTCAGCCTGGTACAACTTCCGGCGTTGCCCATTCAAGACAGGGTCTATCGGCATAAAGGTACGTGGGGTCCCACAGGAATTGGCAGATTTGGAGTTTCCTGGCGGTCCCGACACAGGAATGAACCGGAGAGGCGGTGGCATGCAAGCGACGGGTTTTCCACAGGAATCCGCGCTCAACTTATCCACAGCCACCTTCTGCGTTCACTTCTGATTCTCTGAACATACGAGGCATGATCGACAGATTGGCCCGCGACTACGACAATACTCGCGCGATGATCTTCGGTGATGCACCTAACTTCGACGACATCCTGCTATCGATCGGACGGATCGAAGACGGTCTGATTGGTTGAGGCCGTCCCTGGATCGATGCGTTCCAGCGTCGCGACCAGCTCAAGGTCGTCTTCAGCCGGAACGCGGCTCCGCTCCCGGGATCCGATGTCGGACGAGATTCCGAAAGGGGTTTCGCGGGCCGCCGCGGCCAGAAGGCGCAGTGATGTCATTGCATGTCTCCAAAATGCCGTTGCAGGTTGCGGGACGGCAAGAATTTTGGAGACGGTTAAAGAGACGGTCCGGGAACCCAAATTGACCGGATAACGGCCCTTTCGGGAGGCATCCCGAAAATGGTCGTTTTGGAGACACCATGACCCGAACGAGAGACATTCTCGGATACGCAAGGGTCTCAACCGTCGATCAGGTTCTGTCCGGCCAGAAAGACCGATTGCTGCAGCACGGCGCCGTACGCGTGTTCGAGGACGTCATCTCAAGCAAGACGTTCAACCGACCCGGTCTGGCTGCCCTGCTCGACCAAGCCCGCCCCAACGATCATGAACCGGGCGGTTTTTCCCGCCTTCCCCGCACATGTGGTTTCTGTTTGATCACACGCAGTCCGGAACAGCGCTTCATTCCCATCCAGTGATTTTCAAACAGCGTCCCTGTCCAAGCAGACTTTTCAAGAAGCTTTTCGGCGTCCTTCTGGATGCCTGCGATTTCCTGCCGTTGCGACCTGCTGTCCACAGGCCGCCGACGGACCATTCGTGAGATTGGCGACAATTCTCCCACGGCGGCCCTTTTCCTACCGCCAGGCCTCTCGCAACAGGATGGCCGGCTGCGAGCAACGGTTGGCGTTGACATCGCCGCCGCAGAGCATGGCTTCGATCTTTAAATGGCAAAACTAATCCCGACAAAACCCTTGGACCGACCGCAAATGAACGTGTCGATTCAGGAGCCAATGGAATGCCGGGAGGGAGAAATCAGCCGGAAGTTTCGACTAAGAATTGTGGCCGCACAACCTTGATTCTCCACGCCCTAAGGGCGGCTCTAATTTAAATTCCGGTTTAGCTTCCACGCCAAGGTCCTTTAACTGGCGCTCCAACTCATTTTGCGCACCAACCGCTCTAACATCTATCTTCTTGTTGTGCTTCAAGATCTCGGATTCTCGCAAATTCACATCCTTCAGTTTCTTGTCCATCTTAGAATTACCCCTTTGTATGGACAAAGGAGAGCAAATCTCCTCGGTGCATGCAATCGCGCAATAGCTCAAAGTAATCTCTAATTGTTCTAAATAACCCAACGTCTTTTTCGAAACTATCGATCTTCAAGTTCACTTCTTCGCACAGCGTCCTTGTATGGATTGCCCGACCGTAAGAATGCCATTTGTCTGGATCATTCCACAAGGCGGCAAACTCACGAGCTCTCTTTTTTTCATCAATTCCTTGTTCCAGAATTGGCTAAATTATTGTTCACATTACCGGTTTCCATTAAATCCGGCTGAACCTGCGGACTCCTGTAAAATTCCCTTTCACAGCGTCCGCGAGGTGAGCGAAACGCTGCCTGATTTGAGTCCGCAGAACCGTTTCCGTTGCTCTTTGGGCAAAAAAACGGCCTCTCAGGCGAAGTCCCGGAAACCTAGTGGTTGAGTTCTCCGGAATGGCAGGAATGCCGGGAATCCTCTGCCGCAGCACGGATTTTTTCTTGCTTCCGTTCACTCAAGTAACTGCAAGCTCAGAACAAGCTTTGATGCTTCTTGAAGACACGATGAAGTTCATTCAGTGCAAATTCCTCGTTCTCGTGAACTATTCCATCGGCCTCACTCAATTCGCGGAGAAATTTCATGATCGACTTGATCATGAATTCAAATTTGCAGTCCGGTTCCTGCCTTGCAAATTCAACCAGGGTCTTGGCTACGACCTTGAATTCGAAATTGACCAGGTCTTCCTCAAAGAACCGTTTGGCAAAGTTTACAACCTCCGGCTCATAGCCCCACGTATTTACAAAATGATTCTCAATCTTGTCCCGCTCCGCTTGATGAACCTCACCATCCACAGCAGCAATCTTAAGCGCAAGGGGAATCATCAAGTCGAGCAGGGCCAGAGCCAGGACATCAATGGGAGCATTCATGAACTTTGGAACAACCTCGACCAGTTCCCCAGCCTGTCGCAATACTTTTCTCCTGATGAACCAATAAGCAGATCCTGTGAAGGCACCTGCCGTGATAACCCATCCAATGGGCGTTGCCGCTGTTGCAGCACCCAATCCAAACAGCCCAAGAATCCCTCCAGCGAAAGCAGAAGCGAAGAAGGTTGTTGCTACAAAGTTGGTGCCAGCAACAGCTCCTCCCGCAACTGCGACGTCGGAAACGTCCCAAACCCCAGCCAGCCAGTTTCGAATACGAAGAGTAGCAAAGGCGTCCTCGCCGATGCCCAATTGAACCTTAAAGGCTCGCTCATCCCTTATGACCGAGGGGATCTCCAGCGAGTCCAACTGATCTTTCCAGCCTCCCGAGGGTTGATCTTCCGGTTCCGTGGTGGAACTTCCTGTCATGGTTATGAACTATTTGGTCCGAAGTGTTTCGAAGGATGCCGTCGCTTCCATTACGCGCCGTTTCATTTTCTTGTCCTGGATGTCTTCAAAGAAACCGGAAGACAGGCCAAACGCCATTGCGAGTGGCGTGACCAGAGGGCCTATAACGAAACCGATTACAGGAATGGAGGCTACAAGTAAGCCAGCCACGGCCCCGAATATGAGACCGAATGTGGCATTGGGAAACTCACGCAAAAGAATACAGACGACTTCCAGAACTTTCCGGCCGATCTTGATAATCATCTGGCCGCCACGAATGCTCGTCTGACCAATCTAGTGCAGGATGGCCTTGGCGTCTGCCGGGATGTCCAACTGGTTTATCCAGCCCTTCATTTCCTCTTCAGAAAGACTGAAGACGTTGAAGAATTCGTTGATGGCATCCTTGTCGAGCTCTGGCGCTTCGGCCGAGAACTTTTTTCCGGATTCGACATTCCGGGTTTCGATTCTCATAAGCGAGTCCCTTTCTCTCCGCTTGGTGCGATCTTTGCCATCGAACCATTGGGTTCTACCGTGAGGTTGTCTAGGCCAGCACAGTATTCATACAAGCAAGGCGTGCAATCCTATTGTCAGTAATTGGTGCCTATTGCGCCCAGCAAAATGGATATGCCTGAAAGTGGCCGTTACCAACTTTCGGGCATATCCCCGTTCGAGAAGTACGGCTACGACGCGAAAGACGATCTGGAGCACCGGAAGACAAGCAGTTGGCACGGAAGGGGCGCGGAGGCCCTCCGTCTGCGGGATAATGGCGCCTGTTCCGCCTTGGGGCGGTCCTCGCGGGCAAAGGCCGGGAACGGACAAGGGGTGCTCGGGCACATCAAAGACGGGGAGCGCGACCACCGCTCGTGTGCCGACATGACCATACAGGCGCCGAAATCGGTGTCGCTGGCGGCACTGGCGGCAGGCGATTCCCGGATCAACGGCGCCCCTTACCGGAACGAACTCGCAGCCCGTCTGCGTGCGCTCGGCTACGCGCTGGGTCCCTACATGGTGGGACAGGATACGGGTTCGAGCTCGAGGGCTATGACCGCGCGTTGTTCGGGGAGTATTCGACCCCGCGGCCGGAGGTCCTGGACTGGGTCCGGAACCGCGCCTCGCCAACACACGCAAACACGCCAAGAAACACTCGGATGCCGATTGGCCGCCAAGCCGCTTGGCGGTCTTTAAATCATGTATTTCCCAGATTACAATTGTTCCCGCGTCGACGATGCCGATAGCCTGAACGACGGGACAGCCGCGGTGAATGTGACCAGCTTACATGATGAGGCGTTGATGCGCGGCATACACTCTGTTGTGAACAGAGGGACGTGTTGCCGGTGCCCCGCATGATTGAGCCGCCTTGGCGGAATGGGTGCGGCTGATTGAGGAAAACCGATGCCTCTGTCCGCTTTGAAATCGTTGCACCGAAGCGACATCGAAGTCGAGCGTTCCATCAAGCGCCTTCGCTGGTTTCGCCGCGTGTATCTGGAACAGGTCTCCGCAGTCACTCATGAGACCGGAATCGGCTTTGACGTCGACACGGCCTGCCTGACAGAGGCGCACTTGGAGTGGAGCGACGCGCTCGAACGCCAGAAACCGTCCGATGGCGCCGAAAGGCGCCGTATCGTCGATCTTTCCACAGGTTTGATGCTGAACAAATTGCTTCAGTCCGCGCCGCTGGCGGCCCGTGGCGCGAATGCAAGTGCAGCTGCGGATTCTCCTGCTTCCTATTGGCCAGAAGGCTATGTTCATGTCGCCTTCTGCCTGAGCGTTCGGCAGGCCGTGCTGCGGCAGGAATTTGATGAGGATGCCGGCGCAGGTCCAGCCTTTGACGACTTGCAAAGCTGGCAGTGTTTCCATGAAGACGCCGTCAAAGAACCCGGGATTGCCGCTGCATACCTTCAGCTTTTCGCAGGGCCGGAACCGAACCGGCAAATGCCAGCCGAATCTTGGCCGCCCGGCCGGCAACAGTCCAAAAACCTTCGTCAGCTGCGGCTGGTCCGGGGCGGGTACGATTCTCCATCCTTTCGGAATGCAGCTGTTGCGAACATGGCCCGGCCGGCGCTTCCAGGCAGTATCAGACGCGCGATTGTCGATCTTTCAACAATTTGCAACTCCCGCGCCATCGTGATCGAAGAACTGGCAGACACAATTGCCAGCCATGGCTTTTCGGCCTCTGAGAACGAACTTGAACGCCTTGCCGACCGGCCGCTGGCAGCAGCGTTAACCGACATCGCGCTGCGCAAGGGTCAGATCTGCCCCGGAAACACCAGTCAGCTGTTTGAAAAGGGGCTGAACCAAAGGGCGCGGCGGAAACTGCATGCGGACGACAATGCTAGGAATGCGCTTCAGGAACTGCTTGATGAAGGCGCCTCGCTGACGATCGTGACCAGCCAGCTCGAACGGCATCTGTCGGACTTGCCGGAATTGCTTGGCATTGCCTGTGAATCCGGACCTGTTGAAGTCTTGTCCAAGCCACTCGATCAACTTCATTTCGGCGAGTCGACGGAGGAGATTCTGTTCCTTGGCTCCAACCCGGCCCAGCTTCATCTGGCTAACAAGATGGGTCTCTTTACGGTCGCCGTCGACAACCGGGGCATCCAGGTGGCAGATATTGAATTGCCTGATTTTTCTGCCTTTCCAAGCCGTTCCTGAAAGACGCCGCTGCTCTTCGGTGCGGGTGAAAGAAACCTTCCGACGGCCCTGCTGTGATCAGCAGCGCCTTACGCCGCCGCCAACAGCATGGCTTTGACGGTGATCTCATCCGAAATGAAGACCGTGGGCTTGAGCAATCTCATGCACCCTAGAAGAACCTTAACTTTCTCTGGCCCGCCTGAGATCAGGACACGTTCCCGTGCATTCTCGAGTTGGTTAAGGTTCACCGATACAACCCGGGAATTCACGTTGTGGTCGACCAGCGTTCCGTCCTCCGAGATGAAATTGTAGAGCAAGTCACCCACGGCGCCGGCCTTGGCAAGGCTCTGGCGGTCAGATTCGGTGACGTGGCCGAGCCTGTAAGAGGTGGTCAGCCCCTCAATTCCACCTGCACTCAGAAATGCAACATCAAGATTGTTAGCCAATTCAAACACTTGGTTTATGCCACACCGTTCCAGCAGCGCATGCTTGGTCTCTGGGCTGTCCACCAATGCGGGTGCGGGCACCAGATAGCCTTCACCGTTAAACAACTCTGCAAACTGCCAGGCAAATTCCGCTGGATTGAACCTTTTCGCCTGTGAAATGCCGCCTAGCAGTGAGATGACTCCAACGTTTTGGAGTTCTCGGCCGCGAATGTAGGGCAACGACGCATACAGGGTTTTGCCCCATCCAACACCGATCTTCATTCCGGATTGGACATGGCCGGAGATAAACTGGCCGGCGAGAAATGCAATTGCCTTGGTAGGGTCAGCGCCTTCGTGGGGAATCGGCGCGACCAAGGCCCTGTTTATTCCGAATTTCTGCTCAAGACTGCGCTCGATTTCCACAATTGATGAAATGTCCGCGTCAATTCGGATTCGGACTTCACTCCTCTTCCTTGCTTCCGCAAGCAATCGTGTGACCTGAACACGATTGATGCCCAGCTGTTGCGCGGTTTCCTTCTGGGTGAATCCCTCCACATAATACAACCAGGCAGCCCGGATACGCAGGTCTTGCAAGGGGTCCCTGCTGCCAACGGCGGTTTCGACACTCTGCCGGTCAACAACATGTCTGGGCTGCATCTTACTGACATCAGTCACTGTTTCATGTTTTCCTTTGCGCGTTGTTAATTTGGCGAAGCCGTGTTCTGAATGGTCATATTGAACAGCAGGTTGTCGCTTGTGGCTGTATCGCCTTTATCGCTTTTCCTTGTTTGACTGCAGGCCAAAGGGCGCTTTCCGTCCTTGAACTCCGCATGCTGTATGCCGCCGCACACCGGCGATGGTCATGGCGGCGATCCTGTGATTCCATCAATTGATCCTGAAACAAGACTGCCGCTTCCATGTGATTGACTTGCAAATCGCAAGAGATGCCTTTTGCAGGCTCAAGGACTAGATCCAATTTTTTTCGATCGAGCGATGGAGACCTATGTCGTCCTGTCGTCCACACAATCGCCGTTTGCACATTTCCCGCGATGATGTTCGCGCGATGCAATATGACCGCTGGCTCCAGTTCGGGCGCAACATGACACCTCCGGCAAGCCCATATTGCGGCATGCGCTTTTCCCGCACCGCGTGAGGGCACAGTATGATCTCGCTTGAACCAAACATGTTGTGTTCGGCCACAGTATCCGCATTGTCCCCGAAACCCATTTCCGTCATTCCCGCCGGACCCAGGCCCAAGCGCCCGCAGACACTTCGGTTGCGGACTTCGGTTTGATGGTTATGCCTGAATCATGGCAGTCGGACTCTCGACAATCATCTTGAATGAGCGGAGCCACCTGGCGCCGAGCACGCCGTCCACAACCCGGTGATCGCAAGAAAGAGATACGTTCATGATCGTTGCCGCTCTCGGTTGGTCTTCGTCATCCGGAATGAACTGACGACTGCCTTGCCCGACTGCAAGAATCATGCTCTCGGGCGCATTGATAATTGCATCGAATGACTTCACACCGTACATTCCAAGGTTGGAAATTGAAAACGACCCTCCTTGACAGTCACTGTCCGGCAGCCGCCCGGCCCGCGCCCGCGACACCAGTTCGCCGAGTTCGACCGTAATCGTTTGCATGTTCTTGGTCTGAGCATACCTCAAGACTGGCGTAACAATCCCGCCATCAACAGCAACGGCCACGGATATATGCGCGTCCTCATATCTAATGACTTGATCACCATCCCAAGACACGTTTGCTTCCGGAACCATGTGAAGCGCCGTTGCACATGACTTGACGAGCAAACCGTTGATTGACACTCTCCTTGCGCTGGCGCTTTGCATCGCCGCGTTGATTTGGGACCGAAAGGCGAGAAGTGCGTCCAGTTCAACATCCGCATGCAGGCAAAAGTGCGGCACAGTGCTTTTGGACGCGGTCAACCGTGACGCGATCGCCGAGCGCATCTTGCTGACAGGTTCCGACGAATAGGCCAGCCCTAGACTATCCGCGGTCCTTCGAGCCCGGCTCGCTCCTGGACCAGCACCCGCTGGAATGGGCGGAGGCTTGAGATCCTGTTTAACTGATGCCGCAACGTCGGAAACGCTTATTCGTCCTCTTGGACCTGATCCCCTTACCGACCGCAGTTCAATTTCCAACATGCCGGCAACCCGCCGAGCCAATGGCGTCGCGCGCGTGGACGTCTCCTTTGGCAATGTTTGTTCAGTTGTACCGGGTGTTCGAGTTCGTGGCTGCGGCCCCCCGGTCTCGTCAGTGACCGGCGTCTCGGACGCGCCTGAGAACTGCGCCGGAGCGGTGACTTCCTCACCCTCCTCAAACAACAGCGCAACCACATGACCAACCGAAACCTCGTCGCCTTTCTGAGCAGAAACGAATGACAAGGTTCCAGTGCCCGGGCTTTCAACTTCCATCACGGCCTTGTCGGTTTCGATATCGAAGAGAGACTCACCTTTCTGGACAAACTCGCCCTCTGACTTATGCCATCCCGCTATTGTTCCGGTCGACATGTCCATGTCGACCTTTGGCAGGATGACCTCTATCGGCATGGCTAGATGTTACCCTTCACAAGGTCGGCCACCTGCGTGACGATGTCATCGACCTGGGGAACCGAGGCTTTCTCCAGATCAGGGTTGTAGGGAATTGGGTTTTCCGTGCCTCCGAGCCTCAGAATAGGAGCATCCAGAAAATCAAACGCGTGGCTCTCGGCAACCATGGCGCTGATTTCCGCTCCAATTCCAAGGGTCTTGACTGCTTCATAAACACAGACCAGCCGGGAGGTTTTCTCGACGCTCGCAAAAACTGTCTCTCGGTCTATCGGACGAATTGTGCGCAGATCTATAACTTCCGCGGAAATTCCTTGCCGCTCGAGCTGCTCGGCGGCGGCGATGGATTTGTGAACCATGATTGATGTGGAGACGATCGAAACGTGGCTGCCCTCGCGTCTGACTTCGGCCTTTCCGATCGGCACCTTGTACCGGTTCCGGGGAACCAAGCCTTTGGTTTTGTAAAGTAATTTGTGCTCGAAGAACATCACAGGATCAGGATCATCGAGGGCTGCGAACAGCATTCCCTTGGCATCATGCGGCGTCGACGGCAGAATCACCTTGAGTCCGGGAACATGCGCGAACCAGGCTTCAAGGCATTGACTGTGCTGTGCGGCCGCGCCCGTTCCGGAGCCAAACGGAAATCTCATGACCAAGGGAACGGAGACCTCTCCACCGAGCATGTAACGGATCTTTGCGGCCTGATTGACAATATGCTCAATTGCCAGGGTCGCGAAATCGGAAAACTGGAACTCGAAGATGGGCCGCAGACCGGTCATCGCTGCGCCGACGGCGATGCCGGCGCCGCCCAGTTCAGAAATCGGCGTATCCATGACACGGTCTTCGCCGTATTTGTGAACCAGATCACGGGTAACCTGAAACGCTCCGCCATACACACCGATGTCCTGGCCCATCAATATCACCCTCTCGTCAGAATCGAGAGCCGTGTCCAGCGCGTCCCTGATCGCCTCTGAATACGACATTTCGACGAGATCACCACTACCTTCCTCAGCGAATGTGTTCATTGCCTGACCACCGTATAAACGTCTGTGGAGACGTCATCGGGCCTTGGGCTTGGACTTGATTGTGCGAATTCGATGGCGGCCCTGATTTCCGCCTCCACGCCGGTTTCGACCGACATGATCTCGTCATCGGCCAGCACCGAGTGTTCGACCAGGAATTTTCCAAAGCGCGCGACCGGGTCTCGGATCTTCCACTCGCAGATTTCTTCCTTTGTCCGGTAGCGGTTGCGGTCGGACCTGGAATGGCCGCGCCACCGGTAGGTCAGGTTTTCCACTAGGCTTGGACCATCGCCTGCGCGCGCCCTTTTGACGGCTGCATCGACCGCCTCCGCCACGGCGTTGAAGTCATTTCCGTCGACTGTAACACCGGGCATGGAATAGCTGGCAGCGCGACTCGAAACGCTCCCTGCGGCCGTAGAACGATTGAATGACATGGACATGCCATACTGGTTGTTCTCACAGACAAAGATGACGGGGAGTCGCCAGACTGATGCCATGTTCAGTGACTCGTGAAAAGCTCCTTCATTGTTGGCGCCATCTCCAAAGAAACAGAGAACGACTCTTCCAGTTTTCAGGCGTTTGGATGTCAGGGCCGCGCCAACCGCAATCGGAATTCCGCCCGCCACAATTCCGTTCGCGCCAAGGTTGCCTTTCTTGAAATCGGCAATATGCATCGAACCTCCGCGGCCTTTGCAGTAACCGCTCTCCTTTCCAAAGAACTCGGCAAACATGCGCGAGACCTCGGCGCCCTTGGCGATGCAATGCCCATGCCCACGATGTGTGGACGTTATCTGGTCATCTTCCGCCAGCTGCAGGCAGCTGGCCACCGCGCTGGCTTCCTGGCCGATTGAGAGATGCATGGTGCCGTGGATGAGACCGCGCATGTAGCAATTCTCGGCACCCTCTTCGAAACTTCGGATGAGGCACATCGTTCGCAGCGCATTCTTGAGTTCATCCGAAGAAAACTTTCTGAGCACAAACGGCTCGTTTACGGTCGCCTGCGCGTTCATCGATCACTCCCGGGCTTTCAGCAGCCGCAATTCATCTGATCCTGCAGCATTCGGAGCTGCACCAGCTTGGAATCTGCGGGTGGGGTCGAGTTCTTGTATGTGATGAGCTCACCATTCCGGATTGGCGCGGTTACAATGGCCCCGGCAAGCAATCCGCATGGAATGGCAGCCGAGGAATTTGCTTCTTCAGCTTCCATAATCCAGCCGCGGTAACAGTACTCGCCAATCTGGTCGAGGCGTTCCCCGACCGCAAGTTCCTTTTTCGCCAATGCACAGACCTCGGCGACAGGATGGTCTAGTGGAACCATATCCGCCTTTCCGTGCAAGACAGCCTTTGCACAAGTCAGCGGCACTTCCAGCGATGTAAGGTGATAAGGGCGTATGAACGGGAAGTAGGGACCGACGCCCATCTTCAGGTCTGTCATCCGCTGCCAAATCCGGGGGTGTTCGGCCTCCGCAATCACAAAAACAGCCGGCGCAAGCCCCTTTGCGACCGAATAGTCGACCCGTCCGCCTTCACTCAGTATCCCGCCATCCCTTTGCGGAATGAGTGTGGTCGCAAGTTCGCCCGGACCGGCGGAAGGCCCGTGCATGCCCGGTCTGTCGGGCACAAGTCCGGTCGCGTTGGCGATGGCGGCCATTTCCACCATGGTTTTCGACCCGTCGACGAATTCGACCAGCATTCGCACGCTCATGTCCCGGGCGTCCGCTTCCGCCATGTATTCGTCTGGCCTTGCCTCCACATTCAACGGGTTGTTCTTGCCCTTGCCCGCCGACACAATTCTATGGCCCATGGCGGTCACGAACTCTATCAGCTCCATACAGGCAGATGGCTCGTCGCCAGCTCCGAGCGAGTAGACCACTCCCAGCTTGTCCGCCCACGCCTTCAAGTATGCTCCGATTGTGACATCGGCCTCGACATTCATCATCACCAGATGCTTGCCTTGGCACATGGCTTCCAGGCCAAATTCCGCGCCGAGACCTGGCAGGCCGGTTGCCTCGACCACCACATCAACAAGGCCGCTCTCCATAAGCTTGTGCGCATCGTCCACGATGCCCACCTTGCCGCCTTCAATGGCCTTATTGAGTGCGTCCGTCGACGTCACAATCTGCGAATGCCCGGATTCACGGTACGCGATCTCCACTGCTCTGGTGGCGCAGTCCAGGCGCAATTCGGCAATGGCGGCGACGTCAATTCCGGCCATCATCGATGCGCGCGACACGATATCCGTGCCCATCTCGCCCGAGCCGATCAATCCGATCCGAATTGGCCGGCCGCTTTCCTCACGCGCCGCCAGTTCTGCCGCCAGCCCTGTCAACGCAACATTTGAAACCATGGCGCACTCCACCAATTGCAGATTTAATGGCAGAACATCCGAATTGAAGTCAATACAGTTGTTCTTGAACTTGCAGACCTGCCTGATTGCAAGCCTTTAACGGCCGCGATTTTTGTACCGTGAATTTTCTATAATCACATTTGTTCCGACTGCGCAGACTTCCGGGAGGGCCACAATTGCTGGTCGCAACACGGACGTACCGCCTCAAGTGCGATCGTGTTTTTTGTTCGAATCGTGGATAGTTTGCAGTCGCTATGTCAGACGCTTCCCGTGTGCTCTTCTCGAGTCCCAACACAGCAAGTCAGGTGAGGCAGCCATGACCTTTGATTACACTTCTGTCGGGTTTTTCACCTTTGACTGTTTGGGTCGACCCGTGACTGACATTCCGCCGGGCGGAGATACTTACTTCATAGACGAAATGACGCTTGCCGTTTCAGGCGCGGCGGGCAGTGCGGCCATTCTGTGCGCCAAACACGGCCTTTCAGTGCAGGCCGTCGGCGGCGTCGGACGCGACATGATGGGCGAGTGGGTGATTCAGCGGCTCAGCCAATTCGGCATTGACACGGGCAACATGGAACCGGTCGCCGACATGCCAACCTCGTCCTCAATTGTGACCACACGTCCGGACGGCGCGCGCCCTGCCTTGCATCGAAAGGGCGCGACCGGCGGATTCTTCATCACGGACGAGCAATTCGATTCCGTCCTGGATACCAGAATTCTTCATATTGGCGGCGTCGGACTCATGCACGCGATGGACAACGGCCGCAATTTGGAACTCATGATTGAAGCCAAGGCCCGCGGGTGCATGACCACGCTCGATGTCTTTGCGGCGACACAAGAAGATTTCAGACTCGTGGAGCCGCTGTTGCCCTACACGGACTTTTTTCTGCCTTCTGAAGAAGAAGCGATGGCCCTGTCGGGCTTGACCGATCTTGAACGAATTTGCGATCTGCTGTTGAACAAGGGTGTCGCGGCAGTCGTGCTGACCCTTGGCGCGGAAGGCGCCATGTATCGCGACCGGGAAGGCCTGTCGTTCGACTCGCCCGCTTTTGACATTGATGTGGTCTGCACGTGCGGATGCGGCGACTGTTTCAACGCCGGTTTCGCCACGGGACTGCATCTGGGTCTCACCGCTCAAGAATGCGTGCGCATGGCCCAAGCGTCGTCGGCCCAGAATGCAATGGGTCTTGGATCGCAGGCCATCGTGCAAGACCTTGAGACCACACGGAGATTCATGGATTCCACGCCAACGAAGTGATATGCCGCAGCGCATTGGAGTGAGGAAAACATGCCCCTGCCCAGCCCGCCGGATCCGGGCATAGCGACGAGAGATGCCCTTCGCGGTCTTCGCCTCGTCCTGAAACGCGGCGCGAAACTGTCCATTGAGAAGGCTCGGGTCGCGCTGCCTGAACCGTTTGAAGGCGTGTCCAAGGAGATTTTCGAGCAAGCGACCAAGGTCACCTACGCGGCCGATTCCCTGGTTCAACAGATGCTTGGCCTGAGCTTTCACGAAGACCGCTTTGCCGTGCCGGACACGCTCCGCAGGTCTCTGAAAGATTCCACGCATTCCGAGCAGAAGCGCGATGCTTCAAATCTCTACTTCGCGCTTTCACTCTCCCTGCGGTATTTTGGTTTTCGCCAGCTGTTCGTCAGCGAAACGATTTGCGCGCAAATCGTTTCGACCGCGCGCAAGGAAGACCAGTCGCGGGAAAGTGCCTGCGTCTGGCTGTATCGCCAACTCATCGACGGCAATGCCGTTGGCAATCCGCCGGTCCTCGTTCAACACCATACCTCGGAAGAAAAGAGGCAGATCGCGAAAGTGGCCTATGCGGTCAGTCTTTGGGCATTTGTTTATCGGGATTCCTTCGA
The DNA here is from genome assembly GCA_965221935.1 of Paracoccaceae bacterium. Taxonomy (GTDB): domain Bacteria; phylum Pseudomonadota; class Alphaproteobacteria; order Rhodobacterales; family Rhodobacteraceae; genus JAPOXR01. The sequence goes on from CBDCSZ010000008.1 coordinate 196,251, forward strand.
CGAGCTCGAACTCCTGGAAATATGTTGCGATGTCGCGACATTCAGGTCGCCGGGAATCGAGCTTGAACCGGATGACGGCAATGCGCTCTCCGAGGCTTTCAATTCGGCATTGAAAATCGTGTAGGCCGGAACGAAGCAATGATCCCGAGTGTCATGCCAAATGGCCCGGGAAAACTGACCCTTCGTAGGTCAGCACGTCGCTTGCGGTGGTTTTTCGAGACCTTCGGCCGCCAGGCCGGTCTGCTTTCTGAACAAACCGGCGTGAGTTTTGAAGTGGATGACAAGGATCTGCGGAGTGCTTTTTGAGTTGGCTGACCGCGTTTGAAGCACGCCTGCCAATTCTGGAACAGGAAAAACCAGACTATGTGAATTTCGTCGCCGGATTGATGTTGCGGGAATTGATCAGTGCGGAGCCGGCCAAAGCCACGCATATGCCGCCAGACGCTGATGGATCAAACCCAGCCCATTTCCGGCCCGAGAGGGGTATCTTTACGCAGCCCTGTGCCTCAACATCAGGGCGGCAGTGTTGGAGCAGGACTTCGATTTCGAAAACAATCTGCCGCCCAGCATGGACGATCTGACTTGCTGGTGGTCGTTCAAAGAAAACATGAGCGAGGACATCAATCTGGCAATCGGTTTCTTCGACCGTTTCGCTGGCATTGAGCCAAACTGGCTGATGCCGACGTTGTTTCGTGCCTGGGCAACGAACCGATCCAGCGACACATGCAGTCAGAGAGGGTTCGACGCCAAACTTTCGGCAGATTGAAACCAGCCTCGCTGTCACCAAACCGAAAACCTGATCGATTTCGATTCTCCATGCGGATTTGGTGCCCGGTCACCTCAGGGCTGCGCCTCGATTCGAGCGAGTTCCGTGGAAAAATGGCGTTGGCGTTTTTGCCGCTTCAAGCGACCCGGCAGAATGCAAAAGAATCACTTCCGCCGGTTGAAGCCGCCTGCTGGTGCCATGCGGGATTGACACCCGGTACAAGTCGGACGCTTGCGCCAAAGAATTGAACTGGCTTGGTTGTCTCGGTGACGATGGATGTCGTGCCCGGTCAAATCTCGCGCGGCGCACGCCACGCTGCTCTGCCCATTCTGCGCTCAGCTTCCAGAACGGGCACTATGTGCAAATCGCACGAGAGTCGGGACGGCGGTGGAAACGGCAAGTCCGGCGGTCAGCCGATAACGCCGCGTTGGCTTGCAACACTTCCAAATGGATATGGATATCCTGCGATTGGGAATGCAAATCATCCGCAGACGATTCGACGGGACCGGTCTGGCGCGAGTTCTCCAACTGAACAATCGACGCCTCGGCCGCAGCCAAACTATCAGAGAACTACAGCGGCGTTGCCTCCAGCCTGAACGCCCGTGCCGAACGTGCGGCGCGGCCGCTTCCGCATCGCTGCAGTTCTCGGGCACTTCGGCCCGAAGCGTTTTGACATCGGCGGCCGCCGCCACAACTTCAGCCATGTTCATCTTAATGATGGCCTGAAGCTTTGTCTTGGCCGCAGCAGCCTCCTCGCCGAGCCGGTCGAATTCCGCGAAAAAATCCGGTCCGCCAAGCCTTGTGTCAATGAGGTTGCGGAAAAACAGAACCGCCGAATCACCGCAGGCAGCGGCGATCAAACCAAACAGCGTTCCCCGGACCAGGAATAAGAGGAGATTGTCAATCCTGTTCATGTGCCTTCCAGGCCGATTGCCGCCAGTCTGGTGTTTGGCCGGTTTGAGTTTGGGCTCAGTTTGAGGCTGCGCCTGCTTGCCGCCGGGCGACGGCACAAGCCGTGACACGTTCAGGGCTCGCATTCTGCGGCCGGAAGCGGGTGCGTGTGATCACCGTTGCCTGTGCGCAGTATGGGCTTGACCTCGCACGGCGAGTCCAACAGATGCCGCTGACCCAACCTTTCGTCAAACATCAAGAAGGAACGGGAAATGTCTGACAATGTGGCTCTCGTGATTGCGGGTGGCAGCGGCATCGGGGCCGATGCCGCACACAAGCTTTTTGAATCCGGTTATCGGGTCGGCGTGATGTCGGCGTCTGGCAAGGGGGAGGCGCTGGGAAATAAACTCGGCGGTCTGGGGTATACAGGATCAAATCTCAAGCCAGACGATCTCAGCGGTTTTGTAGCGGCCGCGATGGATAAGTTCGGACGCATCGACGGGGTCGTTAACTGCGCCGGACACGGCCCGAAAGGTGAAATCGACAAGATCAGTGATCGTGACTGGCATCTTGGGATGGACCATTACCTCCTCAATGTCATCCGGATGGCGCGCCTGGTGACTCCGATCATGCTGTCTCAAGGCGGCGGTTCAATCGTTAATATTTCGACCTTTGCCGCCTTTGAACCGGATCCGGATTTCCCGACTTCGGCAGTGTTCCGCGCCGGACTCGCCAGTTACAGCAAGCTCTTCAGCGACCGTTATGCCGCCGATGGCGTGCGGATGAACAATGTGCTTCCCGGCTTTATGGACACTCTCCCCGAAGTGGAGGAAAGGCGGCAGCGGATCCCAGCCGGGCGGTACGGGGCGGCGCGTGAGCTGTCTGAGGCCGTCGCCTTCCTTGTCAGTGACGCGTCGAGCTATATCACTGGCCAGAACATCCGTGTGGACGGCGGATTGACCGCGTCGGTCTGAAGGAAAGACCGCAGATCGGCGGTTTCGCCGACTGAAAGGGAAGCTGGCATGGACAAGGTGTTGTTTGAAAAGGATGGCCGCATCGCGCGCATAACGCTAAACCGACCGGATGTGCTGAATGCCATAGACGATGATATTCCGGCAGAACTTGCGGACGCCGTTCAGAGAGCTGACGTTGATTCCGCAGTCCGCGTGATGATCCTCTCCGGCAACGGGCGGGCGTTTTGCGCCGGCTACGACCTTTCCTACTATTGTGACCGGGAGGCGGACTTCTGCGAACTGTTCGCTGCCCAGCGCAGGAGCCCGCGTGTCGGACTGCTGGTCCGGGCGAAGCATGACCGTGTGCTGGGCAAGGCGCGTCCAAAGCTGTTCGAGACGCTGGGCGGGGGCGCGGCCGACGGCCGCATCGCGGTCGAGATTGCGGGACTGACGGCACGTCCCAAGTCCAGCAGGAAGACGGCGCGCCCGATGCGCCGGAAGCGTCTGGCGCAGTGTGAACTGCGGTTCCGCCGCGTGGTCCTGCCGGCGACGATCCCCGGCGGCGAAGCTGTCACGGTGTCGGGGGTGCACATCATTGAAACCGACCCGCCGGAGGACGAGCAATGGCATTTCCTTAATGATTCGGCGTCATTTCCTTAAGTGGGCGCGCCATTTCCGGGGCGGTTTCGCCCCTTTCCGGCAAGGTTCGGTTTCAGGTCACGCGGTCTGGTGTCGTCTCCGCTGCCACTTTCCGACGGGTTTTCTTGACCGGCGCGGGAATGACCGTCCCGGCCGCAGCCGCGCCCGGGCCGCGAGAACCGAGTCGGCCACGCGGCTCACAGCGTCGGCCAGCGCCGACGTCTGCGTCAGGATCAGCTCCTCGAGGCTGCCGGCCAGCATGGCCAGCACGTTTGTGAAGTTCGTCCGCATCTTCGGCAGATCGCCTTCGTGCGCTTCGTCGAGCGCGGCGTCTCCGCGGTTCGTGAACAGGCGCGCCATGGCGATCAGGTTGAAGTGGGCGCAGAGCTCCTGGCGGACGCCGCGCTCGCTTCTGCCGTGGAACTCCTCCACCTTGATGACATGCTTCGAGACCTTATACAGTTCTTCGATTCCCCACCGTCCGTGATAGAGTTCCGAGAGGTCCTTCCGGCTGTGGCGCTCCGTATCGGCGAGGGTCGTGGCGAGCACGTATCGGCTTTCTCCGATGTCGTATCGGACCAGGCGCAGGACAATCGGGGAGGCCGGCTCCGGGATGCCCGCGGCCTTCAGCCTGCGCAGGGCGTTTTTGCCCGGGGTGATCCTGACGAGGGCGTCGTCGCGGTCCCCGTCGCGGAATCTGTCGAACCCGGCCGCTGAGTTGCGCTGGATGCGGAACACCGGGTGCAGTCCCCGCGCCGTCATGTCGCGGAGCAGGACGAAGGAGAAGTATCCGCGGTCGAAGACGACGACGTCGCCGGGCGAGAGGGCGCCGAGATGGGCGCGCGCGGCGGCGCGCTCATCGGCGCCGGACGTGAGGGTGAAGTCGACCGGCATGCGGCTGCCGAGGCGGTAAAGACAGGACAGCAGCCCCTGCGGATAGTGGGCGCCGCCGCCCGGGAGCGGGTATCCGGCCTCGGCGAGCGGCCGCGGCAGGTTGATCTTGGAGCCGTCGACGGCGAAGGTCCGGCGCCCGTTCCAGTCCGGTCCGCGCGTGTCGCGGGCGAGGATCCCGCGGTGCAGCTCGCGGAACACGTCCTCGTGCACGCGGGCCCGGGCCTTGGCGATCGAGGAGATGGCCACCGGCTCCGGCTGCGGCAGCGCGACGCCGAGGCGGCGGCACTGGTCCCACAGCTCGGCGGTCACGGTTGTGTAGCCTTTCTGTCCGCGCGACAGTGCCAGGCGGAACACGAAAAGCATAATAATCAGGGTGTTAAGCGTCCGGCGCCGCTTCATCCATGTTTCGTCATGGCGCGCGGCGATGTCGGCGGCCGCGTCGGCGATCCGGGACCACATCGCGGCGAAGCCGTCGTCAAAGGCGGCGGGAGAGCGGCGTTTCGGCCGCGGCCCGGGTGTCGTCTCCCCCTTCAGGACCGCGCGGAACTCCGGGTCCAGCGGCCGGACCAGAATCTCCTTGGCCGGCTTGGCGCCGCGCCCGCTGCGCTTTCCGGCCGTCATGCCGATCGTCTCCCAGTTGGCGGCCTTGTGGCAGGCGCCGTCGAAGCGGGTCGGGTCGATGAAGGTCTCGCAGAGGACCGGGCGGCAGCCGTGGTTCGCCTCCCAGCGTTCCGCAAGCCCGCGCAGGGCCATCGCCAGCGCCTTCGACGCCAGATTGTCGACGCGGACCCACGGCAGGACCAGAAAACGGCTGTTCGACACCGCAAGGTGCAGGCGGCGGCCGCGGTCAGCCTCGCTCCAGCCGATCCATTCGTCCCGCGCCGGCAGCGTCTTCGCCGCCGCCTCGAACAGCAGAACGGCCAGGGGCCGCCCGCTCCGGTCGCGGACGAACCAGCGGATGTGCGGCCCGAAGGGCCGGGGACAGCCGAGATAATGACAGCGGTCCACGAGCGCTTTCCACAGGGCGGTGTCCTCCGGCGACGCCGCCTCCTCCAGGGCCAGGGGCTCCAGGGCCGCGAGACCGCAGGCGATCTCCGGCTGCGGGTCGGACGCCCGCACATGGACGACCGGCCTGGGCGGCGACTTCGCGGCCGTGCCGCGCGGCGCCGGCAGGGTCAGTATCCCGCACTCCTCAAGGCGCTCGAGAACACGCAGGCACGCCGAAACGCGGTATTCCCCTTTCGGCGTGGTCCAGCTCAGGTGCTCGCAGATGGTCTTCGACAGCTCGTTGCGGCTGTCGTTCGGGAGCATCGCGACGGTCTCCGCAATGTCGGCGATCTGGCGCCGTGTGAAACGCCGGCCGAAAAAGGTGGTGGACTTGAGGGCCTTGATTCGCGGGTCCATGGCTGCGCTCCCGGCGGGACAGTCTGATTCGCGCCTAACATGCAGCAGCGGTGTGGTCATGTCAACCCCGGAAGCCGGAAAAAACGGCGCAGACGGAAAAAGAGCGTGGAATCAGATGACTGCCGCCGCGGACAGAAAGGCGTCAAAATCATGCCTGCCTAATGAAATGCCATTGGGAGGACGAGGCCCCGGTGCAGTGGCACCTGCTGAGCACGCTCAGGGCCGGCTCGGCGAAGGAAGCGGCGGAGATCGTGGGGTTCTACCTCCAGAGATGGAGAATTGAAGATTATTTTCGCGTCCTGAAATCCGGTTGCCGGGTGGAGCGCCTGCTGTTCCGCACCGCAGACCGGCTGCAGCGGGCCATCGCCATCAATGCGGTGATCGCATGGCGCATCATGCTGATGACCCTGCTCGGACGCCAGGTGCCCGATTGTGATCCCGACCTGATGTACACCGATGCGGAACTGAACTTCCTCGGTGACTATGCGCGAAAACACGGCATGGCCGCACCGCAGCGCCTCGGCGACGCGGTCGCCCTGGTGGCGCACCTAGGCGGATTCCGCGACCGCAAGCATGATCCGGATCCCGGCAGCCAGACCATGTGGACAGGCTACAACCGCCTGACCAGCGCCGTGATCGGCCACGAAATCGGCATTGAAACCGGTTATGAAACCGGCTTCGAGGCCGGCCAGAGACACGCCTTGCAGCAGAACAGATGACCTGTGGTCAACCACTGCTTATCATGACTCGGTAGGCCTAGCCGGAACTTCACGTCGGGATTTGACAGGTTTTCTCCGCGCGGGCAAGGCCACCGTGTTGTTTTCGTTTGATTTTTTGGAGAGCCGACCGGGCCGGAGGGGGTTTTCAGCCTGCCATGGCACTGGCAACATTTCCGGGCGGTTTGATCTCCAGAAGCTCAAAGGCCCTTTTCTGGAGCGCGGTCGGCCGCGCGGCCATGCGGAACGCGCTGCCGGGCCTTCCGGGGAGCGACACGTCGTTCAGCGTCAGCGTTCCGAGATCGGCCATGAGCGTTGCGAAGCTGTGGACCGGCAGGCCGTCGGGGGTCTGTTTCGAAGCCGCCTTGGCCTTGGCGCTTTCGGAGACCTCCGCCTTTTCAACCGGGGTGGACCGCCCGGCGCGCGCGGCTTCGCGGTCATCGTCCTCGAACAGGATGGGTGCGAGCTTCTCACGCATGCTCCGCTCCACATGCCAGGCGAGCATGCAGAGGAACACATGCGCCTTCACCCGCCCCTCATTGTAAACATGGAACGGCCGGACCCTCAGCCCTGACGTCTTCATGGTCCGGAAGGCGCGCTCGACAAGCGCGAGGCTTTTATACGCCGCCACCGCCGCCTCGCCGCCGATGGATTCCTTTCCGAGGCTGGTGCGCACCACATAGATTCCGTCGAGCGCCGCCTCCGCCGCGGTTTTCGCCGCGTCGCGGCTCCAGTCCATTCCGCCGTCGCGGATCTCAATATTGAAGTGTTTTTCGACCTTTTTTCTGTTGCCCCTGCGCCCCAGGGCCTTCGCCGTCATCTCCCGGTTCTTCGGGCCCGGCCGGCGGCGGGCCGCCGCGGCGGCGATCTCAGCCAGCGTCTGTTCCGTCGCTCTGAGCAGATCCTCCCGCTTCCGGGCCCTTTCCTCCCGCAGGCGGGGATTGAGGCAGACCAGCAGCCGCTCGCCGGGAAAGTCCGGGGACACGGTCTCGGCGACCTGATCCTCGGCGAGCCCCGCCGGATCCAGCGCCGCCGGCGCGTTCTTCCCCCTCTTGGCGAGCTTCCGGATGTCGGCGCTCCTGAGCGCCGATATCCAGTCGAGGCCGAGAGGAATCAGATCCTCCCTGATGCGGGCCGATGTGATCATGCCGCGGTCGCCGACAAGGGCCAGATTCTCAACCCGGAAGCGGCGGAGCAGCTTCTCCGCCTGGCCTCTGACGGTGTCCGGGTCGGCGGTGTTTCCGCTGAACACCTCGACCGCCACAGGGGTTCCGTCCCCCGAGCAGACAAGGCCGTATGTGATCTGCATTTTGCCTTTCTTTCCGTCGCGGCTGTGGCCGAAGGCCGCCAGCGGGCATTTCCTTCCCTCGACCCAGCTTGAGCTCACGTCGTAGAGCGCCAGGGTTCCGCCCCGGAGATGCCGGTTCGCCAGGCTCTTCTCGATCCAGGGCTGGCGCTCAAGCAGCCAGTCCAGCATGTCCAGCATCTCGTTTCCGGTGACGCGCCCGAGGCCGAGCTGCTCCCCGAGGCTGGTGGAGGCGGTCTCCGGGTCAAGGGCCCTGGCTGTGGCGAGCTTCGAGGCCGGGTCGATGATGCGGGCCGCGGCCGCCGCCATCGCGAGGCCGCGCATCCGGCTTTTCCTCCGCCCGAGGATCCTCTCGAACCCGAGGCTCCGCATGGTCCCGAGCGCCGCCGCCGCGTGGCCGTGCGGCAGCGCCCTGTCGATGCGGACCAGATCATCGAGGCTCCTGACGAAGACGCCGCCCCGCAGCATGGCGTCGATCCCCTCGGTGATGTGCGGCGGAACCTTCGAGAGGTTGGCGAGGGTCTCGCGGCGGATTCTCTTCCCCTCGCGCCAGGCGCGGCGCAGCAGAACCGCGGGGGGCGACTTCCGGTTGGGGATGATGTCGACGCTTATGGCCATAACGGGCGCTCCTATACATGGCAACACACCACATATAGCATTCTATTGTTGATAAGCAAGAATAAATTGAACAAAATACCAATTTACATGGCAACAAAACAGTCAGACGGAATCGGCCGGTGCGGAGAGAAAGCTCCACGTTTTCAACGTCTTAAAAGGAGTGAGGAGGGCTGCGGCGGAATGAAGATCGGCCTAGCGCTCGCTCAATTCGCCGCTCATGCGCGTCGGCCGGATTTCCGTCCCTTTTGGATCCCCAAGACGCTTCAACGCCGTCCAGCTGTCCAGCCTCGCGGCGGAAGCTTGACCAAGCGGCGGGCCGTGCATAGGCGCGCGGCATGAGCAAAGCGCGGGACAATCACGAACCGGTCCAAGGGATTGCGAGCTTGGAAGCACGGTTCAGCGCCCCCATTGTCGTCGCCTTAAAGCGCGATTGGCCCATGAAGTTCGGTTTCGTCACCGCATTTGCGGCCATTGCTGGCACGGCCTTCGGGTTGGCGGATCATATCAGCGACGGCAATGGCGCCTCGCGGGGCGAAATGGGCAGAATCCGGACCGAGCTTAGAGTGGATATAGGCGACCTCGAAACAAGGCTTCGCGACGAAATTTGCAACATCCAAAGTCAGGTGCAAACCAATGTACCTGCTCAATACATATGAAGCGGCGGGGTCTCACCGATTCGCCGGCTTCAGAAAAGGTCTGCGACGCCCTGGCGGTTTCACGTCCGGAACAGGTCCGCGTGCGTACCGGTCCGAGCAAGCTGCACTTCATCGGCCGTAATCCGGTAGATGAGCAGCCAGTCCGGCTCGATGTGCAGGTCCCGGTATCCCTTCCGGTCACCCTGGAGGGCGTGGTCCCGATACCTCTCGGGCAGGCCTGCTCCGCTGGCAAGCAGGGCCAGCGCCTCACGAAGCTTTCCCATGTCCCTGCCTCTCTTCCGGGCTCGCTTCACGTCCTTGCGGAACCTGGTCGACCGAACAAGCGCCAGCACAATCAGATGTCCAGATCGGCAAAGAGTTCATCGGGAGTCTCGAACCGATCTCCCTTGCCAGCGTCCAGTTCCTCCATTGCCTCGACAGTCTCCGGGGCAGGAACCTTCACGTCAAACGGGAGACACTGATCTGCGGCGATCCGCAGCATCAGCAGCCGGATCGCGTCGGACACCGAAAGCCCCATCGCGGCCAGTGCAGCCGTCGCCCTTTCCTTCGTCGCCGTGTCGATGCGCGCGCGCACCACCGCGTCAACCTTCATCTCGATTCCCTCCAATTTGTGATCCTAATGTAGCTACATCTTGCCGGCCTGCAAAGTGACAAGGGGCAGCGGCCAGCGGTTCGCCTGGAACGGCCACGCCTCGCGATCGCGGCCGGCCAGGCTTTTCTTCACATGAGGAACAGGGGGAGGGGTTCGCGTCAAGACGGGCCGCATCTGGACGCCCTTGCCGACCGGTCGCTGTCCAGTCTCCTGCGCTGATGTGGACAAGCCAGGCTCGATGCCAACGCCCAGGACAACTGCAGCCGCGTCGGTGTCCGCGGACTCGGAGTCCAGAACTCGATGCCATCCGTTCCGCTGCTGCCAGGCCCTCCCCGTTCCCGGCCGGTCCTCGCGCCCTTCGTCCATCGGATCGTCACCGTCCCGGCCTCGATGCCGTCGCCGCTCCATCCCTGTGGAAATCCCTCCACCCACTCCCGTTGCTTTCCAAACTCCTACCGTTCGGCCCCTCCAGCGCCACCCTCCGGTTCCGCTCGGCCCTTGTTTTCCTGGCCCCGAGCGCCGTCCGTCCGATCGCCCCAACGATCTGAGCCGGAAAGTCCGACACGTATCACCGCAAATCGTCGCAAATCTCGGAAGGCACGATTAACCATTCGTCGCTTTCGCTCCGAATGTTTTCCTGTCCGCTGACGGCAAAAGCCTTGCAAACAAGGTTATAGGCGGCTCTCAGGCCGCGTTCGCGGGTGATTGCCCAGGTAAGCGGCCCTCAGCTCGACGCTATGGCCCGTTTCGAGGCCCGATCGGCACGGGATCGGGGCGATTTCGGGGGGTCTGTCCGGGATGTCAGTGCCGGGTGAATACTGCTCAAAAGCGCCGAAGTAAAAATGCCCGGCTGAGAGGCTGAGATTTGGTCCTGGGGGCATGCCCCCAGGACCAAAATCGGCGATTGGATCGCCTGTTTTCCACTTCGAAGGAGGCAGTGAGCAGGTGATAGTGCGGAGGATTGTTGTCTTGTCACACGGCCTGAAAAGACAGGGCCTGTCGATCAGCGCGATCGCGCGCAAGACCGGCCTGAACAAGGGCGAGGCGCATCATGCCCTGAAGAGCGACCTGCGGATCGGACGCCAGGGAGAGATCCGGGACCGGACGTCCGGAGCACAGCACTTCCGGATCGCAGGACTCAACCTGCTGACGGCGATCATCATCTACTGGAACACCGACCAGCTCGGACGCGCAATCCGGGAACGAAAGCGTGCAGGCCTCGAGATCCCGGAGAACCTTCTCAGGCACATCTCGCCACTCGGATGGGAACACATCCACCTCACAGGAAAATACAGGTGGCCCAGAGGCCTGAACCCAAACGCTTAGAGTGTCATTTCGCCCCCTGCCGGAATCGACCCCTGTTGGGTTTTTCACCTTTGACTGTTTGGGTCGTCCGGTGACTGACATTCCGCCGGGCGGAGACACTTAACTTCATAGACGAAATGACTCTTGCCGTTTCAGGCGCGGCGGGCAGTGCGGCCATTCTGCGCGCCAAACACGGCCTTTCAGTGCAGGCCGTCGGCGGCGTCGGACGCGACAAGATGGGCGGTGTGGGTGATTCAGCGGCTCAGCCAATTCGGCATTGACACGGGCAACATGGAACCGGTCGCCGACATGCCGACCTCGTCCTCAATTGTGACCACACGTCCGGACGGCGCGCGCCCTGGCTTGCTTCGAAAGGGCGCGACCGACGGATTCTTCATCACAGACGGGCAATTCGATTCCGTCCTGGATACCAGAATTCTTCATATTGGCGGCGTCGGACTCATGCACGCGATGGACAACGGCCGCAATTTGGAACTCATGATTGAAGCCAAGGCCCGCGGGTGCATGACCACGCTCGATGTCTTTGCGGCGACACAAGAAGATTTCAGACTCGTGGAGCCGCTGTTGCCCTACACGGACTTTTTTCTGCCTTCTGAAGAAGAAGCGATGGCCCTGTCGGGCTTGACCGATCTTGAACGAATTTGCGATCTGCTGTTGAACAAGGGTGTCGCGGCAGTCGTGCTGACCCTTGGCGCGGAAGGCGCCATGTATCGCGACCGGGAAGGCCTGTCGTTCGACTCGCCCGCTTTTGACATTGATGTGGTCTGCACGTGCGGATGCGGCGACTGTTTCAACGCCGGTTTCGCCACGGGACTGCATCTGGGTCTCACCGCTCAAGAATGCGTGCGCATGGCCCAAGCGTCGTCGGCCCAGAATGCAATGGGTCTTGGATCGCAGGCCATCGTGCAAGACCTTGAGACCACACGGAGATTCATGGATTCCACGCCAACGAAGTGATATGCCGCGGCGCATTGGAGTGAGAAAAACATGCCCCTGCCCAGCCCGCCGGATCCGGGCATCGCGACGAGGGATGCCCTTCGCGGTCTTCGTCTCGTCCTGAGACGCGGCGCAAAACTGTCCATTGAGAAGGCCCGGGTCGCGCTGCCTGAGCCGTTTGAAGGCGTGTCCAAGGAGATTTTCGAGCAAGCGACCAAGGTCACCCACGCGGCAGATTCCCTGGTTCAACAGATGCTTGGCCTGAGCTTTCATGAAGACCGGTTTGCCATGCCGGACACGCTTCGCAGGTCTGTGAAAGATTCCACGCATTCTGAACAAAAGCGTGATGCTTCAAATCTCTACTTCGCGCTGTCACTTTCGCTGAGGTATTTTGGTTTTCGCCAGCTGTTCGTCAGCGAAACGATTTGCGCGCAAATCATTTCGACCACTCGCAAGGAAGACCAATCACGGGAAAGCGCCTGCGTCTGGCTGTATCGTCAACTCATCGACGGCAATGCCGTCGGCAATCCGCCGGTCCTCGTTCAGCACCATACCCCGGAAGAGGAGACGCAGATCGCGAAAGTGGCCTATGTGGTCAGTCTTTGGGCATTTGTGGATCGAGATTCCTTCAACGAGCCCGAACTCGAACTTCTTGAAATATGCTGCGATGTCGCGACATGCAGGTCGCCGGGAATCGAGCTTGAGCCGGATGACGACAATGCGCTGTCCGAGGGTTTCAATTCGGCATTGAAAATCGTGTAGGCTGGAACGGAGCCATGATCCCGAGTTGTCTAGACCCCCATTTCAGCACCAGTAAGTTTTGCCTTTCTCTAATAATATCTCAGGCGCTGGCGGACACATGTTTGACGCGTGATGAGGTCTGACCCGGTTGTATGGCCCTGTTGCAAAAATTTTTTGTCAGTCGTCTTTCGATCCGAGGTATCGGCAGATGATGGCTTTTGAGAGACCGTAGTGGGCCATGAGATCTTTGATCAGGGTGCCCTGCGCGTTTTCCTCGCGGCTCTGCTTCTTAAGGCCGAAAGGGGTGAACCGATGGCAGGCGATTTCAAGTGGCGGCATTTCCGGGGCGAGATCATTCTTTGAGCAGTTCGGTGGTATTGCCGGTATGGCATCAGCTATCGTGACCTTGAGGAAATGTTGGAGGAGCGTGGCGTTAAGGTTGACCACACAACGATCTGACGATGGGTCCAGACCTATGTATAGGGTGACAGTTTGACGTCGCGGCGATGCGGATATTTTCCGGATTTCCTGTCGAGTACAAGCGGTTTTCCGCTGGTCCTGTTTGTCGCTCTATAGAAACAGCAATTCAGAACAACCTTGCTCTTGTGACAGACGACCGCAACTTGGCTACGATAACGAACAGACACGGTGGAAGAACTCTTTCATTTGAACAACTGATGCAGCGCTGCCACCCATAGAATCAGGCACGATTCAGCCTGTTAGACCCATTCTGCTCCATGAACTCCCGGTGCCGGTCAGGAACGGCCTGTATGCCTCGAACCTGGCGGCCACCACATCCAGGAGCTGATGCATCTGTTCATGTGTCGATTCCCTGAGCACGTGGGAAGTCCAGAACTTCTTGAATTCGCCCATTGCGAATTCGTCCTTCGGTTTTCTCAGGAATTTTCGAATCTCGGCAACAGACCAGGTCATCGGGTAAAGGGCCGTCAGGAGAATGCCGAGAATTTCATCTTGAGCATCCTCGATCTCGCCGGACTCGACCTTGCCGGCCAACTCGACGAGGCAGTCGGCGTCGAGACATCCCTTGTCGATGTATGAAATCAATGCATCGAGCGCGGCGCATCGCACGCCCGGCAGCCAGGTTGGATCGACAAGAATGTCTTCCAGCAGCCCGGAAAGACCTCGCAACGGTTCACCGTCGGCGAGCACCTGCAACAGCATCATGACGTGAGGCTGATGCTCGGGGCTCCGGTCGTCGTCCGACAGGATCTCGCGAAACGTGTCCTCAAGCTCCGGACAAACTACCTTCCCGATACCGGGTGTCCTGGAATGCCCCCGCAGGCAACCCGGATTCCAGGCCAGCTCCCGCCTAAGGTCGAAGAGAATTCTTCGCTTCTCGTCTACGGAATAGGTCGGTTCCTCCTCCGCGTAGATCATCCCGCTGGGATTCAGCCGGCTCAGCAGGCTCCTGCTGGGCTTGCTGTGCACGCCCAGCCAGGAGGAAAAGTTCCAGAATGTCGGCAGCAGTTCGCCATCGAACCCAGTGATGAGCGCCGCCGCCCTCCCTACCGGGAGTCCGTCATCAATACGCCGCGCAACATGCCGCGCCGCAAGAAACTCCGCGATCTGGCGGTGAACGGGCTCGAACCGTCCTCCCGAAACACCGACGAACAACCTTGTCCCGAGGACGCTCCTCGCATGACCGCCCGCCTCGCCGGCGATCTCTTCCAGCGCGGGATAGTCGCCGTCGGGCGTCGCCCGATCTGTCAGGGTGACGCCGGCGATCCCCGTCAGCACCTGCACCGCGCAGAGACCCCCTGCGGCCTCGACGAACTTCTCGATATCGCCACTCCTCGGATTGGCCAGACGATGTTTCCTGTTGGGCTCGCGCGCGAGCATGCGGCAGGCCCGCTCGAAGGTTTCCCTGCGGGAACTGGGCCATTCTCCTTGGGATACGGCCTCGGCGAGCAACTCGAGAGTTTGCGGATTCTTGAGCAGCCCTTCGACCCCACGCTCCTTCGCGTTGACGATAAAGGCATCCGAATCCTCAACGCCGTGGTTCCTCTCGAGAATGGTCTTGATCTTTTCCCGATCGAGAGGATTCAGACGGACCACGGTGACCCTTCCGTCAGGCGAAACTTCGTCAAGGCTTTCCTTGTCGTTCGCTCCCAGCCATTCGGCCCAGCGGCACGACAACCGGAACGATGGACGGCCAAGCCGATCCAGTTTCCCACGAATCCGGTCAAGCGGAGTACTGCCATCGACCGTACCGGCACGCTGTTCATCGAGGCCGTCCAGAAATAGCGTCTTACCGCGCCATTCCGGTTTGTCGTCGAAGGTCAGGAACGTCCGAACCGTGACGTAGGCCCCGCCCTGCGCCTCCGCTTCCCTCTTGAACGCCGTCGTCTTGCCGGCGCCCGGCTCTCCGATCAGCACATATGCCGGCGACGCAGCAAAGCTCTCCAGCGGCACGCCGGACTTCCCCGAAGCCTGTTGCGCTTCGGAGCCCGTGATCACGGTGCCTGTCCGTGGAGCAACGTACATCATCGTGGCGCCTTTGAACTCCAGATTCCCCCGAGGCGTACAGACTTCCGCACCTTCGGAAGCACCATGCGCTCCCTATCGTGATCCTAAGCGTGCATTCCGTCGCCGACCACTGCGCCCTGACGCCGAGCCGGATCCCAACCATTTGGTGGTTCCAAGACTTGCGCCCTGACTCCGCCGGTTGAGCGCCCGCCTCCCATCCATATTCAGACACGTATCGCGCCGCGCGTTGTACTTCCACACCCCTGCTAGTCCGAACTTCATGCCGGGATTTGACAGGTTTTCTCCGCGCAGGCAAGGACACCATGTTGTTTTCGCTTGATTTTCTGGGGGTCCGGCCGGGCCGGAGGGCTTTTTCAGCCTGTCATTGAACTGACAACATTTCCGGGCGGTTTGATCTCCAGAAGCTCAAAGGCCCTTTTCTGGAGCGCGGTCGGCCGCGCGGCCATGCGGAACGCGCTGCCGGGCCTTCCGGGCAGGAAGGCGTCGTTCAGCGTCAGCGTTCCGAGATCGGCGAGCAGCGTCCGGAAGCTGTGGACCGGCAGGCCGTCAGGGGTCTGTTTCGAGGCCGCTTTGGCCTTGGCGCTTTCGGAGACCTCCGCCTTCTCCACAGGGGTCGACCGCCTTGCGCGGGCCGCCTCCCGGTCGTCATCCTCGAACAGGATGGGGGCGAGCTTCTCCCGCATGCTCCGCTCCACATGCCAGGCGAGCATGCAGAGGAACACATGCGCCTTCACCCGCCCCTCATTGTAAACATGGAACGGCCGGACCCTCAGCCCTGACGTCTTCATGGTCCGGAAGGCGCGCTCGACGAGCGCGAGGCTTTTATACGCCGCCACCGCCGCCCCGCCGCCGATGGATTCCTTTCCGAGGCTGGCGCGCACCACATGGATTCCGTCGAGCGCCGCCTCCGCCGCGGTTTTCGCCGCGTCGCGGCTCCAGTCCATTCCGTCATCGCGGATCTCAATATTGAAGTGTTTTTCGACCTTTTTTCTGTTGCCCCTGCGCCCCAGGGCCTTCGCCGTCATCTCCCGGTTCTTCGGGCCCGGCCGGCGGCGGGACGCCGCGGCGGCGATCTCAGCCAGCGTCTGTTCCGTCGCCCTGAGCAGATCCTCCCGCTTCCGGGCCCTTTCCTCCCGCAGACGGGGATTGAGGCAGACCAGCAGCCGCTCGCCGGGAAAGTCCGGGGACACGGTCTCGGCGACCTGATCCTCAGCGAGCCTCGCCGGATCCAGCGCCGCCGGCGCGTCCTTCCCCTTCTTCACAAGCTTCCGGATATCGGCGCTCCTGAGCGCCGATATCCAGTCAAGGCCGAGAGGAATCAGATCCTCCCTGATGCGGGCCGATGTGATCATGCCGCGGTCGCCGGCCAGCGCGATGTTCTCAACCCGGAAACGGCGGCGCAGCTTCTCCGCCCGGCCCCTGACGGTGTCCGGGTCGGCGGTGTTTCCGCTGAACACCTCGACCGCCACAGGGGTTCCGTCCCCCGAGCAGACCAGCCCGTATGTGATCTGCATTTTGCCTTTCTTTCCGTCGCGGCTGTGGCCGAAGGCCGCCAGCGGGCATTTCCTCCCTTCAACGTAACTGGACGAGACGTCGTACAGAACCAACGTCCCGTCCCTGAGATGCCGGTTCGCGAGGCTGCGCTCGATCCAGGGCTGGCGCTCAAGCAGCCAGTCGAGCATGTCCAGCATCTCGTTGCCGCTGACCGGCCCGAGGCCGAGCAGCTCCCCGAGGCTGGTGGAGGCGGTCTCCGGGTCAAGGGCCCTGGCTGTGGCGAGCTTGGAGGCCGGATCGATGATCCGGGCCGCCGCCGCCGCCATCGCGAGACCGCGCATCCGGCTTTTTTTCCGCCCGAGGATGCCTTCGAATCCGAGGCTCCGCATGGTCCCGAGCGCCGCCGCCGCGTGGCCGTGCGGCAGCGACCTGCGGATCCCGAAAACCTCGTCCGGGGAGCCGAGAACGATTCCGCCCCTGAGCACGGCGCGGAAGCCGTCGGTGACCGCCGGCGGCAGATAGGTGAGGTTGGCGATGGTGCGCTTCCTGACCTTCGCGCCTTCGCGCCAGGCCTCCCTGAGGAGGATTGTGTCGCGGCCGCGCCTGTTGGGGATGGTCTCGATGTGGAATGACATGTGCGGTCTCCCTGCGCAATGACAACAATCCATGGTGCCTGCCGTCTCCTTGTCCACAGGATGTGTTCCTTTAACACCATAATAATGTGCACTGTTGCGAAAATACGTCAGTGGGCACGCGGCCTGAAACCGCGCAACTTGCACTGGAAACTTTTTGACAAGACAAAAGCGGCCCGGCGGCCGGAAAACCTCACGTTTTCAACGTCTTGCAGGGAGCGCGGGGGGCGGCGGCGGGATGAAGATCGGGCTAGTGAATTGCAGCACGACCTCCGCCTCGTAATCGCCGCCGCCGGATCGCCAGTGCCCCATTGCCGCTAGCAAGCGTCCCAGCACCAAGAGCCGGGGCTCGGCTTCGGCCCAACGAGGCGTTTGTGCCCGAGCGAGGCATTCGCCGCGCTCCCGCCGAGCCAGCATCGTCCACACGGGGAGCCAGATCATGACCAACATCACCGAAGCGCACCGGCACGCCTTCGAATTGCTCACCAGCGGCGACTACCGGAACTTCGCGCTCTTCTCATGCTTCATCAACGACGAACCGGCCGCGGCCATCGTCGCGGTCAACGAGTGCGCGCCCGCCGAAGAGGGCGCCGAGCCGGAATACGCGATCCAGCCGCTTTTCGTGAGCATCACGCCGGCGATGAAGGTGGCCGATCACGACGGCATCGAGGCATGAGCGGCGCTCTGCCGCTCCGCCGCCGCGCCGACATCGCCGTCCATCCCGATTGCCGGGAGATGATCCGTCGCGGTGCGCTGGTCGCGATCAGCTCTTCCGGCGGCAAGGACAGTCAGGCGATGACGATCCTGCTCTCTCGGCTCGTCCACCGCGAGCAGCTTCTCGTCGTCCACGCCCCGCTCGCCGAGGTCGAGTGGCCGGGCACGATCGAGCACATCGAGAACACGCTTCCCGACGGCGTGCCGCTGATCCTCGCCCCCGTCGCCATCGGTCCGGTGGTGTACGAGTTCGACGAAACGCGGCCCTATCGAGCGGGAGCTGCGGCGTTATCTCAATTCCCAACCCCAATTCGGCGGGCGGCTGGTGAACGCCATGGGCATGCGCGCGGAAGAGAGTGCGGCGCGCGCGAGGAAGCTCCCCTTGAAACGAAGCGACCGCAACTCCAGGGCGGGGCGGTCCTGGTACGACTGGCTTCCGGTCTTCGATCTCACCGAGGCCCAGGTCTTCGACGTCATCCGCGCCGCCGGCCAGTCGCCGCATCCGGCCTACGGGATGGGAATGTCGAGGCTGTCATGCGTGTTCTGCATCATGGCCTCGCGCGCCGACCGGGGCGCCGTTGCCGGCTTTGACCGGCGTGCCGGTCGAACCCGACCGAGGCGCAGGCCGCTTCTAGCGTTCCGCCTTTCCCCCTGGCCTGACCGCAAGACCGCGCTCCCCGCCGAAACGCGGCAGTCCGCCGCGCCTCAAAATCATCCTCAGTACGCCGGCCTTCGCGTTGCGCGCGGAGATGCCTTGCCGGGGCCTCCGCCATTCCGGAGGGTGCCCGCGCCGCCTCCCCGCCATTCCGGAGTTCTGTCCATGACCCAACCCGCAACCATCTCCGCGGACTACACGCTCCGCCCGAGCGACCTCGCCGCGACCCTCGCCCTTCTCGTCGAAGCCCGTCAGCCGGCGATGGTCTGGGGTGCGCCGGGCACCGCCAAGTCGATGATCGCTCAGCAGGTCGCGGCGGACGGCGGCCGCGAGTATGTCGACGTCCGGGCGCTCCTGCTCGACCCCGTCGATCTGCGCGGCACCCGCTGGGCGCCGCCGGTGTTTCTGCCGCCGACCGGTGACACCGGCCTCTGGCTCATCAACCTCGAAGAGCTGCCTTCCTGCGTGCCGATGGTACAAGCGGCGCTCTACCAGCTCGCGCTCGAACGCAAGGTCGGCGAATACGAGCTGCCCGAGGGCGCGTTGCTCATCGCCTGCGGCAACCGCGAGGGCGACCGCGGCGTGGTCCACCGCATGCCGACGCCGCTCGCCTCGCGCTTCGTCCACCTCGAAATCCGCGTCGATGCCGAGGACTGGCTGGCCTGGGGCGCGGCCAACGGAATCGCCCCGGAAGTGCTGTTCTTCGTGCAGCTTGAGCCGACGCTTCTCCATCAGTTCGACCCCCAGTCGAAGGAGAAGGCCTTTCCGTGCCCCCGCACGTGGCATTTCACCAGCAACATCGTGCACCGGCGCAACGGCCTCGACCCGGCGGTCGAGCGCGCGCTGTTCCGGGGCACCATCGGCGAGGCCGCGGCCGTCGAGTTCGCCGCCTTCCTCATGGTCTGGCGTGAGCTGCCCCATCCCCGGGCCGTCATCAACGACCCCGAGAACGCGGACATCCCGGAGAACGCGAGCGCGCTGATGGCGCTCTGCGGCTCGCTCTACCGCCTCGCCAAGGACGTCAACTTCGACGCCATCGTGACCTATTCGACGCGGCTCCGGCGCGAGGTCGGCGAGTTCCTCGTCGGCTCGTGCGTGCGCCGCGAGCCGGCGTTGCAGCGCTCGCCGGCCTTCATCCGCTGGGCCGCCGCCAAGACCCAGTGAAGGAAGCACCCAAAACCTGGCGCATCACCGCCTGGTCCGGCTGGCTCTACGACCGCCAGGCGAGCAACCACGTCGCCGTCCACCACCGACGCCAGCGCCGCAGCGTCGACACCGGAATGCCCAGGCGCTCGGAGACGGTCGTCAGCCGGAACCCGCCGCGCTGAACCAGGAAGCTCGCCGCAAGGAACACCGGCGCCACCCGGAACCGACGCCCGAAGAAGCGAACCGACGACGGCGTCTCACGGCGGCGGCAGTCCCGGCAGCAGAAACTGAAACGCCGGACGCCCTCACGCAGGGACACGGCAAGACCGTGCGGCTTGCGGGGATAGGACGCGCTGTCCAGGCAGCCGCCGCAACGCGGTAACCGGCCAAACAAGGGCGTTGGCGGTTTCTGTTGAGCCCCGGCTTTGATTTCCGGATTCTCCGGACGCGCGCGTGAGGCGCGCGTTCAGCAAGGAGAATCGGACATGGACAGAGATCAGACGGCGGGCCCGCCGGCGCCGGTGAGGCGCAGCGCCGAGGACTGGCGCGAGCTGGTGCGTGAGTTTGAGGCCAGCGGCGAGACGCTGAAGGCGTGGTGCGGCGGCCGGGGGTTTTCGGCGAAGACGCTTTCGAACTGGCGGAGCCGGCGTTTGTGGCGGTTCCGGATTCCGTTCCGCCGGCGGCCATTGAGGTCGAGCTTGATCTCGGCGGCGGGGCCGTTCTCCGCCTGAGGCGGGCGTGATCGCGGGCCGGCCGGCGGGCGGCATCTGGCTGGCGACGGCCCCGGCCGACATGCGGATGTCCTTCGACGGCCTCTCGGCGCTGGTGCGGACGCGGCTCGGGCGCGATCCGGTTTCGGGGGCGTGGTACGTGTTCATCAACCGGCGCGAGACAGATTCATGATGCACACCTCTCTACGTTGTTGTTAATGTTATACTTTTTTCCCGGGGCTTTGTGACGGCGGATCGTTCCCGGGCTCCAGAAGGGCAAACAGGGGCGGTTGTTCCAGCCGAGACAGCTTTCTGTCTTCCACGCGATCCAGATCGGAGCCGGAAATCACCCAGGGAGCGCCCTTGCAGACCTGCCGGGCGGGCAGCATCTTTTGCTTGATCAGCCGATGCACGCTTGACTCGCCGACACCCAGCCGCTCCGCCGTTTCCGCAAGTGTCAATTCATTGCGCTCCCGGCGTTCCCCATCGCGGCAGACCGGGATTTTGCGATACGAGCGAAAGCTCCGGACATTCGCTGCGTTCCAGCTGTTGCCCTTGGCTGTTTTGCGGCCAAGGCGGTTCAGAAGCGCGGCGATCGATCCGTCGGGCATCAGCCGCGCCAGCTCCGACACGATCTTCACGGTCTCTGCGTCACTCGTGTAGCGGTGCTGCCCGATTGACCCCCTGCGGACGCTGATCTCCGTATGGTCACCGCCGCGCCAGCGCAGAAGCAGCTTGATCATCCTGCCCTCGATCTTTGCGAACACGTCCTCGAGCGCCGCCCGCAAGATGCGTTTGCGGACTTCCGGCGTCACTCTCTCGTGGGTCCACGCCCGTTCCAGGTCAGCGCCGAGTTCCAGGCAGGCCTCCCGTTCTTCCTCCGACATCGCCCGGCTTTGCGATTCAGCGCGCAGCCGCGACAGCGCCGCCTCGGTCTCCCGGACCGCGATCAGCCGTTCATTCCATCTCCGCTCGAGTTCCGCGGCGACCTGCCGGTTCCCGAAGTCAACAGCGTCGTACTGGCGCCAGGCGCGGTCAGCTTCATAGCGCGCGCGCTCAAGGGCGAGTTCCGTCTGCCGGACCGTCTCGGAGGTTTCCCGCGCGTTGTCCTCGATAGCCCGCAGCGCCGCATCCACACCGATCGGCTGAAGCGCGCGCGCGATCTCGCCGCCTATCGCTTCGTCAACCCGGCGCCCCCCGAATGAAATGCACTTCTTCCCGCCGTGGGTGGAATGGCCGGACCGGCAGGTATAACTGAAGATGTCGGACTTGGGGCCAGTGTAGGCGACCCGCAGACGCTGGCCGCAGCGCCCGCAGGACAGCAGACCCGCCAGCAGCGCCGCGCCGCTGCGGACCGCGCCGCGGGACCCTACAGGGTAGAACTTCGACGCATTGTCCGAGATCACGCGCTGGTTGGCCTCATATTCGTCCCAGCTGATGTAGCCGCCATGATTGCCTTTCTTCAACACCGTCCAGTCCTCCCGGTCCACTGCGTGCCCGCGGGTGACATGCTTGCGCCCGTCGCGGATGCTGACGCGGCTTTCATGACGGCCGAAGGCATAGGCGCCGGCATAAACCGGGTTGGTCAGGATCTTGTGAACCCGCGAATAGCCCGGCGTTTTCCAGCGCGCCCGGTTGTAGGGTCCCGGACTATTCCGTCATGAACCGGGCGGTTTTTCCCACTTTCCCCGCGCGTTCTGTTTCTGTTTGATCGGGTACAGTCCGGGACAGCGCTTCTTTCCCAAGCAGGGATTTTCAAGTAGCTTCCCCGTCCAGTCAGACTTTGACAAGAAGCTTTTCGGCGGCGTCCGGATGCTTGCGATTTCCTGCCGGTTCGACTGGCTGGCTGCACGCCGCCGATAGCCTGAGACAGAAAAGGGTGGCCCGCGCGAATAGGCCTTCGCCGGGCCGTGGGCAACCAGTACAGCTACGCTTTGAAACAGAACTGACCGCCGAGGAGTATGTTAGCCGCGAGGCGTGGAGGAACGCAAGCTTTCCCCCTTGCCTGAAGGGCCTTTGCGGCTTCGACTGCGGGTTGATGCGTCACGGGACCTACGGGCGCAAGACGCCGGTTCCGCTGCGCGTTGCCCGGTTCGACTGCCGTGAATGCCAGACCACGATCAGCCGTCTTCCGGATTTCGCTGCGGCCCGTCGCCGCGGTTCGCTGCAGGAGATCGAGGACGACATGGTCGTTCTCGCCGGATCTGCGAGCCGCTGGGCGGCAGCCCGGCGCCTGTTTCCCCACCGTGACGAGTTGTCGAACCCGATCCGCGGTCTTTGTGGCGCGTTCGCGGCGGTCTCGGCCTTCCTGGCGGCCGCCGTCACGCTGCGCCCTGACCTGTTCAGGGGATGTCCGGCGGAGCTGGCGCCGATGCGCGCCGCGCTCGGCACGGAAACGCTGCTGGTCGGCCTGCGCCGGGAGATGACGAGCCAGTTGCAGTTCCTGCCGCCTCCGGTCGGATTCCGGCCCCCCGGGCTGGGTGGGAAATGCCCGACCGGGCCTCCAACACCATTCGAACCCTGTTCCGGCGATGCCGGGCGCGGCAGATGAGGCCGACCGGCGCATCGAAGCCGGAATGATGGAGGACATCACCATGAACGACACGATCAGCGACCACCGCAAGGACGTCGCACTGTTTCGCTTTGGCATGATCTCGGAGGCGCTGCACCTTCCGCCCGACGAGGCGGCGCAACAGCTGAAGCGGCAATCGGAACGGGAGGTGACGATCCCGGGCTCGGGCCGGCGCAAGGTTGCGGTGACGACGATGCGGGGCTGGATCAGAACATACCGCAAGTCCGGTTTCGACGGGCTGATGCCGAAGCGCCGCAAGGACCGCGGCTCGATCCGGAACATGCCGGGCGATGTTGTCGAGACCCTGCTTGCGATCCGCCGGGAGAACATGGATCTCAGCGTCCGGCAGGTCATCGCCCGTGCCCGGGACAGCGGCGCCGTCCCCGGCGATGTCACCATCGCCGCCTCGACGCTGCACAGGCTGTTCGTCCGGGAGGGGTTGATGGAGCGCCGGGCGGGCCCGCCATCCGCAGACCTGCGCCGCTTCGCCACCGAGGCGGCCGGCCAGCTCTGGCAGTCGGACGTCATGCACGGTCCGAAGGTCGGGGACAGGCAGGGCCGGAAGAGAAAGACCTGCCTGATCGCCCTGCTCGACGATGCGACCCGGCTTGTCCCATACGCGCATTTTGCCCTCGGCGAGAGTACGGCCGACTACCTGGTCGTGCTGAAGGAGGCGATCCTGCGGCGCGGATTGGTGGAGAGGCTGTACTGCGACAACGGCGCCAACTTCCGCTCAAGGCAATTGAAGATGATCTGCGGCAGGCTGGGCATCTCGCTGCTGCATGCACGGCCATACCATCCCGCGGGACGGGGAAAGATCGAGAGGTTCTTCAGAACGGTGCGCGGGCAATTCCTGGCCCCGCTCAAGGCGCAGGACATTCCCGAGCTGGAGACCCTCAACCAACGGTTCCGCAGCTGGCTCGAGGCCGAGTATCACATGACGCCTCATCGCGGCCTCGACGGGAAACGCACGCCTCTCGACCAGTGGGCCCTCACCTGCGAGAGGGTCCGCCGACCCGACCCCGGCGTCGATCTCGACGACATGTTCCTGTTCGAGGCGAGCCGGCGGGTCTCCAGGGCCCGGACCGTCAGTCTCGAGGGCCGCCTCTACGAGGTCGAGCCGGGAATGAACGGTGCGAAGGTCACGCTCCGCTACGATCCGTCCGCCCCAAAGGACCGCCCGATCAAGGTGGTGCGCGAGGGCAAGCCGCGCGGCTGCGCACGGCTGCTCGACCTGCACGCCAATGTCCGGATCAGGCGTGGCATCGAAAGACCGGCCGTGAGGTTCCGGGCACTCGGCCGTGACAGCGGGAAGGAGGACTGAGCATGTACCTGTCACACTTCGGGCTCAGGAATTACCCCTTCGAGAAGACGCTCAGATCCGACGAACTCCTCGACACCGAGGCACAGGCCGAGGCCCGCACCCGCATCAGGCATCTCATCGAGTTGCGCGGCATCGGCCTGCTCACCGGCGAATCCGGCGTCGGCAAGACCGCACTCTGCCGACAGGTGGCCGACAGCCTGCACGAGGGCTTGCACCAGCTTCGCTACGTCTCGTTCTCGACCGGGAATGTCCGCGACACCTACAACGCCATCGCAACCGCCTTCGGCCTGGCCGAAAGCCAGTCCCGCGCTACACTCTGCCGGGCGCTGCGCACGGAGATGAGCCGCCTCGTTGCCGAGACCGGCAAGCTGCCGGTGCTGATCTTCGACGAAGCGCACCATCTCGGCAACGATGTCCTCGCCGAGTTCAAGATGCTCACCAACTACCGCATGGATTCCGGCAACCGGCTCTGCCTGCTGCTGGTCGGGCTCACCGAGCTGCGCAATCGGCTCAGGATGGCGGTGCACGAACCGCTGGCCCAGAGAATCGTCGTCAACTGCCACATTCCCGGGCTCCGCCACGAGGAGGTCGGCGCCTATATCGAACACCGGATGACCCTGGCCGGCGCCGATGTGCCGGTCTTCGAGCCGGCGGCAATCGAGGCGGTGGCGCTGGCCAGCAACCGCATCCCGCGACAGATCGACCGCCTCGCCCACCATGCGCTGATCGCCGCCGCCGCCGACAGGATGCGGACCGTCACCGACAGCCACGTCAACCGGGCCGCCGACGAGGTCGTGCTGTGAGCAGCCCCGGGGACCGGGCCGACGCAGTGCGGACAATCCCGCTCACCCTCGTCGCCGCCGAACTCGGATACCGGAAAGACCCCGCCGACAAGGCCCGCTGGAAACGCCCGGGATCCGTGATCAGTATCAATCAAGCCCGCTTCTTCGATCATGTCGCAGGACGCGGCGGCGGCGGCGCAATCGATCTCGTCATCCATGCCGAGCGGTGCAGCTTCCTCCAGGCCCTCAGCCGTCTCGAAGGGCTCCCCCCCTCCCGCAACCCATGCACCGCAGACGGAAGCCGGGGCCTCCCCGAAGACCGGGCATGGGCGCGGGTGCGCCGCTGCCTCCACCAGGACCGCGGGCTCGATCCAGGGCTGATCGAACACTGCAGGCGCATCGGCATCCTCGGCGCCGACAACCGCGCCAACGCAGTCTTCACCTGCCGCAACCGGGACGGCAGGGAAACCGGCGCCGAACTGGTCGGAACCCGCCCCGACCGACCCTTCAGGGCCATGTCGCCAGGAAGCCGAAAAGCCGAAGGTGGCTTCTGGATCGCACGACAGGCAACCCCAAGAACCGCGCTCCTCGTCGAGGGGGCCATCGACGCCCTC
Organism: Paracoccaceae bacterium; assembly: GCA_965221935.1. Taxonomy (GTDB): domain Bacteria; phylum Pseudomonadota; class Alphaproteobacteria; order Rhodobacterales; family Rhodobacteraceae; genus JAPOXR01. The sequence goes on from CBDCSZ010000008.1 coordinate 221,840, forward strand.
TCGGCATGGACCCTCCGCGAGACGGCAAGGATCGACATCGTCATCTCCACCGCCGGGGCCACCGGCAGAATGCCGGCGTGGATCAACAGGTTCGAGCTCGATGTCGTCTTCTGCGGATATGACGCCGACCAGGCCGGAGACCTGGCCGCCGGCATGCTCGAAACGCAGGATCCCACAGTCCGGCGCATGCGGCCAGGCGGCCACGGTGACGTCAAGGACTGGAATGACATCCTGACAAGGCAGACAAATCCCGAAACGTACCAGTCAGATCAACGCAATGCGGGAAGAATCGTCCCAAACCGAGCGAAATAACCCGGGAAATCCGCAGCAATTCAAACCGAAAAACAACACCCGGTCCTGACCCGGCTGCGATGCCGGCAGCTCGACGCCTTCCTGAACAAGCCAGAGATGGACCTGGCGAATGCTCTGCAGCTCCCTGAACTTGCGGAACACGAGCGAGACCGCTTCACGGACACGCAGGTCCGGGTCCGTCTCGATGGAGTCGCGGCCTGCCCTCCGGCAGCCGACCGCAACAAATGAATACAGGGCCCCGCGCTCCGCCTTGCGGCGGGTTCCCTCTTCCGAGCGCCTGCGGATGTTTGAAGCCTCGAGCTCACTCACGGCGCCTTGCATGCCGAGAAGCATTCTGTCCGTCGGCAGCCGGGGGTCGTAAACCGAGCGCTCATCCGCAAGAAGGCACCCGACCACCCCGCAGAACTCAATCAGGGTGTGCCACTCCCGGCCGTTCCGGGCCAGCCTCGATGCGTCCACCGCGAAGATCACGCCGACCTCGTTCTGGCACACCGCCGTCAACATGCGCTCGAACCCGGGCCGGACCGTGCCGCCGCCGGAATAGCCGAGATCGTCGTCGACCACCGTCACCTCCGGCCAGCCCAGCTGTTCGGCCCGCGCCTTCAGGTCATATTGCCACGCCCGGCTCTCGGAATGGGTGCGCACCTGATGCATGGTCGACTGCCGGACATAGACGATCGCCGAGCGCGCCAGGTGTTCAGAAGTGATCCGGTTCATGCGCCCCTCCTTTCCGTGTCGCCGGATTGCCGGTCGCCGCCTCCCGGAGAAGTCTGGCCAGAAGCAGGATCAGATCCTGCCGTCTCCCGTTCCGCAGAACGTTTTCCGGGCCGTCCGGGTCGAACAGCTCCCTCTGCCGGATCTTCATTGGCCGCGTCATGTCGAATCCCTCCGTCAACTGTTCCAGTCCGGAGGAAGCTGTCAACAACACGCCGCAGTTCCGAAAGAGATTCGCGCGAAAGCCTCGGCGCCGCGCGAACCGCGGACATCCGGGCATCCGGCCGGGTCATCCATTCCCGGACCGTCAGCGAACGTCCATCCGGCAGCCGCACGCAGAGATTGACGCCGGACGGCGGCGGGCGGCGGGCAATCAACTCCGCCGCACAGCCGAAGTAAGGATGGAAACGGTAGTGGATTGTCAGCCGAACCGGCTGGCAATGGGCATTATGGCGTTGTGCCGCGCCGCACGATGATGAAGGTTCTGGCCTTCGACAGCGGCGGATACTGGATCTGGAGCAAGCGTCTGGAGCGCGGGTTGTTCGCCCGCGCCGCCGCGGCCGGGCCGGCGGAGCCGCTGTCGCCGTTCGGGCTGCTGGCGCTGATCGAGGGCATTGACGTCCTGGCCGCGCGGCGGCGGGTCCGCCTCCGCCGGGCCGCCTGATCAGAGCTGAAGGATTGATCCGGCGGGCATGCCCGCCGGATCAGGACGCGCTGAATCGGCGAGCGACCGCATCGGGCTGTCGGCGAAGCGCGTCTTCCACTCGCGCGGCGTCAGCTCGCGGACCCGGCTCATGGGATGGACGGCCACGCGCTGCAGGACATCGACGAGCCACACATACGGGTCGACGCCGTGCAGGGCGCAGGTGAACAGCAGGCTCTGGATTGACGCGATCCGCGCGGCGCCGTCCTCGGTCCAGGCGAACAGCCGGTTCTTCCGTCCGCAGGCGATCGGCCGCACGCCGCGCTCCAGATGGTTGGTGTCGATCGGCACGTCCGGGTCGGAGAGAAAGATCTCCAGCTCAGCCCGGCGCGAGCCGGCGTAATTGAGCGCCTTCAGGAACGGATCCTTCGGCAGGCGCTCCACAGCCGTCTCGGCCGCGTGCCATTCCCAGAACGCCGCCATCGCCGGAACGCTCATCCCGCGCCGCGCCGCGAGCTTCTCCGCCCCCTCCAGACCCTGTTCCGCGATCCGGCGCTCGGTTTTATACAGCTCCCAGATCAGCTCCAGGGCCTTCGCCGCCGCCGGATCGCTCTCCAGGCGCGCCTCGAAGTTCCGCCGCGTGTGCGCCCAGCAGCCCGCGCGCGACGGCCTCCCCGCGGGCGGCGGCGTATTTTTCGTAAGCCTGGTATCCGTCGCTCAGCAGAACGCCGCTGAACTCCCCGAGAATCTCCGGCACGCGCCGGTGCGCCCGGTCCGGCGCGTAGTGGAACACAAGCTCGCTGCGGTCACCGAACACCGGCCAGAGCTTTGCGCTCCGCATCTTTCCGGGGCCGGTCCGGCCGGCCCGTATCGCGGTCTCGTCCATGGCGATCACGCGGCTCTCGAGAATGGATTCCCACTGCGCGCCGCGCACCGGCTCCAGAAGATCGATGGCCCGCCCGGTCCAGTTGGTCAGCGTCTGCCGCGCCAGCGTCACCCCGGCCGCCTTCATCCGCTGATGCTGCCGGTGCAGCGGCAGATGCCACACGAACTTGTCGGTCAGCAGCCCCGCGAGGACGCTCACATCGGCGCAGCTGCGCTCCAGAACCGCCGGCGGCGGATCCGCCGGCAGGAACCTGCCGGTTCCCCGCCGCTTGCAGCGCGGGCGTGACGATCCGCAGGATCTCATAGCTCGCCGGCCGCTGGACCAGACGGTTCACAACATGCTCGCCGACCTGCTCCAGCTCCCCGTCAGAAAACTCCTCCGCCGCGCCGGAGGCGGCGCCGGCGGATCCTCAGCCGCGTCATCCGCGGGCCCGAAATCAATGCCGGCGGCCTCGAACAGGCTTGTCTGCGGCAGCGGAAGACCGCCGATCCGCTTCTCGGACCTGCGGCCGAACACGTTCCGCTTGAACCAGCCGAGCTGCAGCCGGAGATCCGCGATCTCCCGCCTCGCCTCGGCCAGGGCGGCGAGGGCCTCCTCCAGCGTCGCTGGAGCCGGATCGGGCTGTGCGGCGGCGGTCTGCATGGGTTCGGAACTGTCTCCGGAATGCTGTCTCCAATGCCCGGAAGACTACAGGATTGCGCCGCATATTGCAAGCTAATTGTTTGTTTTTATTAGAATATATGAACTTTTTTCACCGCCGGGCGGGCGGCCGGACAGCGAAACGGCGGTGCCCGGAAACTCAGCCGAAACCGCCGACGCCCTTGTTTGGCCGTATGTGGACGCCCCCCTGAGCGCAACCGGGAATCTCGGCAATGCAGGAAGCCTGCGTCGGGCGCTGTCGTATGTCCGGCCTCTGAGATGCGGCTCTTGCGGCCGCGGGCCCGCATGGTGTTCGCGGACCGGATCCAAATCGGTTACCCGGGCTCGGAGCCCTGCGGCTAAAACTGGTTTTTCCGGCCCCGTCTGTCCGACTCTTGCCCCTGCGCTGTCCTTCGCTCCCGGCGCACAGTCCGGAGGCCGCCCGCCCGGTCACCCGGGCCCCGGCCCCGAATTCTCTCCTTCCTCAGTTTCCTCTTTTTTCTTTCCAAGCAGCCGTCACGCCGCCCTTGGCCGCCAGACTTCGTTTTTCACCGAAAGCGCCCACACGGTCCGGGCCATCCTGTTCGCCAGGGCGACCGCGGCCACCTTGAACGGCTTCTCCTCAATCATCCTCCGCAGCCATGGGTCCGCAATCTCCTCCCGGCCTCTCTGATGACGCAGCACGGCGACCGCCCCCTGAACCAGCAGGCTCCTGATGTCGCGCTGCCCCATCTTCGTGATCCGCCCGAGCCTCTGCCGGCCGGCGGTCGAATGCTGACGCGGGGTCAGGCCCGTCCAGGCGGCGAAGTCCCTGCCGCTGCGGAAGCTCCCCATCGGCGGCGCGAACGCGTGCACCGCCATCGCGCTGATCGGCCCGACCCCGGGGATTGTCATCAGGTTCCGGATGTCCTCCCGCTCCCGCGAGCGGCGCTTTATCTCGCGGTCCAGCTCCGCGATCCGCCCGTTCAGCGCGTCGATCTGGCCAAACAGCATCTCCGCGGACTGCTGAACCAGCTCCGGAACCCCTTCGGCGGCCTTCTCCAGCTCGGCTCTCAGAGCCTCCACATTGGCCACGCCGCGGGCCGACACCAGGCCGAACTCCGCCAGATGGCCGCGCAGCGCGTTCACGGTCTGCGTGCGCTGCCGCACGAAAAGAGCGCGGGTCCGGAACAGCATCGCGTCGGCCTGGGCCGCTTCCGGCTTCACCGCCACGAACCGCATGCTCGGCCGCTGCGCCGCCTCCACGATCGCCGCCGCGTCGTTCGCGTCGCTCTTCTGCCGCTTGACGAACGGCTTCACATACACCGGCGGGATCAGCCTGCACTCATGGCCGAGCCCAATGATCCGCCGGCCCCAGTGGCGGGCGCCGCCGCAGGCCTCCATCACAACCAGGCACGGCGGCAGATCCTCCAGAAACGGCAGGAACGTCGGGTAGGACACTGGCGCGCGCACCATAGGTCACGTTTCCAGCGTCCCCCCTAAAATTCCGGACTTCCGGTTTTCCCGGGTCCGGCTTCAAGCGTCAGGCACCCCCGCAGGAGTTCGTTACGGTGCCTTCCGCGACATCCGCCACGCTCAAGGCTGACCCAGCCATACCCGTGGCATCATCCCGCGTTTACGCCGCCCTTCGGCTCGACAGCGCCACCCCTTTCAACCGGGGTGGTATCCTCGGTCGGCGCCGGGCTCTGAGTCCCGGCATGACCTGCCGTCTTCGCCACCTGAGCCCAGAGGCCCTCGCTCCGGACGGGTTGTGTTATTCCGTCCATCACCGCTTAATCGGCCTCATCCGCCAGTCAGGAGGACTCCGCGTCCTTTCCCGTACTTCGGTTATGGACACGGTCCTTGACATTCGAGGGTCACAACATCCTGTCTGTCCTCCTCACCTTCCGGACTTTCACCACTGAACCCTCCGGGATTGCCGCCACCTGTACGCCGGGCGGTCCGGTGCGTGCATCTCAGTTCTTCCGCACCGGCACTGGCCATCGGGCAGAGCGGAGACCCTTGGCATCCTCCAATACCCCCGCAAGTCGGATTCCATGCGGGGAGCGTTTTTTCGACGCTTCATACGGACGTTCGCTTTCGCTGCGGCCCTCCCGGTTGTTCGCCTCCCTGTCCGACCGGACCAGAGGGACATCGTCCTCCCAGCCCACAGAGGCTTTTACGTCCCCGCTTCCGGACGCCGGGTCACCCCGACACCCGTGGGGATATGACTACGACGCCAAACTGAGAATTGCGCCGGCGGGACTTCCACCCGCAAGTTCAGCAGCTAGTCTCGCTGCACGTCGGGTAGGACACTGGCGCGCGCACCATAGGTCACGTTTCCAGCGTCCCCCCTAAAATTCCGGACTTCCGGTTTTCCCGGGTCCGGCTTCAAGCGTCAGGCACCCCCGCAGGAGTTCGTTACGGTGCCTTCCGCGACATCCGCCACGCTCAAGGCTGACCCAGCCATACCCGTGGCATCATCCCGCGTTTACGCCGCCCTTCGGCTCGACAGCGCCACCCCTTTCAACCGGGGTGGTATCCTCGGTCGGCGCCGGGCTCTGAGTCCCGGCATGACCTGCCGTCTTCGCCACCTGAGCCCAGAGGCCCTCGCTCCGGACGGGTTGTGTTATTCCGTCCATCACCGCTTAATCGGCCTCATCCGCCAGTCAGGAGGACTCCGCGTCCTTTCCCGTACTTCGGTTATGGACACGGTCCTTGACATTCGAGGGTCACAACATCCTGTCTGTCCTCCTCACCTTCCGGACTTTCACCACTGAACCCTCCGGGATTGCCGCCACCTGTACGCCGGGCGATCCGGTGCGTGCATCTCAGTTCTTCCGCACCGGCACTGGCCATCGGGCAGAGCGGAAACCCTTGGCATCCTCCAATACCCCCGCAAGTCGGATTCCATGCGGGGAGCGTTTTTTCGACGCTTCATACGGACGTTCGCTTTCGCTGCGGCCCTCCCGGTTGTTCGCCTCCCTGTCCGACCGGACCAGAGGGACATCGTCCTCCCAGCCCACAGAGGCTTTTACGTCCCCGCTTCCGGACGCCGGGTCACCCCGACACCCGTGGGGATATGACTACGACGCCAAACTGAGAATTGCGCCGGCGGGACTTCCACCCGCAAGTTCAGCAGCTAGTCTCGCTGCACCCGCTCCGCCCCAGCTTCTTCACAAAAACCGGCCTGCCGCAGGCCGTCGATCCGTGCAATTGAAAAACCCTCTTTGAAATGTCGACACCGACTATGCTAACCTTCTCCATGGACGTCTCCTCTCTGTTTTAACGCGCAGCTCGTCTGGCGTTTTCTCTGGCGCACTGTGACGCCGTTTGGAGGGGGCGTCCACTCCATCGGTTACGCAACGCGGGCAGCCTTCAAGGCGACAGCGCCCGGCCTCCGCCGCGTCAATCCGCGTCAGAAAGGTCCAGATACGGGCACAGGAAAGAATGGAACCGGAAAAGAAATCGTGTAACATTGGCCTCGTTTCAGATGATTTGAGCGTCACCGAGACAAAGCCCCTCGATCGACTTCTTGCAAGGAAATTGAGGGGCACCAGACCCCGAACATCAAATAATCCGGGCAAAAACGCCCGGAAACACATCAGTCTTCCTGAATACGTTCACCTTCGCCGCGCTCACCGCGACCGTGAGTGCATGCAGGACCGCGCACTATGAAAACACAGTTCCCTGGGACGACCAGGGCTCGCGCCTGCTCACCGTCGCCAACTACGAGCGCTACACCGAGCTGATGGACGGGTTCCGCGAGCGCGCCCGCTTCATCGAGGACTACGACGACAACATCGACCAGGCCCGGCTCGATCTGGGGAAGCTCTTCCGCATCGAGGACTATCCGTCCAAGGAGGCGCTCCAGGGCAAGTTCTCGATCCGCTACCGCATCACCCCGGTCCAGGACGCCGAGCAGTTCATGGCGAAGCTCGCGACCGACGATGTGGACCGGGTCAAGCGCGACATCGAGCAGCAGATCGAGGAGCGCCTGCACGATGCCGTGGGCGATCTCTACCGGCGCTTCGGCGAGGCGGTCGAGCGGGTCTCGGAACGGTTGCAGGAGGACGAGAACGGCAAGCCGCTGGTGTTCCGCGACTCGATGATCTCGAACATCCAGGACCTCGTCGACGTCGTCCCGCGTCTCAACCGCCGATAAACCGAACACCCTTACGCGGCAGCGTGCGGATCAGGAGCTGTTGCCGGCCGTCGTCGCCGATCGCCTTGCGGGCAGCGTTGATGCGGCTGGTCAGGGTCGATTCGGATACGATCCGTCCACCCCATACCGCCTCGAGCAAATCGTCCTTGCTGACCACATGGCCGCGGTTTTCGACAAGATGAACCAGCAGGTCGAACACCTGCGGCTGCAGCGTAACCGGCCAAACAAGGGCGTCGGCGGTTTCTGTTGAGCCCCGGCTTTGATTTCCGGATTCTCCGAACGCGCGCGAGAGGCGCGCGTTCAGCAAGGAGAATCGGACATGGACAGAGATCAGACGGCGGGCCCGCCGGCGCCGGTGAGGCGCAGCGCAGAGGACTGGCGCGCTCTGGTGGGCGAGTTCGAGGCCAGCGGGGAGACGCTGAGGGCCTGGTGCGCCGGCCGCGGGTTTTCGCCGAAGACGCTTTCGAACTGGCGGATCCGGCTCAGAGGCGATGGGCCGGAGCCGGCGTTTGTGGCGGTTCCGGATTCCGTTCCGCCGGCGGCCATTGAGGTCGAGCTTGATCTCGGCGGCGGGGCCGTTCTCCGCCTGAGGCGGGCGTGATCGCGGGCCGGCCGGCGGGCGGCATCTGGCTGGCGACGGCCCCGGCCGACATGCGGATGTCCTTCGACGGCCTCTCGGCGCTGGTGCGGACGCGGCTCGGGCGCGATCCGGTTTCGGGGGCGTGGTACGTGTTCATCAACCGGCGCCGCACGATGATGAAGGTTCTGGCCTTCGACAGCGGCGGATACTGGATCTGGAGCAAGCGTCTGGAGCGCGGGCTGTTCGCCCGCGCCGCCGCGGCCGGGCCGGCGGAGCCGCTGTCGCCGTTCGGGCTGCTGGCGCTGATCGAGGGCATTGACGTCCTGGCCGCGCGGCGGCGGGTCCGCCTCCGCCGGGCCGCCTGATCAGAGCTGAAGGATTGATCCGGCGGGCATGCCCGCCGGATCAGGACGCGCTGAATCGGCGAGCGACCGCATCGGGCTGTCGGCGAAGCGCGTCTTCCACTCGCGCGGCGTCAGCTCGCGGACCCGGCTCATGGGATGGACGGCCACGCGCTGCAGGACATCGACGAGCCACACATACGGGTCGACGCCGTGCAGGGCGCAGGTGAACAGCAGGCTCTGGATTGACGCGATCCGCGCGGCGCCGTCCTCGGTCCAGGCGAACAGCCGGTTCTTCCGTCCGCAGGCGATCGGCCGCACACCGCGCTCCAGATGGTTGGTGTCGATCGGCACGTCCGGGTCGGAGAGAAAGATCTCCAGCTCAGCCCGGCGCGAGCCGGCGTAATTGAGCGCTTTCAGGAACGGATCCTTCGGCAGGCGCTCCACAGCCGTCTCGGCCGCGTGCCATTCCCAGAACGCCGCCATCGCCGGAACGCTCATCCCGCGCCGCGCCGCGAGCTTCTCCGCCCCCTCCAGACCCTGTTCCGCGATCCGGCGCTCGGTTTTATACAGCTCCCAGATCAGCTCCAGGGCCTTCGCCGCCGCCGGATCGCTCTCCAGGCGCGCCTCGAAGTTCCGCCGCGTGTGCGCCCAGCAGCCCGCGCGCGCGACGGCCTCCCCGCGGGCGGCGGCGTATTTTTCGTAAGCCTGGTATCCGTCGCTCAGCAGAACGCCGCTGAACTCCCCGAGAATCTCCGGCACGCGCCGGTGCGCCCGGTCCGGCGCGTAGTGGAACACAAGCTCGCTGCGGTCACCGAACACCGGCCAGAGCTTTGCGCTCCGCATCTTTCCGGGGCCGGTCCGGCCGGCCCGCACCGCGGTCTCGTCCATGGCGATCACGCGGCTCTCGAGAATGGATTCCCACTGCGCGCCGCGCACCGGCTCCAGAAGATCGATGGCCCGCCCGGTCCAGTTGGTCAGCGTCTGCCGCGCCAGCGTCACCCCGGCCGCCTTCATCCGCTGATGCTGCCGGTGCAGCGGCAGATGCCACACGAACTTGTCGGTCAGCAGCCCCGCGAGGACGCTCACATCGGCGCAGCTGCGCTCCAGAACCGCCGGCGGCGGATCCGCCGGCAGGAACCTGCCGGTTCCCCGCCGCTTGCAGCGCGGGCGTGACGATCCGCAGGATCTCATAGCTCGCCGGCCGCTGGACCAGACGGTTCACAACATGCTCGCCGACCTGCTCCAGCTCCCCGTCAGAAAACTCCTCCGCCGCTCTGGGGCGCATCCGCACGGTGCGCACCGGAACGTCGGCGCCGAACCGGATTCCGGCCTCGTTCACCGCGTTGGCGCGCCGCTTCGGACCGCGCCGGCGCCGCCGCGCCGGAGGCGGCGCCGGCGGATCCTCAGCCGCGTCATCATCCGCCGCGTCATCCGCGGGCCCGAAATCAATGCCGGCGGCCTCGAACAGGCTTGTCTGCGGCAGCGGAAGACCGCCGATCCGCTTCTCGGACCTGCGGCCGAACACGTTCCGCTTGAACCAGCCGAGCTGCAGCCGGAGATCCGCGATCTCACCGTGTGCGGCCGCCAGCGCCGCTTTCGCCTCGGCCAGGGCGGCGAGGGCATCCTCCAGCGTCGCTGGAGCCGGATCGGGCTGTGCGGCGGCGGTCTGCATGGGTTCGGAACTGTCTCCGGAATGCTGTCTCCAATGCCTGGAAGACTACAGGATTGCGCCGCATATTGCAAGCTAATTGTTTGTTTTTATTAGAATATATGAACTTTTTTCACCGCCGGGCGGGCGGGCGGACAGCGAAACGGCGGCGCCCGGAAACTCAGCCGAAACCGCCGACGCCCTTGTTTGGCCGGTTACGCTGCAGCGGGGTCAGGCCGGCACCTTGCCAGAGCTCTCGCCGATCGGTGTCGAGGGTGTAGGGCCCGAAACGGTAGATCAATTGTCTGCCTGTCGCCTGTCGCCGGCCAGCGCCGGCCTCGCGGACGAATTCTCAAGGGATTGTCGTCGGCAAATCAAGCTCCCGTCAAAGTCTTTTGGCCGCTTCCGCACCATGATCCTTTTTCACGCGGATGCCAATTCTTGATCACGGGAAACGGATGGAGAACACCATGATGGCAGGACAGCAGCCGATGCGACGGCTGCCGGATGGCTCGATCGACACCGCATATTACTGCAATCGCGGGCGCCATCTTCTTGCCGAAGCGGTGGGGAGCATGCTCGGACCCCGACCCGTCGGCTCGCCGCCGCAATCGTGGCCGCGACGATCCTGACGATCGCCGTGCTGGCGCCCGGTTTGCCGCCCGGAACCGCGGCTGCCACGACACCGTGAGCCGCGCAAGCCGGATCACGACGCCATGCCTCAGGGACCGGCCTCGTTGCGGATCACCACCAGTCGATCGGTGCCCGATTCGGCCCCCCAGACCTCGCCCGGCCGCCCCAGCATCTGGCGCACGTTGGCGCCGCTTCTGTCGGAGACGAAGCTGGTGAAGGTCTCCGTGTCGGGATCGAAGCGCAGGATCGCGTTGGCGCCGAAATCGCTCAGCCAGATATCGTCGTGCTCGTCGACATAGATCGCGTAGGCGCGGGGCCGGTCGCCCGGCAGTTTCCAGGAGCGCCAGCCGCCATCGGCCGGATCGTAGCGGCTGACCTGGCCGGCATTCCATTCGCTGACCCAGACCCGGCCGGTGGAGTCCGACCATACCCGGCGCGCACCCTGGCCGGCGGTCGGCGGCCAAATGACGGTGGCAACGCCGGTGGCAATGTCGACGCGGGCGATATGACTGCCGGCGAGCGAGGCGTAGTAGATGTCGCCGGAGGGCGTGGTGGTGATGCCGTACGGCCCTCGCCCCCCGGGCGCCTCCCACACCCGGACCTCGCCGCTGGCCGGGTCGGCCACGCCATAAATGCCGCTCTGGCCGGTAAACCAGATCCGCCCTTGGTGGTCGAACGCGGCGGTGTTGAGGTTGGCGTAGCCGCTGCCGGAAGGCAGGGGAAAAACGTCGACGGCCTCGGTCACCGGATCGACCCGGACGATGGCGTTGAGGCCGCCATCGGTGACCCAGGCGCCGCCATCGGGGCCGACGATCACGCCATGGGGCGCCGAGCCGGCGCCTAGCGGGATCTGCCGGACGTCGCCGGTCGCCGGATCGAGCCGGCCGAGCGCTCCCTGGCCCTGGGCGGTGTACCACACGGTGCCGTCCGCCGCCGGGGCGACGTCGTGCGGCCGCGCACCCAGCGGCAGGTCGAAATATCGAACCTCCTGGGCAAAGGCAGCGGCCATCGTCAGGCAGGCGATAGTCGCGACCGCCAGAAACGGAAGGTGGACACCTCGCATCGCTCTCCTCCTTTTCGGCCGTGGACGCCGTCCGCGAGACATTGGCGCGTCACGCGATCAGCCACAAACCCACAACCGGCCCTGTCGATGGTTGATGGTCGATGCGCATACGTATGCGCTTGAGCTGACCGGTCGCAGCATAGTGAATCTCGCCTGCTGCAGCCAAACATCGGCCGGCATGGCCATTTTTTTGTCGAGTGAGGAGGAACGAAAATGAGAAGGTTTGTTATAGGGGTGCTTGCTCCGTTTGCCGTCGCTGCAATGACGCTATCCAGTCCCGTTGCGGCCCAGGATTTGACGATAGCCTCGTCGATGCCGGGACTGGAATGCCCCTTCTTCGTGCACATGCAGAAAGAACTGCGGACGGCGCGGTGATGACAAAACAGATGCGCTCACCGGCGGTGTCCGATATATCCAAACGCGCGGAGAGTCAAAGCGCTTTGGCTGCCTTCGCCGGAGGTGAACCTCCAGACCAGAGTTTCCACGCCGACTACGGCCATTTCGGGGTACGCCATGTCACTACGTGCAGTTGTTTGGGGCGAAAATGTTCACGATCGCGAAAACGACACCGTACGCGGGATTTATCCCAGCGGGATGCACGGGTGCATCGCTGACTGTCTGAACGACGACCCTGCCATCCAGGCAACCACTGCCACGCTCGAGCAACCCGAACACGGGCTGGAAGCCTCGAGGCTGGCCGATACCGACGTTCTCCTGTGGTGGGGACACAAAGCCCATGGCGACGTCGCCGACGCCGTCGTCGAACGGGTGGTTGAGCGGGTGTGGCAGGGGATGGGCCTCATCGTCCTCCATTCGGGACATTTTTCGAAAGTATTCAAGTCACTCATGGGCACGCCCTGCTCGCTGACCTGGCGCGAGGCCGGGGAGAGGGAGCGGGTCTGGGTGATCAATCGCAACCACCCCATCGCCCAAGGCGTCGGCCCCTATTTCGAACTCGAACAGTCGGAAATGTATGGCGAACCGTTTGGCATCCCTGAGCCATTGGAAACGGTGTTCATCAGCTGGTACGAGGGCGGCGAAGTATTTCGCTCCGGCGTAACGTTCCAGCGCGGTGCGGGTCGAATTTTCTATCTCGGCGCCGGCCACGAGGTGTACCCGATCTATCATGACGCCACGATCCATACTGTTCTGCGAAACGCGGTCAAATGGGCCCACAATCCGGCACCGGCCTGGACCGACATCGCGGATGCAACGCATAGGTCGGCTGATAAGGCGCTTGAGCAGCTGACCGAAAAAGGACCGCGGCTGCATAAACCCGGCGAAGAGGGATTCAAGTGATCAGGATCCTCATCCTGGGCGCTGGCAACATGGCGAACCAGCACGCCGCGGGTTACCGGTCGATAGATGATGTCGAGATTGTCGCGGCGGTCGACAGGGACGCGAAAAATCTCGCCGGATTTACCAAGAAACATGGCATCGGGCGGACGTTTGCAAATCTTGACGACGCGATCGCATGGGGCGAATTCGATGCCGCATCGAATGTCACGCCCGACAATGTTCACTACGCCACGACCATGGCGCTTCTTGCGGCCGGCAAACATGTGTTGTGCGAGAAACCCCTCGCCATGAATTACGCAGACGCCGACGAGATGACAAAAACTGCTCAAGCGAGCGGGGTCATGAGCGTCGTCAACCTGACGTATCGCGCCTCACCGGCGACCGCTGCCGCACGGGCCGTCGTGGAGTCCGGTGCGCTCGGAAAGCTGCGACACTTCGACGCTGCGTATCTGCAGAGCTGGCTGGTCGGGCAGCACTGGGGCGACTGGCGCGAGGAACCTCGCTGGCTCTGGCGCCTTTCGTCAGCCCATGGGAGCCACGGGGTTGTCGGCGATATTGGTGTCCACATCGTCGATCTGACGACATTCATCGCTGGTGAGGACGTGGCGCGCCTGCAGAGCCGAACCTCAACGTTTCCCAAGGCAGAGGGCGACCAAATCGGCGAATTCGTGCTTGATGCCAACGACGCCTTCACCATGGAAGCCGAACTGACAGGCGGCGCGGTCGGTGTAATTCATGCAACCCGCTGGGCGCCGGGGCATGCCAATGACCTGCGCGTCGAACTTTTTGGAAGCCGTGGCGGCATGCGTTTCGAGACCGATGGAACGGATTCACGCTTGCGAATCTGCGCCAGCGAGGCCGTTCACACCCATACCTGGCGGGACGTCGACTGCCCGCCGGTGCCGACCAATTACGAGCATTTCGCCACATCCATTCGCAGCGGACACCAGCACGGGCCATCCTTCAGGGAAGCCGCCACGGCGCAAAAACTGCTGGATATTTGCCTCGCTGCCGGCGATTCCGGACTGAGAGTTTGAATCATAATCCATTTTCTCTTTGTTATGCTTGCGTTTCAATGGGATGCCTCACGCGCCGCCCGCCGCATCTTGAAGCGGCAAGCCGCCAGTTGGCACCACGCCAGTGAACTTGCCAGGCTCCGCTCGAAATCCTTCGGCTTTTCAACGATCTCCAGCAGACCGCCAAGGCCGAGTTACTCGAGCTTCGAGACAAGCTTCGGACCCTGACAGCCGCCGTCCGCCCACAGTTTCGTCACCTCCAGCGCCTTCTCCAGCATCCCGGCGGTCACCGCAGGGGCGCCGTCCCGGTCCTGCACGCCGGCCGCATGAACATCGATCATAATCGGCGTCACCTCCACATCGGTTACGGTCTGGATCACCTCGGTGAGAGTGTCAGGGGAAAATTCCGTTGGCTGCCGGAGCGGAATTACATCACCTGTGGTCATGCGGCGTATCCCTATCTCTTCGGAAATTGACGGCGTTGTCGCACCGCCTTGATATGCCGCCCTTTCCGGCCCGTCACCAACTTTTGGTCATATCCCTTTCCTGCACAAGTCGCATGTAAGGAAGGTCATAACACTGCACGTAGAAGGCTCCCTCGGTGAGATTGGCTCTGCACCAGTCATACGAGACACCGCAAAAGACCGGTTATGCCAACCATCTGCCCTGCCCTGCCCCTGTCTGATGAACCATCCCCTCAAGTAAGGCATATGAAGCGCCGGCCTAGGCCGTTCACGGGCAGGATGGACGTATAATTTGTGCTGAAGGCTGCCGCTATGGACAGCTTACACGCAGCTTCATGCCCAGCGCAGAGATCACCCTGAGAACCGTGTCCAGACTGGGATTGCGGTTTCCGGAAAGCGCTTTGTAAAGGCTTTCTCGGGAAAGACCTGCGTCGCACGCAACCTGCGACATACCCTTGGAGCGGGCGATATCGCCCAGCGCCTTGGCAATGAACGCGGCATCGCCATCGGCTTCCTCAATGGCGGCTTCCAAGTATGCAGCTATTTCCTCCGGTGTGCGAAGGTGCTCGGTCACATCGTACGGTGTGGTTGCAGTCTTGATCATTGTCTCCACCTAAAGGTCTCGCGCAAGCCGCAGGGCCACTTCGATATCCCGTTTCTGTGTCTGCTTGTCCCCTCCGGTCAGCAGCACGATGACCGTTGGGGCCTGCGTCTTGTAATATACCCGATAACCCGGGCCATAGTTTATCCGCAATTCAGAAACACCTTTGCCCACCGGCCTGACATCTCCCGGATTGCCATCTGCGAGTCGCTCGACCCTCACCAATATGCGGGCCCGCACACGCACATCCCGTAATCTGTCCAGCCACCTTGCATATGTTTCGGTCTTGCGGAGTTCGATCACACAGACATTGTAGCCTATTGGCTACAACTGGTCAACACCTTCCAATCGATCGCGGCCGGCTGGACATGAAATTTACGCTGAGGGCCACGAGAGAGGCTGCCGGCCCGTGGAACATTCCGTCCGTCACCTGTACGTTTGAGGATCCCTTATACGAAACGAGCTATCAACCAGATTGACGCTCTATACCCGTGTTGTTTCTCTCAATATACCGCTTTGAAGCGCGCTGGTTTTCCCGGTTTGGGCTGACGTCGGATTTCCTGGAAACCGGCACAGTCCGGGAAGCTCCTTCTCTCTTCTTTTCCAAGCAGGATCTTTTTCAGCAGCCGGCCTGAGGCGTGTCAGCGCCGGATGAACGCTCCTCAAAAGCGCCGAAGTGGAAATCCCCGGTTTCAGAGCTGATGGACTGAACCGGCGGAGGCGGGTTCCGGAAACTTCCGGTTGCCGTCCGGGCGGCCGCCGTCCACTCCTCCGGTCTGCGGTCAGCGGCAGAGGAATGGCCCGCGCGGAGCGCAATCCGCCGGGCCTTGGGCGTTCAAGTGCAACTCATCCACGAGACAGACCTTTCCGCCGAGGAGTATGTTAGCACAAAGGGGTGGCGTCACGCAAAGCTTGAGTGCTGCCCGAGACATCCCGGCGGCGGCTGCCGGTTCGGTGGGACCGGTCTGGCGCAAGTTCTCCTACTGAACAATCGACGCCTCGGCCCGAAGCGTTTTGACATCGGCGGCCGCCGACACAATTTCTGCCATGTTCATCTTGATCATGGGCGAAGAGGCTGAAATCGGTTACATGCCTGCCCGTGTCTGGGGCTGTCCGACGACAGCAATGTGGGTCTATCGGAAAGGGGCAGAAAGGGCGAAGCGAATGTTGCTGACGGGCGACCGGATTCGGGGCCGTGAAGCGGCGGAGATCGGGCTGGCGCTGCAGGCCGTGCCGGAGGATTGGCTGGAGGAAGAAGTGGAAGCGCTGGCGGTGCGCATGGCCAGCGTTCCGATCAATCAAGCTGGCGATGCAGAAGCTGGTGATCAATCAGGCCATAGAGGCTCGGGGACTGGCTGGCGTTCAGCGGCTGGCTGCGTTTATTGACGGCGTCAGCAGGCACTCGCCTGAAGGCGTGGCCTTCGCGGAACGGGCGGCAAAAGCCGGGTGGAAACAGACCGTTCAGAAACGCGGCCTCGGGCTTCGCGACTGGACGGGCGGCACTCCGTTTGACGATTCAGGCTGAATCCGTTCCCGCTGTTCCCCCGGCGCCGGCTCAATGGCCGCGCAGAGCGCCGCCCGGGCTGTCTGCGAAATCAGCTGGTCCGCAGAGCGGGCGACAACACAGTTCCAATCCAGTCTGACCGCATCGGCGACACGCCGGCTGAGGCAAAAAATTTCATGCCCGAGGTCTGGCAGCTGTTTCGCCGCACCGCTGAAGACCGTTGCCGCTCTGGCCGAGAATAACGGAACGACGCACCCGGCCGAGCGCAGCGCATCGGCTGCCCTGGCGTTTAGCCGGCAAGGAATCTGCTCATAGACAGTGAACGATCGCACCTGAGCCCCCTGCGCCCGCAAGACAGGTTCCAAGTCGACAGCGACATGTTTCCCGCGCAGCCAGGCGAGCTGACCAGCGGGTCGTTCAGTCAGCAAGAGATCAATCAATGACTCGGCGTTGCCATCAGCGGCGATTGCCGCATACCCTTTCCGGCGGGCGGCGGCGGCTGTGCCTTCGCCGACACACCAGGCCTTCATGCCGGCGGCTGGCGGTGGAGCGGCCGCAGCGCCATTCTCCGAGGTGAGGATCACTCCGCGAAACAGGGAAACATCGATCGGGGATCCGGTTGCGGCGATGCGCAGCAGCGGCGATACTACGATTGCCGCATCTTCGACGCCTCTGTCGCGCAGCTGCCTGGCGGTTCGCGCCGCCGCGCGCGCGGGCCGTGTGATGATGACTGCCCGCCGCTGCGGAACAGTGCCATTGTCTTGCATTTGCGGCGATGGTACTCACCCGGAAAACCTGCCGCAAGAACCATGTCTCAGCCTTTTACAGTCCTTGGCATCGAAAGCAGCTGCGACGACACCGCGGCAGCCGTGGTTCGGCGTCAAGGAAATACCCGGGCGGAAATCTGCGCATCGGTGGTTCAGGGGCAGACGGATCTGCATCAACGCTATGGCGGCGTCGTTCCGGAAATTGCAGCGAGAGCACATGCCGAAAGGCTTGACTATGTGACCGAGGACGCCATGTCCGCCGCGGGGATTTCGCTGGCGGATGTTGACGCGATCGCAGTGACGGCCGGACCCGGCCTGATCGGCGGCCTTATGGCGGGTGTGGCGTTTGCCAAAGGACTTGCGGCGGGGGCCGACAAACCAATTCTCGGAATAAATCATCTCGCCGGTCATGCGCTGACTGCCCGGATGACGCATGGGCTTGCATTCCCGTACCTGGCATTGCTCGTGTCCGGCGGGCACTGCCAGTTCCTCGCCGTGAAGGGCGCCGACACGTTTCTGCGGCTTGGCGGAACAATTGATGACGCCCCCGGCGAGGCGTTCGACAAGTCCGCTCGCCTCCTTGGCCTCGGGCAGCCGGGCGGCCCGGCGATTGAGAAGGCGGCGCTGTGCGGCAACCCGAAGCGGTTCCGGTTCCCGCGTCCGCTGTCAGGCCGGGAAGGCTGCAATGTGTCGTTTTCCGGGTTGAAGACGGCGTTGCTCCTGGCGCTGAACCGGCTCTCCGGCGGCGCCGGTGCCGCCGACGCCGACGTCGCTGATCTTGCGGCGAGCTTTCAGCAGGCCATAAGGGATGTGCTGGTCGAAAAGTCGGAAGCGGCGATTTCCATTTACCGCGAGGCCACGGGTTCCGATGCGCCGGCATTTGTCGTTTGCGGCGGCGTGGCGTCGAACAAAGCGATCCGGGCCGGTCTGAAAGATCTTTGCAAAAGGTGCGGTGTCCGATTCGTTGCTCCCGGTCCCGAATTCTGCACCGATAACGCTGCGATGATCGCCTGGACGGGAATTGAGCGGTTTCAGCTGGGCTGCCGCGATGCGTTTGATCTTGCCGCCCGGCCCCGGTGGCCGCTTGATGAAGCGAGTCCGGCCCTCATCGGATCGGGAAAGAGGGGCCCAAAATCCTGATGGCGAGCAGGCGCCTCCTCTGTGCGGGCCGTCCGAATTCCACTCGGCTTCACAAGATGCTAGTCGGGTTCGCGCGGGCTGTCCGCACAAGGGAATCTGCTGCGGACTAATTGATCGGAGGCGTCATGGCTTATTGGCTTTTCAAATCGGAACCGGGTGAGTGGAGCTGGGGCGACCAGGTGGCCAAGGGCGATGCCGGCGAAGAATGGGACGGCATTCGCAACTACCAGGCGCGCAACAACATGCGCCTGATGAAAGTTGGAGATTTGGGATTTTTCTATCACTCGCAGTCAGAAAAGGCTGTTGTCGGCATCGTCAGAGTATGCGCCGAGATTCACCCTGACAGCACTGCCGATGACCCGCGCTGGGAATGTGTCGATGTTGAAGCTGTCGCTCCGATGCCAGATCCGGTGACACTTGCGGCCTGCAAAGCGGAACCGCGCCTCGCGGATATGGTGCTGGTCAACAATACGAGATTGTCGGTGCAGCCGGTCACCGCAGAAGAATGGTCCGTGGTTTGCGAACTCGGCGGCTATCCAGAGGGCAGATCCTGAGGTTCGGTTTCACGGACTCCGGGAAAATCAATACCTGTAATGTTCGGCCTTGAACGGTCCGGAACGGGCGACACCGATATAGCCCGCCTGTGCGTCTGTCAGTTCTGTCAGCTCGGCGCCGAGGCGGTTGAGGTGCAGATGCGCAACCTTCTCGTCGAGATTCTTGGGAAGAATGTGCACTGAATTGTCATAGCGTTCCGGCCGCGTCCAAAGCTCAATCTGCGCCATCGCTTGGTTGGTGAAGCTTGCCGACATGACGAAACTCGGATGGCCGGTGGCATTGCCTAGATTCAGTAGGCGGCCTTCGGACAATAGAATTATGCGCCGCCCCGACGGCATTTCAATCATGTCCACCTGGTCCTTGATGTTGGTCCATTTGTGATTGCGCAGCGCGGCGACCTGGATCTCATTGTCGAAATGTCCGATGTTGCCGACAATCGCCATGTTCTTCATTTCCCGCATGTGGTCGATGCGGATGACGTCCCGGTTGCCGGTGGCGGTGATGAAAATATCGGCCACCGGCGCCGCCTGCTCGAGGGTCACGACTGGAAATCCGTCCATCGCCGCCTGCAGAGCGCAGATCGGATCGATCTCGGTCACCGAAACCCGCGTCCCGGCACCCCTTAGCGATGCAGCTGAACCTTTGCCGACATCGCCATAACCACAGACCACCGCAATTTTCCCTGCGAGCATCGTGTCGGTCGCCCTCCGGATGCCATCGACAAGGCTTTCCCGGCAGCCGTATTTGTTATCGAATTTCGACTTGGTGACGCTGTCGTTGACATTGATCGCGGGAAACGGCAGCCTGCCCTGCTCTTTGAGCTGGTACAGCCGGTTGACGCCGGTGGTTGTCTCTTCCGTCACGCCTTGAATCATGTCGCGTTGTCTGGTGAACCATCCGGGAGACTGCGCCATTCGCCGGCGAATTGTCGCGAACAGCGCTTCTTCCTCTTCGGAGTCCGGCGATGCGATCAGCCCGGTCTCGCCCGACTCCACTCTTGCTCCGAGGATCACATAGAGCGTTGCATCGCCGCCATCGTCGAGAATCATGTTCGCCCCGCCTTCGCGGAAATGAAAAATCCGGTCTGCGTAGTCCCAGTATTCGTCGAGAGTTTCTCCCTTGATGGCAAAGACCGGAACGCCCCGCGCGGCAATCGCCGCAGCGGCATGGTCCTGGGTGGAAAAAATATTGCAGGAAGCCCAGCGGATGTCGGCTCCCAAATCAGCCAGAGTCTCAATCAGCACAGCCGTCTGAATTGTCATGTGCAGCGAGCCCGCAATGCGGGCTCCTTCCAGCGGACGGGAACCTGCATACTCTTCTCTGACCGCCATGAGGCCAGGCATTTCGGTTTCCGCGATTTCGATTTCTTTGCGGCCGAAATCAGCCAGAGATATGTCTTTTACGATACAGTCCATTGCCATGATCAATCGAACTTTCCTGCTGCGAGGCAGCCCGATAACACCTGCGCACTGTCTCGACAATGCATCTGCCGCGTGTTTGATGGTGGAACCTTTCCCGAATCCGGATGTGCAATGAAACCGGCCCGCGCTTGGCAAAGGATGCTTTCAGGCCGCCAGCTGGACCTGCTGAATCCGGCCCCGACCGACATAGAAATCCAGGATATCGCGCGCGGGCTGGCCTTCGTCGCCCGCTGGAACGGGCAGACTGTCGGTGACCATCCCTATTCTGTCGCTGAGCATTCGCTGCTGGTCGAGGAGCTGTTCCGCCGAAAAAACCCGAACGCTGACGCCAACTGGCGCTTGGCGGCGCTGCTGCACGATGCGGCGGAATATGTGATTGGCGACATGATATCTCCGGTCAAGAGCGCCCTTGGCGACGAATACCGTGTTTTGGAGACGCGGATTGGCGACGCGGTCCGCCTTCGCTTCGGCCTTCCACTGGATTTGCCGAAGCCAATTCAGCAGGAAATCAGGTGCGCTGACCGGACTTCAGCCTGGCTTGAGGCAACACAGATTGCAGGATTCGGAAAAGCGGAAGCTGACCGGCTGTTTGGCCGTCTGCAGGATTCAGAAGTCGCCGCAATCAGGATCGCGCCGAAAGCGGCGGACGAAGCCCGGCGCGCCTTTGTTCAAAGATGTCACGCGTTGATGTGACGCGTTGAGCGGCCAGCCGGAAGCGCCTCACCCCGCCTCGACAAAGCAAGCCGTCCGTTCCGCCATGGCCTCGGCGCTGTCGCCGCGGCGGAAATAGTCGGCAAACCCGGTTTCCGGCATCATAAGGTAGGTGAATGTTGTGTGGTCGACGAGATAGAACCCGTCGTCGCTGTCCTGCGCCTTGAAATAGACCCGGTAGGCATCCGCCGCGGCTTTCAACTGTTCCGGTGAGCCCGTCAGTCCGATCAGTTCCGGGTGATGCGCCTCGGCATATTCGGCAACAACCTCTGGCGTGTCGCGCTGCGGGTCGACCGAAATGAACACGGGTGTGGCCGAAATTCCCTGCGCGGAGAGAATATCAACAGCAGCCACATTGCGGGCAACATCGAACGGACAGACGTCCGGGCAAAACGTGTAGCCGAAATAGACCAGCGAGGGCCGCGTGATGATGTCTTTGTCGGTGACCGTCCTGCCGTCGCCATCGACAAGCTCAAAGGGACCTCCAACTGACCCGCCGGCAACTTCGCCTCCGGCACAATCATCCGGGGATTTTCGGCCAACGATCCCGAACGAGAGCGAAACGCCGATCAGCAGCATGACCGCCGCGGCAGCGGAAACCGCATAGACTTTGGTCAGTGTCACACCCTTCAGGTTCAGAAAGAGGCGCACATATTCTCAAGCGGTGCAACCGTGATTACAAGAGCAAGCCCTGTCTTCATTCTTTGTCGTTTCTGATGGCGCGGCCTGCGCCGGCAACAGCCAATGTCGCCCGATCCACCCAGACAAGGAACCGTGCGCCTTCCGAAAGCGATTGGTCACGGGTTGGGTTTCCAATCGGCGATGGAAGACAGGCGGCCCACAAAACCTCAAGAACGCAAATTGCCCCGGTGCGGCCAAGGAGCGGCGAAATCCGGCCCAGTCAAGTTTTGCGGTTGCTCGCTTATGCTGATTCAGAAGCAGATCCGTGCGGCATTCACTTGTCCGCCCGGCCGTGCGAGGGTGGCCATCTCGCCTTCACTGCGATGCAAATTTGGCCCCGGCACTTCCAAGTGGAGCATGTCCGCAGACACATTCACTGCAGCCGACCGGTTTTCAGCTGTCAAAAAACATCTAAACGCAACCATGCTTCGAGCCATGGTCTGAGCGCTCAGCTTGCGCGGGCACCGTTCTGCTGCAAACACCTCATCCTGGGTTTCGGCGATGGCAAACCTTGTGAGCCGCGTCTGGTCCGGCGGCACTTCAAAGCGCTGTCCATGCCGGAACGCTGCGGCACTGTCCTGCTGTGCCCGGGCGCGGAATTCCACAGCTTTCGGATGCAGGTTCCTGTGGACTTTCTGCTCCATGTATGCACTTTGAACCGTCATGGCCCGTCCTTCGTTGCGCTGCTCAAAACCCGGCCGATTCCCGGATTCGCACCCAACAGACGATGACAGGCACCGGGGCAGAAAAATCCAAGATGTTCAGTGAGTGGATTCGTCGCCACTGAAGCGCAGACCGGTTCGCCGCGGGGAAATGCCTGAACTGCGCTTCAACAGCCGATCGCAGGGCGAAACTGAAGCTCTTGCCCAAAAACTGGCGCCGTTGGCATCGCCTGGAGATGCATTTCTCTTGTCCGGCTCGATCGGTTCGGGGAAAACCGTGTTCGCCCGCGCATTCATCAAGACACATCTGGCGGCGGCGGGACGGGATGAAGAGGTGCCGTCTCCAACATACACCCTGGTGCAAACCTACAGCGCCGGACCGTTGGAAATCTGGCATGCCGATCTCTATCGGATCGATACGGTTTTGGATGTCGCCGAACTGGCGCTCGACGATGCTTTTTCATCCGCGGTCTGTCTGATTGAATGGCCGGACCGGCTTGGCTGGATGACACCTATGACCGCGACACGGATCCACTTCGAGCAGGCCAAAGACGCCCCTGATGCCCGGATTCTCCGTATCTCGCCGGCGTCTGAACGATTTCTCGAAGCGTTTCGGGCGAGCGGCGCGACAGCATGCTGAACCGCGAAACCGCCCTCGCCAGCCTGCTGAACTCCGCCGGCTGGTCAAACGCCGAACGGGGGCCCCTGGCGGGAGACGCTTCGAGCCGGAGCTATGAAAGGCTCACCCGGAAGGGCAGCGGAGCCGTCTGCATTCTGATGAACGCGCCGCCGGAAAGCTGCGGCCCGGTTGATCCCTTTCTCGCTGTCACCGGCTTTTTGCGCGGTCGCGGTTACAGCGCGCCCGCCATCATTGCCGCCGACCGAGTGGCCGGATATCTGCTGCTGGAGGATTTGGGCGATGCTCTCTACGCGCATATCTTGGCGGACCGGCCGCAAGAGGAATGCAAACTGTACGACGCGGCCATCGATTTATTGGCAGAATTGAGAGAGACGCCGGCGCCGGACTGCTTCCCCCTGTATTCGCCGACAGAGCAGGCGGACCTTGCCGCCCTCGCCCTCGATTGGTACCGCCGCTTTTCAGTTCCCGAACCGGTGCCCGCCGATGTTGCCGACAGGTTTCTCGCAACAGTTCGCGATTTGATCGCCGGCCTCGGCGGCCCTGCGGTGTTCCTGCACCGCGATTACCATGCCGAAAACCTTATTTGGCTGCCCGAACGCCAGGGCATGCGCCGCGTCGGCCTGATTGACTTTCAGGACGCGGCTCTCGGTCACCCCGCTTATGACCTGGTGTCTATTCTGGAAGATGCGCGGCGCGATGTTCCGCACGCAGTGCGCAAACGGGCGATCCGCCGGTATTGCATGAAGGCGGGAACCGACGAGGCGGATCTGCTGCGGCATTTGGCGATCAGCGGAGCCCAGCGGAACCTGCGGATCGTCGGTGTGTTTGCCCGCCTCGCGGTTCGCGACGGCAAACTCGGCTACCTGAATCTGATTCCCCGGGTCTGGGGTCATTTGAAACGCGATCTTTCCCATCCGGCGCTGGCTGCACTGGCGGAACTTGTCGACCGCTGGCTGCCGCCGCCGACCGGCGCTGTTCTGCAGAGACTGCGGGAACATTCGCCGTGACACCCCATACCGCGATGGTGTTCGCCGCCGGCGCCGGAACCAGACTCGGGCCGCTGGTCCGGGAAAAACCGAAACCGTTGATTTCGGTGGGCGGCAAACCGTTGATCGATCACGCGCTGGAGATTGTCGAGCGCGCCGCGATCGAAACCTGCGCTGTCAATCTGCATCACCATGCCGAATTGCTGGCGGCGCATCTGGAAGGGCGCAGGAATCTGACGCTTTTGACCGAGTCGCCTGAACTGCTCGATACCGGCGGCGGTCTGCTGAATGCGGTTTCCGTTGTCGGAGAAGGACCTGTTTTCACACTCAACTCGGACACTGTCTGGAGCGGACCCAATCCTTTGCTGGAATTGGCAAAGGCGTGGGATGCGGAGCGCATGCAGGCCCTGCTGCTGCTGGTTCCAACCGAGTCGGCAATTGGCCATCAAGGCGGCAGTGACTTTGTTCTGACCGCGGGCGGTGGCATCCGCCGCGCGGCAGCGGGCGAACCGGGATTTGTCTACACTGGCGCCCAGATCATTGACACAAGATGCCTTTCCGCAGCAGGCGAGAGCAAGTTCTCACTCAATGTGGTCTGGAATCAAATGATTGACCGGGGGACACTCACGGGAGTCGCATATAACGGGCGAATCGGCGATGCCGGCAATCCGGCCGGACTGCGCGCCGCAGAGTCTCTGGTGTAAGGAAATCGGCGGCTGTGGCAGGAGGCGCAGCGGTGCGCCGGGTGTGAGACCAACGCGCCGAAGTGCGTCCTGATCGCGCTTCCTGACCGCTCAAACCGTCGGGCGATGAAAGCCGTTTTTGCAACTGGCCTTTAGCCCGAGTTGCGCTTGAGCGGCAGTGCCCTCCCTCCGGTTTCCAAGACCCCCGGCGCCGCCCGCAAAACTTCATATGTGTCTGATCAGGGACATGGACATGTCCTGAACGGCTCCCACGCTACGAGTGTTCTTCAGTGTCGGGTCCCGGCTACCTCCGATGACGGCGAACAGGTCGCCGCCGTTGTCGAGCAGGATCTGGGGCCTTTCTGCCAGCACCTTCCTCAGCGATTCCGCGTGACGCGTGGCATCTCTTGTCTTCGCCGCGTGCACCGCGATCCCCCGGGACCTCAGGAACGTTTCGCATTCCGGCTGCGTGCTGCCGAGATTGCCGGAGACCACGACATTCGCTCCGCCTGCACGAAGGGTCATGAGCAGTGCGACGGTCTTCGGCTCCAGGTGGATGCCCGCTCCGATGGTGAAACCCTCGAACGGGAGCGTATTCCGGAACTCATCGGCCAGGCTGGCAAGCAAGGCGCAGCTTTCTGCGACCCAGTCGATGCGAATTCCAATGTTGCGTTGCATCTGGCTTCCCTCCTTTTCCTTTCAGGTTTGGCCGATCCTCTTGCCGCGAAACTTTCTTGCGCCGTGGCCGCACCCGGCCAAATCGGTTTCCTTCGGGAGCACACGAAGAAGCCGGGCAGTTGCGTGACCCGGCTTTCGGACAATGTGGACGGACCCGAACCGAATTTCCAGAACGTATCGACGCTGCCCGCGAAACCGCCGCCACTGCCCGCAGAGTGCCGCCGATCCGCGATTGTGCCATGCAGATGGAATACCACAGGGAGCAAGCCTTTTTGTGTTTTCGGCAGCGACAGCGGAAAAAGGGACGCAAAATCAGGCGCTGCCTCTGGAAAAATCTACAGGGCGGCCGAAGGCGTTTGTGTTCGGGTCAGGCGAATGGCGGCCTTCCGTGCTGACTCTCCTCGCGGTTGCTGAGACCGGAGAAGTTAAGATCGTGGACGCTTGAAGGGAGAAGGCGCGGACTGCAGGTTTTGTTCTCGCTGCTCGTCGAGCGTGGAGAGGAAACTGTTTTGGATACTCTTTGCGATGCAGCCGAAGCGCAGTTGGTGATGCCATCCATCCTCCGGTCGCTTCGTCCGGGAATGGGCCGCCAACGCGCCGCGCCTGAACCGGCGCCTATGGACGGCGCCGCAATGCGTCAATTACAGCCGGCCGGTGGCGCAGATCGCACGCGCCGCGCGGTCCGCAAAACGAGCATTGGGAAATCCAAAGCCGCCCATACGGGAATCGCGCTCGTGCGGTTTGGATTTGTTGCCAGTCACGGCACACCTGTGCTAATTTCACCGCATGAAACTCTGCCCGTCAGCCCGACATGCAGCCGCACGAGAGCGCGGTCCTTTTTTACGAAACCTGGCCGAAAACTCCGCTCTGCCCGGGCGCCGGCAGGCGGCTGGTCTGATCATGGGCTGACCGCAGTGCAGTCACCGGCCCGCGACCAGACTGGTCACAGCACATCCAAGCCGCGGCAGACAGTCTGAAAGTCTTTAGCCGCGGAGCCGCAGAGTGAGTTTTTTTCCAGATACCGGCCTGCCGCGGGTATTCGCGCTGCCGCCGGGGTGTGATTTTGCAAAGGAATTTGTTCGCGGTCTGCTCGCCAGGCAGGCTGGTCTGCCGCCGGAAAATCTGGCGCGCACCGAGATCTATTTGAACACCGGCGAAGTTCGCCGCGGCATTTTGCGGGCGCTGACGGAAAGCGGTCCGGCATTGCTGCCGCGGATTCGCTTGGTCACCGAGCTGGCGCTTGACCGTCGGTTTTACGATATCCCGCGTCCGGTTCCGGCTCTCAGGAGAAGGCTGGAACTATTCCAGGCTGTGGCCAAGCTGCTGGAGCAGGATGAGCGTTTCGGAGCGCGGCCTTCCACGTTCGACCTCGCTGACAGCCTGGCGCAACTGATGGATGAAATGCACGCCGAAGGGGTCAACCCGGACAGCATCGCGGAGCTGGATGTCTCCGCACATTCCGCCCATTGGGATGAAAGTGTCAGGTTTCTGAGAATCATTGATCAGTTTTGGGGACGGACCGAGGCGCCGGACAGGCAGGCCCGTCAGCGCATGGTCGCCGAACGGCTGGTGGAGAGCTGGCGGTCCCGGCCGCCCGAACATCCGGTCATTGTCGCCGGCTCATCGGGTTCCCGCGGCGCAACACGCCTCTTGATGCAGGCTGCTTCGGCGTTGCCGCAGGGAGCTGTCGTTCTGCCGTGTTTCGACTTTGAGCTTCCGGCGGAAGTGTGGGCTGGAATGGTCGAGGCCGAAAGGAATGAAGACCATCCGCAGTTCCGTTTCAAACACTTCATGGACCAGGCTGGAGCAATTCCCGGGGATATCGCGCCGTGGCAACCCGAAGCTGTGACTTCAGTTCCGCGGAACCGGCTGATCTCTCTGGCGCTGCGGCCGGCGCCGGTGACAAACCAGTGGCTGACCGAAGGCCCGGGCCTTGTGGCGATCGCCGAGGCCACCGAAAACCTCGCGCTGGTCGAGGCGCCAAACCCGCGCGCCGAAGCCACTGCCATTGCATTGCGGCTTCGTGAGGCCGCCGAGTCCGGCATGGCGGCTGCCCTTGTCACTCCGGACCGCAGCCTCATTCGCCAGGTGAAGGCCGCGCTGTCGCGGTGGGCAATCGAGCCTGATGACCGTTCCGGCATTCCCCTGGCCGAAACGCCCCGCGGAAGACTGCTTGCGCAGACCGCAGCGCTGCTCGGCCGGGAAATTGACGCGGCGTCCTTGATTGCGCTGCTCAGACACCCGATCGTGCATTCGGCTGCCAGCCGACAAGAGCATTTGCTGCGTGTCGACCGGCTTGAGCTTGAACTGCGGCGCGACAGCATCGCGGCAGCCACCCGGCAATATCTCCGCAATTTTTTCCACACCGCAAGCGAAGATGCCGCCGATGCGGACTGGCAGAGCTGGCTGACATCCTGCCTGGCCGACATGGAAGCGATCACCGGCGGGCCGCTGGAAGAGATCGTGTCAGCCCATCGTCATCTGGCGGAAAGGCTGGCTCAGGGTTCAACAGAGGAGAACGCTGCGTCCAGTGTGTTGTGGCAGGGTGAGTCAGGACAGTCATTGTCCACGCTCTTGGCTGAGATGCACCGGGAAGGGCCGGCGGGCGGGCATCTTGACACGGGCGCTTACAGGCATTTGTTCCTGTCGCTGGTCCGGAGCGAACGCATGCCGGCGGCAGGCGGCGAGCCGCATCCCGGCATCGCCGTATGGACGACTCTCGAAGCCCGGATGCAGAGTCCGCAGCTTATCATTGCAAGCGGCCTCAACGAAGGCACTTGGCCCGCCCCGGCTCCTATCGATCCATGGCTGAACCGGGACCTCCGCCGCCAGGCCGGGCTGTTGATGCCGGAACGCATCACTGGCTTGTCGGCGCATGACTTTTGTCAGGCGGTGTCAGCCCAAAATGTTGTGCTCACCCGCAGCATTCGAAGCGCCGGCGCGCCGACGGTGCCGTCGCGCTGGCTGATCCGGCTGACAAACCTGCTTGACGGGATTGGCGAAGCAGGCGAAGCCGCCCTTGCGGGCATGAGGGAGCGCGGCAGACTCATTTTGGAAACGGCGAAGGCGCTGGAGGAACCGGCCGGGCCGGAACCGAAGGCAGCGCGTCCGAATCCAAAGCCTGCCGTTGAACACCGACCGAACCGGCTTTCAGTGACCGAAATCAAGATCCTGATTTCCAACCCCTATGAAATCTATGCCAGGCGCGTTCTCGGTCTGCGCGAATTGAACCCCCTGCGTGCGCGCCCCGATGCAGTGCTACGGGGCAATGCCGTTCACAGGATTTTGGAACTGTTCATTCGAGCGGTCGATGGAAATCCCGGTTTCTGCACCGTCAAACGGCTCCTTGCAGTCGCCGAGGACGCTCTCGCTGACGTGTCGGCCCCGGTCTTTGCCAAACGGCTGTGGATCGCCCAGCTCGCTGCCGTCGGGGAAGAATTCATCGGTCACGAACTGGGCCGGATGTCTGAAGGCATTTCCCCGATTCTGGAATCCCGCGGCGAGAGCGCGGTTGACGGGCTGGACTTCACTCTCGTGGCAAAGGCCGACCGCATTGACCAAAAAGACTCCGGCCTGCTTGCGCTCTACGACTACAAAACCGGCACAATTCCGGGCCGGACCGCCATTCAGAACTATGACAAGCAAATCCCGTTGACTGCGGCGATGCTGGAGCGTGGAGCATTTCACCAAGTGCCGCCTGGCACCGTGGATTATGCCGCCTACATCAAGGTCGGAAGAACCACCGACGAAAAGGAGGTCCGTCGATTCAGTGACGCAGACGGCGCGGATCTTTTCGAGGACACCTGGCGGCGGCTGGCGGTGCTCATCGCGCACTATCGCCGGCCTGAGACCGGATACCTGTCGCGTCTGAACATGCGGCGGGTTTCCTACGCCGCGGCCTACGATCATCTGGCGCGCTACGGCGAGTGGGATGAGACAGTGACAGTCCAGGAAAACGGTTCATGAACGCCGCTGCCGACCGATTTGATGCCGCCACCAGACCGCAGGTTGAAGCCGCCGACCCACGCCGCGCGTCGTGGGTGTCAGCCAATGCCGGCTCCGGCAAAACCCGTGTGCTGACCAACCGGGTGGCGCGGCTGCTGCTGTCGGGCACGCCGCCGCAACGCATACTCTGCCTCACTTTCACCAATGCCGCGGCATCCAACATGCAGATTCGCCTGTTTGAACATTTGGGCGAGTGGGCAATGCTTCCCGATCGGCAGCTCAGGGAAAAACTGCTTGATCTTGGCGAGGACGAGAATCGTCTCGATGCCGAAACGCTGGACCGCGCGAGGACGCTGTTCGCGCGTGCCCTGGAGGCTCCGGGCGGGCTCAAAATTCAGACGATCCATGCCTTCTCTTCGGCGCTTCTGAAACGGTTTCCTTTGGAAGCGGGCGTGTCACCGCAGTTCAAATCGATAGACGACAGGGAAGCGGAAAGACTCCGCAGCGATATCCTGAATGAACTGGCGGAGGCTGACCGTCTAACATACGAATCCGTGGTCAGCGAAGTCGACGCCGCCAGTCTTCCGGGATTTATCGAAGCGATCGCGGCAAGGCGGCGCCAGTTTCAGCGCCGGCCGTCCGCTGAGCATATTCATCGGCTGTTCAATTGCGTTGAAGGCGCGGCGGCACAACCCAGGGACATTGTCGCATCATTGCTGGAAACCCAGGACATTGAGATGTTGCGTGCCCTTGAGACCTTGCTTGCCAGAGGGTCCGCGAACGATCGGAAGGCAGCAGAGAAACTCCGCCAGATCAATTTCGCCAGCCCAAATGAAGCGACGCTTATGAAGCTGGCGGGCATATTTCTGACGGGAAGCGGGGCAGCGGCGCCCTTCTCCCCGAAAACCGCGTTTCCCACCAAAGCGACAAAAGGCGCTCTCCCGGCAGTTCTGCAGGTCTGGCTGGAAAGCTACAAACACCGGGTAAGCGCGGCGCGACGCGACCTGATCAATGTCAATGCCTTGCGGAAAACCCTGCTATTGCACGAGTTTGCCGGAACATTTCTGACTCTGTACCAGCGCCGGAAGACTGACAGGGGGCTGCTGGACTTCAATGACCTGATTTTCAAATCGTTCGATCTGCTCAACGATCCGGTCTGTGCGCAGTGGGTGCTCTACCGGCTGGATGGCGGGATTGATCACGTGCTGATTGACGAAGCGCAGGACGTCAACCCGGTTCAGTGGCGGATTGTCCGTGAGATCTCCGCCGAATTCACGGCCGGCCGCGGAACCCGCGAGCAGGAACGGACAGTTTTTGCGGTCGGCGACGAAAAACAGTCGATCTATGGATTTCAAGGGGCTGCCCCGGCTGAGTTCGAAGAGATGCGCCGGTATTTCCAGGAGCAATATTATGGAGTCGGTCAGGAATTTATTGAGACCAATCTCCAGTATTCGTTTCGTTCCGCCGAAGCGGTGCTGCGGTTGGTCGACAAGGTCTTTGAGAACAGCACAGAACCCGGCTTTGCAGGCGGGATGACGCACCTCGCGTTCAAGCGGCAGCTCCCTGGCCGTGTCGAAGTGTGGCCTTTTGTGACCGCCACAACACAAGACGATGACGCCCCATGGGATAATCCAGAGGCTGCGGCCGCAAGGCCAAAGTCACATGTGATACTGGCGCGCGCAATTGCATTCCGCATTCACCGCATGCTGGAGCGTTCTGAGCTGGTGCCGCATGACGATGGCGTCCAGCCAATCAGAGCCGGCGATATATTGATATTGCTGCGCCGCCGCTCAGATCTGTTTCACGCCATAATTCAAGAGCTTAAAGCGGCTCGACTGCCGGTCGCAGGTTTCGATCGCCTGAAACTTGTCGAAGAACTGGCCTTTCGTGACTTGACCGCATTGCTGTCATTCCTAGCCTTCCCGGCCGATGATCTTTCGCTTGCCGCAGTTTTGCGGTCGCCCTTGTTCGGACTGACAGAAGACGAATTGTTTGCGCTTGCGCACAGGCGCAGCGGGCGCCTCTGGCAGGCGCTTCTGGAAAACCGCGAGAAACACAGTCAGCCTGTAGAAATCCTTGAAGATCTCAAGGACGCCGCTGAGGCGCTCCCGGCGTATGAGCTTCTTGAACGCATTCTGACCCATCACCGGGGCAGGGAAAAACTGACAGCGCGGCTTGGGAGTGAAATCGAGGAGTCTCTTGATGCCCTCCTGCTGCAGGCAATTGCCTATGAAGAGGAAGAAGCCGTGTCGTTGATCGGTTTCCTGGAATGGATAGCTGAAGAGATCGAAGTCAAACGGCAGCTTGACCAGGCGGGAGACAGCATTCGTGTCATGACCATTCACGGTGCCAAGGGGCTGGAATCGCCAATCGTTTTCCTTCCGGACACGGAACACCGCCAAGTTCTGCCGCCTGGCATCATCGGTCACGCAGCCGACGGCACGCCGGTGTGGATGGTCAACAAGGACCTGTCGCCGCCTGTGCTCCAAGATATTCGTGAAAGGGACGAACGGCTTGATGAGGAGGAATATGCCCGTCTTCTCTACGTGGCTCTGACACGCGCCGAGTCCTGGCTGATTGTCTGCGGTGAAGGCAAATACAAGCCGGGGTGCTGGCACCATCGGGTCGAAACCGCGCTGGCGGAATGCGGCGCAGTGTCGCATGAATTCCACGAAGAGACCGGGTTTAGCCGCGACAAATCCAAGGGGCACAGGCTGGAAACGGGAAACTGGCCGATTGAGGCTGAAAGGCGGGCGCCGGAAGCGGAGGCCGCTGTGCCGGTTCCCGGATGGGCAAGATCCCTGCCCGCGCCTCCTGATCCGGTTCAGCCGGGCCCGTTGTCCCCCAGCCACCTGGGCGGCGCCAAAGCAATTGTTTCACCCGGCGCCGCCGAGAGCGGTGACAGCGAAACCGGCATGGCGTTCGGCACCCGGCTGCACCTTTTGCTGGAACATCTGCCGGAAGCGCCGAAGGACGAATGGGAGAAGGCCGCGCACGCAATTCTCATGCTTGACGAACCGGATCTCAGCGCGGCGGAATTCAGCGAGGCATTCAAAGCGTCGTCGAAACTCCTGCAGGATCCGGATCTCGCATATTTGTTCGACAGGACAAGTTTCGCCGAAGCCGGGGTCGCAGCTTTCCTGCCATCTCTGAACAGCCACGTTCGCGGCTACATTGACCGCCTTCTGGTCGCCGATGACCGGATCCTTGCGGTCGATTTCAAATCCAACAGCAATGTTCCGGACGATCCGAAAGACATTCCTGAAGGAATTCTCCGCCAGCTCGGCGCTCAGCAGGAAGCGCTGATCGCCCTGTATCCCGGCCGCAAGGTTGAAATCGCCGTCCTGTGGACCCGCACGGCTGAGGTGATGCAAGTCCCGGCGGAGATTTGCCGCGAAGCCCTGTCGCGCGCGGAGATCGCGGCTTGACGGAGGCAGACCGCGCGCCTAGCTAGTCGCGGCAAGTATCGAAAGGGGGCCCGCGA
Organism: Paracoccaceae bacterium; assembly: GCA_965221935.1. GTDB lineage: Bacteria > Pseudomonadota > Alphaproteobacteria > Rhodobacterales > Rhodobacteraceae > JAPOXR01. Next base: position 254,683 of record CBDCSZ010000008.1, read on the forward strand.
TGGCGATAGTGCATCTAGACGACAACAGTTTCGAGCAGGAAATCAATGATTCCGACGTTCCGGTCGTGGTTGATTTCTGGGCTGAGTGGTGCGGACCCTGCCGACAGATCGCGCCGGCTCTCGAAGAATTGTCGGTCGAACTGCAAGGGCGGGCCACCATCGCCAAAGTGGATATCGATTCCAATCCGGAGACTCCGACCAATCTTGGCATCCGCGGCATACCGGCCTTGTTCATCTTCAAGAACGGCGCGCCGATCGCTGAAACGACCGGCGCCCGGTCGAAGGCCGCGCTCAAAAAATGGATTGAAGATTCCATCTGATTCTGTGGCCGCCGGCAAGATTCCGTGACCGGCCAAAACGCCGCGCGCCCGTGAGGGGAAAGCCCTCATGCCGCAGCCAGGATAAGCTTCTCAATGTCAATCCGGCACAGCATAGTTCGCGGGATTCTGGATCGCCCGCCGCGGGAGCGTCTTGCCGCGCGCAGCAGAGGTCAGCGGTTTCTTGATCGCCAATGCGCCGGCCGGCACGATTCCGCAGCCCGGCGGGAAGATTGGCCTGCAAATTTCGATCCGCTGCCGCTCGTTCTGTCGGCCAGCGAATGGGAGTTGATTTCGAAGGGTGCAGCGCAGCGCGCCGCCGCTTTGAATCAATTCCTTGCCGGCTTCTATTCTGAACAGGGGAATCAGTCCGACGGGATCGTCGCCGACGATACCCTGGGGATTGACGGCGTTTTGACAGCGATGTTCGGGCTGCGGCCGCCGGGCGGCGTTCACTGCCACATCTGCGCCCTGACCCTCGCGCAGTCGCCGCACGGTGAATTTCAGGTGTTGCGGCAGAGCGCCGAATTCGATGTCCGGTTCGTGCGGATCGTTTTGAACCGCGAAGCGCAGCGGCGCGCCCTCTTTGACAATCGCTGGCAGCAACATGTCCGTCCGGCTGTCGATCCAGTCGGACCCTTGAAATCCAGCGTCGCAGCCTGTTCCGGCGTGGAACACGCCCGGACAGCCGTTCTTGACCCTCCCGCGGGAATCGCCTGTGACACACGGCATCTCGCTGCCGCAATGCGGGCCGATACCGTGAGCCGGCCCGGGTTCGAGTTCGCCGCCGGGCGGCTTTTCACCCGGATCGCCGGCCGGCGGAAGCCGGTCGATGTGCTCCTGCGGCCGTCGGTGGGTGACCGCGCGCTCGATCCGCTGGCGAGTGACTCGGCCAGCCCTGACGGCATTGCCGGCCTTCTCGATATCTATCGGAACGGGGATCTCACCTTGGTGAATTCTCCCGGCAATGCCATTGCCGAAGACCCGGCGCTGTTCGCTGCGATGCCGGAACTCGTCGCGCGCTGTTGCGGCGAAGAGGCGGTCTTGAACAATGTCGGAGCCGGCTGGCGGAATCGTCATGACCAGCGTCCCGGCAGGGCGCCGCAGACGCAAGAGCCTCCAATTCACGGTCAACAACTTCAGGCGGCGGGCGGATTCCGGGAAATGTCCGGAGCACAGAGCGCGCAGAACCGGGATATGTCCGCGCATCCGGTGTCGCCGCTGCGGAACGCGTTCTGTGTTGCGGGCGATGGAGGCCTCTGCCCGCAGCCGCTCTGCCTGACAGTTTTCGCAGTCACCGGTCCACAGGGTGTAGAGGTGCTTCCAGGGGGAGTGGCAACGGCCGAAAACCGGGAAGACGGCGCCGGGCGGCTTGATGAGACGGCCAGACCTTTGGAAAAGGATGTGTGGATACTTCGCGATTGACGCCGCTGGCGACAGCAGGGCCATCCGCGGCGATCGGGAGACAGGTTGGAATTCAGGCATGGTTCAGCGCATCGAGATTCTTCACAGCACCGCGTTTGCCTACGATCGCCCCGCCGGCGGCGGCATGATGAAGCTGCGGCAGCGGCCCCGCTCCGGCTCGGGGCAGATTGTGTCTTCCTGGACAACGGCCGCCACAGGCGGCGCCAGCGAGCTTGTTCTTGACGACCAGTTCGGCAACCGGGTCGAGCTTGTCAGTATTTCGCCAGGCACCGCGGCGATCGGCGTCGAGTCATCCGGAGTGGTCGAAACCTTCGATATGGGCGGCGTCGTCCAAGACCGCCACGGCAAAGTGCCCATTTGGCTGTACCGCAAACAGACGGCGAAAACTTTTGCCGGCCCGGCGGTGAGAACAATATCCGATGGAACTACGCGCGCCGGTCTCAATGATGAGGACCGGCTGCGGGAGCTGTCACAGAGGATTCTTGAACGCATTCCCTACACCGCCGGCCTGACGCACGCCGGAACGACCGCCGAGGACGCGGCAACAGCCGGCGCCGGGGTCTGCCAGGATCATGCGCACATATTCATCGCCATCTGCCGCATGCACGGTCTGCCCGCACGCTATGTGAGCGGCTATCTGCTGACCGCCGACCGCACCGATCACGCGGCCGGACATGCGTGGGCGGAAGTCTATGTTGAAAGCATGGACTGCTGGATTGGATTTGATGTTTCAAACGGCGTGATGCCTGACAGCAACTATGTCCGCGCCGCTGTCGGCCGGGATTACGGCGATGCGGCGCCGATCACAGGCATCCGCAAAGGAGCAGGCGTGGAGCAGTTGAACGTGACAGTCCAAGTCAAAACGGCCGGGACTGGAGAGCGCCCCGGCAGCACAGATTGAAAAATCTCCGATGCAGCGCGTTGCGGACGCCGCCAATCAGGCGTTTTCCCGCAGAATGCTGCCTGCAAGGTAGAGCGAGCCGCAGACAAGAATTCTGCTGTCCGGTGTTTCGGCGACGCTGTGCCGAACCGCCTCCTCTGCGGTCATCGCCGGTTCAGCGCGGAATCCGACGTCACTCGCGGCGCGGGCAACTTTGGCCGCAGGCAGCGACGCCTCTTCGCCAGGAATCGCAACCGCGTAGAGTCTGTCCGCCACGCTCCGGATCGCCGCCAGAAAGCTACTGATATCCTTGGTGTTCAGCATGCCGCAGACGATCCGGTTGGTGCGGGCGGGCATTTCTTCAAGGGTTCGCGCCACCGCCAATCCGGCTGCGGTGTTATGACCGCCGTCCAGCCACAGTTCGGACCGGCCGGCCGCCCTCACCAAAGGCCCTTTCGTCAGAAGCTGCATCCGTGCCGGCCATTTTGCATTGGTCAGCGCCGCTGAAAGCGCCGCCGGCCGCACCCCGAGATAACGCAGAATCGTGATCGCCGCTCCGGCATTGTCGACCTGATGCGGCCCGGCCAGGCTGGGTCTGGGCAGCTGCGCTTCGCCGTCGCTGTTGATGTGCCGAAGGCCGCCGTCATGGGCCTCAATGTGCCAGTCATCGCCTTGGACAAGCAGCGGCGACCCCTTTGCCTCCGCGGTTGCACGGATAACCCGCATCGCCTGCGGCGCCTGCCTGTTGACAACGCAGGGAACGCCGGGTTTGAGGATTCCGGCCTTTTCCCCGGCGATCTGGCTGACGGTTTCCCCCAGATACTGCTGGTGGTCCAGAGATACCGGTGAAATGACGGTCAATGCCGGCCGGTCCACGACATTGGTCGCATCGAGTCGGCCGCCAAGACCCACTTCGAGCAGAAGCATGTCTGCCTCGATCCGCGAGAATGCGAGCATTGCGGCGCAGGTGGTGATCTCAAACAGCGAAATTGGCCTGCCTTTGTTGACGGTTTCGCATTCCTGGAGGACCCTGACCAGGGCGTCTTCGCCAATCAGACTTCCGGCAAGCCGAATGCGTTCGTGAAACTTCGTGAGATGCGGTGAGATGTAGGCATGGACACATTGCCCGTCAGCCTCAAGGCCGGCGCGGACCATGGCCAGTGTCGAACCCTTGCCGTTGGTGCCGGCAAAATGAACAACGGGCGGAACTTTGCGTTCCGGATGATCAAGATCGGCAAGCAGGCGTTGCGGCCGGTTCAGTGTCAGATCGATGCTCTTGGGATACAGCGATTTCAGCCGATCGAGAATCAGACCGGAATCGGAGTCGGTCATTGCTGTTCCTCCGTTATGCCGGAACGGGCTCTGCAGTGAGTTCGCCTTTGACAGCGGGTTCTTTGTTCATCAGCATCAGCGCGATGGCGACAATTTCATCGCGGATCTTTTTGCGGTGTGTCACCCGGTCAATCATGCCGTGCTCTAGAAGATGTTCGGCCCGTTGAAAACCTTCCGGCAGCGTTTCACGAATCGTCTGTTCTATGACCCGCGGGCCGGCGAAGCAGATCAGCGCCTTCGGCTCCGCGATCTGCACATCGCCGAGCATGGCATAGGAGGCTGTCACGCCCCCCGTAGTCGGGTGGGTCAGCACCACGATATAGGGCAAAGGCGGATCGTTTTGCTTGAGTGACTGCAGGGCGACGGTTGTCCGCGGCATCTGCATCAGACTCAGGATTCCCTCCTGCATCCGGGCCCCGCCGGCGGCGGCGAACAGCACCAGAGGCGCCTTGAGTTCAACAGCGCGCTCACAGGCGGCGATGATCGCGTTTCCAACATACATTCCCATTGAACCGCCCATGAAATTGAAATCCTGGGCGGCCGCGACAAACCGGGTCTTGCAGATGTCGCCGGTGGCAACGATCATCGCCTCAGTCTCGCCGGTCTTCCGCTGCGCCGCCTTGAGCCGTTCGCCATAGCGTTTCTGGTCGCGGAATTTCAGCGGGTCGGCCAGCGGCACGGGCACGGGCACCAATGAATAGACGCCGGCGTCAAACAGCCGCTGAAACCGCTCCTTTGGAGAAATCTGCATATGATGATCGCAGCTCGGACAGACATTTTGGCTGAGATCCAGCTCTCGGTGATACAGAATGGTGCCGCAATGATCGCATTTTGACCAAAGTTCGTCTGACGAGGTTGACCCTGGCACCCGCAGAATGGATTTTATTTTGGGTCTGACGAAGTTTGAGATCCAATTCATGGCCCTGCTCGCATGACTGGCGCTGCCTGCCGCCTGCTGTACATTGACGCTTGCTCCGGTTCAATCGGTCCTCACGGGCCTGGCGAAGGATTGCGGGGCCGATGCCGGACAGACGTGTCGGGCTGGAACTGGAAATGACGTCCGATAGCCAGCTGCACCCGTTTTTCCGCCATTCGCGCTGGCCGGCGCCGGCGCCGATCGCGCATCGCGGTTACTCTGCCCGTTACCCGGAAAACACCATGCCGGCGTTCGAAGCCGCGGTTGCTCTGGGATATGAGTATTTGGAAACCGACATTCACGCCACTGCGGATGGCCGCATCGTCATTTGCCACGATGACGACCTGCGGCGGCTGACCGGCGCGCCCAGAAAAATTACCGAGATGGGTTGGTCCGATGTGCGCAGACTCAAGGTTGCCGGAACGGAGTCTCTGCCGCTGCTTGCCGAGCTGTTTGATGCGTTTCCCTGCGTGAAAGTGAACATTGACCCCAAACACGACAACGCCGTGCCGCCGCTGCTGCGGCTTCTGCGCGAGATGAATGCATGGCACAGAGTCTGTATCGGGTCGTTTTCAGAACGCCGTCTGAAATCCATCCGCAGAGCCGCCGGCGACAAAGTCTGCACCTCAGCCGGCCCGCGTGAGGTCTTTCGCCTGAAGCTGTTGAGCCTGGGCTGTCCGGTCGGCCGGCTGCAGGCGAATTGCGTCCAGGCTCCGCCCTGCCACCGCGGCATTCGGGTTATAGATGCGGGATTTGTCGCCGCTTCGCACGCCATCGGGATGCCGGTGCATGCGTGGACCATCAATGAAGCGGCGGAAATGAAGCGCCTGCTCGCCATCGGCGTCGACGGGATCGTCACAGCTGAAGCGGAAACCGCCTTTCGGCTGTTCACCGACCAGATCTGGCCGCAGGAAGGCGCGTGATCATTTGGGCGGCGGTCCGGACAATGCCGCGCGCGGCCGCCGGCCGCGCCAATCCGTCTGGAACATTTGCCGGAATCGATGCAAGGTGAAAGCCGGACAGCGATTCAATTGACGATGCCAAAGGAGCTCAAGCCATGAAGGACGCAATCTTCGACAAGTCAGCGCTTCCCAGCCGCCATGTGAGCGAAGGTCCGGCCAGGGCGCCGCATCGGTCCTATTTCTACGCCATGGGATTGACCGAAGCGGAAATCGCCCAGCCCTTCGTCGGCGTCGCGACCTGCTGGAACGAAGCGGCGCCGTGCAACATTGCGCTCAACCGCCAGGCGCAGGCTGTCAAGCTTGGGGTGAAGGCGGCGCAGGGGATGCCGCGGGAGTTCACCACGATCACCGTCACCGACGGCATTGCCATGGGCCACGAAGGCATGAAGTCTTCGCTGGCATCGCGGGAGGCGATCGCCGACACGGTGGAGCTCACCATGCGCGGACATTGTTACGACGCGCTTGTCGGGCTTGCCGGATGCGACAAATCGCTGCCTGGCATGATGATGGCGATGGTGCGTCTCGATGTGCCTTCGGTGTTTGTCTATGGAGGTTCAATCCTTCCTGGCCGTCTTGATGGCAAAGATGTCACCGTCCAGGATGTTTTTGAAGCGGTCGGCCGCCACCAGGCGGGCAATATGTCGGACCAGGCGCTGGCGGCGCTGGAACGCGTTGCCTGCCCTTCGGCAGGCGCCTGCGGCGGGCAGTTCACCGCCAACACCATGGCGTGCGTTTCCGAGGCGCTGGGGCTGGCGCTGCCTAACTCATCCGGCGCCCCCGCCCCATATGAAAGCCGCGACCGGTATTGCGAGGCTTCCGGTGCGGCGGTCATGAATCTGCTGGAGAAGAATATCCGCGCCCGCGATGTCGTCACCCGGAAATCCCTTGAAAACGCGGCGAGAGTGGTCGCCTGCACCGGCGGTTCAACCAATGCCGGACTGCACCTTCCCGCGATCGCGCATGAGGCGGGCATTCAATTCGATCTGTTCGATGTTTGCGATATCTTCCGCGACACGCCGTATTTCGTCAATCTGAAGCCGGGCGGCGACTTCGTCGCCAAGGATCTTTATGAAGCCGGCGGTGTGCCGGTGGTGATAAATGAGCTGCGTAAAATCGGTCTGATCCACGAAGACTGCGTCACCGCGACCGGCCGCGCCATGGGCGAAGAGCTTGATGAGGTTGAGCGCGAAGCCGACGGCAGGGTCATTTATCCGGCAGCAGCCCCGATCTCACCGACCGGCGGCGTCGTTGGGTTAAAGGGCAATCTTGCGCCGGATGGAGCGATTGTGAAGATTGCGGGAATGGCCGAGGACCGGATCGTTTTCACCGGTCCGGCGAATGTTTTCGAATGCGAGGAAGACGCGTTCGAGGCGGTGAAAAGCCGGGCCTACAGCGAAGGCGAGGTGATTGTCATCCGCAACGAAGGTCCGGCGGGCGGGCCGGGCATGCGCGAAATGCTGTCGACGACCGCCGCGCTTTCGGGCCAGGGGATGGGAAAGAAAGTCGCGCTGATCACCGACGGCCGTTTCTCCGGCGCGACAAGGGGATTCTGTGTCGGTCATGTCGGCCCCGAGTCGGCGCATGGCGGCCCGATCGCGTTGATCCGCAGCGGTGACATGATCACCATCGACGCCAGGGAAGGCGAGATTTCGGTTGATCTGTCGGATGCCGAGCTTGCTGCCCGCAGGAGCGCGTGGTCCGGCACCCGCAAAACCGACTACAATGCCGGTGCGCTTTGGAAATATGCCCAGCTGGTCGGATCGACGCGCATGGGCGCTGTGACACATCCGGGGGCGGCGTCAGAAACCCACACCTATATGGATCTTTGATCCCGGCGCGGGATTGGCTGGGTATCGTCTTGCGAAGACCCGCGGCGGCGCACCGGCGCCCGAAGACATGACGGCTTCCGCCTATCCGCATCTTCTTTCGCCGCTGGATCTTGAATTCATGACTCTGCCCAACCGGGTGGTGATGGGTTCCATGCACACCGGGCTGGAGGAAACCGGAGATTGGAACCGGGTCGCGGATTTTTACGCCGAGCGGGCTTTGGGCGGTGTCGGGCTGATTGTGACCGGCGGCATTGCGCCCAACAGCGAAGGCGCTGTGTTCCCAAACGCCGCCGCGCTCTGCACGCAGGATGATGTTGCGGGCCACCGGGTTGTCACTGACCGCGTCCATGACTGCGGCGGCCGGATTGCCATGCAGGTTCTGCACGCCGGGCGCTATGCCTATGTGAGAGACTGTGTTGCCCCATCGGCCATAAAGTCGCCGATCTCGCCATTTGTGCCCAAAGAGCTTGATGAGGCCGGGATCGAAAAGCAGATCTCTGACATCGCTCAGGCCGCCGCGAGAGCCCGCGACGCCGGCTATGACGGCGTCGAGATCATGGGTTCGGAAGGTTATTTCCTGAATCAGTTCCTGGTGCGCCGCACCAACCGGCGGACCGATCGATGGGGCGGGTCCTACGAAAACAGGATGCGGCTGCCGCTGGAGGTCGTCCGGCGCGTCCGCGAGGCGGCGGGCAGCGGTTTTCTGCTCATTTACCGGCTGTCGATGATCGATCTCGTGTCTGAGGGTTCAACCTGGGACGAGGTCGTGACCCTTGCCGGCAGAATTCAGGAGACAGGCGCGGATATCATCAACACAGGAATTGGCTGGCACGAGGCCCGCATTCCAACGATCGCCACCAGCGTGCCGCGCCGCGCCTTTGCCTGGGTGACCAAGAAACTGATGGGTTCGGTTGATATTCCGGTCATTGCCTCAAACCGGATCAATTCCCCCGAAGTTGCCGAGGAGATACTTTCCGAGGGCTGCGCCGATCTCGTATCCATGGCCCGCCCTTTCCTTGCTGACCCGGAGTTCGTCAGGAAAGCGGAGCGTGGCCAGTCGCACCTGATTGTCCCGTGCATCGCCTGCAATCAAGCCTGTCTTGACCACACCTTCGCCGGCAAGGTGTCCACATGTCTGGTCAATCCGCGCGCCTGCCATGAAACCGAACTGCAGTACGAACCCGCAGCCGCGCCGAAAACTGTCGCCATCGCCGGGGCTGGACCGGCCGGGCTGGCTGCGGCGCTGGTGGCGGCGGTCCGCGGCCATAAGGTGGTTCTGTTCGAGAAGGCCTCCCGGGTCGGCGGCCAGCTGAACATGGCGCGGCACATCCCCGGCAAGGAAGAGTTTCACGGCCTCGTCGGGTGGTATGAAGCGATGCTGGCCGATCTCGGGGTCGACGTCAGATTGGACACAGCTGCCGGCATCGCCGAACTCCGCGGGTTTGACGAAATCATTATTGCCACCGGCGTCAGTCCGCGGACGCCTGAAATCTCAGGCCTGAACGGTGACAATGTGTTCAGCTATGCCGACATTCTGATGAACGGCGCCCCGGCGGGAGATCGGGTGGCGATCATTGGCGCCGGCGGCATCGGATTCGACGTCGCCGAGTTTCTGGCCGGCGGAGAAGGAACAACCGAAGATCTTGATGCGTGGCGCAGGCAATGGGGCATTTCCGATCCGGAGCGGCACCGCGGCGGACTGAGTCCCGCGGGTCCCTGCCCGCATCCTCCGGCACGGCAGGTGACACTGCTGCAACGCAAACCCGAGCGGGTCGGACGCCGGCTCGGCAAAACCACCGGCTGGATCCACAGATCCGCGCTGCGCATGAAGAATGTGCGTATGGTCAACGGCGTGCGTTACGACAAGGTTGATGCGTTGGGAGTGCACGTCACCGTGAACGGTGATGAGTGCGGACGGGAGCTGATCGCAGCGGACACTGTCGTCGTCTGTGCCGGGCAGGAATCCGAGCGGTCGCTCGCCGACCGTCTCGCTGCCGCCGGACGGGACATGCATGTGATCGGCGGCGCGTGCCATGCGGTGGAACTTGATGCCAAACGCGCCATCGACCAAGGTTCGAGACTGGCCGCCCGTCTGTAGCGGCGGGTGCGCGGAAAACGCATGCCGTTTCCTGACTGGACCACCGTGCGGGGAAACCGCCGCGACGGTTACGAATTGGCTCCCGAGGGAAGTCCGACGCCGGCAATAAGGCCAGAGAATCTCAGCCGTACCGGAGCCGGCGGGCCCGCCGTCTGATCTCCGTCCATATCCGATTCTCCTTGCTGAACGCGCGCCTCGCGCGTGTCCGGAGAATTCAAAAATCAAAGCCGGGGCTCAACAAAAACCGGCAGCGCTCTTGTTTGGCTGGTAACTTCCGGACATCGCACTGCTCGATGCGTGTTTCTTGTTGGCGCATGATGATTCGAACCGCCGGCCGGCGCAACCCCGGCTTCCAGAGACCGCGAAAAAGAAATTCCGGGCAGCCTTCAAATCCTTGAATATAAACGGGGGGAAAATTTCCGGGAATCACTGGATGCGGTCCAGTTCGCGTCTAGGTTTGTGCAGGAAAAAGTTGCCTCCGAGGGTGCCGTATGGGCACCGATCCCGAAAGGATCATTTGAGTCAGTCTTCAATGCAAAACTGCGGACAAAAGCAGCGGCAGCGCCGTATCCACCGTCGACATACAACCATGCAGGGACAGTGGTTGTGCAGCGACCGGGCACGCTGTCCGACAGGAATCCACAAACGGCGTTATCAAACAGCATGACAGATTCCTATGCCCGGGCACTGGCGGCGCGCGATCGCAGGTCGAGAAAGTGGGCCTCGAAACCATCGAGGCGCACTTCGATTGTCTGGAATCCGGAAAGCAGGGACAAGTTGACCTTTGCAGTCGAAATGGAATTGCCGTTCTCCACACACAGAGCATCGGCAGGAATCGGGATACCGGCGCCAGCAAATGCGTCGCAGACGGGTTCAATCACCTGTGTGAAAGAGGCCGCCCAGCTGAAGGCAGCCCGAGCGTAGACGACTTCGCAGTGAAAATCAGATCGGCCTCCACGGGTATCCATGCCAAATCATCCCGGCTTGAGTCGAACACACGAATTCTTCAGCCGCCCCGGCGCAATGTCCTGTAGGCCATTGGCCATGAAATCAAAAACAGCTTCGAGAGACCCGTGATTGTGTGCGCACCGCCCCTTGAGACGACCCCTCGCTCGGTCAACGCCTTGAACGCAGCATTTGCCATTCCGCTGGCGAGCACGGAAAGGTGATTTCGCTGAGCCCGAAGCCGCCATGCGCCGGATTACTGAGCTGCTGTCCAAGGATCAATGACTTTGACGCCCGTATCTTTGAAGTCTCTCACATTGCGGGTGATCAGGACCGCGCCACGTGAGCGGCAAATGGCGGCAATCTGGCAGTCGGATTCGCTGATCGGCCGCCCGGCGTCGCGGCGTCCGGCCGCGATCTCGGCGCAGGCTCGGGCCGCGGCGCTGTCGAACGGGAGAATCCGCCCGATGAAGCCCAAGTCGATCCAGCGGGTCATGGCAGCTTCCAGCGCGCCTCGCCGCTTTCCCACCGGCATGATCGCGACCCCGTAGCGCAATTCCGCTTCGCTCACCGCCGTCAGGTACATTTGCTGCGCGTCGCGTTCGGCGGTCCAGGCCGCCACGAGCGGCATCGGTTCCGGGCGCATAAGTTCGGAGGCGACATTCGTATCCAGAACAAACATGCCGATCGCTCAGGAGAAATCCGGCGGCTCGCGCATCGGGCCACGTGGGGGAAGGTCAAGCTCGACGCCGCCAAGGGGCGCGAAGCACTCGCGAGTGAACTTCGCCAGATCCCGGGGGCCGGCTCGCCCGCCGTTCACGGCCTCGCGCAAGATGATGCGGACTTCTTCCTCCATGGACCGGCGATTCTCGGCGGCGCGCACGCGAAGTTGGGTTTTCACGTCGTCGTCGAGATTTCGGATCATGATATTGGCCATCGGTCTTCCCTCCTGATGGTGCGGGACATACCCAAACTATCGGCTGCTTGCAATGCAAGCAAGTATAGTGGCAGGGTGTCCCACGCCTTAATCCGCTTGATTCTTCTTGACGCCGGGCATCCATGTGTTGCACGCGCGCGTGTTTTTTCAGGGTCGGCAGTTTCCTCTGGCTTTCCCGTCCCCGACGCGCCGTGCTCCCGGCATGTCGATTCGCAAGCGCATGGAATCCTGCCCGTTTCACCGGGAGCCCCCGGCGGGTTCTCCCTGTCGGAGGTCGAGGTCCGCCTGGCGAAGCCGGAGGAGCGGCCGCTCTGGGACGCGCTGATGGAAGAGCATCATTATCTCGGCTTCCGTCGGCTTGCGGGCCGCGGCCTGCGCTATGTCGCGATCTTCGGGGGCCTGTGGCTGGGTCTCGCGGCGTGGCAGAACGGCGCTTTCAAGTGCCGCCCGCGCGACCGCTGGTGCGGCTGGAGGCAGGAGCAGCAGTTCCGGCGACTTGATATCATCGCGAACAACACGCGTTTCCTGATTCTCTCCGAGCCCGGCGTGTTCCCGAACCTCGTCTCCTTCTTCCTTGCGCGGATGACCCGCCGTCTCGCCGATGACTGGCCGGCGGCGCACGGCCGCCAGGTGCTGCTGGCCGAGACGTTCTGCGATCCGGAGGTGTTTGCCGGCACGATGTACAGGGCGACGGGCTGGGAGGGCCTGGGCAGGACCAAAGGGGTCGCCCGCGCCAACGGGCGCCATACCGACCCGCACGGCAGGCTGAAGGAGAATTTCGTCACGGCGCTGAGGCCCGATGCCCGGGCGTTGCTGTCAAGCCCGCTGCCGCTTCCGCCCGGCGCGGCCCCGCTCGCCGGTCCCGGACTTCCGCCGGGCGCAGGGAAAGAAGCGCTCCGCGGCCTGCGTGCTCAACGTGCACGTGCTCGTCGAGCTCGCCAACATGAAGGGATGCCTCGCCGCCGCGCAGTTCGCGAAGGTGCTGTCGCAGAAGGAGCTTGCGACCATCGACGCTTGGAGAATCCCCAGGACGGAGCTGCGCGAACCGGTCTCCAAGTCCACAATCCACCGGGTCGTACATTCGGTGGACCCCCGAGGCGCTCGAAGACGTGGTCGGTCGCTGGAGCGGGGCCCGGCTTACCCTTGCCCCGGCGCTCGCCGCCGACGGCAAGCGCATCCGCGGTGCCAACCGCAACGGCTGGACTGCGTCTTCTCCGTCAAGGGCAACGCGCCGGAGACCTTCGGCATCCTCGACAGCATCGACTTGGAGAGAGACGCCGACGGCCGCTCCACGGAGGACCCCTAATAAGGCGCACGGACGGCTGGAGCAGCGGTCCATCAGCGTCCTGACCCCGCTCAAACGCCTGATCAACTTTCCCGGCGTCAGCAAGATCGCCCGCGTCACCCGATACCGGGAGCCGCTGAAGAAGGACAGCGGCCAAGCCGGCAAGGACCACACCGAGACCGCGTATCTCATGACCTCGCTGGATGCCGCGGCCGCGTCGCCGGTGGACCTGCTGCGGCTGGAACCGCGGCCACTGGGCGGCGGAAAATCTGAATCACCGGCAAAGGGACTGCGTCTGCGGCCAGGACGCCTGCCTGACCCGCACGGGCAACGGCCCGGCGAACCGGGCCAGCCTCAACAACATCGCGCTCGCGGTGGTCTTCACCAGCCGCCGCGGGGCGGAGAGCCTCGCCGAAACCAGGCGGCGGCTGCAGCTGAACCGCAGCGAAGCCATCGCCGCCCTGACCCGGCCCTGAGACGCCACAGCGTCCGGGATCCCGCCGGAAAGCCGCCGGAAATCGAAAACGAACCATCTGGGCCGGAGACGGCGCCGGTATCGGCACGCGGAAGGCGCCGAAGCCGCGGAATCCGGCCAAGAACATGCCGGTCTGTCCTCCGCTCACTGGCTGTCCGCAAGTTTGGCCGCAGCATGGGAAAGGTCTGATTGAAAAAGCCGGGCACCGTCTCAAATCATTCATTCGTGTCAGAACAGGCGCGGCAAAATGGAGATCAAGTCACGATTCCCCAATGAAGGCCTCGCGCAACACTCGCAAAAAAACCCTGTCCGATTCCGGTCTCTTGCAAATTGGCCTTCGACAGTTCTCAGCGATAACGGCGAAATGATTCCCGGCGCCATGTTTCCGTATTCAGCCCGGCGGAGTCACCCTGATCCTGTCGACAGTCACCGCGCCATCAAAAACAAGAAGCCCTGCCCCTCCTGAACTGAGATACCCGTTCTGGTCGTCATCCGCAGTGAGAACTGTGTCACCGGCGCTGGCGATGATGCGCCGACCGCGAACGGTCATTGAAACGGGAACCTTTTCTTCGAGGCGCCAGGGCAATTCGGTTGAAGCGAGAACCTCACGGTCGTCGTCAAGAACTCGGAGAATTTGGAACTGACCATCGCGATGCAGCCTTGCCGCATAGAAACGGCGCAGTCCGCCGACGCGCGCCGCCAGCCCGGCGTAGCGTCCGAGATGGATGGTCATGTCAGAGTCCAATCTGTAGTCGGTCCACTCCCGCGTTCCTTGGATGAGCAGGCCTTCACCCCGGTCATGGGCAATGCGGATTCCGGCGGCGTATCCCTTGAGGTTGTCAGCCGAATTTACCCATGCGCGCCGCCAGAATTCGCCGCTTTCGTCCGGCGGGCGCAGGACAACATCGGGAGCCCCGTCCCAGCCCATGCGGTCTAGCAGAATCCGGCCTCCGATGTCAGGTCCGGCGGCCGTGACGGAAAAGCCGGCCTCTGCGATCGGCTGGGACGCGCAGTCTGGCAGCACCCAGGAGATTTCACCGGATTGTCCCGGAGCGAGCTTTGTGATCGGCCCATCGACATTGACAAGTTCGTCCGCATCTCCGTAACGGCGTATAAGAAGCCGGACCGCGGCCTCTCCGGAGTTCTCCGCGGCGGCGGCAAACCTGCCCTTCAGCACTTGACCGGGATAGATCAGGGGCGAAGCCACCAGGTCGTAAGTGCGCATGCGAACAACGTCCTTTGGCGCAAAAGTCGGCGTCGTCACCACCGCGGACCTATTGCGCCCGACTGATTCAAAACCGACTGCCAAAACGTTTTTGCCGTCGTGTTCTGCGCCGATGACCCTGGCGCCTGTGGATGGATCGGTGCCGCTGGAGACACGAAATCCCTGTGTTGACCCTGGCAGCGAGAAGTGAAACTGCGCACCGTCCTTGGGCGCAGCCGGCGGTTTCTTGCCAACCAGCGCGTGGCCGAGACCAGCAATGTAATCTGTCATACGCACCGCATCGTTGATCGCGAAACCGCCATCCGCGGAGGAAATCAGCATGCGGTCCGCGATCGGTCCGCGCCAGTCCGGCCCTGAGGACAATCCCTCAAGTCCGTGCATTAGTCCGAGGAGGCAGCCGACGTTTCCGGCATTGCAGTCCGTGTCCCAGCCGGACGTGTTTACGATTTTCTGGGCGCGGCTGAAATCGTCCGGCGCGTATAGAACTGTCATGATCATCAATGCGTGATTGGGCATCACGTGGCAATTTCCGGCGTACCTGTCATAGCCGTGGAAATCCGCAATTTTCTTGCGTGTGTCCCGCCAATCCGCGTACATCCGGTGCCAATCCCGGATTTCTCCAACGAGTCGCGCAATCCCGCAGTCATCAGGGATGACCGACAATCCGGTGTCGATCAGAGTGTCGATGTCGGCTGTCAGGAATGCCTGCGCCTCCATCGCCGCCCAGAGCATTGCCGCGTGGACAGCCTCCCCGTCGTGGCTGACGCGGGCGGCATCGCGTGCGAGCCTGGCGGCAAGCGCCGGATTACCCGGAGCGACCATCGCCCACCCGTCTATAAAGATCTGGGCGCCGATCTGTTCGGCGATGGTTATTCCGTTGACCGCAATTGAGCCGCTGTCGGGTGCGGCGATTCCTTTTTTCAGGTTCAGCCAAGCCGTGTGTTCGGAATACACGCCATTTCCGCCCCAGCAGAGGATGGATTGTTTTTCGACGATATAATTCAGCCAGGCTCTGCCGATCGATTCCGACGAAATGTCATCCGGCCGGCTGCATCCCTCAAGGGCGCGAATGAATGTGAACGTGCCGGCAACATCGTCATCCGTCACGATGAGCGGTTCGCCCAGCCGGTCATGGACATAGTATTCGATATCCCCGAGTTCACGCATGATCCGCTCATATGTCCAGCCTTCAAACGGGCGGCCGAGGTAGACGCCTATCAGTTTCCCGAGGATGCCCGCGTAAACACGCTCTTTGTAATCGTTAGGAAGTGCCATTTTCGTTCCCGGTCAGAGTTTTCGCCGCTGCGGAATTGATAGGACGATCCTTGAATTCTGTAAACGCGGATTCACGGCGGGTTTCTGCAGGACCGAGCAAATCAGCATCGGCAACGATGTCCGTTCGTGGACAGGCGCGACCGAAACCCGTATGAAATCCCCTGCGGAATCCGGTCTTCGCGCCAATGGATACTGACGCCATTGCCAATCGGCGATAGCCGACACGGGACGGGCGCGCGAAACCAATCAGTTCAAGCCGCGCATTCGGCAGTTTTCTCGGCATCGTCGGCATTCCGCGGAAAACCGCCGGAAGGTGGCGACCGGGCCGAAACCGACATTCCGGGACCGGCATTGGCTTCCGCATCGTGACTTCAAGGGCCTGCCCCTCCTGCGCAAATGAGGTCCTGCCCGAACCATCGAGGGCATCACCGGCTCCATCGGCTCCAAGGACGCGATGGAACGTCCGCCCCGGCTGGGAGAACCAGCGCTTGCCCGGCAACATAAGCCTCGGGTTTCCCGGAGGCATTGCATCGCCGTGGCGGTTGTGCCGTTTGTCCAGCCCCATACACCACGGAGTCCGAAACCCGGGCTGCAGACGCTGAGACAACAGGCCCTGTCTGTTCAAGCCGCACAGCACAATCATCATCGGCAATCTGGCCGCCCGCATTGCCTGTTGCGGCGGTTCCAGGGAGACTTCGCCCGGCGCCGGCAATTGCCGCCGGCGCCGCGAGCCGGTTCCGGGCGCTAGCCTTTCCCGCCGTTCCGCCGCCGGGCCAGGCGTTGGGCCCGCTCGAGCTTGGCCCGGTCGGGCTGGCGATTAAAGTCCGGCGGCTCAACGCTTCCCCGGTAGTCCGGAATCAGAGGCCTGATCTTGTCCAGCGCTTCCGGCGGCCACTTTTCGTGCCGGCGGTGGAATGCATGGTGGATCCAGCTCTGCGTCGGTTCCTGCAGGTCATCGAACAGCGGGTGAAACCAGATCGTGATCAGCGTCCGGTGCTGGCTTGTGGTGTTGGCGTGGGTGGCGTGGAACAGCCGGGCGTCGCCGACCACCAAGTCTCCTGCCCTGATCGGCAGGTCTATTTCACCAGGGTAGTCGTCGAAGCGCTGGTCGCGCTCTTTGTCCATCCGGTTGGCCTCCTTTGCATGCGCCTCACCCAGTTCGTGAAGTCGGTGCCACCTGCGGTGGGTGCCGGGCAGGAGTCGCAGGCAACCGTTCTCGCGCATCGTGTCGTCGAGATAATACATCAGGAAAATCATCGGGGAGAAGTCGCCGTAGGCTCGCGGGTCGTCCCACCACATGCAGTCCTGGTGCCAGTAGAGTCGCGGGCTGGGTCCGGGTTTGCTGATGATGACCGCTTTCCAGAACTTGCTGCCGCCGAACCCCATTTTCTCCAACGCGGCCAACGCCCTGGGGTTGCCGACACACTCGGCGAGGCCGGGATGGTGATCCGAGTTGATCAGCGTCCCAGGCGAGCGGGTGGCCTCCATCTGCTCCGCGGACAGTTCGCGCACCGCCTCCATGGCGACCTCGCGGGTGTGGCCGAGGGTGCGGGCATCGAGCATGTTCTCAAGGACGCAGAATCCTTCCTCAATCAGTTTCCGCGCCTTGTGGCCCAACTCGCCGGCCATCGGCACATCACCGGATTTCATGGTGGCGCTCCCAGTGGAAATGGTCAGATCCAGCCTTTACGGTATCAACCTTTACTTCTCAATCCGGGGGCTGTCGCATGCCGATATAGAGAGCGATAACCCCCCGGCAACTGCGCCACAATCAGTGACGAAGAGCCGCCCTGCACATCGTAAAACGCGGAAGTTTCCTCTGCCCGCAGCCGCCTGTCAGCATTGCCGATCCCAACCATGGCTGGTGAAATCCTGCGCCGGAAGTCGTCATCGGGCGTGTTTCGCGCCAGGCGCCCGTTTCACCGAAGGGCGTGTTTCCCAAATTGCTTTCCGTCAGTAATTCTAATTTTGGATTTTTGAGTTTTTAACGTGTTGTATCACAACGGTTTTTTGGCCCGGGGAAATTTTTTTCCGCCGCAGGCGGCTGCGCGCCGGCGGTTCCCCGGCGGCGGGCGAATCACCTGCCGCCGACGCCGCTCCGGCCGCCGACTCCTGGGGAAAAGGCGCGGAGAAGACATGTAAGTTGTTGTTTTTGCTTACATTTGTACAAATTTTTGATATGTGCATAATGTGGCGCCATGTCCCCGCTGGCCGGATACATCGCCGACATGCGCGAACTCTGCGCGTCCGCCCCGGACCGCAGGACCGGCGCCAACGCCCGCCTGGAGATGGCCGACATCGGAATGGCGGCCTTCGCCGTCTTCTTCCTGCAGTGCCCGTCCTTCCTGGCGGCGCAGGCGCAGCTCCAGTCCCGCCAGGGACGGTCCAACGCCCGGACCCTGTTCGGCATTGACCGGCTGCCGACCGACAGCCACATCCGCAGCGTGCTCGACGGCGTGCCGCCGGAGCGCTTCGATTCCATCTTCACCCGGACCGTCGACCAGCTGGACCGCCAGGGCGCCCTTGACCGGCTGCGCCGGCTTGACGGGCGGCTGCTGATCGCCCTTGACGGCACCGAGTGTTTCACCTCCTGCAGCATCGGCTGCCGGAACTGCCCGCAGCGGAAACTGGCGGACGGGCGGACACAGAACTTCCACGCCGTGCCCGGCGCCAGCATCGTCGCCCCGGGAACCTCGCGCCTCCTGCCGCTGCCGCCGGAGTTCATCCGCCCGCAGGACGGGGCTGAGAAACAGGACTGCGAGATCAACGCCGCCAAGCGCTGGCTGCGGCGGACCGGATCCGGCCTGGCCCGGCTCAGACCGGTTTATCCCGGCGACGACCTCTACTGCCGCCAGCCGCTCTGCGAGGCCGTGCTGGCCGCCGGCGGAAGCTTCATCCTGACCTGCAAGCCGAGCTCGCACACAACGCTTTACGAGTATATTCAAGGGGTTGAGACCGGCTGTCTGACCCGGACCGAGGGCCGGAAAAAGAAAAAGCGCCGGCTGCGCTGCCGCTGGATGAGCGGTCTGCCGATCCGTGACGGAAAGGACGCGCTGGAAGTCAACTGGTTCGAAGTCACCATCACATCGCCGTCCGGAAAGCGGCTCTGCCGCAACAGCTTCGCCACCGACCTCCCGGTCGGCCCGGACAGCGTCGCCGAACTGGCCGACTGCGCCCGGGCCCGGTGGAAAGTGGAGAACAACACCTTCAAGGCTCTCAAGGACGGCTGCCATCTCGAGCACAACTTCGGGCACGGCAAGGAAACCCTGGCCAGCCTGCTGGCGAACTTCAACCTGATCGCGTTCCTGATGCAGAGCGCCTGCGACCTGGTCTGCGAAAGCTGGCAGGAGGCCCGGGCAAAGCTCGCCGCCCGCTGCCGGCTTCTTGACAACCTGAAGTTCCTGACCGTCTACGTCGTGCACGACGACTGGGACGCCGTGATGCGGACAATCATCACCGGCGAGCTGCCGGAAAAGCCTCCGTAACCGGAACCGGCAGCCCCGCCCCTTCCGCCGAAACACAGTAGAAATCCGCCCGGAAACGCAGCCGAAAATGAAGAAAAAACCGATGTGAACGCATAATTGGAATTACTGGCTTTCCGTTGACGCTATTCCGCACACAACATAGGATCAGGTTACGCGCCAATTGCGTGCATGCATGGAAACCCACATCGACACCTGTTCCGTTTGATGCGCCATCGGGCAGGGCAGCGGACAGTTTCGAGGATCGGCAAGAGGAGGATTCATGTTGATGTTACGTGCGTTCCAAGCGAAAGGGCGTTTTTTTCGTGGCAACCTTCATGGCCATTCGACATGCTCGGATGGCTCGATCGATCCCGGTGAAGTGTGTCGGCGCTACAAGGCCGCAGGCTATGATTTTGTGGCCATCACGGACCATTTCCTCGAATGTTTCGGCTACCCGGTGACGGACACGACTCGCTATCGCGACGGCAGTTTTACGACCATCCTTGGGGCAGAGATGCATGCCCCTGAGACGCGGAAAGGCGAAATCTGGCATATCCTGGCCGTCAACCTGCCCATAGACTTTCCGGCCACCGGCTCCAATGAGACCGGACCTGAACTTGCCCGCCGTTGCGCCGAAGCCGGTGCGTTCGTGGCAATCGCGCATCCTGCGTGGTACCAGCTTGAACTGGCAGATGCCGAAAGCATCGATGTTGCCCATGCGGTGGAAGTTTACAACCACGCCAGCCAGGTGAATGCAGACCGCGGCGACGGTGCGGCGCTACTGGATGAGGTCTTGTGCACAGGGCGCAGTCTGGGGTGTATCGCAACGGATGACAGCCATTGGAAAGTGGATGATGCCTTTGGCGGCTGGGTCATGGTCAAGTCAGAAGCCAATGAGCCGCAAGCGCTCATCGCCGCATTGAAAGCGGGAAAATACTATGCGTCGCAGGGCCCGGAGATCCACGACATCCGGCGGGAAGGAAGCAGCCTGCGCATTTCCTGCACGGCGGCGAGGGCTGTCATGCTCCTGGGAAAGGGATCTCGCATGGTGCGAGTCCATGGAAACGCGTTGACAGAAGCGGTTCTTCCCCTTGACCGGTTCGAGGCTGGCTGGTGCAGGGCAGTCGTCGTGGGCGCCGCGGGGCGCAAGGCGTGGAGCAGCCCGCTCTGGCCATGAACCGCCCGGCCTGGCCCAGGCGGGTGCGCACGCCCAACGAAACCGACCGCAAATATGCCGCTTCTGCTGCAGCCTGAAAGGCTGGAGGCCGCACGACGCGCTTGATGGAATGACCCCGGACGAATATCTCCAGAGCCGGCGAATCGGTGAGACCCCGCCGCTTCATATGTATTGAGCAGGTACACGTGATTGACCCCCTTCCGCTTTGGCGCTACCGTTTAGCGGGCCGAATTCAAATCGGCATAAACGAGCATGCCAGGGGGAGTTTAGCATGCTTACGTCCTTGATTTTCAAGGATAAATCTTGCTCGCCGTGCCTCGCCCGGTCCGAGAATGAATTTTCGAACCTGCGCTTGAGCAATGACGCAGAATTCTGCGCATTCTAAAGGAGGAAAACTATGACACATCATCAAACTGGCAACCGGAGGCCACTGACTTCGCTGACGCGCAGGCAATTGTTGCACTATGCTTCAGCCGGCGCCACGGTCTTCGGTCTGTCGCACCTGCTGGATCCAACCAAAGCTGCCGCTGACACCGCCGACGCGGTGACCGCGATGATTGAAGGACAGACCCCAAAAATGGGCGGCAAGCTTGTCTACGGTCAGACTTATCCCAATTGGGCGTTGGGCAGATCAAATCGAGGCGAACACTCGTACTACTATCTCGATCTTCTGACACGCGCGATCTGGAATATGCTGACTTGGATTGACGAAGATCTGAACGTTCAGTTGGAACTGGCTCGCACGCTGACATCCAATGATGGTTTGGATGTATGGGAGTTGGAACTGCACGAAGGGGTATTGTTCCACGACGGCAGTGAAATGACTGCCGATGATGTGGTCGCCTCGTTAAAGCTGCATATGCTCGGAGGTGTCGGCTTGATCGCGAACACAGTCGCCCGACCCGAAAAGACCGGCAAATACAGTGTCCGACTCCATTTGGTGCGACCCAATGCCGAATTGCCCTTTGCGTTGGCCGAATACAGGGCAACGATCTTCAAAGCCAAAGATGACCCCGAAGAGATGGGTTACGACGGCATCGGAACAGGGCCTTTCCAACTGATCGAGATTGATAATGCGCGTCAGTTTCACGCGCGGCGCAACGAGAACTACTGGATGGAAGGCGGCGGACCTTACCTAGATGAATTGCAAGGCGTGATCACCTTGGGCAATGCCGCCATAAACGGTTTCCGTGCCGGGCAATTGAATGCAGTCTGGAACATAGATCCTGGCCAGATCGATCAATATGAAGATGCGGGCGGGGCCATTCACGCCTCTAGATCGGGCGACGGATTCTATATGATCATGCCGAAAAACCTCGACTTTCCGTGGAACGATCAACGCATTCGTAAGGCAATGTCGCTGGCAATTGACAGGGTGAAGATCAACACGATTGTCTACAAAGACCCGGACGGCTGGACCGGAAACGACACCCACATGAATGGTCTCAACGCGGATTTCGTTCCGCGACCGGTCGAGCGGGACGTGGCGCAAGCCAAGGCTCTGCTGGCAGAAGCCGGATATGGTGACGGTGTCAAGTTGCCCGCGATGGTGTTCTGCCCGTCGTTTCCCGAAGAACCGCGCGTTTGGCCGATTGTGTCCGAAAGCCTGGCCGAGGCCGGTATCGAGTTGAAAATAGAGGAGCGGCCTTGTGACGGGTTCGCTCCCTACACCAGTGCAGTCAACCAACCGTGGGGGCGCCCGCGTCGTAACCTCGTTGGGCCGCGCAATCCCTACATAAACCTTATGCGGCCGTGGACAACCGGCTCCGGCGGCATGTGGGAAACCGAGGGTGCCAAACGGTATGAAGCACTGGTGCAGACGGCTGTCGGCACGAAAGACCCGGTGGAGCGCTCGAACATGTACAAAGAAGCGCAACGCATTGCACACGAAGAGGTGCCAGGCATCAGTATCGGTGCACGGCGGAACATGGTGGCCTACGCGGCAAACGTGAAGAACGCCCGCAGCCACGCCCAGAACTGGTCCAGCCGGTTTGAATACATCTGGATCGATGACTAACTGAGCTGGCCCGCCAATTCTGCACAACAAAACTCAGCCACGGCACAATGTCGTGGCTGAATCCATTCACAAGGACAGTTTCTGAATGCATCCGATCCTGGCGTTGATATTGCGCCGCCTTGCACTGTCAGGGCTGATCCTTCTGCTTGTGACGATAGTTGTCTTTGTGGGTACAGAAGTCTTGCCGGGAGACGCACTGGATGCAGCCATCCCCGTGGACGAGCGCATATACTATACGGAAGAGGATTTTGCTCGTATGCGCGCCGAGCTGGGGCTGGACCGCCCGATGCTGGTTCGCTTTGGCGAAACGTTGCTCGACCTGATCACGTTTGATTTCGGCGAGACTTTGCTGACGCGGGATGCGGTGATCGACAACATCTGGCATCCAATGATCAATTCCATGTTGATGGCAAGCATCGCAATTGCCGTTACACCGCTGGTTGCGATTGCTCTTGGTATTGCTGCCGCGATCAAGCCGGGCGGGCGGTTGGACGGAGTGGTTTCGGGTGCAACCCTGTTCTCCTATTCCATGCCAGATTTCGTCGTTGCCAACATATTTGTCATGTTTTTCGCACTGCTGCTCGGTCTCGTTCCAGCGGTCCTGCTGATACCGGAATACGCTCCCGCCGGGGAAATCCTCAAGGTTTCGGTGTTGCCGGTCATGGCGCTGGTTGTGTCGGGTGTCGCGTACCAGTTTCGGCTCCTTCGCGCCGGTATGCTCGAAGCGCTGGCCAGCGAATTCGTCGAACGGGCGCGTTTGTCTGGCGTGCCGGAATGGAGACTGGTCATCGTCCATGCGCTGCCTGTGGCCGTGATTCCGATGCTCAATGGTACGGCGCAGTTTGTGGCCGGGATAATCTCGGGTGTCGTCGTAGTCGAGGCGGTTTTCAGGTTCCCCGGCATTGGGCTCGAATTGATCCGGGCCTTAAGCCAGCGCGAGATACCAACCGTACAGGCGATCACTTTTTTGGCCGCCTTCGCGGTCATCCTCGGCAATCTGCTGGCTGATATCGCGGTGTTGGCACTTGACCCGCGGGTGAGAAGGCCGTCGAGTGGTCACTGAAGTTCAAGTGATGCCGCAGCCCGCGGAACGCGGCTTCAGCCCATTCGCGCGGGTGATCCGTTCACCGCTTACGGTCATCGGGTTGGCGCTGGTGGGGTTTCATCTTTTCTTTGCCCTATTCGCGCCGTTGATAGCGCCATATTCGATTTCAGCCATCTTGACCGATGGCCTTACACCCCCTTCGGACTTGCATTGGCTGGGCACTGATCAAATCGGCCGTGACTACCTGTCGCGATTGATGGCAGGCGGGCGCATCGCTTTGCTGGTTTCCCTGACCGGAGTCAGCGTTGCGCTGGTCGTCGGAACGACGCTCGGAATGATTGCGGGATACCTGGGTGGACTGGGACATCTGGGTAGACTGTTGGATGATTTGATAATGCGCCTCACCGACGCGATGATGGCGGTTCCGGAGTTGCTGCTGATCGCCATCCTGGTGTTGACTTTCGGAAAGGACATCTGGGCGCTCTCTATCATTGTCGCCATTGTGTACACGCCCGGCGCGGTGCGTGTCATTCGATCGCGGACAATCAGCATAGCCGCTTTTGACTTTATTCGGGCCGCCGAGCTGCGCGGTGAAAAAACACGACTGATCCTGATTCGTGAAATCGCACCCAATCTGCGCGGCCTGATCGCGGTCGAGTTCGCGATGCGCTGCTCGTCCGCAGTGCTGAAGATTAGCGCACTTTCCTTTCTGGGTTTGGGAATCAGCCAGCCCACGCCCGATTGGGGCTTGATGGTGCAGGTAGCCATGACAGTTGTCTTCACCGATCCCTGGTTCGTTATCCTTCCTGCCATAGCTCTTTCGTCGTTGATCATGGGCATCAATTTTGCCGTGGACGGACTGGCCCGCGCATATGGCGTTGTGGGGGCGGAAACTGCCGCATGACCCATGTCGATGTGACTGACCTGCGGATCGTATATCGTGATGATTTGGGTCAGGATTTCACGGCAGTCGAATCCGCAACATTCAGCATGGAGCGCGGTGAAACGCTCGGCATCGTAGGCGAGAGCGGATCTGGCAAATCAACCCTTGCTCGCGCGTTGTTGGGTTATACGCGACTCGGCGGACATTTCTCATCAGGGCGGATACGAGTCGGGGACACGGACGTGCTCGCCTTGCAGGGGGGCGATTTACGCCGCTTTCGCGGAGGACGCGCGGCCATTGTTCCGCAAAATCCACTATCGTCGCTTGCGCCGCATATGACCATCGGAGCCCAGCTGCGGGAGCTGGTGACTCTGCACACGGATTTCTCCGGCCCCTCTATGCACAAGCATGTCCTGTCTCTGATGGTGAAAACCGGCCTGCGGGAACCGGAAATCCTTGCCAAGCGCTACCCTCACGAAATCTCCGGAGGACAACGGCAGCGCGCGGTCATTGCCGCAGCTCTGGTTGGAACGCCCGAATTGATTGTGCTTGACGAGCCAACAACGGCTTTGGACAGAACCGTCGAGGCTCAGGTTTTGAAATTGATCAGCGATATTCAGCAGGATATCGATGCGACATTGGTATATGTCAGCCACGATCTGCACGTGGTCAGGTCCATGTGTCAGCGAATCCTGGTCATGAAGGACGCCGTGATTGTCGAAGAAGGCGCTGCTGATGACATTTTTCACAATCCGAAAACCGGGTACTGCCAATCCTTGGTCAACGCCATTCCCCGGATTGAAGCAACGGGCCCTTCCCCTGCTCCCGTCGCCAGCGCCTCGGAGTATTTGCTGACGAAAGACCTGGGATTTTCCTATTCCGCGCACTCGGGAATATTCGGCAAGCGGAAACACGGCGCAGCGGCGCTGCACGACGTGGACCTTTCCATATCGCGTGGCCAAACACTGGGAGTTGTGGGTGAAAGCGGGTCAGGCAAATCAACCTTGGCCGGACTTATTTCCGGTTTGATCTCCGGTCATGACGGCGAGATCAAGGTGGATGGCGAACCTGTTGCCGGCGTTGCGCGACGACGGCACATAGACCTGCGCCGCCGCATTCAAATGGTGTTTCAAGACCCGTTGTCATCACTGAATCCCACCCACACCGTTGCCGATATCCTGGTCCGACCCATGAGACTCTATTTTGGATTGACGCAGTCCGAAGCCCGCTCCCGGGCAGCCTCGCTTTTGGCCGATCTTGAACTGGAGCCAGAGCTGTTGCGGCGTCGGCCATTGCAATTGTCGGGAGGACAGCAGCAGCGGGTCGCAATCGCGCGGGCGCTGGCGGCGGAACCCGACTTGTTGATCTGCGACGAAGTCACATCGGCGCTGGATGTCACTATTCAGGCGAGTGTATTGGACTTGCTGCTGCGCTTGCAGCAAACGCGGGGGACCAGCTTCATGTTCATTTCCCATGATCTGGCGGTTATCGCGAGCGTGTCACATCAAATTGCAGTGCTGGAAGTCGGCAGGTTGCGGGAAGTTGGCACGCGAGATGCTGTGCTTGCCTCTCCCAAACATCCATATACACGACGGTTACTCGAAGCCTCCGGTGAAATTTAGAGCGAGAGGCCGGGAAAACGGGAATTTGAACCAAGAAAAGAGCTGTTTGACGCCAGTGGAAGGAAATGCGCTTCCAGGCTCGCAAGCAGGTTACGGAGGGCTGAAAAGTTGGCTGACAAACTGACAGTGAATGGCACCGAGTACCGGTGGCCAGAGCAACCCACAGTTGTGGTGTGCATAGACGGTGGAGACCCTGCATACATCAAACACGGCGTGGACACTGGGATAATCCCAAATATCGAGCGCTGGATGCGCGACGGTTTTCACACCGTGGCGCGTGCGACGATGCCAAGCTTCACCTGCCCCAACAACATGTCAATTGCCACCGGGTGCCCCGCGTCTGCGCACGGCATCTCGGGCAACTACTACCTCGACCGGGTGACAAATGAACCTGTCGTGATGACCGGGCCCGAACTGCTGCAGGTCAACTCGGTGATGAGCGAATTTTCGCGGCACGGCGCGCGGGTGGTCTCGGTCACCGCCAAGGACAAGCTCCGCCGTCAACTCCAAAAGGGCATGGATTTTTCCGGCGGCTCCGTCAGCTTCTCATCCCAGCACGCGGACCGCTGCGCCATGGAAGAGAACGGAATCGAGGACGCGCTTGATTTCGTCGGGCAGCCGCTGCCGGACATGTATTCCGCGGACCTCTCGCTGTTCGTGCTCGACGCGGGGCTGAAGCTGCTCCGGGAACGCCGGCCCGACATCCTGTATCTTTCGCTCACCGATTTCATCCAGCACGCCCATGCGCCGGGCAATCCCGATGCCGACCGATTCTACGCGGAGATGGATGTGCGTTTCGGCAAGTTTGAAGAAATGGGCGCGGCCGTGACCCTCACCGCAGACCACGGCATGAACGAAAAGACAAATGACGATGGAACGGCTCGCGTGGTCTGGCTGCAGAGCATCCTCGACGACGAATTTGGCGAAGGCACGAGCGCGGTCATCTGCCCAATCACCGATGCCTTTGTCGGCCACCACGGATCTCTCGGCGGCTTTGTGCGCGTGTACTGCAACAACGGGCTGCGGCCCGAACGGGTTATGGAAGCAATCGCCGGCGTGCCCGGCTTGGAGCAGGTGCTGTCGCGGGCGGAGGTGGTGCGGGAGTATGACCTGCCCGCCGGACCCGAAGGCGACGTGGCGGTGCTCGGTGACTTGCACACCGTCATCGGCACCCGCGAGGCGGATCACGACCTAGGCGGCCTCAAGGGGCATCGGCTGCGCACCCACGGCAGCATTCACGAGGCGGACGTGCCGATCATCAGCAGCCGGCCGGTCAGCGACGGATATGCGCGGCGGGCCGAAGACACCAAGCTGCACAGCTACGAGACATTCGAATACGCACTAAATGCTGTCGCCCATTGACGCTGGCCGGCCGCCGGAAAAGCCGCATTGCTGCGGCGGCAAGAGCAGGAATGCAGAAGGAAATCTCATGTACGGGCCCGGCCGCATCCTGATCTGTCCGGCGCCAAACGGTCTGTTCGGGTTGTGCGAATTTCCGGCAGGCAGCGCCCGCGCGGGCAAAGCGCCGGAGGAAGAACAATGCTCACCATCCGCCGGTCGGACATTCACTCCCAAAAGGGTCGCCGCCCAATCCGTGTCCTGGAATCCTCGGCCACAAAATCTTTGGAATAATTGATCAGATCGGAAAATGGCGTTGTCGAGGATCAGCGCGGCGGTCCGCTCGCTCCTTGGGTGACTGTTTCACCTGGGCCGACATCTTTTTTGACGCACAAGGCATGCCGCAGTGGGCACTGGGTGTTAACGGTTTTTCAGAAGCGCGTAATCTTGTGTGGCTTTCGCTTTGCGGGTTTGTCTTGCTGCTCCGGCGATCGAATCTGCGTCATCGGGCGTGTTTTCGGTGTGCGGAATTGTCCCGCCCTGGACGGTTTTCTTTCCCGTCGGCCTGTGACACGGTGATCCGGCAGAAGGCCGAACCGTCATCCCGGACCGGCGGCAGCAGGGCTCTGATGCAAAAGGACGGAAACAACGGGACCGGGGCAACAGGGAAAAAACGCGGCGAACCACACAGAATCCCGCGCATTTTTCAAGCCGTCAACACCGGATTTGCAGCCGCACAGAGCTTTGCCGAGAAACCGCTTGGCGGCTTTCGCGCTGCGGGTTTGGGACAGGTGGAAATCGATGGTGTTCCCGTGGCTGTCAACGGCGCGATACAGACATGACCATTTACCTTTGACCTTGATGCAGGTCTCATCCACGCGCCAAGACCGTGAGAAGCTGCGCAGCCGGCAATGCCGCCGCAGGTGCTTTTCGATCTCGGGGGCACTGGCCTGCTGGACCCATCGGCAGATCGTTGTGTGGTCAACCTTAACGCCACGTTCCTCCAGCATTTCCTCAAGGTCACGACAGCTGATGCCATTCCGGCAATGCCGCCGAACGGCCCAAAGAATGATCCCGCCCCGGAAATGCCGCCGCTTGAAATCGCCTGCCATCGGATCACCCCTTTCGGTCTCAAGAAGCAGAGCTGCGAAGAAAACGCGCAGGGTGCCCTGACCAAAGATCTCATGGCCCACTGCGGCCTCTCAAAAGCCATCATCTGCCGATACTTCGGAACGAAAGACGACTGACAAAAAAATTTTGCAACTGTGGGCCCGCAATGGCTGCGCAGGGCACATGCCCGGCATGCGGCGCGGTCTGCATAACGGGTGATCGGCCGGCCGCTGAATGTCTGTTCGGCGTAAAGCGGTGCAAGCCGCTGTTCTCCGGGGCAGGCATGGCTGCCGGTTGCGGGGTCATAGCGGAAACGGGATTTCGGGAAGCGTCTCTGATGGCTTGCGGTGCTGCTCTCCGGCCCGGGAACATGCGGAATGACCTCGTCGGCCCCGCGGCGCTCAATGTCATCGACTGCGAAGCAGCCCCGATCTGCGACGGCATCGACCCGCTCGACACCGAGGATCTCCCGTGCCTTGCCGGCGGTTTCGGCCAGCAGGCCGAGATCCGGTGCTTTGCTGTGAACCTGTTGTTTAACGATCAGCCTGTGCTTCGTATCCACGGCAATCCGGGCGTTGTATCCCACGCCAACGCCAGTTCCCGCCTGCATCGCCCTTGCGTCCGGATCGGTCAGCGGGATCCGGTCCTGACCGCTGGCTACCAGCTGCCGCCGATGCGCCTCCAGCCTTGCCCGGCCTGCGCGGATGGCGGCAGTCTTTTCCGCAGGCTCCAGATCATGCGGCGCACCGGAGCCCGCCACGGCCGCATCCGCACAGGCCAGTTGTTGCCGGAAACGCTCAAGCCGTTCATCACTCCTGCGCAGTTCGCGCTCAAGCTTGGCAGCGGTGAAACTGCGGCCGCTGCTGTTCACCGCCTTGATCCGGGTGCCGTCCGCGGCCAGAAGTTCCAAGCCAAAGAGGTCAAGCAGCCGGCAGAGTTGCACGAACTCACGGAACACCTGGCGGAAGGCTGTCCTGTTCGTGCGGTGGAGATCGGCAATCGCCTTGGAGTCCGGACGCAGCCGGCGCAGCAGCCGGTCCACGGCCCTGAGCCTGTCGAGGTCTTTGCGGGGCCTCCGGGCACGCCGCTCGGACACCGATCAGCGCCATCAGCGCTTGATCGCATTTGATCATGAAGGGTCAGATCCCGGTGCTCAACGACAGACGCCCGGCCGTGCCAATTTCGGCGTGCCGGCCCGAACGAAACTCTGCCCGACGACAAAGCGGTGCTGCAATTTGCGCCTTCTGCCTCGAAGATTTGGTTGTAGTTTCAGCAGCATGTCACAGCGACCCATAGTAGTAACGGATCTTGTTGGCCATCAGAAGCCTGCGCTCTTTCAGGAAACCGTCAAAGTCATCGACACCCGCCTCTTCCTTGCCTTAGGGTATGCAGTGGGCCCGAAGGCTCGCGCGCAGCTCCTCAGCGCTGGCGATGGCTCCGTATCCGGATTCTCCGTTCTCGCATTTGCGCCACAGCGCGCTGGCGGCGTATCCCCGATGGCAATGTTGATCTCGCCTTGCATCACCACATAGTTCGCGATCTGTTTGTAGCGGCCGCGCGCCAGACCGTGCCCCTCCAGGTGATTCCGCGGAAATACGTGATGAACGTGGGAAGCGCCTTCCAGCAGAGTTTGAACAGTATGGCCTTTCGAAAGGAACCCCTTGTCGTTTGCCTTGACCTGGCTCGCCAAGTAGACATTGAAGTATGGGCTGCTCGCCACCGAGGTGTCCACCTGCTGCGGCAGGCCGGCGTCCCAGAACGCATCCGACAACTCGGCCCGATCCACAGCGTTCAGGTAGTCCAGCGCGTTCCGCTCCGTGATATTGCGGATATCCACCCCGAACGCAGTCTCGGGGGAGCCCGTGTAGCGGCCGGTCAGAACCGACATTACGAACCAGCGACGCACCAGTGACTCGATGAGCGCCGGATTGGCGCGCCGCGCGCGTAATGTGAGATAGACGATATAGGCGAAGTTGACGGTGTTTTGGGACCGGATCATCGATGCGTTCACAAACCCTGCCGAACGCAGGATCATCACGAAGCGCTTGAAGTCCGCCTCGTTCATGAAGCGCAGGACCGCCGCCTCAAGTCTGCCGAACGAATTCTCGGCAATGGCTTCCTCGAAGTCGAGGGTCTCGAAGTTCCGGCCGGAAAGCAAGGCAACCAAGTCGTCGAGCCGACCGCGTCCGAACCCCGCCCCTCAGGGCAAGGAAAAATCCTTTCCGGGGATCTCAGAACCCTCCGGTCGGGCTGCGCCCTCCCTCCGGTTTCTGAGACCCCCGGCGCCGCCTCAAAACTTCATATGAGTGTGATCAGGTACATAATCGATGCACTTGCGAAGCTGGTGCCCGTTGAATTTCTCGTTGGCCGCCATCTTCGACATGGCGAAGTCCGCCGCATTCAGCACGACGCCCTGTGAGTTGATGCGGACGAATATCTCCGAGACGGTTTCCACATCCAGATCGGCGTTGAGTTCGATGAGGCCGAGCGAATTGTTGCGGATGCCCCGCAGCCGTTCGATCCGTTCGTAGATTTCGTCCCGGTTCGATTCTGGATTGCTTTCGCAATAGGAGTCGACCACCCGAAGCAGTTTGGAGCCCGGCGCGAACAGGCCGGCAATGTCGGCAATCCATTCCCGGTCGCGCCGGATGGCAGGGTTGGTCACCTCGAACCGTTCCTCGCCGGGATGGAACGCGATCCGAGCCTTCTTGTAGCCCTTGTCGACGATTTGCTGCCCGAGCATGGCCGCCAAGAGCGCCGTGACGCGCTGCTGGCCGTCGATCAGGATGCGCTTGCCCGCTGACTCGCTTCCATCCTTCAGCCGGACCGAAGGGTTGCGCCACGCGATGAGATACCCGACCGGATAGCCGAAATAGAGCGAGTCGATGAAATCGCGCACCTTCGCCGCGTTCCAGACGAACGGGCGCTGAATCTCGGGGATGGCGATCTCGTCGGACTCGATCCAGGTCATCAGCGTCAGCACTGGATGCTGATTGACCGAGTAGCGCTGGATGGTCATGACATGTCTCGTATATGCGATGTCCCGACTGTAAGCGCCGTCGTAGGAAACCGTGCAAGCGCCGACGGCATACCGGGACCTCAAGCGCGTCGGGCGCAACCTGCACCAGGTCGATATCGAGAATCTGCAGGAGCACATGGACATGGACGCCCCGGACGTCGCCCGGCAACACCGGCGTGAAGTCAAGTGCCTGGAGGCATTGGGAGCCCCGCGGACATAGCCATCACAGGGGCTTCAGCCATGAAAGGTCGGTTTGCGTTCCGGGACTGGGCGGATATTGTTACCGCCGCCCCGCAATATCAGGGTATGGCAACCATACGTCGAGAAGGAGTTGCTTCATTGCGAATTGCTGCATGTCCTTCGTCAGGGTCGATGGCTGAACAAGCTCGTGTTTAAGGGCGGGATTTCGCTCCGATTATTGCATGGTCTTTCCCGGCTTGAGCGAGGATCTGGGATTCTCGGGAGGTTGGAGCTTCTCGGCGGAGCAAATGGCAGGTCTGGCGGCGGGCGGCCCGGAGCACCCGGTCGCGCAAGGTGGTCGAACGCGGGGGAAGCAACGGGTGCCGGACGCCGATATGGAAAAGGTGCGCGCACCCCAGAACTGCAGATAGTGAGCTCGGGCTGTAGCACCGTCATTTCGTATCGGGTGCCGGGAACAGACCAACCGGGTTGGTCCGGAGGAGGATCAAGGCAAGGGCAGGACCGGCAAAATGCTTGTGTCCAAGTGTACATTGACAATTTCGGCGTGAAGAATTACATCCGCCTCATCCGCCCCTTGGCATTACGCCTTGCTTCCGTCCTGGCTTCAGGATCGGTGATCATGAGCAGGGCCGACCCCTCGGGGCTTTTTGCGTGGGCGAGTCCACGATCGGTGCCGCGATTCTGATCGACGGTGGATATCTCCTGAAGCGACTGCCCGCAGTCCGTCCCGATGTCCGATGCTTCCGATGCCGACGCCGGTTGCCCAACTCAGTCCACCAGTTGGTTTCGTAATCATCTGGACCAGTTGAATGACATTCACTGCGCTCCGAACCCCCTTCGGCTTCTGTACCGCACCTTCTACTACGACGCTCGGCCGTATGGCGGGAAGGCACATACTCCGGTTGGCAACCGCCCCGTCGATTATGCGCGTACGCCACAGGCACTATTCCGGCAGCGGCTCTTCAAGAGGGCTGCACGGCCAGCCCAACCTTGCTGTGCGGCTGGGAGAGGTTCAGAGGGATCCGAGCCGAAACTGGATGATGCGGGAAGGGCCGCAGAAGGGGCTTTTGAAGGGCCGTATCGCGGTCGGCGAACTGAGCGACGAAGATTTCAAGCCCGCCTTGCGCCAGAAGGGCGTAGACATGCGAATCGGCCTCGATATCGCTTCGATCACGTTGAAACGACAAGCGGACGTAATCGTTCTTGTGTCCGGCGATGCGGATTTCGTTCCAGCGGACCAAGCTGGCGCGAAGAGAGGGCGTGAAGTTCATACTCGATCCTCTTTGGCAAGATGTTCCCGCCCGATCTCTTTGAGCACATCGATGGCCTGAGAAGTGGCTTCTACAGGCCGCGGGCGCGACAACGCGGGCCGGGCTTGAACCCCCGCTCGGCTCCGGACTCATGAAGCCACGTGGGGGTCGTCTCTTGGGACACGCCGTGGAGTCTGATTTCATGATGCTTCCTGCCAAACATGGATATCGAATCGGCGCCGCATCGCTCTCTCTCCGATGCCGCTTCTGCACCCTTTCGGCCGGAAGCCGCGACCCCGGATCACGGCCCGCTGCGCCACAGGAAGGACAGCCGCCGCCTGCCCGGACCGGGCGGCGGAGCGTCACCCGTTCCCGCAGCCGGGCGCCATGGCCGGCGACGCGGTGATCCGTCAAAAGGCCGAACCGTCATCCCAGACCGGCGGCAGCAGGGCTCTGATGCAAAAGGACGGAAACAATGGGACCGGAACAACAGGATGATGCCAACAGGAAAAAACGCGGCGAACCACACAGAATCCCGCGCATTTTTCAAGCCGTCAACAACAATTCGGCCGCGACCGCATCGATGACGACCACACTTCCTGGGAGGCTTCGACGAGATTACTGCCGCATCCTGCCCGGCACGGGCATCCTCAAGCTGCCCGACGCGCTCTCTGACGAGGAGGCCGCTCCGCTCAACTGCGGCGTCGCGACGATGTTCTCGGTCACCGAAGCTGCCGAAATCGCGGTCGGCGAGTCTGACCCAGCGCCCTGTCTTCGGGTTCGGTCCCTTTCGAAAGTGCGCCGGACCAAGACTTTCCGAAGTGGAACCGTTCCGGCCACAATCCGGTCTCGAACCACATGGCTGAAGCTTCATCGGCCGGCAATTTGTCCATTGTCTCGACCGGGGCCAGCCCTTCGCGCCGGCTGCTGAAAAAGATCCTGCTTGGAAAAGAAGAGCTTCCCGGACTGTGCCGGTTTCCTGTGAGTCCGACGTCAGCCCAAACCGGGAAAACCAGCGCGCTTCAAAGCGGTATATTTAGAGAAACAACACCGATCGCGGTGACCGGCTTCGAGCGGCGCCAGCTGGAGCAGGTCAGGAAGAATCTGGACGAGGAATACGAAAAGGTGAACGGGCCGCTCAACAGCCCGAAAACAGAGGCACCCTTCCAAATTATCCAGCAGATTCGGGACTTGACCCGGCAGAAGAGCGACGCGAACGACTCGGCGGCGATCGTGGAGGCGGTGCAGCGGCCGACTATGCGGTTTGTTTCGGTGAAGCCGGAGGAGGCCCAGGCCGACGCGATGCTGTTCCGGACCCGCGCGCTTTTCGTGCGGCAGCGGACGCAGAAGGCGCCGTGACGGCAGGACCCTGCATGACCGCGAGACCGCATCCGCCTCCCCCGAACACGCGGAGATCTACCGGGCGATGGGCCTCGCGCCGCCGCCCAGGAACCTCGCCAAAACCATCGTCTGAAACGGCGCCGACGGCGGCCCGAAACGGCCGCCTCCCCGGATTGTAGTGCCATTCGGATTTTTTACCCGTTTGAAATCAACATGTTACGCAATATAATGTTAAAGATGGGCCAAGCGCCCGTCAGTCTTGGCGTTGGGGAACTCGATGCGATCGCGCCGGGCATAGACCGAGCGCAGGAACGGGATATCGGAGCGCTGCCTCGCTTTCGGTTCGACTCTTCCCTCCCCCGGCGACGAATGATGGCGCGGCTGGCCTGCAATACCGTTTGGCAGGTTGGAGGTCTTGACGTCTAGAGAGTTTATGGCAATCAGGTATAAACTGACGGAGCCGGTCGGGGGACCGGATTGAAGCGGTTTATGCCGGTTGCGGATAAACTATGTGAAAGCGGCTGCATGGACCCACGCTTTAATCCCTATGCACCCGGCGCGGGAACGCCGCCGCCGGAACTCGCCGGGCGAGACGCCGTCCTCGCCGACGCCCGCCTCGCGGTGCAGCGCAACAGGTTCGGCCGGTCGGCCCGCAGCTTCATTTTCGTAGGATTGCGAGGCGTCGGTAAGACGGTTCTGTTAAATGAAGTTCAGGCCATGGCAGAGGAAGAAGGAGCGCTGACCGACTTCATTGAGGTTGCCAGCAACGAGCCACTGTCGATATCGATCATTGCCACTCTGCGTGCGATCCTGCTGAAGCTCGACCGGATCAAGGG
>CBDCSZ010000009.1:0-81213 GCA_965221935.1 Paracoccaceae bacterium
TTGCCGACGGAAGCCGCCTCGAGACCGATCTTGTCATCGTCGGGGTCGGCATTCTGCCATCGGTTTCTCTGGCCGAAGAAGCTGGCATCGAGCTGGAAAACGGTGTCAGGACCAATGCCTTCGGCCGCACCTCGGCGCCCTCGGTGTGGGCAGCCGGCGATTGCGCGTCTTTTCCTTGGAAAGGCGGGCGGATCAGGCTGGAAAGCGTTCAGAACGCAATTGATCAGGCGGAGGCCGTCGCCGGCAACATCTTGGGAGAAAACCGGCAATACGCGCCGACTCCCTGGTTCTGGTCAGACCAGTTTGACGCCAAACTGCAGATTGCCGGCCTTGGCGCCGGATATGACCGGATTGTGCGCCGCCCCGGCGCCGACAGCACGGCGGCGAGTTATTGGTATTTCCGCGGCGATGAGCTGCTGGCGGTCGATGCCATCAATGACTCCCGAAGCTACGCGATCGGCAAACGGCTGCTGGAAACCGGGAAGCCGGCTGACCCGGCCGCCGTCGCCGACCCGACGCTCAATCTGAAATCTCTGCTGCGGTAGAGCGGCCCGGAAACCGCTCTGGGCATGCGAATTATCGGAGGAAGGCTGAAAGGGCTCAGCCTGGCTCCGGTTGCCAAAGGCAGCCTTGAAAGACGGCTGCGTCCGACTTCCGCGCGGGCGCGGACCGTGATGTTTGATCTGCTGACTCATGGCGGGCGTGGCAATCTCGTCGAGCGCGCGCGTGTGCTTGACCTGTTTGCCGGCACCGGCGCGCTAGGCCTCGAAGCGGTTTCGCGCGGCGCCGGATCCGCGGTCTTTGTCGAAAACTGGACCGGCGCCGTGCGCGTGATTGAACAGAACATTGCCCGGGCCGGTGTGGCGTCCTGTGTCCGGCTGCTGCGCCGGGATGCGGCCAGGCTGGGGACTGCTGACGGGCAGGCGTTCACGCTTGTGTTTCTTGATCCTCCTTATGGTTCCGATTTTGGTGAACGGGCCGTGCGTTCGGCGCTTGCCGGCGGCTGGATCGGGGCGGGAGCCATTGTTGCCGCGGAAGGATCGTCGCCGCTGCGTTTGCCGGGATTGCTCGAGCCGATCGTTGACCGCCGTGTCGGCCCCGCATGGATTGCGGTTGCGGAGGTGTCAGCCAAAGTCACCGTGACAGAACCAGCCCTTTGAGGCGTGTGGTCCGCCATAGGCGTAGAACAGCCACAAACGTGTGCCGCATTCTGTTTCCACACGCCAGTAATCCCGGGTTCCGCTGCGCCAGTTCGGATCGTCAAGCCACCATTCCGGTGTGATCCGTTCCGGCCCGGACACGGAAGCTTTCACAAACCGCCGGCTCCGCCAGCGAAACCGCCTTGGCGGAGAAGGCCTGTCCGGCGCATCCACCAGTTCCGGCTGAAAAAGGAATGCCGGCCGCATATTGGAAGGCTCCGTCCAGCCCGTCTCCGGTTCTGACCAGGCCACCGCCAACACCGCCGAGGTTTTTTCAGGTATGTGGCTGTCGGCGGGGTGGTAACGGGTGATGGCCTCAAGGCCGATCCGGGCCCCGAGACGGCCAACCAGATCATCAAGGGCCGCATTGTCTGGAGCCGGCGAGCTGAAGCCGTCAATTGATTCCAGCAGGTTTTCCCGGCGTCCGGCGTCCGCCGGTTCTGTCAGCGGCGCCTCAAGACGCAGCACATCAACCCCATCGCCGGCATCGGCATGATCCAGCTTCATCATGATCAGCGGCCGGATGCGGTCCGGGGTGTCGGCTGGCCGGGCAAGCTCCACTCTGATGACTTCGCGCTTTGCATCAACACGCAGCAGTTCAAACCGGATACGGCGCGCTGCGAGTCCGTTCTTTTTAAGCCGTTCACAAAGTTCCGGCAGAAGCCGGTCAAGCCCTGCGGCGATGTCCTTGTGGAGGCCGACCGGCTCCGGCAGCGTCAGCCGAACAGCCAAACGCGGGTCGGGTTTGGCCGGAGAAACCGGTTCGAAACGGCGTCCAAAAGCCTGGTCAAGACGTTCAACGGTTTCCGCGTCAAACCGGCGGCGGACTTCTTCGCGCGGCAGTTTCAGCAGCTGTCCGACAGTCCGGATCCCCAGCCGCGCCAATTCATCGGCTGTCCGCTCAGTCAGCCGCAGCGCCGCCGCCGGCAGCGGTGACAAGGCGGCGCAAAGCCTGTTGGGCGGGGCAATGCGGCTCGCTGCTGAAGGCGGGCGGCCATCGCCGCCGTTCGGCCGTGTCTTTGCCCATTGCCAGCGTTTTGCCGAACGTGACCGGGTTGCCCGCGCTTCCTGATCAATATCGTCGCCGCTGCGCCTGCGGTCCGCCGCCTGCCCGGCAAATCGGGCCAATGCCCAGGCTGCGCCGAGCGTATCCGCCATTCCGGTTCGGACGGTCAGACCCTGTGCGCTGTAATCCTGTTCAATCCGATCGAGCATGCCTTCCTCGCCGCCAAACAAATGCGCACAGCCGGTCGCATCGATCATCAGCCCGGAATGGCCGTCATCCGCTATCCATGGGGAATATTTGTCGCCTGCCCGCCGCAGCTGCGACAGGAATTTCGCGTCAGAGACAATATCCGCCGGATATGTGATCAAAGCTGGGAAAATGGCCAGCGCATCACGAAGCGGCTGGCCCGCATGCAGGCCTTCCGCTTCCGCCGCCGGCGTCAGCGCGGCCAGAATCTGCGCATTGCTCACAGACGCAACCGCGGCGGCGGCAATATCCGCCGGAATCCTTGCCTGCAGAAGCGTGCGCTCAATGGCAAGGCGTGGAAACCAGACCGACAAGATTCGTTTCTGAGACATGTTTGATTCTTACAATGTTCTCTTTATATCGCAAGTCTTCGCCGCTTGTGAAACTTTTCCAAAAAACAGCGGTCAGCCAGTCAGGCGCACCAGCAAATCCCGGCTAGTCCTACCCATGCCCCACAATCGGTTCTGGGGAAATGAGACCGCCGGTCTTTGTCATGTTTCCTGCTCCGTCATGAGTTCGTGCCCGATGCACCATTCGACGAGGGTTGTGTATCCGCGCCAGATCACCTTCGTTCCCGGAGGCGGTCCTCTGGCGCGGTGGATATGTCCGCCGATCCGCGCCACCGTCAGCACGGCGGCGGCCAGCGTGTTGGGAGCGGCGTGGCGCCGCCGTGCGGCGAAGGCCTTCAGCGCCTTGATTTCGAGTTCGGAGAACAGGACGCCGGGCGGCAGGCCGGGGTGGTCGCGGCCGAGCAGCGTCATCAGGTGAATGCGCCATGCGATGACCAGATTGATGGCGGCGGCCCGGGCGAGGCGCTCGGCCGAGCGGTTCTCGAGCTCCTCGACCCTGCAGCCGGATTTCAGAATTCTGTGCCAGTCTTCGATCCGCCAGCGCTGGGCATAGTGGCTGACCACCGTTCCGCAGTCCTCCAGCGTGTCGGCCGGAAGGGTGGTGAACAGCAGCCAGCGGATCGGAGCCGCATCGGCGGGCGCGCGCTCTTCCTCGACCATCACCGCCTGCAGCCGGATCGGCGGCTTGCCCCGATGCCTGCGGCTCGTGGGCGCGAGTTCCACCGTCCGGCCGCGCACCGTGAGCGTGGCGCTGCGCGCCTGGCGCCCGGCTTTCGCCCGGCGCCTGCTCAGCTTCGGCCGCGGGGTCAGCCGGTCGATGGAGACGGTCATCGCGCCGAGCGCCGGGGCCGCCCGCAGAGACGCCAGCGCGGATTTCGCCGGGCCGGCGGCGCCGGACGCATCGACAGCGGCCACCTTCCGGTTCTTCTTGCCGCGCACCAGGATCTCGGCGTCCGGGTGCGCTTGCTGCGTCTCGTAGACCTCGAACGCGTCCGCCTCCCGGTCCATCACGCAGACCACCTGGCCCTTCGGGTGGGCGCGGCCCAGCGCCGCACAGTTCCGGTATCCCTCGATCCAGCGGCCGGTCTTGCTCTCTTCGGGCGCCTCCGGCCCGTCCTTTGCCGGCGGCGCGTCGAAGCGGGCGCCGACGACTCCCAGCGGCAGGCCGCCCGCGGTCACCGCCAGCATCGAATGCAGATGCAGGGGTCAAGTCCCTAAAGTGCTGGATAATTTGGAGAGGCGCGCCTCTGTTTTCGGGCTGTTGAGCGGCCCGTTCGCCTTTTCGTATTCCTCGTCCAGATCCTTCCTGACCTGCTCCAGCTGGCGCCGCTCGAAGCCGGTCACCGCGATCGGGCGCCATTTCTCCGAAGCCCGGGTCATGGCCGCGAACATCAGCTTGAGAACCGCCTTTTCCCCCCACGCGTTGGGGATCACCTTCAGGCGTCTCCGCTCCTCGCCGAACAGCCGCTCCAGCAGGTTGGTGGTGCGGATCGCCTTGCGGTGTCTCACCGGCATCCGCAGATGCGCGATGCAGGCCTCGAAGTCATCCTGGAAGCAGGCCACCGCGGTCGGGAACTCGTTCTCCCATTTCCGGGCCAGGTCGGCGGCGAGACCGCGGGCAATGGCCCGTGACGGCGCCTGATACGCGGCGCGGGCCTGTTCGCGGAACTCGGGCCATGCGTCCTCCCTGGAGACCTTGGCCGCGAGATTGCTCATGCGGTGGAACAGGCAGCGCTGGCGCTCCGAACGCGGAAAGCAGGTCTCGATCGCCTTGATGATGCCGGGCGCGCCGTCGCAGACCGCCAGCAGAGGATCGCCGAGGCCGCGGCCCCGCATGTCCTGGAAGAAGGCGGAAACCGTCTCATAGTCCTCCTTCGAGCCCGACATGAGATGGAGAAGAACCTTTCTTCCTTCGCGGGTCATGCCCCAGGCGGCCAGGACCGGCTCGCGCCGCTGGCCCGGGCGGATCCGCTCCGCGATGCCGTCGACGAACAGGTAGGCGATGTCATAGCCGCCAAGATCGCGGACGGCGAACTCCTGATAGTCCTGCCACAGCCGCTCACCGATTTCCGAGACCGCGGTGCGGGAGAGAAGAAGCGAGCCGTCGTCATTGCGGAACGCGTCCTCGATGTCGCGCACGCTGAGGCCGCGGGCCAGCATCTCCACCGCAAGATCCTCCAGCGCCTCGCTCCGGCCCTTCAGCCGCGGACGGATCTCCGAGCTGAACGGCTCGTCGCCGCCCGCGATCTGCGGAGCCGTGTATTCCACCGCCCCTTCGGCGGTCTTCATCCGCCCGGTGCGGTTGCCGTTGCGATAGCCGCGGCGGGGATCGCCGCCGCGCTCGTAGTAATCCCGGCCAAGAGCGTCGCGGCTCTCCGCCTCCAGCGTCTCCTCGATGATCAGACGCGTCGCCAGACGCACCAGCTCGCTGCGGGCGTCCGGCGCCGACAAACGGCCCTCGATCAATTCCGAAAGGGTCTCGCGCGTGCGCATCGATCCGGGTAATCTCTTCTCCATGGGGTGTGTCCTTCCGTTGGAGCCAGCGCTTAGCCGGCTTGGTTTTCTTCAACTCAACGGAAACACGCCCCTCCCAAATTATCCAGCACTTTTATGACTTCACCGATGCAGGCCCCGCGTCTCGGCGCCGGTCTGGTTGGAGCCGATCACACCGAGCCCCTCGCATCCCGGACGGGACGCGAAGTTCAGGTCGGTTCCGTCCTGGATGCACAGAATCACCGGCTCGGCCCGCATGCGCGCCAGCGTGCGGGCGCGGTGCGGCTCCAGAATGGCCGAGGGGGCCGCGGCATCCTTGTCGGGCCGGTCGATGAACCGGTAGTACCCTTTGATCTCGGCCCGGCCGCCGCCCGCGGCCTGCGGAAAGGACGCCATCGGCCGCGCTCCCATCGCCTGCGCAATCTTCACCAGACGGGCGCTCAGGCGGGCATCGCCGAGATCGGCGCCCCCGAACTCCGCCTCGGCCCAGGACGGCCCGTCGAGCCCGTCCGCCGGATCCAGCGCAGCCGCGCCGGCCGGCGGCGGACCGACGCCCATGCGGGCGCGCCAGTCCCTCGCCAGCTCATGGATATAGACCGCCTTGCGCCCGGCCGGATCAGGAACCGGGACAGGCCGACCACCCGGTGCAGATGGTCCCGGCGCGCCGCCGCGTCCCAGCCGATCCAGCGGTCCCGCGCCGCGAGCTTCAGGGCCGACGACGCCACCCCTGCCGCACCGAGCCAGCCGTGCTCGGACCGCAGGAGATACCGCAGCTGCCGGCCGACCAGCGGCCCGGCGCCCCGCGGATGCTCGCGGTCCATCAGCCCATGCCAGATCTCGTGGTGCGCCGGGTCCGAGACCAGAACCAGCGCGAGACCCCGGACCTGGCCGACCTCCGCCGGAACATCCCGCGCCGGCGGCACCGGCGGCGGCCGGTGCCGCCGGACGCAGGTTCCTCCGGGAGTCCGCCTGGCCGGAAGCCGCACCCGGCCGTCCCGCTCCAAGGCCCGCAGGGCCGACAGGCAGGTGGAGACCTGAGGCCGCCCGCGGCCGTCACGGAAGCCGAATTCGGCGCACAGCCGTCTGGCAAGAGCCGTGCGGTGCGGAATGTCGCCCGCTTCCAGAATCCCGGTGATATGGCGCACCGACTCAGGCCGGGAAAGCTGATGCCGGATCTGATGCTGAGTATCCATGGCCGGCACCGTAGAGGCGCCGAAATCAAATGTCCAGCGTCACTTGTGGGGCATGGGTAGGGCTAGGCAGACCGTCAGGCGTGTCACCCAGCCCGGCTTGCGCCAAATGGATGCTCCGCAGCGTTGCCGGGCCCGCTATCCCGTCAACGCCGCCGCAATCGTAACCGGCGGCGGCCGGGCGCCTCTGCAGCTTCATCGTCCCGTCCCGCGAGAGCGGACCAACCGGGACCGCTTTCCGGGACAGCAGATTTGGTATTTATGCCCGGCTATAGATCGGAGGCCGACCGTGACCTATGCCGCGCAGCAAAGGGCGACCGGGAACTACCGTGCGCGTCTGGAGCAGCGTGGCTTCAAGCGTTTCGAGGCCATGGCTCTTGAAACCGACCGGGAAATGCTGCGGACACTCGCGCGTCGCTTGGCCGAAGGCGGGCCGGAAGCGGATCGGGCACGCGCAGCGGTCAAGGCGCTGATTGCGGATGGGCTGCAAAAGCCTGGCGGGATTTTGGCGGCGCTCCGTCGCTCGCCCCTGGTCGGGGCCGATCTCGATTTGTCGCGGCCGCGCGCCGAAGGGCGCAGGATCGATCTTTGACGCGCTACCTCCTTGATGCAAATATCATCAGCAACGCCGTCAAAACGCAGCCATCCGAGCGCTTGATGGGTTGGACGGCCATGCAGCAGGACGAAGACCTATTTGTCGCCTCGCTGACCATCGCCGAGATTCGGCGCGGCATTCTCGAACTGCCCAGCGGCAGGAAGAGGAAAGGGCTTGAGGCTTGGTTCACAGGCAAAGAGGGGCCTCACGAGCTGTTTGCCGGCCGCACATTGTCGTTTGACGATAAGGCCGGTCTGGTCTGGGCGCGCCTGATGGCAGAAGGCAAAACCCAAGGCCGGCCGCGAAGCGCTCTCGACATGATTCTCGCTGCGGTGGCGGAGGCGAACAACTGCGTTATGGTGACGGATAACGAGCGGGATTTTAGGGGATTTCAGATATTGAACCCCTTGCGGCAGGAAACGGAAAGCGAAGAATAGCGGCAGAGAAGCTCTTGTGAGTCCCTTTCTGTCAGGCCCGTTTTTCCTGACCGGATTCGCCGCGCGTCCCGCATCGCAGAGATTCCGATCCGGTCATTCTTTTTCCGGCAGCCGTCTCCCCGTGTCGTCGCATTGTTCTTCTCCCGTAACCGATCGAGCGTTTCAGCTGCGGCTATCCGGTCGAGTTTCACCACGACTGCGCCCACGGGTCTAGCGCGTCAATCAAGATGGCAGCCTCGTTGAGTGGGGCGTTTCCGGCTGCCGCCAACGCAGGGAGGGCATAGCCCGACTGGAGTTGGCGGTTACGACTACCTGCTGAAGTTCCTCTGCCGGAGCGTCGCCGACTATCAGGACACCGTCGAACGCATGCTCAGTGCCTCCATCCAGCTTAATGTTCAGGTGACATTTCTGCCGATTTTTGATCCGGTGGACATGTCCACCGGATCAATCCATCAGCTCTGAAACTGGGGATTTTCACTTCGGCGCTTTTGAGGAGTATTCATCCGGCGCTGACAGCCCGGCGGTCGAACGGTTCTCCGGCGAGGGTTAGGCCGGCCGTTCGGTGGTCAGCGGCACCGAGAGATAGACGCCGAACTCCTCACCCGCGTCGCAGCTCACCCGGGCATGCACCCGTCCCTGGCGGTCGAAGAAGCGCTGCTTGTTGCCGACCGGGAAAACGCCCTCGTGCCAGATGTTCGGGTGGATGTAGAGACCGCAGGAACCGTCGCACCAGAAAGCGACGACCTTGTCGGGCGTGATGTCGTCGCCGGGCAGCGCCGCGGGCACGACGAACGGGCCGGGATTGAGCGGATAGAACAACTGCCCGCCGTCCGGGTGATAATTGAGGTGCCAGAGCAGCACCTTGTCGCGGGCACCGGTGGCGGCGTCGGCGCTGGCGGATTGCGGATCGACCGACCAGCCGAGAACGTAGTCGCCGTTCACCGCATCGTTCTGGCCGTAGAGCACGGTGCCGCGCCAGGTGCTCTCGAACACGCCCTCGATCCAGCCGCCTTCGTCGCCGGTGTCCGGG
Source organism: Paracoccaceae bacterium (assembly GCA_965221935.1). GTDB lineage: Bacteria > Pseudomonadota > Alphaproteobacteria > Rhodobacterales > Rhodobacteraceae > JAPOXR01. The sequence goes on from CBDCSZ010000009.1 coordinate 8,547, forward strand.
TCGACCGGCCGCCAGCCCTGGGTCGGCCAGCGGACGATCTCGATCTCGAATTTGTCGGGATCGTCGACTAGGCAGCCGAAACCTTCCAGCGACTCGTTCGTCGCTGCGATGAGCGGCACGGTGTGCAGGTCGAGCGTCGGCTTTTCCGACGCGTCGAACTTGTAGACAGGCGCGGCGTTGTTCATGGGGTTCTCCGTTGGGAAACGATCAACTCGTCGACCAGCCTACGCAATTGGCATTATAAATCAAATTGATAATAATTATTTTTTCATTAGGGCCTGTTGACAATCAGGTTGCGAATTGTGCGGATTTCCGCCACTTTTGTCTCAATGACCGCCGGAACGGCGGCACAGGCAAGATGAGCAGAATGACGAATGAATCCAGACAGAACGGTGCTGACCGACGCCATGTGGGCGCGGATCGAGCCCATGCTGCCCGGCAAGGCGACCGACCCCGGCGTCACCGCGGCGGACAACCGGCGGTTTCTCGAGGCGGTGCTTTGGCGGATCCGGACGGGATCGCCGCGGCGCGACCTTCCGGCGCGCTTCGGCAACTGGAACAGCGTGTTCAAACGCTTCCGCCGCTGGGCTGTTTCGGGTGTTTTCGAGCGTGTTTTCAACGCGTTGTCGGACGAGTTCGATTTCGAGTGCGTGTGTGTTGACGGCGCTGTCGTCTCGGCGCACCAGAAAGCGGCGGGCGCAAAAGGGGGACCCGCCGCCAGGGCATCGGCCGTTCCCGGGGAGGCCTGACCGGCAAGATCGTCGCGGTTGCGGACGCGCTTGGCGATCTTGTGCGGTTGGTGATCCTTCCCGGTCAGGCGCACGACATTGTGGGGACGCCGGAGCTTCTGGAGGATCTTCCCTTCGAAGCTTTGATCGGGGACAAGGCGTTCGACGCGGACTGGCTGCTCGGGGAACTCCGGAAGCGCGGCGCCGAGGCGGTGATTCCCGCGAGGAGGAACCGGTTGGATCCTCGGGAACATGACCGTGAGATGTACAAGTGGCGGCACCAGATCGAGAATTTGTTTGCGAAAATCAAGGAGTTCCGGGCAGTGGCGACCCGTTACGACAAGACGGGCGAGAGCTTTGCGGCGGCGATTCACCTCGTTGCGGGCGTGGTCGCCGCAACCTGATTGTCAACAGGCCCTAGTATGATTATCCCATTCCGTTCCATCGGGTGAACGCGGACATGTCCTACGCGCAGATGAAAGCCTTCCATGCGGTCGTCGAGGAGGGTTCCGTGACGGGGGCGGCGGCGCGGCTGAGCCTGACCCAGCCCGCGGTGTCGCAACATCTGAAGAAGCTCGAAACCGAGAGCGGCAAACAGCTGCTGCGGCGTCTCGGCCACCGCTTCGAACTGACCGATGGCGGCCGGGCGCTCTACAGCATCGTCGAGCGGATGGTCCGCGCGGAGCGGGACGCCGCCGCCATTCTGCGTCCCGGGCCCGGCGGCAGCCGCGGCAGCCTCACCATCGGCGCCGACGGCCCCCCCACCGCGCTCGATATCGTCGAGCGTTTCCGCCGCTCGGAACCGCCGCTCCGGATCGATCTCGTCATGGGAAACGCGGCGTCGACCTGGGCCGATCTCATCGAGTTGCGGACCGACGTCGCGGTGCTTGCGGGCGCGCCCGGGAACGACCGGGTTTACCGGCGCGTCGCCTCCCAATGGCATTTCATTAGGCCGCCGTGATTTTGACGCCGCTCTGTCTGCGGCGGCAGTCATCTGATTCCACGCTCTTTTTCCGTCTGCGCCGTTTTTCCGGCTTCCGGGGTTGACACGGCTTCACTGCCGCGGCATGTTACGATTGAATCGAACCGTCCCTCCGGGAGCGCGCAGCCATGGATCCGCGAATCAAGGCCCTCAAGTCCACCGCCTTTCTCGGCCGGCGCTTCACACGGCGCCAGATCGCCGACATTGCGGAGACCGTCGAGATGCTCCCGAACGACAGCCGCAGCGAGCTGTCGAAGACCATCTGCGGGCACCTGAGCTGGACCACGCCGAAAGGGGATTACCGCACCGCGGCGGGCCTGCGTCTTCTCGAGCGCCTTGAGGAGTGCGGGATCCTGACCCTGCCGGCGCTGCGCGGCACGGCCGCGATTCTCACCTGATTGCGGCGCCAGGAGAATTCACCGTCGGCGATGGTGATTTCGAAATGCTTCTCCACCTTCCGCCGGTTCGCGTCCCTTCCCACCCGGTGTCCGATCCTCGCCGCCCCCTTCAGGGTTCCGGCGCGGACCGATGCGGCGATCCCCTCCAGCGCCACGCGGGAAATGCCGAAACGCTCCCTGACCTTCGCCACCTTGCTTGCCACCGTGGACGGGTCGGCGGTGTTGCCGGCGAACATTTCGACCGCCGCCGGGCAGCCGTCGGCGGCGCACAGAAGCCCGCAGGTGATCTGTTTCTTTCCCTTCTTTCCGTCGCGGCTGTGGCCGAAGGCGGCCAGCGGGCATTTCCTGCCCTCCAGGTATGAGCTCGAGACGTCATAGAGCACCAGTGTGTCGCCGCCCTGGAGATGACGGCTGGCCAGGCTCCTCTCGATCCAGCGCTGGCGGGAGACCAGCCAGCCAGGCATGGCCAGCATCTCGTTGCCGGTGACCGGCCCGAGGCCGGGAACGGCGCCGAGGCTGGCGGCCGCGCAGACATGGCCGTGCGGCAGGGACCGGCTGACGGTGAGGACCTCCCCGATGTCATTCACGACTGTTCCGCCCTTCAGCATGGCGCGGATGCCGCCGGCGATGAAGGGCGGCGTCCTGGTGAGGTTGGCGAGCTGCTCCTTTCTGATTCTCCTGCCCTCCCGCCAGGCCCGCCTGAGCAGGATGGAGGGCTTTCTCCCGTGATTTGGAATGATCCCGGCATGGATGGACATGGCGGCTCCTGACTTGGAAACAAACGAATCACCTGCAGACACTGTGCCGCAAAGAAAAACCACGTACAATACTAAAGTGCTGACTTGGGAACAAAAGTTCAGGCAAAAATACCCCGGGGCGCCAAAAAAGAGCGCCAAATCAATCGGTTATGTTGCCAGAGCAGGGAAAAACAGGGATGAAGTTCCGATTAAGCCCGCCACGTATAGGTCGGATTAAAGGTGCAAATCCCCATCCTTTGTCAATAGACCGGGTTCGATACTAACCTTGACAATCACAAGAGCTTCATTTGGGGCTAGTTCCACCATCTATTTTCGGCTCAAACGATTGATCCGTTTCCACGGACATATGGGTTACAAGTTTGTCATCCTCAAGTAGGCAAAAGAACGAATCATCGTCTGGCGCTGGTGCTGCGCTAACAGGGAGCTCTTGGCGATCAGAGGGCATTCTCAGAGCATCCAGGATCGTCTTAAGGCGATTATCGATGTCTCCGGTATGGATAGGTCTACCTAGGACGTGACGATTCAGGAATAAGATATCTAGAGAGCATTCTGGAGGATACTTCAACTTCCATACCAACGGAATGAAGTTTTAGGTGGAACCGAACCGGCGTTGGGCTGGCTGAGCTTCCATAACGCTCTTGTGAACACGATGATCTAGGGTCAGGACCCATTACAAGTTGACAGATGTGATTTTGCCTGATTCACTGCCCGAAAACAGCAAACGGGCAGCGTGCGGCGACATGAGCGGTCTTTTCCGGCTGACGGAGGCGCGGCCTGAACGCCTCCGGCTTCACCGCCGCCAACCGCATGGTCGGGCGCTGGGCCGCCCCGGCGATCGCGGCCGCGTCGTTGCTGTCGCTCTTCTGTCTCTTGACAAACGGCTTCACACACACCGGCGGGATCAGCCTGCGCTCATGATCCAGATCGGTGATCGCGCGGCCCCAGCGGTGGGCTCTAGCGCGTCAATCAAGATGGCAGCCCGTATTGCCTCACTTAAGAATGTTACTCTGGGCTGAACCTTTGCCTCATCAAGAATGTTACCGAAGACCCGGTGATTCTGGAAGGAAGTCAGGGAACCGGCCGCGCGAAAGTGTTCTGCGGAAGACTGGCTTGCCTTCAGCAGTCGCTCCGTGCAGCTGAAAACTCCTCTTTGAAATGCCGGCGCCGATGATGGCAGCCTGTTCCATGGACGCTCGCCTCCCTGTTTTAACGCGCAGCTCGTCTGGCGTTTTCTCTGGCGCATTGTGACGCCGTTCGGAGGGGGCGTCCACTCCATCGCAACGGTTTAAGGCGGCGGGACGCGCCGTCCGAATACGGCCCTGCAGGACACTCCGCAGCCGGCGGAAACGCTGGAGCGGGACGGGTGTCTTTGCCCGCATGCCCTGGGGGGCTTGCGGAGGAGAGCGGCTCCGGCGGAATGCTGATGATTGACGCCACCCATCCCAGGGTCCGCTGGACCGCCGCCGGCCTCCGGCTCAAAAAAGGGGTCCGAACGACGGACCGGACGGACCAGGGGCGGTCTGAACTCCAGGCTTCACACGGTGACCGGCGATCCTGGACGGCCGCTGCGGATGCTCCTGACCGCCGGCCGCGGCTGTGACGCCGACTGGTTCCGAAAGGCGCTGAAGAACAGGGATATTTCTCCCCGCACACCCTCAGGAAGGAACCGGCGCGCGCCAGTCCCCCATGATGCGGAACTCCACAGGAAGCGGCATGTGACCGGGAACAGTTTCGCCGGGCTCAGGGACCGGCGGCGGGTCGCCGCGCGCTGTGACCGGTGTCCGGAGGTCTTCCACTCCGCCTGCGCGCTTGCCGCAGTCGTCAAGTTCTGGTTATAGGTCCTGACCCTAACCGTCCACCACGACGACCAGGAGGAAATGGGAGAAATCGACCGAGCGCTGAGGCGCATCAAGGGGTGCCTGTGACACGGCAACATCCGTGCAGCCCTTCCCTGCATCGACGACCTTCGTCGTGGACCTTGAATGCATCGAGACCCGGTACCCGAATATCAAAGCGTTCCGCGAAGGCAGCTGCGAGTTCCAGACCTACCTCGCCAACAATGCCCATACCATCCCGAACTGCGCCGAGCGCCATCGCTACGGGGAACGGGTGTCAACCGCATTCGTCGAATCCACGGTCAACACAGTCGTGGGAAAGCGCTTCTCGAAGAAGCAGCAGATGCGATGGTCCAAATCCGGAGCACACCTCATGCTTCCGACCAGAACCCGCGTGCTCGACGGCACGCTCAGGACCAGGTTACAGTCCTGGTATCCCGGGTTCTTCAACGCGGCAAGCTCAAATCAGGCAATGGAACGAACGGCTGCCTGACCCCGAAGATTTTGGTGGTTCCCCATGTCGCGGACCATGCAGGCGCTGAACGCGATGTTTGAACTCCACCGGCCGGATCTCTGGTTCTTCGGCCACTGGCACCGCTCGGCGGGTGCCGTCATCGATGGCACGCGGTTCCAGTGCCTGGGCGAACTCAGGTGCTGTTCAGTGATACGCCGCGAGGGCCGTCCGACCAGGCTGTACGGCGGCCCGGAGCGGAACTGAGAAGGGGGCGTCGGGTAACCGGCGACCCTCCCACGACCGCCGAAGTATTACCGTGCGTTTCGACACGGATTGTCGTATTATCTTTGTTGAATGAGAGAATAGTTTTCTCATATTGAGGTGCTAACATGAATAAAATTAAACGGAATATTCCTGAATGGTTGAAACCCGGGCTCTACGGTGCTGTAGTCGGTGCCGTCGCGCTCGCGCTCGTCGGCTTCACATGGGGAGGATGGGTAACCGCCGGCACGGCCGGGAAACTGGCGTCCGAACAGGCGCAGACCGCTGTCGTCGCCGCATTGGCACCGATCTGTTTCGAGCAATCCCGCCAAGACCCGGAATTCGAGGCATTGCTCACCGAGTTGAAGGACACAAGCAGCTATCAGCGCCGCGACAAGCTGATAAAAACCGGCTGGGCCACGATGCCGGGCTCAAGCGATCCTGATCGGGACGTTGTGATTGCGTGCCTGCAGCTTCTGGCGGCGCAATTCTAACCGTTTTGCCTGATCGTTCCTGTGGAGCGGCCTTCCGACACCCAATGACACCTGTTTCCCTTGCCACGGCTCCGGATCTTTGAACGGCGTGGGAATGGCCAGGAGCCGGCCGGGATCGTCCAGCGCCGAGCCGCCGTGTTGTCCGGAATTTGAGACGTTTACTCATTGACCCCCCGCTTTTTGGTGCTCCCGGACCCAACACCTGCAACCGGAGCGAGGACTACCCAGAAAGGCAGAGCGCGCGCGGAATGGCGAATGGCGGTCGCCGGAATTTAGCGGGCGGTAGGAATCGGTGTGCGCCACGGTCGCAACGACGAAATATCCTACCCTCACTGCCCGTGTGGAGGCGGGCGGCGATCGTCTGCGACCAGGGCGCTGAAACGCCACGCAACCAGACATCCGAGCAGGGCCGGGGGCACGAACCCTGCAAACACCCAGAACGCCGCCATCCTGAACTCCTCGGGCTGCGTCATCTGATCAAAGCCGAGCCCGTTGGCGATGACCCCGCTCAGGGCGGCGCCGAACGCGAAAGCCGTCTGCTGCGCGCTCGGTAGAAGCGCGCCGGCCCGGTCCCGATCCTCGCGCCCGGCATTCGCGATCACGATCTTGACGATGTAGCCCCAAATCATGCCGATGCCGGCGTTGCCGATGAACGCCGAGACGACGACAAGCCACAGCGGGCCGTGAGGCACGAACCACGCCTGCGTCGCGATGCTTGCCAGCAACATTGCGCTGCCGCCGATCCGAATCAGCCCTCCCTCCTGCGCCGGGGCCAGTCCGGACAGGAAGAACGCGCCGGCACTCCACCCGAGCGATTCGGTCACGACGACCAAGCCGGCCTCGAGCGGCGTCAAGGCATACAGCCGGATCAACAGGATCGGGCCGTACACAGTGAACGACATCATGCAGAGGCAGAGGATGAACGTCATCGCAATGCCGCAGCCGACCGGATGGGCGAGATCGGCCGCATGGCCGGGAAGCAGCCTTGAGTGGCGGGAAGCGGCGGAATCGCGCGCGGCGAACAACCACAGGCACATGCATCCCGCCAGCAGTACTGGCATCGCCGGCACAGAGGCGCAGATCACGCATCCGAGGGTGTAGACCGGGGTCGAGACCAGCTCGGTACGGCGCAGGCCGCCGCTCCCCGCGTACGCGCTCACTGCTGTCGCGGCCACGATCGAACCCATCAGGTACAGGGCGAACGCCCAGCTGATGAGCCGCACGCCGCCGATGAGCGGTCCGCACAGCGCCGCGGCCATCTACACCAGCGAAAGACACGCGACGGTCCGCGGCACGAGCCGATTCGGGAAGAAGCGATCTTGCGCGATGAAGACCAGCGCGACGAGCGCGCCGCCGCCGCTGGACGGCGGAACAGCATGAAGGAGGCGCCGGCCTGCCGGCCGGCGTCCAGGGGCGCCTGCGGCGCCGGGACTCTGATCCAGACTCATTCTGATTCCCGGAACGCGCGGCGGCCCTGCCATATGGGGCGGCCGCCGCGTTCCGGACTTGAATGCCAGGGACGGCTCGCTTACGCTCGCAGAGGGCCGGCCTCCGGCCAGCCCGCCAACGGCAACACAGGAGGAATGAACCCGGGCATCAGTTCCGGAAGAGACACTGCGCTTCGCGCCGATCGACGCCGTCAAGTCCGACCGGATTCTTGGTCAAGTGTCGCCGGAATCCTGGTCAAGTGAGCCGGAAATTGCACTTCACCGCCACGAACCGCATGGTCGGCCGCTGCGCCGCCTCGACGATCGCCGCCGCGTCGTTCGCGTCGCTCTTCTGCCGCTTGACGAACGGCTTCACATACACCGGCGGGATCAGCCTGCACCCGTGGCCGAGCTCAATGATCCGCCGGCCCCAGTGGCGGGCGCCGCCGCAGGCCTCGTATGTTTCGAGAATCAGAAATAGATCAAGGAGGTGGCTCTTATGAGGCCCCATATTGTCAAGCCTTTTTTTCATGACCGAATTCGCCGCGCGTCCGGCAGCGGTCTTCCCGCGTCGTCACATTGCTGTTCTCCCTGTCGCCGGAACGGTTCGGCGCCATTCGGGGATGCTCCAGGCGGAACGCCGCGGTCCACTGGCGCGCTCAACGACGCGTCCATGCTCTTATCCGGTTCGGTTGGCCGGGCAGTCACCGGCCCCGTGACCATGATGCCCGATTCGGGGCGGTGCGACGTTCCGGGAGGCGGGACCCATCTGTGTGAACGGTGCCGCATCTGCGGCGAACTATGCCACCTCACGGTCACACGCCTTGCCCGGGTTCCCCAGGAGGCCCCGTCGGGCCGCCCGGGCGTTCAGGTGTCCGTTATCCTCCTCTCAGGCCCGCGACAGGACGGTGCCTTCCGGCACCAGCCCGGAGGTGGCGAATCTCCACAGCGCCACCAGCAGCTTGCGCGCCAGCGCGATTATCCCGCGTCTGCGCGACCGCCCGTCGCGGGCGCTGACGTAATTCCGGTACCATTTCGACAGAGAGCTGTCCGGCTGGTGGCGCAGCCAGCGCCACGCCATCTGCACCAGGTGCCTGCGCAGCATCGGGCTGCCAGCCTTGCTGATTCCCTGATCGTGGTCGATGCCGCCGCTCGCGAAGGGGACCGGCGCCAGTCCCGCCAGGCTGGCCAGCTCCCGGCGGTTGCGGAAGTCCCTGTAGAACAGCTCGGCGCCCAGCAGCAGGGCGTCGTTCGTGCCGATCCCGCGCAGCCGGACGAGCGCCGCCGCGCAGTGCGCGCGATCCGGAGCCGGGCCCGGCAGGGGAAGGCTGTCAAGCGCCTCCTTCGACACCTTCAGCGCCGAAGCCTTCTCCGCCTCGACCGTCTTCAGTTCCGCGCAGACCAGCTCAAGCCGGTCGAGGATGCCGCGGATCTCGGCCAGAAGCCCCGGCGGCAGTTCCGTGCCGTAGCCCGTCTCAAGCCCGTCGAGGCGCGCGCGGAACCCTTTCCCCGCCGGATTCCCGGCCGGCACGCCGTGCAGCCTGAGCAGACCGGCGACCGAGTTCGCCAGCCGCAGCCGCTCCTTCACCAGGCGCTCCCGCCGGCGCAGCAGCCGCTTCGCGTCCTCCTCCTCGACCGTCGGGATCCGAACCGGCGACATCGAGTCCCGGTCGCCGCCGTCCCAGGCCCGCAGCGCCCGCACCATCTTGCGGGCGTCGATCCGGTCCGTCTTCGCCTTCTTCCTGCGCCGGACGACCTCAAGGCTGGCGGGGTCGCAGACCAACACCTCCAGGTCCTCGCCCTCAAGCCGCCGGGCAAGCCAGAAGCCCTCATAGCCCGCCTCGTAGACCAGCATCACCCGGACGTCGCCGCCGGAGGCACAGGCCCGCTCCCGCGCCTGTCCGAGCTTCGCCAGAAGGCCACTGACGTCATGCGGCGCCAACCTGTGGACCCCGGCCTTCGACGCGGCGGTCGAATCGCCGACCGCAAGGATCCAGCTCGTTCCGCTGACTTCCAGCGCCGCGTGAACCGTTGTAACTTCCCCGGTGAAGGGGGCGAATGCATCAACCATCAGTCTCTCCTTTCATTCGGCAAGGGGTTGTCGTTCATCGGCTCCTTGCCACAATATGTTGATGCCTGAACATTCCCGAGGATCGAATCATCCGCAAGGGCAAATCCCGGCACGACTCATGGCATCTGTGGACAAGTTGGGCGCGGATTTCTGTGGAAAACCCGCCGCTTGTATTCCGCCGCCTCTCCGGTTCATTTCTGTGCCGGGACCGCCGCCGCCAGGCCTGGCGGCGGCGGCGCGGGGCCAGGCCCCGCAGGACGGGTCGGACCGGTCAGGCCTTGGATCACCGGATCCGTGATGGAGCGTGGTCGGCCCGCCCTCCCTTCAGCCTCCCGGGTCCTGGATGGATGCTGGGGTTCAAGAACCGAATCATCGCGAGAATAGGAGCGGGAGACCATGGCCATCGCAGTCGCCGGAATCGACGTCAGCAAGAAGACACTGAACATCCATCTCAACGGCAGGGACGACACCGCCGCCAACGACACGGACGGCTTCCGCAAGGTCGCCCGCATCCTCAGGGACGGCGGGGCGGAGCGGGTCGTCCTGGAGGCCACCGGCCGGATGCACCGCGCCCTTCTGCAGTCCCTGCATGACCGCGGCTTCACGGTCTGCGCGGTCAATCCCCGCCAGCCCCGGGACTTCGCGAAGGCCGGCGGCGAGCTGGCGAAGACCGACAGGGCCGACGCCAGGGCGCTGGCCGCCTTCGGGGCCGCGTTCCCGGACATGGCGCCCACGGCGCCGGCCATTGCCGCCGCCTGCGCCAGGATCAGCTCCTTGAGGCCGCCGGCCGGCATGGCCAGCGCGTTGCTGAAGTTCGTCCGCATTCTCGGCAGGCCGCCTTCGTGCGCGTCGTCGAGCGCGCCGTCTCCGCGGTTCGAGAACAGGCGCGCCATGGCGATCAGGTTGAAGCGGGCGTAGAGTTCCTGGCGGACGCCGCGTTCGCTTCTGCCGTGGAACGCCTCCACCTTGATGACGTCCTTCGAGATCTTGTGCAGCTCCTCGATCGACCAGTGCCCGTGATAGAGTTCCGAGAGGTCCTTCCGGCTGTATCGCCCCGGATCGGCGAGGGTCGTGGCGAGCACGTATCGGCTTTCTCCGATGTCGTATCGGACCAGGCGCAGGACAATCGGGGAGGCCGGCTCCGGGATGCCCGCGGCCTTCAGCCGGCGCAGGGCGGTCCTGCCCGGGGTGATCGATCCTGACGCGGGCGTCGTCGCGGTCCCCGTCGCGGAACCTGTCGAACGCGGCGGCGGAGTTGCGCTGGATGCGGAACACCGGGTGCAGTCCCCGCGCCGTCATGTCGCGGAGCAGGACAAAGGAGAAGTATCCCCTGTCGAAGACCACGGCGTCGCCGGGCGTGAGGATGAAGTCGGCCGGCATGCGGCTGCCGAGGCGGTAGAGGCAGGACAGCAGGCCCTGCGGATAGTGGGGCGCCGTCGTTCGGGAGCGGGTATCCGGCCTCGGCGAGCGGCCGCGGCAGGTTGATTTTGGAGCCGTCGACGGCGAAGGTCCGGTGTCCGTTCCAGTCCGGGCCGGGCGTGTCGCGGGCGAGGATCTCGCGGTGCAGCTCGCGGAACACGTCCTCGTGCACGCGGGCGCGGGCCTTGTCGCTGGAGGAGATCCGCGCGGTGCTCGACGACCTTCCCGAGGGCCGTGCCCCGCAATGGCATTCGGTTTGCGATTCTGTCCATTCGGATAAGGAAACCCCCCGCTTCCGGCCCGTTCGGGCGGAAGCGAGGGGGCGCTTGGGCTGGCGGTGCGTTCAGTTCGCGGCGGCTCTAGTCCATTTGCTTCTTGGTTTCCTTGACACCCGGTCGTACGACCGGTTCGGGCGCTCCCGCTGGACGCACCGCCGGATGCCGGCCAGCACGGCGGCGACGACGGCGTTCGCCGTCAGGAACATCTGCTCGATCGATTTGCCGACCAGGCGCATGGTGTTCCGGCCGTTGGCCCGCATCGGCGGAAGCGGGTCCTCGGCAGTAGTTCTAATTATGCGTTCACATCGGTTTTTTCTTCACTTTCGGCTGCGTTTCCGGGCGGATTTCTGCTGTGTTTCGGCGGAATGGGCGGGCCGCCGGTTCCGGCTGCGGAGGCTGTTCCGGCAGCTCGCCGGTGATGATTGTCCGCATCACGGCGTCCCAGCCGTCGTGCACGACGTAGACGGTCAGGAACTTCAGGTTGTCAAGAAGCCGGTAGCGGGCGGCGAGCTTTGCCCGGGCCTCCCGCCAGCTTTCGCAGACCAGGTCGCAGGCGCTCTGCATCAGGAACGCGATCAGGTTGAAGGCCGCCAGCAGGCTGGACAGGGTTTCTTTGCCGTGCCCGAAGTTGTGCTCGAGATGGTATCCGTCCTTGAGAGCCTTGAAGGCGTTGTTCTCCACTTTCCACCGGGACCGGGCGCAGTCGGCCAGTTCGGCGACGCTGTCCGGGCCGACCGGGAGGTCGGTGGCGAAGCTGTTGCGGCAGAGCTGCTGTCCTGACGGCGATGTGATGGTGACTTCGAACCAGTTGACTTCCAGCGCGTCCTTTCCGTCACGGATCGGCAGACCGCTCATCCAGCGGCAGCGCAGCCGGCGCTTTTTCTTTTTCCGGCCCTCGGTCCGGGTCAGACAGCCGGTCTCAACCCCTTGAATATACTCGTAAAGCGTTGTGTGCGAGCTCGGCTTGCAGGTCAGGATGAAGCTTCCGCCGGCGGCCAGCACGGCCTCGCAGAGCGGCTGGCGGCAGTAGAGGTCGTCGCCGAGATAAACCGGTCTGAGCCGGGCCAGGCCGGATCCGGTCCGCCGCAGCCAGCGCTTGGCGGCGTTGGTCTCGCAGTCCTGTTTCCCGGCCCCGTCCTGCGGGCGGATGAACTCCGGCGGCAGCGGCAGGAGGTGCGAGGTTCCCGGGGCGACGATGCCGGCGCCGAGCACGGCGTGGAAGTTCTGTGTCCGCCCGCCCGCCAGTTTCCGCTGCGAGCAGTTCCGGCAGCCGATGCTGCAGGAGGTGAAACACTCGGTGCCGTCAAGGGCGATCAGCAGCCGCCCGTCAAGCCGGCGCAGCCGGTCAAGGGCGCCCTGGCGGGACTGGAGCTGCGCCTGCGCCGCCAGGAAGGACGGGCACTGCAGGAAGAAGACGGCGAAGGCCGCCATTCCGATGTCGGCCATCTCCAGGCGGGCGTTGGCGCCGGTCCTGCGGTCCGGGGCGGACGCGCAGAGTTCGCGCATGTCGGCGATGTATCCGGCCAGCGGGGACATGGCGCCGCATTATGCACATATCAAAAATTTGTACAAATGTAAGCAAAAACAACAACTTACATGTCTTCTCCGCGCCTTTTAGCCAGGAGCCGGCGGCCGGAGCGGCGTCAGCGGCCGGTGATTCGCCCGCCGCCGGGGCGCCGCCGGCGCGCAGCCGCCCGCAGTGAAAAAAATCTCACCGGGGCAAAAAACCGTTGTGATACAACACGTTAAAAACTCAAAAATCCAAAATTAGAATTACTGGGTCCTCGGCGCGGTTGAGGCCGGCCTCGGCGCGGTTGGAGAACAGGCGGCCGATGGTTTCCAGGACGAAGGCGGCGTAGAGCTCCTGCCGCACCCCGCGATCGCTCTTGGCGTGGAACGCGCCGATCATGTCTTTTGTGGACTTGTGGAGCTCCTCAATCGAACATTTCCCGTGGCAGAGGTCGGCCAGCGCCTGGGCCGGGTAGCGGCCGCTGTCAAGCAGGGTGGTGGCGAGGCGGAACTCGGTGTCGGCGAAGGTGTATCGGAGCAGCCGGACCCGGTGGCTGGTTCCCTTCAGCTCCGGGGCCGCGTCCTTCGGCGGCCCGATTTCGACGATGCGCTCGGCGTCGCCGGAGGCGATGAAGGCGTCGAACGCCGGATTGACGCTGGCGGCGATGCGGAAGACGCCGTCGACGGACAGCAGCCGGTGGGCGTGGTAGAAGGTGTAGGACCAGCAGCCCCGGTCGTACACCACGACGTCGCCCTCGCCGACACTGGCAAGATGGGTCATTGCGGCGGCGCGCTCGTTGCCGTGGCGGAACAGGTCAAAATCGACCGGCGCCCGGTCGTTCAGCCTGTAGAGGGCGCTGACAAAGCCCTGCGGATAGTGCGCGCCCTCGCCGGGGGTCCTGTATCCGGCGGCGGCCAGCGGCCTCGGCAGGGAGATCTTGCTTCCGTCCACGGCGAACGTGCGGCGGCCCTTCCAGTTGGCGGCGCGGACCGTCTCCGCGTGCCGCGCGAGGATCTCCCGGTGCAGGGTCTTGAACACCGCCTCGTCGAGCTTCTCCCGGGCCGCTGCGGCAGCGGAATGCCGGAAGCCTGGCAATGCTCCCACAGCTCGCAGAGCGCCGACCCGTATCCCTGGTGCGACCGGGACAGGACGAGGCGGAACACGAACAGGATGATCAGGAGCGTGCTGAACACCCGCCGGCGCTTCTGCCAGGTCCGGTCATGGCGGCTGGCGACCCCGGCCGCGAGGTCGGCGATGTCCCGCCACAGGCGGGCGAAGCGCGTGTCCCGGACTGCAGCCGGCGGCAGCACGAACACGGCCTTCCGCGACTTTTCCCTGCCGCCGCCGGTCTCGCCGACGCGCAGCCAGTTCGCGGCTTGGTAGCAGGAGGCCCGGAACCGCTCGGTGTCGACGTAGGTCTCGGCCAGCAGCGGGCGGGTTCCGAACCGGCGCTCCCAGTCCCCGGGCAGCTGCCGGGCCGCCATCCCGAGGCAGGCGGAGGCCAGATTGCGCGAACGGACCCAGGGCAGGATCAGGAACCGGGCGTTGCACACCACCCGGACGCGGTCCCGGTCCCGGCGGCGCCCGCTCCAGCCGATCCATGCGTCCCGGCAGGGCAGCGTCCGGGTCGAGCTGTCGAACAGCAGGCAGGCAAGCCAGCGGCCGCCGCGGTCGTGAACGAAGCAGCGGATGTGCGAGCCGAACGGCCGCTTATGGCCGAGATAGTGGTGGCGGTCCACCAGCGCGTTCCACAGCTGCCGGCTTTCGGCGTCCTCGGCCGGAACCAGGCGCAGCGGCCGGAGGTCGGCGAGCCGGGCCTCGATCCGCGGCTGCGGGCCGGAGGCGGAGGGCCAGACCGGGCGGCCGTCCATGCGGCGGCGCTTGCTCTGGACCTTCGGGGGCAGGGTCAGGATGCCGCGGCGCTCCAGCTTCTCCAGCATCGACAGGCAGGTGCCGATCCTGAGGTCTCCCCTGGCCGACACCCAGTTCAGCTGCTCGCAGATGAGCCTGCAACAGCCTGTTGCGGCTGGTTCCGGGCAGGAACCCGACGATGTCGCGGATCTCGGCGATCTGGCGGCGGGTCAGGCGGCGGCCGGAGAAGGTCGTCGACTTGAGGCTCTTGATGGCGGCGTCCATGGCGGTCTCCGGGAATTTCGAATCGACCCCATCATGGGAATTCCGGCCAGCTTGCTAAGCCCTTTGTTCAGGCCTCCGCGCAGAAACCCGAAACCGGGCGCAAAATCAACAACTTGGACAAGAGAAAAATTTCCCCCCGAACCGCTCCGGCTAAACCGAACTTCATGCCGGGATTTGACAGGTTTTCTCCGCGCAGGCAAGGACACCATGTTGTTTTCGCTTGATTTTCTGGGGGTCCGGCCGGGCCGGAGGGCTTTTTCAGCCTGTCATTGAACTGACAACATTTCCGGGCGGTTTGATCTCCAGAAGCTCAAAGGCCCTTTTCTGGAGCGCGGTCGGCCGCGCGGCCATGCGGAACGCGCTGCCGGGCCTTCCGGGCAGGAAGGCGTCGTTCAGCGTCAGCGTTCCGAGATCGGCGAGCAGCGTCCGGAAGCTGTGGACCGGCAGGCCGTCAGGGGTCTGTTTCGAGGCCGCTTTGGCCTTGGCGCTTTCGGAGACCTCCGCCTTCTCCACAGGGGTCGACCGCCTTGCGCGGGCCGCCTCCCGGTCGTCATCCTCGAACAGGATGGGGGCGAGCTTCTCCCGCATGCTCCGCTCCACATGCCAGGCGAGCATGCAGAGGAACACATGCGCCTTCACCCGCCCCTCATTGTAAACATGGAACGGCCGGACCCTCAGCCCTGACGTCTTCATGGTCCGGAAGGCGCGCTCGACGAGCGCGAGGCTTTTATACGCCGCCACCGCCGCCTCGCCGCCGATGGATTCCTTTCCGAGGCTGGTGCGCACCACATGGATTCCGTCGAGCGCCGCCTCCGCCGCGGTTTTCGCCGCGTCGCGGCTCCAGTCCATTCCGCCGTCCCGGATCTCAATATTGAAGTGTTTTTCGACCTTTTTTCTGTTGCCCCTGCGCCCCAGGGCCTTCGCCGTCATCTCCCGGTTCTTCGGGCCCGGCCGGCGGCGGGACGCCGCGGCGGCGATCTCAGCCAGCGTCTGTTCCGTCGCCCTGAGCAGATCCTCCCGCTTCCGGGCCCTTTCCTCCCGCAGACGGGGATTGAGGCAGACCAGCAGCCGCTCGCCGGGAAAGTCCGGGGACACGGTCTCGGCGACCTGATCCTCAGCGAGCCTCGCCGGATCCAGCGCCGCCGGCGCGTCCTTCCCCTTCTTCACAAGCTTCCGGATGTCGGCGCTCCTGAGCGCCGATATCCAGTCAAGGCCGAGAGGAATCAGATCCTCCCTGATGCGGGCCGATGTGATCATGCCGCGGTCGCCGACCAGCGCGATGTTCTCAACCCGGAAACGGCGGCGCAGCTTCTCCGCCCGGCCCCTGACGGTGTCCGGGTCGGCGGTGTTTCCGCTGAACACCTCCACCGCCACAGGGGTTCCGTCCCCCGAGCAGACCAGCCCGTATGTGATCTGCATTTTGCCTTTCTTTCCGTCGCGGCTGTGGCCGAAGGCCGCCAGCGGGCATTTCCTCCCTTCAACGTAACTGGACGAGACGTCGTACAGAACCAACGTCCCGTCCCTGAGATGCCGGTTCGCGAGGCTGCGCTCGATCCAGGGCTGGCGCTCAAGCAGCCAGTCGAGCATGTCCAGCATCTCGTTGCCGCTGACCGGCCCGAGGCCGGGCAGCTCCCCGAGGCTGGTGGAGGCGGTCTCCGGGTCAAGGGCCCTGGCTGTGGCGAGCTTGGAGGCCGGATCGATGATCCGGGCCGCCGCCGCCGCCATCGCGAGACCGCGCATCCGGCTTTTTTTCCGCCCGAGGATGCCTTCGAATCCGAGGCTCCGCATGGTCCCGAGCGCCGCCGCCGCGTGGCCGTGCGGCAGCGACCTGCGGATCCCGAAAACCTCGTCCGGGGAGCCGAGAACAATTCCGCCCCTGAGCACGGCGCGGAAGCCGTCGGTGACCGCCGGCGGCAGATAGGTGAGGTTGGCGACGGTGCGCTTCCTGACCTTCGCGCCAGGCCTCCCTGAGGAGGATTGTGTCGCGGCCGCGCCTGTTGGGGATGGTCTCGATGTGGAATGACATGTGAGGTCTCCCTGCGCAATGACAACAATCCATGGCACCTGCCGTCTCCGTGTCCACAGGATGTGTTCCTTTAACACCATAATAATGTGCACTGTTGCGAAAATACGTCAGTGGGCACGCGGCCTGAAACCGCGCAACTTGCACTGGAAACTTTTTGACAAGACAAAAGCGGCCCGGCGGCCAGAAAACCTCACGTTTTCAACGTCTTGCAGGGAGCGCGGGGGGCGGCGGCGGGATGAAGATCGGGCTAAACGAATGCCATTGCCGTGCCCCGACCCGCGAAGATTGGGACCGGCTCGCGAGGCGATGGAAACCGTGGCTCGACGAACGGATCGCCGCCCTCGAGCGCCTTGAGGAGTGCGGGATCCTGACCCTGCCGGCGCCGCGCGGCACGGCCGCGGAACCGCCGCCCAGGCCGATTGTCCATGTGCGGGCGTCCGACCCGCAGCCGGAGACCGCCTGCGGTCTCGCGGCCCTGGAGAGCCCCTGGCCCTGGAGGAGGCGGCGTCGCCGGAGGACACCGCCCTGTGGAAAGCGCTCGTGGACCGCTGTCATTATCTCGGCTGTCCGCGGCCCTTCGGCCCGCACATCCGCTGGTTCGTCCGCGACCGGAGCGGGCGGCCGCTGGCCGTTCTGCTGTTCGAGGCGGCGGCGCGGGAGCTGCCGGCGAGGGACGAATGGATCGGCTGGAGCGAGGCTGACCGCGGCCGCCGCCTGCACCTTGCGGTGTCGAACAGCCGTATGTGGACGCCCCCCTGAGCGCAACCGGGAATTTCAGAAACACAGGAAGCCTGCAGTCGGGCGCTGTCGTATGTCCGGCCTCTCAGATGCGGCGCTGTCGGCCGCGGGCCCGCATGGTGTTCGCGGACCGGATCCAAATCGCTTTCGCGGGCTCGAAGCCCTGCGGCTGTTCCTGGTTCTTCCGGCCCCGTCTTTCCGACTCTTGCCCCTGCGCTGTCCTTCGCTCCCGGCGCACAGTCCGGGGGCCGCCGGATCACGCCCCGGAGGGCGCGGCGGCCGTCCCGAATTCTCTCCTTCCTCAGTTTCCTCTTTCTCTCCAGGCAGCCGTCAAGACGCCGCGCCAGCCCGGTAAGTGTCGCTCCGCACGGAAAGCGCCCAGATGATCCGGGCCATCTTGTTCGCCAAGGCCACCGCGGCCACCTTGAACGGCTTCTCCTCAATCATCCTCCGCAGCCAGGGGTCCGCGATCTCACGGCCCCTCCTGTGCCGCAGCACGGCGACCGCCCCTTGAACCAGCAGGCTCCTGATGTCGCGCTGCCCCATCTTCGTGATCCGCCCGAGCCTCTGCCGGCCGGCGGTCGAATGCTGACGCGGCGTCAGGCCCGTCCAGGCGGCGAAGTCCCTGCCGCGTCTGAAGCTCTCCATCGGCGGCGCGAACGCGTGCGCCGCCATCGCGCAGACCGGCCCGATCCCGGGTATTGTCATCAGGTTCCGGATGTCCTCCCGCTCCCGCGAGCGCCGCTTCAGCCCGCGGTCCAGCTCCGCGATCCGCCCGCTCAGCGCGTCGATCCGCTCAAACAGCATCTCCGCGGACTGCCGAACCAGCTCCGGAACCCCTTCGGCGGACTTCTCCAGCTCTGACCGCAGAGCCTCCACATTGGCCACGCCGCGGGCCGCCACCAGGCCGAACTCCGCCAGATGGCCGCGCAGCGCGTTCACGGTCTGCGTGCGCTGCCGCACGAAAAGCGCGCGGGTGCGGAACAGCATCGAATCACTCTGGGCCTCCTCCGGCTTCACCGCCACGAACCGCATGGTCGGCCGCTGCGCCGCCTCCACGATCGCCGCCGCGTCGTTCGCGTCGCTCTTCTGCCGCTTGACGAAGGGCTTGACGTAAACCGGCGGGATCAGCCTGCACTTGTGGCCGAGCTCAATGATCCGCCGGCCCCAGTGGCGGGCGCCGCCGCAGGCCTCCATCACGACCAGGCACGGCGGCAGATCCTTCAGGAACGGCAGGAACCCGCCCCGCGACAGCTTCTTCACAAAAACCGGCCGGCCGGAAGCCGTCGACCCGTGCAATTGAAAAACCCTCTTTGAAATGTCGACACCGACTATGCTAACCTTTTCCATGGACGTCTCCTCTCTGTTTTGACGCGCAGCTCGGCTGGCGTTTTCTGTGGCGCACTGTGACGCCGTTTGGAGGGGGCGTCCACTCCATCGCTTTCTGGTCCTGCCGCGGGTCCGCGTCGACAATCTGGCGTCGAAGGCGCTGTCGCTGGCCCTGCGCGGGCTTGCGGAACGCTGGGAGGCGAACCACGGCTGCCGCCCGGTCCTCTGCGAGACCTTCATCGATCCGACCCGCTTCGACGGCGCCTGCCACAGGGCCGCCAACTGGGAGACGATCGGCATGACGGCCGGAAAGCGCAGCGGGCGCGGCGCCAAGCCGGCCAAGGAGATTCTGGTCCGGCCGCTGGACCCGGAGTTCCGCGCGGTCCTGAAGGGGGAGACGACACCCCCGCCGCGGCCGAAACGCCGCTCTCCTTCCGCCTCCGGCGACTGTTTCGCCGCGATGTGGTCCCGGATCGCCGACGCGGCCGCCGACATCGCCGCGCGCCGCGACGAGACATGGATGAAGCGGCGCCGGACGCTGAACACCCTGATTATTATGCTTTTCGTGTTCCGCCTGGCGCTGTCGCGCGGACAGAAAGGCTACACAACCGTGACCGCGGAGCTGTGGGACCAGTGCCGCCGCCTCGGCGTCGCGCTGCCGCAGCCGGAGCCGGTGGCCATCTCCTCGATCGCCAAGGCCCGGGCCCGCGTGCACGAGGACGTGTTCCGCGACCCGCACCGCGGGATCCTCGCCCGCGACACGCGCGGCCCGGACTGGAACGGACACCGGACCTTCGCCGTCGACGGCTCCAAAATCAACCTGCCGCGGCCGCTCGCCGAGGCCGGATACCCGCTCCCGAACGGCGGCTCCCGCTATCCGCAGGGCCTGCTGTCCTGTCTTTACCGCCTCGGCAGCCGCATGCCGGCCGATTTCCTCCTCACGCCCGGCGCCGACGAGCGCGCCGCCGCGCGCGCCCATCTCGGCGCCCTCTCGCCCGGCGATGTCGTGGTCTTCGACCGCGGATACTTCTCCTTCGTCCTGCTCCGCGACATGACGGCGCGGGGACTGCACCCGGTGTTCCGCATCCAGCGCAGCTCCGCCGCCGGGTTCGACAGATTCCGCGACGGGGACCGCGACGACGCCCTCGTCAGGATCACCCCGGGCAAAAACGCCCTGCGCAGGCTGAAGGCCGCGGGCGTCCCGGAGCCGGCCTCCCCGATTGTCCTGCGCCTGGTCCGATACGACATCGGAGAAAGCCGCTGTGTGCTCGCCACGACCCTCGCCGATACGGAGCGCCACAGCCTGAAGGACCTCTCGGACCTGTATCATGGCCGGTGGGGAATCGAGGAGCTGTTCAAGATATCCAAGACAACCCCCGCGGTGGAGGAGTTCCACGGCAGAAGCGAGCGCGGCGGTCCGCCAGGAGCTCTGCGCCCGCTTCAACCTGATCGCCATGGCGCGCCTGTTCACGAACCGCGGAGACGCCGCGCTGGACGAAGCGCACGAAGGCGATCTGCCGAAGATGCGGACGAACTTCACAAACGCGCTGGCCATGCTGGCCGGCAGCCTCGAGGAGCTGATCCTGACGCAGACGTCGGCGCTGGCCGACGCCGTGAGCCGCGTGGCGAACCCGGTTCCCGCGGCCCGGGCGCGGCTGCGGCCGGGACGGTCATTCCCGCGCCGGTCAGGAAAACCCGTCGGAAAGTGGCAGCGGAGACGACACCAGACCGCGTGACCTGAAACCGAACCTTGCCGGAAAGGGGCGAAGCCGCCCCGGAAATGGCGCGCCCCCTTAAGGAAATGACGCCGAATCGTTAAGGAAATGCCATTGGGCGATCAGGGTCCTGGCCGCCGGCAGGTCCCGCATGAGAAATCCGGGCCCCCTTGCAGTCACTGACCTGTCCGGCGGTCAGCAGCATCCGCAGCGGCCGTCCAAACCCGTCGGTGACCGTGTGGAGCTTGGAGTTCAGACCGCCTTTGGTCCGTCCGATCTTCCGTCCGGACCCCCTTTTTTGAGCCTCAGGCTCGCTGCGGTCCGGCGGGCCTTGAGATGGGTGGCGTCGGTCATCAGCGTTCCGCCGGTGTCCTCTTTGCCCGCAAGCCCCTCAAGCATGCGGGCGAAGACGCCCATCCCGCTCCAGCGTTTCCACCGGTTGCACAGCGTTTTGTGGGGGGCCGTGCTCCGCCGGCGCGTCCCGCCACCTTAAACCATTGCGATTAATGAATATTATGCCGCTCAGGACCCGCCTGTCATCAACCCTGGGGATGCCCCTTGGCTTGGGGAAAAACGGCCGGAGGCGTTCAAGCTGCGCCTCCGTCAGCCAGAAAAGATCGTTCATGCTGCTGCTCACTGCCCGATTTGTTGTTTTCCGGAAGTGAATCAGACACAATCGCATCTGTCAACCATTAATGGGTTCTGACCCTAGTCTGCTTCTGACCCAAAGCGGCCTTATAAGGCGCGGAGCACACGTTCAAATCAAGGGCGCGCCGCCAACGAGAATTGCCCTTGTTCCGGGTGCCCGTCTCATTTGGCATTCCGGGCCCGCGGCGACCCAAAAAATGATCCGGCATTGACTCCGTTCGACGAAATTCAGCCGGGCGGGCCTCAGTCACCTTCGACAAAGGCTGTGATCTTATTCGGGGCGATTGCCCTCGGTCGGCCCAGACTTCGCGGCGACGGCGTCCGCCGACGGCGTCTGCATGCCGTGCAGCTCGGCCACCGGAATGTGACAGCGGATCGCATGACCCAGTTCCGTCGGCCGCCAAGGTGGCGTCTCGTTGTCACAGATATCGCCGATACGCCGCGGGCAGCGGCGCTGGAAGGGGCATCCTTTGGCCGGGGGGAACAGATCGACCGCATCCTCGGCCGCAAGGACCGGCGCCGCGTCGGGATCGGGCTCCTGCGCCGCGCCGAGCAGCACTTCGGTGTAGGGGTGGGAGGGGAAGCGATAGACCGTCTTTGACGGACCCATCTCGCAGAGCCTGCCTTGGTAGAGGACGGCCACACTATCGGCCAAGACGCGCACCACCGCCAAATCGTGAGAGACAAAGACATAGGTCGTCCGCTGATCGGTTTGAAGCTGGAACAATAAATCCAGGACGGCGGCCTGGACCGATACGTCGAGTGCCGAGGTGACCTCGTCGCACAGAACGAGTTCGGGCTCGGCGGCAAAGGCGCGCGCCACTGCGACACGCTGTTTTTCCCCTCCGGACAACTGGCTCGGCAGGCGCTCCAGATAATCCGCGCGCAGGCGCACCCGTTCCAGCAACGCCACGCTGCGCTCCCGCAATTCGTCGCCGTGAACACCGAAATAGAGCTTCAGGGGCTGAGCCAGGATCTCGGCCACCGTGTGCCGCGGGTTGAGGGAGGCATCCGGGTTCTGGAAGATGAGCTGAACGCGTCTCTGCAGGTCCTTCGCCCGCTCATCGACCGAGGTGTTCAGACTCTCGCTTTCCTCGTACGTGATGGTTCCGCTCTGCGGCGGCCAAAGGCCGGCGATGGCCCGAAGGATCGTCGACTTGCCGCTTCCGGATTCGCCCACCAGCCCGATGGTCTCGCCACGCCGTATCGTCAAATCGATCTTGTCGACGGTCGGCGTTGCATCGGATTGCCGGCCCAGGATTTGGTCAACGATGCCGGGCCTGGCATAGCTTATCGCCACGTTATCGAGCCGAAGAATGCTGTCCGTCTCGTCCAGGCTCGAGCGGTCGGGCCGTTTCGGCGGTTCCGGTGGTGGGAGTCGCTCGACCCGTTCGTGGAAATGGCAGCGAACGATTTCTTGCGCGGCCGCGGGCTCAAGCATGGGTCTTTCGTCTCGACAGCGTTGCTCCGCCATCGGACAGCGATCGACAAATCCACATCCCCGGCCAGCACCGCCGGGTGGCGGAGGCCGTCCGGGCATCGAGGCGGGCATGACCGCCTCCTTCAACCTGGGGATCGACAACAGCAGCCCGCGGGCATAGGGATGCGCTGGCTGCCTCAGCACTTGGCGCGCCGGACCTTCGAGCACGATCTCGCCTGCATACATGAAGGCGATACGGTGGCTGACCCGCGCAATGGCGCCCAGGTCGTGGCTGACATAGACCATCGCAGTTCCGGTCTCGGCCGCCAAATCACGCAACAACTCGAGGAAATGGGTTTGCGTGGTGACGTCGAGCCCGGTCGTCGGCTCGTCGAGCAACAGAACATCGGGCTCGCCCGCCAACGCCATGGCGATGGCAACGCGCTGCTGTTGACCGCCCGAAATCTCGTGGGGATAGCGTTCCAACAGTTCCTCCGGTTGCGGCAAACGCACTTGCAGCAACAGGTCGATAACGCGTTCACGCCGCTGCTCTTTGGCGAGCTTGGTGTGCAGCATAACCGACTCGTAGATCTGCCGGCCGATCCTCGAAGTCGGCGTCAACGCCTGGCCGGCATTCTGTGGAATCAGGGCGAGCTCACCGCCGCGAATCTCCTCGAGGGCGCTATCGTCCATGTCGAACACATTGCGCCCTTGAAACAGGGATTCGCCTTCCAACGCCCTGAGGCCGGTTTTCAGGTAGCCCATCATGGCCAGGGCCAGAGTGCTCTTGCCGCAACCCGACTCTCCAACCAGTCCAATCGTCTCGCCCTCGCCGACCGCCAGGTCGATGTTCCGCAGGATTGGAATCACGAGCCCCGCTTGGCTGGTAAAGCCGACGCTGAGGTTTTTTACTTTGACCAGTGGGTCGTCCATCGCGAGACCTAAACGGGAGCCCTTTGGGCTCGATCGATACCCAAAGCCTTGGCCAGCGCGTCGGCGCTCAAGTTGATCCCGACAATCAACGAGCTGAGCGCAGCGAGAGGCGCCAGCGCTACCCACGGCGCGAGCCACATGAAGCTGCGCGCGTCGGAAATCATCAGGCCCCAATCCGGCGTAGGCGGCGTGAAACCGAACCCGAGAAAAGACAGCGAGCTGAACGTCAACAACATCCAGGACCAACGCATGGCGCCTTCGACCAGCAGAACATCGAGCACATTGGGTAAGAGCTCTCGTCTCACGATGGTGGACCAAGCCTCGCCTCGCGCCCGGGCGGCCGTCACGAAGTCGAGCGCCACCACATCATGCGTTGCCGCTCGCGCCATCCGCACGACCGGGATGCCGTAGAAAAATGCCAGGGTGGGAATCAGCACGGCGTAGCCGAGCCCCACCACGGAAACGATCAAGAGCAGGAACAGGATCCAAGGAAGGGCGAGAAAGGCATCGACGATACGCATTAAGAGGTCATCGAGCCGCCCGCCGACGAGGCCAAGCAGGATGCCCAACAGACCGCCCCAGGTGACGGTGAGCACCGTCGAGATGCTCGTCACGAACAACGCCTGCCGCCCCCCGAGCATGGTCCGCGTGAGGGTGTCGCGTCCAAGATTATCCGTGCCGAGCCAGTGCTCGGAGGAGGGCCCGCTAAGGATGAGCTGAGCGTTCAGCTCTTTGAAATCGTAAGGCACGATCACCGGCGATACGATCGCCAGGACGATGTGGAAACCCAAGATTATGAGGCCCAAGAGGCCCGAAGGCCGAGAGGCCATCGCTGACAGGACAGTCAGCAATGTGACGAACGCAGTTTTCCGCCTGGCGGAGTCTGTGTTGCTCGTGGTTGTCATGGTCACTGGGTTCGCATCGTCCTAAGCCTTGGATTGGCCACCATAGTCAACAAATCCGCGAAGAGGTTCAGGCCGACGTAGATGGTCGCCAGGATCAGCGCGACGGCCTGCACCATCGCGAGGTCACGGTCAGATATGGCATCAATCGTCAAGCGGCCGAGCCCGGGATAGTTGAAGACCACCTCGATGACGACGGTGCCCGTCAGCAGCCATGCAATCGTCAGGGCGACAAGGTTGATAGTCGGCAACAGAGCGTTCGGCAGCACGTGCATGAAAACCATCCGCCAGTAGGGAACACCCTTCAGTCGTGCCATCTGGACGTAGTCACTTTCCATTACGTCGATCACGCTGGTGCGGACCATGCGCAATATGTGCGCCGTCAAAACAAGCGCGAGTGCAACGATGGGCAGTAAGATGTCCGACAGGAATTCGAAAAGCGGCGCGTTGGGTGGCGTCGTTACGATCCCGGGAAGCCATCCAAGCCAGACGCCAAACAACAGAATCAATATCGTGGCGGTCGCGAACTCCGGTATTGTCATGGCGAAGATCGCCGTGGTGGATATCCACAGGTCCACCGGACGATCTCGCCGTAGGCCCGAAATAATCCCGAGCAGCACCGCGATCGGAATGCCTATGATCGACGCGGCCAAGCCGAGAACCATCGTATTGCGAAGACGCGTGCCGATGATGTCGGAGATCGGCTTCTTGCGCTTGAGGGAGATTCCGAGGTCGCCTTGGACCGCAGCGGCAGTCCATTCGGCGTAGCGGGTCAGGGCAGGGCGCTCGAGCCCGAAATCCCTGCGGCAATTCTCCAGGCGCGTCCCTTGGGCCATCCGTCCCAGATAGGCGGTGCAGGCATCGCCGGGCAAGGCCTCCACGGCCACAAACACGATGCCAGAGACCAGCACGAGCGTGAGAAGCCCGAGCGCCAGTCTGCGAACGACTAGTCTGAACATATGGACCCCGATTCACGGCTGCAGCGATAAGATCGAACTAGGGTCAGATGGCCCCGTTTCTCATGTGCGTGTGCCGTTTGTTCTCGACGAAACTCGGCTTCGGGCCCGCATGCCCCTTTCCCGCGATCTACCGGTTCTATTTTACCGAAAATCGAGTGACCCAAAAGATCAGTTGACGAACCCGGGGCATGAAGGCGATGGGGTCGGGTCCACAACGAATCAGAGGTCCAGCTCGACCCAATAGGGCCGATGATCCGAGCCATCCGCAGCTTCGTCAACCCAAGCGCGCTTGACTCTGTGCGCCAGGTCAGGGGTAACAAAGCAATAATCCAGCGTCACACCATGGCCGGGCGCACGATCCGGCGGATCGGGCAGCCAAGTGATGCGATCACCGGAGCGATCGTTCACCACCGTCCAGCTATCGACAAAGCCGTCCAAATGCCCGACCCGACCAAAGCCAGGATCAATTCCCCCAACCATCCGGACATACTCTTCACTTTCGGGCTGACTGTTGAAGTCGCCCATGACAATTGCCTCTTTTGGCATGAGCGGCGGAGCTTCATCGTTGTGCCACCCGAGTTTCTTGCGATGCTGGGCCTCGGCCGGATCTGCCTTTGCGCTATCTCCGGTCCAGGCGCCACCACTCACCTGCGCGTCTCGGTGGAATTCGAGCAACCGGTCAATCTGCAAGAGCCGTTCCCGGCTCGAGACCCCGGAAAGATGGAGGGAATAGACCCTGAGCGACCCTGATGAGGGCAGGTCAATGACGCCCTCAATCGCCCCCATGTTCATGTTGAAATAATCTACCGTACCTAGCTTCGGAAACACAATGAGCCGAGAGGAACGAATGGGCCAGCGAGACAGCATCATCGGTCCATGTTGGCGACGGCGATTGAAAACGGTGCCATGTTCATCACGCTCGCTGGCGTCCATGTCGAACGCTGGACAGAAGACCGAATAGAACTCCTTCAGATGACCACGAAGGATTTCCGGTTGATCGCTTCCACCACTGCGTTTCCAGAAACGCTCAACTTCTTGCAAACAAACGATGTCGGCGTCACGCACGGTATCGGCGATTCGACCAAGATCAATTTGCTGGTCGAGCCCCAGTCCGAAACGAATGTTGTAGGAAACGAGCTTCATCGTGTCTTCCTATAACGTTTGCCATGAACGCGCCCGAGCATCTTGCGAGGAATGCCTCGCGCGGCGTAGGAACGGCCATCGGTCATCCGTCATGACCGGCGGCATTTAGGCGTTTTCCATTCTAACGGAACCGGCCCGCCCGCCCCGACGACCCCCCATTTCGAGAATGGCTTGGCTGATCGGGAGGGGAGCGGGCCGGAACCGGTCCACAAGGATGGAAAATGCTTTATTCGCTCACGTGCACCGTGTGGTAGCGGACGGCGTCGTCGAACACTGGCTCCAAGCCCGAAACCCGCGCGCTCGTGACAACGACCTGATTGACGTGGAAGGGAATGAACGATCCGCCCTCCTCGTAAAGGATCCTCTGCAGCTCATGGAACAGAGCCGTGCGTTTCTCGCGGTCGAGCTCTTGGCGTGCGTTGTCCAGCTTCTTATCGAATTCGGGACGGTTCCAGTAGGTCTCGTTCCAGGACGCGCCGCCGCGGTAAGCTTCGTTGAGGATCTGATCGGCGGGTCTCTGGCCCCAGCTGGTCGTCGATGCTGGCACCTGCATCCAAACGTCCGACCAATAGCCGTCTGACGGGGCCTTCACCAGATTGACCTTGATGCCGGCCAGAGCGACCTGTTGCTGGTAGACCTGCACCATATCGATCCAGAAGGCTCTAAGATCGCTGGTGGTGACTTCGATTTCGATGCCGTCGGGATAACCGGCCTCGGCGAGCAGCCGCTTGGCCTCGTCGATCTGCTGCGGGCAGTCGATGTTCGCGCGATATTGATCGCCCGTCCACACCGGGTTATCACAGGTAACGACGCCGCCGCCAGGGCCAAGAACGAGGTCGATCATGGCCTGACGATCGGCTGCTATGCGCAGCGCCTTACGGACGCGGGCATCGGTGAAAGGCTCGGTGTCGGTTCGGAAGGCGATGGACGCCCGCCAATCGCCCGTGGCCACGTGCTGCAGCTTGAACTTCGGGTTGTTTTCGAAAAGCTCCGTCTCTTTTTGGGAAACATGGCGAAGCATGTCGATTTGGCCGCTTAGCAACGCTTGCCCGCGCGCCTGCACATCTGGGATCGAGATGATCTCGACGGTCTCGATGCCCGGTGGTCCCTCCCAATAGTCGGGGTTCGCCTTCAGGACCGTCGTGCCTTCAGGATCAAGCGTTTCTAGAATAAACGGCCCGGTCCCTATGCCCGTCTGCCCGATTGTGTCGCCCGAGCCTTCCGGAGTCATCCGAAGGCGATAATCCATCATCAGCACCGGGAAATCCGCATGGGGCGCGGACAGCGAGACCCTCACGGTTGATGGATCGACGGCCTCGACAGACTCCATGATCGCAAGCACGGAGGCGACGGGCGAATCGAGCTCGGGGTCCTTGATCCGGTTCAACAGGTCAACCACATCGCCCGAGTCGAAGTCGGACCCATCGTGGAATTTGACCCCTTCACGCAGCTTGAACGTCCATTCGGTCGCGCTGTCGTTTGCCTGCCACGACACCGCCAGGTCGGGGCTCGGCTCTCCCGACTCGCCTGGCCGAACCAGACGATTCATCGTCTTATGTGTGACTTGCCAGAAGCGGTTCGGACTGATCGGATCGGCGTTTTCCGCACCGCCAAACCCAAGATCGTGATGCATGCGGAATGTTCCGCTTTGCGCATGTGCCATTGTTATCGGCAGCGCCGCAATGACGGCCGCTGCAATGAAGATGCCCAGCTTGGTCATGATGTCCTCCCTGTTCTGGATTCCGATTCATCGCCATCCGACATTTCGCGGATGATCGCCTCGGATTGAGTGAAAAACAAAGTATAGCACAGAATAACCCTGTGGTGGAAGGAGAGCACCAAAAAAACAGTAATTCCAATTATGCGTTCACATCGGTTTTTTCTTCATTTTCGGCTGCGTTTCCGGGCGGATTTCTACTGTGTTTCGGCGGAAGGGGCGGGGCTGCCGGTTCCGGTTACGGAGGCTTTTCCGGCAGCTCGCCGGTGATGATTGTCCGCATCACGGCGTCCCAGTCGTCGTGCACGACGTAGACGGTCAGGAACTTCAGGTTGTCAAGAAGCCGGTAGCGGGCGGCGAGCTTTGCCCGGGCCTCCTGCCAGCTTTCGCAGACCAGGTCGCAGGCGCTCTGCATCAGGAACGCGATCAGGTTGAAGGTCGCCAGCAGGCTGGCCAGGGTTTCCTTGCCGTGCCCGAAGTTGTGCTCGAGATGGTAGCCGTCCTTGAGAGCCTTGAAGGTGTTGTTCTCCACTTTCCACCGGGCCCGGGCGCAGTCGGCCAGTTCGGCGACGCTGTCCGGGCCGACCGGGAGGTCGGTGGCGAAGCTGTTGCGGCAGAGCCGCTTTCCGGACGGCGATGTGATGGTGACTTCGAACCAGTTGACTTCCAGCGCGTCCTTTCCGTCACGGATCGGCAGACCGCTCATCCAGCGGCAGCGCAGCTGGCGCTTTTTCTTTTTCCGGCCCTCGGTCCGGGTCAGACAGCCGGTCTCAACCCCTTGAATATACTCGTAAAGCGTTGTGTGCGAGCTCGGCTTGCAGGTCAGGATGAAGCTTCCGCCGGCGGCCAGCACGGCCTCGCAGAGCGGCTGGCGGCAGTAGAGGTCGTCGCCGAGATAAACCGGTCTGAGCCGGGCCAGGCCGGATCCGGTCCGCCGCAGCCAGCGCTTGGCGGCGTTGATCTCGCAGTCCTGTTTCTCAGCCCCGTCCTGCGGGCGGATGAACTCCGGCGGCAGCGGCAGGAGGCGCGAGGTTCCCGGGGCGACGATGCTGGCGCCGAGCACGGCGTGGAAGTTCTGTGTCCGCCCGTCCGCCAGTTTCCGCTGCGAGCAGTTCCGGCAGCCGATGCTGCAGGAGGTGAAATACTCGGTGCCGTCAAGGGCGATCAGCAGCCGCCCGTCAAGCCGGCGCAGCCGGTCAAGGGCGCCCTGGCGGTCCAGCTGGTCGACGGTCCGGGTGAAGATGGAATCGAAGCGCTCCGGCGGCACGCCGTCGAGCACGCTGCGGATGTGGCTGTCGGTCGGCAGCCGGTCAATGCCGAACAGGGTCCGGGCGTTGGACCGGCCCTGGCGGGACTGAAGCTGCGCCTGCGCCGCCAGGAAGGACGGGCACTGCAGGAAGAAGACGGCGAAGGCCGCCATGCCGATGTCGGCCATCTCCAGGCGGGCGTTGGCGCCGGTCCTGCGGTCCGGGGCGGACGCGCAGAGTTCGCGCATGTCGGCGATGTATCCGGCCAGCGGGGACATGGCGCCGCATTATGCACATATCAAAAATTTGTACAAATGTAAGTAAAAACAATAACTTACATGTCTTCTCCGCGCCTTTTCCCCAGGAGCCGGCGGCCGGAGCGGCGTCGGCGGCAGGTGATTCGCCCGCCGCCGGGGAACCGCCGGCGCGCAGCCGCCTGCGGCGGAAAAAAATTTCCCCGGGCCAAAAAACCGTTGTGATACAACACGTTAAAAACTCAAAAATCCAAAATTAGAATTACTGCCAAAAAAACCTGGGGGTCAAGCGGCGGTCATCTCGATTTCCTGATCTGTGTTTGCAGCATTGAAGAGCCTTGGATACCAGGATTGGAACTTCGCCTTCAGCGTGCAGTCGAGCACACGAGTTCTGGTCTGAAGCAAGAGATGTGCCCCTGACTTTGACCAGCTCATCTGCTGACGTTTGGAAAAGCGCTTTCCAACAATCGTGTTGACTGTGGATTCTGCAAATGCGGTCGAGACCCGCTCTCCGTAGCGATGGCGCTCGGCGTAATTCGGAATGGTGTGAGTATTGTTGACGATGTAGGTGCGGAATTCATCCAGGCTTTTTCGGAAGGCCTTGATGCTCTTATAGTCGGTTTCGAGCCAATCAAGATCCGTGACAAGATCGGCCCTAACCCAACATAGGTACCGATGCCGCCATAGGGAATTCCACTTCGCGTTGAAATAGTTGACGCATTACCTTTTTGGCGGCTCCCAATTTTCCGGGATGATGCGGGGTGCAGATTTGGGGGCAGGACGCCGGTGTTGTCCTGCTGCTTGTCTTTTTTGAGATCGTACTCGCCAAGAGGTTTATATACTACCATGCCAGAGGCGAAACGCAGAAGTTCGTCGCGAAGCGCGGCAACACAACGCCCGGCAACTTATCAAACTGGATGAAATTGAACGGAATCATGAAAACGAGGGCATAGGAATCCTATGGCGGAATCGGTACCTATGTTGGGTTAGGGCCGTCCTTGTTCTTCATGTGCAGTC
Organism: Paracoccaceae bacterium; assembly: GCA_965221935.1. GTDB lineage: Bacteria > Pseudomonadota > Alphaproteobacteria > Rhodobacterales > Rhodobacteraceae > JAPOXR01. Next base: position 39,346 of record CBDCSZ010000009.1, read on the forward strand.
CGCAGCAACCCACTAATTCAATGAGATTGGTAACTGCTCGCCCCCTTCTTGACCATTGGTTTTCTAGCCTGATTGCGTTCGGGACGAGCGTCCGCCCTCTTGCCGCGCCTTGCGCGGTTCTCGCTTCCGACCTCTTGGCCCGTCGAGGATTTTCGCTTGACATCACAGAGCGGACGCTCCATGGTTGGTCCCGGAAGGAATGTTCCGGGGAGGCCGTTTCGATGGGGGCATGGTTCGGGTCAAAGGCGACGACGGGGCTCTGCCAGGCCATCGTGAGCCTCATGCCGCCTCATCGCGTATATTTGGAAACGCACTTGGGGGGCGGTGCCATCATGAAGCGCAAGCCTCCGGCGCTGCGCAACATCGGGATCGATCTCAACGCCCGGTCCATCAGGACGTTCAGCTGCGACCACGACGTGGAACTGGTTCACGGCTGCGCCCACCGCTTCCTGTCCGACTTCCCGTTCGAGGGCCGCGAGCTGGTCTACAGCGACCCGCCCTACGTGCAGTCGACGCGCAGGTCGGGGCGCCGCTACCGCTTCGACTACACGGACGCCGACCATGTCTCGCTCCTCGGCATCCTGAAGTCGCTGCCCTGCCAGGTGATGGTCTCCGGCTATCCCTCCCGGCTCTACGACGCCCATCTGGCCGGTTGGCGCGCGCGCGAGGTCCAGGTCAACAACCAGTCCTGCGTCGTCACCGAGAAGCTGTGGTTCAACTTCGAGCCGGGCCGCCCGCACTGGCACAGCTGTGCGGGCAGGAACTTCACCGACCGTCAGCGCATCAAGCGCAACGCCGAAAGCTGGGCGCGGCGCTACCGCGCGATGCCCCCGGGCGAGCGGCTCGCGGTGCTGGCGGCGGTGCTGGCGGTGGAGGCCGCGTGATGGCGACGGTGAACCCGGCATCGCTGCGCGAGGAGGTCGCGGGCGCGAAGGCCCGCATCGCCGCGCTGCGAAAGGACGGCAAGGTGCCCGAAGAGGTCGATGCCGTGATCAGCGTCCTGTTCACCCTGCTGGGCATCCTGATCGCCGTCCTGCTGGAAAGGACGACCCGCAAGACCAGCAGGAACTCCGGCCTCCCGCCGTCGCAGACCGAGAAGGACGAAACCGCACGGCACACGGGCAAGGACGACAGCGGCAAGGGCGCGAAGGGCGCGAAGCCGAACCTGCAGACAGGCGACAACCTCCGGAAGACCACCGTCGAGGAGACGGTCGCCGTCGAGGCCTGCGACACATGCGGCGCCGACCTGTCCGGCGTCGACCCCGTCGAGCGGGAACGTCGCATCCTGTACGACATCGTGTTCGAGGTCGTCGAGCGCCGCGTGGACGCCGAGGTCAAGGAATGTCCCGAGTGCCGGGCGCGGACCAAGGGGCGGTTCCCGGACACCATGCCGGGTCCGCTGCACTACGGCGCCGGCCTCCAGGCCTTCGTCATCAACCTGCTGGTCGCCCACATGCTCTCGCTGCGCCGGGCCGTCGCGCTGGTGCAGGCGATCTCCGGCCTCAGGCTCTCCGAGGCCACCTGCCTCGGCTATGTCCGGCGCCTTCATGACGCGTTGCAGTCATGGGAGGAGGCCGCCATCGCGCATCTCCTGGAACGCCCGGCCCTGCATGCCGACGAGACCGGCTTCCGGGTCGACGGCAAGACCCAATGGCTCCATGTCATCACCGACGGATCCCTGACCCTGAAGTTCCTGCATCGCAAGCGCGGAAGGGAGGCGGTCGACGAGATCGGCATCATCCCGCGCTACACCGGCACGCTGGTCCACGACTGCTGGGCGACGTACTTCGCCTGTGACCAGTGCAAGCATCAGCTGTGCGGCTCGCACCTTCTGCGCGAACTCACCTTTGTCGTCGAGTCCAACGGCTTCCGCTGGGCGCGCCTGATGAAGGCGCTGCTGCGCGAGGCCTGCCACAGGGTCAACAGGAGCACGAGCAAGGTCCTGACCGAGGCCGAGCGCCTGGCCGTGCGCAAGCGATATCGGACCATCCTGACCCAGGGCGGCAAGGAGCTGCCCGACATCCCGCCGCGCCCGAAAGGAAAACGGGGACGGATCGCGAAGTCCGACGCGCACAACCTCCATGAGCGCCTCGTAAAGCACGAGGAGGGCCTTAACCCAACATAGGTCCCAAAAGTCCCACAACGGGTCGGTTCCGCCTGGGGCCATATTCGTGCTGATTTCGAGGTCATTGAACGGGGCTCTCAGAGGCCATTGACGGGTGATTGCCCGAGCAAACGCCGCTGATTGCGGCTGAGAGCATCGAAAATCACGGATTTCGCCCTAAATCGGGATTGACGCCAAACACAGATGCTACCGGAATCAACCCGGATCTCTCGAACGACAAGCTGCAGGAATACACAGGCGTCCCGCCCGCCAAATCTGCAGCCAGCATCATCCCGAAAATTGGGAGCCGCCCAAAAGGCAATGTGTCAACCATTTCAGAGGAATATGCTATTCCTTGTGGGACTTTTGGGACCTATGTTGGGTTAAGGCCGATTCACGGCTGCAGCGATAAGATCGAACTAGGGTCAGATGGCCCCGTTTCTCATGTGCGTGTGCCGTTTGTTCTCGACGAAACTCGGCTTCGGGCCGGCATGCCCCCTTCCCGCGATCTACCGGTTCCATTTTACCGAAAATCGAGTGACCCAAATGATCAGTTGACGGTCCCGGGGGTATGAAGGCGATGGAGTCGGGGCCCCAACGAATCAGAGGTCCAGCTCGACCCAATAGGGCCGATGATCCGAGCCATCCGCAGCTTCGTCAACCCAAGCGCGCTTGACTCTGTGCGCCAGGTCAGGGGTAACAAAGCAATAATCCAGCGTCACACCATGGCCGGGCGCACGATCCGGCGGATCGGGCAGCCAAGTGATGCGATCACCGGAGCGATCGTTCACCACCGTCCAGCTATCGACAAAGCCGTCCAAATGCCCGACCCGACCAAAGCCAGGATCAATTCCCCCAACCATCCGGACATACTCTTCACTTTCGGGCTGACTGTTGAAGTCGCCCATGACAATTGCCTCTTTTGGCATGAGCGGCGGAGCTTCATCGTTGTGCCACCCGAGTTTCTTGCGATGCTGGGCCTCGGCCGGATCTGCCTTTGCGCTATCTCCGGTCCAGGCGCCACCACTCACCTGCGCGTCTCGGTGGAATTCGAGCAACCGGTCAATCTGCAAGAGCCGTTCCCGGCTCGAGACCCCGGAAAGATGGAGGGAATAGACCCTGAGCGACCCTGATGAGGGCAGGTCAATGACGCCCTCAATCGCCCCCATGTTCATGTTGAAATAATCTACCGTACCTAGCTTCGGAAACACAATGAGCCGAGAGGAACGAATGGGCCAGCGAGACAGCATCATCGGTCCATGTTGGCGACGGCGATTGAAAACGGTGCCATGTTCATCACGCTCGCTGGCGTCCATGTCGAACGCTGGACAGAAGACCGAATAGAACTCCTTCAGATGACCACGAAGGATTTCCGGTTGATCGCTTCCACCACTGCGTTTCCAGAAACGCTCAACTTCTTGCAAACAAACGATGTCGGCGTCACGCACGGTATCGGCGATTCGACCAAGATCAATTTGCTGGTCGAGCCCCAGTCCGAAACGAATGTTGTAGGAAACGAGCTTCATCGTGTCTTCCTATAACGTTTGCCATGAACGCGCCCGAGCATCTTGCGAGGAATGCCTCGCGCGGCGTAGGAACGGCCATCGGTCATCCGTCATGACCGGCGGCATTTAGGCGTTTTCCATTCTAACGGAACCGGCCCGCCCGCCCCGACGACCCCCCATTTCGAGAATGGCTTGGCTGATCGGGAGGGGAGCGGGCCGGAACCGGTCCACAAGGATGGAAAATGCTTTATTCGCTCACGTGCACCGTGTGGTAGCGGACGGCGTCGTCGAACACTGGCTCCAAGCCCGAAACCCGCGCGCTCGTGACAACGACCTGATTGACGTGGAAGGGAATGAACGATCCGCCCTCCTCGTAAAGGATCCTCTGCAGCTCATGGAACAGAGCCGTGCGTTTCTCGCGGTCGAGCTCTTGGCGTGCGTTGTCCAGCTTCTTATCGAATTCGGGACGGTTCCAGTAGGTCTCGTTCCAGGACGCGCCGCCGCGGTAAGCTTCGTTGAGGATCTGATCGGCGGGTCTCTGGCCCCAGCTGGTCGTCGATGCTGGCACCTGCATCCAAACGTCCGACCAATAGCCGTCTGACGGGGCCTTCACCAGATTGACCTTGATGCCGGCCTGAGCGACCTGTTGCTGGTAGACCTGCACCATATCGATCCAGAAGGCTCTAAGATCGCTGGTGGTGACTTCGATTTCGATGCCGTCGGGATAACCGGCCTCGGCGAGCAGCCGCTTGGCCTCGTCGATCTGCTGCGGGCAGTCGATGTTCGCGCGATATTGATCGCCCGTCCACACCGGGTTATCACAGGTAACGACGCCGCCGCCAGGGCCAAGAACGAGGTCGATCATGGCCTGACGATCGGCTGCTATGCGCAGCGCCTTACGGACGCGGGCATCGGTGAAAGGCTCGGTGTCGGTTCGGAAGGCGATGGACGCCCGCCAATCGCCCGTGGCCACGTGCTGCAGCTTGAACTTCGGGTTGTTTTCGAAAGCGCCTTCTCTTTTCGGGAAACATTGCGAATCATGTCGATTTGGCCGCTTAGGACACTCGCTAAAATAACTTGACTATTTTGCGCTGTCGTGCCATGCGTATACCATGGATGGTGTGGCGGACACGATTCGATCCAAGCACACAGTGCTGGAAGCGGTTCTGGACGAGTGCTCGCGGTGCCTGTGGGCGGCGGCTGAAGCCCGCGCGCTCGGCCGCGGCGGCGGCGGCCGCAAACGCCTGTCCGACCATGACCCGGGCCTGGTGACAGCGCTGGAGCTCCATCTCGAGCCGGCGACGCGCGGAGATCCGGAACGCCCGCTCCGCTGGACGTCGCTGAGCGCGCGCCGCCTTGCGGACGCTCTCAGCGCCGAAGGCCATCCGGTCAGCGAGCGCACGGTCAACCGGCTGCTGCACTCCCTCGGCCACAGCCTGCAGTCCAGCCGCAAGACGGTTGAGGGCCGCCGGCATCCGGACCGCGACGCGCAGTTCCGGCGCATTGACCGCAGGGTGCGGGCCTTCCAGAAGCTGGGCCAGCCGGTCATCTCGGTCGACACGAAGAAAAAGGAGCTTGTCGGCCCCTTCCGCAACGGCGGCAGGGAATGGCGGCCGAAGGGGACACCAGAGCAGGTCCGCGTCCACGGTTTTCCCGACCCGGAGCTCGGCAAGGCGATACCCTATGGCGTCTATGACATGACGGCCGACAAGGGCTGGGTCAGCGTCGGAACCGACCACGACACCGCGTCATTCGCGGTGGAGAGCGTGCGGCGGTGGTGGCAGAGCATGGGCCGCCCCCTGTGCCGGGACGCCCGCAGGCTCCTGATCACGGCCGACGGCGGCGGCTCCAACAGCAGCCGGAACCGGCTGTGGAAACTCGAACTGCAGCGCCTCGCCGACGAGCTCGGCCTGAAGATCTCAGTCTGCCACTTCCCGCCGGGCACGAGCAAGTGGAACAGGATCGAGCACCGCATGTTCTGCCACATCACCCGGAACTGGCGCGGACGGCCCCTGGTCAGCTGCCGGGTCATCGTCGAGCTCATCGCCGCCGCCACGACCCGCGCCGGTCTGAAGATCCGGTCGCGGATCGACGACAACGAGTATCCGCTCGGCGTCAAGGTTTCCGACGAGCGGATGAAGACCCTGAAAATCCGCCGCGACGGCTTCCACGGCGACTGGAACCACACCCTGATCAACAGGTCATCCTGATCATGTTATTTTGGCGAGAGTTCTTAGCAACGCTTGCACGCGCGCCTGCACATCTGGGATCGAGATGATCTCGAAGGTCTCGATGCCCGGTGGTCCCTCCCAATAGTCGGGGTTCGCCTTCAGGACCGTCGTGCCTTCAGGATGAAGCGTTTCTAGAATAAACGGCCCGGTCCCTATGCCCGTCTGCCCGATTGTGTCGCCCGAGCCTTCCGGAGTCATCCGAATGCGATAATCCATTAGCCCGATCTTCAACCCGCCGCCGCCCCCCGCGCTCCCTGCAAGACGTTGAAAACGTGAGGTTTTCTGGCCGCCGGGCCGCTTTTGTCTTGTCAAAAAGTTTCCAGTGCAAGTTGCGCGGTTTCAGGCCGCGTGCCCACTGACGTATTTTCGCAACAGTGCACATTATTATGGTGTTAAAGGAACACATCCTGTGGACACGGAGACGGCAGGCGCCATGGATTGTTGTCATTGCGCAGGGAAACCGCCCATGTCATTCCACATCGAGACCATCCCCAACAGGCGCGGCCGCGACACAGTCCTCCTCTGGGAGGCCTGGCGCGAAGGCGCGAAGGTCAGGAAGCGCACCATCGCCAACCTCACCTATCTGCCGCCGGCGGTCACCGACGGCTTCCGCGCCGTGCTCAGGGGCGGAATCGTTCTCGGCTCCCCGGACGAGGTTTTCGGGATCCGCAGGTCGCTGCCGCACGGCCACGCGGCGGCGGCGCTCGGGACCATGCGGAGCCTCGGATTCGAAGGCATCCTCGGGCGGAAAAAAAGCCGGATGCGCGGTCTCGCCATGGCGGCGGCGGCGGCCCGGATCATCGATCCGGCCTCCAAGCCGGCCACCGCGCGGGCCCTCGATCCGGAGACCGCCTCGACCAGCCTCGGGCCGGTCAGCGGCAACGAGATGCCGGACATGCTCGACTGGCTGCTTGAGCGCCAGCCCTGGATCGAGCGCAGCCTCGCGAACCGGCATCTCAGGGGCGGAACCTTGGCGCTCTATGACGTGAGTTCAAGCTTCGTGGAGGGAAGGAAATGCCCGCTGGCCGCCTTCGGGCACAGCAGGGACGGGAAGAAAGGCAAAATGCAGATCACATACGGGCTGGTCTGCTCGGGGGACGGAACCCCTGTGGCGGTCGAGGTGTTCAGCGGAAACACCGCCGACCCGGACACCGTCAGGGGCCGGGCGGAGAAGCTGCGCCGCCGTTTCCGGGTTGAGAACATCGCGCTGGTCGGCGACCGCGGCATGATCACATCGGCCCGCATCAGGGAGGATCTGATTCCTCTCGGCCTTGACTGGATATCGGCGCTCAGGAGCGCCGATATCCGGAAGCTTGTCAGGAAGGGGAAAAAGAAGCCCGCGGCGCTGGATCCGGCGAGGCTCGCTGAGGATCAGGTCGCCGAGACCGTGTCCCCGGACTTTCCCGGCGAGCGGCTGCTGGTCTGCCTCAATCCCCGTCTGCGGGAGGAAAGGGCCCGGAAGCGGGAGGATCTGCTCAGGGCGACGGAACAGACGCTGGCTGAGATCGCCGCCGCGGCGTCCCGCCGCCCAATGGCATTTCATTAGGCCGGCATGATTTTGACGCCGTTCTGTCCGCGGCGGCAGTCATCTGATTCCACGCTCTTTTTCCGTCCGCTCCTTTTTTCCGGCTTCCGGGGTTGACACGGCTACACCGCCGCTGCATGTTAGGCGCGAATCAGACTGTCCCGCCGGGAGCGCAGCCATGGACCCGCGAATCGAGGCCCTCAAGTCCACCACTTTTTTCGGCCGGCGTTTCACACGGCGCCAGATCGCCGACATCGCAGAGACCGTCGCGATGCTCCCGAACGACAGCCGCAACGAGCTGTCGAAGACCATCTGCGAGCACCTGGGCTGGACCACGCCGAAAGGTGAATACCGCGTCTCGGCGTGCCTGCGTGTTCTCGAGCGCCTTGAGGAGTGCGGGATCCTGACCCTGCCGGAGAAGCGCGGCACGGCCGCGAAACAGCCGCCCGGGCCGATTGTCCATGTGCGGGCGTCCGACCCGCAGCCGGAGATCGCCTGCGGTCTCGCGGCCCTGGAGCCCCTGGCCCTGGAGGAGGCGGCGTCGCCGGAGGACGCCGCCCTGTGGAAAGCGCTCGTGGACCGCTATCATTATCTCGGCTGTCCGCGGCCCTTCGGCCCGCACATCCGCTGGTTCGTCCGCGACCGGAGCGGGCGGCCGCTGGCCGTTCTGCTGTTCGAGGCGGCGGCGCGGGAGCTGCCGGCGAGGGACGAATGGATCGGCTGGAGCGCGGCTGACCGCGGCCGCCGCCTGCACCTTGCGGTGTCGAACAGCCGCTTTCTCGTGCTGCCGTGGGTCCGCGTCGACAATCTGGCGTCGAAGGCGCTGGCGCTGGCCCTGCGCGGGCTTGCGGAACGCTGGGAGGCGAACCACGGCTGCCGCCCGGTCCTCTGCGAGACCTTCATCGACCCGACCCGCTTCGACGGCGCCTGCTACAAGGCCGCCAACTGGGAGACGATCGGCATGACGGCCGGAAAGCGCAGCGGGCGCGGCGCCAAGCCGGCCAAGGAGATTCTGGTCCGGCCGCTGGACCCGGAGTTCCGCGCGGTCCTGAAGGGGGAGACGACACCCGGGCCGCGGCCGAAACGCCGCTCTCCCGCCGCCTTTGACCACGGCTTCGCCGCGATGTGGTCCCGGATCGCCGACGCGGCCGCCGACATCGCCGCGCGCCGCGACGAGACATGGATAAAGCGGCGGCGGACGCTTAACACCCTGATTATTATGCTTTTCGTGTTCCGCCTGGCACTGTCGCGCGGTCGGAAAGGCTACACAACCGTGACCGCGGAGCTGTGGGACCAGTGCCGCCGCCTCGGCGTCGCGCTGCCGCAGCCGGAGCCGGTGGCCATCTCCTCGATCGCCAAGGCCCGGGCCCGCGTGCACGAGGACGTGTTCCGCGAGCTGCACCGCGAGATCCTCGCCCACGACACCCACGGCCCGGACTGGAACGGGCGCCGGACCTTCGCCGTCGACGGCTCCAAGATCAACCTGCCGCGGCCGCTCGCCGAGGCCGGATACCCGCTCCCGAGCGGCGGCGCCCACTATCCGCAGGGGCTGCTGTCCTGTCTTTACCGCCTCGACAGCCGCATGCCGGTCGACTTCACCCTCACGTCCGGCGCCGACGAGCGCGCCGCCGCGCGCGCCCATCTCGGCGCCCTCTCGCCCGGCGACGTCGTCGTCTTCGACCGCGGATACTTCTCCTTCGTCCTGCTCCGCGACATGACGGCGCGGGGACTGCACCCGGTGTTCCGCATCCAGCGCAACTCCGCAGCCGGGTTCGACAGGTTCCGCGACGGGGACCGCGACGACGCCCTCGTCAGGATCACCCCGGGCAAAAACGCCCTGCGCAGGCTGAAGGCCGCGGGCATCCCGGAGCCGTCCTCCCCGATTGTCCTGCGCCTGGTCCGATACGACATCGGAGAAAGCCGCTGTGTGCTCGCCACGACCCTCGCCGATACGGAGCGATACAGCCGGAAAGACCTCTCGGAACTCTATCACGGGCGCTGGTCGATCGAGGAGCTGTTCAAGATATCCAAGACAACCCTCGCGGTGGAGGAGTTCCACGGCAGAAGCGAGCGCGGCGTCCGCCAGGAGCTCTACGCCCACTTCAACCTGATCGCCATGGCGCGCCTGTTCACGAACCGCGGAGACGCCGCGCTGGACGAAGCGCACGAAGGCGATCTGCCGAAGATGCGGACGAACTTCACAAACGCGCTGGCCATGCTGGCCGGCAGTCTCGAGGAGCTGATCCTGACGCAGACGTCGGCGCTGGCCGACGCCGTGAGCCGCGTGGCGACCTCGGTCCTCGCGGCCCGGGCGCGGCTGCGGCCGGGACGGTCATTCCCGCGCCGGTCCCAAAAACCCGTCGGAAAGTGGCAGCGGAGACGACACCAGACCGCGTGACCTGAAACCGAACCTTGCCGGAAAAGGGGCGAAGCCGCTCCGGAAATGGCGCGCCCCCTTAAGGAAATGACGCCGAATCGTTAAGGAAATGCCATTGGGCCGGCGGGGGGCGAACCCGCCGCCGCCGCACATGGTCAGGTGACAGCCAGCGCCGCGCCTCCGATGCCGCCGCCCGGTTCGGCGGCGGTTTCAACAGACAGCGGATCCGCCGGAATGGTCCTGGCCGCCTTCAGGTTTGCACGACCAGACTGCCCGCGGATGATTTCAGACACGGTCCTTTGTGCCGGCGAAAATGTCATGGTCGCCGCTTCGGTCGGGGCATGCGTCAGGGTCTTCACGGCGGCAAGCGGCGGCAGGCTGTCGCCAAGGGTCATCTGCAGAGTCCCGCCTGCGGCCACCCGGCGGCCGGACGCATGAAAACATCAGGGCGGTGTCGCCTTCCGCCTCAATGAGCCGCCGGCCGTTTGCCTTGCGCTAGACCGATCTTCAGTGCGCCGTGGAAAGGCGCGTTTTCCTTGCGGGTGCGAAACCCGCTCAGCAATTGTCGCTTCGGCTGGTAGCAGCCAGAGCGGTTTACGGAGGTAACGATGTAGACTGAAGCACTCTGGTGCAGAAGGGCCGCCTCGGGCGGCTCAGCGACCGCGCAGGCCGGAATATGAGTGAACGCCGCGCAGGCCTCGAAAGAAAGACGCGGAAGCCGACCCTCCTGAAGTAAGGGGAAGGCCGACGGCGGGCTGGGAAGCAAGCGACAGATGCACCGGCCCGTTTCCGCCGGGGTACTGGCGCCGGCATGCGCGGAAGATGGAAAGCGTGGCAACACGGGAAGCCCTGCCGGTGGCCCGCACCGGCCAAACCGGAAATCCGCGAGGACCAGTCCGGGCCGGCAGGGTGGCGGACAGGCCCGTATGACTGAAGACGCCGGGTAACGCCGGCCGAGGAAAGGGGCCTGACTTCGGGAGAGGCATGGAAAGGAGGCAGGGACATGACGACTGGCGGCAGCCTAACAGGGTCAGATAAGGTTCGGAAACTCCAGACTGTGCTGCATGCGAAAGCGAAGGAAGAACCCGAACGCCGCTTTCACGCCCTGACTGACAAGGTCTGGCGAATGGATTTCCTGAACGAAGCCTGGGCCAGGGTCCGCCGCAACGGCGGCTCTGCCGGGGTTGACGGGGAGACATTTGCGGAGATCGAACTTTCAGGACTGGAGCGGTGGCTTGGGGAACTGTCGCGGGAGCTTCGGGAGGGAACCTACGCGCCGAAACCGGTGCGGCAGGTGATGATTCCGAAGAAACAGCCCGGCAAGCTGCGGCCATTGGGCATTCCCTGCATACGGGACCGGGTGGCGCAGACATCGGCCATGCTCGTGCTTGAGCCGATATTCGAAGCCGACCTGCAGCCGGAGCAGTATGCCTACAGGCCGGGGCGGAGCGCGAAGGACGCGGTGAAGCGCGTCCACAGCCTCCTGAACACGGGGCACAATGAGGTGGTCGACGGCGACCTGTCCAACTATTTCGGCGAGATACCGCACGCCGAGCTGATGAAGAGCGTCGCCCGCCGCGTGAGCGACGGACGGATGCTCGGTCTCATCAAGGCGTGGCTGGAAATGCCGGTCGAGGAGGATGACGGCGAGGGCGGCAAACGCCGCTCGAACCGGGCCCGCCGGGAGCGGAAGGGAACCCCGCAGGGGGCTCCGGTCTCTCCGCTCCTGTCCAACCTTTACATGCGCCGGTTCATACTGGGCTGGAAGACGCTGGGCTGCGCCCGGCGTCTCGCCGCGGAGATCGTGAACTACGCGGATGATCTCTGTGTGCTCGGCAAGGCCCCGGCGGCGGAAACGCTGGCCGCGGTTGCGCGGGTCATGGAGAGACTGAAGCTTCCGGTCAACGCGGAAAAGACCCGGTGCCTGCGGTGCCCGGAGGAGCCGATCGAGTTCCTCGGATACCGCATCGGACGCAACTTCCGCACGAAGGGCAGAGGGGCTTATATCGGCACCCGCCCGAGCGCGGCGAGCGTTCAGAGCATATGCCGCAGTGTCAGCGAACAGACGGCCAAAAGGCATGGGCGCATGTCGGCTGAGAACATGGTGAGACGCCTGAACCGGATGCTGTCCGGCTGGGCGAACTACTACGACCTCGGCCAGGTCAGCCCGGCCTACCGGTCCATCGACGAGCATACGACAAGGCGGCTGCGGCGGTGGCTCTGTCTCAAGCACAAAGTCAGAAGCGGGGAGTTCGTGCGCTTCCTGAACGAGAGGCTGTGGACTGAATACGGCCTGATCCGACTTGGGCCGAAGACCAAGAGCTTTCCGTGGGCGAAGGCATGATCCCGTCGGAAAGCCGGATGCGGGAGAACCGCACGTCCGGTTTGATGAGCGGGGGTGAGGAAACGCAGGCCATGACCGAGACTGAGGCACCGGCGCAGGGCGAAAGCCGCCGGCCAACGGCAACTCCCTCGGTCTACAGCCCGGCGCGCCTCCCCCCGACTCTACGTGCGCCGTGGAAAGGCGCGTTTTCCTTGTGGGTGCGAAACCCATTCAGCAATTGTCGTATGTGGACGCCCCCCTGAGCGCAACCGGGAATCTCAGAAACACAGGAAGCCTGCAGTCGGGCGCTGTCGTATGTCCGGCCTCTGAGATGCGTATGTGGACGCCCCCCTGAGCGCAACCGGGAATCTCAGAAACACAGGAAGCCTGCAGTCGGGCGCTGTCGTATGTCCGGCCTCTGAGATGCGGCACTTGCGGCCGCGGGCCCGCATGGTGTTCGCGGACCGGATCCAAATCGCTTTGGCGGGCTCGAAGCCCTGCGACAATTCCTGGTTCTTCCGGCCCCGTCTTTCCGACTCTTGCCCCTGCGCTGTCCTTCGCTCCCGGCGCACAGTCCGGGGGCCGCCGGATCACGCCCCGGAGGGCGCGGCGGCGGTCCCGAATTCTCTCCTTCCCCGGTTTCCTCTTTCTCTCCAAGCAGCCGTCAGGACGCGGCCATGGGCCGCCAGGCTTCGTTTTTCACTGAAAGCGCCCAGATGATCCGGGCCATCTTGTTCGCCAGGGCCACCGCGACCACCTTGAACGGCTTCTCCTCAATCATCCTCCGCAGCCAGGGATCCGCGATCTTCTCCCGGCCTCTCTGATGACGCAGCACGGCGACCGCCCCTAAAACCAGCAGGCTCCTGATGTCGCGCTGCCCCATCTTCGTGATCCGCCCGAGCCTCTGCCGGCCGGCGGTCGAATGCTGACGCGGGGTCAGGCCCGTCCAGGCGGCGAAGTCCCTGCCGCGTCTGAAGCTCCCCATCGGCGGCGCGAACGCGTGCACCGCCATCGCGCAGACCGGCCCGACCCCGGGGATTGTCATCAGGTTCCGGATGTCCTCCCGCTCCCGCGAGCGCCGCTTCAGCTCGCGGTCCAGCTCCGCGATCCGCCCGCTCAGCGCGTCGATCTGGCCAAACAGCATCTCCGCGGACCGCTGAACCAGCTCCGGAACCCCTTCGGCGGCTTTCTTCAGCTCTGACCGCAGAGCCTCCGCATTGGCCACGCCGCGGGCCGACACCAGGCCGAACTCCGCCAGATGGCCGCGCAGCGCGTTCACGGTCTGCGTCCGCTGCCGCACGAAAAGCGCGCGGGTGCGGAACAGCATCGAATCACTCTGGGCCTCCTCCGTCTTCACCGAAACGAACCGCATGGTCGGCCGCTGCGCCGCCTCAACGATCGCCGCCGCGTCGTTCGCGTCGCTCTTCTGCCGCTTGACGAACGGCTTCACATACACCGGCGGGATCAGCCTGCACTCGTGGCCGAGCTCAATGATCCGCCGGCCCCAGTGATGGGCGCCGCCGCAGGCCTCCATCACCACCAGGCACGGCGGCAGATCCTCGAGGAACGGCAGGAACCCGCCCCGCGACAGCTTCTTCACAAAAACCGGCCGGCCGGAAGCCGTCGACCCGTGCAATTGAAAAACCCTCTTTGAAATGTCGATGCCGACTATGCTAACCTTTTCCATGGACGTCTCCTCTCTGTATTGACGCGCAGCTCGGCTGGCGTTTTCCATGGCGCACTGTGACGCCGTTTGGAGGGGGCGTCCACTCCATCGCTTCGGCTGGTAGCAGCCAGAGCGGTTTACGGAGGTAACGATGTAGACTGAAGCACTCTGGTGTCAAAGGGCCGCCTTGGGCGGCTCAGCGACCGCGCAGGCCGGAACGCGAGTGAACGCTGAGCAGGCCTCGAAAGAAAGACGCGGAAGCCGACCCTCCTGAAGAAAGGGGAAGGCTGGCGGCGGGCCGGGAAGCAAGCGACAGACGCACCGGACCGTTTCCGCCGGGGTAATGGCGTCGGCATGCGCGGAAGATGGAAAGCGCAGCAACACGGGAAGCCCTGTCGGTGGCGGGTGGACGCCAACCGGAAATCCGCGAGGACCAGTCCGGGCCGGCAGGGTGGCGGACAGGCCCGTACGACTGAGGACGCCGGGTAACGCCGGCCGAGGAAAGGGGCCTGACTTCGGGAACGGCACAGAAAGGGGGCAGGGCATGGCCACTGGCGAGAGCCTATCAGGGCCACACAGTGTTCGGAAACTCCAGACTGTGCCACATGCGGAGGCATGATCCCGTCGGAAAGCCGGATGCGGGAGATCCGCACGTCCGGTTTGATGAGCGGGGGACTGGAAACGCGGCCAGGGGAGCCGGACTGAGGCCCGGAGCGAAAGCGACGGACAGGCCACCGGACCCTAAAGCTGGCGCGCCAGCCCCCGACTCTACTCCCGCCGCCGCCCCCCGCGCTCCCTGCAAGACGTTGAAAACGTGAGGTTTTCTGGCCGCCGGGCCGCTTTTGTCTTGTCAAAAAGTTTCCAGTGCAAGTTGCGCGGTTTCAGGCCGCGTGCCCACTGACGTATTTTCGCAACAGTGCACATTATTATGGTGTTAAAGGAACACATCCTGTGGACACGGAGACGGCAGGCGCCATGGATTGTTGTCATTGCGCAGGGAGACCTCACATGTCATTCCACATCGAGACCATCCCCAACAGGCGCGGCCGCGACACAATCCTCCTCAGGGAGGCCTGGCGCGAAGGTCAGGAAGCGCACCGTCGCCAACCTCACCTATCTGCCGCCGGCGGTCACCGACGGCTTCCGCGCCGTGCTCAGGGGCGGAATTGTTCTCGGCTCCCCGGACGAGGTTTTCGGGATCCGCAGGTCGCTGCCGCACGGCCACGCGGCGGCGGCGCTCGGGACCATGCGGAGCCTCGGATTCGAAGGCATCCTCGGGCGGAAAAAAAGCCGGATGCGCGGTCTCGCGATGGCGGCGGCGGCGGCCCGGATCATCGATCCGGCCTCCAAGCTCGCCACAGCCAGGGCCCTTGACCCGGAGACCGCCTCCACCAGCCTCGGGCCGGTCAGCGGCAACGAGATGCTGGACATGCTCGACTGGCTGCTTGAGCGCCAGCCCTGGATCGAGCGCAGCCTCGCGAACCGGCATCTCAGGGACGGGACGTTGGTTCTGTACGACGTCTCGTCCAGTTACGTTGAAGGGAGGAAATGCCCGCTGGCGGCCTTCGGCCACAGCCGCGACGGAAAGAAAGGCAAAATGCAGATCACATACGGGCTGGTCTGCTCGGGGGACGGAACCCCTGTGGCGGTCGAGGTGTTCAGCGGAAACACCGCCGACCCGGACACCGTC
Organism: Paracoccaceae bacterium; assembly: GCA_965221935.1. Lineage (GTDB taxonomy): Bacteria > Pseudomonadota > Alphaproteobacteria > Rhodobacterales > Rhodobacteraceae > JAPOXR01. The sequence goes on from CBDCSZ010000009.1 coordinate 54,767, forward strand.
AGGGGCCGGGCGGAGAAGCTGCGCCGCCGTTTCCGGGTTGAGAACATCGCGCTGGTCGGCGACCGCGGCATGATCACATCGGCCCGCATCAGGGAGGATCTGATTCCTCTCGGCCTTGACTGGATATCGGCGCTCAGGAGCGCCGATATCCGGAAGCTTGTGAAGAAGGGGAAGGACGCGCCGGCGGCGCTGGATCCGGCGAGGCTCGCTGAGGATCAGGTCGCCGAGACCGTGTCCCCGGACTTTCCCGGCGAGCGGCTGCTGGTCTGCCTCAATCCCCGTCTGCGGGAGGAAAGGGCCCGGAAACGGGAGGATCTGCTCAGGGCGACGGAACAGACGCTGGCTGAGATCGCCGCCGCGGCGTCCCGCCGCCGGCCGGGCCCGAAGAACCGGGAGATGACGGCGAAGGCCCTGGGGCGCAGGGGCAACAGAAAAAAGGTCGAAAAACACTTCAGCATTGAGATCCGCGATGACGGAATGGACTGGAGCCGCGACGCGGCGAAAACCGCGGCGGAGGCGGCGCTCGACGGAATCTATGTGGTGCGCGCCAGCCTCGGAAAGGAATCCATCGGCGGCGAGGCGGCGGTGGCGGCGTATAAAAGCCTCGCGCTCGTCGAGCGCGCCTTCCGGACCATGAAGACGTCAGGGCTGAGGGTCCGGCCGTTCCATGTTTACAATGAGGGGCGGGTGAAGGCGCATGTGTTCCTCTGCATGCTCGCCTGGCATGTGGAGCGGAGCATGCGGGAGAAGCTCGCCCCCATCCTGTTCGAGGATGACGACCGGGAGGCGGCCCGCGCAAGGCGGTCGACCCCTGTGGAGAAGGCGGAGGTCTCCGAAAGCGCCAAGGCCAAAGCGGCCTCGAAACAGACCCCTGACGGCCTGCCGGTCCACAGCTTCCGGACGCTGCTCGCCGATCTCGGAACGCTGACGCTGAACGACGCCTTCCTGCCCGGAAGGCCCGGCAGCTCGTTCCGCATGGCCGCGCGGCCGACCGCGCTCCAGAAAAGGGCCTTTGAGCTTCTGGAGATCAAACCGCCCGGAAATGTTGTCAGTTCAATGACAGGCTGAAAAAGCCTTCCGGCCCGGCCGGACCCCCAGAAAATCAAGCGAAAACAACATGGTGTCCTTGCCTGCGCGGAGAAAACCTGTCAAATCCCGGCATGAAGTTCGGGCTAGATTTCCCAGCCGACCGCTTTCAATTCCTCGGTTGACCGGACGGTCCCGATGAGGGCGGAGCCGGCCCGGCTGGCAATGACCGCAGATCTGTGTCCCTGCCGGGAACTGACGGCACCTTTTATGCGCAGGCGGCGTATGGCAGAGTGTTCAACAATCAGTCTTCCTACATCTGCCGGCGCCAGCGCCGCAGGCTCATTTCCATCGAGCGTCCGAACCCGGAACGTCGGGGTTTCCACAATCAGTAATTCTAATTTTGGAATTTTAGATCTTCAATGCGTTGATTTAAAGTTGTTTTTCAGACCGAGTTGAAAAATTTCACCGCCGGACACGGACAGCCGGCGGAAAACCGCACAAGCCGCTGCCTTTCTTGTTGTACCATGTCTTGATGTGTGCATAATGCGGCACGATGACACGGCTGGCCGGAGATATCGCCTGATGCGCCGGTTCTGCGCGTCGGCGCCGCACCGCAGAACCGGAGCCAATTCCCGCATCCCCGTGGCCGACATCGGCATGGCCGCCTTCGCCGTCTTCCTGCTGCAGGCCCCCTCCTTTCTTGACGCCCAGGCCACGCTCAGATCCCGCCATGGCCGGTCCAATGTCAGTGCCGGGTGAAAACTCCCCAATGTGTAGCGGCATCGAGACGGGAGATCCCGTGAACAATGGCGGCTTCACGTGCTTAACGTACGATCCTGCCCCCGGAATCGACCCGCGTATGTGCGAATTTGACTGCAATCATGGTCTCGATTGATCCGGGCCCAAATCTGCGATGATTTCAAGCACAGGCGCGGATAGTCTCAAGCTGTTACAAATGGCCAAGCCCAGACGCGTTATTTTATCTTGCTTTTTATTTTACATTAGTCATTATGTATAACATCATCTATTAAGGAGCCCAGAGTGAGGATCACCGCCGCCCAATGCCGCGCCGCCCGTAGCCTTTTGGATTGGACGCAAGAACATCTTGCTACCAACGCGAATGTCTCCCGCGCCACAATTGTCGAGTTTGAATCCAGTACTCGTCTGCCCATCAAGAACAATCTGAAAGCCATAGCCGACTGCATGTTTTCCGCTGGAGTGGAGTTCCTCTCCGAAGAAGCCACTGCAGGCGTGGGTGTTCGCTTCCGTAAACAAAAGCTCGAATACAGCAAAAACGTGAACATCGATCGCTACAACAAATCAGCGACCATGCGGATGCGTTACGCTGGAAAAGACTTCAAGTGCATGATCGACCTCAACGCAATTGATGATTACCATCGTACCAACTTCTCAACCGATGCCGAATTCAGGCAAGCAATCCGCAATATCTTTCCCATAGTGCTCGCTGCGGTCGAACGTTCTGCTCCCACATCCGTCAGAGACGGTGAACTGCGCGTCACCTGCGACATGCTGAAAATGGACTGACGTTCGATCATGAAATCGAGCGGATTGAGATTTAGGGAGCAAGTGAAGGAACAGGGACCATGACGGCACAGGCCAGACGCACGAAGACACCCCGGGCCACCTATCAGGACGTTCTGGACGCTCCGCCCCACATGGTGGCTGAAGTGGTTGCCGGCACGCTGCACACGCAGCCAAGACCGGCCAAACGGCATGCCTGGGCAAGCTCGGGATTGGGGATGAAGATCGGTTCGCCATTCAACTATGGCGACGGCGGCCCCGGCGGCTGGGTGATCCTTTTCGAACCGGAGTTGCACCTGGGTGAGGACATCGTTGTTCCAGACATCGCGGGCTGGCGGCGCGAAACCATGGCCGAGGACATGGATGGGGCTTTTTTCACGCAGGCACCGGATTGGGTCTGCGAGGTGCTCTCACCATCGACCAGACAGTTTGACCAGGGTGAGAAGCGAGCTGTCTATGCCCGAGAGAAGGTTTCCTATCTCTGGTTCGTGGACCCCGACGTGAAAACGCTAGAGGCATTCGAACTTCGCGGTGATCTGTGGGTATTGCTTGCAACGCTTGTCGGTGATGCTCCGGTATCGCTGCAACCCTTTGATGCTATCTCCTTCCCTCTCAATGCCCTTTGGCCGGAGGTCGTGGCGGCCAGTGTCGGGGATGGCGAGGATAGCCCTAACCCATCATAGGTAGTGCGACGTGAAAGGCGCGCCAGCCTTGTGGGCCTAACCCGCATATTTCAGTGCGCGGTGAAAGGCGCGTCATCCTTGTGGGTGCGAATCCCACCCAGCAAATTGTCGCTTCGGCTGGCAGCAGCCAGGGCGGTTCGTGGAGGTAACGAAATGGACTGAAGCACTCTGGTGTCAAAGGGCCGCCTTGGGCGGCTCAGCGGGCAGGCAGGCCGGAACGCGGGTGAACGCCGAGCAGGCCTCGAAACGGGTAATGCGGGAGCCGACCCTCCTGAAGTAAGGGGAAGGCCGACGGCGGTCCGGGAAGCAAGCGACAGATGCACCGGACCGTTCCCGCCGGGGTAATGGCGCCGGCATGTCTGCAAGATGGATGACGCTGCAACACGGGAAGCTCTGTCGGTGGTGTGCACGCACCAACCGGAAATCCGCGAGGACCAGTCCGGGCCGTCAGGGTGGCGGACAGGCCCGCAGTGCTTGAGACGCCGGGTAATGCCGGTCGAGGGAAGGGGCCTGACTTCGGGAACGGTATGGAAAGGAAGCAAGGCATGACCACTGGTCAATACCTGACAGGGTCAAAGAAGGTTCGGGAATTCCAGACCATGCTCCATGCGAAAGCGAAGGAAGAACCCGACCGCCGCTTTCACGCCCTCGCCGACAAGGTCTGGCGAATGGACTTCCTGAACGAAGCCTGGGACAGGGTGCGCCGCAACGGCGGCTCTGCCGGGGTTGACGGGGAACAATTCACGGATATCGCGGCACAGGGCGTGGACGAGTGGCTCGGGGAACTGTCGCGGGATCTGAGGGGAGGGAACCTACGCGCCGAAACCGGTGCGGCAGGTGATGATTCCGAAGAAACAGCCCGGCAAGCTGCGGCCATTGGGCATTCCCTGCATCAGGGACCGGGTGGCGCAGACATCGGCCATGCTCGTGCTTGAGCCGATATTCGAAGCCGACCTGCAGCCGGAGCAATATGCCCACCGGCCGGAGCGGAGTGCGAACGACGCGGTGAAACGCGTCCACAAACTCCTGAACACGGGGCACAACGAAGTGGCCGGCTGCGACCTGTCCAACTGTTTCGGCGAAATACCGCACGCCGAGCTGATGAAGAGCGTCGCCCGCCGCGTGAGCGACGGACGGATGCCCGGTCTCATCAAGGCGTGGCTGGAAATGCCGGCCGGGGAGGATGACGGCGAGGGCGGCAAACGCCGCTCGAACCGGGCCCGCCGGGAGCGGAAGGGAACCCCGCAGGGGGCTCCGGTCTCGCCCCGAACGCAAAAGGCAACTTCCGCTTTGAACGGGAGATTTTGCAATGGCGCGACCGTCCCCTGATTGACTTACGACGCAAACGGTAATATTCTTATGACAAATGGCGCGATCATCCCGATCCCAAAAGGTCGAGCGGCTCAACGCCGCGCACGCCTTGCTCGCCCAGGGCGTCACGGCGAGCGAAGCGGCGCTTCGCCTGTCGCAGCGCTTCGGGTTGTCTCAACGTCAGGCGTATCGCTACCTTCAGGATGCGCGCGCCATGGGCCGGCCGGTCGAGCCGGCCGAGGCGCTGATCCCGATCACCATCAAGATTCCGGGCACGCTGGCGGCGGCGTTGCGGACGCATTCCAGAAGCAGCGGCGACTCGATCGGGGAGATCGTCGCGCGGGCCTTGAGGCGCTTCTTCGCGGACGCAGGTCGTCATGGCTGAACGTCGCTCACGCTCTCGACCCGCCGTTCACCTCGATTACGCCTTCGATCGCCTGCTCGCCGCCAAGCTCCAGAACGCCTACGCGATCCTGGTGCCCGATCGGGCGCACAAGATCCCGCCGCGAACCCACGACGTAGGAGACGATCATGAAGATTGCAGCCCTGTACGCGCGGGTCTCGGGGCTCGACAAAGCTGTTGGACGAATACCTTGCGATTGCAGCCCTGTACGCGCGGGTCTCGGGCGAGCAGCAGAGAGATAGCAACACCATCGCCAGGCCAGACCGAGGCCCTGCTCGCCTATGCCGAGCGCCACAGCTACCGCGTGGCGCCCGACATGGTTATCGAGGATGACGGCTTTACCGGCGCGGTTCTCGAACGCCCGGGGCTCGAGCGGGTCAGGGACCTCGCCGCGGAGGGCCGCATCGAAGCCGTCCTGGTCCATGCCCCGGATCGTCTGAGCCGTCGCTATGCCTATCAGGTTCTGATCATCGAGGAGCTGGCCCGCGAGGGCGTCGAGACCGTGTTCTTGAAGGCGCCGTCCCTGGAAACCCCCGAAGACCATCTCCTCGTCCAGTTCCAGGGGATGATCGCGGAATACGAGCGCGCGCAGATCCTGGAGCGTTCCCGCCGCGGCAAGCGCCATCGCGCGCGACGCGGCGACGTTGCTGTCCTCAGCGGCGCGCCCTATGGCTACCGCTACCACAAGAAAATGCCGGACAGCGACGCGTTCTACGAAATCGTCGAACCGCAGGCGTCCGTGGTCCGCGACGTCTACCGCTATTACACCGAAGAGCACATGAGCATCGGTGCGATCGCCCGCAAGCTCAACGAACGCGAGATTCCCACGTCCTCCGGGCGTTCGCGCTGGGAACGCTCGGTGGTGTGGGCGGTGCTGCGCAATCCGGCGTACAAGGGACGGGCATGCTTCGGAAAGACCCGGTCCGCGCCGCGCCAGCGCGTGCGGCCTCTGCGGCGCAGCGACGGGTTCGCCGGACGCAACAGTGTCGGCCATGAGCGCCCCCGAGAAGACTGGATCGAGATCCCGGTGCCGGCGATCGTCAGCGAAGAGACCTTCGCCCTTGCCGAAGAGCGGCTGCAACAGAACAAGGCCTTCTCCAGGCGCAGGACCAAAACGCCCAGTGTCTCGCAGGGGGTGGTGGCGTGCGGCAAATGCGGCTACGCGCTGTATCGCACGTCGGCCCAAACCAGTGCCCGCAAGATCTCCTGCTACCGCTGCCTGGGTTCCGACGCCTGGCGCCATCTCAACGGCCCGCTGTGCGACAGCCGCCCCGTGCGCCAGGATCTGCTCGATGACATCGTGTGGACCGAGCTGGTCCGGCTGCTCGAGGATCCGGCGCTGGTGAGCGCAGAGATCGACCGGCGGCTGGAGGCAGCCCGGGTCTCCGGTCCCAACCAGCGGCGCGAGGCCGACCTTCGGCATCGGCTGATCAGGGTCCGCAAGGGTATCGACCGCCTGGTCACAGCCTATCAGGAAGAGTTGATCACCATCGACGAGCTGCGCGACAGAACGCCCAAGCTCCGCCGGCAGGAACAGGCGCTGCACCGCGAGCTGCAATCCGCCGTCGATCGTGCCAAGGACCGGGAGACCTATCTCCGGCTCGCCGAGAGCTTGACCGGCTTTCTGGCGCGGTTGCGCTCGTCCGCCGAAACCCTGGACATCGCCGAGCGACAGCGTATCGTCCGGCTCCTCGTTAAAGAAGTCTTGGTCACCGAGGACAAAATCACCATCCGCCATTCCATCCCGTTCTCGGGCTTCCCAGGCGGTGGTCCGGACCCGTCGAAACCGGGCAACGGCGGCACCGAAGACGGAAGTTACCTTTTGCGTTCGGGGCGTCGTCTCCCCTCTGTTGTCGAACATCCACATGCGCCGCTTCATACTGGGCTGGAAGGCGCTGGGCCATGCCCGGCGCACCTGTTCGGAGATTGTCAACTATGCGGATGACTTCTGTGTTCTCGGCAAGGCCCCGGCGGCAGAGATGCTGGCGGGTGTCGAGCGGGTCATGGACAGGCTGAAGCTGCCGATCAACGAACAGAAGACCCGGTGTCTGCGGTGCCCGGAGGAACCGTTTGAATTCCTCGGATACCGCATCGGACGCACCTACCGCCCGAACGGGATGGGGAGCTGCATCGGCACCCGCCCGGGCAAGGCGAGCGTCCAAGGCATCTGCCGCAGGATCAGCGGGCAGACGGCTGCGAAGCACGGGCTGATGCTGACGGGGGAGATGGTGCAACGCCTGAACTGGATGCTGTCCGGATGGGCGAACTGCTGCGACCTCGGACAGGTCAGCCCCGCTTATACAGCGGTCGATATGCACACGGTGAAGCGGCTGCGACAGTGGCTCTGTCGGAAGCACAAGGTCAAAAGCGGGAAGTATGTGCGCTACCCGGACGAACGGCTGTAGACTGCCTGCGGCCTGATACGCCTTGCGCCGACGACCAGGGGCCTTCCGTGGGCGAAGGCATGATCTCGTCGGAAAGCCGGATGCGGGAAATCCGCACGTCCGGTTTGATGAGCGGGGGACTGGAAACGCGGTCAAGGGAGCCGGACTGAGGCCCGGAGCGAAAGCGACGGACATGCCACCGGACCCTGAAGCTGGCGCGCCAGCCCCCGACTCTACCCAGCAATTCCCGGTAAATTTTTTCTTTCATTATCAGCGGGTTGCACGGCAGTCAGAAATTTTTTTTCGTAGACTTTCAGCGGGGCGCCGCGCATTCTGCGGCGAAACAGGCAAAAGCCGAGCAGTGAAATGTCCCGAAACTCCCTTCCGCCGGCATCTGTCGATGCCTGGCATGCTCCGCGCCGTGCGCGCGTGCTTCGGCCGCGTTCCAAACCCGGTCCGCACCCGCGGCATCAGCCTTCCCGACTGCCTGATGTCGGGTCTAGCGGTTGTTCTCGTTCAAGATGCCGTCGCTGCTCCAGTTCGACAGGCAGGTGCGTGGCGGCGGGGATCCTGTGCTGGCGCGGACCCTGCGCACGCTGTTCGGCGTGGCGCGGGCTCCGTCGGACACCTGGATGCGGGAGCGGCCCGGCGGGGTCGACCCGCGCGACCAGCGCCGCTGCTTCGTAAACGATGGAGTGGACGCCCCCGATCTGCGGCGTCATGATGCGCCAGGGGCGCTGGAGAATCGAGAACAACACTATTAAAAGCGCTGAAGGACGGCTACCACCTCGAACACAGCTGCGGGCACGGCAATTCGACGCTGTCCAACCTGCTGGCCGCCTCCAACCTGACCGCATTCCTGTTCCAGAGCGCCGCCCGCCACAGGCTGCTCAATGACATCAGAGTTTTCACAAGCTGCGCCGTCCACGAAACCCGGGACGCCGTGCTGACGACCGTCATCACCGGCGAACTGCCCGAAAAGCCTCCGTGACCGAAGCCGGCGAATTCAGGCCGCTCCTCCGCAGAAAACCGAACCTCCAGCCAAAAATTCAGCCGTTCCCAAGGAAGTCAGCCCATGAACCAATTCTGAGAATTGCTTTGCCAAATTCAGTAATTCTAATTTTGAGTTTTTAACGTGTTGTATCACAACGGTTTTTTGCCCCGGTGAGATTTTTTTCACTGCGGGCGGCTGCGCGCCGGCGGCGCCCCGGCGGCGGGCGAATCACCGGCCGCCGGCTCCTGGGGAAAAGGCGCGGAGAAGACCTTTAAGTTATTGTTTTTGCTTACATTTGTACAAATTTTTGATGTGTGCATAATGCGGCGCCATGTCCCCGCTGGCCGGATACATCGCCGACATGCGCGAACTCTGCGCGTCCGCCCCGGACCGCAGGACCGGCGCCAACGCCCGCCTGGAGATGGCCGACATCGGCATGGCGGCCTTCGCCGTCTTCTTCCTGCAGCGCCCGTCCTTCCTGGTGGCGCAGGCGCAGCTCCAGTCCCGCCAGGGCCGGTCCAACGCCCGGACCCTGTTCGGCATTGACCGGCTGCCGACCGACAACCACATCCGCAGCGTGCTCGACGGCGCGCCGCCGGAGCGCTTCGATTCCATCTTCACCCGGATCGTCGACCGGCTGGACCGCCAGGGCGCCCTTGACCGGCTGCGCCGGCTTGACGGGCGGCTGCTGACCGCCCTTGACGGCACCGAGTGTTTCACCTCCTGCAGCATCGGCTGCCGGAACTGCTCGCAGCGGAAACTGGCGGGCGGGCGGACACAGAACTTCCACGCCGTGCCCGGCGCCGGCATCGTCGCCCCGGGAACCTCGCGCCTCCTGCCGCTGCCGCCGGAGTTCATCCGCCCGCAGGACGGGGCCGGGAAACAGGACTGCGAGACCAGCGCCGCCAAGCGCTGGCTGCGGCGGACCGGATCCGGCCTGGCCCGGCTCAGACCGGTTTATCCCGGCGACGACCTCTACTGCCGCCAGCCGCTCTGCGAGGCCGTGCTGGCCGCCGGCGGAAGCTTCATCCTGACCTGCAAGCCGAGCTCGCACACAACGCTTTACGAGTATATTCAAGGGGTTGAGACCGGCTGTCTGACCCGGACCGAGGGCCGGAAAAAGAAAAAGCGCCGGCTGCGCTGCCGCTGGATGAGCGGTCTGCCGATCCGCGGCGGAAAGGACGCGCTGGAAGTCAACTGGTTCGAAGTCACCATCACATCGCCGTCAGGACAGCAGCTCTGCCGCAACAGCTTCGCCACCGACCTCCCGGTCGGCCCGGACAGCGTCGCCGAACTGGCCGACTGCGCCCGGGCCCGGTGGAAAGTGGAGAACAACGCCTTCAAGGCTCTCAAGGACGGATACCATCTCGAGCACAACTTCGGGCACGGCAAAGAAACCCTGTCCAGCCTGCTGGCGACCTTCAACCTGATCGCGTTCCTGATGCAGAGCGCCTGCGACCTGGTCTGCGAAAGCTGGCGGGAGGCCCGGGCAAAGCTCGCCGCCCGCTGCCGGCTTCTTGACAACCTAAAGTTCCTGACCGTCTACGCCGTGCACGACGGCTGGGACGCCGTGATGCGGACAATCATCACCGGCGAGCTGCCGGAACAGCCTCCGCAGCCGGAACCGGCGGCCCGCCCATTCCGCCGAAACACAGCAGAAATCCGCCCGGAAACGCAGCCGAAAGTGAAGGAAAAACCGATGTGAACGCATAATTAGAACTACTGTGCCAAATTCAGTAATTCTAATTTTGAATTTTTGAGTTTTTAACGTGTTGTATCACAACGGTTTTTTGGCCCGGGGAGATTTTTTTCCGCCGCAGGCGGCTGCGTGCCGGCGGTTCCCCGGCGGCGGGCGAATCACCTGCCGCCGACGCCGCTCCGGCCGCCGGCTCCTGGGCAAAAGGCGCGGAGAAGACCGGTAAGTTGTTGTTTGTGCTTACATTTGTACAAATTTTTGATATGTGCATAATGCGGCGCCATGTCCCCGCTGGCCGGATACATCGCCGACATGCGCGAACTCTGCGCGTCCGCCCCGGACCGCAGGACCGGCGCCAACGCCCGCCTGGAGATGGCCGACATCGGCATGGCGGCCTTCGCCGTCTTCTTCCTGCAGTGCCCGTCCTTCCTGGCGGCGCAGGCGCAGCTTCAGTCCCGCCAGGGCCGGTCCAACGCCCGGACCCTGTTCGGCATTGACCGGCTGCCGACCGACAGCCACATCCGCAGCGTGCTCGACGGCGTGCCGCCGGAGCGCTTCGATTCCATCTTCACCCGGACCGTCGACCAGCTGGACCGCCAGGGCGCCCTTGACCGGCTGCGCCGGCTTGACGGGCGGCTGCTGATCGCCCTTGACGGCACCGAGTATTTCACCTCCTGCAGCATCGGCTGCCGGAACTGCTCGCAGCGGAAACTGGCGGACGGGCGGACACAGAACTTCCACGCCGTGCTCGGCGCCAGCATCGTCGCCCCGGGAACCTCGCGCCTCCTGCCGCTGCCGCCGGAGTTCATCCGCCCGCAGGACGGGGCTGAGAAACAGGACTGCGAGATCAACGCCGCCAAGCGCTGGCTGCGGCGGACCGGATCCGGCCTGGCCCGGCTCAGACCGGTTTATCTCGGCGACGACCTCTACTGCCGCCAGCCGCTCTGCGAGGCCGTGCTGGCCGCCGGCGGAAGCTTCATCCTGACCTGCAAGCCGAGCTCGCACACAACGCTTTACGAGTATATTCAAGGGGTTGAGACCGGCTGTCTGACCCGGACCGAGGGCCGGAAAAAGAACAAGCGCCGGCTGCGCTGCCGCTGGATGAACGGTCTGCCGATCCGCGACGGAAAAGACGCGCTGGAAGTCAACTGGTTCGAAGTCACCATCACATCGCCGTCCGGAAAGCGGCTCTGCCGCAACAGCTTCGCCACCGACCTCCCGGTCGGCCCGGACAGCGTCGCCGAACTGGCCGACTGCGCCCGGGCCCGGTGGAAAGTGGAGAACAACACCTTCAAGGCTCTCAAGGACGGCTACCATCTCGAGCACAACTTCGGGCACGGCAAGGAAACCCTGGCCAGCCTGCTGGCGACCTTCAACCTGATCGCGTTCCTGATGCAGAGCGCCTGCGACCTGGTCTGCGAAAGCTGGCAGGAGGCCCGGGCAAAGCTCGCCGCCCGCTACCGGCTTCTTGACAACCTGAAGTTCCTGACCGTCTACGTCGTGCACGACGACTGGGACGCCGTGATGCGGACAATCATCACCGGCGAACTGCCGGAAAAGCCTCCGTAACCGGAAACGGCAGCCCCGCCCCTTCCGCCGAAACACAGCAGAAATCCGCCCGGAAACGCAGCCGAAAATGAAGAAAAAACCGATGTGAACGCATAATTGGAATTACTGGTGCCAAATTTGAGTATCTGGACAATCTGAGAACTGTTTGATAATCTCTCGCTCCGATATTTCGGAAGTAGAGAAAGGGAAAGGAATAGAAGATGAGAACCGTATTGAAAAGCCTGGCCCTGGCGCCATTGCTTTTTGTCTCCGCAGGCGCGGCCTCTGCAATGCAGGGTCCGTCAGAAGCCGGAAACGTCACCATGTGCCCCGCGGCCTGCGCGCCGGCTGACGGCGGAACATTCACAATTGCCTACCGCGGATCACTTCTGCCGTTTCCGTGGAAATCGTCGGAAAACCACTCGTTCACGAGGCACAATTTCGGAAACCTGTTTATTCTGGATCCGTTCAACAACGTCCTGCTCCCTGACCTTGCGACGCATTGGGAGGTCTCCGATGACCTGACCACAGGGACATTTCATCTGCGCGAGGGTGTGCGGTTCCATGACGGCACGCCGCTGACCGCAAAGCATGTCGAGTGGAGCTACCTGCTGACCATGAATCCCCGGGCGGAAGGCGCGGACTTCCTGATGCAGGCGGCGCGCCTGACCGAACTGAAAGGCGCCCAGGCCTACATCGACGGCACGGCGAACAGTGTCGAAGGCATCACGGTGGTCGACGACCATACGATCGTCTTTGAAACGGCGGTCCCGAACAGCAATTTCTTTGAAAGGGTTGGCAAGGTCTACATCCTTCCGGCGCATCTTTTTGAAGATACGCCAATGGAGAATCTGCCGTCAGTCGACTGGATGTCGACCGATGTGAGAATTGGGACCGGCCCGTTCGTGTTCGAGGAATATGTCGAGGGACAATATGTAACGAACGTCGCGAATGAGAATTACTGGGCCGGCCGGCCGTATCTGGACCGGATCGTAACGAGGTTTTTTGAAGAGTATGAAACTGGAACGCTTGCCTTTGAAAAAGGGGAGGCGGACTCCCTGGAGTCTCTCTCAGCCCAGGACGTCTCGCGGTATGGCGCGGATCCCCAGGGTTTTGTCTTCCTGCGCGGCCAGCCCCTGAGTCCCAACTACATCAACATCGCCGACGATCCTGCCCTGGAGGATGAAAGGGTCCGACAGGCGATTTCTTTCGCAATCAACCGTCAGCAGCTGATTGATGTCCTGATCCCCAACGGGTTGAGGGATCCCATGTACACCCTGTTTCCCGCTGACCATGTCATGTTCAATCCTGACTCTGCGGCCTATCCGTTCGACCCTGACCGGGCGAAAGAACTGCTGGCCGAGGCGAACTGGGATCCGGGCCATGTCGTGGAGCTGGCGACATATTACAACTCCCAGGAGGCTCTCGACTGGCTGGTCTTCATCCAGCAGCAGCTGGCCAATGTGGGCATGAAGACCGCCGTTCGGCAGATGGACTGGCCGGACATGGAAAAAGCCGGCGAGGCGGGCGAGCTTGATCTGTGGTTCACCGGGTATTCGAATGATGTGGTCGGCGATCACCTGGCCTATTTCGGCACCGGCGGCGCATGGAATTACGGCGAGTACAACAATCCCGAGTATGACGACCTCATGACTGCGGCAGGCCGCGCCGGTGGAGACGAGCTCCGGCAGATCTATATGAGGATGCAGGAGATCTTCAACCAGGAGCTGCCCGGGATTCCGATATGGAACCGGACCAAGTTCAGCCTGGTCAAGCCGACTTTCTGCGGCGTCACCGAACAGTGGTCTGACCAGCATTTCTCGTACCTGAATGAAAACAACATCTACATGTGCGAGGGCGCGACGGGCACGGTCTCCGTCAAGCCTGGAACTCCGGCCAGTCTCGCGCATCCTGGCTACGTGCTGGACAGCCAGTAAAATAGATCGGGCGGCAAAATGTGACATTGCCGCCCCTTCCCGCCCGCCGGTCATGCCGGACTGGCGTTAACTGACCGGCGGGCTTGCTGGCGCGGTGCGGCTTGCAAAATGCGCATCGGCCGCCCGGCACGAAGTGTGTTTGGTCACAATGAACCGGGGCCGCACGCAGCGGCTGTTCATCCGATCCGCCGGTTTCCAATTCCAATCGATTCCCGGACCCTCTGATGTTTTGAAGTATGCGGAAATCCCCGTCAGCGCCGATGCGATGCCGCAGGGCATTCGGTAAAGCTCCAAGTCACCTTGAACTGTGACGCCGGAAACACCGGTTTGGCCATCCAGTGGATGGGGTCGGCAAGTCCGTCGCCGCCGCCAATTGCCTGAAGATAACCGGAGCCGCGCCTCTGTTGTCAACATCCAACTCGGCGGCGGCGCCAGCGGAAAGTAAATCCGCCCGAATGGCCTCAATCACCGACCGAAACACATGGCCGAACTGTTCGCGGATGATCTTGGCCGCGGCAATTTGTCCGTCGAAAACGCCATGATCGCCAATTCGTTTGGGCATTCATTCAGATCGTCACTGCGGCTGTCGGCTTCGGTTGTCGCCGGGTCTATATGCAGTATCCCGGCATTGGGCATGCGGCGGCCGGACGCGATAGCCGCCTATCAGGTCAGTAATTCTAATTTTGGATTTTTGAGTTTTTAACGTGTTGTATCACAACGGTTTTTTGGCCCGGGGAAATTTTTTTCCGCCGCAGGCGGCTGCGCGCCGGCGGTTCCCCGGCGGCGGGCGAATCACCTGCCGCCGACGCCGCTCCGGCCGCCGGCTCCTGGGGAAAAGGCGCGGAGAAGACATGTAAGTTGTTGTTTTTGCTTACATTTGTACAAATTTTTGATATGTGCATAATGCGGCGCCATGTCCCCGCTGGCCGGATACATCGCCGACATGCGCGAACTCTGCGCGTCCGCCCCGGACCGCAGGACCGGCGCCAACGCCCGCCTGGAGATGGCCGACATCGGCATGGCGGCCTTCGCCGTCTTCTTCCTGCAGTGCCCGTCCTTCCTGGCGGCGCAGGCGCAGCTTCAGTCCCGCCAGGGACGGTCCAACGCCCGGACCCTGTTCGGCATTGAACGGCTGCCGACCGACAGCCACATCCGCAGCGTGCTCGACGGCGTGCCGCCGGAGCGCTTCGATTCCATCTTCACCCGGACCGTCGACCAGCTGGACCGCCAGGGCGCCCTTGACCGGCTGCGCCGGCTTGACGGGCGGCTGCTGATCGCCCTTGACGGCACCGAGTATTTCACCTCCTGCAGCATCGGCTGCCGGAACTGCTCGCAGCGGAAACTGGCGGACGGGCGGACACAGAACTTCCACGCCGTGCTCGGCGCCAGCATCGTCGCCCCGGGAACCTCGCGCCTCCTGCCGCTGCCGCCGGAGTTCATCCGCCCGCAGGACGGGGCTGAGAAACAGGACTGCGAGATCAACGCCGCCAAGCGCTGGCTGCGGCGGACCGGATCCGGCCTGGCCCGGCTCAGACCGGTTTATCTCGGCGACGACCTCTACTGCCGCCAGCCGCTCTGCGAGGCCGTGCTGGCCGCCGGCGGAAGCTTCATCCTGACCTGCAAGCCGAGCTCGCACACAACGCTTTACGAGTATATTCAAGGGGTTGAGACCGGCTGTCTGACCCGGACCGAGGGCCGGAAAAAGAAAAAGCGCCAGCTGCGCTGCCGCTGGATGAGCGGTCTGCCGATCCGTGACGGAAAGGACGCGCTGGAAGTCAACTGGTTCGAAGTCACCATCACATCGCCGTCCGGAAAGCGGCTCTGCCGCAACAGCTTCGCCACCGACCTCCCGGTCGGCCCGGACAGCGTCGCCGAACTGGCCGACTGCGCCCGGGCCCGGTGGAAAGTGGAGAACAACACCTTCAAGGCTCTCAAAGACCGCGTTGCCGAATGCATGCGATTTCGATCCAGAGCCACGCCCTGGCGCCGGCGGCATCGAGGTCACGCACCCGTTCCATCCCTGGAGGGGTCGCTGGCTCGCGCTTGAATCCATCACGAACGAATTCGGCCTGAACCGGGTTCGGGTGTTTACGGGATGCGGGCGGCAGCTGCGCCTGTTTCCGGCGGCCTGGACCAGCCTGCGCGCTGTTGACACCTTCGAGGAGCAGGCGGCCGGGTGTTCCTCTTTCCGAGCGGACGATCTTTCGGAGTTGCGGGAATTGGTCGACATGCTAATCAAAAAAGATTGCCCGAAATGATTGAAAATTATTGTCCGAAATGTGCAAAATTCCCACGATACAGCGTGATTACAGAGCGTTATGTGCCAAGAGGATCGCCGGCCGGCTTGCGGAAGCTGTCAATATGAGTAATATATGATGATTTTCGAGAGCCGTGAATGGAGCTGCCCATGTCCGACGATGACCAGAAGGTCAAAAACCTCGAGGCCTCCGGCACCCTCAACCGGCGCCCGGAGCGCATCCGCTCCCAACGTTTCCGGGCCGGCGGCTTCTTCGACCCGCGCGACTTGCTGCAGGTGCGTTACGAGATGGTGCGCAGCGCCGGGGACGAACCGCTGGCGGAGGTGGCCGCAGAGTTCGGCGTCTCGGTCCCCACCTGTGTCCGGATCCGGCGCAGCTTCCGCGAGGGCGGGCTGCAGGCCCTGGCGCCGCTGCGCCGGGGACCGCGCCGGGCCCACAAGGTCAGCGACGAGATTCTGGACTTCATCGCCGCCTACAGGTCCGAGCACGGGCCAGTTGGCGCCCGGCGCCTGGCGCCGGTGATCGAGGAGCGTTTCGGTGTCAGCCTTCATCCACGCACCATCAACAAGGCAATCGAGCGGTCAAAAAAAAACACTGCGCCCCGGTACGGGAGGGCTCGATGACGACGGACTGCGACGCTACCGGCGCTGGCATCTCGACTGGCTCGCCGGGAACGCGGCGCCGGTTCTCAGCCGCCACGGCATGGCGGGGGCGCTGCGTCTCACGGCCGTCCTTGACCGGGCGCCGGTTTCCAGCGCGGCGGCGCCGACCGGCGAAACCGGGGCCGGCTGCATCACCGTCGCGGCGGCGGCGATGGTCCTGCGGCTGCTCAGATGCGAATCCAACGAGGGAGATGGATGGTGAAGGACATCGGAACCGGCAAGATCTCCGCCAGCCACCTTGAGCGAGAGGCGTGTGTCTACATCCGCCAGTCGTCTCCCGGCCAGGTGATCAACAACACCGAGAGCACCCGGCGCCAGTACGACTTGAGTGAGCGCGCGCTGGCGCTGGGATGGCCGCGGGAGCGGATCCGGGTCATCGACCAGGATCAGGGTCTCTCCGGCGCCGACGCCGAAAGGCGCGGGGGGTTCCAGGACCTGATGGCCCGGATCGCCGCCGGCGAAGTCGGCATCGTTCTCAGCCTCGAGATCTCGCGCCTCGGCCGCAGCAACGCCGACCTGCACCGGCTGTTCCGCCTTGCCTCACTCTCCGGCACGCTGGTCTGCGACGAGGCCGGCGTCCATGATCCCGGCAACAGCAGCGACCTGCTTTTGCTCGGGATCAAGAGCTCGGTCTACGAGTTCGAGCTTGACGGGATCCGCCAGCGGCTGCTCGGCGGTGTCCTCAACAAGGCACAGCGCGGCGAATTGAGAACCGCACTGCCCGCCGGCCTGGTCTACGATCCACAAGACGCGGTGGTTCTCGACCCCGACATTCAAGTCGCCGAAGCGGTCAATCTGGTGTTCGAGACTTTCCGCAGGACCCGCTCGGTCAGGGCGACATTTAATTGGCTTCTCGACAACGCCATACCGCTGCCGGCATGCCCGGTCTCCGAAGGTCATCGGCTGATCTGGTCCGAGGCCCGCTATTCAAGGGTTCTCAGCATCCTCCGGAACCCCCGCTATGCGGGTTGCTACGCCTGGGGCCGACGGGGCGGCAATGCCGGGCGGGCAAACCCCTGGGAGGCATGGCGGGTCTGCATCCCCGAGGCGCATGCCGGCTACATCGACTGGGAGGAGTTCCAGCGCAACCAGAGGCAGCTGGCCGACAACCACAGGCAATGCTTCGTCGCGGCACACGGACGCACCGGCCCACTGCGGGAAGGCGGCACACTGTTGCAATCGCGCGCGATCTGCGGGCGTTGCGGCAGCCAGATGCTGGTCAAATACGGCGGAGCGACGGATCCGAAGCGGGCGAACGAACGGCACTATCACTGCGTCGGCGGCAAGGCCGCCCGGGCGGGGAAGTCCTGCCAGACGATGCGGGGAGAGCGGATCGACGCGGCCGTCACCGACTTCCTTGTCGGCGCGGTCAATCGGAGCAACATCGATCTGGCCCTGTCGGTGGAGGAACAGGTCAAGTCGGACTTCGCCAGGGCAGACCGTCAGCGCTCACACCGGGTCGAGGCGCTGCGCCACCAGGCCGAACTGGCCGGCAGGCGCTGCCGGGAGGTCGACCCGGGCTACCGCCTCGTCGCCGCGACGCTGGAAAGGGAGTGGAATGACGCACTGCACAAACTGGACGAGGCCGAAGCCGAGCGCAGCCGGCTCGCCGACGAATTCCAGCAAACAACGGACGAGGTCCAGCGCCGGAGAATCAGGGAACTGTCCGCCGACTTCGCAGTCGCCTGGAATGCGCCGACGACAGGGAACGCAGACCGCAAGCGCATGCTGGCTCTTCTGGTCGAGGATGCCACGCTCATCCGAAGCGGCTACTCGGTGTCAATTCAGTTGCGCATGCGTGGCGGCAGGGCGCTTGAACTCGATCCGGTCGATCTGCTCAGGCCCGGCGGCGGCGTTCGCAGCACCCCGGCGGAGACCGTGGCGGAAGTGGGCAGGCTCACCGAAAGCATGGGCGACAAGGCCATTGCCGGGCAACTCAACCGGAGAGGCATGCTGAACTGCGGGGACAAGCCCTGGACAAGGGAGAGCGTCGCCAGCCTGCGCCACTATCATGGACTGCCAAGCCACCTCAGGCGGCTCCAGAAGGCGAAAAGGGAGCAAGGCTGGAGCACCGCCGAGGAAATCAGCAAGGCGCTCGGCATCTCGGTCAGGGCCCTGAGAGAGCGAAGCCGCCGAGGCACATGGGTCGAACGCCACACCTTCACCATAGGCACGAGACCGTTTTCGATGTACCGTCTGCTCGACGATGCCGGATGCGAACGAACAAGGGAACCGCAAACAGACCACCCAGGAAACGGGCATGGCCATGAGATGACAAGGGAGGCATCATGAAATCAAATCCAAGGACGGCTACCATCTCGAGCACAACTTCGGGCACGGCAAGGAAACCCTGGCCAGCCTGCTGGCGACCTTCAACCTGATCGCGTTCCTGATGCAGAGCGCCTGCGACCTGGTCTGCGAAAGCTGGCAGGAGGCCCGGGCAAAGCTCGCCGCCCGCTGCCGGCTTCTTGACAACCTGAAGTTCCTGACCGTCTACGTCGTGCACGACGACTGGGACGCCGTGATGCGGACAATCATCACCGGCGAGCTGCCGGAAAAGCCTCCGTAACCGGAACCGGCAGCCCCGCCCCTTCCGCCGAAACACAGTAGAAATCCGCCCGGAAACGCAGCCGAAAATGAAGAAAAAACCGATGTGAACGCATAATTGGAATTACTGCCTATCAGGTCCACACGCTTGACATTTCCATGTCTTGTTTTGTGTCAAATCCATGCATATCTCTTTCAGGTTTGAAAAGTTAGTGAACAAAATCGAATGTGTCTTTTTCTGAGCTAGGCTTAGATGAGCGGCACAACGAAAACGGGAAGCACTTGTCCGGTGGATTCTCGACGATGCGCCGTGTGCGCGACCGCAGAGTGATCGCTACGAACCGGACTGGGCGGCGCTTGACGCCGAGTTGGGCGTGACCTAGGAGCTTGCGCCGCAGGACGTTTTGGAGCTCGAAACGGCGACACCGGAACAACGAACAACCCGGCATATCCGGACACCGGTCAGGTTTTCCACGTTCCGCGCCCTGGAATTCCCCCGTTTTCCGCTCCGGTGCCGCATTCCGGGGTCGAAGGCTGCGCCTCCGCCGGTTTCAGCCCGCCAGGGCCGCCGCCATGCGCTTCGCATTCAGCGCCAGGCATACGAGGTTCCACTCGCCCCTCACCTTCTCCAGGCCCCGGACGCCGAAGCGACGGAAGCCTATCACCTCCTTGATCCAGCCGTGCGGAGCCTCCGCCATCCACTTCCGCCGGGCATAACGCTCCCGGCCCTCGGGACTCGCCATCCGTCCGGCCATCCGCCGCGTCGCCGGGCGGTGCTCCCTGTCGATTTCGGCAAGCTTCCGCCCCTCGCGTCCCATCGCCGCATGGGCCGCGACACCGCGCTCCTCCAGCTCGGCCAACTCCTTTTCGCTGCAGAGACCGGCGTCGGCCAGAACTTCGTCCGGCAACCCGCCTGTGTCCGCCTCGACCCGGTTCAGCATCGCCCCAAGGCGGCCCTCGACGTTTGCCCTCAAGATCCGGCTCTCCGGGTTCGTGAAGTTTTCCTGCGCCGTCGCATCGGGCACCCCGTGCCGACGCCTGTAGGGACAGCCCCTGGGGTTTCCTGTCCTCTCCCGGCTTCCGGGCCCTTCGCATCGTCCGCCGCACGCTGTCGCGCCTCCAACCGGCTCTCGCGCCGCGCAATCTCCTCCGGAACCCTGCCGTCCCTGGAATCCGCACCGTGCGCCGCATCCTACTCAGCATCGACTTCGCCAGCCCTTTCAACAAGTGGCGCAATCTCCGCCTCGAGCCGCCGTTCCTCCGTCAGAATACGCCCGTGGCTCATCGCCTTGCGCTTGCTCGCATTGGCCCGCACCTTCGTGCCGTCCACGGTCACCGTGCCAAGGCGCACAATCCCCGCCTCACGGGCTAGGCCTACCGAGTATACATAACTCTGCATAGCAACGTTCTATCCCTTGGCTCTCAGTGCATGCTTCTGGCCGTCCCGGAACCCGACTTCACGACCGATTTCATGGCCCAGCGCGGCACTCGTCAGCCGCGTCTGCCCGTGCCACATGATCTGGTTTCCGGGCTCCGGATCGTGCTTTCGGTCGCGGTAGCCGCCCAGATGCGCGACCAGGCGCACGGCGTCGCCGAGCCGCTCCGGCGCTTCCAGGCCGTGCCTGTTCGCGCAGTCGCGCAGGAAGCCGAGTTCCTGGTCGGCGAACATCAGCTGCGGCGCGCAGTCGGGAACCTGGCGGCCGAGCAGTGTCATCACCATGATGCGCCAGGCGATCACCGCGTTGATCGCGATCGCCCGCTGCAGCCTGTCGGCGGTGCGGAACAGCAGGAACTCGACGCGGCAGCCGGACTTCAGGACGCGGAAGAAATCCTCGACGCGCCATCTTTGAAGGTAGAAGCCGACGGTTTCCGCAGCCTCCTCTGCGCTCTTGACCCTGAGCGTGGTCAGCAGGAACCACTGCACGGGGTCCTCGCCCTCGGGCGGCGCGATTTCCCTGACGTGAACCCCGTGCAAGGAAACCGGCTCCGCGCCGGGGACGGCGTCCGTCGCCGGCAGCGTGACGCGGCGGAACCGCAGCTCGCAGCTCGCCAGCCGCTTCTGCCGCGCGGGGCGGGCCTTCTTCCGGCTGGATTTCGGACGCGCCGTCAGCCCCTCGATCTCGATGTCGATCATGCCGCCGGCGGCGCCGCCGGCCATCGCCGCGAACAGCTTCGCCTGTCCCCTGCCGAGAACCCTGTCATGCTTGGCGCGCACCAGAAGCCCGACGCGCGGACGGCGGCGCTGCGCGTCGAACAGCGCGAACATGTCCGCCTCCCGGCCGCACACGGAGATCACCCGCGTCTTTCCGCCGATCTCGCGCGCGGCGGCGGCGATGTCGTCGAACCCTTCGAGCCACCGCGCCGTCTTGCGGCGCCTCTCCTCCTCTTCCGAGAGCGCCTTCGCCGGATCGAAACCCGTCTCGAGCACGCCCAGCGGCAGGCCCGTCCCCGTCACCGCCAGCGTCGCGTGCATGTGCAGCCCCAGGCTCGTCGCCGCCGTCTGGTTCTTTCCGATCAGCTGCAGCCCGTCACAGCCGGGACGGCGGGAGAAGTTCAGGTCCGTGCCGTCCTGGATCGCCAGGACCGTCCGCTGGCCGCGCATCCGCTGGATGCTGCGCCCGCGGTGCGGCGCGAGGATGTTCGGCACCGTGACCTCCGACTCGGCGGGCGCCTCGATCAGGCGGTAGAAGCCGGCGATCTCGTTGCCGCCGCTGTCGCTGGAGGCGTTGATCTTCTGCCCGGGATACGCCGCCAGAAGGCCGGCGCTCTTCGCCAGGCGCGCAGAAAGTCGCTTGTCGCCCAAGGGCGCCCCTCCGAACTCGTTCTCCGCCCAGTCCTGCGCGTTCAGCCCCTCGCCCGGCTCCAGCGAGGGCGCGTGGTCGACGTGCGGGACGCCGAGCTTCCTGCGCCAGGAGCGTTCCAGCTCGCGCACAAAGACCGTCTTCACGGTCTTCGCCCGCCGGTGGTCCCGGTCCTGCCGGCCCCGGCCTTCCGTCTTTCCGACGCGCAGAAAGTTCGCTGCCCTGAGGCAGGTGCCGTCATACCCCTCGTCGGCGAAACTCTCAACGAGATACGGACGGAAGCCGCAGCGCTCCGCGAAGTCGCCCGGCAGGCGGCGCAGGATGTGGCCGAGGACATGGCTGGCCAGGTGCGGGCAGCGCGCGGACGGCCGGATCAGGAAGCGGCTCAGGCAGACGACGCGCTCGAGATGCGACCGTCGCCCCTCGTCGTCCCACCCGATCCAGCGGTCCCGCGCCGCCACCCGCAGCGCCGCGGCGGAAAACCCCGCCGCCCCCAGCCAGCCGTGCGCCGAGCCGACGAGGTAGCGGACCTGGCGGCCCGCGAAGACCGTCATCCCGTGCGGATGCTCGCGCGCGACCAGCGTGTTCCACAGGACACGGTCCGCAGCGCGCGTGACGGCGACGATCCCGAGGCCCCCTATCCGCGCGGGATGCGGCGGCACATCCTCGGGCTCGGGGACGCCGGCCTCAAGGAGACGCGGCCCCGCCGCCGGCGCCGGCGCCTTCGGCGGAGGAAGGGCGATGCCGGAATCCCTCTCGGCCAAGGCGCCGAGCGCTTTCATGCACCCGGCAAGCTGAGGCCGGCCGCGCGCGTCGAGAAACGAGAACTCCTCGCAGATGCGGCGGCCCAGGGCGGATCGGCTGTCGAACCGTTCCTGCGACAGGATCGACGCCACCCGCGCGACCGCCGCCTCGTCCCGCAATGTGCGGCTGATCTGTGACTGTGCCATGCGGCCGGACTATCATGGGGGCAGCCCATTGTCCAGCCCCTTTTTTATGGACATGGTAGGGCTAGGCCGACAACCTCAAGAAACAGGTGACGGAAGTCGCCGAGATGACGCCGGCGGAACTCGCAGATCGTCCGGAGGCGGGGGAACGAACCGCCGCAGAGCATGCGGAAGGCGACATCCTCGTGCAGCTTGCGCGCTATCCGACGCGACGAGAACACCCCGGTCGCATAGGTGTTGTTCAACACTGTGTGACCATCATCCTCGGCTAATACGGGCGGCTGCGGCCGCCGTCGCCGGAGTAGGGAAGGTAAAACGGGGACAGGTCCATCTCCCGCACCATGTCCCTGATTAGATACGCCTGGTGGCCCCCTGGCAGCCAGTCGCGCGCAGCAGCATGAACTCGTCGTCGCGGCACTCTCGGAAGCTTGCCGGCCTCGGTTCCGTCCTCTTGAAGCGGTGCGCAGACGACACCACAACCCGGACCACGCGGGAATCCCACCGCCATGGCGGCACAGAAAAAATCCATCAATGCAGGGAAGTTCCTGAGGCGCAGGTTCCTAGATTCTCATCGGCTGATCCATTCCATCTTGGTGCACGACCAAAACCGCAGGTCTGTTCCGGATGAGTGGAAAACCGCGCGTCCATTGTTTCTCAGCCTGGGAAGAAAATCAGCGGCCTGAGCCAAAAATCTGGTATCCGCGCGATTTTTTTTCGTAGTGCGGTTCTATGCACAAGTCATCCGATTCGGCTTCATTGACCGCCAGACGAGGTCAGTCTAATGATCAGACGTCGCCGCCAGCCCGGCTAATCTCAACAAAGGTCAGGGTTCCCCACAGGGGGCAGGGTCCACGATTTAACAGTCGACAGGTGAATGCAATGTCAGCTGCAAAAACCAACAAAACTGAACAAATGGCAGATGAAGCGTTAGCCTTGCTCTGGTGGATGCCAATGACTCGGGGCGTATTGCTGGTTCTGTTTGCCATTCTCATGTTTATCCAACCAGCGGCAACCCTCCTGAGTTTGCTCTGGTTCATGGGTATATACTGGATTGTGGATGGAGTGTTTAACCTGATTGAAGGCGTACGCGGTCACGCCGAAAAAATCTCGTATCCGGCTATTTGCCGTTGGGATTGTCAGCATTATTGGTGGGGTTTTTATTCTTGGAAATCCGCTGGTTTCCGGGCTGGTCAGTGGCACATTTCTGGCCTACCTCATTGGTATCACAATTATCATCAGCGGGATCATGACAATCTTTGCCGGGCGTGACAAAGACAAGGCAAGGCAGTGGAGGTTGTCGGGGGTGATCATGGGCATCCTTTATGTTCTCTTTGGTCTCTTAGTCATCACCCACCCGGTGACAACTATGGCCACGCTGGTCTGGGTCTTTTCAATCTGGGCGATTGTAGCTGGTATAATTGCCATTATCACGGCTCTTCAACTTCGTGGTTTAACCAAATCGAAATACATGTGCCAAACAGATCTGGCCCGACTTCGACTGGACACCTCGGCTTAAACGCCGGACCAGGGAAAATGGAAATAACGTGTCGTCACATTCTTCGTTGCGCTCGTTCTTGCGAGTGGAACCCATCTTGCTGCAATTTGCCAACCTTTGCGTCTTTTTGATCACCGAGTGTTTCTTTAATCGTAGCAGCGGACAGCAAGAAGAACTCACTTGCGACAGGTCCAGAGGATAGTACGCCGCAGGGTCGTCTGTGTTCCCGAGTCAAAAATTATAGCAATCGGCAGAGCGTTTCGGAGTTTCGGATTGCCTCCAGTCCCATAATTCGTTGCTCCACGCCTATGTCCTTTGTCCTATGTCGAATTTCGGTTTTGTTCTTTTCAATTCACCGCCTTTCACGGGCTGCGGATACGCCGAGGCCTTGATCTTGATTGTCCCGCCGTCCTCGAGAACAATGTCCACATACTCCCGGTCCAGTGCCGGTTTGTTGTCACAACCGGGCACGTATCGGACATAAATATTCCGCCAAAAAGGCGCGTGTCGAGGTATTCTTCCGGGCGCACGCCGGCACTTGCCGCCTCAGCCGCGGCAACCACGACAGCCGGCGAATCAGGCGGCAGGAAGCCCTGTGATGTCGGACAGCCGGTCAGCCTCCCGGAGTTGAGAGATGCCGTGGTCCGCGCGCGAATGGGCCGGCGAACTTATGCCGTCCATGGGTTTCAGAATCCAATCTTCGCGATGTGCGTTCCACCCGCAAGGAGCCGGCTCTCATGGCAATGGCAAGTGTTTGAACTCATTGATTAATCCGAACTTCAGTGCGCCGTGGTAAGGCGCTTCTCTCTGGCGGGTGCGAAACCCGCCCAACAACTGTCGCTCCGGTTGGCAGCAGCCAGGGCGGTTCATGGAGGCAACGAAATGGACTGAAGCACTCTGGCAGAAGGGCCGCCTTGGGCGGTTCAGCGACCATGCAGGCCGGAACGCGAGTGAACGCTGAGCAGGCCTCGAAACGGTTGATGCGGAAGCCGACCCTCCTGAAGTCAGGGGAAGGCCGACGGCAGGTCAAGAAGCGAGCGACGCGGGCATCGGCCTGTTTCCGCCGGGGCAGTGGCGCTGGCATGCATGGAAGATGAGGGAAGAGGCAACACGGGAAGCCCTGTCGGCGGCGCGCACGCGCAGACCGGAACCCCGCGAGGGGCAGGCCGGGCCGGCAGGGTGGCGGATGGGCCTGCATCAGGGAGGATCTGATTCCTCTCGGCCTTGACTGGATATCGGCGCTCAGGAGCGCGGACATCCGCAAGCTCGCGAAGGCGGGGGAGGACGCGCCGGCGGCGCTGGATCCGGGCAGGCTGAAAGCGGACCAGGTGGCTGAGACCGTGTCCCCGGACTTCCCCGGCGAGCGGCTGCTGGTCTGCCTCAATCCCCGTCTGCGGGAGGAAAGGGCCCGGAAGCGGGAGGATCTGCTCAGGGCGACGGAACAGACGCTGGCTGAGATCGCCGCGGCGGCGGCCCGCCGCCGGCCGGGCGTGAGAAACCGCGAGCTGACGGCGAAGGCCCTGGGGCGCAGGGGCAACAGAAAAAAGGTCGAAAAACACTTCAGCATCGGGATCCGCGATGACGGAATGGACTGGAGCCGCGACGCGGCGAAAATCGCGGCGGAGGCGGCCCTCGACGGAATCTATGTGGTGCGCGCCAGCCTCGGAAAGGAGGCGGTCGGAAGCGAGGCGGCGGTGGCGGCCTATAAGAGCCTGGCCCTCGTGGAGCGCGCCTTCCGGACCATGAAGACGTCAGGGCTGAAGGTCCGCCCGTTTCACGTCTATAACGAAAAGCGGGTGAGGGCGCATGTGTTCCTCTGCATGCTCGCCTGGCACGGCGAGCGGAAGATGCGCGGGCAGCTCGCCCCCATGCTGTTCGAGGACGATGACCGCGAAGCCGCGCGCGCCGGGCGGTCCACCCCGGTTGAAAAGGCCGAGGTCTCCGAAAGCGCCAAGGCCAAAGCGGCCGCGAAACAGACCCCTGACGGCCTGCCGGTCCACAGTTTCCGGACGCTGCTCGCCGATCTCGGAACGCTGACGCTGAACGACGTGTCGCTGCCCGGCCGCCCCGGAAGCGCGTTCCGGATGACCTCGCGGCCGACCGCGCTCCAGAAGAGAGCCTTCGGGCTGCTGGAAATCGAGCCGCCCGGGATTGTTGCCAGTGCCGTGACAGGCTGAAACAGCCTTCCGGCCCGGCCGGCCCTCCAGAAA
>CBDCSZ010000010.1:0-104739 GCA_965221935.1 Paracoccaceae bacterium
GGCGGCTGCGCCGTGGCGGAAGCCGCGGGGATCACCGCCCACCACACCGCCGAACGGCAGTACGGCATGCGGCTGGCGGCGCCGCATGTGCGGCTGGCGGCGGAGGCGGTCGTCAGGATATATCTGGACCAGCAGGCCGGACGGAAGAAGAGGGAGGCGCCGGAAACCCTGTCCGACGAGCTCGGCCGTGCTCTGGGCGACCGGCAGTGAGAGGCGGCAGGAGATGGACTCCGGACGAGATCAGAACACTGTGCGATCTGTGGGCCGAGGGCCGCGGGCTCGACGAAATCGGGGAGCTTCTGGGGCGCAGCTCCGGCAGCGTGCGCGGAGCCATCGAACGCCGCGGGGCGGTAAGGCGCGGCGCGCCGCCCGCGAGGCCGCCGGCGCGGCCGTGCCTGTGCTGCGGCCTCCCGTTCCGGCCTGTCGACCGCTGGAACAGGATCTGCGCTGCGTGCAAGGAGACAGTGGAATGGCGGTCAGGCGGCGACTGGTGGGTGATACGGTGAGGGGACGGGCGCGGCGCGACCGCGCCGCCCGCGAGGCCGGCTACAGCAGCTGGGAGGGTTTCCTGGAGGAGCTCCGGCGCACCGCCGACTGCGGGGAGATCGCCGTCCGGTGGGGAGGGCTGGAGGTAAGGCCCGCCGGAGACGGGTGGCTGGCGCGCTGTCCGTTCCACAACGACCGGACGCCGTCGCTGAGTCTCTCCGGGAATCTGTACTGTTGTCACGGCGCGTCCTGCGGCGCGCAGGGCGACGCCATCGGCCTGGCGATGCGGCTCACCGGCGCGGACTTCACGCGGACCGCGCTGGATCTGGCTGCCGATTTCGGCATGGCCGCGCCGGTTCTGCGGACAGAATCCGGCGGGCGGGCGGCGGCCTCGCCGGGGGGACCCCCCCCGGCCGGCGCGTCGGCCCGGCGGGGCGGCGCGGCGGAAGGAGCCTGAGGGCGGTCCGCCGGGCTGGCCGGCGGGCGATCCTCCGGACCCGCCGGGCATCAGCGGGAACCGTCTCAGCGTCTGGTTCTGGTGAAGTCATAAAAGTGCTGGATAATTTGGGAGGGGCGTGTTTCCGTTGAGTTGAAGAAAACCAAGCCGGCTAAGCGCTGGCTCCAACGGAAGGACACACCCCATGGAGAAGAGATTACCCGGATCGATGCGCACGCGCGAGACCCTTTCGGAATTGATCGAGGGCCGTTTGTCGGCGCCGGACGCCCGCAGCGAGCTGGTGCGTCTGGCGACGCGTCTGATCATCGAGGAGACGCTGGAGGCGGAGAGCCGCGACGCTCTTGGCCGGGATTACTACGAGCGCGGCGGCGATCCCCGCCGCGGCTATCGCAACGGCAACCGCACCGGGCGGATGAAGACCGCCGAAGGGGCGGTGGAATACACGGCTCCGCAGATCGCGGGCGGCGACGAGCCGTTCAGCTCGGAGATCCGTCCGCGGCTGAAGGGCCGGAGCGAGGCGCTGGAGGATCTTGCGGTGGAGATGCTGGCCCGCGGCCTCAGCGTGCGCGACATCGAGGACGCGTTCCGCAATGACGACGGCTCGCTTCTTCTCTCCCGCACCGCGGTCTCGGAAATCGGTGAGCGGCTGTGGCAGGACTATCAGGAGTTCGCCGTCCGCGATCTTGGCGGCTATGACATCGCCTACCTGTTCGTCGACGGCATCGCGGAGCGGATCCGCCCGGGCCAGCGGCGCGAGCCGGTCCTGGCCGCCTGGGGCATGACCCGCGAAGGAAGAAAGGTTCTTCTCCATCTCATGTCGGGCTCGAAGGAGGACTATGAGACGGTTTCCGCCTTCTTCCAGGACATGCGGGGCCGCGGCCTCGGCGATCCTCTGCTGGCGGTCTGCGACGGCGCGCCCGGCATCATCAAGGCGATCGAGACCTGCTTTCCGCGTTCGGAGCGCCAGCGCTGCCTGTTCCACCGCATGAGCAATCTCGCGGCCAAGGTCTCCAGGGAGGACGCATGGCCCGAGTTCCGCGAACAGGCCCGCGCCGCGTATCAGGCGCCGTCACGGGCCATTGCCCGCGGTCTCGCCGCCGACCTGGCCCGGAAATGGGAGAACGAGTTCCCGACCGCGGTGGCCTGCTTCCAGGATGACTTCGAGGCCTGCATCGCGCATCTGCGGATGCCGGTGAGACACCGCAAGGCGATCCGCACCACCAACCTGCTGGAGCGGCTGTTCGGCGAGGAGCGGAGACGCCTGAAGGTGATCCCCAACGCGTGGGGGGAAAAGGCGGTTCTCAAGCTGATGTTCGCGGCCATGACCCGGGCTTCGGAGAAATGGCGCCCGATCGCGGTGACCGGCTTCGAGCGGCGCCAGCTGGAGCAGGTCAGGAAGGATCTGGACGAGGAATACGAAAAGGCGAACGGGCCGCTCAACAGCCCGAAAACAGAGGCGCGCCTCTCCAAATTATCCAGCACTTTAGGGACTTGACCTCTGGTTCCGCTCATGCGGATCAGTGCCGTTCTACGCGGACCAGTGGCATGAGTACCGGCGGCTGGACGGCCGCCTGGCGTGCCTGACGGCGCGGCGGCGGAAGAGCGGCGGCGGAAAATTCGTCATCCCTGTCACCTGGAGGGTGAATCCCGCTGACGGCGCCGCCCGCTGGGCCGGTCTGCGTTTTCCCGGACGGACTCCGGTCTACGGGATGCACCGCGCCGCCCGGGCGGCTGGCGCGGTCTCGCTGCTGATCTCGGAAGGCGAGAAGACGGCGGACGCGGCCCACCGTCTGGCCGGCGCGGCCGGCTGGGCGGCGCTGTCCGCCATGGGCGGATGCCGCGCCTCGGCGCGGGCTGACTGGTCGGAGGTCATCCGGCTGGCCCGCCGCCGCGGCGGCGGGCGGCCGCAGATCGTGTTCTGGCCGGACGCCGACCGGCGGGAGAAGCCTTCGCAGCGGCTGCCGGCGGCGGAGGCCGCTGACCGGCTGCTGGGCGGGCTGGCCGGCCAGTTCGGCTCCGTGCGGCAGCTCCTGGACGCGGTGGATGTGCGGGTGGTGCTGCCGCCTGAGGACCTCCCGCACGGATGGTCTCTGGACGACGCCGAGACCGAGGGCAAGAGTGCCCTCTGGACACTGGAGAAGCTGGAGCGCGCCGCGCCCTGGCCGGGGCCCGGCGGCGGCTGGGAGACGGCGGCGTGACCGGCCTGCTCCGGCGGCTGCTGGGCAGCGACGACAGCCGGCCGGAGCCGGCGCACCCCTCGCTCGCCTCCGCCACCATGAACCGCTGGGCGATGGCCGCCGCGGTGCGCTACATGGCGGCCGCCGCGGCGGCCGCATGCCTGGTGTCCATAGCCGCCCTGGCGGTGGCTGTGTGGGCGCTGACCCGCCCGTCCGACCACCGGTATTTCGCGACCCGGGCCGACGGCGAGCTGGTGCAGCTGACGCCGCTGGACGAGCCTCACCTGGGCGACGCGCAGGTGAGGAATTTCGCGGTCGAGGCGCTGACCCGGTCGTTCAGCGTGGATTTCGCCAATTACCGGCAGGATCTCAGTGATGTGGCGAAGTATTTCACCGGGGACGGCTATCAGGCGTTCCTGGCGGAGATGGAGAGCTCCGGCAATCTGGAGCTCATCCTGAACCGGCGGATGGTGGCCAGCGCTGTGGCCAACGGCGCGGTGGTGCTGCAGCAGGGGCTGCTGGGCACCACCGGGGTCTACGCCTGGCACGTTGAGGTCCCGCTGACCGTCACATACCAGAGCTCGAGCGAGAGGCGCACGCAGCGGGTCACGATGCACGCAGAGGTGAGGAGGGTTCCGACATGGACGGGTCAAGTCCCTAAAGTGCTGGATAATTTGGAGAGGCGCGCCTCTGTTTTCGGGCTGTTGAGCGGCCCGTTCGCCTTTTCGTATTCCTCGTCCAGATCCTTCCTGACCTGCTCCAGCTGGCGCCGCTCGAAGCCGGTCACCGCGATCGGGCGCCATTTCTCCGAAGCCCGGGTCATGGCCGCGAACATCAGCTTGAGAACCGCCTTTTCCCCCCACGCGTTGGGGATCACCTTCAGGCGTCTCCGCTCCTCGCCGAACAGCCGCTCCAGCAGGTTGGTGGTGCGGATCGCCTTGCGGTGTCTCACCGGCATCCGCAGATGCGCGATGCAGGCCTCGAAGTCATCCTGGAAGCAGGCCACCGCGGTCGGGAACTCGTTCTCCCATTTCCGGGCCAGGTCGGCGGCGAGACCGCGGGCAATGGCCCGTGACGGCGCCTGATACGCGGCGCGGGCCTGTTCGCGGAACTCGGGCCATGCGTCCTCCCTGGAGACCTTGGCCGCGAGATTGCTCATGCGGTGGAACAGGCAGCGCTGGCGCTCCGAACGCGGAAAGCAGGTCTCGATCGCCTTGATGATGCCGGGCGCGCCGTCGCAGACCGCCAGCAGAGGATCGCCGAGGCCGCGGCCCCGCATGTCCTGGAAGAAGGCGGAAACCGTCTCATAGTCCTCCTTCGAGCCCGACATGAGATGGAGAAGAACCTTTCTTCCTTCGCGGGTCATGCCCCAGGCGGCCAGGACCGGCTCGCGCCGCTGGCCCGGGCGGATCCGCTCCGCGATGCCGTCGACGAACAGGTAGGCGATGTCATAGCCGCCAAGATCGCGGACGGCGAACTCCTGATAGTCCTGCCACAGCCGCTCTCCGATTTCCGAGACCGCGGTGCGGGAGAGAAGAAGCGAGCCGTCGTCATTGCGGAACGCGTCCTCGATGTCGCGCACGCTGAGGCCGCGGGCCAGCATCTCCACCGCAAGATCCTCCAGCGCCTCGCTCCGGCCCTTCAGCCGCGGACGGATCTCCGAGCTGAACGGCTCGTCGCCGCCCGCGATCTGCGGAGCCGTGTATTCCACCGCCCCTTCGGCGGTCTTCATCCGCCCGGTGCGGTTGCCGTTGCGATAGCCGCGGCGGGGATCGCCGCCGCGCTCGTAGTAATCCCGGCCAAGAGCGTCGCGGCTCTCCGCCTCCAGCGTCTCCTCGATGATCAGACGCGTCGCCAGACGCACCAGCTCGCTGCGGGCGTCCGGCGCCGACAAACGGCCCTCGATCAATTCCGAAAGGGTCTCGCGCGTGCGCATCGATCCGGGTAATCTCTTCTCCATGGGGTGTGTCCTTCCGTTGGAGCCAGCGCTTAGCCGGCTTGGTTTTCTTCAACTCAACGGAAACACGCCCCTCCCAAATTATCCAGCACTTTTATGACTTCACCCATGGACGTCAGACTGGGGCGTCGCGGTCGCCCGCATTGTCGGACAGTCCGTGCGCTGACCGTCCTCGCGGCTCTGCTGGCTCCGCCGGCGGGCGCGCAGGAGGCCGGTCTGCCGCTGGACAGCGTGACGCGGGAGCAGCTCGAACTGTACGAGAGCGCCGTGCAGTCGGTGCTGCCGGTGCCGCCGGCGTTGATAGATGATTTTCATCAGCACCTGCTGCGGGTCCGCGGGGCGGCGGCGAAGCCCCGGCGGGGGCCGCCGCGGACCCGCGGCGAGGCCGATCTGGTGTCGCTGGAGCCGGGGCATCCGATTCCGGTGGTGCGGCTTGCGCCGGGCATCGCGACCGTGATCACATTCGCCGACGCGGCCGGCCAGCCCTGGCCGGTGGCCGGTTACGTGCTGGGCGACAGCGAGGGGTTCCACGTAATGCGCCAGGGCGGCGTGGACGGCCAGCAGGGGCCTTCGCATGTCACCGCCGCGCCGCGGCGGGAGGCGGGGTGGACAAACCTGGTGGTGACGCTGGCGGGGCAGCCGATCCCGGTGAATCTCGCCCTGACCGTCGACCCCGAAAAGCCGCATCACCGGCTGGACGTGCAGGTCATGGCTCCCGGGCCGAACAGCCCTCCGGGCGCAGCGGCTCTGCCGTCCGCGCCGTCGGCCGGATCGTCGGAGCTGCTGCGGTTTGTGGCCGCCGCCGATGTTCCGGATGCGGCGGTTGAAACGAGGTTCGACGCGGTGCCGGCGACCCGCGTGTGGATTGACCCGGACACCGCCGAAGGCGGCCGCATGTGGGTCCGCTCCCCGCACGCGCTGCTGGGTCCGGACTGGACGGATGTGATCTCCGGGCCCGGCGGCGTGCGGGTTTACTCGCTCTCGCCGCCGGCCGGAATTCTGCTGTTCTCGGTTGACGGCGTTCCGGTCACAGCCAGGGTGGATCTGCCGTGAGCGCCCAGAACGACCCCTGGAACGACCCTCGGATCAAAGCGGACATGGAGGCCAACCGGGGGGTGGCCGCCGCGGCCGCCGACGCCAGCGCGGGACAGAGGGTGAGCGCGGCGCTGCTGGCCGAGACCGCCCCCAGCCGCGGGGACCGGCCCGCCCAGGACGCGGCGGAGGGTCTGCCGCAGACGGCGGGCGCGGAGCAGGGTCTGCCGGATCCGTCGGAAGGGATGGCAGACAGCGGCCGGCCGGCGCGGGGCGGGTCTGCCGAGAGCGGCCTGAACGACCCCTGGAACGACCCTCGGATCAAAGCGGACATGGCGGCCAACCGGGGGGTGGCCGCCGCGGCCGCCGCCGCCAGCGCGGGACAGAGGGTGAGCGCGGCGCCGCTGGCCGAGACCGCCCCCCGCCGCGGGGCAATGGCATTCGGATAGACTTGTCATTGCCGGCGCGGTTTTTCGCCGTCCCGCAAGTTGTTGACATAACGGGACTTTCGGCGCGGAAATATTTTTTTCACCGCCCCCTTGACAAGCGCCCGGCGATCTGCATGCTGTGGTCATGC
Organism: Paracoccaceae bacterium; assembly: GCA_965221935.1. Lineage (GTDB taxonomy): Bacteria > Pseudomonadota > Alphaproteobacteria > Rhodobacterales > Rhodobacteraceae > JAPOXR01. The sequence goes on from CBDCSZ010000010.1 coordinate 6,687, forward strand.
AGATACGGGAATCCCCCATGGACCAGCGGATCATCGACCTCAAGTCGACCACCTTCTCGGGCCGCCGCCTGAACCGGCGGCAGATCGCCGACGTCCAGGAGACCGTCGAGATGCTCCCGAACGACAGCCGCAACGAACTTGCGAAGACCATCTGCGAGCATCTCGGATGGAAGACGGCGAAGGGGGCCTACAAGGTCGGGGCCTGCCTCGGGATGCTGGAGACGCTGGAGAGCCACGGCATCCTCAGGCTGCCGCCGAAGCGGGAGGACAGCGTCCGCGACATGAAGGCCGTCGACGCGCCGGCCTGGACCTCCGCCTCCGACCCGCAGCCGGAGATCGCGGCGGAGCTGTCCGAGCTGCGTCCGCTCTGCGTCGAGCCGGTCACCGACACCGAAGGACGGCAGCTGTGGAACGCCTTCGTCGACCGCCACCACTATCTCGGCTACAGGCGTCCCTTCGGGGCGCATGTCCGCTACTTCGTGACCGACCGGGACGGCCGCAGGCTGGGATGCCTGCTGTTCGATGCGGTGACGAAGAGGCTCCCGTGCCGTGACGGCTGGATCGGATGGAAGGACCGGACACGCGACCGCAGGCGGCACCTGATGGTGGTCAACTCGCGGTTCCTGGTGTTTCCGTGGGTGCGGTCGAAGAACCTGGCGTCCTCGGCGCTGGCCATGGCGACGCGCCGTCTCGCCGGCGACTGGGAGCGCATCCACGGGCACCGGCCGGTCCTCTGCGAGACCTTCATCGACGAGACCCGGTTCAGGGCCTCGTGCTACCGCGCCGCCAACTGGACGCGCATCGGGGAGACCGCCGGCAGGGGAAAGACGCGCAAGGGGGTCTATGTGATGCCGCTCCGCGCGGACGCCTGCGAGATCCTGCGCGGCGCGCGTGACACAGGACAGCGGAAGCCTCCGACCCGGGCCGAAAAGGGCCGCTCGGCGGCCTCCGACCGCCGCTTCGGCCGGCGCTGGGAGGCCCTCGTCGCGGCCGCTGCGGCGGTCGCGGCGCGCGAGGACGCGCGCTGGCAGAAGCGCCGCCGCGTGTTCGACAGCCTGCTGATCATGCTGTTCGTGCTCCGCCTCGTCGCCGCGCCGCGCGGGCAGGGCTACCGCGCCACGCTGTGCGAGCTCTGGGAACAGTGCGCGGCGGCCGGCGTCGAACTGCCGCAGGACGAGCCTCCGGCGGCGTCGACGGCCTGCGAGGCGCGGGAGAAACTCGACGAAGCCGCGTTCCGGAGGCTGCACAGGGAGATCCTCGCGCACCGCCCCGACGACACCCTGTGGAAGGGACACCGCGTCTTTGCCGTCGACGGCTCGAAGATCACCCTGCCGAGGGAACTGCTGCACGCCGGCTACCGTCTCCCGAACGACAGCGCCCACTTCCCCCAGGGCATGGTCAGCGTCCTCTATCGGCTGCGCTCCCGCATCCCGGTCGACTTCGACCTCTTCGGCCACGAGAACGAGCGCGCCGCCGCCGCCACCCATCTCGACCATGCCGCCGAAGGCGATGTCATCGTCTACGACCGGGGCTACTGGTCCTTCGAGATGGCCCTGCTCCACCGGATGCGGAAGCTGAACTTCGTCTTCCGCATCCAGAACAACGCCAACCCGGCCTTCAATGCCTTCATCAACTCCGAAAAGACCGACAGCGTCATCACCCTCGACGCGCCCAGGGACGCAGCCGCGCTGCGCGGACAGAGCCTCCGCATCCGCCTGGTCAAACACACCGCCGCCGACACCACGCACTGTCTCGCAACATCCCTGCTCGAAGCCCGGCGCCACAGCATTCCGGCGCTCTCTGACCTTTATCACGGACGCTGGCAGATCGAAGAGGGATACAAGACGGGAAAGGCCGTGATCGAGCGCTTCCACGCAAAGTCGGAGCGCGGCGTCCGCCAGGAACTCTACGCCGCCTTCACACTGATCACCCTCGCGCGCCTGTTCGCCAACCGCTGCGACCATGACATCAGCCACTGTCCCGGCGATGACGGCCTGCCGGCCATGCGCGCCAACTTCAGGAACGGTCTGAGACTGGTGGGGCGCGAAATCGAGGCCATGTTCCTCAGGCAGAGCGACATGGTCGCACAATCAGTCAGGCGGATCATGACCGGCCTCTCCCAATGCATCCAGCGCGAGAGGCCCGGACGAAGCTATCCGCGGCAGTCCATGCAGCCAAGGAGCAAGTGGCAGAGCCGGTCACCCGCCTGACAGAACCAGACCGCCAGAAAGCCCCCGGCTTCGGGAAAAAACCCCGAAGCGCGGGGGTTTCCTTATCCGAACGGCGAAAATCCTTATCCGAATGCCATTGCGCCGCGGGGACCGGTCCGCCCAGGACGCGGCGGAGGGTCTGCCGCAGACGGCGGGCGCGGAGCAGGGCCTGCCGGATCCGTCGGAAGGGATGGCAGACAGCGGCGGGCCGGCGCGGGGCGGGTCTGCCGAGAGCGGCCTGAACGACCCCTGGAACGACCCTCGGATCAAAGCGGACATGGCGGCCAACCGGGGGGTGGCCGCCGCGGCCGCCGCCGCCAGCGCGGGACAGAGGGTGAGCGCGGCGCCGCTGGCCGAGACCGCCCCCCGCCGCGGGGACCGGTCCGCCCAGGACGCGGCGGAGGGTCTGCCGCAGACGGCGGGCGCGGAGCAGGGCCTGCCGGATCCGTCGGAAGGGGTGGCAGACAGCGGCGGCGCTGCGCGGGCGGACATAGAGCAGGATCAGCAGCAGATCCGGGAAGGATTCATGCAGCCCTCCGCCCCGCCTCCGCCGCAGGAGACGGAGGAGGAGGAGGCGGCGGCGGAGGGCGCGGAGCGGGCGGATTCGCAGGCGGCGGAAACGGAGGCTGTTTCCGTAACCGGGGCCGCCAGGCCGTTCAGTATCTCCGGCCAGGCGCTGCGCCGCGGCGTGGGCGCCCTGGCGGTGCTGGCGGTCCTGGCGGCGGGCCTCTGGGCGCTGTTCAGGCCCGCTCCCGACCCGTCGGTTTCGGTCGAGAGCCCTTCAGCTCCGCCGTTGGACTCAACCCTGGGAGGCGCTGAGCAGCAGCTGTCGCCTGAATATCAGGAGATACTGGCTGACGCCAACGTGCTGTGCGCGGAAGACGCGGTCGCGACCGGCGGGAGCTGCATTCCATCGGTCGAGGCGCTGCCGGAAACCGTGGAGCTTCCGGATTTTCCGGACCCGGCTCCTCAGCCGCTTTCCGCTGAACCCTCTGAGGCGGCCGCCGAGCCGCCGCCGGCGGCGGCCGGTTGGTCCGTTGAGGGCACGGCTCCGCCGCCGCTGACTGAGGGCTGGGCGCCGCCCGGCTACGCGCCGCCGCCGCCGGCGGCCGATACTGCCTTGGGCAATCCGATGCTGGACCATCTGACCGCGCTGGCGAAGAATCCGCCGCCCAGGATGGCGGGCGAATGGTGGCTGCAGCCGGACGCCGCGGCCGCGCGGGCGACGGCCGTCGCCCGCGCGCCGCTTTCCGCCGTTACGCAGGGCTTTCCCGCGCCGGCGGCTCAGGTATCCGGCGGGGCGGACCCCGCCGCCGGCGGCGGCTCCGAGGAGCTGCTGAGACGGACGGGTCTCAGGCCGGGAGACATGCTTCAGGCGGAGATGACCGCGGCTCTCGATTCCGATCTGCCGGGTCCGGCGATCGCGGAGGTCGTTGCCGGCCCGCTCGCCGGATCGCGGTTCCTGGGCGCCTTCCGGGTCAACCACGCCTACGGCGGGCTGGAGATCATGTTCACCCGCCTGTCGCTGAAAGACGGAGAGACGCTGCCGGCGCAGGCGCTCGGCCTGTCTCCAAGGACCGGCCGCGCCGTGACGCGGTCCAGATATGATCCGCGCTATCTCGAACGGTTCGGGCCGGCCTTCGCCGCCGGCCTGCTGGGCGGATACGCCGCCGCCAGGGCGGCCGTTCCCGAAGTGACTTCGGTCACCGCCGGCCAGGTGGTTGTGGAGCGGCGGACGGCCACCGAGCGGCAGGCGGTGGCGCAGGGGATCCAGGCGGCGCTCGGCCCTGTGCAGGAGGAAATCCTCGCCTATGCGCCCGCAGGGCCGTCGATCACCCTGGAGGCCGGCGCGCCGCTGGTGATCCTGATCACCGGCCCGTCCGGGACGGGGCAGGAGAGCCAGACGCAGACAGGCTCCATTCCTCTTCCGCCGGCGGCCCAGCTGGCGGCTCCTGCCCTGGTAACGCTGAATGCGGGCGCCGCCCGCCAATAATGGAAGGACACACCGATGAGCGACACGCACGGCCACAGCCAGACACCGCCGCCCGCGTCAGCCGCGGCGGATCCCGGTGAACAGCCGCCGGCGAAGGCCGGCGGCGTATGGGCCGCTGTGAAGCGCCTGCTGCGCCGCCTCGCCGGCCGCCCGCGCCTGCCCTGGCGCCGCTGAGAACAGAAGGACACACCGATGACCGACACGCACGGCCACAGTCAGACACCGCCGCCCGCCGGCGGCCATATACAGCAGCCCGAGCCGGAGACTCGGCAGCCGCACGGCGGTCCGGTCCAGCAGCAGCAGCCGCCGCCCGGCGAGGCGCCGCCTCCGGAGAGGGCCGGCGGCTTCATGGCGGCCGTGAGACGCTGGCTCCGCCGGCTGTTCATGGTGGCCCTTCTCGGGCTGATCGCCGTCGGCGGCTGGTGGGCCGCGCCGAGAATCATTGACAGCGGCCTGCTGAGCGGCCTGCCGGTCCCGGATTCCCTGCGGGGCCTGACGGGATCCTTCGGGCCGCCGGCTTCCGATCCTCCCGCCCCGGCGCCGCTTCCGCAGGATGAGCCGCAGCAGCCGGCGGTCATTCAGGAGCTGGCGTCGGCGCCGCTTCCGCCGGCGGAAGACCCGCTCACGGACGCCGCCGCCGGGATTCAGGACCAGCTGCGCGAGCTGGACGGTCTGCTCGGCGGTCTGGAGGCGCGGCTTGAGGCGCTGGAGAAGACATCGGCGGCGCGCGCCTCTCTGGAGGGGCGGCTGGAGCAGGCGGAGACCAGGATCGACGGCGAGCTCCTCCGGCTGGAGGACCTGGCCGGGCTGGCAAGGCGCGAGGCCGCCCGCAGCCTGTCGCGGCTGGACGCGGCGGACGCCGCGGCTGAGGCCGGCAGGAAGTTTCTGACGGCTGACGTCAAGGCAGTCGTCGACACGCTGGGGACGGTGCGCTCGCAGATGGTGAATCTCTCCGCCCGCATGGATGCGCTGGCGGGCGACATCCATCTGCTGACGCGGTTCGGCTACGGCCAGGCGCCGCAGCAGGCCCGCCCGGCTGACCGTTGTTGTTTTTTGGACTCCCCTGATCTGGATTTCCCGGATTGTTTTGAGACGAATGGGAAGGTTTTTCCCGGTTTCCCCTGACAATCCGGTTCGCGCCTGCGCCGGTTTTCTTTCCCGGCAGAGTTTTCAGCAGGCTGGTTTTCGGGGAGCTGGTGTTGTGTCCGGCGCGGGTTTCAGAGCTGATGGATTGATCCGGCGGGCATGTCCGCTGGATCAAAATCGGCGGAAAGGGAGACTGGAGACGGGGGGAGCGGCGGCCTGGCCCAACACGTCACCGTCCGGCTTCCCGGCCCCGCGGGGCCGCTCCGGCCGCGAGGATTTCGTTCCAGTCTTTGCCGCCTTCCGGGCGGAGGCGGCGGATTCCGGGATGGTTTTCGATCAGCCGCCGCGCGGCGGCGTCTCCGGCCTCGTCGGCGTCATACCCGCACAGGATGGATTCGGGGCCGAGCTGTGTGATCCATTCCGGAAGGCGTGTCGCGACACCGGCGGTCGAGACGACGATTGCGGCGCGGCCGGGTTCGGTGACGGAGAGGGCCGAGAGCGCATCGACGGCGCTTTCTGTCAGGAGCGCCGGCCCGGACGCCTGCCGCGCGATCCAGAACCCGCCCTTTGCTTTGCGGGACCCGGGGGCCATGCCCTTGAACGGGCGCCCGGGCCGGGTTCCATGCAGTTCGGCGCCGGCCGGCGTTCCGTCGGCGCCGCGGGCGGCGAAGACCGCGTTTGCGCGCCGGTCGGCGTCGATCAGGCGTCTCCGGCGGCAGTGATCGACCAGTTCCGGATCGAGGCCGCGCTGCCGGGTCAGATACCGCCGCACCTGCTGCCAGTGTTCCGGTTCCGTCCCTGGCATGGCGCCGGCGCATTCCGGCGCGACCTGTTCCAGGAGGTCGAGGGCTGCCCGGAACGGGCGGCCGGAGGCATGGATCGCGAGGTCGATCGCGCCGCCGCCGCCGCGTCCCGCGACATGATCGAAAAACTTCGTTCCGCTGATGCTGATCACGGACCCCGGGCGTTTCCAGCGCGTCCGGTCATTGCGGTCGCGCCGGTAGCCGAGTCGCTCGGCGACCCGCTCGAGCGCAACGGCGCGGAGCCTGTCGGCCCGTGTCGCGCCGGGCCGGCTCACGGCGCCAGTTCCCGGGCGGCGTTTTCCACATGATTGACCGAGACCGTCCGGGAGCGGTCGAGGGCGGCGGCGTGCAGGGCGTAATGGGCGATCCGGTCGATGCGCCTGGGCAGGCCGCTGCTGGCCAGCGCCACGGCCTCCACCGCCGGCTCCTCGAAGATCTCGACGTCGCTGCCGGCCAGGCGCAGCCGGTGGGTGATGTAGGGGCCGACCTCATCCCGGCCCAGCCCCTCCAGTGCGCAGCGCAGCACGATGCGCTGCGCCAGCGACGCGTGCGCCGCCATTTCCAGCCGCCGCCGCAGTTCGGTGAGCCCGACCAGCAGCAGGCAGAGCCGGTTCTCGGAATCCATCCGGTAGTTGGTGAGCAGCCTCAGCTCCTCGAGGATTTCGTTCTGCAGGTGATGCGCCTCGTCGAAGATCAGCACGGGGTATTGCCGTGACTCGGTGACCAGGCGCGACACGGCGCTCCGGATGGCCGTGTAGGCCGCGGACCGGCTGGTGAAGCGCTCCAGGCCGAAGGCGCCGGCGACCATGTTGTAGCTGTCGAGCACGCTGCCGGTGGACAGGGCGACATAGCAGACCCGGTGCCGGTTCGGATGCAGCTGGGCCGCCGCCTGGCGGCACAGGGTGGTCTTGCCGCTGCCGGCCTCCCCGGTGAGCAGCCCGATGCCGCGCAGGTCCAGGAGGTGGCGGATCCGTGAGCGCGCCTCGCGCGCGGCGTCGCTGTCGAACAGCTCGTCGGCGCGGAGCGTGTTGTCGAAGGGATAGTGCTTGAAGGCGAAGTGCGGCTTGTACATCAGAGCGTCTCCGGATCGTCGTCGAGCGGGCCGAAGCGCAGCCCCGGGGAGCCGCGCCTGACCCTGGCGTTGGCGTGGAGGTCGAGCGGGGTGGCGGTCCCGGCGGGCTTGCCGTCATGGACCACCAGCAGCGGCCGCTGTGGCGGCGCGGCGGGGTCGTAGCGCAGTGTGACGGTCTGTCCCTGCAGGACCGGGTCGACCTCGTAGATCCGGCTGTGGAGCGAGACGGTGCGGGCCTTGGTGACCCTGCGGCTGACTTCGAAGAGGAACATCTGTTCGAGGTCGATGCCGGGATCGGGATAACGGATCCGCTCTGCGGTGCGCGCCCATCGGTCGAGCGGCGTCTCGCCGTCGAGGCCGCGGTGGGGGCTCATGTGGTATTCGCACTCCAGCCAGGTCCGGAACCGCCGGTTGAGCGTGTCCAGATCGGGAATGTCCCGCGCCTCGAGCGGGGCCAGGGCCTGTTGGCGCACTGTGCGGAAAAATCTCTCTATCTTTCCCTTTCCGGCGGCGTGGTACGGTCGCGCGTGGAGCAATGCGATGCCGAGGCGGGCGCAGATCATGGCCAGCTGCCGGGAGCGGAAGTTGCTGCCGTTGTCGACGTAAAGTCTTGCCGCGAGACCGCGGCGGGTGATCGCCTCGCGCAGCGCCAGGAGAAAGGCCGGCGTGTTGTCGGCGAACGAGAACCCGGCATAGGGGATGACCCGTGTGGCGTCATCGAGGATGGCCAGCAGGTAGGTCTTGCGCATGCGTCCGCGGCCGTCGGCGACCCTGGGGCCGTGCATGGCGTCCGCCTGCCAGAGCTCGCCGGCGAAACGGAAGGCGAACCGCCGCATGTCCTTCTGGACGGACGGCGGCTGCCGCGCCATCAGCCCCTCGCGGGCGAACAGGCGGTGGATGGTCGACGGCGGCAGCGGCGCGCCGTCTCCGACCTCGCCGGAATCCCGGGCCCGCCCGATCACCTTGCGGACGCTCAGCTCCGGCGCGTCACGCTTGATCGACAGCAGCGTCTCGATCACGTCCGGGGACATCCGGCGCGGCGCGGCGCGGTCGGACCGGGCCTTGGGCATCAGCCCGTCAAAGCCGCCGCGCCCGTAGATGCGGATCCAGTCCCTGAGCGTCTGGGCGGACACCCGGGTCCGGGAGCTGCCCGGGATCGCATGGGCGCGCTCCGCCGCGGCGCGGACCGCCGCCGCCCGTGCGGGCCCCGGCGGGAGCGTCATGATCTCCGCGATCAGACCGTATCGGAACAATGCGACATCGTGGCGATGCCGGTCTTCAGGTGTCTTCATGGTGTTGATCCTCCGTGCCGGGGTGTTGATTCCGCTTCACAGGCGGTTAGGTCCATGACGGCGGCCGCGACACGGGCCATCGTGTGTTGGCGGGCCGGTTTGCGATCCGGCGAGGGCGCCGCCGCGCCGGAATCCGACCGGCGCGGGCAGCGACTGGAGGTGGCTGACGCAGAGCAGACGGAGCGCGGTCAGCGCGCTCCCGGTTCCGGCATGCTCCCGGAACGCGCTGATCCGGACCGGGGTCCCGGCGAACTGGCCGGGGAACAGACCGATGACAATCGTGAGCAGGGCGCTGACCCATGTGTCGCGGCGCCGGATCCACCGCCGGGCGGCCCGCGGGTGGCAGCGGCGGGCGGGACGCATCCGCTCCGCCGCCGCCGCGAGCCCGGCTTCGGATTCCACCGCCGCCGCGCCCTCTTCGATCGTGTCCAGCGTGCCCGCGACCCCCGCCGCCATGAACTGCGGCAGCATGCTGAACGTCTCCGGCGTGTCCCGGCAGTAATGCCTGGCGATCCGCATCCCGTCCGGATACTTGCGCCCGTAGGTGCCGTGGCGGCCGAACCGGCAGCCGCCGCCGGGATGTCTCGGGCAGCGCTCAAGCTTTGCGCCGCGCCACGCCTGTGTGCTAACATACTCCTCGGCGGAAAGGTCTGTCTCGTGGATGAGTTGCACTTGAACGCCCAAGGCCCGGCGGATTGCACTCCGCGCGGGCCATTTCCTCTGCCGCTGACCGCCCGGAGGAGTAGACGGCGGCCGCCCGGACAGCAACCGGAACCCGCCTCCGCCGGTTCAATCCATCAGCTCTGAAACCGGGGATATTCACATCGGCGCTTTTGCGGAGTGTTCATCCGGCGCTGACACGCCTCGGGCCGGCTGCTGAAAAAGATCCTGCTTGGAAAAGAAGAAAGAAGGAGCTTCCCGGACTGTTCCGGTTTCCAGGAAATCCGACGTCAGCCCAAACCGGGAAAACCAGCGCGCTTCAAAGCGGTATATTGAGAGAAACAACGAGATGCTGGCCCGCCTGCAGCAGTTTCTGGGCCAGTTCTGGCTGCTGCTGACGGCGCTGGCGTACCTGTGCGGGGCGGCGGCGATCGCCATCGGGGTGAACGCCGCCGGGAAGCGCGCCGACCAGGGGCCGGGGCAGGGCGGCTGGGCCGGCCCGATCGCATGGATGGCCTCCGGCGCCGCGCTGATGGCGATGCCGGCGCTGCTCAACGCGCTGTCGAATTCCCTGATCGGCTCAAATTGGGACTCGGTGGGCCCGGAGATATTCAGCACCGCGCCGAATCTGCTGGAGGCCTTCGACGGCCACGCGACGCAGGAGACGATTATCGGCATTCTCAGGATCGTGCAGTTTCTGGGCGGGATCGCCATATTCCGCGGCGTCATTCTGCTGAATGCGGCGGCGCAGCCCGGCCAGCAGCAGGGCCTGGGCGCCGGGCTGACGCATGTGATCGGCGGCGCGCTGGCGCTGAACATCGGAGATGTGCTCCGCCTCCTGAACGATCTGGCCGCGCCGGCGTGAGACTATCCTCCGTCCTGCTGCCCGCGGCCGCCCTCCTGCTGCTGGCCGCCGCCTGCGCCCGCGGCCCGGAAGGCGCCGCTCTGCGCCTGCCTGAGCCGGCCGCCACGCCGGCCACGGACCTGGCGTCCCGGCAGACGGTCCCTGTCCGCCCGGGAAGGGGCTGTCTTGTGAACCGCACAGGGCAGACAGTCGAGTTCACCCTGGCGCAGCCGGCGGGCGGCAGGCAGCGCAGTTACCGGCTGCATGCCGGCGAGACGCTCCGCTTCGACCGGCCGGAGAGGGCGCTGATCAGTTTTTTGTCGGCTGACGCCGACGCGGCGGACGCGGCGATCGCCAGCCGGTTCTACGCGCTGGACCCGGCGCAGCAGGGCAGGGCATGCGGGCACAGCTTCCGGCTGGACCGGCAGGGGAGACTGGATATATTCAGGAGGGAGATATGACCAGCATCACCGAACAGCTGATCGGCCTCGCGGCGTCGGCCTCCGCCGCCAGACCGGCGGCGGATGCCGTGCAGTTCCGCAAGGAGTGGGCCGCGACCTGCGCCGCCGCCGCCCGATCCGGTGTGCTCAACGCGGCGTCGCGGGACGACGGCCTCCGCGGCCGCACCGCGGCGCACATGCTGTGTGCCCACGGCTCGGAGATCCAGCTGTTTGACGACGCCTTAGAGGCAGGTCTTGAGTTCACGCAGAAGGACAAAGACGGCGCGCCGCCGGCGCTCGTGCTGGCCGCCCGCCCCGCCGAGATCGGCAACACGGACGGCGTGATCCGCTGGCTGTCGGAGCGGACGGGAGCCGATCTTTCAGCCTCAGGGCCCGGCGGCTGGACGCCGCTGCACGCGGCCGCCCTCCATGCCGACACCAAGAGGATCCGCACCTTGGGGCAGCTGGGCGCGGACATCGAGGCGGCGCTGGAGGAGAACCGCTGGACGCCGCTGCACGTGGCGGCCCACCACTCCGTTCCGGACGTGCTGCGCTGCCTCCTCCGGGCCGGCGCCGACGCTTCCGCGCAGGCGGCGGACGGCCGCACGCCGGGAGATCTGGCCTCGGCGAACCGCCGCGTGAACGTTGACAATGATGTGACGGCCCAGCTGTGGGCACGCCGCTACCAGGACGTGCGGATGCCGCGCTGGCGTGGGTGAGGACAGGAAACGGGAATGAGAATTATGAGTGTGCGGACGCTCTCCGCCGCCGCCGCCCTGCTGCTCGCGGCGGCGGCCCCCACGGCGGCGCAGGACAGCCCGGCGGACGAGAGATGGCTCAGGCAGATGCTGGCGGAGGATCCAGCCTGCGACCCTCCGGCAGTGGAGGCGCTGGCGCGCGCCGCGCGCAGCGGCATTGAGCGCGAGGTCGGCCGCCGGGAGGATTCGATCCGTCCGCCCGCGGCCTCCGCGGAGCTGAGCTGTCTGGGCGACCTGATGAATATCGGGCAGCTGGACATCAGCTTCCCGACACAGCGGCTGACGACCACGCTTCCCGGCTTCCTGCAGGGGCTGATCGGGCAGATTCTGGGGGCCGGCGGCGGCGGCGCTTTCGGGGGTCTGAACATCGAGGCCCTGGCGCAGGGCGCGGCGGATCCGACCAGGTTTCTGTCGGCGTCGCTGTGCGGCTTCGCGCAGGACAGGTGGGGGCAGGGCACGCTGCCGGTGTTCAATCTGTTCGGCGCCATGGGCCCGCAGGGGTCGCTGCCGGCGCTGCCCGCCGCCGGACAGACGCTGGGAGCGCTGCAGGAGCTCCTGAATCCGGCCCAGCTGCTCCGTCAGGCGCCCGCCTCCGGATCCTCCGGAGGAGGCGCCGCCGCCGCGATACTGGGGCTGGGAGGAAGCCAATGACACACAGACATGCCGCGCTGGCGCTGCTGGCGGCGCTCAGCTCCGCCTTTCATCCGGCTCCCGCCGCCGCCATCTGCGCCTGCCAGAGCGTGCTGACCTGGCAGGTGCAGGCGGCCAACGCCAACCGCGACAGCAACACCGACCGTCTGGTCGAGGCGATACAGGCCGCGGCCGGACAGATCTCCGCATACACCGACAAGGCCAGCGCCGCCGCGGAGAAGATTCAGGACGCCTCGGATCTGAACGCATCCATGCGGGTGCGCGAGGAGCTGCGGGCCTCCGCCGAAGGCGGCCGCTACGATCCCGCCGCAGGAGCCTGCGGCGCGATGTCCGCCGCGCTGCGGCTGGCGGCGCCGCCGGCCGGGCCGCCGCCCGCCGCCACCGGCGCGGACACGCAGAACACAGGGAGGAACTACGAGCGCTGCGCAGGCGGCAATGACGAGGTCTGCAGGGGCCCCGGAGCCGTGAGCGCCGGCATCATTGAGGACCGCGACCGCCACCAGGACACCGGCGGCGTGCTGGATCCGACCTCGGATCTGCGGGTGCTGCTGCAGCAGCCCACGGCCGGCGCCGGCACCGGCTCCGACCAGGAGGAGCTGGACGACGCCGTGTGGCGTCTGACTCAGAACATCGTGCACCCGTTCCCTCCGCCGCCCGTCACGCGCGCGGAGGCGCGCACCCCCGGGGGAGCCGCCGCTGTCGCGCGGCGGCAGTCCGACGCCGCGAGGAGGTCCGCCCCGGCGGCCCTGCTGGGCTGGATACAGACCCGCTCCGCCGCCAATCTGGACATGGCGGACTGGGCCCGCCGCACCGCGCCGGAAGGCTACCCGTATCCGATCGACGACCGGATCTCCGTCCGCCAGTTTTATGATGTCTCGGTGTCAGCCGGCTGGCGCGACCCGGAATGGCACCGCCGCGTGCAGCGGATGTCTCCGGAGGCCGTGATGCGCGAGATCGCGCTGCAGACGGCGCTGGCGAATGACCTTGCGCTGCTGCGCCTCGAGCTTGATCTGCACCGCGCCGCCAACGAGGCGGCCCTGACCGCGGCGTTTCTCGATGACAGCTGATGTCCAGAGAGGCGTCCCGGCCGCGGTCGAGCGGCCGAGGCTGTTTCCGCCGCCGCCGTCCGGCGGAGCGGGCGCCCTGCTGGCGCTTCCGGGAACGGCGCAGGCGGTCTTCGCCGGCCTTGCCCTGCTGCCTTTCGCTGTGCCGGCTCTCTGGATTCCGGCCGCCGCGGCGGCGGCGGCCTACGCGGCCTGGCTGGGACGGCTCCGCTTCCGGCTTCCGATGCGTGTCCCGGCGTCCTGGGACGGCCCGGACTACGGGGATCTGAAGGACGGTTCGGACACCGAGCACCGGCAGGCGGCCGGCATTCTCTATCTTGGCACGGATTCGGAGGGCCGTGAGCTCTGGATCAGCAACAGCGACGCCCGCCGGCACATTTTCACCCTGGGAACCACCGGAAGCGGGAAAACGGAATTCTTGCTGGGGCTGCTGGTCCAGCCGATGATGTGGGGGTCAGGGGTTCTTTTCGTCGACGGCAAGGGCACTCCGGAATTCTACGCCCGGGTCTATTCCCTGGCGAAGCGGTTCGGCCGCGAGGACGATGTCCGTCTGGTCAACTTCACCGGTGTCCCCAGAGACGCCGATCCGGACGCCCCCGCGGGGTCGATGGGCAGCCAGTCGAACACGCTCAATCCGTTCGCCCGCGGCACTGCAGACCAGCTGGCGAACATGGTCTCTTCGCTGATGGGCGGCGGCGACGGCGGCGACCAGATGTGGCGCGACCGCGCGGTGCAGCTGGTGTCCACGCTGATCCGCGCTTTGGTGGAGATGCGCGACAAGGGCGAGGTGCTGCTCGATGTTCAGACCATACGCTCCTACATGCCTCTCGGTGCCGGCGTGCCCGGCGGCGTCAAGAGCAAGCCGTCGCAGGCAGATATGGAATCTCCCGCCGTCAAGGACCTGGCCGCGAAGCTCAACATCTCGACCAGCGAGGCGGCGCTGCTCAAAGCCGTCAGCCCCGGACAGTGGATCGAGATCTCGCAGGAGCGGACGGTCACCGCGCTTCTGCTCCGCGCGCTGCGCGGCGACTTCTCCGACGCCGCCAGGCTCGCCCTGCAGGGCTTCTCCGCCACGCTTCCCGGATACTCTCTCACGGCCGCGTTCGAGGGCCGGGAGCAGGAGTCAAAAACGCTGGAGCAGCACGGGTATCTGACGATGCAGCTGACCAAGCCTCTGGGGTCGATGGCTGACGATTTCGGGCACATTTTCCGCACCCCGCTGGCGGAGGTGGACATGGACGACATTGTGCTGAACCGTCGGATTCTAGTTGTTCTCCTTCCGGCTCTGCAGAAGGCCAGCGAGGAGACCCGCAATCTCGGCAGGATCATCGTCGCCATGGCGAAGTCAATGATGGGCGCCGCCTCCGGCTCCGAGGTTCAGGGCACCCGCCGCGAAATTGTGGAGACCGCGCCGACCCGGTCGGATTCTCCATTCATCGCGGTGTTCGACGAGGCCGGCTACTACTTGGTTAAAGGCTTGGACGTCATGGCGGCGCAGGCCAGGGCTCTTGGGTTCTGCATTGTGATCGGGGCGCAGGACATTCAGGCGATGCGCGCCGAGGCCCAGCAGACGGCCGATTCGGTCATCGCCAACACATTTCTCAATGTGTACGGCGCGACCGTGGACGCCTCGGACACTCTCCGTTTCATCAAAGACAAGGTCGGCCAGGTGCGGGCGGCGATGTCGCAGGGCAGCGAGAGATCCGCCGGCCTGCTGAGCAGCCGCTGGCGCGACAAGGGCGAGGTCTCCTACACTGAGATCGACAGGGTGACGGTCGACGAGCTGCGCTCCCTGGCTCCCGGCGAGTTCAAATTCGTGTTTCAGGACGGCGTGCACCATGGCCGCTCGTTCTATGTGGGCAGCCGCATCACCAGAGAGATTGCGGTTAACAAGTTCCTCCAGGTCCGCGGGCCCGCCGACCGTGTGCCAGGCGTGCTCGACGCCGTCGAGGACGCATTCCGCGCCGATCTGAACCGCGTGGCGCGCCAGATGTCCGCGCAGGCTTCACAGCCTGCCGCGGACGCGCCGCCCGTTTCGCAGTTTCTGACCGCTCTTCTGACCGACGCCGCCGGCGCCCACAACGGCGCGATGGCCGCCGCTTCGAGTTTTGAGGCCGCCTTTCTCCGCGCCGCGGCCGCAGCCCGCTCCGCCGCTGACGTGGACTCCATGCTGGACGTGCCTGACGAGGAGGAAATTCCCGAGGAGGTGCCGGCTTAGAGGGCGGTCACCCGCCCTCTCACCGGCCTGTGCATTTGCCGCACAGATACACAGACCTCCCTGTTCCGCCGCCCTGGCAGACTGTCTGTCCGAGCGGGAAGGGGCGTCCTCACAGCCGCCCTTCACGCTTCATCACACTGCCGGTCTCCTGACGGAGACCCTGGCAGGCGGGGGAAACCCCCGGACCCCGGCCATTGAAAAAAAAGATGTTTTTTGACCATATCCACCACTATCTCCGCTTTTATCCTCATCAATTGCCGTTTCCGCTCCACGCCTTGCCTCCGCCGCGCCGCCCGATATGTTTCACCGGATGGCGCAGGCTGCGGCGCAATGATCCGTCAGTCCGGCCGCCGCCGGCGGATCGGTCCCCGAGGACGCCCCCGTCCGCCGCCTGACGGATAAGGAGGTCTCACATGAATGACACACACCCGCCCGTCCTGGGCAAACAGCCGCCCTTGCCCGGCCCCGCCCTGAAGGCGCGGCTCACGCCGCGCCGCTGTTGGCCAGCCAGCCCTTCCGCGCTATAATTGGATGGCGGAGCTTGATGAGGAGGCCTGGGAGATGAACGCAGCGCAGGTGGAGATCCTGAAGGACGCGGCGAACCGGTTTTTCGCGCTGGCGCTGGAGTCCGGAGACGACCGCCCGCACGCCGAGATTTCATGGGACGCCCTGATCCGTTCGCCGATCGAGGCGCGCAGCCAGGGAGTCATCTCCCCCGCCGCGGCCTCGGCCGAGATCGAAGCCATTGAAGCCCTGTCGCGCGCCGCCGGCGACCCTGAGACTGAAAGCCTGGTCCGCCGCCGGATGGCGGCCAATCCGTGGGCGCGCCAGGGCGTCCTCGCCCTGATCCAGCGCGCGGATCCTACTCTTCCGAGGCGCGTCGCGGACCTCGCCGCCCGCACCGACCGGCTGTACCGCGAAGCCTCCGGGCCTCTGCAGGACTCTTCAGCGGAGGTCTGGCTCCGGGATCCGGCCGGTGCCGCCGCCCCGAAACCGCCTCAAAGCGGCTTCGGGCCGATCACCGCCAGGATGCTCGCCGATCTCAGTGACCGGCTGACGGGCGAGTGGTCTGAGGTTGACCTCCTTCGCCAGGACAGCCCGCCGGCCATGACGGACCTGCTGACGGCCGTCATGGCCCAGGCGTCGTGGACGGTCGGCCTCCGCCCGGCTGAATGGCCCTCAGCGCGGATGTCGGTGAAAACAGAGAGCTCGCCCTTCGCGCTGCTGGCCGAAGAGATGTACGCGGAGGCGCTTGAGGCGCGGCCGCCGCCGCCTCTGCACCGCCGAGCGGAATGGGTCCGCCACGCCCGGTCGATGCTTGAGCGCCAGCTCGAGCTGGGAGAGGTCTGGCTCAGCGTGAGCACCAGAAAGAGCGGCTGGGCTGTGGCGAAGGGCCTGCCGACGGTGCGCTCGCTGAACATCACCGCCTCCGAGATGCGGCTTAAAACGGCGGTGTTCTGCGCCGCCGCGGCGTCGCGCACTCTGGAGCACGCCGGCGCGTGGTCAGCGGCGCAGAGACGGATTAACAACCGTCTGAAGCGCGCCGCCGTCATGCTGTTCCCGGACCGCCGGGAACCGCTGACGCTGTATGCGTTCCGCCACGATTTCATCGACAGGGCGAAGTCGGCCCTGTCGCCGGAGGAGACCGCTGCGCTGGCCGGCCATGTCTCTCCCGCCACCAAGCGTCATTACGGGCAACCCGGAAGAGGCGGCGGCGGCCGCGGCCTGATCGCGGTGAGTCCGGATCCCGCGCACGTGTCGCTTCTCCGCGAGCACGCGGCGCAGCGCCGCCTGGACCGCGCCGCCCGCGCGAAGACGCGCGAGGCCGCCCGTTCCCCGTCGCCGTCCCCGTCACCCGGCAGCATGTAGGAGAGATGACATGCGTGAGACTCTTGGCCCGCCCGAACCTCTGTTCCCGGCCCACGCGGTTCCCGGCGGATACGAATGGCCTGAAGAGGGTCTGCTGGAATGGCCGTGGTCTGAGTTTGTCCCGGAGCCACACCACAACACGGAGCAGTTCAATGAGGCGGCGGGCCGCCTCGGACTTGAGATGTTCACCGGGCCGGACGTCTGGGCGGTCAACCGGTTTTACGAGACGCGCTGCGGCCACACGCACCTGGTCTACGGAGACCTCGCCCCGCCGCAGACATTCCGGCTTCACGCCGGCGGCCTGGCGGGCCCGGTCCTGACCGGAGCCGAGGACGGCCATGAGCTGGGGCCGCGGAGCGTCTTCGCCAAGGCCTCCGGAACCCGCCTGACCGGCCGCTTCGCGTCCGCCAGGCAGATCGGAACCGACGGGGATCCGCAGGACATCATTC
Source organism: Paracoccaceae bacterium (assembly GCA_965221935.1). GTDB lineage: Bacteria > Pseudomonadota > Alphaproteobacteria > Rhodobacterales > Rhodobacteraceae > JAPOXR01. Next base: position 24,096 of record CBDCSZ010000010.1, read on the forward strand.
CGTTCGCGAACAGCTTCGGCCATCTGCTGATGATTCTGGACTGGGAGATGAACGCGCCCCAGATGCCGGGACGGTGGGACATGTACGAGGGAATCAACGGGCCGATGATCCGCTGACGCGGTCCCTCCGCGGTTTTCTCTTCCTTATCCGCCTTTTTGCCGTCAGCGGCTCAGAAAGGCCGTTTTTTTTAACATCAGCCGCATTCCGCTGGGGGGCCCTGAAAACCGTTCCCGCGCCTGTGTGTGGCTCTGAGGGCCGTTTTCGCATCAGGGTGAAAGAAAAGTCCCAATTCACCGTGACACAGTGGAGAAAAACCGGCAGACTGGCGGCAAACGGAGATTTCTGATGCGTTTGGAAGAGCGAAAGCCGCGCCGCCGCCCGCTGCCCGCCACCGGGCATCTGCTGCGGCGCTTTCCCGGCGAGGAGGAGGCCCGCCGCTGGTGGGAAGAGAGGCTGTGGCCTGACGGGCCGGTTTGCCCGCGCTGCGGCTCCGGCGATGTGTCGCAGCAGACGACCCACCGGACGATGACCCACCGCTGCCGCTCCTGCCCGCGCCGCCGGCAGTTTTCGCTCCGTTCCGGCGCGCTGCTGCGCTCGTCTAAGCTGAGCTGGCGCGTGCTGGCGGTCGCGGCGTGCCTGCTGATGCGCCATCCGAGAATCGGCCATCGCCGCCTCGCGAACGATCTGGCCCTCACCCGGCCGACAGCGCGCCTACTGGAGAGACGGCTCCGGACTGAGACAGGACCGGGCGGCCTGCTCGGTCCGAGTTTTCTCCGACCCGCCCGCAGCCGGACAGGACCGTGGCCAGCGCTAGCCTCTCGTCCTCAGTGACGGTCAGGCGGAAACGCGCCTTGGCCGCCAGCCAACGGCGGGCGTAGGCGCACGCCAGATCTCGCCGCGGCGGCCGCCATTCGGCGAAGCCGCGCTGTCCCCGCGCCCGCGCCGCCCGCCGCAGGACCGGCATCCACAGCCAGGCGTCCGCCTCAGCCGGCTGCAGCCACCGCCGGAGATCAGCGCCGCGCAGTCCGGCGGCCGCGGCCTCCGCCAGGGGAATCACAGGGGCCGTCTCGAGCAGCCGGGCGTCTGCGACCGGCCTTCCGGTGAACGCCCCCGTCCAGCGTCCGCCCTCGAGGCGGCATTCGCCCGCGAGGCGGGTCTGGAGCTGGGAATGCACGGCCAGAAGCCACTGCCTGACGGTCAGACACTGGTGCGCCGGATGCCGCCGCGCCGACGCCTCGGAGTCCGCCAGGCTGACGGCCTCCCGTTTCTCCGCGACGCGGAGCGCGGCCAGCCGGCTGTCGGCGACGGCCGGCCACCCGCCGGCCGGGAGGACATGTCCGTCCTGACTGTGTGTGAGCAGCCAAAGCCCGGCGCCGGCGGCCGGCAGCAGGATGACGGCGGACAGCGCGGCTGCCGCCCGCGCCAGTCTGCCGGAGGCTGTTCCAGCCACTTCCCCTCAGATTTCCGGGCCCGCCCGCATCAGCGGTAGGCCAGCAGAATGACTTTATTCTGATAGACGGTCACGCCCGGCGCCTCACCTGTTTTGGGGAATCCGCTGAGCAGCTCCTTCACCGCTTCCAGAAACCCGCCGCGGTGCTGGAACGGCCGGTCCAGCCGCCACTCCCAGCGTTCGAGGATTATCGGCGTCCAGCCGGCCTGCAGGGACCAGCCGGAGATGACATCGTCCAGCATCTCTCCGGGAGCCGCCCGCCACACCGGCTTTTCGTCCCCGGCCTCCGCCGTCTCCGCGGCCTGAGGCTCTGGGGCCGCCTCCAGCTCCGCCACACCGGTCGCGCTGTCCGGGCAGGGGAGGGCCAGCCGCTGGCCGGCCTCGATCCGGTCGGGGTTTCCGATGCCGTTCATGCGGGCGATCTCCGGCCAGCGCGACGCATCGCCCAGCTCGCGCCCGGCGATCAGCGCCAGCGTGTCGCCCTTGGCGACCTGCGTGTGGCAGGCGGTCTGCGGAATGCTGAGCAGAGCCTCGCCAACGCTCGCCGGCGGAGCATCTTTCTCATCTTTCTGTTCGGTTCCGTCACCGATCATCGCCGCCGTCTCCGCCGGGGCAGGCATCGGCGGGGGAACCGGCTCCGGCGGATCCCGGGGATCCCGCGCGGCCGTTCCGGGACAGGGAATCTCAAGCGTCCAGCCGGGCCCGATGCTGTCGGGCTCGCGGATATGGTTCAGCGCCTGGATCTCCGGCCAGCGCGACGCATCGCCCAGCTCGCGCTCCGCCATCGCGGAGAGGCTGTCGCCCAACCGCGTCACCGCGGAGCAGTCCGGCTCCCCGCCCGCCTCCCGGCGGCTTTCCGCTCTCTGGCCGTCTGACGCCTCCGCCCGCGTCACCGGAACCGCGGCCGCTGGCCGCCGGCCGCCCTCCGGGCAGGGCAGGGCAAGCATAGCTCCGGCCGGGACGCGCCGCGGATCGGTGATTCCGTTCAGCGCCTGGATCTCGCGCCAGCGCGACGCATCGCCCAGCTCGCGCCCGGCGATGACGGCCAGGGTGTCGCCTGCCCGCACCCAGACCGAAGAGCACGCCGGTCCAGGCGGCGCGCCGGCGGCGGCGGACGGCGCCTCCGCCGGCGCCGGCTGAGCCGGCGGATCCGGAAGGATAAGCTCAAAGGCGGCTTCGACTGAGCCGGCGGAGCAAGCGAGCGCCGCCGCGGCCCAGAGCCCCCTCACGGCCCGAAATCCGCCGGCGGCGCGGAATGCCCGGCGGCGCGGGCCCATCCTTCCGGATCCGCCGCCACGTCCGCCGCCGTCCGGCCGCCGGCCTTCGCGTCCGGCCGCTCGCCGGCCTCGAGAAGCTCCGGAACCGCCGCGTAGGAGCAACCGGCCCCGGCGGCCCAGAAGATCGGAGGGAACCCCTGTCCGTCGGGGACTGTCCAAGCGCCGGGTTCGATCGCCAGCAGGCGGCGCATGCGGCCGCCGACGGCCGCCGCCCAGTGGGCGGGGGTGGCCCCGCGCGCGTCCGGCGGCAGAAAGCCGCATCCCAGCCCCTTCAGAACGTCTTCGGTGGCCTCGCCGCGGTCCGGATCGCCCATTGCCCACCAGTGGGTGATCTGCCGCCCGGCCTCGTCGCGCAGCGGCAGCTCGGCCGCGGTCAGAATGTCCAGCATCTCCGCTGTGCCCCAGCGCGCCGCCCAGCAGGCCGCCGGCGCCCCTATGGCGTCGGTCTGCTCCGGTCGTGCGCCCGCCGCCAGCAGCGCCCGCACGGCCGCCGCCGCCGCGGGCATGGGTGAGATCGCCGCGATATGCAGCAGCGGAACGCCCCGCGGACAGATTTCGTTGAGCTGCGCGCCGCCGGCCGCCGGCAGATGCTCTTCCGCCTGTTCCGGAGATTCCCAGAGGACCCTCCGCAGCCCGGTGAGGCCGCCCAGCATTTCCGCGAAACCGCCGCTCTGCCAGATTTTCCGCATCACAACACTCCTCCGCCGTCAGCCGGCCGCCCTGCGTTCGTCAGTCTCCGCGAGCAGCTCCCGCCCGGCTGACCGCAGCTCGCCGTCGCTGTGCGCGTATTTCAGGATGGTCGAGCGCGCCAGGCCGAACACCCTCGCCGTCTGCGTCACGGTCTGTCCGCCGCGCAGCGCGGCGGCGACCGCCGCCACGCGATCCGGGTCAATCGGTCTGCGTCCGCCCTTCCGGCCGCGCGCCCTGGCGGACGCCAGGCCGGCGCGGGTGCGCTCGCGGATCAGCGCTGTCTCGTATTCGGCGAAAGCGGCGAATATCGCGAAGGTCAGCTTTCCGGAGGGCGAGGAGGTGTCGATGACCGCCCCGAGGCCGTCCAGCACGCGGAACGCGATGCCCCGCCGCTCCATGTCCCGCACCAGCTCCAGCAGATGGCGGGTGTTCCGCCCCAGCCGGTCGAGCTTCCAGACTATCAGCGTGTCGCCCTTGCGGAGGACCCGCATGCACATATCCAGCCCGGGGCGGTTTTCCGCCTGCCCCGAGGCGCGGTCTTCGTAGATGTGCTCCGGCTTCACGCCGGCGGCTTTGAGTGCGTCTGTCTGCAGCGCCGTGTCCTGGTCGCCGTCGGATTTGGAGACGCGCGCGTATCCTATTTTCATGTCATAATCCCGCGGTTTCGACGCGAAAACTGTTGCACAGAAACGGCTTGTATGGCAAGGTTCAGTGACTGTGCGAAGGGTAAGGAGAGCAGGGCAGTGGCACACACGACGACCATCAGACACAACCGGAAGCCCGCCGCTCACCGGAACCGCAGACAGCCGCGTCCGATGGTGATCCCGCCATGGCTGGTGGTTGAGCTGCGCGAGAACGCGCCCGAAGGAATCAATCTGGGCCGGCAGATCTGCATCACGCTGAAAAACCTGGCGCGGAACTGGGAGCGGCACGGCGAGCGCCAGGTCACCACCCAGTACAATCTGGGCGAAAACCTGCCCAACCGGATCGCCGAGCAGGCGCACCTGCGCGGCGCCTCTCCCAGCGAGTTCGTCGAGACTGTCATGGGCACCTACGTCGCGGCGCTGGAGAAACAGGCCGAAGAGCGGCAAGCCGCCTGACGGTCATGACGCCACCCCTGCTGCACGTCTGGCATCCCAGCTAGGGAAATTAATTTCCCGTCGGTCCGAATTTTTGTAGTGTTGCCCAAAAAGTGGACATGAGGCGTGGCACAGAAATCGGAAATCGAATGGACGGATGCGACATGGAACCCAGTAACGGGATGCACCAAAGTCGGTCCCGGATGCGACAACTGTTATGCCGAGAGGTTTGCCGAGCGTTGGCGCGGAATTGAGGGACACCCCTATGAACAGGGGTTTGATTTGCGCCTGTGGCCCTCGCGTCTCGTTCAGCCATCCCTCTGGAAAAAACCTCGCATGATCTTTGTGAACTCGATGAGCGACCTTTTCCACAAGAATGTCGATCGCCGGTTCATTGATCGTGTTTTCAGCACAATGGAGGCGGTGGACTGGCACATCTACCAAGTCCTGACCAAGCGCAGCTCGTTGATGCGCAACTATGTCCGGAAACGATATGGCGGGGGCCCTGCGCCGGAGCACATCTGGCTGGGCGTGTCGGTCGAGGATGCAGCGCACAAGGGCCGGATCATGCATTTGCTGCAGATCAATTCGGAAGCGCGGTTCATATCCTTTGAACCGCTTCTCGGCCCCATAGGTGCCGTAGATCTCACAGGAATCGCATGGGCGATTGTCGGTGGCGAGAGTGGCCCGAGCGCGCGCCGCATGCATCCCGAATGGTCAACGGAGCTTCGTATTGCGTGCGAAAGTTCCGGCACCGCTTTCTTCTTCAAGCAATGGGGAGGCGCAAGACCGAAATCTGGCGGTAGGATGCTTGAAGGCAAGGAGTGGAACGGATTCCCTTGGCAGATTGTGCCGGATGCCGTCATAGCGCGGTTGTCATGAGAAAGGCCCATCGAGAAAACACGGTCGGGCCTTGGGCAAAAACGAAACTTAACGCCCTTGAGAAATATTTGGAGTTTTACGGCACCGCCCTCCGCAGGCAGCCGTTCGAGCGGGTATACATCGATGCGTTCGCCGGGGCTTGCAGAGCCCGGGTGCGGAACGGCGCGTCAACTATGGTTGAGGGGTTTTTCCTTGAGGAACCCAGTGATGCCGAAGCCCAAGAAAAGTATATTCTTGGATCGCCAATCCGCGCGTTGAACATCCGCAATCGTTTCCATCGCTATTACTTCTTTGACTTGGATACACATCGCGCTGACACGTTGCGGCAAGTTACCGAGGGTCTTAACGGCGTGACGATTGAGGCGGGTGACTGCAACCCAAAGATCCGCGAACTGGTCACGTACCTCCGGCAGCCGAATGTGCGCGGTGTGGCATTTCTCGACCCGTACGGTGCACATCTGGAATGGGCAACTCTGGCCGCGCTTGCCAAAACGCGCACGATGGAGGTTATCATCAATTTTCCTGTCGCGATGGCAATCAACAGGCTTATCACGAAGTCTGGTTCGGTGCCGGACAATTGGAGTGCGCAACTGACGAGTTGCTTCGGCACTGATAAGTGGCGCAAGGTGGCCTATGACAGCGGAACCGACCTGTTCGGCGAGGTAATGATCAAGAAGAGCGGTGTCCCAGAACGCCTGCTTGAACTGTACATTGAGCGGCTGAGCGCGCTGTTTCCGTTCGTCTCCAGCCCAAGATTGATACGAAACACACGGAAGGCACCACTTTACTATCTGATATGGGCGGGTCCGAACAGGCTCGGCTTGAAGGGTGCAGAGCATATCCTGGGTCAGGGGGAGCATGTCTGAAGCGGGTGCGGTCTACGGGGAATGGAGAAATCTCCAGTCCAGAGATCCGTGCGGTGCCTTAGCCAACTCTGCAACTCCGTTTGGTTAGATGGAAATCTCTCCCGAAGAGTTTCACACAGTCTGGATCGTTGAGCGAACAGGGCAGGGTGGGCTGCCAAGATCAAGGAACTCTGCCGGACCGAACTGGGAAGAAGTTGCATTGGGCCGCGGCTGCGAGTTGGCTGCAGGCCCGAATTCAGCGGCCGACGCTGCAACTTGACCGCTGCGCCAGCCGCGGATACGCGGCCGGACCATGGCTGATTTCAAAGTATTCTATGCATGGCAGAGCGACAGGCCCGACAACGTTTGCCGATCACTGGTCCGGAAGGCGCTGGATGACGCCGCGGAGAAACTCCAGGACGACCTGGCCATAGATGATGCGCCGCGGGTCGAGGTCGAGATTGATCAGGATACGCAGGGAAAGGCGGGCAGCCCGCCTGTTGCCGAAACGATTCTCCAGAAGATCCGGGAAAGCGATGCGTTTGTCGCCGATCTGACTTTCACCGGCTGCCGGGAAGGGAAGCCGGAATCGCCGGCGCCCAATCCCAACGTGCTGATCGAGTATGGATACGCTCTTCACGCATTGGGCGGGAAAAGGGTCCTTGCGGTGTTCAACGAGGAATTCGGGGACTGCGGAGATCTTCCGTTCGACCTCCGGCACCGGCGCTGGCCGGCCCGGTACCGGACTTCCGGCGAAGGATCGGATGAACCGGCGCGTAAAGCGCGCCGCGCTGCGCGGGAACAGCTGGCCGGGAACCTTGCGAAGGCAATCAAGACCATCGTGCGGGAGGAAGGGAAGCGGGAAGGGGATTCAGGCGCAGCCGACACTGGGCCGCTGGTAGAAGAATTTCCGCTGACAGACGGGCTCCGGCGGCGGAACCCGGACAGGCAATACAGTTTCCCGGAAGGAGCGAAGGTTCTGCTGTGCCTGCGATCCACGAGCCATAGCCCGCCGCTGACCAATGTGCGGGCCCAGAAAACTGTGCAGACATCACTGAAGCCTTTGTCCTCGGATCGCTGGAATGGGACGAGTTTCGCAAGGGTTGCAAACGGAGCGGCCATGGCAGTCTTGGCCGACGACAGTGAATTCAGTGTGCACACCGCGAGCATCCTGCTGAATGACCGCAGCTTGTACGGGATTGACTGCGAACTCGTCGGCCCGAAGACACGGGCGGCAGTCACCGACCCTTTCGTGCCGACAGGCGGGGTTGAAAAGACGTTCGAGGAGGGGTTGCGGAATTTCCTGGACGTGGCCAAGCAACAACTGGACTTGGCGCTCCCGCTGGAAGTCGGGGTCGCTCTTGAGGGTGTCAAGGGCTGTCGTCTTGGACTCAACTCAAACATGGGCACCGGTGATTACCTCGGGAAAATACTCAAGGACAGGATAGAAGACCGTTTTCAGATCGAAGGTTACGACGCCGATCCTTCGGAGCTTCTGAAGCCGTTCTTCAAGAAGATCTACGACGAGGCGGGGCTCGAACGGCCCTGACGGCGTTCAGGAGGACAGGCGGGAATGATGGAAAAGCAGGGATCAACGATGCAGAGAATGACCAGGAGAGATTTTGAGCAACTGAAGCGGTTACTGCGACAAAGCGGGAATCGGGACCAATGTCCGGTCTGGCCGAATTGCAAGGCGCGGCTGCCTGAGAGCAGCGGCTTTACCGCTTTCCGCGCGCTCCGCAGCGTCTGGTCACCCCGCGCCGGCGGAGTGTTCATGATTCCCGACCGAGTTCCGCCCAGCCGAATCGAGGCGCCCGGCGAAGAAACCCGAAAGCGGGTCTCTTCCTGGATCTGGGAACGGAACGCCGCCTTTGATGCGCTGGACGATGAAGAAGAAGCGGAACTTCCGGTGCTCACCCAGGCCGGCATCCAGGAACTAGCCCGGCGCCCGCCCCTAACGACCGAACAGCGTATCGACCGGGCGCTGCATGCAATCGGCAAGCCGCCGGCCTGTTTGGCCTCCAGAGAGAAAGACGACATACGGGTTTTTCAAGCAGCCACAGGCTGTGGTGAGGATCCGCAAGAGATGAAATGTCTCTTGAAGGAACTGGAATCAGCCAACCTTGTGCGCAACACCTCCGGCGATAAGCTCCAATATCGTCATATGCTGACCCTCGCCGGCCTCAACCGGCTTGAGACCGGGGGTGACGCTGTGGTGCCGAACACTGCGTTCGTCGCCATGTGGTTTGACGATGAAGTCAAAACCGCATTGGAAGAAGGGATCGCGCCGGCGGTCAGGGATGCGGGGTTCACTCCGCTCCCCATAAACTTGAAGGAGCATTCCAACAAGATCTGTGACGAGATCGTCGCCGAGATCCGGCGGGCCCGCTTCCTGATCTGCGATTTCACATGCGGACTGCTGAAGGATGAGCAAGCCGAATCCGGAAAGACGGCGGTTGCGAGGGGCGGTGTCTACTACGAGGCGGGGTTTGCGCACGGCCTCGGCAAGCGGGTGATCTGGACCTGCCGCTCCGACCTCATCGATCACGTCCATTTCGACCTGCGCCAGTACAACACCATCCTTTGGGAAGCCGGGAAGGAAGATGATCTCCGGAAGGCGCTCTACGAACGGATCCGGGCGGTGATCGCGTGATGTTTTCCGGTATCAGGCTCCCGGTCCAACCGCAGATCTTCAAGGGCTGCTCCCTGTAATAGCCGGTGTGCTGAACACCACTCCGAAAAACGGCCGTTTGGCGGACGGTTTCAGGGGCGGCCATTCCGCCGCTCCCGCGGGCCTTCCGGCTGTCTCTCTATCCGTGCGCGGACAAAACGCCCGTTCAGAGGCGGCATCGCCGGAAACGGTGCGCGATTTCGTGCCGCTCAGCGGAAAAAACATGGGCAGATGCCCGACCCGCCGCGGTCACTGCCTCTCGCCGTGCACATAGCGGATCTTCCCAACACTTCCGTCGGCCCGCCGCTCGACCCAGTGTCCGTGCCGCCTGCCGTTGACATAGGGGCCCTCCAAGACATTTCCGTCAGCACTCCGGAGGACCCAGTGTCCGTGCTGCTCGCCGTTGACATAGGGGCCCTCCTCGGCAACCCCGTCAGCACTCCGGAGGACCCAGTGTCCGTGCTGCTCGCCGTTGACAAGAGGGCCCTCCCCGACAACCCCGTCGGCCCGCCGCTCGACCCAGTGTCCGTGCCGCACGCCGTCGACAAGAGGGCCCTCCCCGACATCCCCGTCAGCACTCCGGAGGACCCAGTGTCCGTGCTGCTCGCCGTCGGCATAGAGGCCCTCCAAGACACTTCCGTCGGCCCGCCGCTCGACCCAGTGTCCGTGCTGCTCGCCGTCGACAAGAGGGCCCTCCCCGACATCCCCGTCAGCACTCCGGAGGACCCAGTGTCCGTGCCGCACGCCGTCGGCATAGGGGCCCTCCAAGACACTTCCGTCGGCCCGCCGCTCGACCCAGCGTCCGGCGGCTATGCCGTGCTCGAACGATCCCGTTCCGCGGCCGGACAAGCTCTCCCCGGTCCAGGTCAGGGTTCCCTCGCCGTGCGCCGCGCCGCCGGCGCAGGCGCCGGACCAGCTCGACTCCCGGCCGGGCGGGTGGCGGCGGCTGAAAACAAGGCAGCCGGGCCTGTTCGCCAGTTCGGCCCAGCATTCCGATCTCCTTTCGTCACCGCATCTGGGTCTGTCGCCGGCGGCGGTGTCCTGGGCATGGGCGGGGCCGCCGGCCGCGAGAGCCGCGGCAAGAGCCGCCGCGGCTAGGCTTTGGAGCGATCTGAATGGTCCCCGGGCTGTCCCTGTCACGGCGCGTCCTCCGTCTCTGTCAGCCGCCGCAGCATGCGCCGCCGCGCCGGCGGCCGTCAAACGGCGGCCGGCATAAACCGCTCTATTGACAGCGCGCCGCCGGGCACGTGTGTTTGGAGTCGGCTCGGCGGCGCCGGGCTGATGATAGCGCCGGGAGCGGAAAAAGACAGGGCGGCCTTCCCGCGCCGCGCCGCCGGCCAACCCGTTCTTTTAACGGCCGTTTTCCGAATATCTCCCCGGCCGCCTGAAAACCGCGCGGAACCAGCCGGATTCCTGTCCGCAAACCTTGTTCCACATCCGGTGTCCGGATAGACTGGCCCCGCAGGCCTTTTCCGAACAGGTGACACAATGCTGGCGGGATACGCGCGGGTCTCGACCCTTGACCAGAACCCGGAGCCGCAGCTCGACGCGCTCAGGGCCGCCGGATGCGGCCGGATCTTCGAGGACCGGGCCTCGGGGGCGCGCTCGGACCGGCCCGGCCTTGCCGAGGCGCTGGACTGGATGCGGGAGGGCGACATCCTGGTCGTCTGGAGGCTGGACCGGCTGGGGAGGAGCCTGCCGCAGCTGGTGGCGACAGTCAGGCGGCTGGAGGAGAGGGGGTTCGGCCTCCGCTCTCTCACCGAGGGGATCGACACCACCACGGCCAGCGCCAGCAGCACGTCTTCGTGTCGACCGTGATACAGTTTGACCTTGCCGGGCCGGAGATCGAGACGATGAACAGGGACCTGGTGACGGATCTCGATGAGGTGCGACAAATCGACGCCGGCTGTGTCCGCTCGACCGATCCCCGCGTGGGTTCCTGGCACAGCTCCCTGTCACTGGTCGAGCGCGGCAGTCCCTACACGCAGTTCATGTGGTGCACCGGCCTGGCATGCAAGGAGATGTGGAGCGAGTTCGGGATCGCCGGAGATTCGGAAATCAACGCCCTGTGGTCGATCATCACGCCACCCGGCGGCAGCAACGTTCCGCTCAAGCACTGGGCGGGCAATCCCGATTCACGCCGCTATGCCCACAGCGACCTCTCGGTTGAACCGCTCCCCGGAAGGATAGTGATATTCCCGTCGTGGATCCAGCACTACGTGGAGCCCAACCTGTCCGGCTGCGACCGGGTGGTGCTGGCGTTCAACGTCATCCAGACGTTCAATGGAGACGAAGTCGGCCATTAATCGGCTTTAGACAGTGTGAATGCTGACTCCAAAGTTTCGACTTAGTACATTCACATCGAAACAACAAACGGATTTGCATTGGGGTCCAGTACAAATTCACTCCGATCAAGCCACCCGTGGGAGCACAACAGAGTAGAGAATCCACCGGGCCGGCGCTTACAGACTGATAGCACTTGGTCAGCGTTCTTTCGTTCAATTGACGGTCTCTAGGAATTTGCTAAAAGGACCAACCCTACTAAATGGTGTCTTTCGAGAGAAAGTAGTCATGTTCAGCTGTCTTGTGCGTAGTTTTGCCGCGACATTGGTTGCAAGTCTTATGCTGACGCATGGAACAGCACTAGCCCAAAGTCCAGCAGAACAGGCAACTGAACAGCCCGCGGCTTCTGAAGGAGAATCCTCTCCGCAGATCGACGAAAGTGACCAACAGGACAATTCGCTCCAGGCAGCGGCCAACGAACTTGACCGTCGAATGCCAGAAGATGATGCTGACCTCGCTATAGCGTTATCGACCGACAATAATCCTAACGTAACTGGCGCGGTGTCGGTTGAGTTGGATCGTCGTTTCAATGACCTGCGCAGGGAATTCCTAGATATGGAAATCGAAGCCGTCCAACGGTGGTTGGGTTTCATTGCATTCCTGCTTACTGCTGGAGGAATAATTGCGATCGGCTTTGGATACTTGGGGTTCGAGAGGTTTCGTCAGATTGAAAGAGAAGTCAAAGATGCATCGCAAGAGACCCAACACACAGTGTTGGAAGCCCACAAAGCATTGAAATCAATCCAGGCCTTTAGACAGAGGGCACAAGTGGAGGCACAAGGGACTTCAGACTATCGCAAGGAAGCAGAAAAAAATCTGGGTGAAATTCAGGGTCTCGCAATCAATCAAGCAAACCTACATAAAACCTCGGAGTTGTCGCAAGCTGCAGAGGCTAGTGGTGTCCAAGAGGAGGCCAAAGTCGGCCTAAACCAGACAGTTGGCTCGGAGTCGGTCGACTCAGTTGATAACCTAAGCCCCGGCATTTCGAAAGCTAAACTTGGTCGCCACGAGGAGGCCATTGACGACCTTAGCAAAGCCATTGAACTGAAGCCTACAAGTGCAGCTCACTACTTCCGCGGCACTTCCAATGCAAGGCTCGGCCGCCTCGAGGAGGCCACTACCGACTTTAACAGGGCTGTTGGACTGAAGCCGATCGATGCAAGGGACTACTACTGCCGCGGCCTTGCCAATGCTAAACTTGGTCGCCACGAGGAGGCCATTGACGACTTCAGCAAAGCCATTGATCTGAAGCCTAGCAATGCGGCTCATTACTTCCGCGGCCGCGCTAAATCAATACTCGGTCGCCACGAAGAGGCCATCGACGACTATAACAGGGGCATTGAACTGAAACCGGGCGATGCCGTCGACTACTTCCGCCGCGGCATTTCGAAAGCTAAACTTGGTCGCCACGAAGAGGCCATTGACGACTTCAGCAAGTCGATTGAACTGAAACCGGGCGATGCCGTCGATTACTTCTACCGCGGTATTTCGAAAGCTAAACTTGGTCGCCACGAAGAGGCCATTGACGACTTCAGCAAGTCGATTGAACTGAAACCGGGCGATGCGGCTCATTACTTCCGCGGCATTTCGAAAGCTAAACTTGGTCGCCACGAAGAGGCCATTGACGACTTCAGCAAGTCGATTGAACTGAAACCGGGCGATGCCATTGACTACTACTTCCGCGGCATTTCGAAAGCTAAACTTGGTCGCCACGAAGAGGCCATTGACGACTTCAGCAAGTCGATTGAACTGAAACCGGGCGATGCCATTGACTACTACTTCCGCGGCATTTCGAAAGCTAAACTTGGTCGCCACGAAGAGGCCATTGACGACTTCAGCAAAGCCATTGATCTGAAACCGGGCGATGCCGTCGACTATTATAATCGTGGCCTTTCTAATGCTGCGCTCGGCCGCCACGAAGAGGCCATTGACGACTTCAGCAAGTCGATTGAACTGAAACCGGGCGATGCCATTGACTACTACTTCCGCGGCATTTCGAAAGCTAAACTTGGTCGCCACGAAGAGGCCATTGACGACTTCAGCAAAGCCATTGATCTGAAACCGGGCGATGCCGTCGACTATTATAATCGTGGCCTTTCTAATGCTGCGCTCGGCCGCCACGAAGAGGCCATTGACGACTTCAGCAAAGCCATTGATCTGAAGCCTAGCAATAGCGCCCACTTAAATCGCGGTAGGTCGAAGGTCGCACTCGGCCGCCACGAAGAGGCCATTGACGACTTCCAGACAGCAATCCGCCTATTGTCGAAGGGATCTCATTCGAGCCCGGAACTGGAGTCCCGAAACGGTGACTAGATTGACTCAAAGGATTCGACTCACTTTTCCTGCCAATTGCGCAACAGATGGATACCCTATCCCGCTATTTGGTGACATCGTGACGTCTTGTTGGAGTCATGGAGAAAATGTGTTCACTCGGGTTCTCGTTTGACTCCATCGGAACGACTCCTGACTCCAAAGATTCTGTCGCGCTACACCCACGACCATGAATGTAACCGGAATGGGGGTGTTGGCACTCATTGTGGTCAGCTTGCCAGCTGTGGTTTGGCTTGGCATCTGGCTGTTGAGTGACCTTGGACCGGCATTGAAAAGGCGACGCGAGCTTCGCGAGTTGGAACGCCAAGCACCGACTGAAGAACAGCTGGACTGTATCACGGCCTTGGTGCGGGTATCCGGCACAGCACAAGCGTCTGTAGGATCGCGGCTGGAGGCAGGAATGGTAATTCGCGACTTGCTACAACAACGAAAGCTCGATGGCGTGATGGTCCGTGATCACCATGCAGGATACATCCACCCTCGGTTCGAGTTTCAGCATTTCGGATGTCCTGATGACGGAAGGTTCGGTCTTGCAGCATTGTATCCCTATTTGGATGTTGAAGGAGAATTTCAGGAGCATAGCAAGCACCTCGTGTTAACTTGCGGAAAGGGGATCAAGGTAAAGACTGACCAGCCGAATTGCCGGGCTTGCGGCAAGCCAATCCAGTTTGTTCAGGATTGATAACCGTGCGAACATCAGCATATGGCGAGCATCATGTTCTCAGCCAAGGAATCCCTGCATTTCCGCCCCTCCGGAGGCCTGAACCGGCCGGTTTCCGGCACTTCGCCCAGAACCCCGTTTTCCGGCCCGTAGAGCGGGGGGAACGGTTTTGCGGCCCAAAGGTCATCCAAGTGGCGTTTTGCTCACCAGGCGGGCGCTGTGCAGGGGGGTTTTCAGGAGTCGGCAGGTTCTCGGCCGGATTTCCGTGTTCGGGTTTTCCAGCGTCTGCGGTGTCCCGACATGTGTGCTTCCGGAGACCCTGCCAGCCGCCGGGGCCTCGAGCAAGCTGACGCCGGAGCTGCGCCGCCGGGCGGAGGCGATGCTGCGGGACACCAGGGGCTATCCCTTCGTCAGCGACGTGATCCGCGGCTTCCCGGTCGGCCGCACCGCGTTCTACCGCCACTTTCCGAAGGAGCGGATCAGGGAGCTCAGGGGCTGACGGCGGGGAAGGGGGGAAAGACGGACTGGGCAGGGCGCTACTGTCCGGAGCCTGTCCAAGGTACTGCGACTTTTTACGCAAGCTCGCCACCGGTCTGGCTAGGCGTATGGCCTGACTGCAGCGCTTGACAAGTGAGCTTTCTGTTCAGTCGCGCGCAATCTGCGGACGCATAAAGGGGGGCGACGTTGCCGTGATCAACAGCGCTCTCCAGTATAGTATCTGGCAAAACACGACATCCAAAATCTATGGAAGAATTCGGGGACTGCGGGATACCCGAGTCCCGCAGAATGACCAGAACAATCCAGAATATCAAGATGTGGAACAGGTCTGGAGAACCCCTTCAACACGAGGAAACAAGGAGCTTTGCCGTGACAATCGATTATCTGGAACAGTTTCCAATTCAGGCGGCACTGCTGCCGGCCCGTTTGCGCGGTCTATTGGAGACGGTTGGCGGTGCCCCCCGGCTTCGTGTCAAGGTAGCGCGGCGATACTGCGCCGATCAGCACGGTCCAAATCGCGAATACTTACACATGATCATGGCTCTCGTTCCAGAGAAGGAGCTCAGCCAGCTGGGTGTTCTTCGGTCGGCTTGTGACGGTCTGGTGTCTGGATCCACACCCTATGTGACGAAGAAAGGCGGGTTGTCGGAATTCACTCTTTCGCTGTCAGGGCATGACTACATCGTAGCAGCCTGGGGCAATGGCCACTTCTACAGTTATTATCTCGCGGAAAAGGTTTGGATGGCCTTGGGACTCTCGCCGCGCTGCCTGGGTTCAGAACAGCAGCGAGTGATTTTTGATGATCTTGCGCTTCCAGAGCTTGGAGTCGTGGAGGGGGAAATCTCGTCCCAGTACTATTTCTCTCCCAGTCGGGATATCTGTTGGACGATGTCCAACGAATACCTGCGCCGCTACCTTTGGATGCGGAGCGCTTACGGTGTCCGTGTTTTCTTCTACGAAGCCCTGTTGCCGGACTGTCCCGGTCTCCGGAAACTGATGGATGGAAAGAGTCAAGTGCGAGTAAAGCCGCCCGGAGGCTGGTGTGAAGTCGATATCCGAGAGCAAGAAGGCGGGCTTCTAATTCAGGTCTGGGCTAGCGTGGCTGCGGTGTCTCCGGAACCATGTCCCAAACCGAGTGCGGACGATCTGGTTTGGCCAGGAATCGCTGGTCCAATGACCCATTGCAGAGCCAATTCTCTAACCGATTTTGGGAGCGCATACCTCGATGATCGTTTTCTTGAGCGGTATGAACAGAGCGGTCACTTTGATACAGCACCTGTTAAGGTTGACGACAATCAATGGCACTGCAGCCCTTCCTATCCCGGGCAATGGGCCTTCTCAGACTGTGTTCGCGTCGGCCGCAACGCTGTCAGGGTGCCCATAAGGGAACTCTATAAACCCAAGCCTGACCGCGAAATCATTCACGCGAATGAACATGTGCTCCAACCTGCCCAAGTAGGACAGCCTGATCAAGATGAAGAGCATATCGTCTCCAAGACAGAGCGTTATGTGAATCAGCTTCTTGACCTTGGCGATCATCTTGTGGCCTTGAACAGTGATTTGGAGCTGAAACCCAAACCTGCAAATGAAATTGTCGGCTTTGCCCGCTCCGAACTGCATTACTTTGGCTGGTCAAAATATCCTCGGCTACTACGCCTGGCGCAGGTGGCTCCACTTGCCATGACAGAGCAGTTGTTTCTCTCGCGGTGCAAGAACATTCATGAGTTCTGGCAACACATTCCAAATGGTTTCCTTAAAAACCTTTTGGTGAAAGCTGGCCATGACCGCTCGGATATCAAGACATTTCGCAGCCTCAAGCTCCTTCAGGCCTTGCTCAATATCGTGGAGCGTCTGAATGCCGAGAATGAGCGGGTCGACGCATTTGGAGCTGACCCGCATCCGGAAGATTTGACATCCGAAAACACCTCTCTCACGGCGTTGTTTGTCAATTATGATCTTCGTATGGCAGACGCTCATGATACGGGCGACGTGCACAGGCGCCTTGAGGAACTTGGGCTCGACGTGGCGGCTCTGAACGAAGGGTATGGCAGCGCTCTCGACCAAGTATTCGACGGAGTGATCAACGCCTTTGCCCACTTGAACAAGGAGTTGGCAGAGTTACTGAGTCGCCAGGAAATGCGCTGAGAGGCCCGAGCATGACCGGCGATTCAAGGAATTGCAAAGGGTTCGGCCGTCGCACAAATCTGGCTGCTGGTGTCATTCCGGATATTGCCTGTGCCATATTCCTGTGTCTCTTCACATCGATCGCCCACGCTGAGCCGGCAGACCTGCCGTCCGGGCCCGGACGGGCGCTTCCCGGTCAGCCATGCAGGATCGGCGGAGCGGACCTTCCCCCGCAATGGTCCGAAGTTGACAGATGGGCGTGGAGGGAAATCTGCGAAGGCCGCCCCGCAGATTTCGATGAGGATCTGAAGGAAGAATTCGATCCGACAGGTCCAGAGCACCAGAACAAATGGTCGGACGAACGCCGGATGCTGAGCCCAGGGTTTCTGGAAACAGTCCTTTTCCACCAGCCATTCCGCAGCGCCATCCCGTACTGGGGCGTTCGTATCAAAGGAGCTGTCTTCAGCCACGCGATCAATTTTGAAGGAGGACAACTCGACAGGCCAATCGTGTTGGCAAACTCTGCCTTCGAAAGGGCAGTGAGACTGGGGCACGTCGTTACATCGTCAAGTCTTTCCTTCAATGGATCAAGTTTCGTTGGTGAGCTTGACATGGGTTCGATCTCCGTTGGCGGCAGTCTCCTCATGCGCGGCGCGGAATTTCAGGAAGTCATTCTGAAAGGGGCAAAGATCAGCGGCCAACTCTCCGTGATCGGCTCCACATTCCGCGGCAATCTCAACATGAACGCGGTATCAGTTGGAGGCAGCCTCCTCATGAACGGACCGACAGAACCCCCGCCGTTGTCGGAGAAAGTCAGAACCTCATTTCAAGAGGTGGATCTGATAGGAGCTGACATCGGCGGCAGTCTTTCCACGAACGGCGCGGAATTCCGGGGCAAGTTGATCATGGATTCAATCTCCGTCGACGGAACCCTCATTATGCAGCAAGCGGCCTTTGACGTGGTGGATTTGAGTGGAGCCAACATTGGCGGGGAGATCTCCATGGTTGGCTCAGCGTTCCAGGGCAAACTCGACATGAACTCAATCTCCGTAGGCCAGAGCCTCCTCATGGGACAACATGCGGAATCTCCTCCGATGTTGGAGGAGGCCATATCCTCATTTCAGGAGGTGGATCTGAAAGAAGCGGACATTGGCGGGCAGATCTCCATGGTTGGCTCAGCGTTCCAGGGCAGACTCGACATGGGTTCGATCTCCGTTGGCCAAAGCCTCCTCATGCGGAAAGGCACATTCAGGGAGGTGGTTTTGCTTGGTGCAAATGTCGGCGGCCAGGTTTCAATGATCAAAGCAACCGTTTTCCAGGACGGGCTCATCATGGAATTTATCTCGATTGGACAAGGCCTCCTCATGCGGGAAGGCACATTCAGGGAGGTTGATCTGATCTTCTCCAACATCCGCGGGAGTCTTGATGTGAGGGGCGCCGAGTTGGGGAAACTCAATCTCACAGGGGCCCAGATCGACGACGAACTGGTGCTCGGCTTGCCCGAGAATCTGACCATTCAATGGAAACACTTCCCAGACGGAAATGGCACATCCTCTCCTCCAATGTTGACCCTGCAGAACACGAAGGTTTCCGCTCTTCAGGACACCATCAACAGCTGGCCGCCCGAGCTGCAGCTGGAAATGGAGGGTTTCACCTACGATCGGCTGGGCGGACTGCAGGCCGGTGGAAAGGAGATGCCCCACCAGAGAGGAAGCGAATGGTATGTCGACTGGCTGGCGCTGGACCAATCCTATTCCCCGCAGCCCTATAAACAGTTGGCGGATGTTCTGGAGACCTCGGGACATGAGTTCATGGCAAACGACATTCTGTTTGCTGGCCGCAACCGTGAATTGAAGGAATCCTGGCCACACAACAAGCTAAAATGGCTGGGGCTGTCGGCACTTGGGGCGACCATCGGTTATGGTTACGGATGGAGGTATTTCTTGTCCGTTTTATGGATAGTAGCATTCACGGCGATCGGGTGTCTTGTCCTTCGCTGTGAGCCTAACCGCCCCAACAAAACTGAAAGACTGGGTTTCTGGTATAGTCTTGACATGTTGCTGCCGGTCATCCGTCTCCGCGAGGAACACTATAAGGTCGATCTGTCAAACACTTATGTCAGACGCTATTTCTATATTCACAAATTGATCGGATACATCCTTGTGTTCTTCGTCATCGCCGGACTGGCGGGTCTGACTCAATAGACCTGCCGGATAGCATAAACCTCCGATGGGCTTGAACGTGTAACGCAACACCTGATCATCCGGTTTCCGGGGAAATCCGGACCCGTAACGGTCCCTCTCGTGCCCTTCAGTGCACAAATGATAGACAACTACCCGTGAACAGGACGAAAGCACTCGTCACTCAGGCTGGAAGGTCCCTTCAGCATGCCCACTGATACTACGGACAAACAGCGAGAGCTGCTGCGCCTGCAAGCTGGCGAAGTCCGTGTCTACGCGCCGCCAGACTGGTTGACACGGAGGTTCGCCATTTGGGCGCTCATCGGCACCTTTACGCTCGGTCCCGCTGTGGCGGCACTCTTTTTTACGGCAGTCGACCAATGGGTGCGAAACACAATTGATGACCGCATGAGCGATCCGGATATGTACAAGTCGGTGTCGCTTAAGCCAGAGGAGTTTTCGCGCCTGCCTTTGCATTGGCGGCAAGCTCTTGCCGAGATTTCAGTGCGTTCGGAAACAGCGGAATTGGCTGAGGTGCGCGAATTGATGAAGACTCTGACGCCGGAACAGACCGAACTGATAGACCGGATAGCGCCATACGTGACTGATGGAATGCTTGTTCGTGACAGTGACAATTCTTCGAACCACTCCATACCCGGGCTCTCACTCATCAATTTCGCCACGCTAGAGGAGTTGGGTATACTTCAAAATATACAACGGGGACTCAGGATAACTGAAATTCCTCTTGATCGTCCAACTGTTCTGACAGGAACAACGGCGGCTCTCAAAATTCTAAGCGGAACTTCAACCTGCCAAAACCCCCCGCGCTCCCCGTAAGACGTTGAAAACGTGAGGTTTTTTGGCCACCGGGCCGCTTTTATCCTGTCAAAAAGTTTCCAGTGCGGTCTGCGCGGTTTCAGGCCGCGCCCCCACTGACGTATTTTCGCAACAGTGCGCGTTATTATGGTGTTACAGGCACACATCCTGTGGACACGGAGACGGAAGGCGCCATGGATTGTTGTCATTGCGCAGGGAGACCGCCCATGTCATTCCACATCGAGACCATCCCCAACCGGCGCGGCCGCGACACAATCCTGCTCCGGGAGGCCTGGCGCGAAGGCGCGAAGGTCAGGAAGCGCACCATCGCCAACCTCACCTGTCTGCCGCCGGCGGTCATCGAAGGCTTCCGCGCCGTGCTCAGGGGCGGAATCGTTCTCGGCTCCCCGGACGAGGTGTTCGGAATCCGCAGGTCGCTGCCGCACGGCCACGCGGCGGCGGTTCTCGGGACCATGCGGAGCCTCGGGTTCGAAGGCATCCTCGGGCGGAAAAAAAGCCGGATGCGCGGCCTCGCCGCGGCCGCGGTCGCGGCCCGCATCATCGACCCGGCCTCCAAGCTCGCCACAGCCAGGGCCCTTGACCCGGAGACCGCCTCCACCAGCCTCGGGGAGCAGCTCTGCCTCGGATCCGTCACCGGAAACGAGATGCTGGACATGCTGGACTGGCTGCTGGAGCGCCAGCCCTGGATCGAGCGCAGCCTCGCGAACCGGCATCTCAGGGGCGGAACCCTGGCGCTTTATGACGTGAGCTCAAGCTGGGTCGAGGGAAGGAAATGCCCGCTCGCCGCCTTCGGGCACAGCAGGGACGGGAAGAAGGGGAAAATGCAGATCACATACGGCCTGGTCTGCTCGGGGGACGGAACCCCGGTCGCCGTCGAGGTGTTCAGCGGAAACACCGCCGATCCGGACACCGTCAGGGGCCAGGCGGAGAAGCTGCGCCGCCGTTTCCGGGTTGAGAACATCGCGCTGGTCGGCGACCGCGGCATGATCACGTCGGCCCGCGTCAGGGAGGATCTGATTCCTCTCGGCCTTGACTGGATATCGGCGCTCAGGAGCGCCGATATCCGGAAGCTTGTGAAGAAGGGGAAGGACGCGCCGGCGGCGCTGGATCCGGCGAGGCTCGCTGAGGATCAGGTCGCCGAGACCGTGTCCCCGGACTTTCCCGGCGAGCGGCTGCTGGTCTGCCTCAATCCCCGGCTGCGGGAGGAGAGGGCCCGGAAGCGGGAGGATCTGCTCAGGGCGACAGAACAGACGCTGGCTGAGATCGCCGCGGCGGCGGCCCGCCGCCGGCCGGGCCCGAAGAGCCGCGAGCTGACGGCGAAGGCCCTGGGGCGCAGGGGCAACAGAAAAAAGGTCGAAAAACACTTCAGCATTGAGATCCGGGACGGCGGAATGGACTGGAGCCGCGACGCGGCGGGGATCGCGCGGGAGTCGGCCCTCGACGGAATCTATGTGGTGCGCACCAGCCTCGGAAAGGAATCCATCGGCGGCGAGGCGGCGGTGGCGGCGTATAAAAGCCTCGCGCTCGTCGAGCGCGCATTCCGGACCATGAAGACGTCAGGGCTGAGGGTCCGCCCGTTCCATGTTCACAGTGAGAGGCGGGTGCGGGCGCATGTGTTCCTCTGCATGCTCGCCTGGCATGTGGAGCGGAGCATGCGGGAGAAGCTCGCCCCCATCCTGTTCGAGGATGACGACCGCGAAGCCGCGCGCGCCGGGCGGTCGACCCCGGTTGAAAAGGCGGAGGTCTCCGGAAGCGCCAGGGCCAAGGCGGCTTCGAAACAGACCCCGGACGGCCTGCCGGTCCACAGCTTCGCAACGCTCATGGCCGATCTCGGAACGCTGACGCTGAACGACGCCTTCCTGCCCGGAAGGCCCGGCAGCGCGTTCCGCATGGCCGCGCGGCCGACCGCGCTCCAGAAAAGGGCCTTTGATCTTCTGGAGATCAAACCGCCCGGAAATGTTGTCAGTTCAGTGACAGGCTGAAAAAGCCCTCCGGCCCGGCCGGACCCCCGGAAAATCAAGCGAAAACAACACGGTGTCCCTGCCTGCGCGGAGAAAACATGTCAAATCCCGACGTGAAGTTCCGCTTAGAGGCCCCGTCGGGTATGGCCGTCATCTGCTATCCATGGGGAATATTTGTCGCCTGAGCACCGCAGCTGCGACAGGAATTTCGCGTCAGAGACAAGATCCGCCGGAATCCTCGCCTGAATGAAGTGTGCGCTCAATGGCAAGGCGCGAAAACCAGACCGACAAGATTCGTTTCTGAGACATGGTTAATTCTTACAATGTTCCTTTTATATCGCAAGTCTTCGCCGCTTGCGAAACTTTTCAAAAATGCAGCGGTCAGCCGGTCAGGCGCGCCAGCAAATCCCGGCTTGGCAGACCGTCAGGCGTCTCACCCAGCCCGGCTTGCGCCAATTGGACGCTCCGCAGCGTTGCCGGGCCCGCTATCCCGTCAACGCCGCCGCAATCGTAACCGGCGGCGGCCAGGCGCCTCTGCAGCTCCATCATTTGGTCCCGCGAGAGCGGACGATCCGGCGGCGGCCAGGCAGGGCGGACGGCAGAATCCGATCCCAACTCGTCCGCCAGCAGGCCAACGGAAAGCGCATAGAAGGGGGACCGGTTGTAGCGCAAAAGCACAGAAAAATTCGCCGTGGTCAAAAACGCCGGCCCCTGGCTGCCGGCCGGAAGGAAGAGCGAGCACGGCCCCCAGCCGGCAATCGGCATTGCGCTCGCCAGGCAGACGCCGGACAGCTCCCAGCGCAGGGCGGACTCAGACTTCCAGTGGCCCGACATCATGAAGTCAAAGCTGTCCGGAAGGACGGCTTCGCCGCCCCAGGGCAGATCCCGCCGCCAGCCGCGCCTGCTGAGAAACCGGCCGGCGGATGCGAGCGCATCTTCCGGATTCTCTCCCCAAATGTCAGGAACGCCGGATTGACGCAGGCTGACCGCGTCCGACTGATAGCTCGACGGCATGAACTGGGTGTGGCCCATTGCGCCTGCCCAGGATCCCTTGAGGTCGGCGATGTCCGCTGCCCCGGAATGTAAAATCCTCAGCGCGGCGAGCAGTTCCTTCTCGAAATATTCCGGCCGTCTTCCCGACCATGCGAGAGTCGCCAATGCGTCGAGAGCCGGCACCTCGCCGCGGGTTTTTCCGAAATTCGATTCAATGCCCCAGATCGCGGCGAGAATCCTGGCATCAACGCCAAACGCGGCCCCGGCCCCGGCGAGCGCCCCGGCATGCCGCAAAAGAGCTTCCCTGCCGTCGTTCACGCAGGAATCTGTGACCGCGCGACCGAGATAATCGGACGCAGTCAGTTGAAATTCGGGCTGCGCTCGATCCCGTTCCAAAGAGTCCGTGTTTATCCGGACAGCGCCGGCAAACCGTTCGACCGCATCCCGCGCAATGCCGGCCGCAAGGGCCCGCTGCCGAAACCGCGTGACCCAGTCGGCAAACGCCAGCCCGTGACTGTCTTGACGATGTTCGCTCATCGCCGCCCTTTGCCGGAGCCTTTGCCCCTGCGGGCGCGGCGCGGCGGCCGCCCCCCGCCCGACATGTCAAATGTGAGACGTCCGGTGGCCGGGTCCGCGTCCGTCAGCGTCACTTTGACGCTGGCGCCGGCTCTGATCTCTTTGCCGCTCCGCGTGCCGGTGAATGTCTGGCTGTCCGCATTAAAGCGGAAATATTCCGATCCGAGCCGCCGCGCCGGAACAAGCCCTTCGGCGCCTGTTTCGTCCAGCCGCACAAATGCGCCAAATCGTGCCACCGATGTCAGCGAACCGGTGAATTCGGCATTGATCCTGTCTTCCAGGAAGGCTGCCGCAAAGCGGTCCAGAGTGTCCCGCTCGGCGGCGGCGGACCGCCGCTCCGCATTTGAAACATGGAGGGCGATTTCCGCCAGCGACGAGATCTCGGGATCCGTGATGCCGTCGTCGCCCAGACCCAATGCGCGAATGAGGAGCCGATGTATAATCAAGTCGGCGTAGCGGCGGATAGGCGATGTGAAATGCGCATAGCGGCGCAGGTTCAAACCGAAATGCCCACCCGGCTCGGCGCGGTAGGCCGCTTGGCTCATTGCGCGGAGAACGGCTAAATTGATCAGCTGCCGATATTCGGTTCCGGCCGCCGCGGCCAAAAGCCTGTTGCAGCGCGCGGCGGCGATGCGGTCTGATTTTGCAAAGCGCAGGCCGCAGGAACCGGCGATCCGGGCAAGTTCGTCAATTCTCTGGCTTTCCGGGTCGTCATGCGTCCGGCAAAGATACCGGATGCGGTGTTTTTCGAGCGTTTCCGCAGCACAGACATTCGCCAACACCATGAATTCTTCGATCAGCCGGTGGGTTTCGAACCTGGGCGCCGGGCAAATTCCGGCGATTGAACCGTCATCCGCAAAGATCACCTGGCGCTCTGTCAGATCAAGATCCAGCGGCTGCCGCCGCGCGCGGGCCATGGTGAGCGCGGCGAAGGCGGACTGCAGCGCTTTCAGGCTCGGCGTGACCCCCGGCTGGCCGCGATCGCCGCGCATCAGCTCCTGGGCGTATTCATAGCTGAGGGCAGCCCGCGACCGTATCAGCCCGCGCACGAATTCGTGGGAATCCTTGTTGCCGTCACGATCGAGAACCATGCGTACTGCAATGCAGGGCCGGTCCTGCCCGGCATGCAGCGAGCATGCCTGTCCAGAGAGAAGGTCAGGCAGCATCGGGACAGCGAAATCCGGAAAGTATGTGGAATTGCCGCGCCTCATGGCCTCGCGGTCAATTGCCGTTCCGGGCCGAACGAAATGCGCGACATCGGCGATCGCGACCCACACAACAAATCCTGACATGTTTTCGGGGTCAGGATCGGATTGGGCGAACACCGCGTCATCCCGGTCGCTCGCGTCTTCGGGGTCAATGGTGACGAAATCGAGATGCCGCAGGTCAGTCCGGCGGGCGCCGCCGGGTTCTTCCAATTCAGCTGCCTCGCCCAGAACATCGCCGGGGAAACCGCAGGCAATGCCGTAGCCGCGCATCGCGATTTCCGACAGCGAAGCGAGTTGCTCCGGCTCACCGAGCCTGGCCACAACTTTCGCCCAGTCCCATTTGCCCGGGTGACGCAGATATTCGACGAGTTCGCCGTCAGCCGCGCCCTGGGAATCGCTCTTGGCGACACTCAGTTTGCCAGTTCCGCCGCCGTCGACCGGAGCCACTGACCGTCTGCGCCCCTTGACGCGGAATACTCCGATTTCGGATGTGTGGCTGTCGCCGGAATTCATGGGCGCCGAGCCGGCGCGGTTTGAGCGCCTGACAAAACCGCCCATGCCTGCTTCGGAAGGGCTGTGTCGGCCGCTTTCATCCCGGGTTTGATCGTCTCGGCCCGCCCGCAGCGCCTGTCGGGAAAACACGCAGATCCCGTATCGGGGATGGCCTCAGGCGAACAGCGGATACGGAACGCAAACTGCGGGCGAGAGCGCCCATCGGCGGAAAGCTGCGCAGTCCGGTGCCTTGACTGTCAATGTTCACCCGCCTGGCTGCGGGCAAATGCGGCTTTCTGCTCCGGCGACGCTTCGGTCTGGTACTGCCGTCTCCAGTCCTCAAACGGCATGCCGTAAACGATCTCCCGGGCATCGGCTTTGCTCATCTCAATGCCTTTTTCGCCCGCCGCTTCCTGATACCATCTGCTCAGGCAGTTGCGGCAAAAGCCGGTCAGATTCATCATATCGATGTTTTGCACATCCGTGCGGCTGCGCAGATGGTCCCGGAGCCGCCTGAAGGCGGCCGCTTCGAGTTCCGTTTTGGTCAGACTGTCCATATCGCCCCCGCCCCGATCATCGGCTCAGCCCGCTGTGAAGCGCCGGCATGTCCAGCGGGCTGAAACCGTAGTGCCGCAGCCACCGGACATCGGAGTCAAAAAAGGCCCGAAGGTCCGGTACGCCGTATTTCAACATTGCCAGACGGTCGATGCCGATGCCAAAGGCAAATCCCTGCCATTTGTCCGCATCGACACCGCCCGAATTCAAAACGTTTGGGTGGACCATCCCGCAGCCGAGAATCTCCATCCAGTCAGACCCTTCCCCGACGATGAGGCGTCCTTCTTCCCATGAGCAGCGGAGATCGACCTCTGCCGAGGGTTCCGTGAAGGGAAAATGCGAAGCGCGGAATCTCAGCTCGGCGCGCTCAACCTCAAAAAACGCCCGGCAGAATTCCTCCAGCGTCCATTTGAGATGCGCCATTGAAATATCGCTGTCAAGCGCAAGCCCCTCGATCTGATGGAACATCGGCGTGTGAGTCTGGTCATAGTCGCACCGGTACACGCGACCGGGCGCAATGACTCGGATAGGCGCCCCTGTTTCAGCCATAGCCCTGATCTGCACCGGCGAGGTGTGTGTTCGCAGGATGTTGGGTTCCTTACCGTCTTCGGCGGAATTCCGCACGAAAAAAGTGTCATGTTCCTGCCGGGCCGGGTGTTCCGGCGGAATGTTCAGCGCGTCAAAGTTAAACCAGTCCTCTTCAATCTGAGGTCCCTCGGCGACTTCAAATCCAAGATCGGCAAATATCGCGGACACTTCTTCGATGACCTGGCTGACAGGGTGCACGGTTCCTGACCGGCGGTTGCGGCCAGGCAGCGTAATGTCCATCCATTCGCGCCCGATTTGCGCGTCAAGCTCCAGTTCGGCGATCTCCGACTTCCGGACGGCGATTGCAGCGGCGATCTCGTTCTTGATGCGGTTGAGCTCAGAGGCCACCTGCTTGCGCTCGCCGGCATCCATTTTCCCGATCTGACTCAGCTGTTTGCTGATTTCTCCCGCTTTGCGCCCGAAAGCGGCCAACCGCGCATCGACAAGCTCAGCCTCGCTGTTCGCCCTCGCAATCCGGTCGAGGTGCCTCTCCAGAAGCCCGTTAAATCTTTCCATCTTGAACCATTGACACCCGACAGCTGACGGCGGCCACTTTACCCGCAAATCCTGCCGAGCCGCAACTTTTGGCGCATCGATGGATGGTGTTTCGGCTCGTGCCGTATCCAAGGCGCCGGCGGTGCTGTGCCAAGGACCGGACGGCCGAATCCGCAGTGCGGCAATTCCGCGTCAGCGATTTTTCCCGAATGGCGGGGCCACTGCCTGCCTGTGTCTCCGCTGTGCGACAGCAGTTCAGGCCGGCGCGGCGGCGGCGCGAAGGCGCCCGCGGACCGCTCTGGGGATCTCAGAGATCCGTTTCAAATTCCATGACGTCCGGAAACCGGCTTGTGCCGCGAACGACCCTGCCAAGGCGTGGCTGATTGTTGTTGTAAACCTCGACCGCATCGGCATCGGCATAGCGCATGAAGAGTATGCGCCGGTCCCTGTCCTTTGAATTGTTGCCGTCGGACCGGTGGTAGGTCCAACAGGTGAATATAAGGCATTGTCCCGGCTCCATCGGCATCGGCATGGCAGCGCTGTCATCGGGTTTGAGCTCGATCTCGATCAGCGCCGCTCTTTCTTCCTCGGTGAAACCGGCCCGCCGCTGGCCGTCCTTGTGGCTTCCGGACGCAATCCACAGGCACCCATTGGATTCGTCGCTTTTGTCCAGGGCGGTCAGGCAGGTGATGGCGTTGTAGGGCGCCAACTCGCCATAGACGTTGTCCTGATGCCAGTGGACCCGTTTGGCGTTCCCGCGCAGTTTAAAGGTGAGCTGTGCCGTCACGCCCTTGATATTCGGCCCGATCAGCTGCTCTGCGATATCCACGAGCGGACCTTCGAAATAGTAATCGCGGACGATTGGGGCATGGTGGTGCGCATTGTCGAGGAGCATGTTCTTCAGCCAGCTTGCGCTGGGATCGTAGCCTTCTTTTTGCGCTGACCAGTGACTCATGCACTGGTCCCTCATCGCTGCCACGCCCTGCTCCGTAAGCACATCGTCCAAAAGGACGAATCCCCGATCGGCGTAGCTCTCCAGCTCCTCCGGAGAAAGACGGCGGAAGTTGAAGTGGGCCCGATGCCGTTCCCGGACCGTCTGTCGCATGATATTCATCCCTGTCTTTCCGTATGAGAGGCTGCCGCCGATCGGGCGCTGTCTGCGCCTGTGGAATCGCTAATAGGTTGAGCGCGGGTCGAGGGCGTCTCTGAGGCCGTCGCCCATGACGTTGATGCTCAGCACCGTGATGGCGATCATGGCGCCGGGGGGGATCCATATCCACGGCATGGATTTCAGGACAGAAACTGTCTTAGCGCCTTCCAGCATATTGCCCCAGCTGGGCGTCGGCACCTGGACACCCAGACCCAGATAGCTCAGGGCAGCCTCGAGAAGGATTGCCTCGGCAACGCCAAATGTCGCCGCAACGGTGAGCGGGCCGACAAGGTTCGGAAGAAGGTGCCGCACCATGATTCGGTGATCCTTCGCTCCGATGCAGTGCGCGGCCATGACATATTCTTTTTCCCTGAGCGAAAGAAACTGCCCGCGCACGAGCCGGGCGATCGTTGCCCACCCGAGAAAACCGATAATGAGAATCAGGTTGCGAATGCTGGGACCGAGCAGCGCAACGCTTGCCAGAACAATGATCAGTGTGGGAAGCGACAGGAAAACATCGGTGATGCGCATCAGAACACTGTCCACGACGCCGCCATAATAACCCGACATGCCGCCAACCAGGGTGCCGATGACGAGGCTGATCGAAATTGCCGTCACGCCTACGAGTATGGAAATCCGGCCACCGTGAATCAGCCTGCTCAAGTTATCCCGCGCCACTGAATCCGTTCCCAGCCAGTGCTGTGCGCTTGGCGGCTTGAAAATGCCGGATTCAATATTGATGGTGTATGGATGATGCGGAGAGATCCATGGGGCCAAAAGGACAATCACAACCAGGACGGCCAAAACGCCCGCGCTGAAAACAGCCAGCTTATGCCGTTTGAACCTGCGCCAAGCCCTGTGCCCACCGGTCCTTACGTCGACTTCGGACGCTTCAAATTTCACTGTGGGATCGACGGTCTCAGACATGCCGGGGTTCACTCATACCTGATGCGCGGATCCGCCAAGGCGTAAAGAATATCCGCCACCAGACCGGCAGCCAGCACGGCGACACCGTAGACGACCAGCTGCGCCATAATAATGTAGTAGTCCCGCGCGATCGCCGCATCGATAAACAGCGATCCCAGCCCAGGCCACTGAAAAACCGTTTCCAGAATGGCCGATCCGCCAAAGATCCAGGGTAGCTTCAGGGCAATGATCGTGATCAGAGGCAACAGCGCGTTTCTGAATGCATGCCCCGTCAGGACACGCCAGGCCGACAACCCCTTGGCGCGGGCTGTGGTGATGTAATCCTCTCTGATCACTTCCAGCATGCTGGCCCTTGCATAGCGCATGATGTCGCTCATGATCACGAGCGCCATCACCAGTGACGGCAGCAACAGATGCCTGAAATGGTCCCCATACGTGAACGGCACGGCAGGCGTTCTTGCCCCGCTGGTCGGCAACAGGTCCAGATTGAGCGAAAAGATGAAGATCGCCAGCATCGCAATGAAGAAAACCGGCACCGAGACTCCCGAAAAGGCCAGCACCGTGAGGATGTAGTCGACCGATGTGTTCTGCTTCAGCGCTGAAATCACCCCCAGGGTTATGCCTACAGTCGTCGCGATGACGAGACTCACCGCCATCAGCTCAAGCGTCCAAGGTATTCGCTCGACCAGCAGTTTGGAGACAGGTTTCCTGTCCCTGAACCGGTAGCCGAAATTGCCTTCGCTGAGGCCGTTCAGCCATTTGAAGTATCGAACGTACGCCGGGTCGTTGAAACCGTGCATCTCGCGCAGCCGCTCCAGCTGTGCGGCCGATATGTTGCCGAGGGAGGTGGAGGAGGTCTGCATGATCATGGCCGAAACAGCGTCACCCGGCGCCAGTTCGATGAATGTGAAACTCGCAACGGTTATCAGCCACACCACTGGCACGGAGATAAGAAACCGGCGAAGTATGTATTTGATCATCGGAATCCGGCTCGGGGACTGCGCCGGCCGGGACCCGCAGGGAGTCCCTGAATGGCGAAACACATGAATCGATCGGGGCAGATACTGTTCAAACGATGTCGCGGCATTTTTCTGTTCAACTTACAATCGGTGCGCCCCGCCTGGCCGGCGGCCGGCCGGCTGGGAAGAATATTGCGGGATTCTGAACACCAGACCGGACAGATGTCAATTGTCGGCGCTTCTGACCGGTCCATGCAACGATGCGGTGTGTCACGGCGCGCATACCGTTTCCAGGCGAAAGCGCCGTCGCCGGGCATTCGGCTGGCAGGCCGCAATCCCCTTTGCCGCAGCCATTGGCGCTCGCGGCGGGGCCGGACCGTGAGAACATGCAAGCAGACCGGGGGGGCCGTCCCGGCCGCGGCCTGCGCGCGCCTTTCCGGCTCACACAAAATGGCACGCGCACCAGGCATTTGACGAAACCTGTCGGAGTTCGGGCTCCTCTTCGAAGCATCTCGGTTTCGCCAGCGGGCACCTGGTGTTGAAATTGCAGCCCAGCGGCGGGTTGGCCGGGCTGGGAACATCGCCTTCGAGGATCGTCCGGTTCCGCTTGGCTTCGATCTCGGGGTCATGCACCGGGATCGCCGACAACAGGGCCTGGGTGTAGGGATGCAGGGGATTGCCGTACAGCTGATGGCGGTCCGTGAGTTCCACGATCTTGCCCAGATACATCACGCCCACACGGTGGGAAATGTGCCGGACCATGCTCAAATCATGTGAAATGAACAGGTAGGTCAGGTTGAACTCATCCTGGAGATCCTCGAGCAGGTTGATGATCTGCGCCTGAATCGACACATCCAGGGCGGAAATCGGCTCGTCACAGACGATAAAGTCCGGGTTTAGCGCCAAGGCCCGTGCGATCGCGATGCGCTGGCGCTGACCGCCGGAGAACTCATGGGGAAAACGGTTGGCATAGTGCGGATTGAGTCCGACCTTGTTGAGCAGGTCGCTCACTCTTTCCGAAACCTCGGCGCGCGGACACAGCATGTGAATCTTCATCGGTTCACTGACGATTTCGTGGACCGAAGCCCTTGGATTCAGGGAGGAATAGGGGTCCTGGAACACCATCTGGAGCCGGCAGCGCAGGGTCCGCAATTTCCTTTTGGGGAGTTTCGCCAGATCCTGTCCAGCGAAGATCACCTCCCCCGAAGTGGGACGGTACAACCGCAGAATCGCCCGCCCGGCCGTTGTCTTGCCGCAGCCGCTTTCGCCCAGCAGGCCCAGGGTTTCCCCCTCGCGAATATCAAAGGACACGCCGTCGACGGCCTTCACAGCGCCCCGGCTGCCGATGCCAAATCCGGTGCCAACCGGAAAATGCATTTTCAGGTTTCTGACTTCGATGAGAACCGGCTTTTCCAAACTCATGTCGGCTCAATCATTGACGTTCACCCAGCACGCGATTTCATGATCGGACGCAATGCGCCTCAATGACGGGTTCCTGGTCCGGCAGTCCGGTATACTGTGCCCGCACCGATCGAGAAAGGGGCAGCGGTCCGGCATGTCAATCAGGTTCGGCGGCAGACCGTGTATGGAGGTGAGCCTCTCGCGGGTTGTCGAATCCAGTTTTGGCAATGAGCCGAGCAGGCCTCTGCTGTAGGGATGGCTGGGATTGGCATAGAACTCCCGGACCGGCGCCGATTCAACGATCTGCCCGGCATACATGACGATGACCTTATCGACGCATCCCGCCACAACTCCCAGATCATGCGTGATCCAAATGACCGCCATGCCAAGTTCCTTGCGCAGACGCATGACGAGGTCGATGATCTGTGCCTGCGTGGTGACATCAAGAGCTGTCGTCGGCTCGTCCGCGATGAGGAGCAGCGGATCGCAGGACAGGGCCATGGCAATCATGACGCGCTGCCGCATGCCGCCGGAAAACTGGTGCGGATAGTTGTCGAGGCGGTTGGGGGCGTCCGGAATGCCGACCATGTCTAACAGATCAATCGCGCGCTGGCGGGCCTGTTCCCTGTTCCTGTCGGTATGCAGCAGCACCGTTTCTATGATTTGGCGGCCAATCGTCAGGACCGGATTGAGTGACGTCAGGGGATCCTGGAAGATCATCGCAATCTGGTTGCCGCGGAGATTTCTCAGACCCTTCATGTCCATCCTGAGGACATCGCGCCCTTGAAACAACACCTCCCCCGCCTCGATTTTCCCCGGAGGTTCCGGAATCAGGCGCATCAGGGACAGTGCGCCGACGCTCTTGCCGCAGCCGCTCTCCCCGACAATGCCGAGCGCTTCTCCCCGCTGAAGCGAGTACGATATGCCGTTGACCGCCTGGACCACGCCGTCGTCCGTCGTGAAGGTCGTCTGCAGATTACTTACTTCCAGCAAAATCCAGTTCCGTCCCGCCGAGTGTCAATAATTGTGTGCCCCCTTCGTGGTTTGTGGACCTGACGGCACACCTCCGGGCCAGGTCATAACTGTCACGAGCCATCCCAAGCGCCGGCGCAGGCGCGCCTGTCCCCGGCGAAAGTGCCCGCAGCCCGCATGATCGACGTGACACGAAGCCAAAACCAAAGCCGCGGTCCGGTTCCATGCGTGACCCCGGTCTGATCCAAACTGGCGCGCTGTGGCCGCGCCGGCCCTAGGAGGCCCGGTCATTCTCCCAGAACCAGTCATGACGCACGATCTTCAGATCATACCCCTGTTCCCAATAGCGCGCAACCGGACTGTCCCGCCATTCCTTGTCCAGGTTGTCCCAGGTAAATGGCTCGCCCACATCGACGGGGTCGGCGCGAAGCCATCTTTCACCGATGGCGTGGCTTTCGCCGGTATAGCGAACATCGATCGAGAGCCGCATTTTATCAGGCGTCCGATTGGCGGCCGCGGCGTGCACAGTTAACATATTGAACAACAGGATGTCGCCGCACCGAAAACCGGAATGGCGCCACTCCAGCGTGGGATCGACATCGACGATCCTTCCCCCGGGCCCTTCAGCCGGCCGCGGTTCGAGGAAACCGGCCTTGTGGCTTCCCGCCAGAATTTTCAAGCCGCCGACGGCCTCCGGCACATCACCCAACGGTATCCAGCAACTGATGGTCTCCGTCGAGCCTCCCACAAAAATCCAGTCCTGGTGCGGCTGCGTGATATGTTCGGCGGTCGTGGGAAACGATATGCGCGCGATCGTCCGCGGAAACGGCACTACACGCTCTTGGAAAAGATCCTCCATGATGCGGATCAAGTTGCGGTCGAGTTTCAAGCGGTGAAACGCTTCCAGGGCCTGGACCCTGGCGTATACGTCCAGATATTCGTCATCATCTTCGTAAACCGGATCGCGGTCGGCAATAGCTTCCAGAGGGTCTTCTCCGGAGCGCGTCCAACCGGCCTCTGCACAGATTTCGAGGAACTGACGCCGCAGATCGAGAATCTCGTTCTTCGGCAATATTTCTCTGAGAAACAGATACCCGTCATGGCGCAGCCGTTTGCGCATCGCGGGCGGATCATCGAGCAGATTGTTCGATTCGACAAAAGGCTGCATCGTGCCCTCCCTTCAACACGCAGCGCCGCCGCCTGCTAAAGCGATGGACCGCGGTGGCTAAGCCCTCCAAGCGGTCAGCCAAACGCCGGGCTTTCTGGATAATACAAGACTATGCCGGCATCAATTATTAAATTTGACCGATCAGGCGCCCGCTTTGTTGGGGCCGCTTCAGTTTCCGGATATGCACCCGTCATTTCAGGCGCTCCATCAAGCCACGCCGTGCTTCGACGACCTTCGACCTGCCTGCGGTAACCTGCTGCACCGTTTCGCGTTTTTCCGATCCACAGACTTCCTGCCCCTCGCATCTCAGCCACAAATCGTCTCAACAAGGCCTTGATCTTGATGATTTCCGGTCCCGGTTTGACAGCTGGAAACCGGGCCGGGAAAAACGAGATGCCGAAGCGGAGCGCCCTCTGACTGATCAAGCGGACTGTGGAATGGCCTGGGCTTAGGGCAAAGACGCGATCTTCCGGGACTGCGACAATTGCCGATGCGGTTATTGCTGCCGTTCTGCGCCCTGCGCTTCCGTCAGCAAGGGGTTGAAGGTCCGAAGGCCCCTGAAATCCCGTTCGTTATCCGTCACAACCACGCAGTCGTGTGCCTCCGCTACGGCGGCGAGGATCATGTCAAGAGCGCTGCGAGGGCGGCCCTCGGTCTTGCCCTCGGCCATCAAACGGGCCCAGATCAGACCGGCATTGTCGTCAAACGACAAAATTCGTCCGGCGAACAGCGCTTGAGGCCCTTCGTCACCTGTGAACCAAGCTTCAAGGGCATCCCTTCGCTTGCCGCCGGGCAGTTCCAGTATACCGCGCCGAATCTCGGCGATCGTCAGCGAGGCAACAAAAAGGTCTTCATCCTGCTGACCTGCCATCCAGTCCAACAGGTGCGCGGATGGCTGCGGTTTAACGACGTTGCTGATGATGTTTGTGTCGAGGAGATAACGTGTCAAAGGGCGACCCCGCGCCCTTCGACGCGTGGCCGCGAAAGGTCGAGTTCGGCGCCGACCAGCGGCGAGCGACGCAGGGCCGAGAGAATCCCACCGGATTTCTTCGGTTCGTCTGTAACCAGTGCCTTGACAGCCAAACGCGCCTTATCCGCTTTCGGCCCCCCCTCGGCAAGGCGCCGCGCTAGGACGCGAACCAGATCCCGGTCTGTCTCAAGGGCCGTCACCTCAAATCTCTTTAGGCCGCGCCGCTTCAGGCGCGCGCGGTATTTTTTGGTCGCCCTCATTTGTGCGGCATTGGTCATGACCGGCCTCCATTCTATACCCGGGCATATATACCAGATCTGATCTCCCTGCAATCGAGTGTGTTTGTTCGCCACATTTGGGACGCGCAGCATCCGTTGGTCCCGTCATTGGAAGAACCTGCATTCGGTTTGATAACCGATCCCGGAATTTTGCCACCATGCCATCGGATCAAGGAGCTTTTCTTCAATGATTTTGCTAAGTTATGGAGTTTTGCCACGAAATCCCTCGGCTTTGTCCTAGGCTCCGCGGCCAATCCCGACGAACGCAGAGCCGTGTCGCCGGGCTGAACTGTGAACAATGGCGCGACAGTCCGGATCACAGCCGCCGGCAACGGCAACCGGGACGGCTCGCGATCCCGATTCACCGACCGCGCGTCGGCCGGTCTGGTCTGAAGTTTCTGCTCCTGTCCGGCGTTATCGCGCGCCGCAGGCCTGCAGGCAGGCCTGCATGTGGCCCCGGGCTTCAGCAGCGATCGTGCAGCACTTCTCGAGGCTGTATTCCTTGGCGCCGATGATCTCAAGATTGAGGGCATCGGTGTAGCCGTGTTCATGAAGCAGGCGAATGAACTGCAACAGGTCAATTTCGCCTCTGCCGTTGGCCTGGTCTTCCGGTCGGCCGGGATCCTGCTGCCGGCCCAGGCAGTCCCTGATGTGCACGTGCCGGAGTCGCGGCATCGCCGCCAACAAGGCCTCGCAGGGATCTTCACCGGCCCGGTAGATATGGGACGGATCGAAATCGATTCCGAAGGCGGGGGACGAAATCGACTCCATTGCGCGGAGCGTGGTGGGCGAATTGTCGATGCAGCAGCCGACATGCGCCTTGACGCAAAGCATGGTTCCGTGGTCTTCGGCGATTGCCGCCAGCCGCGCCAGCGAATCGATCGAAGCCCGCAGACTGTCCTCGTCGCCGCTCTGCCCCCCGGGGCCGCAATTGACGACCGGAATCCCGAGCGCTGACGCCGTCTTGAAGGCCAGTGCCATCGTTTCCGACTTTTGGGAGGGCTGCTCTATCGCCGTCAGCTCCAGCCCGTGCTCCTCCGACAGATCCCTGATCAGGGGGACAAGATTCTGCCAGCGGTCCAGCGCCAGGTGATCGCTCTTGTCGGGCATGGCGGAAAGTTCAACTCCGTCGTAGCCCGCCATCGCTGTGCAGCGGAACGCCGTTTCCATGCTGTGTCCACCGAACAGGACTGTGTTTGCTCCCAGCTTCATGTCGACGCATTCTCCACTTCCGAAATCTGACCTTTTTCCCACGAGGCGATAGCGGCCTCAATCACCAGCTGGGCCTTGAGGGCGTCGCTGGCGGCCCCGTCGATCTCCTCCGGATCGACGCCTTCCACATTCTGGTCGATCCACCGCGTGATGCGGCTCGCGAATGTGTCGCCAAATCCCATCATGCCGCCAAGATAGGAATAGGCTTCGATCTCACGGGAGTCCCGCGGGTAGAATTCGAGGCGCTCGCATGTCTCTCTCAGCACAATCCTGCCTTTGGAGCCTACAATCTCAAGAGTTTCCATTCCGTAGCTCTTGCCGGCATCGTAACTGCCGGTCAAATGGCCGATCACGCCGCTTTTGAACAGCATGTTGGCCTGGACGTTGGACCATACCCGCCGTCCTTCGCCCTTCTTGAAAAACGCCTGGACCTTATCGATGTCGCCGCCGAAGTGACGCATAATGTCTATTGAATGGGGATGGAGCGCCCGCATGTGAAAATAGGGATCGGTGTCTTCGGGAGAGACAATCCACAACGTGATCTTGATGATGTTCAGCTCTCCCAGGCGCCCTTCGTCGATCCATTTCCTGGCCCGGTACGCGGCCGGGGTGAAGCGGTGGTTGAGATTGATTCCGTAACGGAGTCCCCGCCGCTTCGCCAATGCGACCATCTCCTTGGCCTTGGCTATTTCATTGGAGATCGGCTTTTCTCCAAGGACAGCGATTCCCGCGTTAAGCAGGGAAATGGTGGGTTCATAGTGATCGCCGCCGTTTTCCTTGCCCGCAGTGCACATGCTGGCGATATCGATAGAAGCGCCGGCTGTCATGTCAGGAACTGAACCGAATGCCGGACACCCGTAGCGGCTGGCGGCGGCGGCTGCCTTCTCCTGATCGGTGTCGCAGACCGCCACGATCCGACAGCGCTCGTCGGCATGGTAGGTGTCGGCGTGGATAAAGCCCAGATTGCCCATTCCCACGACTGCAACGCGCAATTCCATATTCTTTTGCCCTCCGTTCGGTGTTTGGCTCAGGTTTTCGCTTCAGGCTTGCGAGGAAATCCGCTCAGCCGTTGCCGCGCTGCCGATATACAAAGTGTCATAGGCCTGTTGCGAAGATTTGAAGGCCCCGACCCCCTTGTGGCCGTGCCAGTCTCCCTGGTTGAAGATCGGGTTGGACAGGCCGGTCTCACTTTCCCGGACCGCGATCCAACTCTCCATTCTCCGGGTCAGTGTGTCGACGATATCAGGATGAACCGCTGCCAGGTCGGCGGTCTCAAGAGGATCCTCGATCAGGTTGTAAAGTTCCACCGGCGGCTTGAAGTGGAAGTCGGGCTCAAGGGCGCGGATCAGCTTCCACTGGGGTGTCCGCCAGCCATGCTTCCGCATCCAGGTGCACTCGGTGAGGTACATCTCCGCGGCGTGTGAGGCGGCCTCGCCGCGGACAAGGGCCATCAGGCTCTTGCCGTCAAATCGGATGTCGCTCTCGATGCCTGCGAGATCCAGCAGCGTCGGCACGAGATCCTTGAGCTGGCCATAGCCGGCGTGACGACGCCCGGCGGCAACTTTAGGCGGGTAGCGGATCATGAGCGGCACGTGCAGGTTGGAGTCATAGAGGCCGTGATGGTCGAACCAGCACTCGTGCTCGTAAAGCGTCTCGCCGTGATCCGCGGTCAGCACCACGATCATGTCGTCAAGGACGCCCCGGTCCTCGAGGTGGTTAAGGATCGCCTGAATACAGGAATCCATATAGGCGATGGCACCGTCGTACTGGGCGATCACATAATCCTTGTCGGTGATGCCAGGCGGCATCCCGCTTGCCAGGAAGTCCCGGAACGGTTTGAAGGCGAACACTGGCTCCATCGAGTCATTGGCCGGGTCACACTCATCGCCGTGATAGAAGATGCGCTCGAAGGGATCAGGGGGCAGGTAGGGAGTGTGGGTGTCCATATGCCGCAGCAACATGAAGAAGGGTCGGTCCTGATCGAGCAGACGGTCGAGTTCGGGGACAGCCACCCGGTTGAGATCCTGGGCCTTGTCCAGCCGCCCCTCTTCCCAGCTGCCCCAGGCCTGGAAGCTGAGATAGGTGTCAAAGCCCCGGGAGCTCTTGTTTTGCCCGAGACCCACGCAGGTGGTGTCGTAGCCAAGATCTCCAAGCAGCTCCGGCAGCATCGTCACCTCTGGCCTGATCGGGCCCTGGTGCATCAGCGCGACGACCTGGGTGCTGAATGCGTCAAGGCCGCTCAGCATTGACGTGAAACCGCTGGTGGTGGGGATATGAGGGCTGAAGATTTTCTCGAAAAGGGCGCCCTGAGCCGCAAACCTGTCGATATGCGGTGATGTGAGCCGGCGATAGCCGTAACAGCTCAGGTGGTCGGCCCTGAGCGAGTCGACGCCGATCACGAGGATGTTGGGGTTCGTCATCGCATCTCCTCCCCTGAGCGCGGGCTGCGAATGGCGGCTTGTTGCAACATTCGGTTTTCTCCAGCTGTGGGCCTCCCTCGGCCGGAGCCTGCACGCGGACTCATTCTCCCCTGCTGTCCGGTGTTTAGGCTCCCTGGCTCCCGATATTTGCCGGAACTAAACATTTGCGCAACCGAATGCTAGAGGAAAGTGACATTGAAATAGGAGGGTTGGATTATGAGAACTGTATTGAAGAGCTTGGCCTTTGCGCCGCTGGTGTTTGTCGCCGCAGGCGCGGCCTCTGGCATGCAGAATCCGGAGGAGGCCGGAAACGTCACCATGTGCCCCGCGACCTGTGTGCCGGCCGACGGCGGAACCCACACCATTGCCTACCGCGGATCGCCGCGGCCTTTTGTGTGGGGTGCGGGGGCGGACAACCAGCTCGTGAGACTCAATTTCGGAAACCTGTTTATTCTGGATCCGTTCAACAATGTCCGGCTTCCCGACCTTGCGACGCATTGGGAGATCTCCGATGACCTGACCAAGGGGACATTTCATCTGCGCGAGGGCGTGCGGTTCCATGACGGCACGCCGTTGACCGCAAAGCATGTGGAATGGAGCTACCTGCTGACCATGAATCCCCGGGCGGAAGGCGCGGACTTCCTGATGCAGGATGCCCGTCTGACGGAATTGATAGGCGCCCAGGCCTACATCGACGGCACGGCGGACAGTGTCCCCGGCATCACGGTTGTCGACGACCATACGATCGTCTTTGAAACGGCGGTCCCCAACGGAAATTTCTTTGACAGAGTGGGCAAGGTCTACATCCTTGCGGCCCATCTTTTTGAAGGCAGGCCAATGGAGGATGTGCTGACGGAGGACTGGTGGTCGCCCGAGATAAGAGTGGGAACCGGCCCATTCGTGTTCGAGGAGCATGCCGAGGGACAGTTTGCATCCGTGACAGCGAATGAGGATTACTGGGCCGGCCGGCCGCATCTGGACCGGATCGTGCTGAGATTTTTTGAAGAGTATGAAACCGGATCGCTTGCTTTTGAAAAGGGGGAAGCGCACCAGCTGGATGGTCTCACGACCCAGGACGTTTCGCGATATGCCGAGACGAACCCCGAGGGTTATGTTTTCCTGCGCGGAAACCCCCTGGCCGCCAACTACATCAACGTCGGCGACAAGCCCTACCTGAAGGATAAAAGGGTCCGCCAGGCGATTTCATTTGCCATCAACCGTCAGCAGATGATCGATCTTCTGACTCCTTACGGGATGAGGGCTGCCATTTACACCATGTTGCCTGCTGACCATCACTTGTTCAATCCCGATGCTCCGGCCTATCCGTTCGACCCTGACCGGGCGAGGGAACTTCTGGCCGAGGCGAACTGGGATCCGGACCAGGTCGTGGAGCTGGCGACATACTACGAGCACCAGGACGCTCTTGACTGGCTGGCTTTCATGCAGAAACAGCTTGGCGATGTGGGCATGAAGGCCACCGTTCGGCAGATGGACTGGCCTGACATGGACAAAGCCGGCCAGGCGGGTGAGCTTGATCTGTGGCTCACCGGGTATTCGAAAGATGTGGTCGGCAATCACCTGGCTTATTTCGGCCCCAACGGCGCGTGGAATTTCGGCAACTACAGCAATCCCGAGTATGAAGAACTCTTGAGGATGGCAGGCCGCGCCGGCGGAGAGGAACAGCGGCAGCTTTTTATGAAAATGCAGGAGATCTTCAACGTAGAGCTGCCCGGGATACCGATTTGGAACATTACCACTTTCGTTCTGGTCAAACCGCAATTCTGCGGTGTTGTCGAGATGTTCACCGACCAGCATTTCGCGTACCTGAACGAAAACAACATCTACATGTGCGAGGGCGCGACGGGCACAGTCTCGGTCCGGCCCGGAGCTCCGGCCAGTATCGAGCATCCCGGCTACGTGCTGGACAGCCAGTAGAATGGATCGGGCAGCAGCGGGTGACGTTGCTGCCCCTTCCCGCCCGGTTGGTCATGCCGGGACTGGGCGGTGATTGACTGGCGGGTCGCCGCACACACCGCGACTGCACTTTCGCGGCACTGACCTGACATCGTGATTCCGAACTGTTTGCCTGGGCCGTGGGGGTCGCGAGCTGTTGGCGGGACGCGGCTTGCAAAATGCAGAGCGCCTGCCGTCCAATGCGGCATAGCTCACCAAACCCGCGGTGACGTTGGTTTTTCGGTGTTTTCGCGGCCGGTGACCACGATGACGCGCTGAAGGCAGCTTTTGTCGGGCTTCCGGTCGGATCGAGCCCGGTTTCCGCCCACCATTCCAGGCGCGAGGTCGGTTTCCCGGATGCCGTGCGTGCCGTTCCGTGTGCCGCGGACACACCTCCCCGGCAGCGTTCCAGGTGGCGCCGTGCGAGAGAGGGAGAATTCGGGGCCGGAGCGCAGTTACCCGGGCGGAGCACGTACCGGTGCTGCGCGCAGGTTGGTGAGCGCCTGTTCAAATACATCCTGTAACGGAAACACCGATGCGAAGGACAGCCAGACCCTGCGCACCGTCACCCGGATGCGCCCGGCAAGCTTGAGCCATCGAGACCGGATGGTGTCGATGCGCGCAGTGGCGAGATCGGTGCCCCGCAACCCCACGCGGCGCAGGATGGTCATCAGAATGCCGGCAAAGGCCGAGAAGTACAGCCGCAGCTGGTTGGCCCGCATGGTGGCCGAGGAGGTGCGGTCAGCGAAAAGCCAGAGCTGCTGCTCCTTCACGCGATTTTCCATGTCGCCACGCTGCCCCGGAAGCCATTCCGCCTCGTATGTTCAGAGAATCAGAATTGAACGAGGGAGGTGGCTGTGGATAAGTTGGGGGGCGGATTCCTGTGGAAAACCCGCCGCTTGTGTTCCGCCGGCTCTCCGGTTCATTTCTGTGCCGGGACCGCCGCCGCCAGGCCTGGCGGCGGCGGAGCTGGGCCAGGCCCCGCAGGACGGGTCGGACCGAAACCGCCTTGGATCATCGGATCCGTGGGCAAGCGTGGTCGGCCCGCCCTCCCTTCAGCCTCCCGGGTCCTGAATGGATGCCTGGGTTCGAGAACCGAATCATCGCGAGGATAGGAGCGGGAGACCATGGCCATCGCAGCCGCCGGAATCGACGTCAGCAAGAAGACACTCAACATCCATCTCAGCGGCAGGGACGACACCGCCGCCAACGACAGGGACGGCTTCCGCAAGGTCGCCCGTATCCTGAGGGACGGCGGCGCGGAGCGGGCCGTCATCGAGGCCACCGGCCGGATGCACAGGGCCCTCTTCCAGTCGCTGCATGACCGCGGCTTCACCGTCTGCGTGGTCAACCCCCGCCAGTCCCGGGACTTCGCCAGGGCCGGCGGCGGGCCAATGGCATTTCCTTAACGATTCGGCGTCATTTCCTTAAGGGGGCGCGCCATTTCCGGAGCGGCTTCGCCCCTTTTCCGGCAAGGTTCGGTTTCAGGTCACGCGGTCTGGTGTCGTCTCCGCTGCCACTTTCCGACGGGTTTTTTGGGACCGGCGCGGGAATGACCGTCCCGGCCGCAGCCGCGCCCGGGCCGCGAGGACCGAGTCCGCCACGCGGCTCACGGCGTCGGCCAGCGCCGACGTCTGCGTCAGGATCAGCTCCTCGAGGCTGCCGGCCAGCATGGCCAGGCGCGTTTGTGAAGTTCGTCCGCATCTTCGGCAGATCGCCTTCGCGCGCTTCGTCCAGCGCGGCGTCTCCGCGGTTCGTGAACAGGCGCGCCATGGCGATCAGGTTGAAGTGGGCGCAGAGCTCCTGGCGGACGCCGCGCTCGCTTCTGCCGTGGAACTCCTCCACCGCGAGGGTTGTCTTGGATATTTTGAACAGCTCCTCGATCGACCAGCGCCCGTGATAGAGTTCCGAGAGGTCTTTCCGGCTGTATCGCTCCGTATCGGCGAGGGTCGTGGCGAGCACATAGCGGCTTTCTCCGATGTCGTATCGGACCAGGCGCAGGACAATCGGGGAGGACGGCTCCGGGATGCCCGCGGCCTTCAGCCTGCGCAGGGCGTTTTTGCCCGGGGTGATCCTGACGAGGGCGTCGTCGCGGTCCCCGTCGCGGAACCTGTCGAACCCGGCCGCGGAGTTGCGCTGGATGCGGAACACCGGGTGCAGTCCCCGCGCCGTCATGTCGCGGAGCAGGACGAAGGAGAAGTATCCGCGGTCGAAGACGACGACGTCGCCGGGCGAGAGGGCGCCGGGATGGGCGCGCGCGGCGGCGCGCTCGTCGGCGCCGGACGTGAGGGTGAAGTCGACCGGCATGCGGCTGTCGAGGCGGTAAAGACAGGACAGCAGCCCCTGCGGATAGTGGGCGCCGCCGCTCGGGAGCGGGTATCCGGCCTCGGCGAGCGGCCGCGGCAGGTTGATCTTGGAGCCGTCGACGGCGAAGGTCCGGCGCCCGTTCCAGTCCGGGCCGCGGGTGTCGTGGGCGAGGATCTCGCGGTGCGGGTCGCGGAACACGTCCTCGTGCACGCGGGCCCGGGCCTTGGCGATCGAGGAGATGGCCACCGGCTCCGGCTGCGGCAGCGCGACGCCGAGGCGGCGGCACTGGTCCCACAGCTCCGCGGTCACGGTTGTGTGGGCTTTCCGGCCGCGCGACAGTGCCAGGCGGAACACGAAAAGCATAATAATCAGGGTGTTAAGCGTCCGCCGCCGCTTTATCCATGTCTCGTCGCGGTGCGCGGCGATGTCGGCGGCCGCGTCGGCGATCCGGGACCACATCGCGGCGAAGCCGTGGTCAAAGGCGGCGGGAGAGCGGCGTTTCGGCCGCGGCCCGGGTGTCGTCTCCCCCTTCAGGACCGCGCGGAACTCCGGGTCCAGCGGCCGGACCAGAATCTCCTTGGCCGGCTTGGCGCCGCGCCCGCTGCGCTTTCCGGCCGTCATGCCGATCTGCTGCCAGTTGGCGGCCTTGTGGCAGGCGCCGTCGAAGCGGGTCGGATCGATGAAGGTCTCGCAGAGGACCGGGCGGCAGCCGTGGTTCGCCTCCCAGCGTTCCGCAAGCCCGCGCAGGGCCAGCGCCAGCGCCTTCGACGCCAGATTGTCGACGCGGACCCGCGGCAGCACGAGAAAGCGATGGGGTGGACGCCCCCGATCTGCGGCGTCACAGTGCGCCAGAGAAAACGCCAGCCGAGCTGCGCGTTAAAACAGAGAGGAGACGTCCATGGAAAAGGTTAGCATAGTCGGTGTCGACATTTCAAAGA
Source organism: Paracoccaceae bacterium (assembly GCA_965221935.1). Classification (GTDB taxonomy): domain Bacteria; phylum Pseudomonadota; class Alphaproteobacteria; order Rhodobacterales; family Rhodobacteraceae; genus JAPOXR01. The sequence continues at coordinate 67,487 of CBDCSZ010000010.1, forward strand.
GGGTTTTTCAATTGCACGGATCGACGGCTTCCGGCCGGCCGGTTTTTGTGAAGAAGCTGTCGCGGAGCGGGTTCCTGCCGTTCCTCGAGGATCTGCCGCCGTGCCTGGTGGTGATGGAGGCGTGCGGCGGCGCTCACCACTGGGGCCGTCAGATCATCGCCAAGGGCCACGAGTGCAGGCTGATCCCGCCGGTGTATGTGAAGCCGTTCGTCAAGCGGCAGAAGAGCGACGCGAACGACGCGGCGGCGATCGTCGAGGCGGCGCAGCGGCCGACCATGCGGTTTGTGGCGGTGAAGCCGGAAGCGGCGCAGGCCGACGCGATGCTGTTCCGGACCCGGGCCCTTTTCGTGCGGCAGCGCACGCAGACCGTGAACGCTCTGCGCGGCCATCTGGCGGAGTTCGGCCTGGTGTCGGCCCGCGGCGTGGCCAATGTGGAGGCTCTGCGGTCAGAGCTGGAGAAGGCCGCCGAAGGGGTTCCGGAGCTGGTTCGGCAGTCCGCGGAGATGCTGTTTGCGCAGATCGACGCCCTGAGCGGGCGGATCGCGGAGCTGGACCGCGGGCTGAAGCGGCGCTCGCGGGAGCGGGAGGACATCCGGAACCTGATGACAATCCCCGGGATCGGGCCGGTCTGCGCGATGGCGGCGCAGGCGTTCGCGCCGCCGATGGAGCATCCATGTTTTGAGTCAAGCCCGGATTCGGCCTTTTCCGGCGGTTTTCGGAGGTCCTGTTCCGGGTTTTCCACATCCCCGTCCACAGGCGGGCGCCATGCGGGCATGACGAGGCAGTCCGGCCGCGGTGTCGCGGCCGGCGCGCCTGATTCGTTCCTGACCCGGCGGGGCCCGCGGGACACGGCCCGCGCGGGTGTCAGCCGGCGGCGGCCCCGGTCCGGTCCTCCCACATGCGCCGGTCGCGCAGCAGGGCGTTCGCGGTCACGATCAGCTTCCGCATGACCGCGGTCACGGCGACTTTGTGGGGCTTTCCCCTTTCCTTCAGCCGGCCGTGGAACTCCGCCATCTCGGGATTGAACAGGGTTGCCGACATCGCGGCCATGTAGAGGACGTCCCTCGGCCTCCTCCGTCCGCCGCTGACATGGCGCCCGCCCTTGCGGCTTCCGCTGTCGCGGGCGAAGGGGGCCACGCCGATCAGCGAGGCGGCCTGGCGGTTGCCGATCGCGCCGAGCTCGCCCATCCACGCGATCAGGGCCGCCGCCGTGACGGGGCCGATGCCCGGAACCGAGGTCAGGATCCCGTAGCTCTCCGCATGCTCTTCCGCGCCGGTGATCAGCTCCCTGATCCGCCGGTCATACTCGCGGACGCCGGCGTCAAGCTCCGAGAGGATTTTCGGGACCGGCCCGTCCGGCTCGGGATCGCCGACCTCGTCAAAGGCCAGCTTCAGGTCGGCGCGCTGGTCCACGAGTTTCTCCCGGAGCACGAGCATGTCGCGGAGCCGGTCGACCGTCACGCCGGCCGGAGACGCGGCCGCCAGGTCCGGAAACGCGGCCCCGAAGGCGGCCAGCGCCCTGGCGTCGGCCCTGTCGGTCTTCGCCAGCCCGCCGCCGGCCCTGGCGAAGTCCCGGGACTGGCGGGGGTTGACCACGCAGACCGTGAAGCCGCGGCCATGCAGGGACTGCTGAAGGGCGCGGTGCATCCGGCCGGTGGCCTCCATGACGACCCGCTCCGCCCCGCCGTCCCTGAGGATGCGGGCGACCTTGCGGAAGCCGTCCGTGTCGTTGGCGGCGGAGTCGTCCCTGCCGTTGAGATGGATGTTCAGTGTCTTCTTGCTGACGTCGATTCCGGCGGCTACGATGGCCATGGTCTCCCGCTCCTATTCTCGCGATGATTCGGTTCTTGAACCCCAGCATCCATCCAGGACCCGGGAGGCTGAAGGGAGGGCGGGCCGACCACGCTCCATCACGGATCCGGTGATCCAAGAGCTTACCGGTCCGACCCGTCCTGCGGGGCCTGGCCCCGCGCCGCCGCCGCCAGGACCTGGCGGCGGCGGTCCCGACACAGGAATGAACCGGGGAGGCGCACAAAGGCAAGGGACGAGTTTTCCACAGGAATCCGCCCCGCAACTTATCCACAGCCACCTTCCCTGTTCACTTCTGATTCTCTGAACATACGAGAGCTTCAGACGCGGCAGGGACTTCGCCGCCTGGACGGGGCTGACCCCGCGTCAGCATTCGACCGCCGGCCGGCAGAGGCTCGGGCGGATCACGAAGATGGGGCAGCGCGACATCAGGAGCCTGCCGGTTCAAGGGGCGGTCGCCGTGCTGCGGCACAGGAGGGGCCGTGAGATCGCGGATCCCTGGCTGCGGAGGATGGTCGGGGAGAAGCCGTTCAAGGTGGCCGCGGTGGCCCTGGCGAACAGGATGGCCCGGATCATCTGGGCGCTTTCGGTGCGGAGCGACACTTACCGGGCTGGCGCGGCGTCTTGACGGCCGCCTGGAGAGAAAGAGGAAACTGAGGAAGGAGAGAATTCGGGACGGCCGCCGCGCCCTCCGGGGCGTGATCCGGCGGCCCCCGGACTGTGCGCCGGGAGCGAAGGACAGCGCAGGGGCAAGAGTCGGAAAGACGGGGCCGGAAGAACCAGGAACAGCCGCAGGGCTCCGAGCCCGCGAAAGCGATTTGGATCCGGTCCGCGAACACCATGCGGGCCCGCGGCCGCAAGAGCCGCATCTGAGAGGCCGGACATACGACAGCGCCCGACTGCAGGCTTCCTGCATTGCCGAGATTCCCGGTTGCGCTCAGGGGGGCGTCCACATACGGCTGTTCGACACCGCAAGGTGCAGCCGGCGGCCGCGGTCAGCCTCGCTCCAGCCGATCCATTCGTCCCGCGCCGGCAGCTCCCGCGCCGCCGCCTCGAACAGCAGAACGGCTAGGGGCCGCCCGCTCCGGTCGCGGACGAACCAGCGGATGTGCGGGCCGAAGGGCCGGGGACAGCCGAGACAGTGGTATCTGTCGACGAGCGCTTTCCACAGGGCGGTGTCCTCCGGCGACGCCGCCTCCTCCAGGGCCAAAGGCTCCAGGGCCGCGAGACCGCAGGCGATCTCCGGCCGCGGGTCGGACGCCCGCACATGGACGACCGGCCTGCGCGGCGGCTTCGCGGCCGTGCCGCGCGGCGCCGGCAGGGTCAGGATTCCGCACTCCTCAAGGCGCTCGAGAACACGCAGGTACGCCGAAACGCGGTATTCCCCTTTCGGCGTGGTCCAGCTCAGGTGCTCGCAGATGGTCTTCGACAGCTCGTTGCGGCTGTCGTTCGGGAGCATCGCGACGGTCTCCGCGATATCGGCGATCTGCCGCCGTGTGAAGCGCCGGCCGAAAAAGGCGGTGGACTTGAGGGCCTCGATTCGCGGGTCCATGGCTGCGCTCCCGGCGGGACAGTCTGATTCGCGCCTAACATGCAGCGGCGGTGTGGCCGTGTCAACCCCGGAAGCCGGAAAAAAGGAGCGGACGGAAAAAGAGCGTGGAATCAGATGACTGCCGCCGCGGACAGAACGGCGTCAAAATCATGCCGGCCTAATGAAATGCCATTGCGCCGCCGGGACGGCGGGTCCGCCCGGCCGCCGCCGATTCCGCCGCCGCCGCGCCATGGTCCAGCTCGCTCAGGCCGGCGCGGACCGTGTTGCGGGACATCCCCGTCGCCTCGACGACCCGGGCAATGCCGCCGCGGCCGAGGGCGCGGGCTTCAGCGGCCGCCCACAGGCGCCGCGAGCGCTCGTCCAGAACCGCTTCCAGCGCCACATACTTGAATCGAATCGTGTCCGCCACACCATCCATGGTATACGCATGGCACGACAGCGCAAAATAGTCAAGTTATTTTGGCGAGTATCCTTACCCCTGCGAGGATCACGGTTGAAGGTATAAAAAAGAGCCGCGACTTCATGAACCAATATGTATTCTCGAAGTATATCAGAAAAGAGCATTTTCCGGGCGATGAGGTGCGTAGTCAGGCGGAATTCGAAGACTATGCTCGCCGGTACGGTCGAACTGCGTACCACCCGGTTGGCACCTGCAAGATGGGGTCCGATAAACTGGCCGTCGTTGATCCTGAATTAAGGGTTCGTGGAGTCGATGGGCTGCGCGTATGCGATTCCTCGATCATGCCAAGCATCGTCAGCTCCAATACCAACGCGCCCACAATCATGATCGCGGAAAAAGCCGCTGACCTAAAGCCGCTGACCTAAACGCTCATGGCAGGCTTCGACCTTCCACCCCGATCGGCATGAAATTCTGGTGACACGGCCCGTGCTGTTGCTGCATGATGCGGTAGGGAGGCAGCACAATGGCCGTATTTTCAATGGTGAGCCCTAGGCTTCGCGAACCTAAACTGGTCCGAGACCGGACGGTACCGAGCCCCGAAATGTTTCCAGCCCTTCGGGGTTGTGAACGCGCATCAAAATGCACCCCTGCCCCTCGCGGCATGTGGCTATCCAAACCCGTCCGGTCCCGCTGCTTCCGCATCACCAACAGTCTTGATATCGGAGGATCATGAGCATGGACGATACGATGCACGTTGTCCATCCCCGCGCGGCGGGGCTGGATGTTCACAAGATGGCGGTCACCGCCACCGTTCGCCTGGCACGGCCCGGCACCACGGCGGTGTACGACACCCGGGAGTTCTCGGCCCTGCCTTCGGGACTTGCGGCCATGACCGAGTGGCTCGTGGAGATGGAGGTTGAGGCTGCGTTGATGGAAGGGACCGGCATCTACTGGGAGGCTCCGTTCGACGCGCTGGCCGATGCCGGCATCAAGGCGACGCTGGTGCACGCCCGGCAGGTCAAGCAGATCAAGGGCAGAAAGACCGATGTCGGCGACAGCGTCTGGCTGGCACGGCTTTGCCAGTTCGGCCTCGCCAGTCCGAGCCTTGTGCCGGACAGGCACTTCCGGGACCTGCGGGGCCAGTGCCGGTACCGGCGCACCCTGGTCCAGCGACGCAGCCAGATACGAACCCGGGTGCAGAAGATCATCGACCGGGCCGGGGTCCGCATCGGCGGCATCCTCACCGACATCTTCGGCACCAACGGTCGGCGCATCCTCGACGGTCTCTGCAGGGGTGACGACCGCCAGGTGATCCTTGACAGCCTGTCCAGGCATGTGCGCGGCAAGATGGAGCAACTCGGCGACGCCCTGACGTTGACGCTGAGCGACAGCAACCGTCTGCTTCTCGTCGACCTGATGATGGAGGAGTTCGACAGCCTGGTCGCGCGCGAGCAGCGGCTGAGCGGAAGGATCCGCGACGGTCTCGCCCCCTGGAATGATCGGATCCGGTTGCTGACAACGATCCCGGGGATCGACGAGGTCTCGGCCTGCGCCATCTTCGCCGAGATCGGGCCCGACCTCGACGCCTTCCCCTCCGCCGACCATCTCGCGGCATGGGCCGGTCTGTGTCCCGGAAACAACGAGAGTGGCGGCAAGCGCCGCTCCGGGCGTGCGGTCAGGGGAAACAAGTACCTGCGGGCAACCCTTGCCGAATGTGCTCAGGGCGCCGCCCGCACCAAGGGATGCCAATTCCAGGGCTAACACAAGTCGCTCATGGTCCGGAGGGGGTACAAGCGGGCCGTGATCGCGACCGCGCACAAGATGCTCCGGGTCATCCATTCCCTGCTCAGGTCCGGCAAGCCGTATCACGACCCCGTGGTCAACCATGAGGAGCTGATGGTCAAAAAGAACGCACCGCGCTGGATCCGGATGCTCAGTGAATACGGGCAATTGCCATCACCGATCGAGATCACGATCGCACCCGGGCCGAATACCGTGCACTGACCGACTGACTGTGCCTTTCCGTCAGGGGGCCGCGCACAGCGGATCCGATGCCGGGCCATAATCGGGGCTGCCCGAACCGTCGATCCATCGCCGCGGACGCCTGACATGATCTTTTCGCAGCTCGATTCTGCGAACCGAATCGCTTACCTCAAACTGCCAGATCCGGGTGAGAAATTTCACATGAAGTTGTTTTTCAGACCGAGTTGAAAAATTTCACCGCCGGACACGGACAGCCGGCGGAAAACCGCACAAACCGCCGCCTTTCTTGTTGTACGATGTCTTGATGTGTGCATAATGCGGCACGATGACACGGCTGGCCGGAGATATCGCCTGATGCGCCGGTTCTGCGTGTCGGCGCCGCACCGCAGAACCGGAGCCAATTCCCGCATCCCCGTGGCCGACATCGGCATGGCCGCCTTCGCCGTCTTTCTGCTGCAGTCCCCCTCCTTTCTTGAAGCCCAGGCCACGCTCAGATCCCGCCATGGCCGGTCCAATTTCAGTGCCGGGTGAAAACTCCTCAATGTGTAGCGGCATCGAGACGGGAGATCCCGTGAACAATGGCGGCTTTACGTGCTTAATGTACGCTCCTGCCCCCGGAATCGACCCGCGAATGTGCGAATTTGACTGCAATCATGGTCTCGATTGATCCGAGCCCAAATCTGCGATGATTTCAAGCACAGGCGCGGATAGTCTCAAGCTGTTACAAATGGCCAAGCCCAGACGCGTTATTTTATCTTGCTTTTTATTTGACATTAGTCATTATGTATAACATCATCTATTAAGGAGCCCAGAGTGAGGATCACCGCCGCCCAATGCCGCGCCGCCCGTAGCCTTTTGGATTGGACGCAAGAACATCTTGCTACCAACGCGAATGTCTCCCGCGCCACAATTGTCGAGTTTGAATCCAGTACTCGACTGCCCATCAAGAACAATCTGAAAGCCATAGCCGACTGCATGTTTTCCGCTGGAGTGGAGTTCCTCTCCGAAGAAGCCACTGCAGGCGTGGGCGTTCGCTTCCGTGAACAAAAGCTCGAATACAGCAAAAACGTGAACATTGATCGCTACAACAAATCAGCGACCGTGCGGATGCGTTACGCTGGAAAAGACTTCAAGTGCATGATCGACCTCAACGCAATTGATGATTACCATCGTACCAACTTCTCAACCGATGCCGAATTCAGGCAAGCAATCAGCAATATCTTTCCCATAGTGCTCGCTGCGGTCGAACGTTCTGCTCCCACATCCGTCAGAGACGGTGAACTGCGCGTCACCTGCGGCATGCTGAAAATGGACTGACGTTCGATCATGAAATCGAGCGGATTGAAATTTAGGGAGCAAGTGAAGGAACAGGGACCATGACGGCACAGGCCAGACGCACGAAGACACCCCGGGCCACCTATCAGGACGTTCTGGACGCTTCGCCCCACATGGTGGCTGAAGTGGTTGCCGGCACGCTGCACACGCAGCCAAGACCGGCCAAACGGCATGCCTGGGCAAGCTCGGGATTGGGGATGAAGATCGGTTCGCCATTCAACTATGGCGACGGCGGCCCCGGCGGCTGGGTGATCCTTTTCGAACCGGAGTTGCACCTGGGTGAGGACATCGTTGTTCCAGACATCGCTGGCTGGCGGCGCGAAACCATGGCCGAGGACATGGATGGGGCTTTTTTCACGCAGGCACCGGATTGGGTCTGCGAGGTGCTCTCACCATCGACCAGACAGTTTGACCAGGGTGAGAAGCGAGCTGTCTATGCCCGAGAGAAGGTTTCCTATCTCTGGTTCGTGGACCCCGACGTGAAAACGCTAGAGGCATTCGAACTTCGCGGTGAACTGTGGTTATTGCTTGCAACGCTTGTCGGTGATGCTCCGGTATCGCTGCAACCCTTTGATGCTATCTCCTTCCCTCTCAATGCCCTTTGGCCGGAGGTCGTGGCGGCCAGTGTCGGGGATGGCGAGGATAGCCCTAACCCATCATAGGTAGTGCGCCGTGAAAGGCGCGCCAGCCTTGTGGGCCTAACCCGCATATTTCAGTGCGCCGTGGAAAGGCGCGTTTTCCTTGCGGGTGCGAAACCCGCTCAGCAATTGTCGCTTCGGCTGGTAGCAGCCAGAGCGGTTTACGGAGGTAACGATGTAGACTGAAGCACTCTGGTGCAGAAGGGCCGCTTCGGGCGGCTCAGCGACCATGCAGGCCGGAACGCGAGTGAACGCCGAGCAGGCCTCGAAAAGGGCAATGCGGGAGTCGACCCTCCTGAGATTAGGGGAAGACCGATGGCGGTCCGGGAAGCAAGCGGCAGACGCACCGGTCCGTTTCCGCCGGGGTAGTGGCGTCGGCATGCATGGAAGATGGAAAGCGCAGCAACACGGGAAGCCCTGTCGGTGGCGGGTGGACGCCAACCGGAAATCCGCGAGGACCAGTCCGGGCCGACAGGGTGGCGGACAGGCCCGTACGACTGAGGACGCCGGGTAATGCCGGCCGAGGAAAGGGGCCTGACTTCGGGAACGGCACAGAAAGGGGGCAGGGCATGGCCACTGGCGAGAGCCTGTCAGGACCACACAGTGTTCGGAAACTCCAGACTGTGCCACATGCGGAGGCATGATCCCGTCGGAAAGCCGGATGCGGGAAATCCGCACGTCCGGTTTGATGAGCGGGGGACTGGAAACGCGGCCAGGGGAGCCGGACTGAGGCCCGGAGCGAAAGCGACGGACAGGCCACCGGACCCTAAAGCTGGCGCGCCAGCCCCCGACTCTACCCAGCAATTCCCGGTAAATTTTTTCTTTCATTATCAGCGGGTTGCACAACAGTCAAATTTTTTTTCGTAGACTTTCAGCGGGGTGCCGCGCATTCTGCGGCGAAACAGGCAAAAGCCGAGCAGTGAAATGTCCCGAAACTCCTTTCGCCGGCATCTGTCGATGCCTGGCATGCTCCGCGCCGTGCGCGCGTGCTTCGGCCGCGTTCCAAACCCGGTCCGCACCCGCGGCATCAGCCTTCCCGACTGCCTGATGTCAGGTCTGGCGGTGTTCTCGTTCAAGATGCCGTCGCTGCTCCAGTTCGACAGGCAGGTGCGTGGCGGCGGGGATCCTGTGCTGGCGCGGACCCTGCGCACGCTGTTCGGCGTAGCGCGGGCTCCGTCGGACACCTGGATGCGGGAGCGGCCCGGCGGGGTCGACCCGCGCCGCTGCTTCGTAAACGATGGAGTGGACGCCCCCCGATCTGCGGCGTCATGATGCGCCAGGGGCGCTGGAGAATCGAGAACAACACTATTAAAAGCGCTGAAGGACGGCTACCACCTCGAACACAGCTGCGGGCACGGCAATTCGACGCTGTCCAACCTGCTGGCTGCCTCCAACCTGACCGCATTCCTGTTCCAGAGCGCCGCACGCCACAGGCTGCTCAATGACATCAGAGTTTTCACAAGCTGCGCCGTCCACGAAACCCGGGGGCGCCGTGCGGACGACCGTCATCACCGGCGAACTGCCCGAAAAGCCTCCGTGACCAAAGCCGGCGAATTCAGCCGTTCCCAAAGTCAGCCGTTCCCAAAAGGAAGTCAGCCCATGAACCAATTCTGAGAATTGCTTTGCCAGATTGGGTGTGTTCACATTTCTCCCGCTTCAAGCTGCCCGCCGCCAGTCGAACAGGTCGGTCATCTGATTGTTCAGTGAGCAGCACCTCAGCGCCATGATGTTGTTGGCGCCGGTTAACGACCAGCGCGCACCACTTTTCTTCATCCGTCCGCAGATCACCGATTTGCAGCCGCCCTCGATCACTCCCGATCCCACCGGCATGCCCTTCGCACGGTATTCATCGTAGCGCATCCTGTGGATGTTGTTGCGGAAATAGCCGACGCACTTCGCGACCGCATCATGCACTGCCGCGTACGGCGACAACTCCCTGATCACCGGTTCGACCTTGCCGGCCTTGAGCAGTGACTTCAGCCGCTCGTAGAGGCACTCCTCCGCCACCGGGTCCGTCTCGATCGCCCGGACCGCATCGTGCAGGTATTCCAGCGCGTGGAACTGGTCGAGAATCCAGGTCACCTCGCCACTGCCGAAGACCTTGTCCGCAGTATTCTCGATCCACGCAGACGCGTCCGAGACGATCACGATCTCCCGTGCATCATGCGCCCCACGCCTCAGCGCCTCGCGCTCAAGGCGTGCCTCAAAGGCGGACATCCCGCATTCGGGGGCCGCGGCACTGTCAATCGCCGCCGACTGTGTGATGCTCCCCTGCACCGTCGCAGCCTTGCCGGTCTTCGGGTCCGGTTCCATCTCGTAGAACCGCAGAAGCTTCGCCTCGCGGGTCTTCGAGCCGCCGTCCTCCTGCTTGCCGGCGCGGCCCTCAAGCACCTCCTTGCGCATCGGAACCCCGGTGCCGTCGATCGATACATGGATCCGCTCCGGGGACCTCACCCACAGGCGCGACGTCCTCGCGCTCGAAACGCACAGCGTCCCCGCCAAGCTCCACAACCTTGCTCCACAGCCGCGTGCAGCCGACGGAGATGCCCGACAACTCTTTGAGAAGATGGGCAGACTTGCGATTGGGAACCTCAACCGCCAGTTCCGCAATCATCCGCTCAGCGCCCGGCGACATCGAGGTCCCCTCAAGACCCAGGTAGTCGTCGAGCGGAACCTTGCTCTCGCCGCAACGACGACAGTAATAGTACGTCCTCATCAAGGTGACTTCGCCCACCCGCGTCAAAAAGGTCTTCGAAACCTTCTGGCGCCGCCGCTTCATCCTCCGCCCGCATTTCGGGCACTCCGGAGCGGGAAGCTCAGCGTCCTTGCCTTCCAGAAGCGCCCGGTAGAGCGCCGCAGACCCCGCCAGCGCGTTCTCCCGAAGCTGCACCTCAATCGCGTCGAGATCAGGGCGCGCACGCGTCAACTCTCCCGCAACGCGACCGAAATCCCGTTCAAAGGCTTCGGAAACACCGCTCCGCACCAATCCCTCCACAGCGTCGTCACTCCCGTCCTCCTCCGCGGAACCGGCCAGCGAAAACGGCGCCTGAAACAGAGCAATCCGCTCCCGCAACGCCGCAAGTTCCGTACCCGACACTATCCGGACCTCAACATCCCGCCCGTCGCAGGCATGATGAACCCAGACACCATCGCAGTGCGTCAATACACCCGGATGTGTGGCAGCCATTTCCGGCCCCAGCTTCAGCAACGCTTCCGCGATGCCCGCGTCCCGGTATCGGGCATCATCCTTTCCCTTGTCATGCCTGTCGGTCATCTGCTCGTCTTCCTGCCTGTGATTTTATTGTTGTCGGCGCATCCCGCAGCCGTCAAAGCCGAAGCGAAACACCGCAGGAATCAAGACAGCAAACGAATCACCGCGCAAGCCCCAAATCAAAACTGTGGAGAAAAACGAACACACCTATTTTAATGACCTATTCTTGTGCAGTAATTCTAATTTTGGATTTTTGAGTTTTTAACGTGTTGTATCACAACGGTTTTTTGGCCCGGGGAAATTTTTTTCCGCCGCAGGCGGCTGCGCGCCGGCGGTTCCCCGGCGGCGGGCGAATCACCTGCCGCCGACGCCGCTCCGGCCGCCGGCTCCTGGGGAAAAGGCGCGGAGAAGACATGTAAGTTGTTGTTTTTACTTACATTTGTACAAATTTTTGATATGTGCATAATGCGGCGCCATGTCCCCGCTGGCCGGATACATCGCCGACATGCGCGAACTCTGCGCGTCCGCCCCGGACCGCAGGACCGGCGCCAACGCCCGCCTGGAGATGGCCGACATCGGCATGGCGGCCTTCGCCGTCTTCTTCCTGCAGTGCCCGTCCTTCCTGGCGGCGCAGGCGCAGCTTCAGTCCCGCCAGGGCCGGTCCAACGCCCGGACCCTGTTCGGCATTGACCGGCTGCCGACCGACAGCCACATCCGCAGCGTGCTCGACGGCGTGCCGCCGGAGCGCTTCGATTCCATCTTCACCCGGACCGTCGACCAGCTGGACCGCCAGGGCGCCCTTGACCAGCTGCGCCGGCTTGACGGGCGGCTGCTGATCGCCCTTGACGGCACCGAGTATTTCACCTCCTGCAGCATCGGCTGCCGGAACTGCTCGCAGCGGAAACTGGCGGACGGGCGGACACAGAACTTCCACGCCGTGCTCGGCGCCAGCATCGTCGCCCCGGGAACCTCGCGCCTCCTGCCGCTGCCGCCGGAGTTCATCCGCCCGCAGGACGGGGCTGAGAAACAGGACTGCGAGATCAACGCCGCCAAGCGCTGGCTGCGGCGGACCGGATCCGGCCTGGCCCGGCTCAGACCGGTTTATCTCGGCGACGACCTCTACTGCCGCCAGCCGCTCTGCGAGGCCGTGCTGGCCGCCGGCGGAAGCTTCATCCTGACCTGCAAGCCGAGCTCGCACACAACGCTTTACGAGTATATTCAAGGGGTTGAGACCGGCTGTCTGACCCGGACCGAGGGCCGGAAAAAGAAAAAGCGCCAGCTGCGCTACCGCTGGATGAGCGGTCTGCCGATCCGTGACGGAAAGGACGCGCTGGAAGTCAACTGGTTCGAAGTCACCATCACATCGCCGTCCGGAAAGCGGCTCTACCGCAACAGCTTCGCCACCGACCTCCCGGTCGGCCCGGACAGCGTCGCCGAACTGGCCGACTGCGCCCGGGCCCGGTGGAAAGTGGAGAACAACACCTTCAAGGCTCTCAAGGACGGCTACCATCTCGAGCACAACTTCGGGCACGGCAAGGAAACCCTGGCCAGCCTGCTGGCGACCTTCAACCTGATCGCGTTCCTGATGCAGAGCGCCTGCGACCTGGTCTGCGAAAGCTGGCAGGAGGCCCGGGCAAAGCTCGCCGCCCGCTACCGGCTTCTTGACAACCTGAAGTTCCTGACCGTCTACGTCGTGCACGACGACTGGGACGCCGTGATGCGGACAATCATCACCGGCGAGCTGCCGGAAAAGCCTCCGTAACCGGAACCGGCAGCCCCGCCCCTTCCGCCGAAACACAGTAGAAATCCGCCCGGAAACGCAGCCGAAAATGAAGAAAAAACCGATGTGAACGCATAATTGGAATTACTGATTCTTGTGAGTCTGAGCCAAATCTGTTAGCCTTGCAATTATCGACACAATCGAGAGGAGAGAAAAATGAAATCAGCATTTGAAATCAAATCAGCATTGAAAACCCTAGCCTTGGTGCCATTGCTGTTTGTCCCCGTAGGCGCGGCTGCGGAGATGCAGGGTCCGACGGAAGCCGGAAACGTCACCATGTGCCCCGCGACCTGCGCGCCGGCTGATGGCGGAACCTTCACCATTGTCCTCTGGAGCCAAATATTGCCGTTTCCGTGGATATCGTCGGCACACCACCAGTTCACAAGGCACAATTTCGGGAACCTGTTTGTTCTAGATCCGTTCAACAACGCCCTGCTCCCTGACCTTGCGACGCATTGGGAGGTCTCCGATGACCTGACCAAGGGGACATTTCATCTGCGCGAGGGCGTGCAGTTCCACGACGGCACGCCGCTGACCGCAAAGCATGTGGAATGGAGCTACCTGCTGACCATGAATCCCCGGGCGGAAGGCGCGGACTTTCTGATGGAGGCGGCCCGTCTGACGGAATTGAAAGGCGCCCAGGCCTACATTGATGGCACGGCGGACAGTGTCGAAGGCATCACGGTTGTCGACGACCATACGATCGTCTTTGAAACGGCGGTCCCGAACGGCAATTTCTTTGAAAGGGTTGGCAAGGTCTACATCCTTCCGGCGCATCTTTTTGAAGATACGCCAATGGAGAATCTGCCGTCGGTCGACTGGATGTCGACCGATGTGAGAATTGGCACCGGCCCATTTGTGTTCGAGGAATATGTCGAGGGACAATATGTGACGAACGTCGCGAATGAGAATTACTGGGCCGGCCGGCCGTATCTGGACCGGATCGTGACGAGGTTGTTTGAAGAGTATGAAACCGGAACGCTTGCCTTTGAAAAAGGGGAAGCGGACTTCCTGGAATTTCTCTCAGCCCAGGACGTCGCGCGATTTGGCGCGGATCCCCAGGGTTATGTTTTCCTGCGCGGCCAGCCCCTGAGTCCCAACTACATCAACATCGCCGACCATCCTGCCCTGGAGGATGAAAGGGTCCGACAGGCGATTTCATTTGCCATCAACCGTCAACAGTTGATTGATGTCCTGATCCCCAACGGGTTGAGGGATCCCATGTACACCCTGTTTCCCGCTGACCATGTGATGTTCAATCCCGATGCCGCGGCCTATCCGTTCGACCCTGAACGGGCGAAAGAACTGCTGGCCGAGGCGAATTGGGACCCGAACCAGGTTATCGAGCTGGCGACATACTACAACTCCCAGGAGGCTCTCGACTGGCTGGTCTTCATCCAGCAGCAGCTGGCCAATGTGGGCATAAAGACCGACGTTCGGCAGATGGACTGGCCGGCCATGGAAAAGGCCGGCGAGGCGGGCGAGCTGAATCTTTGGCTCACCGGGTATTCGAATGACGTGGTCGGCGATCACCGGGCCTATTTCGGCACCGGCGGCGCGTGGAACTACGGCGAGTACAGCAATCCCGAGTATGACGATCTCCTGACCGCGGCAGGCCGCGCCGGCGGAGAGGAACTCCGGCAGATCTTTGTGAGAATGCAGGAGATCTTCAACCAACATTTGCCCGGGATTCCGATATGGAACCGGACCAAGTTCAGTCTGGTCAAACCGACTTTCTGCGGCGTCACCGATCAGTATACTGACGCGCATTTCTCGTACCTGAATGAAAACAACATCTACATGTGCGAGGGCGCGATGGGCACGGTCTCGGTCAAGCCTGGAACTCCGGCCAGTCTCGCGCATCCCGGCTACGTGCTGGGTGACCAGTAGAATAAACTCGGCAGCGGCGGGTGACGCCGCTGCCTTTTCCCGCCGGTTGGTCGTGCCGGACGGGCGGTGATTGACCGGCGGGTCGGCAGCGCACAATGCGCGGCCATTTCCGCATGACACTGCGAATCCGGTCAGCCTTCCAGGCTACCGGCTTTCGCCGGATCGCGGCATGCAAAATGCGCACGGGAATGCCTGGCACGGAAGTCGATTCGGTCAGGATGGACTGCGCTGTCGTGCGGCGGCCGCTCCGCTGAGCCGGCTGTCCCCGGCTCCCGCCTCAGAGCGCCTCAAATTTGGGTGATCAGAAACACATTGACGAAGAGAGCTTCGGCGACCTACGCTTCAGGCGCTTCAGGCGACATGGAACGATTCACACTCACTTTCCTAAACTCTTGCCGCGCTGCCGCCGCCGCATTGGTCATGGGATTCGTTTGCGCCGGTTCTGCGAGTTCCGACGACGGCGCGCGCGTTGTCGCCTCGATCGGGCCTGTGCACTCCCTCGTAAGCGCAGTTATGGCCGGCTTAGGAGAACCGCACTTGTTCTTGCGCGAAGCGGGCAACCATCACACTTTCAGTTTGCGCCCGTCAGATGCGGTCAGACTATCTGAGGCTGACATCATGTTTCTCATCGATGGGCGTATGGAGGCATCTCTGATCGGGCACATTTCGACTCTCGCCAGCGGCGCTCTCATTGTCGAATTGTCTCAAGCGACGGGCTTGGTCCGATAACCGCTGCGCGAAGGAGGCGCGTTTGAGATAGACAGGGACCATCATCACGAAGATTCCGGCCACGGCCAAGGGGCGGTCGAGGATGATGATCATGGCCACGCAGCTGACCATGGCCGCGGAAGCGACATGCACGAAAAATGGCCCATACGATCTGCATCTCTGGACGGATCCAGTCAATGCCGGGGCCATGGCCCGCATGGTTGCCGACACCATGTCAGAGGTCGATCCTGCCAACGCAGCCCTCTACCAGAACAATTTGCTTCAATTGAAAGGTCGGCTCGATGATCTCACTGAGGAAGTCGCCGAATTGGTGGCTCCGGCGCGCGGCAAACCGTTCATCATTTTCCACGACGGCTACCGGTATTTCGAGGACCGTTTCGGTTTGACCGCTGTCGGTTCGGCCGTTGTCAGCGATGAACGCGCGCCCGGTGTCAGGCGCATTCGTGAGCTGCGGCAGAAAATCCGCGATTTGGGAGTTGTTTGTATATTGTTTGTATATTCACCGAACCTCAGTTTGATGAACGCCTGACCGCCACCCTCATCGAAGGAACCGAGGCCCGCGCCGGGGTGCTGGATACTTTGGGTGCGGGCGTTGAGGCCGGGCCAGAGAAGTATTTTGAGTTATTGCGCAACCTGGCGATCTCTTTCCGGGACTGCCTTGCCCCAGAGGGCACTGGCCAGAAATGAGCTCGGCGAAACGGCACACCGCAGTATTTCAGGCGATGATTTGAACCCGGTCAGCAGTTCGAATTGTGCCTGTCCGGGCGGCGTTTCCCTGTAGCTGGACAGTTTGCCGTGGGCGATACGCACACAGGACCGCCAGTTCTGCTCATTCGCGCCCGAGACGTTGGCGTGAAGCGTGGCGAGCGATGGATTGTCAGGCACGTGGATATTGAAGTTGCCCGCGAAAAAACGGTCTACATTATCGGTGCCAACGGGGCCGGAAAGTCGACCTGCGCACGTGCGATTCTGGGGTAAATCGACATCAGCGAGGGAATTGTCGAACGGCCCCCATCCTTGAATGTCGGCTATGTTCCGCAAAAGCTGCCGTTCAGCCCCACGCTGCCCCTCAGCGTGCGCCGTCTGATGACGCTGACAGGGGGCCGCCTCGCCAGCCGCGAAATAGACGCAGCGCTCGCCGCTGTCGGTCTCGAACGACTCGGAGATCCGCCTGTCTTGACCCTGTCCGGGGGCGAGCTTCACGGCTTTTGTTAGCCCGGGCGCTTGTTCACCGTCCTGACCTGCTTGTCCTCGACGAGCCTGACCAAGGCGTCGATGTCGCTGGGGCGGACCTGCTCCATGGTCTCATTAGAGAGATCCGCGACGACCTCGGCTGCGGGGTTCTTCTGATTTCGCATGACCTGCGCAGAGCCAGGAACGAAGCTGACGATGTGCTGGTTCTGATTCCTCACGAACACGACCAACACTCCGCCGGCGCCGCGCCGCCGCTGGCCGGTGAGCGCCGGGAATGTTCAGCGCTGGGTTGAATGCATGCTTGACGACTTTTTCATTCGCGCTCTGTTTGCCGGCATCGGCCTCGCGCTGGTCACCGGGCCGACAGGGTGCTTCGTCGTTTGGCGCAGGCTGGCGTACTTCGGCGAAACGATTGCCCACTCTGCACTGCTCGGCGTCGCAATTGCCATTTTGCTCGACATAGACCGGGTGTTCGGCATCCTTGCATGTGCGTGCATGGTCGTGCTGCTGATGTTCTATCTCGAACGGCGCGACTCGCTGCCGGCCGATACAATACTCGGGCTGCTTTGCCACGGCACCCTCGCCACCGGACTCGTGGTGCTGGCGTTCTTTCCCAATATTCGCGTCAATCGGCACAGCCTGCTGTTCGGCGATATCCTTGGCGTTGCGCGCGCTGATCTCGCTGTCGTCTGGGTCGGAGGGGCGGTCGCGCTGGCGGTGCTTTGGCGGCTGTGGCGGCCGTTGCTGGCAGCGGCCGTGGACACCGACCTTGCCGCAGTCGCGGGAATGCGGCCGGAACGGACGCGTCTGCTGTTCGGGTTTTTCGTTTCTGCGGTGATCGCGGTCTCCATCAAAATTGTCGGCATACTTCTGATCGTCGCCTTGCTAGTCCGATCTTCATGCCGCCGCCGCCCCCCGCGCTCCCTGCAAGACGTTGAAAACGTGAGGTTTTCCGGTCGCCGGACTGCTTTTGTCCTGTCAAAAAGTTTCCAGTGCATGGCGCACGGGATTCGACCGGCTGCCCGCTGACGTATTTTCGCAACAGTGCACATTATTATGGCGTTAAAGGCACACATCCTGTGGACACGGAGACAGAAGGCGCCATGGATTGTTGTCATTGCGCAGGGAGACCGCCCATGTCTTTCCACATCGAGACCATCCCCAACAGGCGCGGCCGCGACACAATCCTGCTGCGGGAGGCCTGGCGCGAAGGCGCGAAGGTCAGGAAGCGCACCATCGCCAATCTCACCTGTCTGCCGCCGGCGGTCATCGAAGGCTTCCGCGCCGTGCTCAGGGGCGGAATCGTTCTCGGCTCCCCGGACGAGGTGTTCGGAATCCGCAGGTCGCTGCCTCACGGCCACGCGGCGGCGGCGCTCGGGACCATGCGGAGGCTCGGGTTCGAGGGCATCCTCGGGCGGAAAAAAAGCCGGATGCGCGGTCTCGCCGCGGCCGCGGCCGCGGCCCGCATCATCGATCCGGCCTCGAAGCTCGCGACCGCGCGGGCCCTCGATCCGGAGACCGCCTCCACCAGCCTCGGGGAGCAGCTCGGCCTCGGATCCGTCACCGGAAACGAGATGCTGGACATGCTGGACTGGCTGCTGGAGCGCCAGCCCTGGATCGAGAAGAGCCTGGCGAACCGGCATCTCCGGGGCGGAACTCTGGTTCTGTGCGACGTCTCGTCCAGCTGGGTCGAGGGGAGGAAATGCCCGCTGGCGGCCTTCGGCCACAGCAGGGACGGGAAGAAAGGCAAAATGCAGATCACATACGGTCTTGTCTGCTCGGGGGACGGAACCCCTGTGGCGGTGGAGGTGTTCAGCGGAAACACCGCCGATCCGGACACCGTGCGGTCCCAGGCGGAGAAGCTGCGCCGCCGCTTCCGGGTTGAGAATCTGGCCTTTGTCGGCGACCGCGGCATGATCACATCGGCCCGCGTCAGGGAGGATCTGATTCCTCTCGGCCTCGACTGGATATCGGCGCTCAGGAGCGCCGACATCCGGAAGCTTGTCAGGAAGGGGAAAAAGAAGCCCGCGGCGCTGGATCCGGCAAAGCTCGCCGAGGATCAGGTCGCCGAGACCGTGTCCCCGGACTTTCCCGGCGAGCGGCTGCTGGTCTGCCTCAACCCGCGCCTGCGGGAGGAGAGGGCGCGGAAGCGGGAGGATCTGCTCAGAGCGACGGAACAGACGCTGGCCGGGATCGCCGCGGCGGCGTCCCGCCGCCGGCCGGGCCCGAAGAGCCGCGAGCTGACGGCGAAGGCCCTGGGGCGGCGGGGCAACAGAAAAAAGGTTGAAAAACACTTCAAAATTGAGATCCGGGACGGCGGAATGGACTGGAGCCGCGACGCGGCGGGGATCGTGCGGGAGTCGGCCCTCGACGGAATCTATGTGGTTCGCACCAGCCTCGGAAAGGAATCGATCGGCGGCGAGGCGGCGGTGGCGGCGTATAAAAGCCTCGCGCTCGTCGAGCGCGCATTCCGGACCATGAAGACGTCAGGGCTGAGGGTCCGCCCGTTCCATGTTGACAACGAGAGGCGGGTGCGGGCGCATGTGTTCCTCTGCATGCTCGCCTGGCATGTGGAGCGGAGCATGCGGGAGAAGCTCGCCCCCATCCTGTTCGAGGATGACGACCGGGAGGCGGCCCGCGCAAGGCGGTCCACCCCGGTTGAAAAGGCGGAGGTCTCCGAAAGCGCCAAGGCCAAGGCGGCTTCGAAAAAGACCCCTGACGGCCTGCCGGTCCACAGCTTCGCAACGCTCATGGCCGATCTCGGAACGCTGACGCTGAACGACGCCTTCCTGCCCGGAAGGCCCGGCAGCGCGTTCCGCATGGCCGCGCGGCCGACCGCGCTCCAGAAAAGGGCCTTTGAGCTTCTGGAGATCAAACCCCCCGGAAATGTTGTCAGTTCAATGACAGGCTGAAAAAGCCCTCCGGCCCGGCCGGACCTCCGGAAAAACAAGCGAAAACAACACGGTGTCCTTGCCCGCGCGGAGAAAACCTGTCAAATCCCGACGTGAAGTTCCGTCTAAGGTCAGGTCCAGAAAGTGTTGTCTCACTACCGGTCACGCGTTTGACGGAACCGGGCAACACCTTGATTGGTCTCCTTCGGGTGCCTTCGGACATCCACTACTTCGAGTGGATAGCCAGAAAAATCGAACAGGAAGGTATTGATGTCAGTGTGTGGGCGACTGGTATGGGCCTGGATAACTCAGTGAAAATCCAACGCGATACTGTTCCAGCTTGGCCGCCAACGCCGTAGAAATCCCATCGTGCCGGTCCTGGCGCGGTATACGGCAGTAGAGATCTCGGAATGCGGAGGTTCTCGGGACGCAACTCTTCACTCCGGGACTGTCATCCTAAAACACAAGCGGAGTTTTACAGGCCGCCGCCCGTAACAACCCCGGGATCATTGTTCGAATATCGACCGTTTGGCGGACTTCTTCCAATTCCCGGATTCCGCCGGCGGACCCGGCGGAACGGCGTCCGTTTTCCCGTCCGTTTTTCAAAGTCCGTTTTCCCTGAAGCGAGTCGGGTTTTCGGACGCGGCGCCCGCCGCAGGCGGCGGGGGAGGCGCCGGGCATTGATTCCGGGGCTCGTCCGCCTGTATTCTTGGCTGAAGTCCGGCAGGGGCCCGCCCGGCGGACATTGTTTCAGACGACAGGGGGAGGCGTCTGATGAAGAGGACATGGGCCGCCCTGGCGGCGCTTCTGGCGGCTTCAGCCGCCGGCGGCCACGACCGCGCCCACCTGCCGTCCCCCGCCGCCGTCATCGAGATCCCGGCGGACAGCGCGGCTTTCTACGGTGAGCTCCTCGGTCTGGGAGTGACCGGCCCGCTGCTGCTCCGTCTCCAGAATCTGGAGACCTCGCCGCCGGACGCCGCCGGAGAGGTCCGCTGGACTGCGTCGGGAGTGCACCGGCTGGAATTCCTTGACGGCGCGCCGGCGCTGCTGATCGACGCCGAAGGTCTGGCCGGCCGCTCCGGCGGCGGCGATTCGGAGATAACCGCCGGCAAGGTGACGCTGTGGCCGCCGTCCGGTCCTCCGCTGGCGTCGGCCGAGAACATCCGGGCCTTCCACCTTCACCCACCGGGCGCGCTGCCGGAGATCGGAATGGAATTCGCCAATCTCCGCTACAGCGCCGTCTCGTTCCCGCCGTCGGGCCTGGCTCTGGAGGAGACGGCCCGCGTTCGCCTCTTCCGCGTGTCCGCAGCGGGCGACACGGAGTCCGCGGACTGGCCGGAGGGAGCGGTCAGGATCAGCTTCGCGCTCGAGGGCGCGGAAGCCGCCGTCTCCTCGGGCCGTTCAGGCGGCCCTGCCGCCCGCGCGGAGATCCGCATCGGGCTGCTGGAGATCGGCGCCGACATCCCGGCGGACCGCGATCTGCTGGCCGCCGGCGGCCACGCGGGATTCCGCCTCCGCAACGCCGCCGTCAGCCTGGAGCCCGCGGCCCTGTGGGTCTCCCTGGAGAATCTCTCCGCCGGCGTGGGCTCCGCCGCCGGCGCGGCGGCCCCGCCGCTGTTCGATCTCCGCCGGCTGGATGTATCGCCTGCGCTGCAGGGGCTGCTGCTGCCGTTTCCCGGCATGGCGCTGCCGCCGCTTTCGGTCCGGGCGGAGGGCCTCACCCCAGAGAACCCGTCCGCGGGCGTGACGGCGCGGATGGGGGAGGCCGCGCTGCAGGGCACGGTGGAGTTCACAGAGGCCGCGCTGCGGGACCCGGCGCGGACTGTCTCCTCCGCCGCCGCGCTGCCCGCGTTCCGCGGCCGCCTGGACGGGCTGCTGGCGATGCTGCGCGCCGCCGGAGCGCCGCGGCCGCAGGACGCCGCCGCCCTGCTGGGGCTGTTCTACAGCCCGGAGGAGCGGGAGGCGGATTCGCTTGAGATCACCGTGACCGGCGGGTCGGGACAGGATTTCGGTGTGACGGTCAATGGCAGACCGATCCGCTGACGTCTCCCGCAGGGCATTCCTGGCGGGCTTCGCGTGCGCGCCCGCCGCTGTCAGGGCCTCGGCGCCGCCGGGCCCGGAGATCCCGCCGTTCCCGCCCGGCCCGGAAAGGCCGGGAAGCCGTCTGGACGCGGTGATCGCCGGACTGCCGCCCTGGCTGGACCTGAGCTGCCGCGCCACCGGCGAGACTTGGCAGGGATGGGTGAGCATGCGCCGGCCTGAGGGGCCGGCGGCTGACGACCTGGCGTGGTTTCTCCGCGACTGGCGGGAATCGGTCACCGTGACGATCTGCGCCAGGGTTCTGTGGGCGCTGTGCGCCGCCGGCGCCCGTTCGCGCGAGCTGGGCGGCTCGGGCCGCGTGGAGATCCTGAGCGGCTACCGGACGCCGGTGACCAACGCGGCTCTGCCGGGCGCCGCCCGCGACAGCTTCCACATGTACGGCCGGGCCGCGGACATCCGCGCCGACGCTCTGACCCCGCCGCAGACAGCTTCGCTGATGCAGGCGCTCGGAGTGGGCGGCGTCGGCCGCTACCCGGGCTTCACGCACATTGATTCCGGCCCGCCCAGAACCTGGACGGGGTGACTCAGAGACCGAAGGCGGCCAGACCGGCTGTGCGGTGGCTCCAGAAACAGCCCAGCCCGGCTCCCGCCGCCCCGCGCAGGAACGCGGGCGTGTAATGGCCGGAAAGCATCCAGGCGCAGACCAGCTCCGGCCCCAGGAAATCCCGCAGCGCCGCCTGCGTCCGCCGCGCCTCCGCCAGCGGCCTGTGCTGGAACGCGGGCGTGTCGGAGGACCGCGCGATGATCAGGACCGGCAGCGATCCCGGGCCGGAGCTCTTCGGCATCGCCGCCGCGTCCGCGCGGACGGACCCTGATGTTGAGCGCGTCGCTTTCCGCATCCGGATGTCGACGCCGGCGGCGAAGCCGCCCGGCGGCATTTCCCGCGGATCGCCTCTGATCCGGCAGGGCCGGTAGCCCATTGCCTCCAGCCCGCCGCTCAGCAGCAGCCGGTGCCGCGCGGTCTCCGCGGCGCGGAGGACGGCGGAGGCGCGGCAGGCGCACAGCCGGTCGGCAAGCGTGTCCGCCGCCGCTTTCAGCTCGTCTTCGCCGGGCTCCGCGCCGTTCCGCCGCCAGCCGAATATGCCGGGATCCGCGGCGCGCTCGATGTAGCTTCCGAGCCTCTGCAGGTCGCGGGTCATTTTCGCTTCCCCCATTCTGGGGGGCAGGAAGCTCCGGTTTTCCATCATCATCACGAGATTCTGGGCTGCCCCGGTGACCGCCGTCAGCCTGGCTGACGTGACCGGAGGGCAGCAGCAGAAGCGCAGCGGCAGCAGCAACCCGGGCTCGGCGCGCAGCAGATCCGCCACCCCGGAGGTGAGGCCGCGGGTCGCCGTCAGGATGCGTCCGGCCTCCTCCCTGGCCGCGGCGCGGGCGGCGTGGAACGCTTCCCGCGCCTCAGAGGCGAACCACTCGTCATATAATGACGCGGACCGCGCGATGTCCGCGGCCCAGGAGGATTCGGAAAGCGCCGCTGTCTTCGGAGCCATGGCCGCCCCTTTTTTTCTGTCCGCCTGACGGGTTAAGGCGCGCCGGCCGTGAACGGCGCCTCGGGCGCGCCGAATATCCCGCCGGGGTCATACTTCCGTTTCAGGCCGAGGCCCAGCCGCCACGCGGAGGGGCCGTAATGTTCCCTCCACTGCTCGGGACTGTAGCCCGTTCTTCCGGAGAGATACGCCCTTCCCCCCAGCGCGGTGAGGGCCCGGTCCGTCCGCCGCAGGGCGCGGGCCGTCCGCCCCGCCGCCCGGCGGTTCTCATGCACCGTGAGAACGGAGAAACCCAGCATGCGCCCGCCGGGCGGGCGCATGAAGAGCGGCGCGTCGATGACATCCGATCTGACCGGATATATCCCGGCCCAGGTCCTGGGCCACGCCGGCAGCGTGTCCCAGTCGAGCCACGGGCTTTCAATCAGCTCGGGCAGAGTCTCCGGCGGCATGAACCAGTCGCGCCACGGGTGGAAGCTGCTGCAGGTGAAGCGCTCCGGGCGCTCCATGCCGGCCCACGCGACCCGCGCCGTGTCGCGGACGCTGAGGATCCCGTCGTGCCCCAGCCCGTCCAGCGTGCGCGCCGCAGCGCGGGCGCAGCCGGGGTCATACTCAATTCCGGCCTGCAGAGTGATGATTCCCTCGCGCTGCCGGAGAATCGCCCGCAGGCGGTCGAACCGCCCGTCGTCAACCACCCGGCCGAAGTCCAGCGCGAACCGTCCGAAGTCCCGGTAGACGAGATGGTGCTCGCGCACCAGACCGCCCGCCCGACGGAGCCGGATCCACGCCTCGGCGATGACGCCGAACTGTCCCTGGCCGGCTCTCACCGCGTCGAACAGATCCGGGTTCGCCCTCCGCGAACAGCGGACATGCTTCCCCCGCCCGGTCACCACCCCGAGCTGCTCCACCTGCGCGATCTGCGCGCCCCAGCGGTGTGAGGCCGCGCCGAAGCCGCCGGCCGACAGCGTGCCGCCGACAGTCACGTCCGGGATGTCGGCCAGCACCCGCGGCAGCAGGTCGGTTCCCTCCAGGGCGCGCAGAATACCGCCCCAGGACGCGCCGCCCTCGGCCCGCACCAGACCGCCCTCCGGCGGCCAGACCCTGTTGAGCCTTGAAGTGTCGAGAACGGCGCCGCGGTCCGTGAGGCACTGCCCGCCCTGTGAGTGGCCCCCGCCGCGCACAGCCAGGCGCAGACTGTTCCGCCCCGCCCAGCGCACAGCTTCGGCCAGCTCCTCCGCGCCGTCCGGCGACAAGACGGCGGCCGGCGGCTTCACGGCCATGTGTCCGAAGTCTCTCGCGCACGCCGCGAGGGCGACGTCTTCGCGGCTCACAAACGTCGGCGAGGTCACGGCGCTGACCTGTCGCCGTCTCCGCCCGCTTCCCGGCCGTCCGGTCCCGCCCCCGCCGCCGCGGCCTCCTCAGCGGGCGCCGCCGCTCGGGCTCCGGCCAGCGGTCCCGGCCGCCCAGCGCCGCCGCTTGCTTCCGGTTCGGCCCCCAGAACCCGCGCCGCCGCCGCCCCGGCCTCCTCAGCGGCGGACGCCGCCGCCGTTTCGACTTCGGCGCGGACTTTCTCCGCCGCGGCGCCGTCTCCGCCGCTGATGCGCAGGTCCCACCGCGGCGCCAGAGCCTCGGGCGGCGTGCCCGCCGCCAGCAGCGCTTCGGCCGCCCTCGGGGCGTCCAGCCGCTTCTCACCGTCCGCGAACTCCGCTCTGTCCAGGCCGACCTGGCGCAGCGGAGCCTCAAGCGATCCGGCCTCCCACACCGGCGCCGCGACAGCGACGCACAGCTCTCCGGCCTCCGCGGTGACGGCCGCCGCCCGGACGGGTGTTCCCAGCCGCCGTTTGAGCGATGCGCGCCTTCTTTCGCTTTCGTCTTTGGCCGCGCGGGCCAGGAGCGCGGCGGCCCAGCACCGGGCGATGTCCCCGGCGAGGGCGCCGGATCCCGCCGCCGCCTCCGGCTCGGGCGCCCCGGCCGGCGGGCGGCCGGTGAGCACGCAGCTGTTCCAGAGTCTATCGCAGGCTTTCTCGGCGGCATCCGCGAGAGACCGCAGCGGACCGGCCCCGGTCCACGACCAGACGCAGCTCTCCATATCGAACACCGCGAAGCCGCACTGATCCGGCCGGACGCCGGCGCGGACGCAGCACATCAGCTGCAGTGAAAGCAGCGTCAGCTCAGCGAGGCTGGCCGCCCCGGCACGGCAGACCGACGCCCGGTCCCGGCCCGGCCAGACATACTCAGCGAGAACGAGCCTCCCGCCCGCCGCCGCCCCCGCCGGCCTCGGCCGCGGGAGCGGCCTGCCGCGCCGGGGCGCCCTCAGCAGGCCGGGCAGCCAGGGATCCTCAGGATGACCGCCGCCGCGGCTGAGATCTCTGAGAGCCGCGCTGTCGACCTCCCAGCCGCCGTCGGCGCTGAGCCCGGTTCCGCCGCGCCAGGCGGAGCGCATCAGCCGCCGGCGGCTCAGCGCGCGCCACCCGGCTTCGGTCACGCCGGCCGGAGGCATTCGGCAGAGCCGCCTTAGAACGGCGGTCCTCGCCGCCGGACCGGGGCCGTCCTCGGCGTTCTCCGCCCCGATGAGAGCCATTTCCGCCGGACGGAAATGCGTCAGCACCGTGACCTCGCCGGCGATCAGCCGGCGGGCCTCCAGCCGCTCCGCGGGCGGCGCGCCGTCCCACTGGGACGCCGGATCCGCCGCCGGAAGGCGCGCGGTCTCCCTGACCATCCGCATCGCTGATTCGACTGTGTTCTCCGTCCAGCGCGCGCGGTCTTCGGCCGCCACCGCGTTTTTCTGGGGCAGATCCTCAAGTGTCTGTGAGACCGCCTCCGCGATCTCTCCGCGCGCCTGCCGCCCGGACTGGGCGGGCGTCAGGCTGATCCCCATAATCGCGCTGTGCACCGTTTTGCTCCCATAAGGCCCTCTTCAGTGACCGTATAGCGGAATGGATTTCGTAAAACACGCAGACTCCGGTTAGAGTCGGAGCAGGCTGTAAGAGGAGAATGGCAATGCCTGTTCCGATAACCGCGGAAGACGTGGCAGAACTGGAAAAAGATGTGTCCTTCAACAGGTGCCGTCTCCGCCGGTTGGAGCCGGACGGGGACGACGTCCGGATGGTGGAGAAGCTGGCCGCCGCCGCGATCCTGTCCGGCGGCGAGGAGGCCGCCGCGCGGCTGGAGAACAGCGCGGGGATAAGCGCCCGCGGGGCGGTGGCCATCCGGATCGAGGACAGCGCGGACCCGCCGGCGATATGGCAGCTCGAGGAGATTCCCGGCCTTGACCTGTCGGTCTCTGTGTATGACCCGGACGATGAAGGCGCGCAGCTGCGCGTCGACCCATTCACGCTGGCCGGCTGGGAGGCCCTGCGCCGCGTCGGGCTGAGCGGCGCGCCGTCCGCCGACCTGGCGGCCGAGTGGGTGCGGTCGGTGAACCGCCTGTTCGATGAGATCGATGAATGGCTGGTACGCGGCGATGACGCGCTGCCGCCGTATCTGGCCTCGCTCGCGCTGTCGGCGCGGATCGCCGACGGCTTCGGCGAGCTCGATATGCCGGCGGGCCTGGATTACGACATGCTGTGCCGCTACGCCGCCCGCCAGGATCTGGAGAGGGATCTCCGCGGCGTGCTGGCGGACGGCGGGCCGCCGGTCAGCCCGCCGCCGCTGCCGGAGATCGAGGGTCTGCAGGAGCTCCCGGGGGGGATCGTCCGCCGCGGCGCGCTGGAAGCCGCCGCCGGCGATGACCGGGACATGAGACGGCTGGCCCGCGCCAACGACGCGCTGGTGCGCCACGTGTTCCGCCCGCTGACCCGCACGCCGGCGGAGATGATTTACGCCGCGAGGTGTCCGGCGGATTCGCTCCGCCCCTATCTGGACGGGCGGCAAGCCGGGATCACCGGCCTCGGCCCCGCAGCGGACGGGGAGACGGAGGGCTGGGCCGCCGCGGCGGAGGCGGCGGTCCGCGGACAGCTGCGGACCGTGTTCGGCGACTCCTACCAGCCCACGCTGCGTCTTGCCCCGGCGGAGCGCCGCGGAGGCTGGGATGTTCTTGCGGTTATCGACCACGGTGCCGGCTACCTGTACCGCTGGCCGGCGCGGGAGAGACAGGCGGCGCTGCAGCATGAGGGTCAGCCGGGGATCCCGATGGTCGACCCGGCGGACTGCCCGACGCCGGGCCAGCTCGTGGAGCAGGCGCACCGGGACGAGCTTGAGGCCGGGCCTGACGAGTCGGCTCCGGCAGAGGCGGAGGCGCCCGGGACCGCGGCGGCGGCCGAGACACCCGAGAACGCGGCGGAAGCCCGGACGCAGGTCGACCAGGTGATTGAGCGCGCCGCGCGCCGCGATGACAGCGGGCCGTCGCCGTGATGGCGGCCGCCGGCGGCGGGTGAGCTGAACAAAGGAGAACAGCAATGCCGATGTGGTGGGTGTTTCCCCCGAGATCACCGGTCCGGCTGCACTACCACAGTCAGCCGGGCGGCGCTTTCGAGTATGTGGTGCGGGCACAGCTGCGCGATCCGCGCCCTCCTGCGTTCTGGAGGCCTGTTCCCGCCGCCGGCGGCGGGATGTGGCGCATGGCGCAGTCCGACGCCGCGGCGGCGGCGCGCTGGTTCCGCCTGCACGGCGGCGAGCTGAAGGACATGCCGGCGGCGGACATCCGCCGCCGCTACCAGCTGCAGGACTGTCCGCGGACAGCCGCGGTCGTGGGAGTGAACGCCCGCGGCGAGGAAATCCGCGAGCATGACGGGCGGCGGTGGCATTTCCCGGCGGAGCCTGATCCCTCCTGGGAGAGCTGGGCCGGAGCTGAGATGGCGTGGGCGCCGCAGCGCTCCCTGCGCTTCGGCACCGAGGCGGCCTTCCGCCAGCTGGCCGAATCTCTGGTCAACCGCGCGGCGCGCGGCCAGAAATTCCCTTCCGATCTGCCTGGCCTGGCAGCGGCGCTGGCCGATCCCGGCCAGCGCCCTTCCTTCCAGCCGCTCGCCGGACCGGCGGAGGCGCACCGCCTGCTGCTGCAGGAAATCGCGGCGGCCGGCATCGCCCGCGCCGCCGAGCCGGGGGGCCCGCCGCAGTGGACCCGGGCTGACCGCCTGGACCGGCTGCTCGGTGATCTGTCCGTCAGCGGCGAGGCGGAGCTGCCGCTCCGTCTGCAGGCGGTGATGGCCGCCGCCGCGGGCCCGCTGAACAGTGTCCGTCTGCTGCGGCCCGGGATGCCTTCGGGGGCCGGCTGGGACCGGCATTTCAGCCGGCGCGCGAACACCGGCGCCACACTTTTCGACGCCCGCGGCATGGAGCTGGGCGAAGCGGCCGGACGCCTTACGGAGATGGCGGAGGCCGGGGAGTTTCCGGACGGAGGGCCGGGCGGAGAAAGTCCGCGCCTGGTGGCGCTGCTGCCGGGGCCTGCCGACCACCCCGATGTGCTGGCCGCCAGACGCCAGATCGCCCGGACGCGCGGCATCGAGGCCGCCGCCGAACTCCCGGCGGACGGCATCAGCGGCGCCGACGGCGCGGTGACGCTGATTTCGGTGGGAGCCGTCCGGGAAGCCCCGCTGCCCGAGCCGCCGCCGCAGGCGATGCGGCTGATCCGGACAGAGGAGGGCTCACCGGGATGGACCGAGGCCAGACAGTGGCTGACAGACACGGCGCACGGGCGCAGCCGCCTGGCGGGAGAGGATGCCTCAGACGGGCGGCAGGTGCCGTACCAGCCGCTGGGCCGCCTGGGAGAGGCGCGCTGCACAATCTCCCGCGCGCACAGCTCGCCGGCGCGCGCGGCCGGCCGGAAGGCGGCCGATAAACACGGAGAGCTGCACGCCCGCGCCGGCTATCTGCTGGGACTGGACGACGATCAGCTGCTGGAGCGCTATTCCCCGGAGCAGATGGACGCGGTCGTCATGGCGGACGCGGCCCGCCGCCGCGGACGGGCGTTCCTTCTGGGAGACCAGACCGGCACCGGCAAGGGCCGGGCGCTGGCGGGCGCGGCCGTCTCCTGGCTGCGCGAGCATCCGGAGAACCGCGTCATCTATCTGACGGTCACCGCGCAGGTCTCTCTGGACGTGCTGCGGGACCTGCGCGCCACCGGCGCGCTGGAGCACACCGGCCGCCCGCTGCTGCTGGGCAACGAGATGCCGCTGGACGCTGACGCCGACCGGATGGCCTCCGCCAGCGCCGGGGGGCGGGCGATGATGCGGGCCGGCTGGCCCGAGGGCCGCCGGCTCGTTGTCGGCCTCTATTCCGGGATCCAGGCGGCGCGGTTCGACAATCCGGAAGCCAGCGAGAGCAGAAGGCTTCAGGCTTCCTGGCTGGCGGAAGCGTGCGCTTCTCCGAGGACCATGCTGATCCTTGACGAAAGCCACAAGGCGCTCGCGCGCCAGGGCAACACCGGCTGGAATCTGCGGGCGGCGTGTGAAGCGGCGGCGCGGGTCATGTTCTCTTCCGCCACAGCCCTGCGGTCGCATCTCGGGCTGGGGCTGTACCGGCGGCTGTTTCCGCCGGACATGTCCGACACCCGGTTCGAGCGAATCCGCGACGGCGTGCGCTCCGGCGGCGAGACGGCGCAGGAGAGCCTAGTGACGATGCTGGTCGAGGACGGCGTTGTCCTGCGCCGCGACCACGACACCGGCCTGGTGCCGTATTCGGTCGAGACGCCGTCGGAGGAGCAGCGGCTGCGCGGCGCGGAGCTGATGTCCGCGCTGCAGCCGGTCGCAGAGCAGCTGGCCCTTTGCCAGGCGGCGTCGGTGGAGAGGCTCGCGGACATTGTGCATGAGCTGTGGAATCGGCACGGGGCGCCGCGGGGGCAGGCAGAGGATGAGTTCAACCGGGCGCTCGACGCGGTGTACCGGCAGGGATTCGGCTCTCCGCTGACGGAGATCGCCGAGGCCGCCCTGTCGGCGCTGAAAGTGACGCAGACCGTGGAGCTGTGCCGGCGCGAGCTGTCCCCGTCCAGGTCGCGCAAGCCGATGGTGTCGCTGTCGCGCACCGCCGGCAGCTTTCTCGGGAGAGCGCACAGCGGCGAGACCGAGCTTCCGGCGGACCGTCCGCCGGATCTGCGCGATCACATCCTTCACATCGCGGAGCGGGTGTTCATCGTCCCTGAGCCGCCCGAGCCGGGGCATCCGCCCACCGGCGAGAGAATTGACCTCCGCGAGGCCCACCCGCCGCTGGGAGACATGTGGCAGGAGCTGCGGCGGCGTATCCTGGCGCTGCCAGCCTCACTGCCGGTGTCCCCGGTCGACGCCCTGATTGACGGCCTGGCGGAACACGGCATCACGGCCGGCGAGATCACCGGCCGTGAGCACCGACTGCTGCCCTCGGGCGAGGTTGTCAGACGGGAGAGACAGCCGAAAGAAGAGACGGCCCGCGCTTTCAACGACGGCGCCGCGGATGTCCTGATCTACAACTCCGCCGGCGGAACCGGCGCGTCGTACCACGCCTCGGCGGAGTTCCTCGACCAGCGGCCCAGAACCATCATCCAGATGGAGCTGCCGACCGACGTGCTGGGCCACCTGCAGTCGATGGGGCGCGGCAACCGGTTCGACCAGGTGGCGTCCCCGGAATTCATCACCGTGTCAACCGACACCGTTCCCGAACAGCGGCTGCTGGCGATGAACAACGCCAAGCTGCGGTCGGTGGGCGCGATTCTCGACGCCGACCGGAACCACCCGGCGCTGGCTGAGGACATTCCCGATCTGTACAACGCCGTCGGCGAGGCGGCGGCGCGGCAGGTGCTCGCGGACCTGCCGGCCATGGCCGAGCGGCTGGGGCTGCGGCTTCGGGACCGGTTCCCCGGCGATCCGCGCCCGGCTGCGCCTGAAGGACTCGTGCGCAAGCTGTTCGCCCGCGCAATCCTGCTGCCTCCGGACGAGCAGGAGCGGCTGTTCCGCGCCCTGTCCGAGCAGCACCGGTTTTTTGTCGCCGAGCACGAGGCGCGCGGCGACAGCCCGCTGCGCGTGCCGCAGCTGGCCGGCCATATTGAGGTGGTCAGCTCCGAGCCCTACGCTGTCGACGGCGCCGAGGCGGACGGTGAGGACAGCGTGTTCTACCGCCCGCTGCAGCTCACCGGGGCAGCGGTCCAGCACCTGCCGCCGGGACTGTCGGGGAACCGCGTGGCGGAGCTGGCGGCGCAGGGGGCCGAAGCCCTGGCGGCCAGGCCGGAGGACTCGCCGGTGGCGCAGGGCAGAGCTCTCACGGCGCGGCTCCCCGAGCTGCGCGCCGCCGCCGAAGCCGGCGGCGGCGGGCGGGGCCGCTTTGACGAGAACCGCTTCCGCAGTCTGACCGGACTGCTGGCCCAGCTCGAGCCCGGCGCGGCGCTGGCCTTTCCAGGCTTCCGCCCGAACCATGTGGTTCTCGGCTACCGCCCGCCCCCGGCGCATTCCGCGCACCGCGCCTCATCGCATGTCTTCACCGTCGCCAGGGCCGGAGAGCCGAAGCCGGTTTCCATGAGCGCCGCCCGCCTGCTGGAGGACCGGCTCGAGCCTTCCGGGAGGAACGTCTTCGATGAGACCGGCGGCGGCGCTCTGCCGCTGTTCGACCGGATGGCGCGCTCCGGACTCAAACGGCCGGTACAGGTGCTCACCGGCAACATGGTTTCTGTCGCGGAGGTCGTGGCGCGGAACCGCAGCAGACACTTCCGGATCTGCAGCTTCACCGACCAGAACGGCCGCAGCCGGCGGGCGGCGGTGGTGACCGATCCCAAGGAGATCAACCTGGAGCGCATGCCGTTCCGGATTTCCGCCAGAGGGTTTCTGGACGCGGCCGCGTCCTGGAGCGGCTTCAGCGAGCGGCTGAGCACGCCGCCGTCCGCCCGCCAGCAGACGGCGGACAGCCTGTCGCATCCCGACCGCACGCCCACGTACCTGATCAGTCTGAGATCGTCCGGCCGCGACACCATCGAGGCGCGCCTGCCGCCGCTCACAAAGACGTGGCTGAAGTCATTCTGGAGCGCGCACACCGGCCCGGCTCTCTACCGGGAACTGACGGGCAAGGATCTGCCCGGCAAGGCACCGAAAATCACCGGCCGGCCGGAGCACATCACCGCCGAGCTGCGGGTGGCGGGGCTGGACTCGGAAGCGCAGCTCCGCCGCGCCGAGCGGATCTGCCGGCTCATCGACGCCCATCCGCAGTCTGACCTTCTGGCGAGCGGCGGCGAGCGTGAATGGTGGAGCCGGGAAGGCGCGGCGCAGGCGGCAGCGCGGCGCGCTGAATGGCAGAGCCTCTCCTCCGCCCGCGAGGCGGCGGCCGAGATCGGCCTCGGGAACGGCGGCCTCGCCGCTGATCCTCCGCCGCTGCGCTTCCGCTCGCCCGGCGGCGAGATCAGCGTGCGCTTTCTGAGCGGCGGGGGAGAACCCGAGGCGCTGCTGGAGATGCCTGACTTCGACCGCAGCGGCGCCGCGGCGTGGAAGCACAGCGGAATGCGCAGCCTCTGGCCTCTGGCCGCGAGACCGGCGCGGAAGCTGCCGGAGAAGCCGGCCCCGTTCAGCGGCCGGCGGATGGCGGCCTATCTGGAAGGCGACGACTGCGTGGCCGCGCTCCGGAATCTGAGCGCGGCCGCCGATGACGGCGGCTGGGAGGCCGCGGTCGATGTCTCCGGCCGGGCTGAGCCCGTCCGGCGGCTGGAGCCGGCGGCGTGAGCAGCGTCAGGGCCCGGGGCCTGGACGCCGAAGGCTCGGTTCTGATCACCGGGCGGCCGGATCCGCAGGGTCGCCGCCCGGTGGCGTGGGTCAGGCCGGATCCGCAGCGGCCGCACGGCATGCGCTGCCTCCGCGGGTCCGTGGCGGTCAATGCCGACGCTGGGTTCAGTCTCGGCGGCGACCCTCTGGATTACATGCAGATGCGCTGCCAGGGCGAATCGCTGGCGCGGGAAGCGGAGGAGGATCTTGCTGCGGATCCGCTCAGCCCGCCTCCCCCGGCGGCGGAGACCCGGGCGCGTCTGCGGGAAAACTTCTGGCGCCCCGCGCCGCAGGCGGAGAGACTGCTGCTGCTGGGCAGGATGGACGAAGCGGCCGAAGCGCTGCTGGGCCTGGAGGGCCGTCTTCAGGGTGAGGATCTGGCGGAGGCGCTGGAGAAGGAAGGCTGGCCGTTCAGCCGGCGGATGGCCGCGGCGGCCGAATCGATGCGGGAATGTCCCGCCGAGCAGGACCCGGCTCCGCTGCTCTGGTACGGAGCGGGCGGCGAGACCGGCCGCGTCAGGCGGCAGGCGGCCGGGTCCATGCCCGTCCTGGCGGGGATCATCGCCGCGTCGCCCGATCTCAGGCGGGCAGTGGACGGGCGGCAGTCGCTGACAGACGGGATCAGATCCCTGTATCCCGGAATGGGCGCCGGCGGCGTCAAGCGGCTGGGGCGGATCTCCGGCGGCACGGCCGACCAGTCCGCCCTGGCGGCCGATCCGTTCGCCGCCGCCGAGGGGGAGGACGCCATCGGCGTCGCCCGCGAGCGACACACCCCCCTGGCGGGGGCGTGGCGCACCGCCGAGGCGGTCGCCTGGCTGGAGCGCGCCGCGCGGCGCACCGGCGGCGTGAACGTGGTTCCTGACAGCGCGGAGGAGTGGGGGAGTTTCACGACGATCTGGTCGGGGATGATCATGCCGCTGGCGGCGCAGTTCGGAGCGGCGGAGGACAGCATGTGCCCCAGACCCGGCGGCAGCTGGAGGAAAATGCACGAATCGCTGGGGCGCGATCTGGAATGCGGCGGCCAGCTGCCTGACCGCCACCAGCTCAACATCGCGGTTGTCGACGCCGCCGAGGTCGCGCAGCGGCTTGCCGCTGAAATTCTTCTGCCGGTCATGATTCAGGCCGCCGCCGGGCGGAACCGCAGATTCCAAGCGGCGGCGTGGCTTGAAAATCCGGCCGCCCGCCTTGCGGCCAGAGAGACGGCGCGATCGATGCTGTCGCCGCCGAAGGCGAAACAGCCCCTCCGCCAGACGGCGCAGACGGTGCGCGCGGCGCTGACCCGCCTGACGCGGCTGGACTCAGCGCTGGAGGCAGGTCAGCCGGACGATGGCGCCAGCCGGCCGTTGGTGGCCGGCTGGCGCGAGTCGTGGGCAGCGCCGTTCCGCGACACGGCGGTGGCTGACAGATCCGGCGCCCGTGTGCCGGTCAGCTTTTTCCGCTCGCGGGAGGAGATGCGCGAAGAGAGCCGCATCATGGGACACTGCATCGGACAGATGAGGGGCTACTGGTCGAGCTGCTGGCGCGGGACGCACATCGCGGCGCATATCGGCCCGCCGGGGAGCGCCGACGGCAGCGCCAGCGCGTATTTCAGCGTCGACGGCGGCGGCGACCGGCTCGTCCTGCGTGAGATCCGCGGGCGCCGCAACCGCAATCCTCCGGAAGAATGCCGCCGGGCGGCCAAAGCGCTGGAGGGGGGCGCCGCCGCCGGCCTTGAGACCGACCCTCTCCGCGCGGAGTTCCTCCGCTGGCTGGCGACGCCCGAGGCGGCTGCGGCCTTCAGGCGCGGCGGCGCGCAGGGTGAAGCGACAGCCGATCCGGAGACGGTCTGGCGGACAGGCTGGAACCGCGTGTGCGGATACGCCTGCGAGAACCGCGAGCCTCTCGCCGGGCTGTGGAATGTCTGGCGCGAGATCCTGCCCGCCGCCGCCGGCGTCGACTCTCCCGAGGCGTGGGTGTGGCGCAGCGCCGCGGCCCGGGACGCGCTGAAGGAGCTGGACGCCGAGACGCATGGCCTGCTGTCGGAGGCGGCGCGGAACCGGGCCGCCGCTCCCGCGGCGCCGGGAAGATGAGCGGGCCTCCGCCCGCTGTCCTTCCCGCGGTGCTGCGCGGCGCCAGGGTGGATTTCTGGCCGGCCGCGCTCTGGGCGCGGCTGATGCCCGGCCGCCTCCCGG
The DNA here is from genome assembly GCA_965221935.1 of Paracoccaceae bacterium. Taxonomy (GTDB): domain Bacteria; phylum Pseudomonadota; class Alphaproteobacteria; order Rhodobacterales; family Rhodobacteraceae; genus JAPOXR01. The sequence continues at coordinate 102,298 of CBDCSZ010000010.1, forward strand.
CCGGGGGCTGGTGGCTGGACCGCAGAGCCGGGAACGCCCCGCTTGCGGCGCTGGACGGCGACCAGTCGCTGCTGGCCGCGGAGAGCTCCGGGCGGATCCGGATCAGGCTGGACTGCGCCCGGCGGGCCGAAGCCGGCCTGCCGGCGGCCTGGACCGGCCGCCTGACGCCGCTCCCGCCTCCCAGAGCGCGGGAGATTCTGGCGGGGAGGCAGTGTCCTGAGCGGATCTGACGAATGAATCCGCCGCCCCGCGCCGGGCGGGCGACATATGATTTCGTAAAACACGCAATTCCGGTTAGAATCGGGAGGAGCGCCGGCCAGACTGGCCGGCGCGCAGACAGAAGGGAGACCCGATATGGGTATCGATGACTTGAAGCGCGCGAGAGGCGCGCAGAGATCAGGCGGCTCCAGGACGCGCCCGCTGACCGCCGCGATCCTCACGGTGGTTGAGGTCAACAAAGAGGAGGGCAGGCTGACGGTGCTGCCTGCGCCGAACACGGCCCAGGCGCTGGGCGGCGAGCCCGGACAGCCGGTGGATTTCACAATCCGGGACGACCCCAAAACCGCCCGGCAGCCGAACCTCAACGATCTGCTGGGCGCCGAGGGCAGGGCCATGCAGGCCAGCATGGAGGTGGTCCCCGGCTCGGCCTTCCGGGCCGAAGGGCTGCAGCTGAACGAGGACGGGCTTTCGGCGCGCTGGGTCAATCTGGTGGCCGGCCCGAACGCGCCTGAGGTCGAACTGCTCTCAGGATGGGTGCGGACCGCCCACTTCAAGGACAAGGAAGGCAAGACGCGCAACACTCTGTCGGTGGTCAACGCGGACGCCGCCACAGCCGTGGCCTCCGCCGAGGATACCCGGCAGGCGGTCGAGGCGGCGATGGCGGCCGAGGGGCTGGGCCGCGGCTTCGCCTATATCCGCGCCAGCGGGGAGGGCGGCACGGTCCACAGCACCGCCCGGCAGCGCTGGCTGGCCGAGGAGGAGCGGCGCGAGACCCCGGTGGAGGCCGCTCAGCGCACCGTCGGCGAGGACAATGTGCAGGCGATGCTCAATGACGGCGACGTCACAGTCGAGGTGATCCCCGCCAGAACCCTCCCGATCGGCGGATACTCGAAGGAGGAAATCAACGAGGCGGTTGCGGAGCAAACCGCCTCCGGCAAGGCGGTGAGCGGCCACAAGGGCTTTCCCGTGGCCGAGATCCACCCCAATGACCGGACGCCGGACCAGGGCGGCGGCGAAGGCCAGCCGTCCCCGGCGACGGTCGGCTTTGTGAACGCGATCGCCGGCGGACGCGGAAGGCACATTCCGCCCGCGGCCGTGGCGACACAGGCGGGAGCCACCGCCTTCATCACCCAGAACCGCGTCATGTTCGGCCATGCGCCGGGACAGGTCGCGGTCCAGACCCGGACCGGCGATGAGGGCAACACCTACCATGTGGCGACGGGCGCCGCGCTGCACCGCCGCTCCGGACTGCCGCTGGACGCCATCCCGACAGCCGCCTGCCCGGACGCGCAGGAACGCGCCAGAGCGCTGTCTTCGCAGGCTGCGAAAGAGCGCGAGGAGCTGCTTTCGGCCACGCCCGCTGCCGCCGGTCTGGACGCCGGTCTGGCGGACGCATCGGATCTGACGGACGAGGCGGACCTTGACGCCGAGGAACACGGCTCGCCGGCGAGCGCGGACGACTTCGCGCCCTGAGGGCCGGGTGAAAAAGCTCCGTGAACTCCTCCCCCCGGCCCTCAGGGCCCGGGTCACGCGGCGGGGGCGGGCCGGCCGGCCTCCCTCCGCCGCACTGGCATGGCTGGCGCGCCAGGGGCGTGACGCCAGACGCCGCGCCGAGCGGCGGAGAACCCATTCCCGCGAAACCCAGACGCCGGCGCGGTTCGGCACCTGGGCCGGAAGTCCCTGCGTGTTCGGCCTCCGCTGGGACACCGATCCGCCGCCCAGGCTGAGAGGCCCTTCCTTTCTCGCCGAGTGGCGCGGCATGTACGCCGTGTCCTCCGACAACATGCTGGAGGGGATCACGCCGCTCGCGGCGGCGGCCGCCCACGCGGCCGGCGGCGAGACCTCCGGCGGCGGCGCGGTCCTGATCGCGGTCTCGCAGCCCGACGAGAGAATACACTGGGCCGTGGTGCTCAGCTCCGGCGGGGCGCCGGTGGACGGCCCTGAGCTGCTGCACCCGGACGAGGACGCGCTGATCGGCTGGCTGGAGAGCGAAGGCAACTCCGGCGAGATCGAGAAACTCGTCATTCCCGCCCGCCTGGCCTCACGGATCAATGTCCGGGCGCACGTGCAGCAGCTGCCGGAAACCGACATCCGCCCGGACCCGGCGGCCCCGTTTTTCGCGGCGCGGACCGGCCCCCGGGCGGCGAAGGCCGGGATCGCGCTGGCCGCCCTGGCGGCGGCCGCCGCCGGCGCGGCGCAGGGGTGGTCTCTCTGGCAGGCCAG
>CBDCSZ010000011.1:0-86460 GCA_965221935.1 Paracoccaceae bacterium
ACATTCCAGCGACCGGCGCCGGCTGCTCGATCTCTGCGCGATGACAAGCACGCTGATCCTCGACGAGGACGGCCTCTATGATCCGTGCAGCTTCAACGACCGGCTCATCCTGGGAATGAAGGGCCAGATGTCTGAGGCGGAGCTGCACATCCTGCGGGCGCGCCTGCAGGGTGGAATCATCAGCCGGGCCCGGCGCGGCGAACTCAAGCTGCCGCTCCCGGCCGGCCTGGTCTATGACCCGCTCGACAGGGTGGTTCTTGATCCCGATGTCCAGGTGCGCAAGAGCCTCGCCATGCTGTTCGACACCTTCATCCGCACCGGATCGGCGACGGCGACCGTGAAGGCTTTCCGCAAGACGGGGATGCTGTTTCCCCGGCGACTGCGCACAGGCAGCCGCAAGGGCGGGGTGATCTGGGTCGGGCTGACCCATTCGAGGGTCCTGCAAATCCTCCACAATCCCCGCTATGCAGGCGCTTTCATGTTCGGCCGCACCCGCAGCCGGCGCCGTCCCGACGGCACAGTCACCGTCCGCCGCGTGCCGCTCGAAGAGGTTGAGATCCTGTTGCGCGGCCAGCATGAGGGCCACATCTCCTGGGAGCGTTTCGAGGCCAACCGGCAGCGCCTCAAGGACAACAGCACATGCGGCGGCGGCGGCCGCCGCGGGAGGGGCCGGCCCTCCTGCAGGGGCTGGCGGTCTGCGGCAAGTGCGGCAGCGCGATGACGGTCCGCTGTCACGCCCGCAGGCAAGGCCTGGTCCCCGGCTATGTGTGCCAGAGGCGCGGCATCGAGCACGGGACGGCGATCTGCCAGCATGTGCCGGGCGGCGGCGCGGACCGGGCGATCGGCGGACTCATGGCGGAACTCATGACCCCGGCAACCCTCGAGGCGGCGCTGCAGGTGCAGAAGGAACTCGAGGCCCGGGCCGAAGAGATCGACGCCTGGCACGGCCAGCGGGTGCAGCGCGCCCGGGAGGAGGCCGATATCGCGCGCGCGGTTCATCAACACCCATCCCGACAACCGCATCGTGGCCGACGTGCTGGAGGGCGAATGGAACCAGAGGCTGCGCGACCTCGACGAGGTCCGGCGCGACCGCGACAGGCGGCAGACCGAAGACCGCGGCAAGCTCGCGGAAGACCAGCGCCGGCGCGTCCTCGAGCTTGCCTGCGACTTCCCGAGACTGTGGAACGATCCGGCAACTCCGGACCGCGGGCGCAAGCGCATGGTCCAGCTGGTGATCGAGGACGTCACCATCACCCGCGGCGAAATGGCCGGACTCGGAATCCGGCTCCGGGGCGGCGCCGCCCGGCAGCTCGCCATCACGCCTGACCTGCCGTCCTTCGGACTCCACGCCACGCCGCGCGCGGTCGTGGAGGCGGTCGATGCGCTGCTCGAGGATCATTGCGAGGGGGAGATCGCGGAGATCCTCAATCAGCGGGGCTTGCGGACCGGACACGGCAAGTCCTTCACCCCGCGGCGGGTCCAGCGGGTGCGCCGGAACCATGGCCTGAAGCCACGCCGTCAGCGGTTGCGCGAACGCGGCCTGCTGACCCGCGGCGAACTGGCCGAACGGCTCGGCGTCGCGCCGGGGACCGTCAAGACCTGGCGCCTGAGCGGCCTGCTCGCGGGCACGCCATGGAACGACAGGAACGGGCGCCTGTTCGAGATCCCGGACAATCCGCCCGTCAAGAACAGGCACAAGTTCAAGCGCCGCGCGGAGCCCGGGCCCGCAGCGCCGCCGACGCGGGGGCTCCCGCAGACCCCGGGAAAGGCGCTGCCATGACCGCCACGCGGTCACCCGGCTTGATTCCCCGGCAGGGAACCGGCATGCCGGAAAGGCATTCCGCACACGGAACCGGCCAGGAAATGCCGGAAAACGCACCGGAAAACCTCAAGTTTGTCCACAACAACGCAATGGAGCGCAGTATGACACCTTCCCCTTCTGTTTCGGCGACTTCGGCGGCAGAACAGCGAGTGTGATGTCTCTGTCTGCGCACGCGGCCTCGAACTCAGCCATGAATTCGGATCCGCCGTCGACCTGCACGGCCTCGACTGTGAACGGCGCCTGGCGGACCAGCTTGTCAAGGAAGCGGGCGGCGCTGGCCGCGGTCGCGTTGGAGGCGGGCATGCTGCAGCTCCAGCGCGAGGCGGTCGACGGCGGTGAAGTGTCTGACGGTCCGGCCGGGCCGCAGCGACACGGTGAGGGTGTCGACCTGCACCGCCTGTCCGGGCCGCCCGGCCCGGAGGGCGCGGGGGATCCGCACCATAAGCGTTAACTTGTTTGACATAACCGGGCGCTCTGCTATTGTGCCGCATCGATGGTTTTGGGGAGCGGCGCGGCATGAAAGAGGACTGGGACCTGCTGCTGGGTTTTCTTCCGCCCGGCTGGGAGGCGCTGGCGGCGGAGTCGGGCGCGCTGAAGGGGCTGCGGAAGGACAAGTCGCCGGAAAATCTGCTCCGTGTGCTTCTGCTTCATCTTGGCTGCGGGCACTCTCTGCGTGAAACCGCTGTGCGGGCCCGCCGCGCCGGCCTTGCGGATCTGTCGTCGGTGGCGCTGATGAAGCGCCTCGCCAAGGCCGGTCCGTGGCTTCATTCGCTGTGCCGCGCGCTGTTCGAGGAGCGGGGCGGCGCGCTGTCCGGCTCCCCGGACGGCGGGTTCGAGGTCCGCCTGGTGGACGCGACGACGGTGAAGGAGCCGGGAAAGACGGGTTCGCTGTGGCGGCTCCACTACAGCGTGCGCCTGCCTTCCCTGGTCTGCGACCATTTCCGGCTGACGGAGACCGAGGGTCCGGGGACCGGCGAGTCGTTCCGGCAGTTCCCGGTGGAGCGCGGCGACTGCCTGATCGGAGACCGCGGCTATTCGACCGCCGCCGGCATCGGGCATGTCGCGCGCTCCGGCGGCCATGCCTTGGTGCGTGTGAACACCGGTTCCCTTCGCCTCGCCGGTCCGGACGGCGGGAGCTTCGACCTGCTTGGCGCTGTCGCCGGGCTGGACCGTCCCGGCCATGCCTCGTCATGGCCGGCGGCGGCCGGCGGCGGTTCCGTCCCTTTGGCGCCCGGGCGGGTCTGCGCGGTCCGGAAGTCGGACGCGGCCATCGATCTCGCGCACAGGAAGCTGCTCCGGAAGGCGTCCAGAAAAGGCACGGTCCCCAAGCCGCAGTCGCTGGAGTTCGCCAAGTATGTGATCGTGTTCACGACCCTCCCCGAGGCCGGCTTCACGCCGGAGGAGGTTCTGGACTGGTACCGTCTGAGGTGGCAGGTGGAGCTGGTGTTCAAGCGTTTCAAGTCGGCCGCGCAGCTCGGGCACCTTCCCAAGCGAGACGGCGAGAGTTCAAGGGCGTGGCTTTACGGCAAGCTCTTCACCGCCCTGCTCGCCGAAAAGCTGATCGCCCACGCGAGCGCCGTTTCCCCCTGGGGATACGACCTCCCCGCCCGGCCGCGTCGGCAGCAGGTGGCGTGAGTTCAAGCTCATGTTCAACCAGGTCCGCCGAACGATCGAGCCCGGCATTCCCCTGCCCGAGCTCCTGGCGGACTGGCCCGCGATATCCCGTGGCCTCTCGGAGCCGCCGCGAAAACGCCGTCCGCAAATGGAAAGATACTTCCCGATCGGAATGAAGACAGAGGAACAGAAAACAAGTTAACGCTTATGGGGATCCGCACCGCGTGCGGGCGCCGGTTCCGGCTGCGCCGGCGCTGCGGTGTGAAGGCGCTGACCGGGGCCATGCGGCCTCTGCTGACCAGATCATGGATGACCCGACCGACCGTCGCGTCGGAGACCGCGGTCCCCTCGCGGCGCAGCACCGCCGCGATCTTCCCCCTCCCCCAGGCCGGGAACCGCATGCGCAGCTCCCGCACGCGGCTCTCAAGCCGGCGCCGCAGCTCCGGCCGGCGGCAGCGGCGCGGACGGGTCGGGAGCAGCTCCGGCCGCTTCTCCCAGCGGCGCAGCGTGGACACCGGAACGCCGACGGCGCGCGCCGCCTGTTCAACAGTGAGGCCGTCGCGCCGGGCCCGCCGCCAGCGGCGGACGAGACCGGCCCGCATGCGGGTTCCCGCGTCGGTTTGAGACAAAAGCCGTGACGCGCGGGCGGCGTTTCTGATAACATGGCCGGGCAAGCCGAAAACTTGCATTGGGGTTCTCCTTTTCGGTTTCATCATCAAAGCGAACTGATGGAGAACCCCGCCCCTCAGGGCAAGTCAAAATCTGATCCGGGGGTCTTGGAACCCTCCGGAAGGGCTGCGCCCTCCCTCCGGTTTCCAAGACCCCCGGCACCGCCCGAAAAAGTTCATATGTGTCTGAGCAGGCACACCCCGGCTTCCAGAGACCGCGAAAAAGAAATTCCGCGCAGCCTCCAAATCCTTGAATATAAACGCGAAAAAAATTAGCGGGAATCACTGTCCAGACACCGGTTTTGCGGCGAATTCGTCAGCCGCATCTTCAGTGCCGGAACATCCAAAGCGCAGAGAACATGATGGGGCCGCCCGTGCGGCGCCCAACCGGCTGTGTCGGCGGTCGGCAATTGATTTTTCATTGAACGATCCCAAATGACCGTTATGGCCGGGTCGGATTATCCACGATTGATTTACCTATTTCTGCTCGCCGCGGCGGTGGGATGGATGGTTTACCCGCAATTCAGAAGACAGCTTGGCAGCACGGTCCGTATGGCGGTCACTTGGGCCGTGATTTTTATTGCCGTCATCGCGGCGTACGGTCTTTGGCAGGATTTTGGCCGCACACTCCTGTTCCAGGCGGCGGTGAATGAGAACAGCTCTGCCGTGAGTCTGCGGCGGCAACATGACGGACATTTCTATGCCGATCTGATGGTCAACGGCGCAAAAACCCGATTCCTGATCGACACCGGTGCCACCGGTGTCATTTTGGGCGCCGAAGACGCCGCGGCGGCTGGAATCGATCCTTCGACTCTCAACTATTCAGGGCAGGCGGAAACGGCGAACGGGATCATTCAGACAGCGCGCGTCACAATAGACGAACTCCGTCTCGGCGACTTCATCGACTTCGGTTTTCCCGCTTCTGTGACCCGAAGCGACATTCCCGTCTCGTTGCTGGGACAGACTTACCTATCGCAGTTTGCCAATATCAGCATCAATTTCGACACACTGACGATCGCAAACAAATTGTACCGATAACCTTATGTTGTTTCGGTGTTCTTTTCCGCCTTTTGGACCCATTTCCCATCCTGATCCACCCAGAATCTGACCGCGATTCCGGACTGGGAGAACTCTGCCCACTGCGAACGGGCCATGCGCAGCTCGTCGGCGCTGTCGCGGCAGAAAACAATCGATACCCTTTGGCACCGTTCGATATCGGTTTGGCCGGTCTCGGCGCAGTCGAACAGCAGCATTGCGTTGGCCCGGTTTGCTGGCTCCGCTGACATCGTCAGAAGTATAGGCTGTTCTTCATCGAACGGTCCACCCTCCAACCCGTGCGGCAGAAATTCATCCTCGGGAAACTTCCACAGGTCGGCGTCAAGCATGGCCAGCGCGGCATCGGAGCCGGCCCTGACAGCGACCCTCCAGCCGGTTGACAGCGAACGCCGCAGCAGTCCCCGAACCAAGCCAAACGCGTCCTGGGCAGCCGTCTGGTAGAAATACACCTCGCTCATTTGGTCTCCCAGCGGGTCCGAATCAGGCGGTCGATGGCGCGCACACCCCAGCCCGTTGCCCCTTCCGGGGCAAATGCCGTTGCGCTTTCCGCACGGGCGACGCCGGCGATATCGAGGTGGATCCACGGAATATCCGGCTCCACGAACCGCTGCAGGAATTGAGCGGCGGTGATTGCCCCGGCGTCACGGCTGCCGACATTCTTCATGTCGGCAATCTTCGACTTGAGCTGTTTGTCATACGCTTTGTCGAGCGGCATTCGCCAGGCGCGTTCCCCCTCTTCCGCCGCGGCGTCGATGAACTGCCGGCAAAACGCGTCATCGTTGCTGAACGCGCCTGCAAACTCACTGCCCAGGCTGACGATAATGGCGCCGGTCAGAGTCGCAAGGTTGATCATGGCAGCGGGCGAAAACTCTTTTTGCGCGTGCCACATGATATCCGCAAGCACCAGCCTGCCTTCGGCGTCGGTGTTGATCACTTCCACCGTGTCGCCCTTCAGCGACCGAACGACATCGCCGGGTCTTTGCGCGCGGCGGCCGGGCATGTTTTCCACGAGTCCGACGATCCCGGTGACGTTCGCCCTGGCTTTGCGCAAGGCGACTGACCGCATCACACCCGCAACCGCGGCGGCTCCGGCCATGTCCATGGTCATGAGTTCCATCTTGGCCGCCGGCTTCAGAGATATTCCACCGGTGTCAAACACGACGCCCTTGCCGGCCAGCAACAACGGATCCCCGGTTCCGCCGCGCCAGTGCAGAATACCGACGCGCGACGCGCTGTCTGAGCCTTGGCCGACGGCCAGCAGTGTCCGCATGCCAATCTTCTCAAGGTCGGCTTCCTCCAGGATTGTCACATCCACACCAAGCGGCCTGAGGTCACGGAGGCTTTCGGCAAACGCATCGGTGGTCAGGACATTCGCCGGTTCGTTGACCAGGTCCCGGGCCATGGAGACGCCCTCCGCGACCGCAGCGAACGGCAGATAGCTGGCTTCGGCCGCCTCCGGCCGATCTGTCAAAAAACAAATGCCGCGCTCGCCCCTGTCGGCCTTTTCGTCGGTCTTGTGGCGGTCAAATCTGTAGCTCCTCAGGGCGGCGCCGTAGGCAATCTGGTCCGGAAATGAGACTCCTTCGCAGCATACCAGTGTCCCGCCATCGTCCGGCCTTTTGGCAATCGCGGCGCCGGCAAGCCGCGCGTCGAGCGGCGTCGGCGCCTGGTCGATCTTGACCAGTATCGCTGCCCTGGCCGCCAGTCCGGCAGGGAAATCCAGGTCCAGGGCTTCGCCGGCGTCGAGCTTCCTGAACGTGCCGCTCGCGGCGGCGCGCGCCACTGCGCCGGCGCAGGCGACATCCAGCGGTTCCGCCGATAGAAACAGGCTTCCCTGCGGCTCGGCAAACGCCGCGATGCTCCCGGCGTGTTCACGCAGGTTCAGAGAAGCTGTTGATTCGAAAGAGATGTTGGCCAAATTTGTCATGTGTGCGCCCGTTTCTGGGATTGCCGCTGCCGGGTTGAGCCCGCACAACGGATTCGAATATCTAGCTACACTTCACGCCACCGGTTTGCTAGATTTTGTGGCGGGGTTTTGCTTGCTGGAAAAGGGCGAGTTTCTCTTGGCGCGTTACGACTTCTATGTGCTTGAAAGGCTCTTGACGCTTTTTGCCCTCCTAGCAGGCATTCTCGTCGCCATGACATGGATCAACGTGACCGTTCGCGGATTTGCCGATTTCCTGGCGGATTCCCAGGTCATCTCCATTCTGCTGCGATACGCGGTTCTTGTCCTGCCGGAATCGATCTACCGTGCGCTGGCGCTCTCTGCCTACGCCGCCGCAGTCTATGTTGCCGTCCGACTGTTCAGCGACCGGGAGATGACGGTGTTTTTCGCCGCCGGAGCGTCTCCGGCGCGGCTGATGGTTCCGTTCGTCGGGTTTGGCGTTCTGATGATGGCGCTGGCGTCGGTCCTCGTGCACGAAATCATGCCCAACAGCCTTGCAGCCGAGAGCAAACTGAAAGTCAGTGTGCAAACGGATATAACCCAGATTAGAATCAAGACCGGCCAGTTTCTGTTCCCGTTGGACGGGGTGGCAATTTTTGTCGGCGGATATTCGGAGAACGGTGATTTTTTGAACGTATTTGTCCACTCTTCGCAGGACAACGACCTCGAGGTCACACATTTCGCAGAGACCGGCAGGCTGTTGCGGGCGAATGACAACACGTTCCTGGAGCTGAACTCGGGAAACACCCACATGTGGCATCGCAAAACCGGCGACATCCGCACGCTCGCATTCAAGTCTGTCAGTTTCAACCTGTCTGAACTGGCGCAGAATTTGGCCGCCGCGCCGCAGCGGGCAAAGAGCGAAACCACTTCCAAACTGCTCGACAGATTAAAGAGCAAGCGCAGTTCTGATATATTGGCCGCTCACGAATTCAAAGTGGAGATTCATTTCCGAATCGCCAACTCGCTTTCTGCCCTCATGTTCCCTGTTTTGGGCGCCGCCGCGGTCACCGCCGGCTACGCAACCGGCCGCCGGCGCGCCTTTGCCATCGTCGCTTCGCTGGCGGCGATCATTTTGCTGCATCTGACGATAAACCAGCTGCGCATTGAGGCGCGGTCCGGCGCATCGGTTTACCTGATGCAGATTCCGGCGCTCACCGCACTGGCGCTGTCGGCGGCTTTGATCCTGCGGGCGTCGTTTTCGCATGTGAATCCATTTGCATCCGCCCGAGGCGCGGCATGACGCTTGCGATCTATCTTGTCCACAAATTTCTCTACGCGCTCTTTGTGGTGGTCTCGGCATTTGCCATTCTGACGTTTCTCTTTGAGTTTGAGGCGACACTGTCCTCCTATTCCAAACACGGGGTCACGGCAGAATCCGCCGCCGGAATGGCCCTCCTGCACATGCCAGCGAGAATCCATAAGCTGGTTCCGGCGATGTTCGCTCTGGCTGCGCTCTGGACCTCGGTACGGCTGGCCGTCACCAACGAAGTCACAGTGATCAGAGCCGCGGGCACATCCGGCGCCACCGCCTTCGCTGCGCCCATTCTGGTCGCCTTCCTGTTGGGCGGGTTCTGGGTGGCGGTGATCAATCCGCTCGGCGCCGCAATGACAAAAAAACGCCATGAATTGGTGAGCGAGCTCACCGGTTCACGCAACGAAGTGTTCCTGGAAAGCAGCGGGTTTTTCTGGTTTCGGCAGATACTTGATGGCCAGCAGACGGTTCTGCGCGCGTCAAGCACCTCACGCGGACTGGAATTCAAAGATCTGCACGTTTTCGTGTTTGACAGCACCGAGACCCCGGTCACGCGCATTTATGCCGAACACGGCAGACTTCTCGACGACTTAACCGAGGTTTCGCCGCAGTCAGTCTTTGGGTCCAGCGCTGAAGCGGACCCGGTCCCGGGTCTCTGCGTCGAAAACTACAAGCAATGGAACGTCCGGAACGACAGAACCAACCCGGAATCGACCGCCATCCGTTCGGATGAGGCGTGTTTTGCCACCAAACTCACGGCCGAACAGATTCTGGACAGTTTCGACCCGCCCATCATGATCCCGTTCTGGAGACTCACATCGCAGATCGCGAGCCTGGACCTGTCCGGCTTTTCCACCGTGAGTCACCGCGTGTTTCTGCATATGGAATTGGCCAAACCCCTGCTGTTCGCGGCAATGGTTCTTGTCGGCGGCGGATTCACACTCCGGCGTTCAAGCGCAATCAATGCCGCCGCGACCATTGTGGTGTCGGTGCTTTGCACTCTCATGATAATTTATGTACAGGAATTTGCTAGGATAATGGGGGAAGCCGAGACGATTCCGGTGCTGGCGGCGGCCTGGGCGACGCCTGCCGCCGCGCTGCTTATGGCGGTTGGGATCGTCTCGTATCTGGAAGGCCGGTAGTTGCGTATATTCGGGTTTGCTTTCGCTTGCCTAATGGCGACTGCGCTTGGCCTGGCGGCCAAGGACCGGGCAACCATTCTCGCCGACGAAATCGTATATGAGCGCGGCGGCAATGAATTGTCGGCCGCAGGCAATGTGGAGGTGTATTTCCAGGGCAGACTTCTGCAGACCCGTTCGCTCCAGTATCGCCAGGGAATTGTGACCGCCGTCGGCCCGATGACGCTGACCGACGGGACCGGCGCCATCATTGTCGCAGAATATGGGCGGCTTGACGACGAATTCAAAACCGGTGTGCTGCGCGGAATTGAAATCCTTCTTGATGAACGGCTGCAGTTCGCAGGCGAATCGGTCGAATTCAAAGACGAGCGCTATGTGTTGCTGCGCAACGCCACAGTCACCGCCTGCAAAGTGTGCGAGCCCGGCGAAGCGCCTGTCTGGCACTTTCGGTCGCGCGCCATTGTGCTTGATCGCGAACAAGGTCAAATCTACATGCGGGATGCCAAATTCGTGCTTGGCAACACGCATTTGATCACATTTCCGACCCTGCAATTTCCGGCGCCGTCAGTCAGGCGGCGGAGCGGGCTGCTGGCGCCGCGCCTCGATTATTCAAGCGGGCGCGGACTCACGGTCGGCGCGCCCTACTATCAAACCCTGGGCGATCATGCCGACATCACACTGACGCCGTTTTTCAACAGCGGCGGGCAACATTATTTCGGGCTGGAGGCACGCCGCCGGTTCCGCCGCGGCTGGGTTGATCTTGACGCGACGATTGCGCCGCCTTTTGCCGACAGCGGGTCCGTGCGCGGTCACGCGGAGCTCTATGGCGGATGGGATCTCGGAAAAGGGTTTGAACTCACCTTCAGCGCCAACAGACCCTCCGACAGCAACTATCTGGCCGATTATGGGATATCATCGGACGCTTCGGCCGAAAGCCGCATCGCTGTCAGCCGCCGAACGCAGAACACTTATCTGCAGGGCCAATCCACCGACATTGTGAGGCTCGACGATCCGGCGACCGCCGGTCTATATCCGCACCGATTGCACGATGTGTTTTGGCGTGGCCGGACGGCCGCTTCGGGATTGGGAGGAACGCTTGGCCTCAGCCTGCGCGCACGGATGCACAACCGCCGGACGGGAACGCCTGACCGGCCTCTCGGCGTCAGTCAGCTGACGGCGGAAAGCGACTGGAAACGGCGTTGGACGACACCGAGCGGGCTTGTCTTCAGCACCGCCGCGGCAGCGACGCTGGACAGTTTCGGTGTCTCCGGCGAACAGACGCATGACTTTGATCGGCGGACGGTGCGCATCTCCGGCGTAACTGCGTTCGGGCTGAGCTATCCGCTTATCCGAAGCGCCGAACACACCTCCGACCTGTTGGAGCCATTCGCGCAGGTGGTTTGGTCGCCGGTCCGTTCGGGGGACGAGGTTCCCATCGGAGAAAGCCGGTTTGTGGAGTTTGACACGGCCAATCTCCGTTCTTTGGACCGGTTTTCAGGCCGCGACCGCAACGAACATGGGATCAGGCTTAACGCCGGACTCAAACACACAAGGCAGGTTGCCGACAGCTACGATCTTGAGTTGATGTTCGGCAGGGTTCTCCGTCCCCGCGATTACGGGCAGTTCACAGGCCCTTCAGGTCTGTCCGGACGCAATTCCGATTTCGTCGCATCGGCCGATGTCAGTTTCAGCGGTGGAATGGGGCTCCGCCAGAGTCTGGTGATGGATGATAATTTCGACGCGTCAAAAGGTTCAACGCAGCTGTCCTACGATAACACGCTTTATGCCGTGGCCATTGGATACAGCCATCTGGAACAGGATGAGGCGGAGGGCATGACGGATGATGTCAATTCCTTAACAGCCGCATTTAAGGTCGGTCTGCAAGGCAACTGGTCGGCGGTCTCAGACCTCAATCTCGATCTCGACAAGAAGGCTGACAGCAAGGTCGAGTTCGGTGTGGTTTACAATCATCAATGCCTTGATTTCTCTGCCAAGCTGGAGCACACGCTGCGCACAGCGACAACTCCTGTCGCAAACAACAAATTCAGTCTGACATTCTCGCTCGGCGGCTTCTCCGACTCCGGCAGGTCACTGCCCGCCGCCTGCGTGGGCTAACGCGAATTGGGACGATTCATGATGCAGCGCCTGTTTCTGGTTTGCGCCCTCCTTTGCGCGTGGGCCAGTGAGGGGTTGGCCCAGGGAAACCCTTTCAAGACCGCAATTTCGGTGAACGGGATCAGCATCAGCAATTACGAGGTCGATCAGCGCCAGCGATTGCTGCGGTCGATCCAGACGCGCGGCGATCTCCGCCTGCAGGCTGAGGACGCGCTGATTTTGGAGCGGCTCTATTTACAGGAGGCGGAACGGGCGGGGATCGCTGTCAGCGACGAAGAAATCGCTGACGGCATGGATGAGTTTGCCGGCAGGACCAGTTTGGAGACAGACGCGTTTCTTGCGGAAATCGCAAAGTTCGGCGTCGCCCGCGATTCATTTGAGGCTTTCATCCATGCCGGTGTCGCTTGGCGCAAACTGGTAAATCAGCGTTTCGGACCAAATGTCGGCACGCTGAGCCAAGAAGATTTGGACCAAACGCTCGCATTCCAGCCACAGCCCGTGTCAGAATCGGTTCGTCTGTCTGAAATCGCGCTGCCGATCCGTTCCGGCGCAACCGCGCGCAGTCGCGAGATTGCCGGTCAGATACACCGCACAGTGAAATCCGCGAGCGAATTCACCGAGGTGGCGCGGTCGCTTTCGATTGCCGGCAGCCGCGATAAAGGCGGCGATATCAGCTGGATCAACCCCGCCCTCCTGCCTACCTCGGTCAGATCGGCGGTCGTTGACGCACCGGTTGGAACAGTCACCCGGCCTGTGGACACACCCAACGCCATCTTTGTGTTTTTTAAGCATGAGGTCCGCAAAATCGGCGGCGGATTGGTGCCGGCAACGACCGATTACGCGGTTTTCCGAGTGGCCGGTGACAATGGCCAGACCGCGAGGCAGCGTGCCCACATTCTCATGGCGCGCACTGATGACTGCGAAGATTTGTATTCGGCGTCCCGTTCATCGCCGCGGGGAACTTTCGTGAGGCGGGAATTGCCGCCGGATGCGGAAGCGAACCGTCACAGCATGGAGCTGGCGCGGCTGGACAAAGGTGAATTCGCGATCATTCCGGTTCCGGGGGCGGATGTTGTGGAGCTGTTGATGCTGTGCGGCAGGATCATCCTGCTGCAGGACGATCAGCGGCAGACCGCGCTCGATCAGCTGCGCAATGAAAAACTCCAGGACTACGCAAGCGTCCTGATCGCGAATCTGCGGGCGTCCGCCACAATCAAACGGCATTGATGAACCGTCCCATCGCCCTGACAACGGGAGAACCGGCGGGCATCGGATCCGAGATCGCCATAAAGGCGTGGAAGGAACTGCGCTCTGAACTCAGTTTCTTTCTGATTGCCGACCGGCGGCAGCTGGCATCCGCCGGCCCCGCCGTTCCCATCTGCGAAATCACCGATCCGGCACAGGCGGCGGGCGCGATGCCGTGTGGCCTTCCGGTCCTGCAGCGTGACTTCCCGAAAATCGTCCGGCCCGGACATCCGGCGCTGGAGAATGCCGCGGCGGTGATCGATGCCATCGAGCTCGCGGTGCGCTGGGCTCTCACCGGCGAGGTGGCAGCGGTCTGCACCAATCCCGTGAACAAACAGACGCTTAGGCAAGGATCCGGATTTCCGTTCCCGGGCCAGACAGAGTTGCTGGCGCATTTGTGCGGCGCCGGCGGCGCTGTCATGATGCTGGCCTCGCCTGTTTTGCGCGCGGTTCCGCTGACAACCCATGTTGCGCTCGCCGCGGTCGCAGAACTGTTGACCAGCGATCTGATCGTCAGGACCGCGAAAACGGTCGATGCCGCGCTCAAACATGATTTTGCCATCCCTTCGCCGCGCATTTCCGTTGCCGGTCTCAATCCTCACGCCGGTGAAGGCGGCAATTTCGGACGCGAGGAACAGACCATATTGCGACCGGCGCTGGAGCAGCTGCTGCAGGACGGTTTGAGCGTTTCGGGACCGCATCCGGCCGACAGCATGTTCTGCGCTGAGATGCTCAACAGCTACGACGCCGCCCTGTGCATGTATCACGACCAGGCGCTGATCCCTGTGAAAACCCTGGACTTCTATGGCACCGTGAACATGACTTTGGGATTGCCGATTGTCCGCACATCGCCCGATCACGGCACCGCATTCGACATCGCCGGAAAAGGGAGAGCGCGCCCCGACAGTTTGATCTCGGCGCTGCGGCTTGCAGCCAGCGCGGCCCGCAACAGACACGGTCCGGCGTGACCGATCTCTCGCAGCTGCCGCCGCTGCGCGAGGTGATAGCGCGTCACAGGCTTTCCGCCAAAAAGTCCCTCGGCCAGAATTTCATTCTGGATGCAAACATCACAGACAAGATCGCAAGGGCCGCCAGCCCCCTGGAAGGTCATGATGTCTTGGAAATCGGGCCCGGTCCCGGAGGTTTGACGCGGAGTCTGATTGCAGCCGGCGCCCGCCGGGTCGTGGCGGTGGAAAAGGATGAACGGTTTATGCCGCCGCTGTCAGATTTGTCCGCATGTGCGCAGAATCTCGAAATTGTGCACGCCGACGCATTCGAGATTGACTTCCGTTCCCTTCTCGGCAGGCCGGCAAAGGTCGTGGCCAATCTTCCATTCAATGCCGCAACGGCTCTTTTGGCAGGCTGGCTTGAGTCGCCGCAATGGCCGCCGTTCTGGGCAAGTCTCACATTGATGTTTCAGCGGGAAACCGCGGAACGGATCGTGGCCCGTCCCGGCTCGAAGGATTATGGGCGCCTCTCGGTGTTGGCACAATGGCGTTCAAGAGCGCGGATGCTGCACAGGATTCCGGCTTCCGCATTTGTGCCGCGGCCAAAAGTCGATGCGGCGGTCGTCATGATCGATCGGGCATGGGCGCCGGCTGACGGTCCCGACCTTGCGGCGCTGAATCTGATAACCAAAGCCGCATTCGGCCAACGGCGAAAAATGCTGAGGACGAGTCTGAAGGGCCTTGGTCCAAACATCAGTCAGGCACTGGCGGCCGCCGGCATACACGACACCGCGCGTCCTGAGGCGGTGTCAGTGTCCCAGTTCCGCACCCTTGCCATGCATACGGACAGCTTGGGCTGAGGCGCCGCACAGGAATCTTTCCGCACATTCGCCCAAAGATTCAGTTGTTGGGTTTGACCCTCGTCCTTCAGCTTCAGCGCTGTCTCAGCCCGCCTCAGGCCGGCTGTTGAAAAAGATCCTGCTTGGAAAAGAAGAGAGAAGGAGCTTCCCGGACTGTTCCGGTTTCCAGGAAATCCGACGTCAGCCCAGACCAGGAAAACCAGCGCGCTTCAAAGCGGCATATTGAGAGAAACAACAGCAGATCGGCAACGGTCAGCGCGGCCCGCTGCCTCGTGGTGTCCCGACCGCCCGTGTCGATCACCGCGAGGTCGTGCTTCGAAGCCAGGCGGCGGACCTCGGTCCGGATCGCCGGGCCGGCGGGGAGGACCGCATGTGCCTGCCCGCCGGAAAAAAACGGCGTTTTGCGGCCCGGAACGGCGGCCCTCGGCCCTGAGGTGCGAGAAATGCGGGCGCGGTGCGCGCTCAAACCGCGGCGGGACGGGCGGCTTTGTGTTTGTCGACCGGGTGATATGGGTCCTGGTCGGTGACCTCGACCACCTTAATCGCATCAATCTGGCCGTCAGAAACCGGTTTCTGCGCAGCGCATGCCGGTACTTCAGGCGGGCTGTCCGTCTGCGCCGCCCGCACCTGCCGCAGCATGCGGATATAGTGTTCCGCGTGCTGGGCGTAGTTTTCCGACATGACACGGTCGCCGGTCAAATGCGAGTCTCTTGATAGAGCCTGATATTTTTCGATGATCTGCTGTGGATTTCCGCGGACCTTTCCGTCGGGACCGGAACTCTCGAAAACCCTGTTGACGACATTGCCGTTTTGTCTGCGATTGCCCTTGTTGCGAGAGCGGGGTTTGTTTGTTTGTCGCATGCTCTTTATCTATTGCCAGTGCACTCTGGAGGGTGTGCGATTGAACATTTCGGCCAACCGCACAGCAATGAGGCCGGGTTTTCAGTTCAATGGAAACTTGTGCTGCCTCCCGCAGCTCTGATCGGTTTTGTCTGAAAACATACGGTCCGCTTAGATGCGGAGAAGAGGCCCCTGCCCGATGTCAGAGATTCGGCCATTACTCCTGCCGTTACGGTTAAATTGTCCGGCCCGGAATCAGTATATGCAGCCATAACGAATCTATTGACTTGTGGCATCGTTGCCACTTTGCGCGGCTTCTCCGGCGCAGGGAAAGGGCTGGATGGGACCGGCTCGGGCAAACCGCCGCCGGACGCCGGCTCACACCGGGCCCAGCCGAAACACAATTGCACGCTGCCGGTTATCGAGATCGGTGAGAGTCTTTTCACACACAAAACCATTTCTCTCGAAAATCGCCGTGACCGCATCCCGCTGCGCACTGCCAATTTCAACAATCATCCTGCCGTCGCCGTCCAGATTCCTGGCAACATCCGGCGCAATCCTGCGATAGGCGCAAAGTCCGTCCCCAAACAGGGTCAATGCCTGCGCCGGTTCCCATTCCCTGATTTCTGGATCCAGTCCAAGATATTCGTCGGCGGAGACGTACGGCGGATTGGCCATCACCACATCGAATGCGCCGCTCACATTCTTCGACCAGTCGCTGAGCGCCAACCGCGCGCGTCCGTCCAGTCCGAGCCGCTTCGCATTCAGCGCGGCGACGTCCAGCGCCGGCGGGCTGATGTCTACGCCAACACCGACTGCGTGTGGGCACTTCCGCAGAACAGAAAGCAGCAGACAGCCGCTGCCCGTGCCGAGATCCAAGACCCGCCGGGGGTTGCGTTCAATTGCCGCGATGACGAGGGTTTCCGATTCCGGTCTCGGATCAAGCACCGCAGAATTGACCGCAAACGCGCTTTCAAAAAACCGCCGGTGACCGACGATCTGAGACACCGGCTGCCGCCGCGCGCGCCTCTCGATGCAGGTTTCGAACAGCGCGGCAGCCTCGTTGTTCAGCTCATCCGCCGCCGAAAGCGGCGAACCGCGGCGCGATTTGGCGGCAAATGCAAGCAGCCGCCAGACATCTGTCTCGGGCGAAGCCACCCCGGCTGCGCGCAATTCGGCAGCGGCGTGCGACGCGGCGGTGTGTATGCTCTGCGTCATGTCCCGGCCGCTGCCAGGCGATTGGCCTGGTCAGCCGCGATCAGGGCATCGATCATTTCGTCCAAATCGCCCTCAAGGAATTTGTCGAGCTTGTGGAGCGTCAAATTGATCCGATGGTCCGTGACCCGTCCCTGTGGAAAATTGTATGTTCTTATCCGTTCCGAACGGTCGCCGCTGCCCACCTGCGCTTTGCGGTCCGCGGCCCGTTCGGACTCTGCCTGTTTGCGCTCCAGCTCGTACAGCCGGGCCCTGAGCACCTTCATAGCCGTCGCCCTGTTTTGGTGCTGCGACTTGTCCGAAGCCATGACAGTTATGCCGGTCGGCAAATGCGTGATCCGAACCGCCGAATCGGTTGTGTTGACATGCTGGCCGCCTGCCCCGCTAGCGCGCATGGTGTCGATGCGGATATCACCCTGCTCCACATTCACCTCGACCTCGTTCGCTTCCGGAAGCACAGCGACGGTCGCCGCAGAGGTGTGAATGCGGCCTGCGGCCTCAGTTGTCGGAACCCGCTGAACCCTGTGAACTCCGGATTCAAAACGAAGACGGGCAAACACGCCGGAGCCGCGAACCTCTGCCGAGATCTCGCGGTAGCCGCCATGCGCAGAAGGGCTTTCGCTGAGCGGCGTCAAAGTCCAGCCCTTTGCTTCTGCATAGCGTCCGTAAAGCCTGAACAAATCGCTGGCGAACAGCGCCGCTTCCTCGCCGCCCGTGCCGGCGCGGATCTCGACAATGGCGGAGCGGTCATCGTGAATGTCCTTGGGGACGAGCGCAGCCAGCAGCAGCTGCTCCGTTTGTTCCAACTCCGCTCTCAGCTCCGGCAGCTCTTCCGCCGCCAGCTGGCTGAGTTCGGGATCGTCCTGCATCGACTCGGCGGCTTCGATATCCGATTGGATCCGGCGAAACTTCTCGATCCGATCCACGATGTCGTGCAGTTCGCTGTATTCGCGGGCAAGCGCGGCCACCTCGGCGCCGCTCGCCGTCATCAGCTGCGACCCGAGTTCGGCGTGCCGGCTGACAATCTTTTCCAGTTTTTCTAATGGGACCATAATTGTGTTCTTTCAGAACCCGTCAAGCGGGCCGTTCCGCTGCCGTACCTGTCTGGCTTTCACACTTCACCCGCTTGGAAATCGGCGGACCGAATGATATAAGGTCTGGCATGCGATTGATTGCTGTTTCCATCGTTGGTTGCGCCGCGCTGGCAATGCCGGCCATCTCCGATGTCAAATATGGTGACGGCGTGGCTGAATGCTACTGCACCGACAGCACCGGCGGCAGGGTCGAGATTGGCGAATCGATTTGCCTGTTTGTCGACGGCAGGCTGTTCATCGCAAAATGCGAAATGGCACAGAACAATCCGATCTGGCGCGACACCGGTGAAGACTGTGTTTTATCGCAGCTTTCGTCAGACGGCATCGGCCCGGCGCCTGCCTGAATGCGACACGCCGGCAGCGGCATCGAGCTCCTCCGCCCTGCTCTCGACCAATTCAACGATATGGTCGATCATCTCATCGTTGGACAGTTTGTGGGCAGCGGTTCCCGCCAGATAGACCATTCCGGCATCCTTGCCGCCTCCGGTGAATCCGACATCGGTCATCAGCGCCTCACCCGGTCCATTCACGACACAGCCGATAATTGAAAGGCTTATCGGCGCCCGCACATGCGCCAACCTGTCTTCAAGTTTGCCGACCGTGGATATGACGTCAAACCCCTGCCGCGCGCAGCTCGGACAGGCGATAATGTTGACGCCTCGGTGCCGAAGATTCATCGCCTTGAGGATTTCAAAGCCAACCCTGACTTCCTCAACCGGGTCGGCGGACAGGCTCACGCGCAGCGTGTCGCCGATTCCTTCCCACAAAAGCGACCCGAGCCCGATGGCCGACTTGACTGTGCCGGGGACCCTGCTGCCGGCTTCGGTGATGCCGAGGTGAATGGGCGCATCGGTCTGCTCGGCAAGCCCGCGATATGCGGCGACTGCCATGAACACATCGGATGCCTTGCAGCTGATCTTGTAGTTTTCAAACCCATTGTCTTCCAGAATGCGGATATGATCCAGCCCCGACTCAATCATGGCATCCGGGCAAGGCTCACCGTAACGCTCCAACAGGTGTTTCTCCAAACTTCCCGCATTCACCCCTATCCGAATTGAGCAGCCATGGTCGCGCGCCGCCGAAATCACCTCCCGGATCCGGTCGTTGGACCCGATATTCCCTGGATTGATGCGAAGGCAGGAGGCCCCGGCCTCCGCCGACTCGATTGCGCGGCGATAGTGAAAATGAATATCCGCCACCAGCGGAACCGGACTGTGTCTGACAATCTCCTTAAACGCCCGCGCCGAATCTGCATCGGGAACCGAGACCCGCACAATGTCGGCGCCCGCATCCGCACATTGTTCGATCTGACAGACCGTCGCACTGACATCGACCGTCGGTGTGTTGGTCATGGTTTGAACGGCGATCGGCGCGCCGTCTCCGATGGGGACTGCGCCGACATAGATCCGGCGCGAATTCCGGCGCGCGATGCTGCGCCATGGTCTGATTGGATTATGGTCCATTTGCGGAGTGTCCGCAGCTTTGACAGCCGCTATTCTACCGCTATTCTACGGCTTGCGCAAATCGTCCCAGATCAAGGATTTCCCGTGGAACCGAACCGGTTTCCACCCGGTCAAAACGATCGCGGATCGCCGCCGCTGCCAAGTTCACATCCTTGGCAACCGAAGTGCCCGTGCCTGCGGGCCCGTAGACTTCACCGCCGACTATAAAATACACCGAGCCAGAGTTGCCGGCCCGAAGACGCAGCGGTTCATCCGACTCGGGAACCAGCAATTCCGTGCCTGCGGCAATCGTTTCCTCCCGTATGACCGTGCCGTCCGGCTTGGTCATGCGCATCCAAGCGGCCCGCGTCGGAAACAGAACGACCTCATTCCGATCGACCGCAGCAACGGTCTCGACGATTGGTTCCTCGACCGGCGCCGCAGGCGCCGGTGCGACCGCGGCAGTCAGTTCGGCGCTTTCCGAATAAACACCGAACTCGCCCGGGCGGATTTCGCCCATCGTGCGTTTCGCCGTCACCGAGGCGACAGCTGCGTCGCGCCGTGAGGCAAACCGGCCATCGGGCACCGCATTTGTGAAACTGGCGTAAGTCTCGTCGGTCTCAATGGCGGCCGGATATTCACCGGCATCCGCCTGCACGATACCGTCAATCTCGTCGTAGACAGTCCAGCCGACATAGCCGATTCCGGTTATCAGCCCGAGCACGAACACGGACGAGGCGACCGTCTGCATCGTTTGTTTGTCAAACAGCGGATCCCTGGGTTTGGATGGCCTCGGTTTGGCCGGTTTGACCCGACGCCGCGGCGGTTTTTTGCTGGCTAATTTTTTGAATAAACCGCTGCCCGCAGGCCTCCGGGGACGCCCGGAAACATCGGCAGGCTTGGCGACATAGCCCGACTCCAAGCAGAACAGCCGGTAGGTTTCGGCTGGATCCATGCCGAGATACTTGGCGTATGTCCGGACGTAGCCGGGGATCACCCACTGGATTTCGAATGTCGCGGGATCGGCGCGTTCTATCGCGTCGATCAGGACAGCGCGGATGTTCAGATCTCGCGCCACGTCCAGCAGAGATTTCCCGAGTGTTGCGCGCTTGCCGCGCATTTCGTCGCCGATGCGCATCCGATAGTCGTCGAATCCACACAGCGGCTCGAGGTCGTGCGATTCGCTCTTCGTACTCATTTGTATTGCGCCGACTCTGTTGTCAGCTGCTCACTCCCGCCTCCGTGCTCGACCGAATCATTATCATTTAAATTATTTAATCAAAAGCAAATCTTTGCATTTTTCCGCCGTCAGAGGCAGATTTCAGTTCCGAGACTGTCCTCCGCCTGCCTCACACCGGCGGCGAGTGCAAGAGATTTTGACCAACATGCATGCGCAACATGTTGATATTGCAATGGTTCTTCACGCGATATTCCTGTGCGTTGCATCCGGCGGCGAGCGTCGGGGGGCGCATGCGCGCGGTTGAAGCGGAATGAGACTCCAGTCAGATTCTCCGTCGATTCCAGTGCGATTGTCTTTGGCCCGCTGTTCACGCAGAATTCGCAGCAGCTTTCCGGCGGTGTCCGGAAAGAATCGCGTGTTCCGCCGTCAGGCCAGTTTCCTTGACATTGCAATCGGTTTTTGGATGTTCGCCCCTTTTCCCGTCAGGTTAAGCCCTGCTGTGTTTGCATCAGTTACCGGAGGCGGCCCGCCTTGAAAGACATGCTCCGGATTGTGCTCGTTCCGATGCACCGCGAGGGCCGAATGTTCGTGATCGGCGGACTCGCCTTTGCCGTGTTCCTTTGGCTGATCTGGAAGCCGCTGTTATTGGCGGGGCTCGGGCTGACTGTGTGGATCTTTTATTTTTTTCGCGACCCGCCGCGCCTGGTTCCGCAGCGCGGCGGGATAGCGGTGTCACCGGCCGATGGAATTGTATCGCAGATCGAACGGGTTGCCTCGCCGCCGGAATTGGGTCTGAACACAGAACGCTCGCTGCGAATTTCAGTCTTCATGAATCTTTTCAATTGCCACGTGAACCGGGCCCCCTTGGGGGGGCGTGTGCAGGCCGCAATCTACCAGCCGGGCCGGTTTCTGAACGCGTCGCTGGACAAAGCCAGCCTGAACAACGAGCGAAATTCACTCATCATTGAATGTGACACCGGCGCGCGGGTCGCGGTCGTGCAGATTGCAGGGTTGGTTGCCCGCCGCATCGTCTGCTTTGCCACCGAGGGGGACAAACTGGCCGTCGGCGACAGGTTTGGGCTCATCCGTTTCGGCAGTCGGCTGGACGTCCTTTTGCCGGAAGATGCGGTTGCGACAGTGGCTGTCGGTCAGACTGCCATCGCAGGTGAAACGCCGATTGCGTTGCTGGGCGGCGAACAGTGCGGCTATCCGGCGAAACGTGTCTGAACGCATCAGTCTGTTTCCTTGTTTCGCCGCCGGTTGTGGACAAACCGCGCGTAAAACGGAATCGCGGCGAGGTAAGCGGCGTTGGCGGCCAGCAGTGTGTGCCACGGAAAGACCGCCAGGCAGACGAGGGCCAAGGCCAGCACCAGGATCATGAAGAATTGAAACCGTCGCGGTATGGTGAAGCTCTTGATCGAAAATGTCGGAAAGCTGCCGATTGACAGCAGGCCGCAAACCACGAGGTAGATCACGGTGGCCTCGGCAAATCGGTCAGCGACCTCAACTCCGAGCATCACGAGAAACAGCGGTGAAAGACAGAGGCAGGCCAGCATCGGAGCCGGCACACCCGCAAAATCCGCATCCGCAGCGTCATTGGGATGTTTCTCCGCCGCTGCGACATTGAAGCGCGCCAAACGGAATGCGCAGCAGACCGCCACCGTCATCACAGCAAGCCAGCCGAAATTGGCAACATCGGAAATCTGAAACACAGTGTAAAACACAATCAGAGGAGTGACGATGCCGAAATTGAAAAAGTCAGCCAGCGAGTCCAGCTCGGCTCCGATTTTGCTTTCGCTCTGCATTGCCCTGGCGATTTTTCCATCCAGGGCGTCAAGAACCATCGCGAAGATCATCAGGTAAAGCGCCAGCGTAAGATTGCCGTGCAGGGCCGTCCGCAATGCTGTCAGCCCGACACAGATCCCAAAAAACGTGATGATGTTCGGGACCAGCCCGACGATTGGAATCTCGGGGCCCTGGTTTTTGTTCATTGCCTGCCTCCCGGCGGAAGCGCGGCAACGCTTTCAGCGGTCCACATGTCAATCGTCACTCTGGCCTTGATTGAAAATGTCAAACTCCGGCTTGTAGATTTCGCTGCGCATGCCAAACGCGCCCATCACGCTGTGAAATGGGAAATCGTGAGGAAACCCCTGGTCAATAGCAAGTCCCGCGTCGCTGATTTTGCGCGATGCGCGGAAACCGTCAGACATCCAAACCAGAAACGGGATATTGCGCTGCTCTTCGGGGGCGATGACCTTGGGAGAGCCATGTGTGAAAAACCCGTTTTCACCCAGAGACTGCCCATGGTCAGGCACATAAATCAGCGCCGCGTTGGCGTCTTCCAGCGACTCCAGCTGATCGATCAGATCCGCCAGCAGGCTGTCGGTGTAACGCAATGTGTTGTCGTAGGCATTGAACAGCTGTTCGCGGGTGCAGTCAACAAGCTGCACCGTTTCACAGACCGGCGTGAAGTGCTGGAACTCCAAGGGATATTTGGTCCAGTATGCGGGGCCGTGGCTCCCTGTCTGGTGGATCAGCGCAAAGATGCGCTGCGACTCCGAATTGCGCAGCAGCTCCGCCAACTCCCAGTTCAGCGACTCGTCGAACTTTCCGTTCGGGCAGTCGGCCGCCTCACAGCTGTCGGCGATCTCGCGCGCCGATTCCCGGTGGTCAACCACCAGCGGCGGCACGCCGGTGTTGTTTTTCCGAAAAATCGTCTCGACGCCGTGCCTGGTCAGGTAACTCGGCAACGGCTCATGCGCTGTCCATAGGTTTGCGCTGCTGCCTTCGTGTGTCAGAATGCATGCGACCGAACCGCGGGTATGTGTTGAACAGGATCGTCCGGCGGGTAGCGCCTGCACACCTTTCGCGGATGTGAATGGATTGGTGTCCCGTTCGTACCCGTAATATGCGAGGTTTTCAGCCCTGACCGCTTCGCCGATGACCAGCACCACCACGTCCTTGCCGGAACCGCTCTGTGAAATGAAGACCGCGTCCGGCAGCGGTGTCTGAACGCGGGTGTCGAGAGCCGACCGGATGTAGTATCGGCCGGTGGCCGTCAGGTACGACCATGGGAGAACTTTCCTGGCCATCTGCGAGGCGTAATGGTCCAGCCAGAGCCAAACGAACGAAGTGGCGAACAGCCACGCAGCCAAAACGCCAAGCAGGCCAATGGCGCCGGCAACGCGCCAGTGCCACCTTGGCATCCGGATCTCAGCGCTGAACATCAGCGCCGTCGGCAGAGCGCCGAAGACAACCAGATAGAAGAGAGCCTTCGGATGCCACAATTCGGTCGCTTCACGCCGGTCAGTGTTGAGGATGCTGTCGATCATGGCGCGATCGAATTCGATCCCGTACGAAAGCATGAAATACAGAGCGGCGGCATTGGTCAGAAACATTGCTGAGCAAATGAGCTTCAGCGCAAACCGTGACAGCAGCGAAATGAGCAGCAGCGCGCTTGCGAGGACACAGACCTGGATCATCTGCATGGAAGCGATTTGGATATACCCTTTCCAGTCCGGAAGATCAGACAGCGGAATCGCGAAATCGAGCAGCGGCTTCTGAAACAGGGCAATGTTGGTGAGGCAGACCGCGGCGACAAATGTGAAGGCGCCGACTTTCGGTATCCCCGAGTTCAAAACTCTGTGGCGCATCGCATCACCCGCGGCATCTGATCCAAACTGTGGATGCCTTCAGTTTAGGCGGCTCTGCAAGGGAGAATGTTGCGGCCCCGTCACCCGGCGCTGGATCGGCTGATGAGATTCCCGGGATCTCAGGCTGAACAAAACCCAACATTTCAGATTTCCGCGCGCCCCCGGGGCGAGACGGGCGAAAGCGATTTTGGTGTCGAACACAAATACGCATTCAATACCGCGGCCGCTGAAACGGGAGATTCAGCGACTGGGAAATCGCCGCCAGAACGGGTTTGTGCCGATCGGGCCATGGGGCCGCGGCGGCGAGCCAGTTGCCGATGTCTTGATCGGATTCATCCAGAAGCTCTTCAAACTGAACGATTTCATGCTCTCGATTCAGTGCCGATGCGGCAACGAATCTCTCCAACAGGATACAGATTTCCAATGTGCCCCGCTGCCTGGCGCGCACGCTCAGCCGCTTCTTTCTGACCGCAATCGAAGGCAATTCCCGGCGCTCAGCCAATGGCCATTTCAGTCAGTTTCGATCGGCAGCGCGGTGCCGCATTTGATTTCCTCCATCGACAGCAGAGCCGTCACATTGAAAATCTTAACACGCGAAATCAGCGCTTGGTAAAACGTGTCGTATTCGCGGGCATTCGCAACCCGCACTTTGAGAATATAGTCGATATCGCCGGCCAGCCTGTGGGCTTCCAACACCTCCGGCCGGTCCAACAGCGCGTTCAAGAACTGTTCCTGCCACTCGGCATCGTGTTCCGATGTCCGCACCAAAACAAAAAAACAGGCCTCGAGACCAAGCTTCTCCGGATCGGCCGTCACCACAGGCGGTCCGATGACGCCAGCCTGCCGCAGCTTTTGAATCCGGGCCCACACCGGGGTCTTGGATGAACCGACCCGTTTTGCGATTTCTTCAAGCGACTGCCCGGCGTCGACCTGAAGCTCGGCGATGATCCTTTTGTTAAGCCGGTCTAGGCCCATGTGCCGTTTCCCAATCTGCCTGACCCAATGAGTGATCGCACAAAACAGAACAATGTTTCACAATCAACCAACAATCCGCAGCATTACAGGAATTAATTCCAAATTCGAGACTGAAATTGTATTCGCCGCCATTCGGGCGGGAATGGCCGGATTTCGCCGCCGCCTCTGCCGGGCGCGTTGCCGCCCGGGCAAATGCGGCCGCCGGCGCGGGCGGCCCCTGGGTTTCGCAAGATTTGTGCGTTGGCCGCGCCACGGCGCGGCCGGAGGGAGGAAGGTCTGTCTGCCGCCTCAGCCACGGTAAAGAGCGTTCACGCGCCTTGGAGGATGTCGTTGAATTCGCGCCATTCTCTCGGAGACACTCCGCAGTCTTCGGCGGTCGGCGCATCGCCGGCCAGCATTCTCCGAAGGCAGACAAGCTGCGCCGCGGAAAGGCGCGCGCCGCCGATTTCATAGTCTGTGAATGCCTTCCAGGCCATCGGAACCCAACGGCGGACAATGCCGCCGATAACCCCGGCGTAGGCGCGGATCTCGTATTGCGCGTGGGCATCGGCGCGCAGGGCGATGAACCGCAGCAGATTGTGCAGGTCCATTTTCCAATACCATTGCGTGTAGATGTTGGCCGGAAGGTTCATCCGCGCCAGCTCCCGCGCCAGACCCGCCTGGCCGTCCTCCGACATCATGGCGATGTAATGCTCGTACGCGGTTTCGCTGTCGGCGGTCAGAGTGGCAATCGCACGCGCCGCTTCATCCTCCGGCAGGCGCCGATCCCTCCCTTGCGCGTTTGCGCTCGACTGGGCTGAAAGATGTTCCGGCTCCGGAATGTAAAATTCCCGGTCCAACACCGAATACCGGGCCGAGTATTCATTGACGTTGGCGGTGCGGTGCCGGATCCACTGCCGGGCCACAAACAGCGGCAGCTTGACGTGCAGCTTGAGTTCGCACATTTCAAAAGGAGTGGTGTGCCGGTGGCGCATCAGGTAGCGGATCAGCCCTTCGTCGCCGCGGGCCTTCTTGGTGCCGGCGCCATAAGACACCCGCGCCGCCTGCACGATTGAGCCATCGTTGCCGAGGTAATCCACGACTCTGACGAACCCGTGGTCCAGCACCTGATGCGCTTCGAAGAGAATTGATTCCAGCCCCTCGCTCACAGCTCTTCGCGTGGCATTGCTCACAGACCGCTGTGTCTGGATTTCGTTGAACTGTTCTGGCGTAACAACCATGTCGGTCTCGCGCGGAATGTGGCGGGGCGCCATGTCCTCCCCTGTATTCGCGTTTCCCGGAAGCGGCAACTGAACTCTGATTGCCGCGCCGCTGCGGTTCTGCTACCTGCCTCGAAGCTGACGGCGAAAGGACTGCCCTGGCCGCTGGCTGAAAATCGACCGCATTGGGAAAGGAACAGGAATGGGGCTCAAATATCTCCACACGATGGTTCGGGTGGTCAATCTGGAGAAATCCACCGCGTTTTACAAGCTGCTTGGTCTCGAGGAGACACGCCGAACCGACAATGAAAACGGTCGATTCACGCTGGTGTTTCTTGCTCCGCCCGGCCAGCATGAGTGCCCGTTGGAACTGACCTTCAACTGGGACGGAGACGATGGGCTGCCTGCTGACAGCCGGCACTTCGGCCACCTGGCTTACCAAGTCGACAACATCTACGACATGTGCCGATCGCTGATGGACAATGGAGTCGTGATCAACCGTCCGCCGCGCGAAGGCCATATGGCCTTCGTTCGCTCGCCCGACAACGTGTCCATTGAGTTGCTGCAGAAGGGCCGGTCGCTGCCGCCTCAGGAACCGTGGGCCAGCATGGAGAACACAGGGATCTGGTGAACCCGGTTCCGTTTCCCGGCACAGGCGGCGGCTTCACAGTTCCGGCGGCGTCACGGACTTCCCTGTATTTTGGCCACACCGGCGACATGTTCGCCCGATACAGCTTGTCAGCTTCAGAGGGACACTCTAAATTTATACCCAGTTCCTTCGGGAAATATGGCGATAAAGGCACGCGGAATAAACGGATCGGACCCGGGGGCGGTACCCGGCGGCTCCACCAAATCTTCGTCATTGGAGAAGAACATGGGGCCGAAACAGGATCGACGAACGCGTAAAGGCGATAGCTTTCGCTCGGTGTGGAACCGCCGATATCGGTCCAATTGCACAATTGCCAATGACAATCGTGCTCCGCTAGCTCTCGCTGCGTGAGGCAGCGCGTAAGGCGGACAATTCTGCCGGTGCCCGATAATGCGCCGGCGGGGCCCGCAGGCGCCCGGCAACAGAAGCCTGCATTTCCTTTTTTTTGAAAACCGGCATAGGTAACAGGGTGGCGGTTGCGTGTTTGAAATCGCGGAGGCCCTGCCAATGAGCGCCATCAATTACCCCGAGATCATGGCCCAGGTGCTGCGCGGTGTCGTCGCCGCAGTCCTCAAAGTTGTGTCCGAGCGGGGTTTGCCGGAACAGAATTATTTCATCATGGATTTTCGCTCCGATCACCCGGGGGTCGAAATTCCCGAAAGGCTGCGGGAACAGTATCCCGAAGAGATGCGGATCGTGCTGCAGCACTGGTTCGAAGACCTGACTGTCGGCGATGCCGGATTCTGGGTCACATTGAGTTTCAACAACGTGCCGGAACAGATCTATGTGCCGCTTGCGTCATTGCTGAATTTCAGCGACCCCGGCGCCGGGGTGAAATTCAGTTTTCCCCAGCAGGCGAAAGGCGCGGCCGCGCCGGAGACCGATCCCGGCGGCGGCGAGGACGCCGAAGCCGAGCCGGCCAAAGCCGGTGAAACCTCGCCAGAAAGCGATTCGCCGGGAAAAGTGGTCAGTCTCGATCAGTTCCGGAAGACGTAAACGCCGCTCGCCTCCCGGGCTGAAACTGTAATGGAATTGAGGAGTCTCTGATGGAAAGCACAAGAACCGAGACTGACAGTTTCGGACCGATTGAAGTATCCCCCGACCGTTATTGGGGAGCGCAGACTCAGCGTTCGCTGGAAAACTTTCCAATCGGGTGGGAAACCCAGCCCGCGGCGCTGGTCCAGGCCCTCGGGGTCATCAAACAGGCCGCGGCAGAGGTCAATATTGAGTTTGGGCTGCTGGACCCCGGAATTGGCCGCGCCATAGCG
Source organism: Paracoccaceae bacterium (assembly GCA_965221935.1). Classification (GTDB taxonomy): domain Bacteria; phylum Pseudomonadota; class Alphaproteobacteria; order Rhodobacterales; family Rhodobacteraceae; genus JAPOXR01. The sequence continues at coordinate 28,182 of CBDCSZ010000011.1, forward strand.
GAAAGCGCCTCCGAGGTCGCTGCCGGTGAATTGGACAGCCATTTCCCTTTGGTGGTTTGGCAGACCGGTTCCGGAACGCAGTCAAACATGAACGCCAACGAGGTGATTGCCAACCGCGCCATTGAAAAACTGGGTGGTGAAATCGGGTCAAAGGACCCCGTGCATCCCAACGATCATGTCAATCGCTGCCAGTCCTCCAACGATACATTTCCAACGGCGATGCATGTCGCGGCCGCGGTCACCGCGCAGGACATTCTCCTTCCGGGTCTCCGGCTGCTGCATGACGCGTTGGCCCGAAAGGAGACGGAATTCTCGGATATCATCAAGATCGGCCGCACCCACACCCAGGACGCCACGCCGCTCACGCTGGGCCAGGAGTTTTCCGGATACCGCCGGCAGGTTGAACTTGGAATGGACCGCGTCAATACGGCTCTTAAGAACATATATCCGCTGGCGCAGGGCGGAACGGCCGTCGGCACGGGGCTGAACACCAAGTCCGGCTGGGCTGAAGCGGTCGCAGCGCGCATTGCCGCCCTGACCGGTCTGCCCTTTACCAGCGCCGAGAATAAGTTTGAAACGCTTGCGGCGCACGATTCGATGGTCGAGTTGTCCGGCGCCTTGAAGACGGTCGCCGCATCTCTTTTCAAAATCGCCAACGATATCAGGTTTCTCGCTTCGGGTCCGCGATGCGGTTTGGGCGAGCTCCAGCTTCCCGAAAACGAACCGGGATCGTCAATCATGCCGGGCAAGGTCAATCCAACTCAAACCGAGGCCATAACACAGGTTTGCGCACACGTGCTGGGCAACGATGCCGCTGTCGGGTTCGCCGGCAGCCAAGGCCACTTCGAACTGAATGTCTACAAACCCATGATCGCCTACAATGTGCTGCAGTCCATGCAATTGATGGGCGACGCAGCCGCCGCCTTCGCGGACAAGTGTGTCAGCGGAATCGAGGCTGACCGCGCCCGGATTGAACGGCTGCTGAATGAGTCGCTGATGCTGGTGACCGCGCTGGCGCCGGAGATTGGCTACGACGATGCCGCGAAAGTTGCAAAAGAAGCCCACCGAAGAGGCACAACGCTGAAAGAAGAGGCGGTTCGGCTCGGTCTCGTTGACAGCGACCGGTTTGATGCTGTTGTGAGACCGGAACAGATGATTGGGCCGTCGGGCTGACGTTTCACGGACGAGAGTCTGCAGCAGGGCGCCGGCTGGACTGTCCGCAAGAGCTGCTGCCGGACTCCGGTCGGACTGGTTGGAGGCAACATGGCCGAGCAAGCCACAGACGCGAGGGTCGTGATTATCGGCGGCGGCGCCGTTGGCGCGTCCTCACTTTACCATCTGGCGCGGGCCGGTTGGACCGACTGTATCCTGCTGGAAAAAAACGAGCTGACGGCCGGATCGACGTGGCACGCCGCGGGCAATGTTCCGACCTTCGCAACCGGCTGGTCGCTCATGCACATGCAGCGTTATTCTGCGGAATTGTATCGGAGCCTCGGCGAAGTTGTGGATTATCCGATCAATTACCACGTGACCGGTTCGATCAGGCTGGCGCATTCCACCGAGCGGCTGCAGGAGTTTCGCCGCTCTGCGGGAATGGGCCGGTATCAGGGAATTGACATCGGGATCATCGGCGCAAATGAAATCAAGGACCGGTATCCGTTCATCGAGACGCACGATATCGAAGGCGCCCTGTTCGATCCTTTTGACGGCGACATCGATCCGGCACAGCTAACACAGGCCCTTGCCAAAGGGGCCCGCGATCTCGGCGCCAATGTCTTTCGCCACACCCCGGTCACCGGGATTTCCCGGCGGAACGGAAACTGGGTCGTGCACACGCCCAAAGGCGACTTCCGCTGTGAGGTTGTTGTCAATGCCGCTGGCTATTACGCCCAGCGCGTCGGTGAAATGTTCAAACCGTTCGGCGGCCGCACCGTTCCGATGGCGACGATGAGCCACCAGTATCTGCTCACCGATGAAATTCCCGAACTTGCGGAGTGGACAGAGCGGCAGGGACGGAAACTGCCCCTGCTGCGCGATGTCGACATTTCGTACTATCTCCGCCAGGAAAAGCACGGGTTGAATCTGGGCCCGTACGAGCGGAACTGCCGCGCGCATTGGGTCGACCCGGACGACCCGCTCCCCGAAGATTTCTCATTCCAGCTGTTCGCCGACGATCTTGACCGGCTGGATGTCTACATCGACGACGCGATGCGCCGGGTTCCGATTCTGGCTGAGGCAGGGATTTCGAAGGTGATCAACGGACCGATCCCATATGCGCCGGACGGGCTGCCCCTGATTGGGCCCATGCCGGGCGTGGCCAATGCTTTCGAGGCCTGTGTCTTGACATTCGGAATCGCACAGGCGGGCGGAGCCGGCAAGGTTCTCGCGGAATGGGTGACAGAAGGGCATACCGAATGGGATATGTGGTCGTGCGATCCGCGCCGTTACACCGACCACGCCGACGCCGATTACTGCAAAGCGAAGGCGCTTGAGACATACGGCCACGAATACGCCATGCATTTCCCATGGTATGAATGGCCGGCCGGCCGCGACCGAAAACTCTCGCCCATCGACGGAAGGATCAGGTCTCTCGGAGGCCAGATGGGGGCCTATAACGGCTGGGAGCGGGCCAACTGGTTTGCCCAGGACGGCGACCTCCTCGCGGATTCGCACACCCGGACCTGGGGCCGGTCAGGCCCGTGGGAACGGCGGGTGCGGGAAGAGTGCCTTGCCGTCGCCAACGATATCGGTGTGTTGGATCTGCCGGGATTCGCGCGGTTTGAAATCGAAGGTCCGGGCGCCGCGGAATGGCTGACGGGGCGGATTGCGGGAATATTGCCGAAAACCGGTCGCATGAACCTCGCGTATTTCCCGGACGAACGCGGCAGAGTGCTGACCGAAATGTCAGTCATGCGGCACGGCGAAGACAGCTTCACCCTGATCACGGCCAGTGCCGGCCAGTGGCACGACTGCGAAATGCTGCTGCGCGCCCTGCCCTCCGGCGGCGCCATCGAACTCACAGACCGCACTGCCGAGATCTTCACGCTGGTGGTTTCCGGGCCCAATTCACGGCGCCTGTTCGCGGCAATCTCCGATGCCGATCTGCGGCTGCCGTGGCTGAGCCACCAGCGGGCGCGCGTCGCCGGGCAGAAGGCGACGCTTGCCCGTGTCAGCTACGCCGGAGAGCTCGGATGGGAAATCCACGCCGAGAAGGACCGCATGAATGCGATTTACGAGGCCGTATTGCAGGGCGGCGCAAAGCCGTTTGGGATGTGGGCCCTGGATTCACTGCGGCTGGAAAAAGGATATCGGGTCTGGAAGGGCGATCTTTCCACAGATTACTCGGTTCTTGAAAGCGGGCTTGATCGGTTCACGCGGCTCGGCAAGCCTGAGAATTTTCCTGGAAAACAAAGGCTTTTTTCGGAACGCCAGCAAGGATCCGGCAAACGGTTCGTTTGCATGGTCGTGGATGCGGGCGACTGCGATGCGCCGCACATGTCGACGATTTGGCATGATGGCGAAGTTGTCGGTGAAACGACATCAGGCGGCTGGGGACACCGCGTTGACAGATCCATTGCCCTCGGATTTCTGCGCAGCGACTTGGCCGCGGAAGCCGTTCAGGTTGAAATTGAGATCTATGGCGACAAACGGCCCGCTGCGGTGCAGGCGGATCTGGCCCTGTGGGATCCGCAGAATCTCCGTCTCAAAGCGTGACAACAGGCAACAGGATCGAATCCATGTCGGCAATCCCCTCAAATGCGCGCGCGGTTGTGATCGGCGGAGGCGTGGTTGGCTGCGCGGTGGCATACCACCTGGCAAAGCTCGGCTGGACTGACATTGTTCTGCTGGAGCGGAAAAGGCTGACTTCGGGCACAACGTGGCACGCCGCGGGGTTGATTGCGCAGCTGCGGGCAACCTCCAACATGACCCGCCTGTCCAGATACACCCAAGAACTCTACGGACGTCTGGAAACGGAGACCGGGGTTGCGACCGGGTTTGTGCGCTGCGGGTCAATCACGGTGGCCTTGACCGATGAACGCCGCGAGGAGCTGTGCCGGTCAGCTTCAATGGCGCGGGCGTTCGGCGTTGAAATCGATGAGGTCTCGGTGTCCGACATCGCGTCGATGTACCCGTATCTAAACACCGAAGGTGTCGTGTCCGGCGTTTACCTGGACAAGGACGGGCAAGCCGACCCGGCCAATGTCGCACTGGCAATGGCGCGCGGCGCGCGCCAGATGGGGGCGCAGATCATTGAAGGCGTGAAAGTCACCGGGTTTTCGCAAAAGGGGCGTCGCATCACCGGAGTTGACTGCGTTGCCGAAGGTGAAACCAGGTCTCTGGAAACCGAAGTTGTTGTGAATTGCGCTGGCATGTGGGCGCGTGAACTCGGCAAATCGGCCGGGGCAAACATCCCGCTGCACGCCTGCGAGCATTTTTACATGGTGACGGAGCCGATCGAAGGATTGACCCGGCTGCCTGTGCTGCGGGTTCCGGACGAATGCGCCTACTACAAGGAAGATGCCGGAAAGTTTCTTGTCGGAGCGTTTGAGCCCAATGCCAAACCCTGGGGCATGCGCGGGATTCCGGAATCGTTCGAGTTCGATCAGCTGCCCGAGGACCTCGATCAGTTTGAGCCGATATTGGAAAAAGCGGTGCAGCGCATCCCGGCGCTGCAGTCCGCCGGGGTGCAGACATTCTTTAACGGCCCGGAAAGCTTCACGCCCGACAGCGCCTATCTGCTCGGTCCGGCGCCGGAGCTCGACAATTTCTTTGTCGCAGCCGGCTTTAATTCTGTCGGCATTCAGTCCGCTGGCGGCGCCGGCATGGCGCTGGCGCAATGGATCAATGACGGCGAGCGGCCGTTTGACCTCGGCGATGTGGACATCGCCCGGATGCAGCCATTCCAGGGAAACCGCAGCTATCTTTTCAATAGGTCGACGGAAACGCTCGGTCTGCTTTATGCCGATCACTATCCGTTCCGGCAAAAGGCCAGCGCGCGCGGCGTGCGCCGCACGCCTTTCCACAGCCAGCTGCTGGCAGAGGGTGCGGTAATGGGTGAGATCGCCGGATGGGAAAGGGCCAACTGGTTCGCCGACGAAGACCAGGCGCGCGAATACAGCTATAGCTGGGGCCGCCAGAACTGGTTTGAAAACTCGCGCCGCGAACATCTTGCCGTGCGCCGGAATGTCGGCATGTACGACATGTCGAGTTTTGGCAAAATTCTGGTGCAAGGTCCTGACAGCGAACGGTTCTTGAATTTTGTCTGCGGCGCCAGCCTGTCTGTTCCGGCTGGCCGGACCGTGTACACGCAGCTGCTGAATTCCAGCGGCGGCATTGAAGGCGATGTCACCGTTGCGCGGCTCGGCGAAACAGCATTCCTGATCGTGACTCCCGCGGCCACCAGGAATGCGGACCAGGCTTGGCTGAGGCGCCACATGAGCGGTCACAATGTCGTCATGACGGACATCACCGCGGCGGAAGGGGTGCTGGCGGTTATGGGGCCGAACGCCCGGTCGCTGCTGTCCGCGGTTTCGCCCGATGACTTCAGCAACGAAGCGTTTCCCTTCGGCAGCTTTCGCCAAATTGAAATCGGCATGTGTCTCGCCCGGGCGCACCGGATTTCGTATGTCGGCGAACTTGGATGGGAAATCTACGCGTCCGCCGACATGGCGCCGCATGTTTTTGAGACTCTTATGGATGCCGGAAGGGATCTTGATCTGAAACTCTGCGGCATGCACATGGTGGACAGCTGCCGAATTGAAAAAGCCTACCGCCACTTTGGCCACGACATCACCTGCGAGGATCATGTTCTCGAGGCCGGGCTCGGGTTTGCGGTCGACACCAGCAAGCCGGATTTCATCGGTCGCGACGCGGTCTTACAAAAACGCGACAACGGGCTGGACCGCCGGATGCTGCAGTTCAAACTCAAAGACCCCGAGCCGCTGCTCTACCACAATGAGCCGATTCTGCGGGACGGCCGGATTGTCGGATACACGTCATCCGGGAGCTACGGCCATTTCCTCGGCGGCGCGGTCGGTCTCGGCTATGTGCCGTGCCGCGGCGAATCCGCTTCGCAGCTGCTGGCCTCCTCGTACGAGCTTGAAGTCGCCGGCGCGCGGATTCCAGCCGAGGCGTCGATCCGGCCGCTTTACGATCCAAACTCCACACGGACCAAATCCTGAACAGTCGCCATGCGTCCCAAAAAACGGTCGCTGCCTTTGCGGGGCCACCGCACCAGCGTTTCGCTTGAGGACGAATTCTGGACCGCATTTCAGAACATTGCCCGGCGGCAGAACCGGTCTGTGAACAGCCTGGCGGCGGAAATCGACGAACGGCGCGGGATCGGCAGGGCCAGTCTCGCATCTTCAATCCGGGTTTTTGTTCTTCGGTACCTGCAGGACCGCGCCGGCGGTCAGCCGACAAGCGCAAGCAACGGAAAAACCTCCAGAAGCCAATAGGCGATGGCTGAAAACCGCCCGCTGACCAAAAGCAGCCCGACCGCCAGCAGCAAAACCCCGATGCTGCGTTCGATCAGCCTCATCCACGGTTTCAGATTTGCCATGTAACGCATTGATCGGTCGATGAATGCCGCCGCCAGAACAAATGGCACACCAAGCCCTGCGGCATAGGCGGCCAAAAGCGCGGTCCCGTGCCAGACTGAACCTTCCTGAGCCGCCAGAGACAGCACCGCGCCCAGCACAGGTCCGATGCAGGGCGTCCAGCCGAAGGCGAACGCCAAACCCAGCACGAACGCCCCAAACACGCTTCCCCTGGCATCGCCGGCGTCAAGCCGCGCTTCCCGGTTCAGGAACGGCAGATGCAGCACGCCGAGGAAATGCAGCCCCAAGACCGCAATGACAACGCCGGCAATGCGGCCTAACAGGATCTGGTTGGTCAAAAAGAACATGCCGAACGCCGACGCGGTGAATCCCAGCAGCAGGAACACCACCGACAGGCCAAGCGTGAAACTGACAGCCATCAGGACCGCTTCGCCGCGTCGTGCGCCGGAGGTGTATTCGGAAAACGACATGCCGCTCACATATGCCAGATAAGCCGGCACGATCGGCAGCACGCAGGGTGACACGAAACTCAGCATGCCCGCAGCCAGGGCGACCGTCAGCCCAACCATCAAGCCGGCGTCAAAAATGTCGAAGCCAAACATCAGCGCCGCCGTTCGCATCCGCCGGCAAGATTCTCCGCTTGCCGCGGGAACCGGCCGCGGCGTACAATCGTCCGGAGAGATATGAGGGGTTCAGCCCCGCGGCCGCACTCGCGACAAATGGCGCACACCGAAGACATTGACACAACCGGGCTGCTGTGCCCGCTGCCGGTGCTGCGTATCGGCAAACGCATGCGGAGCCTGAATCCCGGCGACATTCTCCGCGTCGCTGCGGACGATCCGGCAGCCGCTGTTGATATTCCGCATTTTTGCCGCGAGCAGGGCCACGCGCTCGTCAGCACATCAATCTCCGAAAGTTCCATGGTCTTCGAGATCAGGAAAAACTAAGCGCCACATCGCTCGGCCGCGCGCAGCGCTTCCGAAGGCGGACCGGCGGCAAGTTCCCGCAGCAGCTCATCGCGTCTTTGCATGGCCGCTTTGTGGTTTGCCGCCCACACCGGACCAAAGCCGCGCACCGCCAGCGGCAGCCGGGCCAGTTCCTTCGCCGCCGGTTGACATGCCCGCGATGGGTCAGCAAGCAGCATATCCATGTCGGATTCGTAAATCCGGATCATCTCGCGCTGGCCGCGGCGCTCGGCGGAATAACCAAACGGATCGAAGGGCGTGCCGCGCAGCCCTTTCATTCTGGCCAGGATCCGGAAAACACTGAGAATCCACATTCCAAACGCCCGTTTCCTCGGTCTCCCGCCGGTTCCCTTTCCCGGCAGGATCGGCGGCGCCAGATGAAAGGACATGCGAAACCCGTCCTCGAATTCTTCCCTGGCCTTATCCGCCGATGTCAGCAGCAGACGCGCCACTTCAAATTCATCCTTGATGGCCAGCGCTTTGTGATAACCACGGACCGCCGCATCCCGCAGATCTCCGGGCGGGAACCGTTTGACGAGATTTTCGTAGCGCGCCGCCAGCGCATCGCCGCTGTGGCTGCGCAAATGCCCTTTGCGGTTTTCAAACGCCGACAGCCCGCTCAATGGCGCGGATTCTGTCGCCGACGCCGACGCCGCCTCTGCTGCTTCCGGATCGCACACTGTCCATCTTCCGACCTCAAAGGCTTTCAGGTTGGCCTCTGCGGCGGCGCCGTTCAGTCCGATGGCCTGTTCCAAGGCCGGTTTGCGCAGCGGAACGCAGCCTGACTGCCATGCCGCGCCAAGCAGCAGCATATTTGCGTAAATTGAATCGCCGAGCAGATTTCGGGCCAGTGTCGACGCGTTGACGATGTGAGAATTTCCCGCGCCAAGCACGGCTTCAAGGCGCTGACGCAGCTCCTGCATTGGCAGTCTGAATTCGGTGTCACGGGTAAAATCGCCGGTGTTGATCTCGTGCGAATTCACCACCGCCCGTGTGCGGCCGGTCTCCATGAGTTCGAGCGTGCCGGCCGACGCTGTGACCACAAGGTCGCCGCCAATGACACAGTCAGCCTCGCCGTCGGCGACCCGGATCGCGGAAATGTCCTGCGGCTTGTCGGCCAGCCGGCAATGGATATGAACCGCCCCTCCCTTTTGCGCGAGGCCCGCCATTTCGATCATTCCGGCGCCCTTGCCGTCAATATGCGCCGCCATTGCAACGATCGCGCCGATGGTCACGACCCCGGTTCCGCCAACTCCGGCGATCACCATATTGAAGGTCCGGCGAATGGCCCGCATTTCCGGTTCGGGCAATTCGGGAACGGCAAACCCGGCTCTGGCCGAATCGCGGATTTTCGTGCCCGACAGCGTCACAAATGATGGGCAGAAGCCATTGAGACAGCTGAAATCTTTGTTGCAGCTTGAATGGTCGATCGCGCGTTTTCGTCCAAGCGGCGTTGCCACCGGAACGATGGAAACGCAGTTTGACTGCACACCGCAGTCGCCGCAGCCCTCGCAGACATCGGTATTGATAAAGACGTGTCTGTCCGGATCGGGAAACAGCCCGCGCTTGCGGCGGCGCCGTTTTTCGGCGGCACAGGTCTGCACATAGACGATCGCGGTCACACCGCTGATGTCACGGAATCTCCGCTGCACTTCGTCGAGAGCTTCGCGCTCATGTTTCTCAGCCGCAGACGGGAATTCAGCAAGGTCAATATCCTCCTTTTCGTCATAGACGACGGCGATCCTGCGCACGCCGATGGCTTCCAGTTCCCGCGTCACTTTGGCCGCCGTCAGCCCGCCATCGTTGATCTGGCCGCCGGTCATCGCGACTGCGTCATTGAACAGCAGTTTGAATGTGATGTTGACGTTGGCCGCAACCGCGGCCCGAACCGCCATTATGCCGGAGTGATTGTAGGTGCCGTCGCCCAGGTTTTGAAACACGTGCCCGCGCCGGGAAAACGGCGCTTCGCCAATCCAGTTGGCGCCTTCGCCGCCCATCTGGGTGAATCCGACAGTATCGCGGTCCATCCACTGCACCATGTAGTGGCAGCCTATGCCGGCATAGGCGCGCGAACCGTCCGGCACCTTCGTCGAACTGTTGTGCGGGCAGCCGGAACAGAAATACGGAAGCCGCTGCGAGATGTCCTGGAAGTTGCCGCGGGCGGCGGTCCGGTCCAGCCGTTCCAGCGCGGCGGCGATTCTGTCGGTTCCGCGGCCTTCCTCAACCAGGATCGAACCAAGCTTTCGGGCGATCGTGACCGGGTCAAGCGCGTATCGCGTCTGGAACAGCTCCCCGCCGCGGTCGGTCCGGCGGCCATAGACACGCCGTCCCTGACGGTCGTCAAAGATCGCTTCCTTGATCTGGGCCTCAATCAGCTTTCGTTTTTCCTCGACGACGACAATCAACTCCAGCCCGGCAGCCCATTGGCGGAAACTCCGTTCGTCGAGGGGCCAGGTCATGCCAACCTTATAGGCGGTGATTCCCAGCCGTTCGGCTTCGCCTGAATCGATGCCGAGCAGATCCAGCGCATGCTGCAGATCGAGCCAGTTCTTGCCGGCGGCGACAAATCCGATGGTGGCGCCTGGTTTGCCATAGACCCGCCTGTCGACCTGATTGGCGTGCGCGAATGACTCGGCGGCGGAGCGGCGGAAGTTTATGACCCTTGCTTCCTGGTCGCGCGGTGAATCGATCAGCCGGATATTGATCCCTCCCGGCGGCAGGTCGATCTGCGGCGAGGTGAGCCGCATCCTATCAACACGCCCATCGACCACTGACGTCGACTCGACTGTCTCCTTCATGCATTTGAGGCCGACCCAGTTCCCGGAAAACCTCGAAAGGGCGTAGCCGAGGACGCCAAAGTCGAGAATCTCCTGCACGCCGGCCGGTGAGAGAATCGGAATATACGAATCGACAAGCGTCCATTCAGACTGATGCAGCGTTGTCGAGCTTTCGCCGGTATGGTCATCCCCGAGCGCCATCAGGACGCCGCCGTGTCGCGAGACACCCGCCATATTGGCGTGCCGCAGCACATCGCCCGACCGGTCAACGCCCGGCCCCTTGCCATACCAAAGGCCAAACACGCCGTCATAGCGTCCTTCGCCGCGCAGTCCGGACTGCTGCGCCCCCCACAGCGCTGTCGCCGCCAGATCTTCGTTGAGCGCCGCTTCGAACCGCACCGACGCCGCCTCTAATTCTCTCTGCGCCCGGGTCATCTGCATATCGACGGCCCCCAGCGGCGAACCGCGGTATCCGGTCACATATCCGGCTGTGTTGAGTCCCGCCCTTCGGTCGCGCTCGCTCTGCAGCAGCATCAGGCGAACCAGGGCCTGAGTTCCGTTCAGCAATAAAGTTGAACAGGAAAGGTCAAACCGGTCAGAAAGCCGAACCCTGCCCGTGTTCACAACAAACCTCATTCCCCAATGGAATTCTGTTCCCCATTTACGGGGAATTGCTGCTAAATTGAAGCGGAATCGTGCCCGTGACCTTCGTCTGCCACCGGTCCATAGCTAGACGATCCGGGTAAATTCACCGTGCAAATGGTAAGGCGGAGCTCCCGATGGACTGGGATAAACTCAGAATATTCCACGCGGTTGCGGCCGAGGGGAACCTGACCCGCGCCGGGGAAACCCTGCATCTCAGCCAGTCTGCCGTCAGCCGGCAGATCAGCGCTCTTGAGGACAGTCTTGCCTCGACCCTGTTTCACCGCCATGCGCGCGGACTGATCCTGACTGAGCAGGGCGAGCTGCTGCAGCACGCGACGGCTGCCATGACGCGGCGGCTGGAAGCGGCGACGGCGCGCATCCGCGATTCCAAAGATGAGATATTCGGCGAATTGCGGGTTACGACCACTGTCGGATTCGGCACGCTGTGGATCGCGCCAAGGTTGAAAACGCTTTATGCGCGGTATCCGACACTGAAGATCGACCTGATCCTGGATGAACGGGTGCTGGATCTTCCGATGCGCGAAGCGGACATTGCCATCCGGATGAAAGAACCGTCCCAGGCAGACCTCATTCGGCGCAAGATCATGGCGACCTCTATGCGCCTTTTCGCTTCGCAGGACTATCTTGATGCCAACGGCGTGCCGCGCGGTCTGCACGATCTCGAGGGCCACAGGCTGATTTGTCAGGGGCTGCGCCAGATTGCCGAAAGCACAAACACCCAGTTCATGCACAGCCTGTTCGAGGGCAACGCCTCTTCGTACCTGACCGTCAACAACTATTACGGCGTACTGCAGGGGGTGCTGCACAATCTCGGCATTGGGGTGTTGCCGAATTATTTGACAGAGCATTTCCCGGGTTTGGTGCGCGTGCTGCCCGATCTGCAGTCTTCGGAAATCCCGGTTTATCTTGCCTATCCGGTTGAATTGCGCGAATCTAAAAGAATTCGGGCGTTCCGGGACTTTGTGCTGGACCAGGCTGGCGTCAGGCGGCCGGTGTCCGGATAACCGGTTCCGGCGACCGGGTCGGAGCAGCGCGGACCTGGCCGCAGCAGCGTGGACTTGGCCGCGCCAGTGAGTTCGCGCCGGGATCTGCGTTCCAACCCGCCGGCAGCTATGGCTTGCACGGCCGCATCGCAGGAATTAGATGTAAAGGTGAAACAGGAGGAATCCGGATGGCAATCAAGGCTTCCGAACTCAGCCGGCTCATTCAGGAGGCCTTTCCAAACGCCAAGGTGACGATCACCGACCTGGCCGGAGACGGCAACCACTACGCGGCACAGGTCATAGATGCCGGGTTTTTGGGCATGAACCGTGTTCAGCAGCAGCGTGCGGTTTATGCGGCCCTAAAGGAGAAGATGAGCGGGCCGAACGGCGAATTGCACGCCCTGGCGCTGACCACAAAGGCCACGGAGTAGACAATGGTAAACGACATTCAGAACAAAATCCGCAGCACCGTCGATGACAACGATGTCGTGCTTTTCATGAAGGGAACGCGGTTTGGCCCGCAATGTGGATTCTCATCGCGTGTCGTTGGCGTCCTGAATTTTATGGAAGTCGAATTCGTCGACGTGAATGTGCTGGAAGATCAGGAACTTCGCGAAGGAATCAAACAGTTTTCCGACTGGCCGACGATTCCACAGATCTACGTCAAGGGCGAGTTTGTCGGCGGCTGCGATATTTTTACCGAGATGACCATGTCGGGCGAATTGGATCAGCTGCTCGACGACAAGGAAATTTCTTACAGCAAACAGGCGGCGGCCCGGATTCGGGAACACAACAGCTGACCGCCGCATTCCCGGCGGTCACAGAGCGGCTGCCCACACCCCTGCCCTTCATTCAGCGAATCTGCGGCGGTTCAGGCGAAATCCGCCAACGGCACAAGTGAATCGCGGTTTGGCTGCCCGGCGGCGTCAATTCATATCGACCGCTCTCCGCCCGCATTGAAACTCGCCGGCGTCAGCGCTGGACGGGACCAGTCGGCGGATTTCAGTCGGTCAGCACTTCATCCAGCCTCTCAGCCAAAGCCTCCGTGCGGCGCGCAAAATTCTCCAGGGAATGCAGGACGACCTGGTCGGCGACCGGCACTCTCACGACCGGCGGCTTGCGTTCGACTTCGGTCCTGAGCCGGCTGATCTCGTCATTGGTCGTCTTAAGCTCTTGCTTGAGATCCAGCAGCTTATCGGCGATCTTCATTCCCGAGAGGACGAGGTCGTTGGCGGCTGAGACCGGTGAGTTCGGCGTGGATTTCAGGCCACTCAGTTCGGCCTGCAACAATTCCGCGGCGGCCCGCGCCGACGTCATTTCCTGTTCGTCCACCGCGACTTGATAGGCGCGCCCGTGGACCATGATCCGGACCTCAGGCACGGATGCCGCCTCCGACGAGCGGCGCCATCTCGTCCAGCACCGAAGCCAGATCCCTGAGATCCTTTGCCCGCGCGGTTTTCAGTTTCGCCAGCTCTTCCTTATGGTTCTGCAGCTTTGCGATCTGGCGTACAGCCAGATCCAGCTTTTCCTCCAAATCGGCGACTTTCCGCCGTTCCGCGGCGATTTCGGCTGACAGATGCTCAATTTCGCGAATCGTGGCCCGGTTCTTTGTTTCAAGTGTGCCCGCCATCCGCCGGCATGCAGCATCCACCCGATCGACAAGCACGCGAGTCGTCTGATCCATAAACCTCAATCCGCAGCGAATTTCCCCGCCATTATCTTTTACTTCCCGCGCAAGCGCAATGACGGCGGTTACGGCTTTGATTCCCGAAATGCTTGCCTGTACAGAAATTTCGGTCAATATCCTGCGCGGCGATTTGCGGGAGGAAGCCAAAGTGAAGATAAGTCAGCTGATCGAAAGCCATCCGGGCCATTGGCAGCGGGCATGCGCCGTCAGGTCGCTTGCTATGGATGCGGTGCAGGCCGCGAATTCCGGTCATCCCGGCATGCCGATGGGCATGGCGGATGTGGCAACGGTTCTGTTCGAAAAACATCTGAGATTCGATGCCTCAGACCCGGAGTGGCCAGATCGCGACCGCTTTGTTCTGTCCGCCGGCCATGGTTCGATGTTGATCTACGCGCTGCTGCACCTGACCGGCTATTCGGACTTTACTCTCGATCAGCTGAAGAATTTCCGGCAGCTTGGTTCAGTGACACCCGGTCACCCCGAGTTTGGCCACGGCGCCGGTGTCGAGACCACGACCGGTCCGCTCGGCCAAGGGGTGGCCAACGCCGTTGGCATGGCCATCGCGGAGGAATATCTGCGCAGCAGGTTTGGTCCGGGAATCGTGAACCACAGAACCTATGTGCTGGCCGGGGACGGTTGCCTGATGGAGGGGATCAGCCACGAAGCGGCGGGTCTGGCGGGACGGCTCAATCTGTCGCGTCTCACCGTGCTGTTCGATGACAACGGGATATCAATCGATGGCAGCGTCGCGCTGAGCGATATCACCGACCAGATGGCCCGGTTTGAATCCTATGGCTGGACGGTGATGTCCTGTGACGGTCATGATCCGTCGGACATCGATGCGGCGCTGCGAGAAGCGAAATCCAGCCGCCGCCCGTGTCTGATCGCCTGCAGGACTGAAATCGGCTTCGGTTCGCCCAACAAACAGGGCACCGCGAAAGCCCACGGCAGTCCTCTCGGCCCGGAGGAAATCACCGCCACCAGAAAAGTCTATGACTGGCCGCACGAGGCGTTTTCCATTCCTTCCGAGATTGCCGAAAAATGGCAAGAGACCGGCCGGCGCGGCGGCGGCGACAGGCGCAAATGGCAGCAGCGCCTGGATGCGATGCCTGCCGGCCTGCGGAAACGGTTTGACCGGATGGTCAGCGGCGAGACGCCCAAAAGGCTGGCCGCCAAAATCAGCGCGCTGAAGCGGGAAGTGTCCAAATCGGCGCCGACGATGGCAACCCGCAAATCTTCCGAGCTCGTCCTGTCCCGGATCAATCCGATGCTTCCTGAAGCGATCGGCGGCTCTGCCGACCTGACCGGATCCAACAACACAAAAACAGAAGATCTCGGTGTGTTTTCGGAAAACAGCCGCTCCGGCCGTTACATCCATTTCGGAATCCGCGAGCATGCGATGGCCGGGGCGATGAACGGCATGGCGCTGCATGGCGGCGTCCGCCCCTATGGCGGCACTTTTCTCTGCTTCACCGACTATGCGCGGCCGGCGATCAGACTTTCAGCGCTGATCGGGGTTCCGGTGACATATGTCATGACGCACGACTCCATCGGTCTTGGCGAGGACGGTCCGACCCACCAGCCGGTCGAACATCTGTCGATGCTGCGGGCGACGCCAAACCTCGACGTGTTCCGGCCCTGCGACACGGTTGAAACGGCCGAAGCGTGGCAGCTGGCGATGACTTCTGTGACGACACCGAGTGTGCTCGCGCTGACCCGCCAAGGTCTTCCGACACTGCGGACACAGCATAAGCGGCAGAATCTGTGCGCATTCGGCGCCTACATTCTGGCGGACTCGGACGCGCCCCGAAAGGTGGTGCTGCTGGCGACCGGTTCGGAGGTTTCAGTCGCCATGGAAGCGCGGACGCAGCTCGAAGCCGAGGGCATCGGAACGCGCGTTGTGTCAATGCCCTGCTGGGAGCGGTTCGCGGTCCAGGATGAGACCTACCGGCGGCGCGTGCTGCCGCGCGCCGCCGTGCGTGTCGCTGTCGAGGCGGGTGTGAGGCATGGCTGGGAAAGATGGCTGTGCGGCGAGCGCGGCCGGGAGAGCAAAGCCGGATTCGTGGGAATGGACGGATTTGGCGCCTCAGCCCCGGGTTCCCATCTTTACGCGCATTTCGGCATCACTGCGGAGGCGGTCGCGGAGAAGGCAAAATCTCTCATTTGACGAGGCGGTGCGCGGATTGCCTGGAAATGCCGGCAGGGAGATGTGATGCCCGCTCATGCCGATAGAAAAAGCAAACCGCGCCGGTTATAGATTCCGCGGCCGCAGTCGGCCGCTTGGCGGTGCGGGTCCGATGCACGCCGCCGCCGGGCTTGGGCAAACATGCAGATTGTTGCCAGATTGGCCTGCGGCTGCGTAAAAATTTGAAAGAGACGGTTTTTCAAGGAGTTCATGATGGCAGCTTTGGTGGGAATTAACGGTTTTGGACGCATAGGCCGCAATATTTTGCGGGCGGCTGCCGAGTCAAAGCGCAACGATGTGCAGGTGATTGCGGTGAATGATCTCGCGCCAGTCGACCATTTGGCGCACCTGCTTGAATTCGACTCGGTGCATGGGCGGTATCCGGGAACAATCCGCACCGGCAACGATTTCATCGACATCGGGTCTGGAGCGATCAAGGTCACTGCCGTCAGCGAGCCGGAGGCCCTGCCGTGGACTGAGGTCGGCATTGCCATGGAGTGCACCGGCCGGTTCACCGCGCGCAGCGAGGCGGCGCGCCATCTGCAGAACGGATCTGAAAGGGTGTTGGTCTCGGCCCCGACCAGCGATGCCGACCGAACCGTCGTTTTCGGAGTGAACCATGCCGGCATCGCCAGCGAAGACCGGGTTGTTTCAAAACGCGTCCTGCACAACCAATTGCCTGGCGCCGATCGCCAAAGTGATGGCCGATGCGGTCGGCATCGAGCACGGATTCATGACCACAATCCACAGCTACACCGGCGACCAGCCGACGCTGGACGCAGTGCACAAGGATCCGTACCGGGCGCGGGCCGCCGCCGTTTCCATGATCCCGACCTCGACCGGCGCGGCGCGGGGCTGTCGGTCTGGTGCTTCCGGAGCTTGACGGGAGACTCGACGGTGTGGCGATCCGGGTGCCGACACCAAATGTCTCAGTTGTCGATCTGACGTTCACAGCGTCGCGCGAAACCACCTCGCAAGAACTCAATGAGTGTGTCGTGAAGGCCGCCGAAGGCAGTCTGGAAGGCATACTTGGATATACCGGCAAACCGAACGTCTCAATCGACTTTAACCACGATCCGCGGTCATCGATCTTCCATCTCGATCAGACCAGAGTGATGCAGGGTTTCGTTTTTGCCGTGTGTTGAGCTGGTATGACAACGAATGGGGATTTTCCAACCGGATGTGTGACGTCGCCGCCTCGATGGCGCTTCTCTGACCGGAGCCGGCAACCGGTTTTCTGGAGATGCCGCGCGGCTGGAAAACACTGGATGACTTCGATCTCAGCGACAAGAGAGTCCTGACCCGGGTCGATTTCAATGTCCCCATGAGCAAAGGGCGGGTCACCGACAACACACGCATCATCCGCGCCCTGCCGACAATCGAAACCATCCGCGCGCGCAACGGGCTGCCCGTGCTCATGTCACATTTAGGGCGGCCAGAGTCTGAAAGCGACAGAAGGTATTCGCTTGCGAGTCTGGTTGCTGAGATCGAACGCGCCAGCGGAGCCCGGGTGCTTTTCAGCCCAGCGACAACGGGACAGCGCGCGGAAGACACATTGGCGCAGGCCGCGCCTAGCGATGTCGTGCTGTTGGAAAATCTGCGGTTCGACCCGCGCGAGAAGAACAACGATCCGGAATTTGCCGAAGCGTTGGCGGCGCTGGGCGATATCTACTGCAACGACGCGTTTTCCGCGTCGCACCGGGCACACGCCTCAATCGACCGGATCGCCAGACTTCTGCCGCGCTGCGCCGGGCGGCTCATGGAAACCGAGCTCGACGCGCTTGAATCCGCCCTTAGGAGTCCAAAACGGCCGCTGGCGGCATTGGTTGGCGGCGCCAAAATCTCAACCAAAATCCAGCTCCTCGAAAGCATGCTGGACAAGACTGACAGTCTGATCGTCGGCGGCGCAATGGCCAACACGTTCCTGCTGGCCCTGGGCCATCCCGTCGGGACTTCACTGGCTGAGCCCAAAATGGCTGCGACCGCTCGACGGGTCATTGCGCGCGCCCGGGACTGCGGCTGCGATTTGATTCTGCCGTGCGATTCCGTCGTTGCGCCGGGATTTCACTCCGCAGCGGACCGCAGTTTGGCGGCACTAGACGGCTGCCCCGGGGACAGGATGATTTTAGATGTCGGCCCGCAGACGATCGAGCGGTTCCGGGAGGTTTTTGTGCCGCAGCGCGGACACTGATCTGGAACGGGCCGCTGGGGGCGTTCGAAGCGCCTCCCTTTGACGCGGCGACGGTCGCGCTGGCGAAAAGCGCGGCAGCGCTCACAAAGAAAGGACTGTTGCTGTCCTTTGCCGGCGGCGGCGACACCGCCGCGGCGCTGAACCATGCCGGCGTGACCGATCGGTTCACTTATGTCTCGACCGCGGGCGGCGCGTTTCTCGAATGGATGGAAGGTCGGCAACTGCCGGGAATTGCCGCACTGGCTGTAAAATTTTGCAAAATGCCGCGAATCTGATTCACATTTCCGGGCAAGTCTGCCATCTCAAGCGGAAAAAGGTACGGCCAGCGCCGGTGCGGGCATTGGGGCAGATGAAGATCAGGCAAACTCTCAGAACCCCTGTATTGACGACCCTGGCTTCGGCCAGTGTTGTGCTGTTGCTGGGCGGTTATTTCTCCTTTGCGGCGCTGCAGGGCGAGAATGGCATATTTCGCAGAATTCAGATCAATGACGAGGCCTTGCGGCTGCAGCGTGAACTGGATGCGCTGAATGCGGAAATTGCGGAAATGCAGAACATCACCAGGCGCCTGTCCGACAGCTACCTGGATCTGGATCTGCTGGACGAACAGGCGCGGAAGGTTCTGGGCTACATCCGCAGCGATGAAATCGTCATCCATTGATGACCGCCGACACCTGACCGCCGGCCCCGCGGGGCGGTTGATGCGCTGGAAGATTCGACCGAAACGCTTTATTCCACAGCCGGAGGCTAAGCGCTGTGTGCCTTCCACTGACAGTGCCAGGGAGTGACAAGATGGCGGCCGGCAAACACATGAAAAAGCCAAGCGCGACCAAAGACGAGCTGCTCGGTTTCTACCGGACCATGCTGCTTATCCGAAGGTTCGAGGAAAAGTCCGGCCAATTGTACGGCATGGGCCTGATCGGCGGTTTCTGTCATCTCTACATTGGCCAGGAAGCTGTCGTCACGGGACTGGAGGCGGTCGCTGAAACGGGCGACAGCCGGATCACGGCGTACCGGGATCACGGTCACATGCTGGCGTGCGGCATGCATCCCAACGGCGTCATGGCCGAACTCACCGGCCGTTCCGGCGGTTACTCGCGCGGCAAAGGCGGTTCGATGCACATGTTCAGCAAAGAAGAGAATTTCTTTGGCGGTCACGGCATCGTCGGCGCGCAGGTGCCGATCGGAGCCGGCATCGCTTTTGCTGCCAAATACATGCGGACCGGCAAGGTCTCGTTCACATATTTCGGCGACGGCGCGGCAAACCAGGGCCAAGTCTACGAAACATTCAATATGGCATCGCTGTGGCAGCTGCCGGTGATTTTTGTCATTGAGAACAATCAGTATGCAATGGGCACATCGACTGAACGGTCTTCGTCCACCCCTGAGTTTCATACCCGCGGCGCCGCGTTTCAAATCCCCGGCGAAGACGTCGATGGCATGGATGTGCTCGCCGTAAGGGATGCCGGGGCAAAGGCGGCGGCGCACTGCCGATCCGGCAAGGGGCCGTATATCCTTGAGATGATGACGTACCGATACCGCGGGCACTCTATGTCAGATCCGGCAAAATACCGCAGCAGGGAAGAGGTCAAACAGGTGCGCAGCGAGAAAGACCCGATCGATATGGTGCGCAGCCGACTGCTCGGGCAGACTGGCGTGACCGAAGACGAAATCAAGGAGATTGACGGTGAAGTCAGGGCTGCGGTGAATGCATCCGAAGAATTCGCCCGGACGAGCCCTGAACCGGATGCCGCCGAACTCTGGACAGACGTATACGCCTGATCGCGATGTTAGGCTGCTTTCATATGGCCCAGCGGAGTTAATCGGATGAAATCTGAGTTGTTGATGCCCGCATTGTCGCCGACCATGGAGACCGGAACGCTCGCAAAGTGGCTGGTGGGTGAAAACGACGCAGTCTCAAGCGGCGATATCATTGCAGAAATTGAGACCGACAAGACGGTTATGGAGTTTGAGGCGGCCGACGACGGCAAGATCATCGAGTTGCTGGTTCCCGAGGGCGCCGCCGATATCGCCGTCAACTCTCCGATCGCGGTCATGGAGACCGAAGGCGCAGCGCCGGCCGCATCCGCGGCGCCCGCCGAAACGGCACCGGTCCAGCAGTCAGCGCAGGCTGCGCCGCCGGCGCCGCCAGTTGCCCAGCCGCAGATTGCCGATGAGACCGAATCCGCCGGTGAAACCCGCACGATGCAGGTGCGTGAGGCGCTGCGCGATGCGATGGCCGAGGAAATGCGGCGGGATGAATCCGTTTTCCTGATGGGCGAGGAAGTTGCTGAGTATCAGGGGGCGTATAAGGTTTCCCAGGGGCTGCTCGAACAGTTTGGATCCCGCCGCGTTGTCGACACGCCGATCACCGAGCACGGTTTTGCCGGCATGGGAGTCGGCGCCGCCTTTGCCGGACTGCGGCCGATTGTTGAATTCATGACATTCAACTTTTCAATGCAGGCGATCGACCATCTGATCAACTCGGCCGCCAAGACGCTTTACATGTCCGGCGGACAAATGAACTGCCCCATCGTGTTTCGCGGACCAAACGGCGCCGCAGCCCGCGTGGCCGCACAGCACAGCCAGGTCTTTGCGGCCTGGTACTCACACGTGCCGGGACTCAAAGTGATACAGCCCTATGCTGGGGCGGACGCCAAAGGCCTTCTGAAATCGGCGATTCGCGACCCCAGCCCGGTGATCTTTCTCGAATGCGAGATTCTCTATGGCAGAGAGTTTCCGGTGCCGGTCAGCGAAAACTTCACGGTGCCGATCGGTCGAGCGAAAGTCTGCAGACAGGGAAACGATGTCACGCTGGTTTCCTTTGGCATCGGCATGTCCCACACGCTGGAGGCGGCGAAGATGCTCGCCGATGCCGGCATCGATGCCGAGGTGATCGATCTTCGCACGCTGCGGCCGATGGACACCGATTCTGTGATTGCATCGGTCAAAAAGACCAACCGCTGCGTCACCGTCGAAGAAGGATGGCCGGTGTGTTCAATCGGCAGCTATGTCAGTTCAGTCTTGATGCAAGAGGCCTTCGACTGGCTTGATGCGCCGGTGATCAACTGCACCGGCAAGGATGTTCCGATGCCGTACGCCGCGAATCTGGAAAGGCTGGCGCTCATCACGCCGGGCGAAATCGTGGAGGCGGTGCGCGCGGTGACCTACCGCTAGGACGGCAGGATGGCCACGACAATCCTGATGCCGGCGCTTTCGCCCACGATGGAGGCAGGAACCCTGGCCCGCTGGCATGTCAAGGAAGGGGACACCGTCGAGCCCGGAGACATGATGGCGGACATCGAGACCGACAAGGCCGTGATGGAATTTGAAGCTGTCGATCCCGGTGTGATTGGGAAACTTCTTGTGCCGGAAGGCGCCGCTGAGGTGAAAGTCAGCGATCCGATTGCTGTTTTGCTGGACGAAGGCGAAACCTTGCCGGAAAATCTGGACGCAGTCGCGGCGCCGGCGCCCGCTGCCGCGGAATCTCCTCCCGAAAGGGATGCGGACACGGCTCCGCCCGCCCGCCGCTCCGCCCCTCCCAAAGCCGCCCGGACCGGCGCCGATGCGCTGGGCAGAATGTTCGTCTCGCCATTGGCCCGCCGCATGGCGTCTGAACACAATCTTGATCTGAAGACGATCGCAGGCTCGGGTCCGAACGGGCGGGTTGTCAAGATGGACATCGAAAGGGCGCTCGCTCAGCCTTCCGCCGCGCCGCGCCGGGCTGTGCCGCCGCCTGCGGCTGACCAAGAGGACGTCGCGGCCCTTTATGCCGGACGGGAATTCGAGGAGATTCGGCTTGGCGGCATGCGCAGGGTCGTCGCTGCCCGGCTGACCGAAGCGAAACAGACTGTCCCGCATTTTTATTTGCGCCGCGAATTCTTCGTGGATGAGTTGATAGAGATTCGGAGATGCGCCAACGAGGCGCTGGCGGAACGAAACGAAAAACTCTCCATCAATGACTTTATCATTCGGGCCTGCGCCCTCGCTCTGCAGCAGGTTCCGGAGGCAAATTCCGTTTGGGCCGGTGACCGGATCCTGCGGCTGAAGCCTTCTGACGTCGCGGTGGCGGTGGCGGTTGAAGGCGGGTTGTACGTCCCGGTGCTGCGCGATGCGGAAACCAAGACAGTTCTCGACTTGTCGCGTGAAATGAAACGGCTTGCGGAGCGCGCCCGGGCACGGAAACTCATGCCCGAGGACTACACCGGCGGAACATTTGCAATTTCCAATCTGGGGATGTTTGGGATTTCCAGCTTCGATGCCGTCATCAATCCGCCACACGGATCCATTCTCGCGGTTGGGTCGGCAGTGCGAAAGCCGGTGGAGACGAATGACGGAGCTGTCGCATTTGTGACCGTTGTGGCGGTGACATTGTCTTGCGATCACAGGGTTATGGATGGTGTCCTCGGCGCCCGGTTTCTGGATGCGATCGCGAAATTCATTGCCAGACCGATGTCGATGATGATGTGAGCGCTGGCGGAGACTGCCCGCCGGCACCGCCCGACAGACACCGAAAACTGCGGCCGGCAGACCGAAGCGCGAACTCTATTCACGACCTGAACCCCTTTGCGGTCGTCGGGAGATATTTTCAGTGCACAAACATGGCGGCAGGACAGCCGGCCCCAAGCGTCCTGCCAATCCAATTCCGCTTGAGTGTTCCATCTCGGCGCTTCGCTTCCGAATGGCGCAAAACCCGGCCATTGTTGGATTTTGAAATGCGAGACCCGCCCAACTGGGCTGAAATCAAGACATTCCCGGCAGCATTCCCTGCAATGCAACCAGGAATTGCCCGTGCCGGGCGAAACTTCAGCCCGGAGCTCTGGACAGTGCCGCTCACTTGTCTTGCCGACTTGAAGTAATACTATGACGGCGACAAGAGAATGCCTTGCACACCATGCGGCAACAGGTGCGGCATGAGGGTCGGTGACGAACGCCGCGAGCGGTCTACACGCATTTTCGGAGCGGTTTGAACGCCTTGGGCGATTGACGTGCCGTTGCGTGAGCGAAAGGCGACCATTTAGATGCTGCAGTTCTCCACAGCTGATATTCTTTGGCACTTTTTTGGCGGCTACCCGCTGGACTCTGGTCCTGTCGCCGGTCGCATTTGTGGGCGGCGGCATTGTCGGTTTTCTCATAACAATGTTCCGGGTGGCTCCGGTTCCGCTGTTCCGGAGCCTCGCAGTCGCCTACATCTATTTTTTCCAAGGAACGCCGCTGCTGATGCAGTTGTTCCTGGCATTCTTCGGCGTCGCGCTGTTTGGGTGGGGGGTATCGGCGTTCGCTGCCGCCTCGATTGCGCTGATTGCGTTTGCAGCAGCTTTCCTGGCCGAGATCTGGCGTGGAGCGTTTCAGTCGGTCCCAAATCCGCAGTGGGAAGCTGCGGATGCTTTGGGGCTCAACTGTATTGAACAGGTTCGATACGTCATTCTGCCGCAGGCCGTAAAAATCTCCATTCCGCCGACGGTCGGTTTTTCGGTTCAGGTGATCAAGGCTACGTCACTGGCTTCAATCATTGGATTCAATGAACTTGTGCAAACAGCAAAAGCCCTCGACAACATCTTGTTTCAGCCAACGCGGGATAGGCCCGGAAGTTGGTGACAGGCCACTTTCAGGCGGCGGCTTGAATCTGCCTGGAATCCCGGCTTTGAAAATTGCATGACCGTTCCGGTCTTGACACTGAAACGCGGCCCGCCCATCGCATTCCCGGCAGCAGTGCGTCATTGATTTGTGGGTTATGCAGCACCGGGCATAGTCGGTGCCGCAGCCGGGGCAGCGCGGGCCGTCCGGCCATACGATCTTCTCAATCCATCCGGGCCGATTCATCATCGGGAAACACCCGGAACTGCTCCTTGAGGCTGATGCCTTCGCGCTTGTGCTTTCCAAGGACTTTGAGTGTCATTTCATTCCCCTGTTATGAAGTTATGTTTTTGGCGCTTTGGTATAAAAATCAACGCCTAAAAAGCAGATTCTTGGCACTTTCGCGTATCATCCCCTCTCAATAGGTGAGGCGCAGGAATGTCTGGAATCAGGAGACCGATGGATGAAAATACTGATCCATCGTGGCGGAAGGCTGTTCGCAGCCCGCCTCGCCGATAATGCGCGCTGGAACGCCGGCCACTGTCTTGCAGGGCGGCACCTCCCGCAGGACGACTGACCCGGCGGCAATGCGCGAGCAACGACCGACATTTATATTGCCCAGCACGATGGCCCCGGCCCCGAGCAGAACGCCTTCGGCAACTTTCGGATGGCGGTCGCCGCCCGCTTTGCCGGTGCCACCGAGCGTTACCGAATGCAGCATGGAAACATTGTCGCCGACCGTGGAGGTTTCCCCGATCACAATCGCGTGCGCATGATCGATCAGTATCCCTTGGCCAATAACGGCGCAGGGGTGAATATCGACACCGAACACTTCCGAGATCCGCATTTGGATGTGGTAGGCAATTTCCTTTCGGCCCTGTTTCCACAGGAAGTGACCAACGCGATAGCACTGCATCGCCTGAAATCCCTTAAAATACAGGATCGGCTGGATAAATGTGTGGCAGGCCGGATCCCGGTCGAACACGGCAATGACGTCCGCCCGCGCCGCCTGCCCGATCGACGGATCCGCCGCATGCGCGTCTGCGGCGATCTCCCGCAGTCTGTCAAAGCTCATGTCGGTTGATTCAAGCTTGTCAGCAAATCGGTATGCAAGCGCCGATTCAAACATGTCGTGCTGCATAATCACCTTGTCGATCACCGCATGCAATGTCGACTCGCGGGCCACAATGTCAACGGCCTCGCTGCGGATCCGTTCCCAGACCAGGTCCATGTTTGCTGTCCGCGGTGTTTCGAAGGCCATTCGTCCCTGCCTACAGCTGCGCTGTCCACAACATCATAAGATCTTTCCCGGAAATTCCAACCGCTCACCGATCGCGCGCCAAGCCGGCTCTCCTGTCAGCTGTCACTGTTCAGCAGAGTTGCCCGCTTCGATCTTCCGCCAAATTCGCACGTTTTTTCTGTGCTCCTCGTAAGTCTCGGCGAATGAGTGACCGCCCGACCCGTCAGCGACAAAATACAGATAGTCTGAATCGTCCGGGTTCAGCGCCGCGCGGATGGACTGCCGGCCTGGATTGGCGATCGGCGTCGGCGGCAGCCCCCCGTGGACATATGTGTTGTATGGTGTGTCTCGTTTGAGTTCACTTTGCCTGAGCCCGCGGCCGAGCGGCGCCTCGCCGCTGGTGACGCCGTAGACAACGGACGGATCAGTCTGCAGGGGCATGCCAAGGCGCAGCCGATTGACGAACACCGCGGCGACCAAACCGCGTTCTTCCGCGAGCGCTGTTTCTTTCTCAACGATCGATGCCAGAATCAGCGCCTCTTCCGGACTGTCAACCGGCAGACCGTCCGCCTTTTGCCGCCATTCTTCCGCAAGGATGTCTTGCTGCGCTTCCTGCATGCGCTCCAGCAAGTCGCTTCGGTCCATTCCGTTTTGAACAGAATAGGTGTCCGGCGCCAGCGAACCTTCGGTCGGAACAGGGCCTGGTTCTCCTGACAGGAAGCCCGCGGTTTTCAGGCTTTGAACAATCTGCCATGAGGTCAGACCCTCGGGAACAGCCACCCGGTAGCTGACCGACCGCCGGGAACCGTTCAGCTCGTGGAAGATCTGCGGGATCTCATCTCCCGCGGCGTATGATGCCGCCTTGGTGAAGGACTCGGAGCCGGCCTTCCTTTCACCGAACCATACGGTTCCGCCGTCAGACCCGGCGCGCAGCTGCACGCGGAACCGGTCACTGGCGCCAGTGGGATTTGTGATGATGTCCAGGATGTCGTCCATGGACGCGCCGGCGTGGATTTCAAATGTTCCGAAGCGAATGGTTTTGTCCCGTTCCGTGTGCCGGGCGCCTTCCCTGAAAATGAACTCAGCTGGAACAATTCCCGATTCGCCGACAATGCCCTGGTCAACGAGGGACCGCGCGACGCTGGCCGAGCCGGCTCCTTTCGGGACGTCGAAAAAGACCGTTTCCTGGAGCGGTCCCGGCTCAAAAAACTGCCGTTTGGCGGCTTCAATCGCCGTGTAGACAGCGCCGGCGGAAATCACCGCCAAGCCAGCGGCGCAGAGTGCCGCGGCGCCCCACCTCATGTCAGGTCTCTGGCAAACACGACCGACGCGTTCGATCCGCCAAATCCAAAGGAATTGGACATTGCGTAGCTGACATCCCTGGGTATCGCCAAATTCGGCGCAAGGTCAAACGAGGAATCGATCGCCGGATTGTCCAGATTTATCGTCGGCGGCACAACCTGATCCCGCAACGCGAGTATGCAGAATATCGCCTCTATGGCGCCTGCCGCCCCCAGCAGATGGCCGGTGGCGGACTTTGTGGACGAAATCGTGACCTTGGGCGCATGGGCTCCGAGCAGACGTCCCAATGCGGCGATTTCAATTGGATCGGCCATCGTCGAGGTGCCGTGCGCGTTCACGTACGAAACCTGGTCCGGGTTGATTTTTGCGCGCTTCAGCGCCGCCTGCATGGCGCGAAATCCGCCACTGCCGTCCGCTGCCGGGGCAGTGATGTGAGAGGCGTCTCCGGACAGGCCGTAGCCGACGACTTCGGCGTAAATGTTCGCGCCGCGCGCCAGCGCGTGCTGACGCTCCTCCAGCACGACAACCCCGGCGCCCTCGCCCATGACAAAACCATCCCTGTCGCGATCGAACGGACGGCTGGCCCGCTGCGGCTCGTCGCGCCAATTTGTCGACAGCGCCTTGCAGGCGTTGAATCCGGCAACTCCAAGCTCAGATATTGGACTCTCGGCGCCGCCGGCAACCATGACATCGGCATCGTCAAGCGCAATCAAACGCGCGGCGTCGCCGATCACGTGCGCACCCGTCGCGCAGGCCGTCACAGCAGCGTGGTTGGGTCCCTTGAATGAATGGCGGATTGACACCTGACCGGCAGCCAGATTGATCAGGCTGCTCGGTATGAAGAAAGGTGAAATCCGGCGCGGCCCGCGTTCGCGCAGGATACCGGTCGTATTGGCGATTGTTGTCAGCCCGCCGATCCCGGAACCGATCATAACTCCGGTTCGGTGCTGTTCTTCCTCGCCGACGGGCCGCCATTCCGCGTCACTTACGGCCTGGTCAGCGGCTGCGATCGCATACAGGATAAAGTCGTCAACCTTGCGGCGTTCTCTCAGGGGCAGCCATTCGTCGGGATTAAACTCGCCCGGATCTTCCCCAAGCGGAATTTCGCAGGCATAGTCTGTCGCCAGGTGTGAGGCATCAAACCGGGAAATTGTTGCTGCCCCGGAGTGTCCTGCGAGAAGCCTTTCCCATGTCGACTCCACACCGCATGCCAGCGGCGTGATCATGCCAAGGCCGGTTACGACAACGCGCCGCATTCTCAACCCTCCTGAAAGATCAGTGACTTGTCAATCTGCAGTGCGCTGTGATTGGGTTTACAAACTGGCCGGCACACCAAAAGACAAACGGTTTTCATCAAGTCTCCACGTCATAGGGCATGTCCGGACGGGCGACCTGCAGCACCTCTTCCAGTTCCAGGGTCCGATTGTATAAAGCGGTCCCGACAAGTGTGCCCACAACATTCGGAATTTGTTTGAGGCGCCGGATATCGTCCAAAGCTCTGACCATGCCGCTGGCGATAAAGGGCGTCCGCGAAAGCTCGGAAAGGCTCTGCAAAATGTCCAGGCTGCTTGCTTCGAACTCAATATTGGCGTCAATGTCCGTCACCATGATTGCAGAGAGCGGATCGGATGAAAACGCGCCAATCAGCGCTTCCGGCGTGATCGCGCTCGGTTCATTCCAGCCATGGATCATGACGTTTCCCTGCCAGACATCCACCGCGACGACAATCTGATCGGGATGCAGCTTGGCTGCCGATTTGACAATGTCCGGCCGCAGCACGGCCAGCGTTCCCACGACAATGCGGCCGGCGCCCAGTTCAATCCATTCATTCACCCGGTCAAGCGAACGAAACCCGCCCGCGAGCTGAACAGGTATTCCGGCATGTCGAATGATCTCGACCGTCAGATCGGCGTTGACATCTTTTCCCATGACGGCGTCAATATCAGTGAGATGCATCCATGAGGCACCGGCGGCCGCAAATTCCCTCGCCTTTTCAACCGCATCGACATGCCAGACCAATGGCTCGTCGGTCCGGCCGCGGTTGAGGCTGACGCATCGACCGTTTTGAATTTCCATACTCGGAAAGATTTCCATGGCTCTATCTCCAGACATTGCCGCAACGCATGAACCCGGCAAGACCTGCTTTCAGAATGAAGGCACATCCGGCGGCGCAAATGCCGGCCGGTTAGGAATAGCTCAGCTGCTCTCCGATGCGCCCACAGCTGCGTCCCGCAATCTCAGAATCCCAGCCGTCGGCACGTTTTGTACAAACCGCAGTCGCTTCGGTATCGGCGGGCGATGTGCGGTCTGGCCGGGCGTCCGTGAAAATCGTCAACCGGCGTGACGGCGCGGGGTCAGACAGCGTCCTTGATAAAATTGACCGCATCGCCAAACGTGTTGATCGCCTCGGCGTCTTCATCTCTGATCTCTATTCCGAATTCTTCTTCAAACGCCATCACCAGCTCGACAGTATCCAAACTGTCGGCGCCAAGGTCACCGATAAAAGATGCGCCATCGACAACTTTTTCGTCCTCCACGCCCAAGTGGTCGACAACTATTTTCTTCACACGTTCCGCAATGTCGCTCATTTCAATTCCCTTTAGCTGCTCGGATTGCTCCGCATTGCTCAACCGCGCAGTGCCTTTCCCTGCGCAATTCTTCCTTCATCTCTGGCGGTCGTTCACCTGCGTGAGCGGATGGCTGCGAGGCGAACATGGTTCTCCACGCTGACTCTCTTCCTGCCGCTGCGTGCGGCGTATATCATGGGCACAAGAAATCCCGCAAACGGAAATTTCCGCGCCCGCCGGACCGGCCTCGCCGGGTCAAATCATTGCCAAGCCGCCATTGATGTGCAGCGTCGCCCCCGTCACATAACTCGCCTCTTCCGACGCCAGGAACGCAACCGCCGCCGCAACTTCGTCACCCCTCCCGATGCGGCCCAAGGGAATCTGCGACGTCACCGCCGACCGTCTTTGTTCCGGCAGCGCATCTGTCATTGCAGTCTCAATCATTCCCGGGGCCACCGCATTCACCGTGATGCTGCGGCTGGCTACCTCAACAGCAAGCGATTTCGTCATGGCGGTCAGCCCCGCCTTCGACGCCGCGTAGTTGGTCTGGCCGGGATTTCCGGTCGCCGCGATGACCGATGTGATGTTGATGATGCGTCCCCACTTTGCCTTCATCATACCGCGCAGCACTCCCCGGCTCAGCATCATGGCGGCGGTGAGATTGACCGCCAATACATTTTCCCAGTCTTTTTCCGGCAGGCGCAGCAGCAGATTGTCCCGCGTCAGGCCGGCACAGTTCACCAAAATCCTCGTGTCGCCGACAGCGTCCGCCGCAGCTTTGGGCAGACCCGCAACCGATGCTTTGTCTGCAAGATCGCATTCCAACGGCGCAAATCGCTCGCCCAGCGCATCCCGCAGCGCAGCGAGCCTTCCCGTGTTTCGCCCGCATCCCGCAACTGTCGCGCCCTGGCCATGCAAAGCCCTCACGATGGCTTCTCCAATACCGCCTGTGGCACCGGTCACGAGCGCGGTTTTTCCTGTCAGATCAAACATTTGTTCAACTCTCCCCAGCCGAAACCGCCGCCTGAATCTGGGCCGGCGTTCCGCAGGGCGCACACGAAACCGCTGGCGCTGTGCGCCGCACCATTCCGGTCAAAGCGTTCCCAGCGCCGACTTCCAGCACCGAGGTGACACCCTGCTCCGCCATCCAAAGCACCGTCTCCCGCCACCGAACCCGACCCGTCACCTGCCGCACGAGCAATTCCGCGTGCTCCGCCGCCGCGTCAGCCGGGCGCGCGGTCACATTTGCAATCACATCCGCACGCGGCTTCACGATCTTAACGCCCTTGACCGCTTCCCGCACTTTCCCGGCGGCGGGTTCCATCAGGCTGCAGTGAAACGGCGCCGAGGTCGGCAGTTTCACAGTCCGGCGCGCACCCTTCCCTGCCGCAATTTCGATCGCGCGCTCCACCGGCAGAATATGGCCTGACACCACGACCTGCTTCGGGTCATTGTCATTGGCCACTTCGCACACTCCCTCGCCCGAAGCTTCGGCTGCGATGTCCTCCACTTGGCCGATGTTCAGCCCGAGCAATGCCGCCATTGCCCCTTCACCGACAGGAACCGCTTCCTGCATCGCTTCGCCGCGGGCTCTCAACAAATGCGCGGTTTCGGCAAGTGAAATCGAGCCCGCCGCGCACAGTGCGGTGTATTCGCCGAGGCTGTGCCCGGCCATGTATCTCACTTCGCCGATCGGGAACCCCTCAGCTTCAAGGGATTTCAAGACCGCGATTGAAGTGGCCATCAGCGCCGGCTGGGCGTTGACAGTCAAGTTAAGCGTGTCTTGACTGCCCTCCCAAATGACGGCCGACAGTTTTTCGCCCAGCGTTTCGTCGACCTCTTGATAGACTGCCCGTGCCGCCGGATAGGCATCGGCAACGGCCTTGCCCATGCCAATAGACTGTGCCCCCTGGCCCGGGAAAACGAGCGCCTGCGCCAAAACAAACTCCATGCTCAAACGACTGCCCATTAACGCGGGCCCAGATTACCGTCCACCGAAATTGCCGATCGCCTTGCCGAAGTTCCGCGCCCGCAATTGGACCCGGCGCGGCTCGCACAGGCTGCAGGCCACACGGCGCGGGACAAACAGGAAACGCCGATCGCCCCGGTTCACAAACCGGACGGGGCCGGCGCCAGATCTCTCGGGATCGGGGCAGACATGACGAACAGTGCGTTGGCAGTTGTAAAATCCGTCGCGCGGCTGCCAGTAATTCCAATTATGCGTTCACATCGGTTTTTTCTTCATTTTCGGCTGCGTTTCCGGGCGGATTTCTACTGTGTTTCGGCGGAAGGGGCGGGGCTGCCGGTTCCGGTTACGGAGGCTTTTCCGGCAGTTCGCCGGTGATGATTGTCCGCATCACGGCGTCCCAGTCGTCGTGCACGACGTAGACGGTCAGGAACTTCAGGTTGTCAAGAAGCCGGTAGCGGGCGGCGAGCTTTGCCCGGGCCTCCTGCCAGCTTTCGCAGACCAGGTCGCAGGCGCTCTGCATCAGGAACGCGATCAGGTTGAAGGTCGCCAGCAGGCTGGCCAGGGTTTCCTTGCCGTGCCCGAAGTTGTGCTCGAGATGGTAGCCGTCCTTGGATTTGATTTCATGATGCCTCCCTTGTCATCTCATGGCCATGCCCGTTTCCTGGGTGGTCTGTTTGCGGTTCCCTTGTTCGTTCGCATCCGGCATCGTCGAGCAGACGGTACATCGAAAACGGTCTCGTGCCTATGGTGAAGGTGTGGCGTTCGACCCATGTGCCTCGGCGGCTTCGCTCTCTCAGGGCCCTGACCGAGATGCCGAGCGCCTTGCTGATTTCCTCGGCGGTGCTCCAGCCTTGCTCCCTTTTCGCCTTCTGGAGCCGCCTGAGGTGGCTTGGCAGTCCATGATAGTGGCGCAGGCTGGCGACGCTCTCCCTTGTCCAGGGCTTGTCCCCGCAGTTCAGCATGCCTCTCCGGTTGAGTTGCCCGGCAATGGCCTTGTCGCCCATGCTTTCGGTGAGCCTGCCCACTTCCGCCACGGTCTCCGCCGGGGTGCTGCGAACGCCGCCGCCGGGCCTGAGCAGATCGACCGGATCGAGTTCAAGCGCCCTGCCGCCACGCATGCGCAACTGAATTGACACCGAGTAGCCGCTTCGGATGAGCGTGGCATCCTCGACCAGAAGAGCCAGCATGCGCTTGCGGTCTGCGTTCCCTGTCGTCGGCGCATTCCAGGCGACTGCGAAGTCGGCGGACAGTTCCCTGATTCTCCGGCGCTGGACCTCGTCCGTTGTTTGCTGGAATTCGTCGGCGAGCCGGCTGCGCTCGGCTTCGGCCTCGTCCAGTTTGTGCAGTGCGTCATTCCACTCCCTTTCCAGCGTCGCGGCGACGAGGCGGTAGCCCGGGTCGACCTCCCGGCAGCGCCTGCCGGCCAGTTCGGCCTGGTGGCGCAGCGCCTCGACCCGGTGTGAGCGCTGACGGTCTGCCCTGGCGAAGTCCGACTTGACCTGTTCCTCCACCGACAGGGCCAGATCGATGTTGCTCCGATTGACCGCGCCGACAAGGAAGTCGGTGACGGCCGCGTCGATCCGCTCTCCCCGCATCGTCTGGCAGGACTTCCCCGCCCGGGCGGCCTTGCCGCCGACGCAGTGATAGTGCCGTTCGTTCGCCCGCTTCGGATCCGTCGCTCCGCCGTATTTGACCAGCATCTGGCTGCCGCAACGCCCGCAGATCGCGCGCGATTGCAACAGTGCGCCGCCTTCCCGCAGTGGGCCGGTGCGTCCGTGTGCCGCGACGAAGCATTGCCTGTGGTTGTCGGCCAGCTGCCTCTGGTTGCGCTGGAACTCCTCCCAGTCGATGTAGCCGGCATGCGCCTCGGGGATGCAGACCCGCCATGCCTCCCAGGGGTTTGCCCGCCCGGCATTGCCGCCCCGTCGGCCCCAGGCGTAGCAACCCGCATAGCGGGGGTTCCGGAGGATGCTGAGAACCCTTGAATAGCGGGCCTCGGACCAGATCAGCCGATGACCTTCGGAGACCGGGCATGCCGGCAGCGGTATGGCGTTGTCGAGAAGCCAATTAAATGTCGCCCTGACCGAGCGGGTCCTGCGGAAAGTCTCGAACACCAGATTGACCGCTTCGGCGACTTGAATGTCGGGGTCGAGAACCACCGCGTCTTGTGGATCGCAGACCAGGCCGGCGGGCAGTGCGGTTCTCAATTCGCCGCGCTGTGCCTTGTTGAGGACACCGCCGAGCAGCCGCTGGCGGATCCCGTCAAGCTCGAACTCGTAGACCGAGCTCTTGATCCCGAGCAAAAGCAGGTCGCTGCTGTTGCCGGGATCATGGACGCCGGCCTCGTCGCAGACCAGCGTGCCGGAGAGTGAGGCAAGGCGGAACAGCCGGTGCAGGTCGGCGTTGCTGCGGCCGAGGCGCGAGATCTCGAGGCTGAGAACGATGCCGACTTCGCCGGCGGCGATCCGGGCCATCAGGTCCTGGAACCCCCCGCGCCTTTCGGCGTCGGCGCCGGAGAGACCCTGATCCTGGTCGATGACCCGGATCCGCTCCCGCGGCCATCCCAGCGCCAGCGCGCGCTCACTCAAGTCGTACTGGCGCCGGGTGCTCTCGGTGTTGTTGATCACCTGGCCGGGAGACGACTGGCGGATGTAGACACACGCCTCTCGCTCAAGGTGGCTGGCGGAGATCTTGCCGGTTCCGATGTCCTTCACCATCCATCTCCCTCGTTGGATTCGCATCTGAGCAGCCGCAGGACCATCGCCGCCGCCGCGACGGTGATGCAGCCGGCCCCGGTTTCGCCGGTCGGCGCCGCCGCGCTGGAAACCGGCGCCCGGTCAAGGACGGCCGTGAGACGCAGCGCCCCCGCCATGCCGTGGCGGCTGAGAACCGGCGCCGCGTTCCCGGCGAGCCAGTCGAGATGCCAGCGCCGGTAGCGTCGCAGTCCGTCGTCATCGAGCCCTCCCGTACCGGGGCGCAGTGTTTTTTTTTGACCGCTCGATTGCCTTGTTGATGGTGCGTGGATGAAGGCTGACACCGAAACGCTCCTCGATCACCGGCGCCAGGCGCCGGGCGCCAACTGGCCCGTGCTCGGACCTGTAGGCGGCGATGAAGTCCAGAATCTCGTCGCTGACCTTGTGGGCCCGGCGCGGTCCCCGGCGCAGCGGCGCCAGGGCCTGCAGCCCGCCCTCGCGGAAGCTGCGCCGGATCCGGACACAGGTGGGGACCGAGACGCCGAACTCTGCGGCCACCTCCGCCAGCGGTTCGTCCCCGGCGCTGCGCACCATCTCGTAACGCACCTGCAGCAAGTCGCGCGGGTCGAAGAAGCCGCCGGCCCGGAAACGTTGGGAGCGGATGCGCTCCGGGCGCCGGTTGAGGGTGCCGGAGGCCTCGAGGTTTTTGACCTTCTGGTCATCGTCGGACATGGGCAGCTCCATTCACGGCTCTCGAAAATCATCATATATTACTCATATTGACAGCTTCCGCAAGCCGGCCGGCGATCCTCTTGGCACATAACGCTCTGTAATCACGCTGTATCGTGGGAATTTTGCACATTTCGGGCAATAATTTTCAATCATTTCGGGCAATCTTTTTTGATTAGCATGTCGGCCAATTCCCGCAACTCCGAAAGATCGTCCGCTCGGAAAGAGGAACACCCGGCCGCCTGCTCCTCGAAGGTGTCAACAGCGCGCAGGCTGGTCCAGGCCGCCGGAAACAGGCGCAGCTGCCGCCCGCATCCCGTAAACACCCGAACCCGGTTCAGGCCGAATTCGTTCGTGATGGATTCAAGCGCGAGCCAGCGACCCCTCCAGGGATGGAACGGGTGCGTGACCTCGATGCCGCCGGCGCCAGGGCGTGGCTCTGGATCGAAATCGCATGCATTCGGCAACGCGGTCTTTGAGAGCCTTGAAGGTGTTGTTCTCCACTTTCCACCGGGCCCGGGCGCAGTCGGCCAGTTCGGCGACGCTGTCCGGGCCGACCGGGAGGTCGGTGGCGAAGCTGTTGCGGTAGAGCCGCTTTCCGGACGGCGATGTGATGGTGACTTCGAACCAGTTGACTTCCAGCGCGTCCTTTCCGTCACGGATCGGCAGACCGCTCATCCAGCGGTAGCGCAGCCGGCGCTTTTTCTTTTTCCGGCCCTCGGTCCGGGTCAGACAGCCGGTCTCAACCCCTTGAATATACTCGTAAAGCGTTGTGTGCGAGCTCGGCTTGCAGGTCAGGATGAAGCTTCCGCCGGCGGCCAGCACGGCCTCGCAGAGCGGCTGGCGGCAGTAGAGGTCGTCGCCGGGATAAACCGGTCTCAGCCGGGCCAGGCCGGATCCGGTCCGCCGCAGCCAGCGCTTGGCGGCGTTGATCTCGCAGTCCTGTTTCTCAGCCCCGTCCTGCGGGCGGATGAACTCCGGCGGCAGCGGCAGGAGGCGCGAGGTTCCCGGGGCGACGATGCCGGCGCCGGGCACGGCGTGGAAGTTCTGTGTCCGCCCGTCCGCCAGTTTCCGCTGCGGGCAGTTCCGGCAGCCGATGCTGCAGGAGGTGAAACACTCGGTGCCGTCAAGGGCGATCAGCAGCCGCCCGTCAAGCCGGCGCAGCCGGTCAAGGGCGCCCTGGCGGTCCAGCTGGTCGACGGTCCGGGTGAAGATGGAATCGAAGCGCTCCGGCGGCACGCCGTCGAGCACGCTGCGGATGTGGCTGTCGGTCGGCAGCCGTTCAATGCCGAACAGGGTCCGGGCGTTGGACCGTCCCTGGCGGGACTGGAGCTGCGCCTGCGCCGCCAGGAAGGACGGGCACTGCAGGAAGAAGACGGCGAAGGCCGCCATTCCGATGTCGGCCATCTCCAGGCGGGCGTTGGCGCCCGTCCTGCGGTCCGGGGCGGACGCGCAGAGTTCGCGCATGGCGGCGATGTATCCGGCCAGCGGGGACATGGCGCCGCATTATGCACATATCGAAAATTTGTACAAATGTAAGCATAAACAACAACTTACCGGTCTTCTCCGCGCCTTTTCCCCAGGAGCCGGCGGCCGGAGCGGCGTCGGCGGCCGGTGATTCGCCCGCCGCCGGGGAACCGCCGGCACGCAGCCGCCTGCGGCGGAAAAAAATCTCCCCGGGCCAAAAAACCGTTGTGATACAACACGTTAAAAACTCAAAAATCCAAAATTAGAATTACTGCGCGGCTGCACAACGCCGCGACAAAGCCGTTGCCAATTCTGTCGCGGCCGCAAACCGGATTGTTTGCCGATTTAGGTCGGTCTGCATGACTGTGACGGCTTGCCGGACCGCATTCAGCAGGGTCCGGTCAATTCAAATGGGAGAACACTATGCCAAAGGGGTACAATTCAGTTTTAGCCGCCGCCGCGATGGCGACGGCGGTTTTCGCGGGAACCGGCGTTTTTGCCGCAGAAGCGACGAAAATTGCGTTTCTCATGCCATGCACCCAGTGTGCCGACCGGTGGGAAACCAAGGACCGGCCGTTCTTCATCGAGGCGGTGAAAAATCTGGATCCTTCGATCGAAGTCATCGCATTGAACGCCGAGGGTGACGGCAACCGCCAGATCGCGCAGGGGGAATCGGTTCTCGCGCAGGGCGTCAAGGCAATTGTCATCAATACGATCGGCGAGACCACCGCGGTCCCGATCGTTCGCCAGGCGCAGCGCGAAGGCGTGCCCGTCATCGCCTATGACGGCCTTATGGTCGGGGTGGTTACGGAAGGGTTCGTGACCTTCAACAATGAACATGTCGGCGTGCTTCAGGCTCAGTACCTGGTTGACAATCTTCCCGAAGGCGCCCGGATTGCCATTGTTAACGGCGAACAGTTCTGCGCCGCCTGCAGGGCCTTCAAGGTCGGGGCGCACAAGGTGCTTGACCCGCTTGCCGATGCAGGAAAAATCGAAATCGTCTATGAAGCCGAAGCGAAGGGCTGGCTTGCCGCGAATGCTCAGCGCGCGATTGAACAGGCGCTGACAGCCACCGACAACGGGATCGACGGGGTCGTCGCCGCCAACGACACGCTCGCGCAAGGTGTGATCGCGGCTCTCAGGGGCGCCGACATGCATGGCAAGGTTCTCGTGACCGGTCAGGACGCCAGCGACGCGGCGATCGTGAACATACTGAACGGACTGCAGACGATGACCGTTTACAAGTCGCTGCAGCAACAGGCGGGCGCAGCCGCGCGCGGCGCTGTTGCCCTGGCCAAGGGCGAAGATGTGTCGGAGATCTTTCCGGAAATGGTGGCGACCGAGTCCGGGGATGTCCCGGTGCTGCTCCTGCAGCCCACGGTCGTTGATATCTCCAACATCGGCGAAACTGTCATAATGGACGGATTTACCAAGCGTGAGGACGTCTGCACGGGGACAGCGGCACAGGCCTGCACTTTCTGAAGTGAACGCGGTCGGCGAAACCGCCCTGGCGCTTCTTGAAACCCGAAACCTCAGCAAGAGGTTCGGTCGCGTGCAGGCGCTTAACGGCGTGGACATCACTGTCCGCGCCGGTTCAGTTCTCGCACTGCTCGGCGACAACGGGGCCGGTAAATCGACACTGGTCAAGATTCTGTCAGGCGCGATCAGGCCGGATGCCGGGGAGATACGGATCGACGGCGCGCCTCTGACGATCGCGACACCGCGGCAGGCGGGCGAAGCGGGCATCGAAACCGTCTACCAGGACTTGGCGCTGTGCGACAATCTCAGTGTCGTTCAAAACCTGTTTCTCGGGCGCGAACGCGGCAAGGGGTTTGCTCCGTTCAGCCGTTTGGTTTTGGACCGGTCGTCGATGGAACACGAGGCTGCAGCGGCTTTTGAAAGCCTCGGCGCGAAAATGCCGTCGCTTCACAGCCAGGTCAGCAATCTCTCCGGCGGGCAGCGGCAGGCTGTGGCCATCGCCCGGGCGGTCGTCTGGCGCCGCCGTTTTGTCCTGTTCGATGAACCGACCGCCGCGCTCGGCGTCGAACAGACGGGAAACGTCCACAGGCTCATTGGGCGGCTGCGTGACCGTGGAGTCGGCATCGTGATGATATCGCACAACATGGCAGATGTTTTTGCCGTCGCTGACCGCATGACCGTGCTGCGCCGCGGACGCAAAATAGAAGACATGGATCCCGGATCCTGCACCCCCGACGATGTCGTGGCGAGAATAACGGGCAGCGACATCGCGTCGGGGCCAGGAAGCTGAGCATCCCGGTGGCGCCTGCGGATTCCGGCATGCCGAACCCGTCCGGCGAAACGCCGAACGACGGATTCATCTCCCGCCTCAGGCAGGGGGAACTCGGGTTCATCCCTGTTTTGGTCGCGCTGCTCGTTGCGTTTCTCGTTTTTCACTTCGCCAACCCGTATTTCCTGACCCCGCGGAACATGTCCAACCTGGCGCTGCAAGTCGGTGTGCTGGGCGTCATGTCGCTGGGAGTCAGCCTGGTGCTGTTTGTCGGGGAAATCGACTTGTCCGCGGGGTCGGTTTCAGGTGTCTGCGCTGTTGTGCTGGTCCTCTTGGCGTCGTGGCACGGCATCCCCGGACCCTTGGCGATCGCGGCGGCGGTTCTCTGCGGCGGGGCCATCGGCTGGATTCACGGCAAATGCGTCACCTTGATCGGGGCGCCGTCATTCATTGTGACGCTGACCGGACTCCTCGTCTGGCAGGGCGTGCAGCGGATGCTGGTCGGGAACCAGATCGGCCAGGTTCTTATCGACGATCCTCTGGTGCTCAGCATCGCCTCGACCTTCATGCCGTTCTGGCTGTCGCTGCTTCTGGTTGCTGTCATTTCCGCCTCGGCCGCCGCCGTCTGCTCCTATCGCTGGAAACAGCAGCCTTGGGCAACATCCCTCGATCGAATGGCGCTTCTCGGACGCACGGCCCTGTTTCCGGCCATGGCAATGGTCGCTCTCGCTGTTCTGTCAAACCACATGGGTGTTCCCGTGCTGCTTCTCGTCCTGGTCGGACTGACCCTGATCCTGACGTTTGTCACCGAACACACGCCGTTCGGTGTCCACATCTATGCGGTCGGCGGCAATGCGGAAGCCGCTAGGCGGGCCGGGATCAACGTCGCGCGCACCCGGGTGATCCTGTTCGCCGCCTGCTCGGCCTTTGCGGCGATTTCGGGGATCATAGCCGTGTCTCGGCAGTACGCCGTTGACAGCAACACCGGGGGCGGAAATCTTGTTCTCGACGCGATCGCCGCGGCCGTGATCGGCGGAACCAGTCTTTTTGGCGGCCGCGGGCGGATTCCAGGCGCACTGCTGGGCGCCATCGTGATCGGCAGCGTCGCCAATGGACTTGACCTCCTCGGGCAGTCGGCAAATGTCAAATCGATCATCACCGGGCTGATACTGCTGGCGGCGGTCTCGGTCGATATGATCGCACGAAAGCGCAGAATAAGGACCGGTGCCGCCGGTGCGTGAGAAGGGAAACACGACATGACCAAAGACGGATACCTATCTTTCCCGAACGGATTCGTTTGGGGCACTGCGACTGCGGCTTACCAGATTGAAGGCCACCGCCGCGCCGACGGCGGCGGCGAATGCATTTGGGACGTTTTTGCGCGCGACGGGCATACGCTGAACGGTGACAGCGGCGACATCGCCGCCGACCACTACCGCCGCTACCCTGAGGACCACGCTTTGGCGCGGGGGCTTGAACTGAGCAGCCTCCGCTTGTCTTTCAGCTGGCCGCGCATTTCTCCCGGAGGCACGGCGCAGCGCAACCAGGCTGGATTCGACCATTATGACCGGGTGCTGGATTCTCTCCTGAAGAATGGCCTCGTGCCTATGGTCACGCTGTATCACTGGGACCTGCCCCAGGCCCTTCAGGAAAATGGCGGTTGGTTGAATCGGGACACCGCGCACCGGTTCGCGGACCATGCAGAGGCGGTCGTGAAGCATTTCGGCGACCGGGTGCCGTTCTGGATCACAACAAACGAACCCTGGTCCTGCGCATTCCTCGGCCATGCCCGCGGCCTGCACGCGCCGGGCATGCGGGACTACCATGCCGCCGGAATCGCCGCCCACAACCTGAACCTGGCCCACGGTCTCGCGGTTCCTGCCATCCGCGCCAACTCACGCGAAGCACAGGTCGGCGTCACACATTGCCTGCAGGTCATCGAACCGTTTTCGGCTTCGCCCGACGACATGGAAGCGGCGAGGACTGTCGATGGAGAAGCCAACGGTCTGTTTCTCGAACCGTTGTTGAAGGGCAGCTACCCGGCGCATATGGCTCCCTATCTTCCGTGTCTTGAAGACGACACGGTTGTCCGCGAAGGGGATCTGGAGTACATTTGTCGGGTAGGACACTGGCGCGCGCACCATAGGTCACGTTTCCAGCGTCCCCCCTAAAATTCCGGACTTCCGGTTTTCCCGGGTCCGGCTTCAAGCGTCAGGCACCCCCGCAGGAGTTCGTTACGGTGCCTTCCGCGACATCCGCCACGCTCAAGGCTGACCCAGCCATACCCGTGGCATCATCCCGCGTTTACGCCGCCCTTCGGCTCGACAGCACCACCCCTTTCAACCGGGGTGGTATCCTCGGTCGGCGCCGGGCTCTGAGTCCCGGCATGACCTGCCGTCTTCGCCACCTGAGCCCAGAGGCCCTCGCTCCGGACGGGTTGTGTTATTCCGTCCATCACCGCTTAATCGGCCTCATCCGCCAGTCAGGAGGACTCCGCGTCCTTTCCCGTACTCCGGTTATGGACACGGTCCTTGACATTCGAGGGTCACAACATCCTGTCTGTCCTCCTCACCTTCCGGACTTTCACCACTGAACCCTCCGGGATTGCCGCCACCTGTACGCCGGGCGATCCGATGCGTGCATCTCAGTTCTTCCGCACCGGCACTGGCCATCGGGCAGAGCGGAGACCCTTGGCATCCTCCAATACCCCCGCAAGTCGGATTCCATGCGGGGAGCGTTTTTTCGACGCTTCATACGGACGTTCGCTTTCGCTACGGCCCTCCCGGTTGTTCGCCTCCCTGTCCGACCGGACCAGAGGGACATCGTCCTCCCAGCCCACAGAGGCTTTTACGTCCCCGCTTCCGGACGCCGGGTCACCCCGACACCCGTGGGGATATGACTACGACGCCAAACTGAGAATTGCGCCGGCGGGACTTCCACCCGCAAGTTCAGCAGCTAGTCTCGCTGCACCCGCTCCGATCGACTTCCTTGGCCTGAACTACTACGTCCATGAGGTCGTCCGCTTTGACCGGACGATTCCGATCGTCCATGCCCGCCGCATGGCCCCGCTCGGACCGCTCACAACAATCGGCAGCGGTCTTCGTCCGGAAGGTCTTGAGGAAATCCTGCTGAAACCCGGACGCGATTATGGCTGCCAGCTGCCGGTTTACGTGACCGAGGTCGGTTATCTGTTCAACGACTATGTCAATCCTGACGGCCGAGTGAACGACCCGGCGCGCATACGCTACTTCGACGCGGCATTCAGAGCTGCCGACCGGGCCATGAAGAAGGGCGTTGACCTGCGCGGAATTTATGTCTGGACCCTGCTGGACGACTTCGAATGGGACTCCGGTTACAGCTCCCGCTACGGAATCGTCTTCGTCGAGTACGGCTCCCAAACGCGCTACCCCAAGGACAGCGCCCATTGGCTCCGGGATGTCGCCGTGCGAAACGGGCTTTCCGAGCCTCCGGGCTATGCGATGCCGGCGAACGCCGCCGGATAGCCGTTCCCCCATTCAATTCAGCGAAATCCGGCACCCTGCCAGCGGATGGTTCACGGACAGGCTTGCGGCGGCGGCTCGAAACGGACACGCTGGCACTCATACAGCAATTTCCAGTCAATCGAAACAGGCTCCGGCCGCTGGCATATCAGCAAGCGGTGAGTTTACCGGAGTGGCGCTTCAGGACGTTCAACTGCTTGACCGCCCCTTCGGCTCCCGCTCCATCCGGGGAGATCCCACAGGATCAAGATTTTTCGATAAGGTGCGCCGATATCCCCTTCACAACGCGTATCAGATTGAGGACGATGACTGCCTGGACTTCATTGCGGTTGTTGAGAAACGCAGCCCGCTGCCGGTTTATGTTCAGGTCTGGGACCGTGAGCTGGCCAAACACGAGGATACGCTTCTCAAGAATTTTGAAGAGCGGCGCACGGCAACGGTGAAGCTGCGCCGTTTGCAAAGCGCGTTCCGCGATGCTCTTTTCCAAACATATTCGGGACGCTGCGTCGTCTCAGGATGCCAGGTGCCATAGGCGCTTGAGGCGGCCCATATCGTTCCCCACACCGGCGAACCGAAATGGGATCGAGCTGAAAACGGGTTGCTGTTACGCTGCAACCTGCATTCGCTCTTCGACGCATTCCTTTGGAGCGTGGATCCAAAGAGCGGTCTGCTTCACGTGTCAGCAAGGCTGATCCGCACCGGCTATGCAAAACTTGCCGGCCGCAAGGTTCGGCACAATGCCGCACCGGGGTTATTGAATTTTCATCACAATCAGTTCAGGAACCACGCGGGCGAGCAACAAGAAGTGGCGTCGCCATCATGAAAACACATGGGGATCGGCGCGCCAGCCAGGAAACCGTTACCAAACGCCATCTGATCGGTGGACCGGCTGGCCGCGCAAGCCCTTGCAAACCGCAATTCTGAAGCTATAACGCCAGCGCCTTCGCGCAACTGATGAAACGCGCGCCGCTCGTGCATGGCAGCGAAGGTGAGTTGGGCCATGCTTTGAAGCGCGCAGACAGGAAATTTTTTATGTCTCTTTATGAGCACGTGCTGATCGCGCGGCAAGACCTCTCCAATGCACAGGCCGACGGTCTCGCCGACCATTTTCTCGATATTCTATCGGACAATGGCGGAAACCCGGTCGCCAAAGAGAATTGGGGCCTGCGCAAGATGGCCTACAAGATCAAACGCAACCGCAAGGGTCACTACATTTTCCTCAAAACAGACTCGCCTCCCGATGCTGTCAAGGAAATGGAACGTCTGATGCGCATTCACGAGGATGTGCTGCGGGTGCTGACCATCAAGGTCAAAGCGCACTCCG
The DNA here is from genome assembly GCA_965221935.1 of Paracoccaceae bacterium. Classification (GTDB taxonomy): domain Bacteria; phylum Pseudomonadota; class Alphaproteobacteria; order Rhodobacterales; family Rhodobacteraceae; genus JAPOXR01. Next base: position 70,809 of record CBDCSZ010000011.1, read on the forward strand.
AAAAGCCGTCGCCAATGGTTCAAAGGCGCGATGACCATTCGGACCGGTCGCGCTGAGCCCACTGCATAGAAAGGAGATCGGATATGGCCAGACGAACATTTTTTCGCCGTAAAAAAGTTTGCCCGTTTTCCGGGCAGAACGCGCCAACAATAGACTACAAGGACATCAAGCTGCTGCAGCGCTACATTTCCGAGCGCGGGAAAATCGTGCCCAGCCGCATTTCAGCCGTGTCATCCCGAAAGCAGCGCGAACTCGCAGTCGCGATCAAGCGGGCCCGGTTTCTGGCGCTGCTGCCGTATTCGGTCAAATAGGAGAACCGCAATGAAAGTCATCCTGCTTGAGCGCGTGCAGAAACTCGGCCAGATGGGCGATATCGTATCGGTGAAGAACGGTTATGCGCGTAATTTCCTGTTGCCTCGGGGCAAGGCACTGCGCTCGTCGAAATCAAATCTCGCCATTTTCGAAGCCCGGCGGGGCAAACTGGAGGCGACCAATCTGGAACTGAAAGGCGAAGCGGCAAATGTCGCCGCCAAACTTGAAGACAGAATGTTCATTGTCATCCGGTCCGCTTCCAACACCGGGTCGCTGTACGGTTCGGTCACCACGAGGGACATCGCTGACGCTGCGAGCGAAGACGCCGTGGCGGTCAGCCGTCAACAGATTGAACTCGACCGACCCATCAAGGAACTCGGGATTCATCAAGTGAGTGTGATACTTCACCCGGAAGTCGTTGTTTCAATTGGAATCAATGTCGCCCGTTCGATGGATGAGGCCGAACTGCAGGCGCAAGGCAAAAACGTGCTTGATTTTTATGCCGATGAGGAAGAATCGGCACAGGCCGACAGTTCCGAATCTGCAGAGCTGGCGCCAGAGGACGGCGAAGCCGAAAGGGCGGCGGACGAAAATGCGTCCGAACCGGTTTCTGAGGACGGAGAACCCAGGCAGGTCTCGCATACGGCCGGGGACGAAGAAACAAAATCGGACCCCTGAATCCGGTCTCAGAGATCCCGGCTATTTGAAGCGGATCACTTCAATTCCCGCCTGATCAAGGCGGTTGCGGACAACTGATGCGATCGCAACCGCTTCCGGATTGTCTCCGTGAACACAGATTGTGCCTGCGTCCACAGGCACCTTTGCTCCGCTGCGCGCCGTGAGGGTGCCGGTTTCCACCGTGCGGAGAATGTTGTCGGCACAGGTTTCGGGATCCCTGATCATGGCGTCGAGTTCGCTGCGGTTCGCCAGTGTGCCGTCGTCATTGTAGGCGCGGTCAGCGAAAATCTCACCCACACGCGGCGCGCCGACAGTAATTCCAATTATGCGTTCACATCGGTTTTTTCTTCATTTTCGGCTGCGTTTCCGGGCGGATTTCTACTGTGTTTCGGCGGAAGGGGCGGGGCTGCCGGTTCCGGTTACGGAGGCTTTTCCGGCAGCTCGCCGGTGATGATTGTCCGCATCACGGCGTCCCAGTCGTCGTGCACGACGTAGACGGTCAGGAACTTCAGGTTGTCAAGAAGCCGGTAGCGGGCGGCGAGCTTTGCCCGGGCCTCCTGCCAGCTTTCGCAGACCAGGTCGCAGGCGCTCTGCATCAGGAACGCGATCAGGTTGAAGGTCGCCAGCAGGCTGGCCAGGGTTTCCTTGCCGTGCCCGAAGTTGTGCTCGAGATGGTAGCCGTCCTTGAGAGCCTTGAAGGTGTTGTTCTCCACTTTCCACCGGGCCCGGGCGCAGTCGGCCAGTTCGGCGACGCTGTCCGGGCCGACCGGGAGGTCGGTGGCGAAGCTGTTGCGGTAGAGCCGCTTTCCGGACGGCGATGTGATGGTGACTTCGAACCAGTTGACTTCCAGCGCGTCCTTTCCGTCACGGATCGGCAGACCGCTCATCCAGCGGCAGCGCAGCTGGCGCTTTTTCTTTTTCCGGCCCTCGGTCCGGGTCAGACAGCCGGTCTCAACCCCTTGAATATACTCGTAAAGCGTTGTGTGCGAGCTCGGCTTGCAGGTCAGGATGAAGCTTCCGCCGGCGGCCAGCACGGCCTCGCAGAGCGGCTGGCGGCAGTAGAGGTCGTCGCCGAGATAAACCGGTCTGAGCCGGGCCAGGCCGGATCCGGTCCGCCGCAGCCAGCGCTTGGCGGCGTTGATCTCGCAGTCCTGTTTCTCAGCCCCGTCCTGCGGGCGGATGAACTCCGGCGGCAGCGGCAGGAGGCGCGAGGTTCCCGGGGCGACGATGCTGGCGCCGAGCACGGCGTGGAAGTTCTGTGTCCGCCCGTCCGCCAGTTTCCGCTGCGAGCAGTTCCGGCAGCCGATGCTGCAGGAGGTGAAATACTCGGTGCCGTCAAGGGCGATCAGCAGCCGCCCGTCAAGCCGGCGCAGCCGGTCAAGGGCGCCCTGGCGGTCCAGCTGGTCGACGGTCCGGGTGAAGATGGAATCGAAGCGCTCCGGCGGCACGCCGTCGAGCACGCTGCGGATGTGGCTGTCGGTCGGCAGCCGGTCAATGCCGAACAGGGTCCGGGCGTTGGACCGGCCCTGGCGGGACTGAAGCTGCGCCTGCGCCGCCAGGAAGGACGGGCACTGCAGGAAGAAGACGGCGAAGGCCGCCATGCCGATGTCGGCCATCTCCAGGCGGGCGTTGGCGCCGGTCCTGCGGTCCGGGGCGGACGCGCAGAGTTCGCGCATGTCGGCGATGTATCCGGCCAGCGGGGACATGGCACCGCATTATGCACATATCAAAAATTTGTACAAATGTAAGTAAAAACAATAACTTACATGTCTTCTCCGCGCCTTTTCCCCAGGAGCCGGCGGCCGGAGCGGCGTCGGCGGCAGGTGATTCGCCCGCCTGCGGCGGAAAAAAATTTCCCCGGGCCAAAAAACCGTTGTGATACAACACGTTAAAAACTCAAAAATCCAAAATTAGAATTACTGGCGCGCCGAGGTCAGCGGCGACCCGCTGCAGACAGGTCGATGCAATGGCCACGATAATCAAACTGCGATCGATTTCTTGCACCGCGCCGATCACCGTCTCGGCCAGTTCGCGGTCGCGGCTTGCCATGTTTGCCAGAGCGCCGTGCATTTTCACATGGGTGACCGCGGTGTGTTCCGCCGCAGCGAGCGCCTGCAGCGCGCCGATTTGGTAGATCACCGACGCCTTCATTTCGTCGGGTCCGATTCCCGAGATTTCCCGGCGGCCGAAGCCAAGCAGATCGCCGAAGCCCGGATGTGCGCCGATGCCGACACCGTTCCGCAGGCAAGTGCGGACAGTCTTGCGCATTTCCAAAGGATCTCCGGCGTGGAACCCGCAGGCGATGTTGGCAGATGTCACTATGGCCAACATCTGGTCGTCATTGCCTTTTTTCCAAGGTCCGAAGCTCTCGCCAAGATCAGCATTCAAATCAATCCGCATCCTGCTCGTCTCCCATTTCGACACCGGCAATCAGTGAAAAGGACAGCGGAATCTCAATGTCCGCTGGATTCCGAACCGGTGGAGCCATTCCAGCGGGAAGTGACGCGATCTCCGACCGCAATTCGGCGTGCGCCGGGAACGCCCGCTCTCGGCTGACCTTCTCCATCCTGAATCCGGCACCGGGGGGCATCTGGCGAGTGTGTAAAGATCGGCCGACATGACGGCTGCGGTGCTTGGAACGCTATTGGCGGGCCGACAGCCGGAGAGCATCGCCGCGGCATCGCCATGCGCAGCCAATTGGATGTCGCCTGCGACATCCGACGGAATTGTCTTTCCCAACACGGCCGCGAACTCGCCCGCAGAGCAGTGCAATCTTACCTCGCCCTGTTGCCTGCGTTTGTCAAATTCATTCGCGAGCTTGCACAAGGCCTTCCGGAGGGAACGGTCGCTTCCATGTAGTCCTTCGATGGCGACATGATCGACCGCTACGAGATTGCCGACGATACTCTGGAGCACTGCACAGGACTCTCCAAGGACAATGAGCAGGATCGCTTCCTCATTGATTGTATCCGTTGCGGAGATATTGATCTCAACGAGTGCGTGCGCACCAGGCGCGACAGAAGCGGGTCCGACTATCGGCAATAGTTGTCGGATGAGCGTAAGCGGGTTGAGAAAGACGCGCGCCGACGGCTGTTGGAGACATTCGGTGATGAGGAAGACCCCCTCGGAACGGGGACAGGGCAATGACTTGCACTTCGGACACGAACGAAAGACTTCCGCGCAGACCCGCGCGGTTGCGGTTTCGGCCTCTCAAGGGAGAAGTGTACTGGTGCGACTACCCGCCTCCTGAAAGTCTGCACCTGCCCGAGTTCTGGAAGCGCCGCCCGGTCGTGATTATCTCGCGGAACGCGACACTGCGCGGTGTCGCCACTGTTATGCCGATGACCTCAAGCGGGCAGCAAGACCGGCGGTTTGCGGTGCCGGTCGGGTCTCTCATCGATGGAAGAGGTGCCTGGGCCATCTGCAATCACGCCGCCACGGTGGCTGTCAGTCGGCTGCTACCGGTCCGCGGCAGGCCGTCAGTTTCTTTACCGGAGTACGAAGAGATACTGCAGAAAGTGATCGACAACCTGCAGTAATTCTAATTTTGAATTTTTGAGTTTTTAACGTGTTGTATCACAACGGTTTTTTGGCCCGGGGAGATTTTTTTCCGCCGCAGGCGGCTGCGTGCCGGCGGTTCCCCGGCGGCGGGCGAATCACCTGCCGCCGACGCCGCTCCGGCCGCCGGCTCCTGGGCAAAAGGCGCGGAGAAGACCTGTAAGTTGTTGTTTATGCTTACATTTGTACAAATTTTCGATATGTGCATAATGCGGCGCCATGTCCCCGCTGGCCGGATACATCGCCGACATGCGCGAACTCTGCGCGTCCGCCCCGGACCGCAGGACGGGCGCCAACGCCCGCCTGGAGATGGCCGACATCGGAATGGCGGCCTTCGCCGTCTTCTTCCTGCAGTGCCCGTCCTTCCTGGCGGCGCAGGCGCAGCTCCAGTCCCGCCAGGGACGGTCCAACGCCCGGACCCTGTTCGGCATTGAACGGCTGCCGACCGACAGCCACATCCGCAGCGTGCTCGACGGCGTGCCGCCGGAGCGCTTCGATTCCATCTTCACCCGGACCGTCGACCGGCTGGACCGCCAGGGCGCCCTTGACCGGCTGCGCCGGCTTGACGGGCGGCTGCTGATCGCCCTTGACGGCACCGAGTATTTCACCTCCTGCAGCATCGGCTGCCGGAACTGCTCGCAGCGGAAACTGGCGGACGGGCGGACACAGAACTTCCACGCCGTGCCCGGCGCCGGCATCGTCGCCCCGGGAACCTCGCGCCTCCTGCCGCTGCCGCCGGAGTTCATCCGCCCGCAGGACGGGGCTGAGAAACAGGACTGCGAGATCAACGCCGCCAAGCGCTGGCTGCGGCGGACCGGATCCGGCCTGGCCCGGCTGAGACCGGTTTATCTCGGCGACGACCTCTACTGCCGCCAGCCGTTCTGCGAGGCCGTGCTGGCCGCCGGCGGAAGCTTCATCCTGACCTGCAAGCCGAGCTCGCACACAACGCTTTACGAGTATATTCAAGGGGTTGAGACCGGCTGTCTGACCCGGACCGAGGGCCGGAAAAAGAAAAAGCGCCGGCTGCGCTGCCGCTGGATGAACGGTCTGCCGATCCGCGACGGAAAAGACGCGCTGGAAGTCAACTGGTTCGAAGTCACCATCACATCGCCGTCCGGAAAGCGGCTCTACCGCAACAGCTTCGCCACCGACCTCCCGGTCGGCCCGGACAGCGTCGCCGAACTGGCCGACTGCGCCCGGGCCCGGTGGAAAGTGGAGAACAACACCTTCAAGGCTCTCAAGGACGGCTACCATCTCGAGCACAACTTCGGGCACGGCAAGGAAACCCTGGCCAGCCTGCTGGCGACCTTCAACCTGATCGCGTTCCTGATGCAGAGCGCCTGCGACCTGGTCTGCGAAAGCTGGCAGGAGGCCCGGGCAAAGCTCGCCGCCCGCTGCCGGCTTCTTGACAACCTGAAGTTCCTGACCGCCTACGTCGTGCACGACGACTGGGACGCCGTGATGCGGACAATCATCACCGGCGAACTGCCGGAAAAGCCTCCGTAACCGGAAACGGCAGCCCCGCCCCTTCCGCCGAAACACAGCAGAAATCCGCCCGGAAACGCAGCCGAAAATGAAGAAAAAACCGATGTGAACGCATAATTGGAATTACTGGACAACCTGCAGTAATTCTAATTTTGGATTTTTGAGTTTTTAACGTGTTGTATCACAACGGTTTTTTGGCCCGGGGAAATTTTTTTCCGCCGCAGGCGGCTGCGCGCCGGCGGTTCCCCGGCGGCGGGCGAATCACCTGCCGCCGACGCCGCTCCGGCCGCCGGCTCCTGGGGAAAAGGCGCGGAGAAGACATGTAAGTTGTTGTTTTTGCTTACATTTGTACAAATTTTTGATATGTGCATAATGCGGCGCCATGTCCCCGCTGGCCGGATACATCGCCGACATGCGCGAACTCTGCGCGTCCGCCCCGGACCGCAGGACCGGCGCCAACGCCCGCCTGGAGATGGCCGACATCGGCATGGCGGCCTTCGCCGTCTTCTTCCTGCAGTGCCCGTCCTTCCTGGCGGCGCAGGCGCAGCTTCAGTCCCGCCAGGGCCGGTCCAACGCCCGGACCCTGTTCGGCATTGACCGGCTGCCGACCGACAGCCACATCCGCAGCGTGCTCGACGGCGTGCCGCCGGAGCGCTTCGATTCCATCTTCACCCGGACCGTCGACCAGCTGGACCGCCAGGGCGCCCTTGACCAGCTGCGCCGGCTTGACGGGCGGCTGCTGATCGCCCTTGACGGCACCGAGTATTTCACCTCCTGCAGCATCGGCTGCCGGAACTGCTCGCAGCGGAAACTGGCGGACGGGCGGACACAGAACTTCCACGCCGTGCTCGGCGCCAGCATCGTCGCCCCGGGAACCTCGCGCCTCCTGCCGCTGCCGCCGGAGTTCATCCGCCCGCAGGACGGGGCTGAGAAACAGGACTGCGAGATCAACGCCGCCAAGCGCTGGCTGCGGCGGACCGGATCCGGCCTGGCCCGGCTCAGACCGGTTTATCTCGGCGACGACCTCTACTGCCGCCAGCCGCTCTGCGAGGCCGTGCTGGCCGCCGGCGGAAGCTTCATCCTGACCTGCAAGCCGAGCTCGCACACAACGCTTTACGAGTATATTCAAGGGGTTGAGACCGGCTGTCTGACCCGGACCGAGGGCCGGAAAAAGAAAAAGCGCCAGCTGCGCTACCGCTGGATGAGCGGTCTGCCGATCCGTGACGGAAAGGACGCGCTGGAAGTCAACTGGTTCGAAGTCACCATCACATCGCCGTCCGGAAAGCGGCTCTACCGCAACAGCTTCGCCACCGACCTCCCGGTCGGCCCGGACAGCGTCGCCGAACTGGCCGACTGCGCCCGGGCCCGGTGGAAAGTGGAGAACAACACCTTCAAGGCTCTCAAGGACGGCTACCATCTCGAGCACAACTTCGGGCACGGCAAGGAAACCCTGGCCAGCCTGCTGGCGACCTTCAACCTGATCGCGTTCCTGATGCAGAGCGCCTGCGACCTGGTCTGCGAAAGCTGGCAGGAGGCCCGGGCAAAGCTCGCCGCCCGCTACCGGCTTCTTGACAACCTGAAGTTCCTGACCGTCTACGTCGTGCACGACGACTGGGACGCCGTGATGCGGACAATCATCACCGGCGAACTGCCGGAAAAGCCTCCGTAACCGGAACCGGCAGCCCCGCCCCTTCCGCCGAAACACAGCAGAAATCCGCCCGGAAACGCAGCCGAAAATGAAGAAAAAACCGATGTGAACGCATAATTGGAATTACTGGGACAACCTGGCCAACCCTTGACAAAGGCGGGTCAGAATACGATACTTGATTCTACTTGCGGGATCCTTGGATTGCCGCCTCCCCTCCGGGAGACCGGAGGGCAAACAAGACGGCTTCGGCCGTTTTTCCTTTTGAGCACTGGTATTCCTCGCCGCCGACTGCGCATTACAGGAGCCGACCCCAAAAGATCATCCGGGTAGCGCTTCGCTCACCTGGCGGGCACTGTGAAGGGGGCCGACCGTCGGTAAGTTCAGCCGGATTTCACGGAATCCAGGCTCCAGAAGCTGTAAATTATCCTTTTTGATCGGTTTTGAGAACGCCCGCTCAATGGGGTCGTTTGCACCTGGGTGAGACAGAGCAGTTTCCCGATCATCGGCAGGTAAGCGATCATTTTGAGGCGTCGTTGCGGGCCGGACGATTGTCCGGTTGCGTACGTCGTTCCGGCATTTGCAAACTTCCATATATGTTCTCTGCCGTGTCCACGTCGTCTGCCCAGTTTGCTCCGGCCTGAACCACGACAGCCGTTCGTTGCCAATATGTAGTGCCAGAGTATCCTCAGAGTTTGAATTTAAGTCTTTGTTTTTAATATCGTTTTGATTTCAAGCACTTATCTCCCGCGCCACCCGCCTCATCAGAAACCGGCAGGCTGCGAGCTGCGCCCAGGCCGCGGAGCTCTCCAGGCTCCGCTCGTGATCCTTCGCCAGACGTCTGCACCGCGACATCCAGGCGAAGGTCCGCTCCACCACCCAGCGGCGGCAGTGGACGGTGAAACCCCTGGTTTCCTTGGGCTTTTGCACGATTTCCAGCACCGGACCGAGGCCGTGTCTGGCCAGTTCCTGCTCCAGCTTCGGTCCGGCGTAACCGCCGTCCGCCCACAGTTTCGCCACCTGCGGCGCCTTCTCCAGCATCGCCAGGATCACCTCCGGAGCGCCGTCCCGGTCCTGCACCGAGGCCTCGTGAACCGCGATCGTGATCGGGGTTCCCTCCGTGTCCACCGTGATGTGGCGCTTCCTGCACTTGATCTTCGGTCCGGCGTCATACCCCGACGGCCCGCCGCTCTCCGTCGTCTTCACCGGCCGGCTGTCGATCACAGCCGCCGCCGGCTCCTCCGAACGGCCCGCGAGGCCGCGCGCGAGGGACCGGAGGGCGCCGGGCATCTCGTCCAGAACACCCCCGCGGATCCACGCGTAGAAACAGTTCCGGACCGAGGTAAACGGCGGAAAACACTTGGGAATCGCCCGCCGCCGGCATCCCGTTCCGAGCATGAACTGGATGGCGTTGACAACCTTCCGCATGTCGAGGGTGCGGGGACGCCCCATTTTCGAAGGAGGCGGGATGAGCGGCTCGATCACGGACCATTCGGCGTCCGTCAAATCGGTTTCATATCCGTCCGCCGGTCGTTTATACTGCTCCTGAGTGGTCTTGTTCCAAGCCATGTGGTCCTCCATTTCTGGTGTGGAAATCAGATGGTATGTGCCACATCTGGGGAGGCCACTCAACTATTAGGTCAAACTCTGTGGATCGGGGCGATGCCTGTGTAATCGTCAATTCACGGCTCCCATCACGGCCGGTCGGCGCGCTGAGCGCCGCGGCGGCGTCGGCAAATTGGGAATTGTGACTTAATTTTTCCGACAATTGATTATAAATTCAGCGACAAGGGAGGTTCACGGCATCCCGGACAGCCAACCACAACGACAGCCCACGGCCGCAAAATGACTGATCTTTATCCACCGGACACAGCAATTTCCGCAACCGCGCACATCGACGCGCAAAAATACGAAGCGATGTACGCCGACTCTGTCGCCGACCCCGAGGGGTTTTGGTCCCGCATGGCTGTGCGTCTCGACTGGATACGCCCGTTCAGCAAGGTGAAGTCCGTCAATTTCAACTATCCGGATGTCTCGATCAAATGGTTTGAAGACGGCACGCTGAATGTTTCCGCAAACTGCATCGACCGGCACCTGAAGCAGCGCGGCGACCAAACGGCGATCATCTGGGAACCGGACAATCCCGACGAACCCGCAAAACACATCACCTACCGCGAACTGCATGCCAATACGTGCCGCATGGCAAATGCGCTGATTGAACTGGGAATCGGGGCCGGCGACAGAGTTGTAATCTACATGCCAATGATTCCGGAAGCGGCCTTTGCGATGCTCGCATGCGCCCGGATCGGGGCCATACACTCGATCGTGTTCGCCGGTTTCAGTTCGGACGCGCTGGCGAACCGAATCCAGGACTCGGATGCCAAACTGGTCATTACAGCCGACCACGCGCCGCGCGGCGGCCGCAGCACCCCGCTTAAGGCCAACACCGACGCCGCGCTTGCGAATTGTGACAGCGAAGTCCGCACGCTGGTGGTCCGCCGCACCGGCGGCGAAGTCGCATGGACCGAAGGACGGGATTTTGACTATTCTGAAATGTCGGCGAGACTTCCGGAGACGTGCGATTACCGGGAAATGTCCGCGGAAGATCCGCTGTTCATTCTCTACACATCCGGTTCGACCGGAAAGCCCAAAGGCGTTGTGCACACCTGCGGCGGCTATCTTCTGTTCGCCTCGCTGACCCATGAGGTCGTTTTCGACTATCACGAAGGCGATGTGTATTGGTGCACCGCGGATGTCGGCTGGGTGACCGGGCATAGCTACATAGTCTACGGACCGCTGGCCAATGGCGCCGTGACTTTGATGTTTGAGGGTGTGCCCACCTACCCGGACTGCTCTCGCTTCTGGCAGGTCTGCGAAAAGCACAGGGTCAATCAGTTCTATACAGCGCCGACTGCAATCAGGGCCCTGCTCGGTCAGGGCGATAAGTGGGTTGAGAGATGCGACCTGTCTTCGCTGCGTGTTCTTGGCACCGTCGGCGAACCGATCAACCCGGAAGCGTGGAACTGGTACAACAAAGTTGTCGGCAAGGGCCGCTGCCCAATCGTCGACACATGGTGGCAAACTGAAACCGGAGGGCATCTGCTCACGCCACTGCCGGGCGCGACCGCCACCAAACCGGGGTCTGCGACAAAGCCATTCTTTGGAATAGTGCCTGCAGTCCTTGATCCGACTTCCGGAAGGGAATTCGAATCGACTGAGGCTCAGGGAGTGTTGTGCATCAAGGACAGCTGGCCGGGCCAGATGCGCACGGTATACGGCGACCATAAGAGGTTCATGGATACGTATTTCAGCCAGTTTCAAGGCTGCTACTTCACAGGTGACGGGTGCAGGCGAGACGGCGATGGATACTATTGGATCACCGGGAGAGTGGACGACGTGTTGAATGTATCCGGTCACCGAATGGGCACCGCAGAAATCGAAAGCGCGTTGGTCGCCCATCCGAAAGTCGCTGAGTCGGCTGTCGTCGGTTATCCGCACGACATCAAAGGTGAAGGCATTTATGCATATGTCACACTGATGAGCGGCGTTGAGGCAAAGGACGAGCTGCGCGCCGAACTGGTACAATTTGTTCGCAAGGAAATCGGACCGATCGCCCGCCCGGACTTCATCCAATGGGCGCCGGGACTGCCGAAAACACGCTCCGGCAAAATCATGCGCCGGATTCTGCGCAAGATCGCCCAGAATGAATTTGACGCTCTGGGCGACACGTCGACGCTGGCGGAACCCGCTGTCGTCGACCAGCTGATTGACAACCGAATGATTCGGTGAAATCGGCCGCGCCTCCGCGGGCACCGCGCTATTCGACTGCATCGCACTTGTAGATTCCTTTTTTTCAAGGGGATAACTTTTGTGATGCGGCGGGGCACAAGGATTTCGCCATCCATCCTGAGCACTGATCTTTCCGCCTTGGGCAATGCCTGCCGCGGCGGCGCGCAGGGCGGCTGTGACCGGGTGCATGTTGATGCGATGGATGGCCATATGGGGATTCCCCGGTTGACCCGATGCTTTCCGCTTTCGCGGAAGCGGGCGCCGACATCGTCATGGTGCGCGCCCAGGCCGGTCCGCAAATCCACAAAAGCCTCCAGAATGTGATCGGTCTCGGCTGCGGAGCCGGCCTTGCTATCAATCCAGGCGCCCGGAATGCGCAATCGAAAAGTTGTGGAATTGGTCAGCCTCGTCTGCGTCATGACTGTGAACCCAGGCGCCGGCGGACAGAAATTCTGGTGAGCCGGCTTTCGAAGATGTCTGAAATCAAGAAGCCGATCGCCGGGCGGAACATCGCCTTTGAAGCGGGCGGCAGCATAACAGCGGCAACAGCGGCGCTGTCCGCCGCGGCCGGAGCAAATGCGTTGGCTGCCGGGACATCCGGTCTTGGTGGCGGCCCTCTGCAGTGCGCCGAAAGGATTGCGGCTCTTCGCGCGGCGGCGGTATCCGCCTGCGCTTCACCTGGACGCTGGACATTTCGGCGGCATCGGTTCAAACAAACGCTGCGAGAACCGACCGCGCGAAGGAGTGCTAACGATGGCTGAAAGACCGCCTGTCTGTGAATTTGGCTGGAAAGCCCGTGATTTTTTGTTACCGTCGACAGAAGGTCAGACGGTGACCCTCGCCGACGCGGCTGGGAACGGCGGATGCCTGATCATGTTTATCTGCAACCACTGCCCCTATGTCGTTTCCGTGCTCGACCGCATTGTCGCCGAAGCGAAGGCTGCGCAGTCATTGGGAATCGGTGTCGCTGCGATCTGCGCCAACGATGCTGCGACTTATCCCGACGACTCATTCCCGAAGATGGTCGAATTTGCCCGCCGAGCCGGATTCACTTTTCCCTACCTGCACGATGAAAGCCAGACTGTCGCCCGTGCCTACGGGGCCGCATGCACACCAGATTTCTTTGGTTTCAACGCGGCGCTTGAACTGCAGTACCGGGGCCGACTGGACAGCGCGGGGCGCGGTCCGATTGGCGCATCCGACAGCCATGACTTGCGGGACGCCATGAAGCAGATCGCCGAAACCGGAGCCGGTCCGCAGTCTCAGGTTCAATCCATGGGCTGTTCCATCAAGTGGAAGGCGGCGGCCTGAGGCCACACCGGGGCGCGGGCCATCACACCCCGCCCCAGATCTCGTCGGCGGTCTGCACAACCAGTTCGAGCTTCCGCCACTGTGCATCCATTGTCAATTTGTTGCCCTCCTCCGTCGACGCGAATCCGCACTGCGGCGCAATGCCCAGCTGGTCGATTTCGGCATAACGGCTTGCCTGCTCGAATTTTCGTTTCAGTTCGTTAGGCGATTCCAGCCGTCCGAATTTGGTGGTGACGAACCCGGCCATAACTCTTTGGCGACCGCGTGACAGCTGGCCCAGCGGTTCAAGCCCTCCTGCCCGATCGGTGTCATACTCCATGAAAAAGATATCGGCCCCGGTTTTGTTGAACACGGCATCGGCGGCCGGATCGTAAGCACCCTCGGCCGCATGCGCCGACTGAAAATTGCCCCTGCACATGTGCATCGCGATGACAAGGTCGTCCGGCCGGTCCCGGATAGCCCGATTCATCATCCACGCGTAGCGGTCAATCAGCCAGTCCGGGTCCTGACCAAGCGCAGCCTTGGCCGCCCGGTGCTGCGGGTCGCACAGGTAAGCAAAGAAAATGTCGTCCATCTGCAGGTATCGGCAGCCGGCGTCGTAGAAGGCGCGGACAGCCTTCCGGTACATAGCAGCAATGTCAGCGAATAATACGTCGGGGTCGCGGTATTCCGGCGGCCCGATATCTTCAGGAGCAACCCTGAAATCGCAGCAGCTTGGGCCTGGAATCGCGATTTTGGGGGTCACGCTGCAGCGGTCTGCAACGAATCTGAAATGCCCCAGCATCGGATGATCTGCGGGAAAATCCAGTTTGCCGCTGATCACGGGGAAAACCGGGCGCAGTTTGATGCCTGAAAACTGCACGCCTTCGTCCCGTTCCTCCAGATCGAGCCCATCCAGCATGCCCATATAGTCATAGTGCCAAAACGATCGGCGGAATTCTCCGTCGGTGACCGCTTTGAGGCCGATGGCCTCCTGATTTTCGATGGCGCAGGCGATGGCATCGTCTTCGCAAGCGCGAAGCATTCCCGCCGACGCTTCAGGATTTTGCAGGGCGGCGGCCCGCATTTCAGCGACAGATTCCGGTCTCAAAAGACTTCCGACATGATCGGCGCGGTACGGCGGCGGCATCGGTCATCCCTTTGACACTGCGACATCTGCGGCGCACGATACCCGGCCACCGGCGATTTGCAACCAGTGACACATTGACCCAGACTCTGCCATCTGCGGCGGCGGCCGGAGACATCTCGGAGACCGGAGTGAGAGTTCAGGTTGCGATCATCGGCGGAGGCCCGGCCGGTTTGCTGCTGGCGCGCAAACTGTCGCTCGCCGGAATTGACTGCATGGTTCTGGAACGGCGGAGCCGTGCCTATGTTCTTGGAAGGATAAGGGCCGGAGTGCTGGAACAGGGAACAGTCAACCAGCTGCGGCAGGCCGGAGTCGGCGCAAGAATGGACTGGGAAGGGCTCGTCCACGAAAACTGCAATTTTTCCGACGGCAAAGATGTCTTCACACTGGACCTGCAGGCCCTGGCCGGGGGTTCGGTGCTAATCTACGGGCAGACTGAGATCACCCGAGATCTGTATGATCATCTCGACCTCGCAGGCGTCACCATCCGCCACGGCGCCGAAAACCTTGAGATCAGCGACATCGGCACACAGGCCCCCCGGGTCACATGGTCTGAAAACGGTTTGCGGCACAGTTTAAGTTGCGACTTTGTCGCCGGCTGTGACGGCTACCACGGCCCGAGCCGTTCGATGATTCCCGATGGCACCCGCCGGGAATTCTCCAAGACTTACCCGTTTGGCTGGCTTGGAATTCTTTCAGAAACCCCGCCGGCGAAAGAAGCTCTGATGTATTCTCGCACCAGCCAGGGTTTCTCACTGGCTTCCCTGCGCAACCATTCGCTTTCGAGATACTATATCCAGGTCCCTGCGGACGAGAATCCCAACGCGTGGAGCGACGGGCGGTTTTGGACCGAACTTCGGCGCAGGCTTCCTCCCGAGACCGCCGAAAACATTGTGACGGGGCCGTCGATCGAAAAATCGGTAGCTCCTCTGCGCAGCTTTGTCTGCGAACCGATGAGTTTCGGCCGGCTGTTCCTGTGCGGCGATGCCGCCCACATCGTTCCGCCCACCGGCGCGAAGGGGCTGAACCTTGCCGCGTCGGATGTCCATTACCTGTTTGAAGCGCTTGCGGAACATTACAGCGAAGGCTCCGGCGCGGGGCTTCGCAGTTATTCCGTCCGCGCCCTGGAGCGGGTCTGGAAAGCGATGCGTTTCAGCTGGTGGATGACAAACATGCTGCACAATTTCCCGGACCGGTCAGCATTCGACGCGCGCATGCAGGACAGCGAGTTTGCGTTTATTCGCGACTCCGGGGCGGCCCAGCGCGCGCTCGCAGAGAACTATATCGGTCTGCCCTACTGAGGGGATCCATCCGCCCAAAGCGGCCGACGACCGGTGGCGGCGGCCATCTGAGAGGCGCGGGATAGGACCCGGATCAAACAGCCTTTTCCCGGCCTGAACGCACTTCAAAACCGGGCACTTCCGGCTCATCGTCAATGATTTCGGCCGGGAAACCGGGCGCCAGCACCGCAACGCCGGTTTTTTCTTCCAGTCTCCGAATGACATTTGGCGACCATTCCCTGGCACCGAAGTGCCGTTTTGCGTCGCGAAAGATCTCCAGCAGCGCCGGCGCCAGTTCGAGCGGAACTCCCGCCCGGTCGGCCATAACCAGAAAAAGCGTCATGTCCTTGACCACAAGATCCATTGTGAAACTGATATTGCGGCTGCCATTGAGGATGACCTTCCCCTCGGTCTCATGCACAAACGAGTTCCCCGATGAGATCTGGATGGAGTCAAAGGTTGTGTTCA
>CBDCSZ010000012.1:0-18471 GCA_965221935.1 Paracoccaceae bacterium
TCTTACCTTCAGATCAGAAAATGTCCGTGCTGACGAGCCAAATCGATCAGCGACATAAAGTAGTGCTCCAAATCCGATAGTGAACCAAGCTATTGCTCTCACGTTTCGAAGCGTCGTCAAAAGTTCAAAATACCAAAACAATACACCGGCACACACAATGGGAAGGGTACCAAGCACAAGCAACAGCGAAAAACGCGCGTCGCCAGAATTCCATTCGCCGGCTGCGAGCTTCAGGCATCCTTGCACCATCCGAATTAAATCGCTGCAAAAGTACACGCTGACTGCGGCAAGTGTTCCGGCGTGAGCGGCTACGTCAATAAGAATTCCTTGGTCTTTGGTACCAAGCAATCTCGGTAGCAGCGCCAAATGTGCTGAAGAACTGACTGGGGCGAACTCACTAATGCCTTGTATTAGGGCAAGTAGGACAATGTGCTCAACAGAAATGGTCTATCCATCCATTGCGGGCGACCGATACTCATGAATATCGTGGTCGGCCATTTCTTCTTCCGCTATCGTCGACCAGGATTTGTGTTTAGCGATGATTGGTCTTCAGTTTGATATGCGACCCCGGCGCGAACTGCCAAATCTCGAATCCGGTTGTCCAGCACATGCTGGTGGGAATTGTACTCTTCTGTTTCCTCCCCAATTTCTCTCTCCGGCCGCCAATTTGTGTTCAGCCCCCGGAAGTGAAAGAAGAACACGTCATTTGGATCAAGATACTGCACCCGGAACTGACTTGAATAAAACCGGCGGCCAATTCGACTCCGTCCCACGCGCTTTAGGACGCTTCCATACCAGAATCTGAGGAACCAAGCATAGAGGTGCGGAAATGGTTGCATGATTGAGAGCGAACTGCCACTTGGAAATGCGATATGAGCTCGATTGTATTCCACCAGAGTGGGCCGGAACAGGTACTTGAGTCTCCGAAAGGAAATCTCTCGATTTCGAAACCTATGATCCCCTGCGGTTCGCTCGACGTGGGCCGGTTGACCAGCGTGCGGAGGCACGATCCACGAGTCGATCATGGCGACAGCGACGCAGGGATCAAATCGTTTCTTCAGTTGATCCATTAGTTTGAACCCTGAATCAGCCGCAAGGTATTCGTCGACATCCAACATTACGCACCATCTATCGTGCGGGCCGAACCGAAGCCGATAATGGTTTTGCGAACCCAATTGACTAAACCTGTTCTTGTAGCTTGTGCCAGGGCCATACATGAATGGCCAATCGACAAACGTTATGTCCATTTCGACGCTCAAGGCGTTGAGCGCATTCGCTATCAGGTCGCGATTCGAACTGCCGTTGTCATATATCACCACACGAAACACTTCATGTAGTCGATGGTGCCATTTGCACCAATCCTCGATCCATCGAACCGGAGTATCCTTCTGCATGGTCATAAGAGCCAAATCAGCGCAAATTCCACAGAACTTCTGTGGCTTCTCAGGTACTGGAGCGGTAGTCTGAAACGATCGGAATTGAAACTCCAGAACTTGGCCCGTTCGCATGTCCCGCCGCGAGTCACAGGCGATTTCGATCACGCATAAATGCCAATAGTAACGAATGGTGTGTGATAGCCGAACTCCTTTGCAAGTAATGCGGAGAGCGGAGAGTTCGGTTTTCAGGTTGATTGCTGGAGGCCCCAGCGCGATCAAGCGATCAAAAGCAGCGGACCAAAAAATGTCGTAAAAGATTGTGTCCGAATCGTAATTGTGGTAATCCTCGTGACGAAGTGGCGCGGAGGTGACGGTACTTCTCCGCGACAAAAATCGGCGCCGAATTTTCACATTCGGGGGAATGACCAGCGGGGAAGGAGAGTACTCGTAGTAGGCCATCGCCGTATTTTCCAAATTCCCGACCAATATGTGCTCTACCTTTGGCGTCAGTTCGGATCACCAAATTGCGGAATGAGTGAGTCATGCAAGGCGAACGCTATACCTGAAAGACGGCTACAAGATTCGGCGTTGGACAGGAAATCCAGGCCGCCGTATGCAACCGTGCGTTCAACGTTAACGTTCGCCAAAATTAATTTCATTTTGGTTTACAAGCAGCCCGAAAGCATGACGGGGATTCCCGATTCTGAAGCGCCAATTACAGAACTAATCGTTTCAGCTTGTATCGCAAGAACGTCAGAATCAGTCTATCCGAAGCTCGTGTTCCTGTTCCATATTCAACACGATCAATTCCTTGGCGAATTGACCTTCTGAAGAGTTGCCCAAGTATATATGATTGCTTCTTGTCCAAGCATTTGTAAAATTCGATCAATCTTTCCATGGTCATTGCGCTTTCGGGTTTTGCCAGCCACAAGACCTCGTTGTGGAAGCGGTTTACCAGATCGTCTCCCAATACCTGGCTCAAGTACTCTCTATGTACACGTTCGCGATTAATCTTCTTTTCCGCACCCTTGGTTAAAGTTATGCTATTGGGATGCCGGTGATAAATGAGCAAGGTTTCCTTGAGATTAGCGAATTCTGTATGCTGGCAAAGATCGACATATAGTTTGTAGTCCCCGGTTGTTTGAAAACTCTCATTGTAGCGTATGTCAACAGGAACCGCCTTTCTCCGAATCATGATGGTGGGATGGCAAAAGCAAGGGCTGGTTGAGAGGCGGCGAAGGCAGGAAAGGTGTGAGAGCGGATATCTTTTCGTCGCGAAATGACCGTTCGGCAATTTCTTCCAAATGATTGACCCACCCAAAATTCCAATGTTCGCGTTCTCGCTTAGAAATCTCACCTGCGAGTGCAGTCGATTCGGAAGACTCTCGTCGTCAGAATCCATGCACGCATAAAGCTCGCCTCTTGCGAGATCGAGTCCCCGGTTCCGGGCGTGATTTGCCCCGAAATTTTTTCTGCTGCAGACAAGACAAACGCGAGGGTCCGCAAACTTTCGAACCACGCTGCGTGTGCTGTCGGTGGAGCCATCATCGACAACTATGAGTTCAAAATCCTTGAAACTTTGACGCAGTATTGAAGTGATTGCACGTCCAACATAGGACTCTGTGTTATGGACAGGCATTATGATCGAAACCAGCGGATTCATATTGGCACGATCCTGTATTTAAATTCGTAAACCCAGTACTGTCACAATAGTATGAATTTGTGCCAATCTCACAACTACAAGCGAAAGGTAGCGAGTAGCATCGTGGCAAGAGCCCCGGCAGTTGTGCCTAGCGGTGTCCGCTTAACGGGTTACCTTGGTGTCTGCATTCTTGCAAGTAATTACCCCATGGGGAAATTCGCAGGGCCTCGCGCCTCGCGCACTACGGGCTGTGAAAGCCATCGCATCCAAATATTCCCGACTGAAGCGGCGGTCTGTTACATCATTGTCAATCCACTTTTCCGGGGGTCGAAACGGTCGAAGTACTTCTCTGCTCTACGAGCAGTGCTCGCTGCGTGCGTGTGAGAATTGTGGTAGTTCTGGGGCCGGGAAATCGCCGATATCGCGGATGCGCGTTGCGCCCGGGCTCAGGCTTTTGCCTGTAGATTTGCCGACGGATTGTGAATAGAGGCCTTTGCGCTGTTCTAACCCATTGACTTGTCGAGCGTTTCACAGCGTTCAGATTCTCTTCACCCCAGGAATTCCCTGAATATGCCGTCAAACCGGCGAATTTCGTCCGGCCGGCGGAATTTCCACCCCACGCCGCCCATGCTGCGGCCGTCATGTGCTAAAATAGGTGTGAAATTAAGAACCCCGGTTCCACGGAGGGAACGACATGACGGCCTCAAACAACCTACTGTTTTCCTGGGCGGATGTCGAACAGCGCCCCGAACTCCAGCGCCTGCAACTGGTGCTGGATACGATGCCGGACGGCGACATCCTGGGTGCGCTCGAAGAGCGGCGCGGGCACGGGCGCGACGATGATCCGGTGGTGGCGATGTGGCGGGCGATGCTGGCCGGCATCGTCTTCCAGCACGAGTCCGCGCAGTCGCTGCTGCGCGAGCTGCAGCGCAATCCGCCGCTGCTCGCACTCTGCGGATTTCCGGCGCTTCCCCGGCAGAGCGCGCCGAAGCGGGGAGTGTCGGAGGCGGACGGCTCGACGGTGATCTACCTTCCGCAGCCGCTGCGCGATCCGGCGCCGGACGCCTGCAACTTCAGCCGGTTCCTGCGGGTGGTGGTGGAACTGGAGGAGGAGCGGGGGATGATCGCCGCCATGATCCGGACGATGCGGGAGCAACTGATGGAGGAAGCGGACGGATTTCGGCGAATTCCTCGGCTATGACGGCAAGGCGATGGAGAGCCATTCGACGGGCGCCAGGAACCGGGTCACGGGCAAGACCTCGGATGCGGACGCGGATTGGGGCAAGCACGAGACGCACGGGATGAACGCCAAGACCGGCAAGCCCTGGAAGAAGATCAAGAGCTGGTTCGGCTACCGCGTCCATACGATTGCCGACACGCAGTACGAAATCCCGGTGGCGGCCAGCGTGACCCGGGCTTCGGTGTCGGAAGTCAAGGAACTGGAGCGGCTTTCGGAACGGCTCTTCGAGGAGACCCCGGCCCTGGCGGAGCGCTGCAAGGAGTTCAGCGCCGACCGCGGCCTCGACAGCGGTCCGCTGAAAGCCACGCTCTGGGACCGGCACCGGATCCGCCCGCTGATCGACAGCCGGGCGCTGTGGAGCGCCGAAAGGAAGCAAGCGGGCCACGACCCGGCCAAGCCGATTTCGCGTCCGCTCTTCCGGGATCGCAACGACTGCATTCACCATACCGAGAGAGGGGAGGTGATCTGCAAGCGCCCGGCCACCGGAACCGAGCGCCCGATGGCGTTCCAGGGGTTCGAGGCCGACCGCTCGACGCTCAAGTACCGTTGCCCGGCCGCCGCCTGTGGCTTCGCACGCGAGGGACGGGACGATTGCCACAAAGGCGCCGGCTGCAAGGCGGGCGCGTTCGGTCGGGTGGTCCGCATCGACCTGGAGAAGCACAGCCGCCGCATCTTCACCCCGACTCCGCACGGCAACCCGTCCTGGCGGCGCGGATACAATCGCCGGAGCGCGATGGAGCGCATCTACAGCCGCCTCGACAATGGCTTCCGGTTCGAGCGCCACACCATTCGCGGCAAGGCGAAGATGACCGCCCGGGTCGGCCTCGCGATGGCGGTGATGATGGCCCTGGCGCTCGGCCATCTCCGCGCTGGCCGCAAGCAACAAATGCGATCCCTGGTTGGCGCCATACCGGTCCACGACACCGGATAGGGTTCCCCACTGCATCGCCGCCGAAACCGCCCGGCAGCGAGACCGGGCCGCGCCCCGATTCCGCCCGCGAGGCTCGCGGGCGTCAAATCAGCCTTGTTCGCCAGGATGCCGCCGAACTCAAGTCGACCCTGGCGCCTCGGCGCCGCCGGAAGGCAGCAAGAGGTCGATGCAGACCCAACCAGCTACCTCACGAAAGGCGGCCCGAACAAAAAAATTGGCTACAGCGCAAACGCCTCTGAATAGCGTCGCCGAGAGGGCCCGCGATCGCAATGACTGGGCTTCGGCTGGTGGTAAATGACGGACCGACGCTTTCGTTGCCGGACGAGTGGCGCAATCGGATGGCCTTCCGGGTTCCGGTCTCAGCATGTGTTAGTGCCAGTCTAAGACCTCCCATTTGGGGGGCTCGTCGGCCCTGGTCGGTAGGCGGAAATCCAGCTACTTCTTTCCCGCGCCCAGAATCCATAGTTCGAATTGCCGAACCGTGCCGCAGAGCTCCGGTTTCGCTTTCATGTGGTCCAAGTCTTCCGCACAAGCGAACCCTATAATGTTTGGTAAGGCTGTGCGTGCTCACATAGATTGATTCCGGATCGGGTGGATCCGATCAGATTCCGTGCATGAATGTCAATGGGGTTCCCCCGGGGAGCTTGTAAGAGCATCCGCGGGGGGTTTGTCTCTCTTGTTATGCAGCAGGAGAGACGAATCAATGTTGCACGGAATCCTCATCGGCGCCAGTGAGTGGGCGCTTTTCACCCGGATTGACGCGTCGATCGCGGAGGCGTTTCGCGAGGCGGGCTGCGTCCGCTGCGGGGGGCGGCTTCACGTTGCGGATTATGCGCGCAAGCCCCTGCCGGTCGCCCGTGTCCCGGCCCGGAGGCCCTGCGGGCGTCGTTCCGCCTGCAGGAGTTCCGCACCCAGCGGCGGACGGACGGCACGGTGTCGCTCCGGGGTGTCCGCTTCGAGGTTCCCTCCCGCTTCCGGCACCTGCGCAAGCTGCGGGTGCGTTTCGCTCGCTGGGACCTGTCGACGGCCACCGCCGTCGACCCGCGCGGCGCGGAGATGTGCCGGCTGCTTCCGGTCGACCTGGCGGCCAACGCCGACGGCCGGCGGCGGCGGATCGATCCCGCAGCGGACGCCCCGGAAGAACGCGCGGATGGCGGCGACGACGCGCCGCTGCTGAAACGGATGCTCGAGGAGTTCGCGGCCACCGGCCTGCCGCCGCCCTACGTTCCGTGCGACGAGATCGAAGAGGAGGACGGCGATGGATCATAGGCTGCACGCCCGTTTCGGGCTCAAATGGAATCCGTTCCTGCCGGATGTGCCGACCTCGGCCCTGCGCGAGACGCCGCAGATCGCCAGCTTCCGCTGGGCAGGTCGAGAACCACCTGCTGGCGCATGGCGGCTTCGCGATGGTGAGCGGCGAACCCGGCACCGGAAAGAGCGCCGCGCTGCGCATCGTCGGCGAGGCGCTGTCCCCGGCGCGCCGACCTCAAGACCGCCTCCCTGAGCCACGCCAGCGCCAGCCTCTCGAACTTCTACCGGGAGATGGCGGAACTGTTCGGCGTCGGCATGCTGGCCGGCAACCTGTGGTCCGGCTTCAAGGGCCTCCGCGAGAGTTGGGCGGCGCATCTCGACGCCACCCGTTTGCGCCCCGTGCTGCTGATCGACGAGGCCCAGGCGGCAGCCCCGGAAGTGCTGGGCGAGTTGCGGCTGCTGTCCTCCACCGAGTTCGATTCGCGCAGCATCCTCGCCGTCATCTTGGCCGGCGATACCCAACTGCTGGCGCGCATGCTCCGGCCCGGCCTGCTGCCGCTGCTGTCCCGCGTCCGCCTGCGGCTCAACCTCGGCTTCGCCGAGCCGGCCGACCTCGAGGCCAGCCTCGACCACATGCTGGAGCAGGCCGGCAACCCCGGCCTGATGGACGCCGAACTGAAGCGCACCCTGTGCGCCCACTGCGGCGGCAACCTGCGTTCCCTCACCATCATGGGCGACGCCTTGCTCAGGTCCGCCGCCGAACGCGAAGAGGACCGGATCGACATGGCGCTCTACTTCAAGGCCTATCCCGACACCGCCCGGGCGCGGCGATGAGTCCGCCCGGCGCAGGCGCCAGGCGGCGCGGCTTCCCCACCTTCCGCCCGACCGACCTGGAGGCCAGGCCGGAGCCGGAGAAGTGGCTGGTCGAGCAGCTCTGGGGCGACCAGGCGGTGGGCATCATCGGCGGCGAGCCGAAGTGCTGCAAGTCCTTCCTGGCGCTCGACATCGCCGTCGCCGTCGCCACCGGCGCCCGCTGCCTGCGGCGGTTCGCCGTCGCCGCCCCCGGAACCGCGCTGCTGTTCGCCGCCGAGGACGTCCGGCACATTCTCCGCGAACGACTCGCCGGCATCGCCCGCGGCCGCCGGCCGCGCCCTCGACAGCCTCGACATCGAGATCATCGACACCCCCCGGCTGCGCCTCGATGTCGCCGCCGACCAATGGCATTGACTTTTGAGAGGCAATTTCTGGACTTGCCCGTCATTCCGATAAGGCTTTGAGTTGTTTGGAGAATTTCCGTTCTGCGGGGAGGGCGCGGCGGCGGCTTGCGTCACCGCGCGGTTTCTGGCATCGTATGCGCGAATCGGTTTGATTCGGGAAGGCTGCGATGGATCCGCGGATCGAGAATCTGAAGTCGACGACGTTTTTCGGCAAGCGGCTGCGGCGTCGGCAGATTGCCGACATCCAGACGACGGTGTCGCTGTATCCGGGGCTGAGCCGGCGGGAGTTGGGGTACACGATCTGCGAGCACCTGGGCTGGTTCACGCCGAACGGCGGCTACCGGGTGCAGTCCTGCCTTCGGATGCTGGAGCAGTTGGAGGAGTTGGGCATTCTGACGCTTCCGGCGAAGCGGGAATCGATGCGCCGGGGACCGCAGAAGCCGCCGGCGGAGCAAGAGTGCGGGGCGCCGGAGGCCTTGCAACACCCCACTCATGTATGTGGATTTCAGATCAGGTTTGTTCCTTTCATTGCGAGATGGCCGAGTGTCGCCCATTTCAGGCGTACGTAGGCTTGCCAGACTTTTTGGGTTCCCGGTAGGGGCTGCTGTCGTCGAGGGTGAAAGCCAACGATGCCTGCGAGGTCGATCACGAAGGTGCGGATATCCGGCCGATGGCCTGGCGGCGCTCGCGCGCGGGCGCCGCCCTGCGCCTTGCGCAGGGCATACAGGACGTCGATTTCCTCCTGGGTGACGACTTCGCCGGCCGGGGTGTTGGGCTTGTCGCGGGCCATGCGTTCGAGATCGAAGACATGGCATGCGGTGATGGCGTCAAAGACGAGACACTTGCGCAGGTCGTCGGCATGGTCAAGCCGGCGATCCTCGATGCGGGTGCCGGTCTTCAACGCCTTGAAGAAAAGCTCGATGGTCCATCGCAGCTCATACCAGCGGATGGCCGTCTTCGCGGTCTCGACGAGATTGCCGGCCTCGGCGGCCTCCGCTTCAGGGCGGCTTTCGGCGCTCGCGGCGGCGAGGCCTTCGGTGGTGAGCAACAGCCAGTGCAGGGCGTTCTTCCTGTTGGGCGTTTCGGTTGCCGACACCGCGAGCATGCGGACCGGCGGCTGGCCTGCGGCGGTCTGCGGCGGCGCCAGCCTCACTTCGGTGGCGCGGATGTCGATGTGCACGGTACGCTTTTTGCGGGTGCGCTTGCCCCCGCACGCGGCCAGTTCCAGCGTCTGTGTCGCCAATCGCGGCTGCCCGGCGAGGTGCTCCCACAGATCCGCTTTCCGGCCGTCCTCGAGGATCACCTGCCGCTGCGCCGAACGGCTGGCGCGCACCAGCAGCCTGGCGCCGTCGGATGCCGCCTTGAACAACAGTTCCCAAAAATCACCCTCTCGATCGCAGATATTGACCACCCGCGTTCCGGGACAGGCGGCGGCCAGTTCCTGTGCCTGGTCGAGGCCGCGCAACCAGCGGGCGCTCTCCTTCTCGTTGACTTCCGGACCGGGTTCCATGCCGTCGGCAGTCTTGCCGCTGCGGAACGCCGCGTTCAATTCAAACAGGCCCAACGGGCGTCCGGCCAGGGTGACCGCAAGTCCGGTATGGGCAAGAATGCCGGAGGTTCCCTTGCCGCCGCCGCCCAGCCCGGCAAGGCCGCCGGTCGCCTCCAGACCGTCATAATTGAGCGTGGTGGTGTCCTGGATGGCAAGAACCGTCGGTTCCAGCCGGCAACGCTCGACCAGCATCTCCTGGTGCGGCTCCAGGATGTGTTCCATGCTCACCTTCCCGTTCGACAGCAAGCGATAGGCCGCCTTCTGCTCCGCCCGGGTCGGAAAGATCGCCGGAAGCGACTCGCCGAGATGCCGCAGCCACGCCCGGCCCATGCGCACCATCCGCTCCCGAACCCGGCCATCGGTATGGGTGCTGCGGCCATACTCCCGACAGGCCCAATCCGTGTCTGCGTCCAGGTACAGGGAAGGAGCCGTGCCGATCGTCCGCTTCGGCGCCCGGCGCAACGCTTCGCGCCAGCCGGCCGACAGCGGCTTCATCCAGACGGTTCGTCTTACCCCCGGCGCGCCGCCGGCGCAATCCGGCCGCCGTCCCTCGGTGCGCTGTGGACAGCAGCGCCACCGCGCCGCCCGATAACAACGACCGGAATGGCCGGGGCTGATATAGGTGAAGGCCATCACTGGCCGCACCGCGTACGCCGCTTGCCAGTCCTCGGCCAACCGATCGGTCGCCATCCGCAACACCCGGGAAGCGAGACCGTGCACCCGCACCCCCGGAAGTATCAGGAACCGGTGATTACAGACCACCCGCGGCAGGTTGGCGGCCCGCGCATCCGGCGACCAGCCGATGAAGGCGTCGCGCGCCTGCTGATGCCAGCCCGCCGACGAAAACCCGATGCCGCCGAGGCAGCCATGCGTCGCCGACCGGATCCAATACCGCAACTGACCGCCCGGAGCCCGCGCCCAGCCCTGCGGATGATGCGTCGCCATCATCGACTCCCACCGCCGACGGTCCGCATCCCCGCCCAACGCCTCCAGCGTCAGCTCGCCACAAGCCCGCAACGAACACCGAAGCGCAAGATCCGGGAAATCCGCCGAAGGCGGCCGCCTGCGCGCGTCCGCCTCGAAATTCGGCGCCGACCGCGCCGCCGGCAAAGCCAGCCCAAGCTTCGACGCAAGAACCGGCAACGCCTTCGCCGCCGCCGATACGCACAACTGCCCGCAGCGATTGCGCCAGTCTTCATGCACGCACAACGAATGCGTCAGAACATTCCGCGTGATACCCTCTTCCCGGAGCGCACCCTGCAGCCACTCGATGGTCGCGGAACGAAACTGATGAAGACCAACCTGCATGCCCTCCATATAGACACATCAAAAAGCTAATACAAGTGCGGCTCCTTGAAAGGCCGGAGGCGGCGATCGCGTGCGGGCTGCAGGAGTTGGCGCCGCTTTCGCTGCGGTTGGCGAGGGAAACGGCGGACATCGAGGCCTGGAATGGATTGGTCGATCGGCATCATTACCTCGGCTACCGGCGGCCGTTCGGGCGCCACTTGCGGTACTTCCTGCTGGACGGGCAGGGCCGCCGGCTGGGCTGCCTTCTGTTCACGGCCGGCGCGACGCACCTGCCTTGCCGGGACGCGTGGATCGGCTGGGGGGAGCGGGAGCGGGCGAAGCGCCTGGAATGGGTGGTCTGTAACAGCCGGTTCTTGCTGTTTCCGTGGGTCCGGGTGAAGTGCCTGGCTTCGAAGGCGTTGTCGATGGCGCTGCGGCGGCTTGCGGAGGACTGGGCGGCGCAATACGGCTACCGTCCGGTGCTGGTGGAGACCTTTATCGACCCGGAGCGGTTTGACGCCACCTGCTACCGGGCGGCCAATTGGCGGCGCATCGGGCGCAGCAAGGGACGCCCGGGCGAGGAGGCATCGGGGGGCAAGAGCCGCAAGGAGGTGTACGTCTACCCGCTGGCGAAGCGCTGCCGGGAGGTGTTGCGGAACGGGCCGCCGCCGGCCCGCAAGCGTCGCCGTCCGCCGCCGGCCTTTGCGCCGGAGGATGCGTTTGTGCGGCTGTGGGGCAACGTGATCGGAACGGTGGTCCGGGTCGCCAATGAGCACGACCGGCTCTGGCGGCAGCGCCGGCGGGTGCTCAACACGCTGCTGGTGACGCTGTTCGTGTTCCGGCTGGTGTTCTCGAAGGACCGGCAGGGCTACGCGACCACCGTGGCCGGGCTTTGGGAGCAGTGCCGGATGATGGGGATCGCGTTGCCGCAGGCCACTCCGGTTGCGGCGTCGGCGATGTGCCGGGCGCGGGCCAAGCTGGACGAAGGCCTGTTCCGGCGCCTGCACGGCGAGATTCTGCGGGAGGCCGGCGCGGCCGATGCGGGCAAGCGTTGGAAGGGACGCCGGATATTCGCGGTGGTACGCCAGGCTAACTCTGGTGTGGATAGCCGGTGCAAGTCCGGCGGAAAGGAAGGTGTAACGAGCCACTTTCGCCGCGAGCCGTGCGCTTGTCACCGTGAGGTGTCGGGTGAAAGTCCCACCGGCAGCAATTCTCAGTTTGGCGCCGTAGTCATATCCGTGCAGGCGCACGGGGTGACCCGGTGACCTGGAGTGCCCGGAAGTAAAAGCCCTGGGACGACAGGAGTGGACATGGCCGTCCGCTTGAGTCTGATCAGCCCGGGGCAGGGCGAGCAAAGAGTAGGGCCGTAACGAAGAGTGAACGGATCAAGCGTCGAAAAGGACTTCCTGCATGAAGCTGGCTTCGCGGCGGTAATTGGAGTCGAGCCAAGGGTTTCCTTTCTACCCGATGGCCAGTGTCGGTGCGGAAGAACTGAGGAGCACGCACCGGGGCAATCCGGCGTATTGAAGGCGGCAATAGTCGAAAGTACAGCAGCGACCAAGTCCGGAAGGTCTGGGGATCGGACAGGATGATCCTTGCATGTCAAAGACCGCGTCTATAACCGGCTGTGCCGGGAAATGAAACGGAGATCTCCAGACTGGCGGAGGTGAGGCCGATAAGCGTTGATGGCGGGGACAACACAACGCCGGCTGGAGACGAGGCGCCTCAGACGGCCACAGGTGGCGATGCTGCAGCCGCTGGCTGTCGCGAGGCACCGTGGCGGAACACCACCATCCGTTTGGCGGCGGCATCATCGAAGGGCGTGAGCAAACGCACCGGGCCGTATCCGATCGAGGGTAGGGCCGGACGTCAGTCTTGACCTCGCCGCACCTGCGGAAGGCTCCGTACCGAACTATGGCGTCGAAGGGGTGTCTTGATGCTTGAACGCCGTACCCGGGGAAAACCCGAAGTGCCGGTTTTCAGGGAGGGCGGCTGGAAACGTGATCTATGGTGGAAGCTGCGCACGAATCCACCTGGCAAGCGGGAAAGGGCAGGACCGGATAAGCCTCCACCTGAAGTGGTGCGCGCGCCAGTGCCAATCCTACCCGACATAGGTACTTGTAACGAGCCAGACTTTCGCCGCGAGCCGTGCGCCTTGTCACCGTGAGGTGTCGGGTGAAGTGTCGGTAGCGGTGCGCGTGGGCAGGGCTAGTGAGCATCGAAATAGATGTCTTCCGGAGTGCCGAGACTTTCACCGCGGTCGAAGGCAACACTGGCCGTCCGTTATCGTGAGGACGGCAGGGCTCCGCGGTGTCCAGGAACCCATGCACGCGCGTAAGTCCACACAGGGGACCTGGGAGGGCTTCGCTTCGCCCCGGCAGTCGAGCCGGGGTCGCGAAGGGGAAGGAGAAATCCGAACTGATGATGAACGAAGCGAAGCAATCGGATGCCGTCATAGTATCGATGAAGGGGGCGAACAAGGGAGCGCCAGCTCCTGCGGAGTGCCTGGAGAGAAGGGCGGCAGCCAAGGGGAATCCGGGAAGCCAAAGCACGCGCCGGACGCAGGGTCGGGCAAGCGTGTCACAAGCGGCGGACCGGATACGGCAGGCAGCCACGAGGAATCCGAAGGAACGCCTTACGGCGCTTCTGCACCATGTCACGGTGGAGGTCCTGAGAGGGGCTTTTCATGCTTTGAACCCGCACTCTGCGGCCGGAGTTGACCGGATGACCTGGGAGGCATACGGCGAGGAACTGGACGTGCATTTGCACGCACTTCATGACCGTGTGCACAGCGGAGCGTATCGAGCGCTCCCATCGCTGCGGGTTGAAATCCCGAAGCCGGATGGGGGAACACGACCGCTTGGCATTGCCGCCCTGGAGGACAAGATCGTCCAGAAGGCAGTGGTGGAGTCGATCCTTACCCCGATTTACGAGGTCGAATTTCTCGGGTTCAGCCATGGGTTCCGGCCAGGGCGCGGGGCGCACGACGCTCTGGACGCTCTTGCCTACTGTATAGCGCGGCGGAAGGTCAACTGGATTGTTGACGCCGATATCCGTGGTTTCTTCGATAATTTGGACCGAGACTGGTTGATCCGGTTTCTGGAACACAGGATCGGAGACCGGCGGGTCATTCGGTTGATCACCAAGTGGCTGAACGCTGGCGTCATGGACGGGGGCGAGTGGAAGGACGACCTTGGGGGAACTCCCCAGGGAGCGGTTGTTTCGCCAATTTTGGCAAATATTTACCTGCACTACGTCCTCGACCTCTGGTTTGACCGGAAATGGCGTCCGCAGGAGGCGAATGGAGACGCGGTTATCGTGCGCTACGCGGATGACTTCGTGGTTGGATTTCAACACCGGCAGGATGCGGAACAGTTCCTTGACGACCTTGAACGAAGGCTGGGCAAGTTCGGTCTGGCTCTCCATCCCGGGAAGACCCGCTGCATCGAGTTTGGACGCTTCGCCAAGGCGGACCGTCTCTCACGCGGTCAGCGGCGTCCCGAAACCTTTGATTTTCCGGGGTTCACGCATTACTGCCGAACCTCAAGAAAGGGCGGTTTCAGTCTCGGGCGGAAGCCGGTAGCGAAACGCGCCCGGCGCACGCTTCAGCGGATCGGTGAGGTCCTGCGCCGTCGGCGCCACGACGACCCGGAGGAGGTAGCCGGATGGCTGCAACGCGTGCTCAGGGGGTGGCTGCAATACTATGCAGTTCCCTCCAGCCATGCGTTCCTCCAAGCGTTCGTGCGAAGCGTCAGGAGCCTCTGGTTCCAGCAACTGCGCCGTCGCTCCCAGCGTGGGAATTCCCTTCGCATATGGGAGCAATTGGCGGAGTTGACGCAGCGCTTCTTCCCACCAGTCAGGATCCTTCACCCATGGCCGGATCAGCGGTTTCGTGCCGTCCACACCCGAGGCAGGAGCCGAGTGCGTTAGCGCGCACGCTCGGATCTGTGCGGCGGGGCGCTGGGCAACCAGCGCTCCTACCGCGACGATGGCTCGAAGCTGAACCTGCCGCGGCAGTTGCGGGCGAATGGCTACCGGACGCCGTCCGCGCAAGCCTGGTATCCGCAGGGCCTGTTGAGCTGCCTGTACCAGTTGCGGGCGAAGATGCCGGTGGACTTCGACCTCCACGCCCACGGCAACGAGCGGGCGGCGGCGCTCGGCCACCTGCCGGCGCTGTCCGAAGGCGACGTCGTGGTGTACGACCGCGGCTACTATTCCTACGAACTGCTGCACGCGCATGCGGCGCGGGGCCTGCATCCGGTGTTCCGGTTGAAGGCGAAGGCCGGCAGCGCCTTCGACGCGTTCCTTGCCAGCGACTGCGCCGACAGCGTGGCCGAGATTGCGCCGGGCCGGGACACCTTGCGCGCCTTGCGCGCCAAATACCCGGGCGTCCGCTTCGGGCCGCTCCGCCTGCGGCTGGTCAAGTACACCGCCGGCGGCACCCGCTTCGCGCTGGCGACGACGCTGCTCGATGCGGAGACAACCCGCATCGAAGACCTCGCGGCCCTCTACCATGGAAGATGGGGCATCGAGGAGCTGTTCAAGATCAGCAAGGGCGCCCTGAGCGTCGAGGACTTCCACGGCCAAAGCGAGCGCGCGGTGAAACAGGAACTGTTCGCGCACTTCATCCTGATCACCTTGACCCGGCTGTTCGCCAACCAAAGCGAAGACTGGATGAACCGCGGCCGCCAAGGCGGCCCGAAACCGGCGATGGCCGCCAACTTCAAGAACAGCCTGGCGACGGTGGCCAGGAATATCGAGGTCCTGCTGCTCCAGCACGCCACCGCGCTCAGCGAAACCGTCACCCGGATCGTCGAGGGAATCACCGCCTGCCGACAGCGCCTGCGCCCGAACCGGTCGTATCCCCGGCGCTCCCGGAAGCCGATCGGCAAATGGAGCCGGAGAAAGGTTCCGAAGGCCCGCGCAACCGCATAGCCCGCAAGAAAACGCAGTAATCCGCCCCCGACGAACTGCGATTCCTTAAGTGAATGGATGAATCCGCTAAGTGAATGCCATTGCCGGTCCGCCGGGACCGCAGGGAAACGGAAACCGGAAACACCGCCCACAGCAGCCGCCCGGGCAAGGACCGTCCCGCTCGAGACGGTCGCAAAATCCCTCGGCTTCCGGCCCCACCCGCGCGACCGCGCGAAATGGACCCGCAAAGGCTCCATCGTCAGCATCAACGGATCCAAATTCTTCGATCACATCGCAGGACAGGGCGGCGGCGGCGCCCTCGACTTCGTCATGCATGCGACCGGACGAAGCTTCCCCGAAGCGCTCGAATGGCTCGCCGGAATGCCGGCCGAAACCGCCGCACCCGACAATCCCCCGCAACCCCGCATCCGGATCCCCGGCCCCGACCCCGCGCAATGGCCTCGCCTCCGCGACGCCCTCGCCGCTGAACGCGGCATCGATCCCGTGCTCCTCCAGCAGTGCCACAGGCGCAAGCGGCTGTACGCCGACCAGTACGGCCGCGCCGTGTTCGTCTGCGCCGACGCCGAAGGACGCCCCGAACGGCGCCGAGATCGCCGAACCCCGGCCCGGAGGACGCAAGACAATGGCGCCAGGTTCCCGCAAAAGCCTCGGCGCATTCTGGATCGCTGCCGGACCGATCCCCCCCGAAACCGTCCTGATCGCCGAAAGCGCCGTCGACGCCCTCGCTGCAAGGCAGCTCGCCAAACAGCCCGTCACCGTCGCATCCACCGCCGGACTCGCACGCCGCATCCCTACCTGGATGAACCAATGGACCCCCAGCCAAATCCTCTGTGGCTACGACGCCGACATCCCCGGAGACCGCGCAGCCCGCCATCTCGCCGAAAGCGACCCCGGAATCCGCCGCCTCAGGCCCAAAGGCGCCGCAGACTGGAGCGAACTGCTGCTCAAATCCGAAACCCCCGGCGCCTTCCTTTCCAAGTAGAAAAATCAAACTATCCAACGGACAACGTCCGCAACCCAAGACCGCCGGAGCCCAAACCGAGGAAAATCGGCCCCAACAGCCCTCATTCCATCAGACAGCGTGAAAATACATCCAGCAATCAAACTGAGCACTCACAAAGGCGTTGAGCGAGACCATGGCCAAAACGATCCAGCCCCGATCGCCCGACGCACAAGAGAAGATCACGCAGCGTACGCACAGCCACTAGCCAAGCTCCGACTCCGCTGTTGGACGTCGAGAAGGATCAGGTCTCGAAAAATTGATAGCTGAAGTGGAAAAGCGAATTTGCGGAGAGAATGGCACCCGGTTGGTGAAGCAATTGTCTATTCACACCGTCTAAAACCTCTGGGAATAGAAGGGAAAATCATACGAAGTCAAGAGTTTGGCTCGTGCAACCGGACATCCTGTACGATTGCGGGGTAACCGTTCGGTTGTCGCGTGATGTTCTGGCGCGGCGGTGGTTTTCCGTTTTCGCGAAGCGATTCGCGGCGACGTGGATGGGACGATGCCGGCCCCGCCGTTTGGCGGGGTGGATGCGGTTTTTGCGTGCGCGCCGTTGCCGGTGGAGCCGGACAGGCGGCGGTTGTACGCACAGGGACAGGCACGGTCGGCTGCGCTGCAGGCGGAATCTGAGGCGCGGTTTTGGGAGGCGGTTCGAGCGCGGCAAGCGGCGCATTTCTGGCGCTCGTGTTTCGAGCGTTGCCGCGAGAAGCTGGCTTCGGTGTCGGCGGCGGTTCGGCGCGTCGCGCGGAACGCTATTGGATTGGCATCGGAAGTCGCTCGCCTGCGGCGGTTGCTTGCGGAGGCTGCGGTGGACACGCGCAAGCGCAGCACGATTGCGAGCTTGCGCATGGAGAACGGGCAGCTTCGCGCGGACCTGCAAGAGGCGAGGTCGCGGGCGGAGAAGCTTTCGGGGGAGGTTGCGCAGCTGCGCTCGACCCGGGAGACGCTGGCGAAGTCGAGCTTTGGCGGCAAGAGCGAGCAGGTTCGGAAGCCGCGCACGGGGCGTCAGCTGGCGAAGAAGACGGAAGTGCGCGATCCGCCGCAGACGGACCGGGTCTGCGGGACTTGCGGCGCATCCTATGTGGCGAACGGTTCGCACGTTTCGGAGATCGTCGAAGTGGATGTCCGAGCGCACAAGCGCGTGCTTCGGCGGCGGCGCTGGCGGCGGGCCTGCGACTGCGCGTCGTCGCCGCGAGAGGTGTCGGCGCCGCCGGTTGCGCGGCTGTTCGCGAAGACGCCGTACGGCGTCAGCTTCCGGGCGCGCTTCCTGTACGAGTGCTATGCCTGTTTCCGGCCGGTCAACCGGATCGCGGCATGGATGAGCGAACAAGGGCTGCGGCTGTCGGCGGGGACCCTGTCGAGCAGCATCCGCCGTTTCCTGCCGCTGTTCGCGCCGCTTTCGGAAGCGATCCTGGCGCGGCCAGAACGGTTGCGCGCTGCGCCAGGGCGACGAGACCAGCTGGCGGATCCAGGCGCTCGGCGAGGCGGGCGCTTCGCGCCGCGCCTGGCTGTGGCTGGGGATTTCGCTCGACGCGGTGTGGTTTCATGTCGATCCCTCGCGCAGCGCCACGGCGGCGGCCAAGTTGTTCGGCGGCGCACTTCCTGGCGCCATCCTGGTCGCCGACCGCTTTTCGGCCTACAAGAAACTGGGGCGCGACCTTGGCGGCCGGGTGACCCTGGCATGGTGTTGGGTGCATGTTCGGCGCGATTTCATCCGGCAGGCGGCGGGCAATGCCGGGCTGGCGGCGTGGAAAGACCAGTGGCTTGCGCGGATTGCGCGGATCGTCCGATTGAACAAGGCCCGCCTGGTCGTTTACCGTCCCGGGCAGGACATGGAGCGGCAGCCGAAGGCGTTGCAGGCGGCGCATCGCCGCCTGCAACGGGCGTTCGACCGGCTGTTCGCGGATGCGGAGCGGGAACTTGCGGGACTGGACGGGAAGGACCGGCGAAGCAAGCCGCTTCGCGCCCTGGGGAAGCACCGCGAAGGGCTGTCGGTGTTCGTCGCGCATCCGGCTGTGCCGATGGACAACAACCTGTCGG
>CBDCSZ010000013.1:0-1296 GCA_965221935.1 Paracoccaceae bacterium
GACTCTTCACCGTGACGGAGATTGTGCCGGAGCGGAGCGTGGCGGTGCGGAGCTATACCAACATGCCCGATGAATATCCGGTATCCGGGGAGAAGCCCCTCAGGAGAGACAAGTGGTCGGACACCGTCCGGACCCGCCACGAGGCATTCGTCGCCAACAGCATCGAGGAAATCGCCGAGGTCTTCCCGGACTACGGGCTCATCAAGTCGCTCGGCTGCGAGAGCTGCCTGAACCTGCCGATCGTCATCGCGGGCGAGTTGCGCGGGACATTGAACTGCCTCCATGCCGCAGGGCATTTCACGCCGGGTCGCGTTGCCGCGGCGCAGGCTCTCAAGCCCGCCGGCGCACTGGCCATTCTCCTGGCCGAGAGCATCAGGAGGCGCTGCTCCCGGAATTGCTGATGCCTTCCAACGAATTGCCGCCGATGCGGGCCTCTCCAAGTCCCTCCGTTGCGTTTGGGATCCGGGCAAGGCCGCGTTTTCAGGACCCGGCCTGCTGTTTGTTCGCTGATTCCGGCCGTAGAGCCGTCTTGAGGACCTCGAAACACCTGTCCGGAATCGGCAGCGCGCAGTAAACTGGCCGGCCTGCGGTCCTGAGGGCGAAGCGGCGCCTGATGTCGGGACTGTGGGCTGGGGGGGCAGCCCATGAAGGCGCCAATTTCCGTTTCCGCCGTCTCGGCAGGCCTGTTGGCCTCCTTTGTCGGGTTTGCCAGTTCCTTCGCCATCGTGGTTCACGGACTGCGTGCGGTCGGAGCATCGCCGGAACAGGCGGCCTCCGGACTCATGGCGGCTGCGGTCGCCATGGGGATCTGCGGGATATTCCTGAGCTTCCGGACGCGAATGCCGGTCAGTGTCGCATGGTCGACGCCGGGCGCCGCGTTCCTGGGCACGATCACGCCTCCGGATGGCGGATTTCCTGTCGTTGTCGGATCGTTTCTGGTCGCAGCGGTCCTGATCATCCTCGCAGGCTCCTGGAAACGGCTGGGCAGGCTGGTATCCGACATTCCGCTTCCGTTGGCGAGCGCGATGCTCGCGGGAATCCTGCTGCCGTTTTGCCTCGCACCCTTTGAAGCAATTGCGCAATTCCCGATCGTGGGCTTGGCGGTGGTCGGCATGTGGCTGGTTGTCGGAAGGCTAAACAAGCTCCTCGCGGTTCCGGCCGCCATTCTTGTCGCAGCGCTCTTCGTCGTGTTTGCTGGCGAATTCGACGCGTCCCGCGTGGATGCGGCCTGGCCAAGGCCCGTCTTCGTGTCCCCGGATCTGTCCGTGTCCGCGATTATCGGGATTTCGATTCCCC
>CBDCSZ010000014.1:0-5994 GCA_965221935.1 Paracoccaceae bacterium
CCGGTTGTTCTTCCGTTCGTATCGAACCCGTCCTGCGATGATTGCGGGATGGACCTGGAGGTCGCTGGCGAGACTGGTCACGGCCGTGGCCGTCGGCCGCTCCCGCAATTCGCTCGTTTCCCAAACCGAGCGCGGAATGAGCGTGTCCTCCGCCCATTCGTCAGCCTGCCTCTCCCAGGGATCTTCCCGTCTCTCTTCGAGTTTCCGAAGCGTGAAGTCGTCGACGAAGGCTTCGACTCTGTCGCTGTCCATGTGCCGACCCACGTGGGCCAACTCGTGCAGCAGGCAGAACCAGAAGTTGTCGATCCTGTCGTAGCGCAGAGTGAGGCCGATAACCGGTCTGCCATCGCCGAGCCGGAGCGCCGCCCCGTCGAGATACGTTTTCGGCCGATGCCTTTCGATCTCGAGTGAAATTCCACGCTTGACCAGCAATTCCTTCGCCCGCCGCGGACCGACTTCCGACCAGCTCAGCCGCGCGACCTTCGTCAGGAAGTCCAAAGTCACCGTGCCGCGCTCATAACCCGTCTTCGGAAGGTCCTCGCTGGCTCTTACGAGGACATGCCAGCACCACGCCTTGAGCGCATAGGGGTCCGTTTTTGCATTTGCGCGCGAGCGATCGTTCTTTCGATTGAGCGCAACGCCGGCGACGGCCGGTGACGCTGCCGTGGGAAGATATCGAAGTTGCTGTGCAGACCGGCGAACTCGACGGCGTGTCCTGGTCGGGGATCACCGAAGACTACACAGTCGGCTAGGCCGAACTTCATGTCGGGATTTGACAGGTTTTCTCCGCGCAGGCAAGGACACCGTGTTGTTTTCGCTTGATTTTCTGGAGGTCCGGCCGGGCCGGAGGGCTTTTTCAGCCTGTCATTGAACTGACAACATTTCCGGGCGGTTTGATCTCCAGAAGCTCAAAGGCCCTTTTCTGGAGCGCGGTCGGCCGCGCGGCCATGCGGAACGCGCTGCCGGGCCTTCCGGGCAGGAAGGCGTCGTTCAGCGTCAGCGTTCCGAGATCGGCGAGCAGCGTCCGGAAGCTGTGGACCGGCAGGCCGTCAGGGGTCTGTTTCGCGGCCGCCTTGGCCTTGGCGCTTTCGGAGACCTCCGCCTTTTCAACCGGGGTGGACCGCCCGGCGCGCGCGGCTTCGCGGTCGCTGTCCTCGAACAGGATGGGGGCGAGTTTCTCACGCATGCTCCGCTCCACATGCCAGGCGAGCATGCAGAGGAACACATGCGCCCTCACCCGCTTTTCGTTACAGACGTGAAACGGGCGGACCTTCAGCCCTGACGTCTTCATGGTCCGGAAGGCGCGCTCCACGAGGGCCAGGCTCTTATAGGCCGCCACCGCCGCCCCGCTTCCGACCGCCTCCTTTCCGAGGCTGGCGCGCACCACATAGATTCCGTCGAGCGCCGCCTCCGCCGCGGTTTTCGCCGCGTCGCGGCTCCAGTCCATTCCGCCGTCCCGGATCTCAATATTGAAGTGTTTTTCGACCTTTTTTTCTGTTGCCCCTGCGCCCCAGGGCCTTCGCCGTCATCTCCCGGTTCTTCGGGCCCGGCCGGCGGCGATCTCAGCCAGCGTCTGTTCCGTCGCCCTGAGCAGATCCTCCCGCTTCCGGGCCCTTTCCTCCCGCAGACGGGGATTGAGGCAGACCAGCAGCCGCTCGCCGGGAAAGTCCGGGGACACGGTCTCGGCGACCTGATCCTCAGCGAGCCTCGCCGGATCCAGCGCCGCGGGCTTCTTTTTCCCCTTCCTGACAAGCTTCCGGATATCGGCGCTCCTGAGCGCCGATATCCAGTCGAGGCCGAGAGGAATAAGATCCTCCCTGATGCGGGCCGATGTGATCATGCCGCGGTCGCCGACCAGCGCGATGTTCTCAACCCGGAAACGGCGGCGCAGTTTCTCCGCCTGGCCTCTGACGGTGTCCGGATCGGCGGTGTTTCCGCTGAACACCTCCACCGCCACAGGGGTTCCGTCTCCCGAGCAGACCAGGCCGTATGTGATCTGCATTTTGCCTTTCTTCCCGTCCCTGCTGTGCCCGAAGGCGGCCAGCGGGCATTTCCTTCCCTCCACGAAGCTTGAACTCACGTCATAGAGCGCCAAGGTTCCGCCCCTGAGATGCCGGTTCGCGAGGCTGCGCTCGATCCAGGGCTGGCGCTCAAGCAGCCAGTCGAGCATGTCCAGCATCTCGTTGCCGCTGACCGGCCCGAGGCCGGGCAGCTCCCCGAGGCTGGTGGAGGCGGTCTCCGGGTCAAGGGCCCTGGCTGTGGCGAGCTTGGAGGCCGGATCGATGATCCGGGCCGCCGCCGCCGCCATCGCGAGACCGCGCATCCGGCTTTTTTCCGCCCGAGGATGCCTTCGAATCCGAGGCTCCGCATGGTCCCGAGCGCCGCCGCCGCGTGGCCGTGCGGCAGCGACCTGCGGATCCCGAAAACCTCGTCCGGGGAGCCGAGAACGATTCCGCCCCTGAGCACGGCGCGGAAGCCGTCGGTGACCGCCGGCGGCAGATAGGTGAGGTTGGCGATGGTGCGCTTCCTGACCTTCGCGCCTTCGCGCCAGGCCTCCCTGAGGAGGATTGTGTCGCGGCCGCGCCTGTTGGGGATGGTCTCGATGTGGAATGACATGGGCGGTTTCCCTGCGCAATGACAACAATCCATGGTGCCTGCCGTCTCCTTGTCCACAGGATGTGTTCCTTTAACACCATAATAATGTGCACTGTTGCGAAAATACGTCAGTGGGCACGCGGCCTGAAACCGCGCAACTTGCACTGGAAACTTTTTGACAAGACAAAAGCGGCCCGGCGGCCGGAAAACCTCACGTTTTCAACGTCTTGCAGGGAGCGCGGGGGGCGGCGGCGGGATGAAGATCGGGCTAGGCTGATGTGACGGATTACTTCCTGACCAACAACATTTCCGGCGCCTGGATTGGATCGTTTTATGCCAACATGAACAGCTACAATGCGCTTCCGGACCATCTGAAGGAACTGTTGAAACTGACCTTGGACAGTTCGCACTACTACCGTCAGCGGTGGTACTGGGGCGGCGAGGCGCACCTGCGCGCACAGGGCACCAAGATGAAACTAACCTCCATTCCGGACGAGGAATGGGCCCAGGTTGAAGCCGCCGCGCGCGAGTTCTGGGAAGAGATCGCCCAGGAATCCAAGACCAAAGCCAAGGTCGTCGGCATCTTCAAACAGTTTAACGAAGTCATGGAAATGGCCGGACGGCCCTACCGTTACGGCTGACAGGGAACGCGTGAGCCGGGCGGCTGCCGCCCGGCTCGCCTGAATATCTCACCACAATTCTTCAAAGCCGCCGCGGACGCCGAGGGGCCTGTCACAGGTTCGCGGCGGCAGCCGCTATCGCTTTCTCTTGGTGCGGCTGCAGCGGTTGCCCGCCATATTCCGACACAGATGAGAGAAACGGATCCTCAACTCTTGCGCTCTGACCGCTGAGCGCCTCCAGCACGGCCAGACCGCAATAGGGCACATAGGCCGCGGAATAGCCGCCCTCATGATGCATCACAATGCGGCCTGCGGCGTGGCGCGCTGCCGCCCCCAGCAGCTTTTCGGTCATGTGTCGGAAGTCATTTGACGACAGCATCATGTGCCCGAGCGGGTCGTACGCCGACGCATCAAATCCTGATGCGACAAAGATCATCTCAGGGGCAAACTGATCAAGCGCCGGCACGACAACCCGGTCAAAGGCGGCGCTGTATGCGCCGCCGCCCGAACCGGGCGGGAGAGGAATATTCAGATTGAATCCGACAGCCTCTCCGGCGCCGGCATCGCAGACCA
The DNA here is from genome assembly GCA_965221935.1 of Paracoccaceae bacterium. Classification (GTDB taxonomy): domain Bacteria; phylum Pseudomonadota; class Alphaproteobacteria; order Rhodobacterales; family Rhodobacteraceae; genus JAPOXR01. Next base: position 3,789 of record CBDCSZ010000014.1, read on the forward strand.
GCCCGCGGCCGCGCGGAAACAGGTTGTCCTGGTGCAGCGAGATCGTCAGCACATCGGGGTCGCTGTAAAAGGCTGTCTCGGCGCCGTTGCCGTGATGGACGTCCCAGTCGATGACGGCGATTTTTCGAAACCCATGCGCCGCTCTGGCATGCTCTACTGCGAGCACACCGTTGGCCAGCAGGCAAAATCCTATGGCCTGATCTTGTTCCGCATGGTGTCCGGGAGGTCTGCACAGCACATACGCATTGTCGATCTCTCCCGTCGCCACCGCGTCAACCGACGCCAGCACACCGCCCGCTGACAACGCGGCAATGTCAAAACTGGCCGGCCCTGCCGGCGTCTTGGCACCGGCCAGCCCGCCGCCCGCTTTGCAAAGATCGTCCAGAAACTCCAGATACGGCGCTGTATGGAAGCGGAGCAGCTCTTCCATCGCCGCCGGTCGCGGTTTGATCCGCACCAACTCGTCAGCGAGTGAAGACACTTCCACCAAATTGGAAAACCGCCGTTTGGTTTCAGGATTCTCGGCATGCTCTCCGGGCTGATTTGTGAGGCTGGGCGGGTGCAGCAGATTGTGCCCGCCGGTGTCGTGCCACATATAGAGTTCAGAATAGACCCATCCGGTGGCGTTTGTGTTTCGGTTTGTCATCGTTCCTCGCGTTTTGCATTGAACACAGGGAATGTCTCGGCGTGAACCTTACCGGCGCAAACCTTGGAAAGGAAACCTGACATCTGCTGGGGAACCCAACCCTGGTTTCAGCCCGGATGGCGCAGGCTTTGCCCGATCGCGGCAAGACCGCTCACAGCGCAGCCGCCAAAAAAAACCGCCCGCAGCGCGCCTCGCGGGTTTTTCTTCCATTACGAATTGACCGCAGGCAGGGATCGGCTCTCATATCAAATTGGTCGACCCCGCCGCCGGTTTGCGGGCAGGTCGGCTGTTTTCGAGAGGAGCCCGCCCTCGCTCCACAGGAGTTTCATTGGCGCCTCAATGGTCTCGCCCGTTTGCCTGAATTCCAAGACTCGTGCTGCACAGCGTGCAATGCGCGACAGTGGCCTCGTGAAACATGCGGCCGGGTGTTGAATACGCAGGTTGCCGAGTGTACTCACGACACTCAAATCAATGCACACGCAGACTTGCGCCACAACATTGGAGCCTTTTTCGGGTATGACAATGGCAGGAGGATCGGCTGCCTGTGTTGGAGTTGCTGATCCACGGGTGAACACAGAAACCATGCCTGCATTCATGGATCCGGGAGCAGGGCTTACGGTCCGCAAACGGAAATCGAAAGCGACCGAACGAACATCCACATGCTGAAAACTGCTGGCTGCCGTTCAGCTGGCATGCGAGACATCATGTCAGCGATCGGAGACGTCGATGAAGGCATTCCTTTGAGGGTTGCCCAATGACGCAGGCCATCCGCCCGCGCGCGGACCCCGCCTTGCCGTATGTGAAGCACAAGACAAAGAGGCAGCCCATATCAATGCAGGAATGAGGGCGAGTGAGAGGAAAGAAACATGACGCGCAGGGCAAAACCGGTCGGCATAAATCATGTCGCAATTGAGGTCGGAGACATTCAGGCGGCCCTGGATTTCTACCGGGGATTTCTGGAGTTTGACGTTGCCTCGCAAAGCGAAAGAGCGGCGTTCGTTTACTTTGGCGACCAATTCATCAATTTCTCTTTCGGTCGGCGGCAGGAAGCGGACGACAAGCGCCATTTTGGCATTGCAGTGGACGATAAACCTCTTGCCATAAAGCGCCTCGGGGAAATGGGTGTTGAACTGCTTGGCGGCAGGTTCACTGACTTCCTGGATCCCTGGGGCAACAGGATAGAACTGACAACCTATACCAAGATTCAATACACCAAGGCCGATCACATTCTGCAGGGGATGGGGCTGGGCCATCTCGAAAAGGAACCGGAAGCCATCAGCGAACTCGCCAAAAAGGGAATGGCGCCCGGCAGGCAGAATCCGCTGGCCTGATCCATTTCCGCGTGGGTGTGCGGGCGGCCCGCACCGCACATACGCGCGTATGACCGACCATTGTCGCCGCCCGCGTCAACTTTGTCCAGCACACCGCCCGCAAGAGGCGCCGCAATGTCAAAACTGGCTGGAACTGTGGCGGACTTAGCTCTGACCGCGGACAGGAAACCTGTCGGCGGACACCGATTGCATCAACACAGACGGCGCCGGCTCCGCCCGACGCGCTGAA
>CBDCSZ010000015.1:0-17249 GCA_965221935.1 Paracoccaceae bacterium
TCGACGGCCCGATGGAGACGCGCTTTGGGCTCCCAGCCGGGCCGCGCTTCTGGACCACGTAGATCTTGCGCCCGCTGGCGTAGACCCGCACTCCGAACCCGCTGACCTCGCGGTCCCAGAAGACCGCGTCGCCGCGATCCACCGCGAGCGCGTCGACGATGCGCTTGTTGAGCCGGATGGTGCTTCGCCGGGGCTTGGCGGTTCTCCCGAATTATCGTCGGCGAGGTCCGGAGGAACCGTAATCACCTCGACACCGACTGAAGGTCAATCCGGGCGCATTTAACGTGGTGCACGCCGCTGATGCAAGCCCCGAGTTGAGGCGGGAGTCCTCCTAACCTGTTGTGATACTGGTATTTAGTGCTTGCCAGAAAATCCAATAACATGTTGACTTAACTTGATAAAGTGTGCTATTTCGGGTGCGAAGATTTCGGCTGGAAGGCCGTTTTCGACCCTTTCTGGCCCGATCCGGGCTGATTTGCGCAATTCTTCGGGGGCAGTCATGAGACAGGTTCGCAATCCGCAGATGAAACTCGGCGAGATCTGCATCGAGGACATCGAGCTGGACCTGAAGTCCAGGGACGACATCCCGGCTCTGCTTCTGGGCCTTCAGCATCTCTACGCCGACGGGCATTTCCGTTCCCGGCTGTTCGCGCTTCTGGAGGAGCACATTCTTCCCGGGACCGACAGGAGTGTGGGCCGTCCGGGCATGGAGATGTGGAGGATCCTTGTGATGGGCGTGGTCAAGCAGGGTCTGGGCTGCGATTTCGACCGGCTCCATGAGCTGGTGAACCAGCACATGACGCTGCGCCAGTTCCTTGGCCACGCGGAGGTATGGGACAAGCATCGCTACAAGTGCCAGACGCTGGCGGACAATGTGAGCCTTCTGAGTCCGGAGCTTCTGGCGGCGGTGAACGGTCTGGTGGTGGAGAGCGGCCATGCGGCCGCGGGAAAAAAGCCCGGCGCGCCGCTGGCCGGGCGGTGCGACTCCTTCGTGGCCGAGACCGACGTCCACTATCCGACGGATGTCAGTCTCCTGTGGGACGCGATGCGCTGCCTGCTCCGGGAGACGGGCCGCGCGGCGGAGAAGAGCGGCGCCGGCGGCTGGCGCCAGTGGAAACACCTGTCGCGCTCGGTCCGGCGGCTGTTCCACAGGGTGCGGGCGACGCGGCGGGCGCGTCCTGAGCATGTGGAGGCGTATCTCGCGCGCTGCCTCGAGCTTGCCGCGCGCGCGGAGGCGGACCTTGCGGATCTGGCCGCACACGGAGCGAAGGCCTGGGAGATCGTGGAGATCGAAGGCTATATCGCGCATGCGAAGCGTCAGATCGACCAGATCGACCGCCGTCTTCTCAAGGGTGAGACGATCCCGCACGGGGAGAAGGTGTTCTCGATCTTCGAGCCGCACACGCGCTGGATCTCGAAGGGCAAGCATCCATGTTTTGAGTCAAGCCCGGATTCGGCCTTTTCCGGCGGTTTTCGGAGGTCCTGTTCCGGGTTTTCCACATCCCGTCCACAGGCCCGTCCACAGGCGGGCGCAATGCGGGCATGCCGAGGCAGTCCGGCCGCGGTGACCTGACCGGCGCGTCTGATTCGTTTTGTGCCCCGCAGACGGCCGCGGGACACGGTCGGCGCGGGCGTCAGCCGGCGGCGGCCCCGGTCCGGTCCTCCCACATGCGCCGGTCGCGCAGCAGGGCGTTCGCGGTCACGATCAGCTTCCGCATGACCGCGGTCACCGCGACTTTGTGGGGCTTTCCCCTTTCCTTCAGCCGGCCGTGGAACTCCGCCATCTCGGGATTGAACACGCAGGCCGCCGTCGCCGCCATGTAGAGGACGTCCCTCGGCCTCCTCCGTCCGCCGCTGACATGGCGCCCGCCCTTGCGGCTTCCGCTGTCGCGGGCGAAGGGAGCGACGCCGATCAGGGCGGCGGCCTGGCGGTTGCCGATCGCGCCGAGCTCGCCCATCCACGCGATCAGGGCCGCCGCCGTGACGGGGCCGATGCCCGGAACCGAAGTCAGGATCCCGTAGCTCTCCGCATGCTCCTCCGCGCCGGTGATCAGCTCCTTGATCCGCCGGTCATACTCGCGGACGCCGGCGTCAAGCTCCGCGAGGATTTTCGGGACCGGCCCGTCCGGAGCCGGATCGCCGACCTCGTCGAAGGCCAGCTTCAGGTCGGCGCGCTGGTCCACGAGCTTCTCCCGGAGCACGAGCATGTCGCGGAGCCGGTCGACCGTCACGCCGGCCGGCGCCGAGGCCGCCATGTCCGGAAACGCGGCCCCGAAGGCGGCCAGCGCCCTGGCGTCGACCCGGTCCGTCTTCGCCAGCCCGCCGCCGGCCCTGGCGAAGTCCCGGGACTGGCGGGGGTTGACCACGCAGACGGTGAAGCCGCGGTCATGCAGGGACTGGAAGAGGGCCCTGTGCATCCGGCCGGTGGCCTCGATGACGGCCCGCTCCGCGCCGCCGTCCCTCAGGATGCGGGCGACCTTGCGGAAGCCGTCCCTGTCGTTGGCGGCGGTGTCGTCCCTGCCGCTGAGATGGATGTTGAGTGTCTTCTTGCTGACGTCGATTCCGGCGGCTACGATGGCCATGGTCTCCCGCTCCTATCCTCGCGATGATTCGGTTCTCGAACCCCAGGCATCCATTCAGGACCCGGGAGGCTGAAGGGAGGGCGGGCCGACCACGCTTGCCCACGGATCCGATGATCCAAGGCGGTTTCGGTCCGACCCGTCCTGCGGGGCCTGGCCCCGCTCCGCCGCCGCCAGGCCCTGGCGGCGGCGGTCCCGGCACAGAAATGAACCGGAGAGGCGGCGGAACACAAGCGGCGGGTTTTCCACAGGAATCCGCCCCCCAACTTATCCACAGCCACCTCCCTCGTTCAATTCTGATTCTCTGAACATACGAGGCGGGGTGTCCGGTGGAGCTTGGGGTTCCGGTCTGCATCCTCGAGGACCGGCACGGCTTCGTCCTTCACCACGAGGTCATGTGGGAGGGCAGTGACGTGGACTATGCCGTGCCGATGGTCGAGGCCGCCCAGGCGCGGTTTCCCGACCTCCGCGCGGCGAGCTTCGACCGCGGCTTTCACAGCCCCGGCAACCGTGTGCGTCTTGACGCGCTGCTCGACAACAACGCGCTGCCGAAGAAGGGTTATCTCAACAGGGAAGACCAGAAGCGCGAGCGGGACGGTGCGTTCGCCGCGCTGCGCCGTCAGCATCCGGCGGTTGAATCGGCGATCAACAACCTCGGGCACCGCGGCCTTGACCGGGTTCGGGCCCGGGGAGCGGACGGATTCGCCCGCATGGCGGCTCTCTCGGCGCTTGCTCTCAACATCCACCGCATCGGACTTCTGCTGCGCCGGAAGGCGGGGAGGAAGACACGGCGGCGACGCGCCGCCTGACGGCGCCTCCAGACCCCCTTCGCCAATAACCCGCCCGGAGCGGGAACGGCTCCCCGTGCGCTGTTGTCAAAACCGGCCAAAAAATCACGGCTCCGGCGGCGGAAATCCCGCCATTCGAGGCGCGCGGACATCCCGGAGCAGGGAAATCACCGCGCCATGGCGCCCGGATCTGTTGACAGCCGCCGCCCGATATCGCCAAAAACGGGGGGTTCTCTGACGGACACTATTTATCAACAATATGCCGGGGTCATTCGTATCCGTGCGTGCGCTGCATACCTCTGCACGATCTGTGGCACGGCTTCGCCAGTCCGGCCAAGCGGCGGCGTTTCTGAACTGAGGACAGGGTTTCAGCTGAGTTCGACGCCGGGCCGTTTGGCAGCGGCCACAGCAATGCGGCCTTTGGCGACCAACCGGGTCCTTCAAGCGCCGCCTGGCGTGAGCGGCCCTGTGCCATGAATGTTGCGATTCGGGAGGACGCGGTTTCCGGCTTGATGATTCGTGGCGGCGGTGCATCGCGCGTCGCAGCGCGAATGCCTGCGAACAACTGACACACGCACTGGCGGGAGTCTCGGTGCGGGATTGAGCGATCGCCTGCCGGGACCGACCACAGCCCGGGTAGCCAGAGTCACGCAGGTCTGCCTGGACTGATTGCGGAATTGTCGATCTGTTGGGTAAGGTGCACAGCCGCCTGTGCTGATTTCGAGAATTGAAAGCGATGGAGTGGACGCCCCCGATCTGCGGCGTCATGATGCGCCAGAATAAGAACGCACGCTTGTGTGCGTCTGAAACGCGAAAGGAAGCGTCCATGGAAAAGGTTAGCATAGTCGGTGTCGACATTTCAAAGAGGGTTTTTCAATTGCACGGATCGACGGCTTCCGGCCGGCCGGTTTTTGTGAAGAAGCTGTCGCGGAGCGGGTGCAGCGAGACTAGCTGCTGAACTTGCGGGTGGAAGTCCCGCCGGCGCAATTCTCAGTTTGGCGTCGTAGTCATATCCCCACGGGTGTCGGGGTGACCCGGCGTCCGGAAGCGGGGACGTAAAAGCCTCTGTGGGCTGGGAGGACGATGTCCCTCTGGTCCGGTCGGACAGGGAGGCGAACAACCGGGAGGGCCGTAGCGAAAGCGAACGTCCGTATGAAGCGTCGAAAAAAACGCTCCCCGCATGGAATCCGACTTGCGGGGGTATTGGAGGATGCCAAGGGTTTCCGCTCTGCCCGATGGCCAGTGCCGGTGCGGAAGAACTGAGATGCACGCACCGGATCGCCCGGCGTACAGGTGGCGGCAATCCCGGAGGGTTCAGTGGTGAAAGTCCGGAAGGTGAGGAGGACAGACAGGATGTTGTGACCCTCGAATGTCAAGGACCGTGTCCATAACCGGAGTACGGGAAAGGACGCGGAGTCCTCCTGACTGGCGGATGAGGCCGATTAAGCGGTGATGGACGGAATAACACAACCCGTCCGGAGCGAGGGCCTCTGGGCTCAGGTGGCGAAGACGGCAGGTCATGCCGGGACTCAGAGCCCGGCGCCGACCGAGGATACCACCCCGGTTGAAAGGGGTGGCGCTGTCGAGCCGAAGGGCGGCGTAAACGCGGGATGATGCCACGGGTATGGCTGGGTCAGCCTTGAGCGTGGCGGATGTCGCGGAAGGCACCGTAACGAACTCCTGCGGGGGTGCCTGACGCTTGAAGCCGGACCCGGGAAAACCGGAAGTCCGGAATTTTAGGGGGGACGCTGGAAACGTGACCTATGGTGCGCGCGCCAGTGTCCTACCCGACGTTCCTGCCGTTCCTCGAGGATCTGCCGCCGTGCCTGGTGGTGATGGAGGCGTGCGGCGGCGCTCACCACTGGGGCCGTCAGATCATCGCCAAGGGACATGAGTGCAGGCTGATCCCGCCGGTGTATGTGAAGCCCTTCGTCAAGCGGCAGAAGAGCGACGCGAACGACGCGGCGGCGATCGTGGAGGCGGCGCAGCGGCCGACCATGCGGTTCGTGGCGGTGAAGCCGGAAGCGGCCCAGGCCGACGCGATGCTGTTCCGGACCCGCGCTCTTTTCGTGCGGCAGCGCACGCAGACCGTGAACGCGCTGCGCGGCCATCTGGCGGAGTTCGGCCTGGTGTCGGCCCGCGGCGTGGCCAATGTGGAGGCTCTGAGAGCCGAGCTGGAGAAGGCCGCCGAAGGGGTTCCGGAGCTGGTTCGGCAGTCCGCGGAGATGCTGTTTGAGCAGATCGACGCCCTGAGCGGGCGGATCGCGGAGCTGGACCGCGAGCTGAAGCGGCGCTCGCGGGAGCGGGAGGACATCCGGAACCTGATGACAATCCCCGGGATCGGGCCGGTCTGCGCGATGGCGGTGCACGCGTTCGCGCCGCCGATGGAGAGCTTCAGACGCGGCAGGGACTTCGCCGCCTGGACGGGGCTGACCCCGCGTCAGCATTCGACCGCCGGCCGGCAGAGGCTCGGGCGGATCACGAAGATGGGGCAGCGCGACATCAGGAGCCTGCTGGTTCAAGGGGCGGTCGCCGTGCTGCGGCACAGGAGGGGCCGTGAGATCGCGGATCCCTGGCTGCGGAGGATGGTCGAGGAGAAGCCGTTCAAGGTGGCCGCGGTGGCCCTGGCGAACAAGATGGCCCGGATCATCTGGGCGCTTTCCGTGCGGAGCGACACTTACCGGGCTGGCGCGGCGTCTTGACGGCTGCCTGGAGAGAAAGAGGAAACTGAGGAAGGAGAGAATTCGGGACGGCCGCCGCGCCCTCCGGGGCGTGATCCGGCGGCCCCCGGACTGTGCGCCGGGAGCGAAGGACAGCGCAGGGGCAAGAGTCGGAAAGACGGGGCCGGAAGAACCAGGAACAGCCGCAGGGCTTCGAGCCCGCGAAAGCGATTTGGATCCGGTCCGCGAACACCATGCGGGCCCGCGGCCGACAGCGCCGCATCTGAGAGGCCGGACATACGACAGCGCCCGACTGCAGGCTTCCTGTGTTTCTGAAATTCCCGGTTGCGCTCAGGGGGGCGTCCACATACGCGCTGTTGTATGACGATTGACACGCCGAATTCACTCTGGGCATCGACTTCCGCGGAACCGGAACCTGAGAGCGACGCATTGCCGGCAGAGCAGGTGGATGTGGCGATCGTCGGCGGCGGGTACACCGGTCTTTCGACGGCTCTGCACTCCGCGCAACAGGGACTGTCGGCGCATGTCATCGAAGCCCATCGGATCGGCCACGGCGGATCCGGCAGGAACGTCGGGTTGGTCAATGCCGCCGCGTGGCTTCCGCCGGGTGAAGTCCGCAAACGGCTGGGACCGCAATATGGTCCTCGGTTCATTTCTCGGTTCAGCGATGCGCCCCGCCTCGTTTTCGAGTTGATTGAACGGTTTCAGATCCGCTGCGAGGCCGTTAGGAACGGCACCATTCAGGCAGCGCATTCGCCGAAGGGATTTGACGGTCTGAAGGACAGGTTCGCCGAGTGGCAGAAGCTCGGCGCGCCGGTGCGACTGCTCGGACGGGGTGAGATCCAGGAGATGGCAGGCACTGCGGCATTTCATGGCGGCCTGCTGGACCGGCGCGCCGGCACGATCAATCCGATGGGTTATTGCCGCGGTCTTGCCCGCGCCGCCCGGGCGGCCGGAGCCGGAATTACCACTGACGCGCGCGCCACCGGGCTGGCGCGCGAGAACGGTCGCTGGCGGGTCGCAACCAGTGACGGGACTCTGTTCGCCGATGCCGTGGTGATTGCCACCAATGCCTACACCGACAGCCTCTGGCCCGGACTGCAAGGGGTGTTCTCGTCGATGCGCTATCTTCAGCTGGCCACCGAACCAATGGGCAGCGAAGCCGCAGACATACTGCCGGGTCGTCAGGGCCTTTGGGACACCGCCCCAATCATGTCCAACTTTCGGCGAGATGCCAAAGACCGGCTGCTGGTCGGCACGATGGGACAGATATTCGGGAACGCGCGATTCGGGCTGACCCAGCGCTGGGCGCGCCGAAAGATAAGCCGGGTCTTTCCTCAGCTGGGTTCCGTCCGGTTCCAGCACGCATGGCACGGCCGGTTTGCAATGACCCCGGATCACCTTCCCCGTATCCTCAAGCTAGAGGAAGGGCTTTGGTCGCCGATCGGTTACAATGGGCGTGGAATCACAACAGGAACTGTGTTTGGTCGGGCAATGGCAGAGCTTCTGCAGGGAATGGATCGCAGTGAGTTGCCTTTGGCGGTCACCAGGCTATCGGCGGCTCCGCAGGCAAGGCTCAGATCCAGAATGTTGGATTTGGCCTTTGCGACCCGGCAGGCATGGGGAAGTGTCAGTTGACGGAGGTTACGGTCAGCGTCGATATCGGCGGAACCTTCACTGACATTGCCCTTGAAAGCGCGGGCGTCCTGACAACCGGCAAAGTGCTGACCGACCAGGCCAATCCAGAGAACGCGATCATCGAAGTCATTCTTGACACCGCCGCCCGCGCCGGAGCGCCGCTTGGCAAAATCAGCAAGATCATCCACGGCACGACACTTGTGGCCAATGCGCTGATCGAGCGCCGCGGCGCCAAAACCGCCTTCATCACCACAAGCGGATTCCGCGACGTCATTGAAATGCGTTCGGAAAACAGGTTTGAACAGTATGATTTGAACCTCCAGCTGCCGACGCCGCTGGTGCCGCGGCAGTTCCGGTTCACCGCGGCGGAACGGGTCGCCGCGGATGGCTCCGTCCTGTTGTCATTGAGCGCGGCGGAGACCGGTCGGCTTGTGGACTGCGTCGCCGCGGGAAAGTTCGAGTCGGTCGCGATCGGTTTTCTGCATTCCTTTGCCAACGACACGCATGAGACGCGCATGGCCGATGCGCTGAACGAGGCGCTTCCCGGACTGCCGGTGTCTCTGTCCTCGGCGGTGTCGCCGCAAATGCGCGAACTGCCGCGCTTCAACACCGTGATTGCCAATGCCTTCGTGCAGCCAAAGGTTGCGACCTATCTCCGAAATCTTGTTGACAGGCTCAATGACTTCGAAATCTCGGCTCCTTTGTTCATGTTTCACTCCGGGGGCGGTCTGATCGGCATCGAAACAGCCATTGAACAGCCAATTAGACTTATCGAATCAGGACCGGCCGGCGGCGCCGTGTTTGCTTCAGGATTCGCGCGTTCACACGGCATCAAAAACGCCCTCAGCTTCGACATGGGCGGCACAACCGCGAAAATCTGCCTGATCGAAGGCGGCGCGCCAAAAACCGCGGCAACGATCGAAGCGGCCCGCACATATCGTTTCAAGAAGGGTTCCGGCATGGCGCTGTCCACGCCGGTGGTCGAGATGATCGAAATCGGCGCCGGCGGCGGCTCTGTCTCTTCCCGCGATCCGCTTGGACGGATCCGCGTCGGGCCGCAGTCCGCCGGTTCGGACCCTGGACCCGCCTGCTATGGCCGCGGCGGCCGCAGTCCCACCGTGACCGATGCCGACCTGCTGCTCGGCCGCCTCGATCCGGAGCTGTTTGCCGGCGGAACAATCCCGCTTGATCCGGACCTGGCCCGGCAAGCCATGCGGGGCGCCTTCAACGCCGATGACACGCTCACCGATCTGTCTTTCGCGGTGACTGAAACTGTCGATGAAAACATGGCGAATGCGGCCCGCGTCCATGCCGTTGAGAACGGCCGCGACATTGAGCGGTACAGTTTGGTGGCCTTCGGCGGCTGTGCGCCGCTTCACGGCTGCCGACTCTGTGAAAAACTCGGGATTGACACGATGATTGTGCCGCCCGGCGCGGGTGTCGGTTCGGCGATCGGCTTTCTAAAAGCGCCGTTCAGCTACGAGGCGACACGCGGGCTGTTTATGCGCTTGGACGCGTTTGATCGGGGCGCGGTCAATGCGGTTCTCGAAGATATGGAAGGGGATGCGCGGCGGTTTGTCGGCAGAGCTGCGGCGGGGCTGGAGCTGCGGACGCGGCTGACGGCTTACATGCGTTACCGCGGGCAGGGGTGGGAGATCCCGGTGCCGCTGTCGTTTGCAAGAGTCGACGACACATCGCCCGCAGACCTGCGGATTGCGTTCGAAATCGAATATGCGAACCTGTTCGGAAGGACGGTTGCCGGGCTTTGCGCGGAAATCACCAACTGGTCTCTGGCGGTCTTCACCAACTCGCCGCCGATCGGGACGGATGTTCCTCCGGAAACTGAGACACCGGTGCAAGCGACAAGGCACAGGGTGTATTTTGACGCGGTCCTGAGACGACAGGTCGACGCGGCGGAAGTTCCGCGCTCGCGCATGACGCCGGGCAGTTCGGTCGAAGGTCCGGCGATCGTCACCGAAGATGAGACCTCGACCATTGTCACCTCTTCATTCAGAGCGGTCGGCCGGAGAGATGGGTCGCTGCTTGTCATCAGGAAGCGAACCTGACATGGCCAGCCCGGACTTTGACTTCCAGATCATGTGGGATCGGCTGATCGCGGTTGTTGAGGAACAGGCGACAACCATGATTCGGACCGCTTTCTCGACACCGGTCCGTGAGGCTGGCGATCTGTCGGCCGGGCTGTTTGACCGCCAGGCGCGGATGATGGCGCAGGCCGTCACCGGCACGCCCGGCCATGTCAACTCAATGGCGGAGAGCGTTGGCCATTTTGTGCGGACGATCGGCCGCCAGAATATTTTTGCCGGCGACGTCTATGTCACCAACGACCCTTGGCACGGGACCGGCCACCTGCACGACTTTACCGTGGTGACACCGGTGTTCCGGCGCGGCGTTCACATCGGGTTTTTCGCCTGCACGGCGCATGTGGTTGATATCGGCGGCCGGGGATTTGGTCCCGACGCCCGCGAAGTCTACGAGGAAGGCCTGCTTGTGCCGGTTTCCAAGCTTGCGGAAAAGGGCGAAATCAACCCGCTGCTCGTCGGCATCGTCAGGGCCAATGTGCGCACTCCGGACCAGACGGTTGGCGACCTTTACGCGCTGGCAACGTGCAATGACGCCGGTGACCGGCGGCTGCAGCAGATGCTGGACGAGTTCGATCTCGATGACATCGACCGTTTGGCTGATTTCATCATCGACACCAGCAGCAGGGCGACCCGCGAGGCGATCGCCAGGGTTCCTGACGGCATCTACCGGAACAGGATGACTTTGGATGGGTATGAAGCTCCGGTGGAAATGTGCGTCACTCTCAGCATCTCCGGCGATCGGCTCAAAGCCGACTTCGCCGGCACCAGCGGGATGAGCGGATTTGGTGTCAACGTCCCAGAAGTTTATACCCGCGCCTACGCCGGATTTGCGCTGAAATGCGCGATTTCGCCGGAGATTCCGAACAATGCCGGGTCGCTTGACCCGTTCAGGGTCACCGCGCCGGCAGGGAGCATACTGGCCGCCACAAGGCCCGCCGCGGTGTCAGCCCGGCATGTGCTCGGCCATCTGATCCCGGATGTCATCCTCGGCGCGCTGCACCGGGCGCTGCCGGGTATCGTGCCTGCGGAAGGGGCATCCGCCTTGTGGAGTCTGCAGCTTTCCGTGCGCCCCCTGAACGAAGGAAGCGGTCTACCGCACGCCGAAATCCTGTTGTTCAACTCGGGCGGAACCGGGGCGCGCCCGGGATTGGACGGCATGTCGGCGACTGCCTTCCCCTCAGGCGTGTCCACCATGAGCGTGGAAGCCACCGAGCAGGTGGGGCCGATCACAATCTGGCGCAAGGAGCTGCGGCCGGATTCCGGCGGCGCCGGCCGGACCCGCGGCGGTCTCGGCCAGATCATCGAAATCGAAGCACGGAGCGGCTGCGAATTCTGGTTCAATGCCATGTTCGACCGGGTGGATCACCCGGCGCGCGGAAGAGACGGGGGAGAAGACGGCGCCAAGGGCGCTGTTCGGATTGCGGAAGGGCGCGGACTGCGGTCTAAGGGACGTCAGCACGTGTCTGCCGGGGAGCGGCTTCAGCTTTGCCTGCCGGGCGGCGGCGGAATCGGCGATCCAAAGGAGCGCGACCGGAATTCGGTGCGCACCGACCTTGATGCCGGCTATGTTTCCCCCCAGGAGGCGTATCGTCAGTATGGATATCGGACTTCAAAGGAAAGCGGATGAGTGACAGATCATTGGCCCTGGTGACCGGCGCGGCGCGCGGAATCGGGTTGGCCGCGGCACAGGCGCTGGCCGAGGATGGCCACCAGTTGATTCTGGCCGATATATACGGCGAAGGGTTGGACGCGGCCGTCAGCTCAGTTGGCAACGGCGCCCGGGGCAGGCAGTGCGATGTGGGAAACGCTGACGAAGTCCATAGCCTGTTTGACTGGATTGGTGCCGAGTGCGGTCCGCTGAGCGCGTTGGTGAACAACGCCGGAATCACTCTTTCAGGAGAGTTTTTGAGCTATAGCCTCGAGGATTTCCGGCGGGTTATCGATGTCAACCTCACGTCCGCGTTCATTGCGACGCAGCGCGTGGCGAAAATGATGATTGAGAATGGGATCGAAGGCGCGATTGTGAATATGTCCTCGATCAATGCAAAGGTCGCAATCCCTTCCATTCCCGCTTACTGCTGTTCCAAAGGAGGCGTCATGCAGCTCACAAAGTCGGCAGCGCTCGCACTTGCGCCACACAATATCAGAGTCAATGCGATCGGCCCTGGGTCGATTGACACTGCGATGCTGACCAGCGTTAACACCGACCCTGGAGCGCTGGGCAAAATGATGTCCCGGACGCCGCTCAAGCGAATTGGCACGGCGCGGGAGGTAGGCGATCTGATCGCGTTCCTCGCATCGCCGAAGGCAAGCTACATCACCGGTGAGACCATCTACATCGATGGCGGGCGACTGGCGTTGAACTACACCTGCTGAATACCGCCATCGGGGCAGACTGTCGGCTGGAAAGGCAAACAGGGCAAACGGAATTGAGTCTTGCCGGCGAACTTGGAATTGGGAAATCTAGGCAGGAATGACACAGCTTGATGACAATTCGCCGGCCATGCAGGTCAAGAGCGGCAGAAACAGCGGCGGGCCGGATTTGAGCTCAGGCTTCATACCTGATCTTTTTCAAACCTATCATTCCGATGATTTTCCGCGGGTCTTGCGGGAATTCGATGCCTTTGGAACGCCGACACAGGTTGAGACAGTCGGCGGGACACCATATTTCATCAATGAATTCTGGACTGCCCGCCAAAGGCAGGCAAGCAGAATTCAGGAGGTGAGCTACCGCGCCTGTTTCAAGCCGCAGCTTCCCGCATTCTTCATTCAACGGCTGACCAGACCCGGCGACGTGGTCTACGACCCCTTCATGGGCCGCGGCACAACACCGGTGGAAGCCGCGCTTCATGGCCGCGTTCCGTACGGCTGCGATGCGAATCCTCTCAGCCGGGCGCTTGTCACGCCGCGGATCAACCCGCCCAGCCTCGGCGATATTGGGAACCGCCTGGCTGAGATTCCCTGGGACAGTTTCGGGAGTTGCGAACACGAGCGGCTGCTCGCCTTTTATCACCCTCGGACGTTGGCCCAGATCGAAGGTCTTCGTGGCTGGATGATGCGGCGCAGCCGCGAAGGCCGCATGGACCAGACGAATCGCTGGATCAGGATGGTCGCGCTCAACCGGCTGACCGGCCATTCCTCAGGGTTTCTGTCGGTTTACACAATGCCGCCCAACCAGGCCGTTTCTGTTGAAAGCCAAATCAAAATCAACAAAAGGCGCGGCCAGACACCGCCCTTCCGTGACGCCAAGACGGTTATCTTTAACAAGTCAAAAAAGCTGCTTTCAGATGGCCTGCCGCGGGCCGGGGAAAGCCTGTTTTTGACCGCGCAGTCGCACGAGACCGGCGAAATACCGGACAATTCCGTTACGCTGACAGTGACGTCTCCGCCGTTTCTCGACGTCGTGAACTACGAACGAGACAATTGGCTGCGGTGCTGGTTTATCGGTGTGGATCCCAAAGAGGTCAGGATTTCCATACACCGGAACATCAAGGAGTGGGAGAGATTTGTCGGCCGGACGCTGGCCGAGCTTGCGCGCGTAACCCGAATTGGCGGCCATGTCGCATTTGAGGTTGGCGAGGTCAGACGCGGCCAGGTCCGTCTTGAGGAGCATGTGATAGCGGCGGCAGACGGTCTTCCATTCGGGATCATGGGCGTGATGGTCAACCAGCAGGAGTTCACCAAAACGGCGAATTGCTGGGGCGTTGCCAACAACAGGGCCGGCACCAACAGCAATCGCATAGTGCTGCTCAAACGAGAATAGAAACAGGACCGGTCCGCCGGCTCCTTGACCGGAAATCCCGTGAGAATCCAGCGCTTTTCGCCGGTCAGATGACCGCGTCCTCTGCCTGAATCCGCTGCATAGCTAGACGTCGTGTCCTGACAGTGTCTCTTTGTGATTTGCCTTCGCGCCTGTCGCGCATGCGCCCGGTAGCGCCGGATCCCATAATGAAGACCTCAGGTTTTGGCGGAACCTTTGCGGTTCCCGCGCCGGACAGGCAAACACACGATTGACCTTACCGGCAGCAGGGGATCGGGAAAGGTGACTTTCAGGTGTCGAAGCGTCCGAACGCCGGGTCTTGGAGGAAACGGCCAATGTCTGACACCCGCAGCTGTCCCGCCGGGATCAAGTGCGACGAGAACGGGCGCCATGCCGTGGCGTTCTCAGATTTTGGTTGAGGACCACAGACGGGGCAACTCGGGATGAAGCGCTTTCTGAAGCCTGAAATCCGCTTCGGTAATTGACCTTGGTCACAATGCGTGAGGGCAAACATCTGCCCGAGCCGTCTCGAGCCGCTGCGCGGTTCACACTTTCCTTGCCTGAAGCGTCGGCAAATGCCTGTTTCGATCAATCGTTATTGAAATGCTTGTGTGCAAATTCACCGAGACTGGCGATGGCGCCGTTCCACATGTCGAAAAATCCCATCTCCTCATGCTTGCGGCGATCGTCTTCATTCTTATGCATGGCCGTCACCGTCAATCGGGTGCCGCCCTCTTCATCTTCAAAGTCAAACATCATTGTGTGGAATACAGTTTCAGACGGCCTCCAGCCCTTTGACAGCGCATCGGTCATGACGATGCGTCTGTTTGCGACAACTTCGAGAATGCACGCATTGCCGGGATGCTCGGTGCCGTCTTCCTGCCGAATCGCGATTTCAAAACTGCCGCCGGGGTAAAGTTCGTGACACTTGGAAATTGTTACGGTCGGCGCAGCCGTGAACCACTGCACGAACAATGTGGGATCTTCCCATGCGTTCCAGAGGTCTGAGCGGCGGGCCTGCAAAACGCGCGTGACAGTCAAATCGCAAGGGTGTTCGGTCATGGGCGATGTCCTTTCTGCCGGACCTTCGTCAATGCACCCGCGGAAATGGCCAGCTTCCAGCCGGGATGTCAACCGGTTCGCACCTGTGGCCGGCGGCCGTAGCCGCATCGCGCCCATTTGCGGCGCGGCGGCCTGAACTTCCAATTCGCCCGCGTCTCCATTCCGAAGCCAACGATACGAATCCAGGCCGCGGGCTCAGTCTCGGCAGATAGCGTGTTTCTTGGAATTCTCGCAGCGATACGCTAAGATTGGCGCAGCGGAGAGGCGTTGAATCGGAGAATTGAATGGAGCTGACCCGGCGGAATGCGCTGGCGGCGGGTTCAGGCGCATTGGCCGCGCTGTACCTCACGGGTGCGCCGGCCGCCGCATCCCGGTTTGACGAAACGGTCGCCGCGTTCACCGGCGGCGCCGAGCCCGGCGAAGGGCTGATTTCGCTGGATTTGCCCGACGTCGTCGATGACGGCAACAGAGTCCTGGTCCGGTTCAGTGCTCCGGGGGCCGAAGAGCTGACGGTCTTCGCAGACGACAACCCGAGACCGGATATTATGAGCTTCAAGTTCGGGCCGTTGAATTCCACCCGGACAATCGCCTCGCGCGTCCGTCTTGCCCGGTCGCAGAATGTGATCGTCATTGCCCGCATGCAGGACGGATCGTTTCAAAAGGCGAGCGCGTACGTCCACGTGGTCGTTGGCGGATGCGGCGGCGCGCCGGCGGAGGAATAGACAATGGCAGGTGAGGCCTTCACGCGGATAAAGCTGCCAAAGTCGGTGACGGCTGGAAGCACAGTCACGATCAAGGCACTGATCAGCCACCGGATGGAGAGCGGATTTCGCATTGGACACGACGGCAATGTGGTTCCGCGGTCCATCGTCAACCGGTTTGTCGTCGACTTTAACGGCACGAATGTCATGGATGTCGCGCTGGGGCCATTGGTGGCAACGGATCCGTATTTTCAGTTTGACGCCGTGGTTCCGGAGTCGGGAGAGTTCACCTTCGTCTGGCACGATGACGATGGATCGATTTACAAGGCGCACAGGAAGATCATCGCCGTCTGAACGGCAGGTCCCGCCAGCGCAGCATGCTTAGCCGCACCGCATTCGTGAAGTGCGCCCTGCGTCCGCTTCCGCAAAGCTTGTGTCTGGCGAGTCTGCTCATTCCGGCACTGGCGCTTTGCCTCGCCTTGGCGTCAACTGACGCCTGCCTTGCAGGCGATGCTGTCCGCGGCGAGCGATTGTTCAAGAAATGCGCTGTCTGTCATAAGCTGGATCCGGCGATGGACATGAAACTCGGGCCGCCGTTGAACGCCATTTTCCTGGCCCCGGCCGGCGCCGTCGAAGGATTCGATTATTCCGTGGCGATGCGGCAGGCGGCGCAGGCTGGACTCCATTGGACGCCGGAAACGCTTGACGCCTACATTGCCAATCCAAGGCGATTTCTCCCGAAGACGAAAATGGTGTTCGCCGGGCTGCGCGGTTCCCGCGACCGCAATGACATCATCGCGTTCCTCGAAAAGGTGAGTCTGGGGGGCGGGACGCAGCTTGCGGATTTTACCGTTTCGCCCGAAATCCTTGCGATAGAGGGCGATCCGGAATATGGTGAATACTTGGCGAGTGAATGCGTGACCTGTCATCGGATTGATGGTGCCGATGACGGTATACCGTCCATCACTGGCCTGGACGTTGAGACCTTTGTGACGGCGATGCATTCCTATCGGGAAAATCACAGGGAGCACCCTGTTATGCAGATGATTGCAAACCGGCTCTCAAATGACGAAATCGCCGCATTGGCGGCATATTTCGCGGAAGCACACCACTGAAGTCAAAGCTCTGGAGAAAGAAATGAAACTGACAAGGCGGACATTCATTGGCACTGCGGCGGCAACAGTTGCGGCGCCTATGGTCAATGCGGACGGACATACCAAGCCGCGGGTCGTGGTGATCGGCGGCGGCCCCGGCGGAGCGACTGCAGCGCGCTACATTGCCAAAGACAGCGACGGTCAGATTTCCGTCACGCTGGTTGAGCCGACCCGAAAGTTTTACACCTGCTTTTTCTCTAATCTCTATATCGGCGGGTTTAAGGAAATCGAGGATATCGGCCATACGTACGGTAATCTCGCCGCGGCCGGCGTCAATGTAGTGCATGACTGGGCCGTAGGAGTTGACAGGGAATCGAAGTCAGTTTCGCTCGCCGGCGGCGACGCGTTGGGATACGACAAACTGATTCTGGCCCCCGGCATCGACTATGTCGAAGGCTCTGTCGCCGGATGGGATCTGTCATCGCAGAACAAGATGCCGCACGCGTATAAGGCCGGTTCGCAGAGCGAATTGCTGCGGGCGCAGCTGAGAGCCATGCCGGAGGGCGGCGTCTACGCCATGGTTGCACCGCCGAATCCATTCCGGTGCCCGCCGGGACCGTATGAACGGATTTCGATGGTGGCGTACCATCTTAAGAAAAACAATCCGACGGCGAAGATCATCATTGCCGACCCGAAAGCGGCTTTCTCGAAGATGGCTTTGTTCCAAGAGGGCTGGGCCAAATACTACGATGGCATGATTGACTGGATCGGCAGCGATTTCGGCGGCGGAAATGTTTCCGTCAACCCGCACGCCATGACGGTCACAATCGACGGCGAAGAGACA
>CBDCSZ010000016.1:0-17978 GCA_965221935.1 Paracoccaceae bacterium
AGTGTCATGACCCGGCGGCGGCGGTCCCGAACACAGAATGAAGCAGGGGAAGCATCCCGGCAACAGCGGAGTTTTCCACAGGAAGCGCCGCGCGCGCCGTGTGCAGTTTCTTTCTCCTTCAATCCTGTCCTTCAGTCATACGAGGAAAACGCGCCTATCCGCAGCGCACTGAAGTTCCGACTTGGGAGCAGCGGTCCAAGCGTCCACCCATTCAGCCGACCAAAGCGCGATCAAACACGCAGGCTCACAAATACAGCCAGGTGCCCTTTGGCCTGCGCCTTGCGGCCTTGGCTAACAACCGCCAAATCAAGCCGTGCTACAACCTCTCGCCTTTGAGCCGGCTCGCCTGCTTCACCCATTCAACGAATTGAGCCTCATCGAAGTGCCTGTCCTCATAAATGTTGAGGTAACGCACCTTTGCGTGTTTTGATGCTTGTGGCGGAAGTGGATCAAGCATCGCGCCTTCCAGGAATGTGACTTTCGCGTATTTTGTGGAGCAGTGGAAACTCAAAAACCATATGTTCTTTTCTCTGCCGTAAAACGGCGAGTTCCATTTCACCCCCTATTGCACCCCGGGATAGGTTTCTTCGATGAGCCTGTCGAGTTTGCGGCCGAGGTCTTGTTTCCAGCCCGGCATCGCTTCGATGGAAGCCTGGACAGGCTCATTGCCGTAGCCTTTGGGAATCTGCGGATTGCCGCCGGACAGCAGTTTTGGTTTCTGTATTGTGCACATGACGCCATAGTACAATCGTGCGCCCGCTTGGTCGAATGCCGTTTCTGGCGTCACGCAGGGCAAGGCTGCTGCCTTCAATTTTCTTGACCTGGGCGCTGGTCATACATTCTGCGCGTTGGGGCAGCGGTGGCTTGACGGTCTTCTATGCGCACCACGCCATTCAGATTCTGCCAAGGCCAAACCGCTGTTTTGCAAGAAGCCGCGAAAATCCCCGCTGTTCATGTTCCGGGAAACGAAACGATTGGCAAAGACATGCCGGCCATAATTCTGGTTTTGTTTTCACTGTTCTTCATCATGGGATGACGAAGGAAAGGCGCAATTGGACCGGGCACACTTTTCAGCAGAATCATTCGCGAAGCCACAGTGACAAAGGGCCGCAGCCTCCAGTAAGGGGCAGGTTTCTTGGGAGTGATGAAGACCGCCCATTGGAGATTGCGAAGCAAGGACAGCAACACCGCCACCCGCCGTTTCGTCTGAATCGCTTCGCGCGGCGGCGTGTCGGTCGCTGAAACGGCGCAAGGTGTGTGTGACTTCGCCGGCCAAAGCAGACCTTGACCGCCTTCGCCTCGTCGTCGAGCGCGCGGAGGTTCTGATCCAGACCATGGACGCCAGACCCAGCCTGTCCGTGCCGCAGCGGCTGCAATGTCCAGGCTAGAAACCGCCAAAGCCATTGAAACCCGCGGATCAACATCCGATCCGGTCCGGCTAAACGGGTTTGTGCAAGGAATCTTCAGGACATCACGGTGGTGAGACATCATGTGAAGAGGGCGTTCAACTGGTCTTCCGCGAACTTGTAGTGTGGCGGTCATTGGCGGTCTGATGGCATGGGCCATGGTTCCCGATGTCGCGCTGATGGCGCTCTGCGACACATCGCGACATTGTTATGAATGGGGTCCAAGGCCGGCCGGCCAAAAGAAACATCGCTCGCAATGAAAACAAATGTTGAAAAAATTGTGGAAAACTAAGAGAGGCAGACCGTGCGCAACCGAATTCCGGCATGGCCTGATAAATGCGGTATGTACGCGGGTTTGGCGGCACACACCGGCTGGTCTTACCGGAGGCAGAGCAATGGTCCCGAATGCAGGCGAGCCGCGAACCGGTCTCAAGCCCGTCGCCAACGGCATAGACGGCCTGGAGACGCCAATTCCGGTCATGAACATGGGAGTCGTCGAGAACAATCTGATTCGATGGCAAAAGAGATGTGACCAAATCGGCCTCAAGAACCGGCCGCACGCCAAAACCCACAAAATGACCGCATTGGCGCATCAACAGATTGCTCTTGGCGCAGCCGGGATCACCGTGCAGAAACTCGGTGAGGCGGAAGTCATGGCCGAAGCCGGCATCACCGACATTTTCGTGACATTCAATATCGTTGGCCGTGCCAAATTGAACCGCCTGACGGCGCTTGCCCGCACCGCTGACATTCAGGTGACGGCCGACTGTCCGCAGGTCGTCTACGGTCTGGCTTTGGCGGCGGCGGACGCCGGCACGCCAATCGGCGTGCTCGTGGAATGCGACACTGGAGGGGCAAGAACCGGCGTTCAATCGCCTGACGCTGCCGCTCAGCTGGCACTGCAGGTCAGCAGCGCCTCGCATCTCGATTTCAGAGGGATTGCCACATTCCCACCGCCGGGCGGCAGACAAAAAATGGGTGAGTTTCTCACCGAGGCCAGAAACCGGGTCATCAAGGCAGGATGCGCCTGCGACTGTGTTTCGACCGGCGGGACGCCTGACATGTGGTGCGATGCCGGTCTCGAGACGGTGACCGAGTATCGCGCCGGCACATATATCTTCAATGATCAGTCTGTGATCACTTCCGGCGCGTGCGCGGAGGAAGACTGCGCAATCGATGTGCTTGCTACAATTGTCAGCACCCCAACGCCGGATCGTGCCATCCTGGACGCCGGCTCCAAGTCATTGACAAGCGACAAGCTCGGTGAAGACGGTTTTGGACGGGTTCGGGGAACCGAAGCCCGGCTCTATGCCGTCACAGAGGAACACGGTATGCTTGACACAAGGAGCCTGCCGCGCAAACCGCAGGTCGGCGATCGCGTGCGGATCATCCCCAACCACATCTGTCCGGTGATCAATTTGTTCGACAGCATTGCGATCGAGGAGGATCGCGGTGTTGTCAGATTTGCGACTGTCGACGCCCGCGGCCGGGTTTCCTGACAATCCCACAGGCTCCGCGAACGCGGAATTGATCTTGGAGTTCCAAGTGCCGCTCAATGACGTCTCCGGTCCGCAGGTCGTCCCGACCAGACATCGCGGCCTCTTGCAGGCACGACACATCTGTCCGCCGCTTTTGAAAGCTCCTTGAGGGATTTGCCGACGAGAAGAATTGACGGTTCGGAAGAGTCTCTCAATCCCGAAACCGCATCCCAGATTTCCTTGCGAACCAATGGCGCAAGCCCTTCCGTCGCCTCTTCAAACAACAACAGATTTGGGTTTGTCAGCAGTGCCCTGGCGATTGCAAGCATTTGCTGTTCGCCGCCTGAGAGTGTCCTTGCCAACTGCGAGCGGCGTTCACCGAGCTGCGGAAACAGATCAAGCACCGATGCCAGATCCCGCTGTCCCGGGCGCGCCGCGGCGGTCAGGTTTTCAAAAACCGTCAGGGTCGCGAAACTGCGTCTGCCTTCTGGCGCCGGGGCGATTCCGATCCGGACGACCCGATACGCCTCCATGCCGGAAAGTTCGGCGCCGCCAAACCGTATCGAGCCTTCGGCATGCGGCGGTGCCGCTCGCTGGGACATGTGCCTTCCCCGGGCCGCAAAGGACGTCGGCGGCAATTGCGGAAAACACGGGTTCTGCGCCGTGAAATCTTGCTCTGAGGGAGCCGCAATTGTATCCACAGCCTTGGATCCCTTGATCGGCGATCAGTGGGACAGCGACAGAGGATATCAGTTATGAGCGCAGTTGCCGAACACACCAAATCCCCGGTTCGGGCGAGCTTCAATTGGGAAGACCCGCTTCTGCTGGAAGAACAGCTCGACGAGAGCGAGCTTATGATTCAGGCGGCATCGCGCAGTTTTGCCGACACCGTGCTCAGACCGCGTGTCCGTGGCGACTTCATGGGCGAAGACTCCGACCCTGCGCTGTTCAGACTGATGGGCAAAACCGGCCTGCTCGGGATCACGCTGCCGGAGGAATTTGGCGGCTCAGATGCCGGCTATGTGAGCTATGGGCTGGTAACGCGGGAGATCGAAAGAGTAGATTCCGGCTACAGGTCGATGATGAGCGTGCAGTCGTCGCTCGTGATCTACCCGATTTACGCGTTTGGCGACGATGCGCAGCGGGCGAAATATCTGCCCCGACTGGCCAGCGGGGAATTGATCGGATGCTTTGGGCTTACTGAACCCGAAGCTGGTTCTGATGCCGGAAGTCTGAAGACGCGCGCTGAGAAAACCCCGGACGGTTACCGTATCAGCGGCACGAAGACTTGGATTTCGAATTCGCCGATCGCCGATGTGTTTGTGATTTGGGCCAAGTCCGACGCGCATAACGGCGCAATCAAGGGGTTTGTTCTGGAAAGAGGGATGAAAGGACTGTCGGCGCCCAAGATCGAAGGCAAGCTCTCGTTGCGGGCATCGATTACCGGCGAAGTCGTGATGGACGGCGTCGAGATCCGCGAAGATGCGCTTCTGCCGAATGTGTCTGGTCTGAAAGGCCCGTTCAGCTGCCTCAACCGGGCGCGCTACGGCATCGCCTGGGGTGTCATGGGCGCAGCGGAGGCCTGCTGGACCGCGGCGCTCGGCTATGGGCTTGAACGCAAGCAGTTCGGACGGCCGCTGGCGGCCGCGCAGTTATACCAAAAGAAGCTCGCAGACATGCAAACAGAGATTGCGCTGGGGCTGCTCGCGGCTCTCAGGATCGGTCGGCTCATCGATGCCGGTCAGATGGCGCCGGAGATGGTGTCAATCGCCAAGCGCAACAACTGCGGCAAGGCCCTCGATATTGCACGGACTGCGCGGGATATGCACGGCGGGAACGGCATCCAGATCGACTACCAGGTGATGCGCCATGCCTTGAATCTGGAAACGGTGAATACCTATGAGGGCACCCACGACATCCACGCGCTGATCCTGGGCCGCGCACAGACCGGGATTCAAGCGTTTTTCTGACAAGCGCCGGCTGAAAAACACATCCGGAATTTCGCACGGCCTCACCAAGTGTTCTTCCGTTCAGAGCTTGACCTAAAAGTTGAGTGGTCTCCCCAGATGTGGCACATTCCAGCTGACTACAACACCAGACATGGAGGACCGCATGGCTTGGAACGAGACCACTCAGGAGCAGTTAAACGACCGGCGGACAGATATGAAACGTATTTGTCGGATGCCGAATGGTCCGTGACCGGGCCGCTCATCCCGCCTCCCTCGAAAATGGGGCGTCCCCGCGTCCCCGGCATGCGGGAGGTTTTCAACGGCATCCGGTTCATGCTCGCGACGGGATGCCAGCGGCGGGCGGTTCCCAAGTGTTTTCCGCCGTTCACCTCGATCCAGAACTGTTTCCACGCATGGAGCCGCACGGGTGTCCTGGAGCGGATGCTCAATGCCCTCTGGTCCCTCGCGCGGGAGCTTTCGGGCCGTTCGGAGGAGCCGGCGGCGGCCGTGACCGGCAGCCGGCCGGCGAAGACAACGGAGAGCGGCGGGCCCGCCGGCTGCGACGCCGGAAAGAGGATCAAGGGCAGGAAGCGCCACATCACGGTGGATGCGGAGGGATCCCCGATCACGATCGCGGTTCACGTGGCCTCGGCGCAGGACCGGGACGGCGCTGTGGAGGTGATTCTGGGGATGCTGGAGAAGGCGCCGCAGGTGGCGAAGCTGTGGACGGACGGCGGCAATGCCGGGCCGAAGCTGCAGCGGGAGCTGGCCGGACACGGCCTCGGCGCGGTGCTGGAAATCGTGCGGAACCCAAGGACATCAAGGGTTTCACCGTCCTCTGCCGCCGCTGGGCGGTGGAGCGGACCTTCGCCTGGATGTCGCGGCGCCGGCGCCTGGCGAAGGACCATGAGCGGAGCCTGCAGAGCTCCGTGGCCTGGGCGCAGCTCGCCGCCTGCCGGTTTCTGATGAGAAGGGTGGCGAGGCAGATAAAGGTTTGAAATACAAAACTAAATGAAAACCACGACTTATGATTCAAACTCTCAGACTGGTTTCGCGTGCCTCAGCGCCTGTGTGAGCTGAGTCAATCCAGCCGCGCTGTCTTTCCCCGGGCCTGAAGATTGGCCGGCGGGATGGCCGCATCCACGCCATCGGCGCCGTCCGGGCGAACACAGATGAAGACTGATCATTTCGGGGCCGGGCTGCCGGAAGCGATGCTGAGGCTTGACGAACGCGCCAATGGCACAGCCTTCATACTCAGTCATAACCTGATGCCGTTGACCTGCCTGACCTGGCTGCCGACATTCCAGAACCTCGCCAATTGCAGCGTCCGGCGGTCGACAGTCTGCGTCTTGGTCGGCTCGCCTTTCTGCGCCTCGGGGTTTTGACCCGAAGGAATTCATTTTCGCAGAGCAAATTTGGAATTCGCCGCGCTGTTCGCTTTGCGCTTCCACTGTTT
The DNA here is from genome assembly GCA_965221935.1 of Paracoccaceae bacterium. GTDB lineage: Bacteria > Pseudomonadota > Alphaproteobacteria > Rhodobacterales > Rhodobacteraceae > JAPOXR01. The sequence goes on from CBDCSZ010000016.1 coordinate 6,290, forward strand.
CCGGCGAATTCACCTCCGCAAGACACGGGTTTCTCAAATTTCCAGTCCACAGTGCAGGAGGCGTGGCTGGACCGAGTCAGGCCTGTGGCTCTCCTCCTCAATTCTTCGTAAATGCCGAGTGTGGCCTTCGCCTTCGGCAAAATTCCATCATCCTCTTCCTGAACCGTTGTCGGAAAAAACTGCGCCGCTCGGTCCAATCACAGTCACCGGATACTGCCCGATACCTTTCATGGAATTCACCTCGGTTTCTCAAAAACGGAGCTGATGCAGAATGTCAGTTTCCTGATATATCTGCGCTCTTTGAAGAAAAAAGGCAACAGCTGCCGTTCCCCTCCTTTTCCATGGGATGCGCCCGGCACACGCAGGCAAATTGAGAAATGAACTTCACTGCTGTCCAAGACAAAGCGGCGAACATCCGCGAATTCAGCCCCCTCATTCAGCCCCCTCTTTGACAGATAACTCACCAGGTGCGTTGCTGTACCTGCTCAGACACATATGAACTTTTTCGGGCGGCGCCAGGCGGCCGGTGCGTTATCTCGCGCCGGAGCACCGCGGACTAGTGTCGTGACACCATAGAAAGGACGGCCATTCCATTGCGGTTTGGCCGGTTTTCCTTCCAGCCCCGCACGTATATGCTGTTGCACGACAAGCAGGTACACGCATTCATATCCAGTACAGCAGCACTCTCAGGCCCGTCTCATTTCATCAGATATTGTCAGCATTCAGGATAAGAAATCAGTGTGTCCGTAAATCAGGAAAGCAGGACACATCATTTCTGACAATTGCGCCTTGCCATGTTATATGGTGGGGGGGATCGTGTTGGAGACCAAATGATGGACGCTCAACTGGAACTGGTATTGGCGATAGTTGGCACTGGTGTGGCGTTGGCCGCACTGAACATAACTCAGATGTCCGGTGTCCGGCGGGACATTGCCGATGTGAGGAACGAGATCAGTAACCTGCGCGAGCGGTTGGCCCGAGTGGAAGTTACGCTTGATGTGATCCGGGCTGGCATGCAACTGCCGCGGCCATCGGCAGAACCGGATCCCGAGGATCAGGCCGCGTGACTTCGGCACAACAAATTGTTGTTCGAACAGACCTCTATTCCTGAAACATCCCGGCAGCAGCTTAACCCGGACCCCGGGAGGAATGAACTGGTCATGGGTCCTGCCGGTATCTCCGTTTCGGCGGGAAACCCCAGACCCCGGTATGTGTGGAATAAACCAAGTTGTTTGTTCATCCTCGATCTTTAGGAGAGACCCGACTTCGACGGTTTTGTTTGATTGTTCATTTCGGTGCCTTTCAAGGCATTGAATGCAGATGGTTTTTTCTGTCATTTCCCGAAAGTGCCGTTGTAGTGCCTATCCGTACTTCGGCATTGACAAATCCTCCGCGGCCCCCTGTCGTCACGCCATGTTCATCCGTGTCAAGACAACCCCCACCCCCAAGGAAGTCAGTCCAGATCGGTCACAATAAGGGCGGGACAGTCCCGCATCATAAGCATGGCTGGAGCTCCGGGAAGGCCCTGCACCCGCAAGGGCAGGAGCCGTAAGCCCCATCTCTGTGCGCCAGGGGGAAAGCCGAGGCAATTCCCCAGCGTCGGTGACCTAGTCGCCTCAATCAGCGCACGGAAAACCCAGACAACAAACACGCCAGTGCAACAAACACGCCAGTGTTTTCGCTGTCAGCGAAGACCAAATCGTCCGGTCCGCGGGCACTCCGCGGCACCGTTTTTTTGGGAATTTTACCATTTGATAAAATTTCTCGGCTGTGGCAGAGTCCCCGCCAGCAAAAGCGCGGCTGTGTGGGAGGTCAACTTGTCCAACAGCGTCATGACGCCGGGGGTCGTTGCTGCCCGGCTGCCGCCGGAAACTTATGCGGAAAACTTTGCTGACCTGCATCCGCCTTTGACGGAACACGAAGCTTCTGTGGCAGCCGACCGTTGCTATTTCTGTTACGACGCGCCTTGCATCGCCGCCTGCCCCACGGACATCGATATACCGCTGTTCATTCGGCAGATCGCCTCCAATGTTCCGGATGCGGCCGCCCGGACGATCTTCGACAGCAATATTCTCGGCGGCATCTGCGCCCGGGTCTGTCCGACGGAAACACTCTGCGAAGAGGCCTGCGTCCGGGAAACCTCAGAGGGGAAACCTGTCGAAATCGGCAGGCTGCAGCGCTACGCGACCGACTCGTTGATGAACAAGGGCTCGCATCCATTCACACGCAGCGCTCCGAGCGGGAAAACTGTCGCCGTCGTTGGCTCGGGACCTGCCGGGCTTGCCTGTGCGCACCGCCTCGCCATGAAGGGGCACGAGGTCACGGTTTTTGAATCCAGCCAAAAAGGCGGCGGCCTCAACGAATATGGAATCGCTGCTTACAAAACCGTGGACGGATTTGCCGGCCGCGAGGTCAAATGGATCCAGGGGATCGGCGGCATCCGCCTGGAGACCGGGGCGCCGCCGGTTGACAGGGACAGGCTGGACCGGCTCAGGAGTGAATTCGACGCTGTGTTTCTCGGCATCGGGCTGAGCGGGGTCAATTCGCTTGCGGTCGACGGCAACGAATCCGGCAATGTGAATGACGCGGTCGATTTCATAGCCGAAGTCCGCCAGGCGGATGATCTGGGTTCTATTCCGGTCGGCCGCAATGTCGTGGTCATCGGCGGCGGCATGACCGCCATCGATGCCGCGGTCCAGTCACGCCTGCTCGGCGTCGAATCGGTCACTCTGGTCTACCGCCGGTCGCGCCGGGAAATGGGAGCATCCCGGTATGAGCAGGATCTGGCGGCATCGAACGGTGTGTCGATCGTGACCAACGCCCGCCCGGTCCGGATACTTGGCTCCGGCGCCGCCCGGGAGGTGGAATTCGAATATACAAGATCGGATCCGGACGGCCTCGCCGGCACCGGCGAAACCTTCAGAGTCGCCGCCGATCTTGTGCTCCGCGCCATCGGGCAAAACCTCAGCGACGCATTGCCCTCGCTTGAAATTGAAAAAGGGAAAATCAAAGTCGCAGGCGCCGGACGGACGAGCCTGGAAGGGGTCTGGGCAGGGGGCGACTGCGCCAGCGGCGGTCAGGACCTCACAGTTGTCGCCGTGGCGGAAGGCCGCGATGCGGCGGAAGACATTCATACGATGCTGAGCAAGTAGCCGCGGCTGCCGGAAACACAGGGAGACGACAATGCCATCGCTTCAGTCAGAGTTTCTAGGAATTCGCTCGCCAAATCCGTTTTGGCTCGCTTCCGCCCCGCCGACTGACAAAGAGTACAATGTGCGCCGGGCTTTCGAAGCCGGATGGGGCGGCGCCGTGTGGAAAACCCTCGGGCTCGATCCGCACATCGTCAATGTCAACGGCCCGCGCTACGGCGTGGTCTGGGGAGCCGACCGCCGGCTGCTCGGGATGAACAATATCGAATTGATAACAGATCGGCCGCTGGAGACGAATCTCAGGGAAATCAAGGTCGTGAAGCGCGACTATTCCGACCGCGCCGTCGTCGTCAGCCTGATGGTGCCGTGCGAGGAAGCCACATGGAAAGAAATACTGACGCAGGTCGAAGAAACAGGGGCCGATGGCGTCGAGCTCAATTTTGGCTGTCCCCACGGCATGAGCGAACGCGGCATGGGATCGGCCGTCGGCCAGGTTCCCGACTACATTGAGATGGTCACCCGATGGGCAAAGCAGAACACCCGCATGCCGGTGATCGTGAAACTGACGCCAAACATCACCAATATCCGCTACCCGGCGCGGGCGGCGCGCGCAGGCGGCGCCGATGCGGTGTCACTGATCAACACAATTTCCTCGATCACCAGCGTTAATCTTGACACGTTCTCACCTGAACCCTCGATCGACGGGAAAGGATCGCATGGCGGCTATTGCGGGCCTGCGGTGAAACCGGTGGCGCTGAACATGGTCGCCGAAATCGCCCGTGACGAGGACACCGCAGAACTTCCGATTTCCGGTATCGGCGGCATAACCACGTGGCGCGACGCCGCCGAATTCATCGCCCTGGGAGCTGGCAATGTGCAGGTCTGCACAGCGGCGATGACATACGGATTCCACATCATCGGCGAGTTGACAGCCGGGCTGCGGGAATGGATGGCAGAAAAGGGCTTCGAAACGGTTTCCGAGTTTCAGGGCCTTGCGGTGCCAAACGTCACCGATTGGCAGTTTCTCAACCTGAATTATGTCACCAAGGCGCGCATCGATCAGGATCTCTGCATCAAGTGCGGGCGGTGTTTTGCGGTCTGCGAAGACACCTCGCACCAAGCGATCGCAATGCGGCCGGGCCGGATCTTCGAAGTGGTCGACGAAGAGTGTGTGGCCTGCAACATGTGCGCCAATGTCTGCCCGGTCGAGAACTGCATCACCATGCAGGAGCTCAGCGTCGGCGAAACTGACACCCGCACCGGAGTGGTGGTCGACGGCAGCTCAAGGAACTGGACGCAGCACCCCAACAACGCGATGGCCTGCGCCGCCGAATGAGGCGGCGCGTTCAGCCTGCCGTTTTGGCGCCGGGATCGAGCACACGCCGATACATGGTCTCAAGATGTTTCGCGGCGTCGTCAAAGGCGATGTCGTCGCTGCCGAGAACAAACCGCACCTGCGCCGCAAAATCGGCGTAGTGCTGCGTGGTGGCCCAGATCGAAAAGATGAGATGGCGGGCATCGATCGGAGCAATCCTGCCCGACCACGACCACATATCCAGGATGCCCGCGGCCTCATCCACCCGCTGTTTCAGTTCGACCTTCAGGAATCCATGAATCACCGGGGCGCCCTGGATGATCTCATTGGCAAAGAGACGGCTTTCGCGCGGATAATCCCGCGCCATTTCCAGTTTGCTGCGCACATAGCGGCAGATTTCGACAATCGGGTCGCCGTCCGGATCGATATCTTTCAACGGGGCCAGCCACTCATCCAGCAGGCGGGTGAGCACTTCGACATGGATCTCTTCCTTGCTGGAAAAATAATAGAGCAGGTTCGGCTTTGAAATTCCCGCCACGGCGGCAATCTGATCGAGCGTCGAGCCGCGAAAGCCGTAGCGGGAGAACACGTCCAGCGCGGCATCGAGAATCTGGCCGGTTTTCTGCATGCGGATGCGTGAGTTTTGCCGCGTCCGCACGGGCGCAACCGTGCCGCCCATGGTGGTTCCGGATGCCTCTGCCAACGGCCGCCCCCAAAAATTTCAAAGACCAGCGCAGTGTTGCCGCTTTTTCTTGACAGCACTAAAAGCTTTGGTAGCTTGATATTGACCGTTTGGTCAAATTCATTTTTTCCTGCCGCGCCGCCCGGCAAGGCATGACCAAGAGAGGAGTCCCGCGATGCCGCTCGACCAGAAACAATGGCCCAACGATCTGCGCGCATTCTGGATGCCGTTCACCGCCAACAGACAGTTCAAAAAGGCGCCGCGTCTTTTCGTTGCGGCGGACCGGATGCACTACACAACAGCAGACGGCCGCGAGGTTCTCGATGGCACGGCGGGGCTGTGGTGCTGCAATGCCGGCCATAACCGGCCAAAGATCGTCGAAGCCATTCAAAACCAAGCTGCGCAGCTCGACTATGCTCCGGCATTTCAGATGAGCCATCCGAAGACTTTCGAGCTGGCAAACCGGATCATCGATATCGCGCCCAACGGAATTGACCATGTGTTTTACACAAATTCCGGGTCAGAGTCGGTCGACACCGCCCTGAAGATCGCAGTCGCCTACCACCGCGCCCGCGGCGAAGGACAGCGCATCCGCCTGATCGGGCGCGAACGCGGCTATCACGGCGTGAATTTCGGCGGAATCTCGGTCGGCGGCATGGTTGCCAACCGCCGGGTGTACGGCTCGCTGCTGAACGGCGTCGATCACCTTCGGGACACGCATCTGCCCGAAAAGAACGCCTTCACCCGCGGTCAGCCCGAACACGGCGCTGAACGCGCGGAAGACCTGGAACGTTTGGTGGCGCTGCACGGGCCGGACACGATTGCGGCCGTCATCATTGAACCTGTCGCCGGTTCGACCGGCGTGCTGATCCCGCCGGCCGGTTACCTTGAACGCATTCGGGAGATTTGCACTAAATACGGAATTCTGCTGATTTTCGATGAAGTCATCACCGGTTTCGGCCGTCTTGGCGACGCCTTCGCAGCCATCCATTTTGGAGTCCGCCCGGACTTGATCACCTGCGCCAAAGGGCTGACCAACGGCGTTATTCCCATGGGTGCGGTATTGACATCGGCCACGGTGCATGACGCTTTCATGACCGGACCGGAGCACATGATTGAGCTGTTCCATGGCTACACCTACTCCGGCAATCCGGTGGCATGCGCCGCCGCGCTGGCGTCGCTCGAAACCTACCGTGAGGAAGGCCTGTTCGAACAGGCGAAGGAATTGTCCCCCTATTGGGAAAACGCCATCCATTCCCTTAGAGACTGCCCGCATGTGATCGATATCCGCAACACCGGAATGGTGGGCGCCATCGAACTTGAACCCATTCCGGGCACGCCGGCGAAGCGGGCCTTTGACGCATTTCTGAGCGCTTACGAGCAAGGGCTGCTGGTTCGGGTCACCAGCGACACCATCGCCCTGTCGCCGCCGCTGATCGCCGAGAAACCGCACATCGACAGGATTTTCGAGATTCTTGCCGGGGTCCTGCGCAATCTCGATTGAGGGCCAGCGTGATTAAGGAGGGCAATGTGCAGCGACTCTCGGGCAACCTGAAGATCAACGGCGACCGGCTCTGGGACGGGCTGATGGAAATGGCGAAGATCGGCCCCGGCGTCGCCGGCGGCAACAACCGCCAGACCTTGACTGACGAAGATGGCGCCGGCCGCGCCCTGTTCCGCCAATGGTGCGAAGAGTCCGGACTGACGGTTGGCGTCGACCGGATGGGATCCATGTTTGCGGCCCGCGCGGGAACCGATCCGGAAGCGCTTCCGGTCTATGTCGGTTCGCACCTCGACACCCAGCCGACCGGCGGCAAGTATGACGGCGTGCTCGGTGTGCTCGGCGGCCTTGAGATCGTCCGAACACTCGACGAACTCGGAATCCGGACCAAACACCCGATTGTGGTGACCAATTGGACCAATGAGGAAGGCACGCGGTTTGCCCCGCCGATGCTGGCGTCCGGCGTGTTCGCCGGGGTTCACAGCGAAGCATGGGCCTATGCGCTGACCGACGCCGATGGCAAGAGTTTCGGCGACGAGCTGCAGCGCATCGGCTGGCAGGGGGACGAGATCGCCGGCCGAAGGAAAATGCGGGCGTTTTTCGAGCTGCACATCGAACAGGGTCCTATCCTGGAAGCCGAAGGCAAGGATATCGGCGTGGTGACGCACGGTCAGGGTCTGTCGTGGACACAGGTGACAATCACCGGCAAGGAAAGCCACACGGGCTCGACGCCCATGCCGATGCGGCGAAACGCCGGTCTCGGCATGGCCCGCATTCTGGACGCGGTCGACAGGATCGCATGGGACAACAAACCGCATGCGGTCGGCGCGGCAGGACATATTGAAGTCCACCCGAATAGCCGCAACGTGATCCCCGGGAAAGCCGTGTTCACGATCGACTTCCGGTCTCCCGACATGGATGTCATTAAGTCCATGGAGGACCGCCTTCACTCCGAGGGCAGACGCATCTGCGAAGAAATGGGCCTTGCGGCCGAATTTGAGAAAGTCGGCGGTTTCGGTCCGGTGAAGTTTGACGACGATTGTGTCGCCGCCATCAGGAACGCGGCCGAACGGCTCGGCTATTCGCACCGGAATCTGATCTCAGGCGCCGGGCATGACGCCTGCTGGATTAACCGCGTCGCGCCGACGGCAATGGTGATGTGCCCTTGCGTCGACGGGCTTTCGCACAACGAAGCCGAAGACATCAGTCCTGAGTGGGCCGCCGCCGGGGCGAATGTGCTGTTCCACGCCGTCGTTGAGACCGCGGAGATCATTCCCTGACGGCGCCGCGGCATGTGGGTTGGGATGAAACACGCCGGGATTGATGCGAGATTTTGAGGGAGGGGAACAAGTGTCAAAAGTGATCAAGGGCGGCACCGTGGTGACCGCCGACCGCACCTTCAAGGCCGATGTGCTGATTGAAGGCGAACGCATCGCCGACATCGGCGACGATTTGAAAGGCGCATCCTATGTGGACGCCGAAGGCGCATATGTGATGCCCGGCGGCATCGATCCGCACACCCATCTGGAAATGCCCTTCATGGGCACAACTGCGGCTGAAACCTTTGAATCCGGGACATGGGCGGCGGCGGCCGGCGGAACGACTATGCTGGTGGATTTCTGTCTCCCTGGCGAAGACGGCTCAATCCGTAACGCGATCAATGAGTGGCACCGCAAGGCGGCGCCGCAGATCTGTTCCGACATCGGCTACCATATGGCGATCACCGGCTGGAACGAGTCGATTTTCAACGAAATGAAGGACGCCGTCGACATGGGAGTCAATTCGTTCAAGCACTTCATGGCCTACAAGGGCGCCCTGATGGTCGAAGACGACGAAATGTTCGCGTCGTTCAACCGCTGCCGCGAGCTTGGCGCCCTGCCGATGGTGCATGCGGAGAATGGCGATATCGTTGCCGAGCTCCAGCAAAAATATCTGCGGGAAGGCATCACCGGTCCTGAAGGCCACGCCTATTCGCGGCCGCCGGAAGTCGAAGGCGAAGCGGCGAACCGCGCCATCATGATTGCCGATGCCGTCGGGGTTCCGCTCTACATTGTGCATGTGTCCTGCGAACAGGCGCACGAGGCGATCCGCCGCGCCCGGCAAAAGGGGATTCGGGTCTATGGCGAACCGCTGATCCAGTTTCTGACGCTCGACGAAAGCGAATATTTCTCAAAAGACTGGGAGCACGCCGCGCGGCGGGTGATGTCACCGCCGTTCCGGGCCAAAGAACACCAGGAAGGGCTTTGGAACGGGCTTGCCGCCGGATCTCTGCAGGTGGTCGCGACCGACCACGCGGCGTTCTCAACCGAGCAGAAGCGCATGGGGCGCGATGACTTCACCATCATACCGAATGGCACCGGCGGTCTTGAGGAACGGATGGCCGTGCTGTGGACAGAGGGTGTGGAGAAAGGCCGTCTCACCCCGAATGAATTCGTCGCCGCCACCTCGACCAACATCGCGCGGATCTTGAATATTTACCCGACGAAGGGCGCGCTGACGCCCGGAGCCGACGCCGACATAGTGGTTTGGGATCCAGCCATTCACAAGACGATTACCGCCACCACGCATAAGTCCGTGCTCGATTACAATGTGTTTGAAGGATTCGAAGTGAGGGCACAGTCCCGCTACACGCTGTCGCGCGGCGAGGTGATCTGGGCGTGGGGCCAGAATTCCCAGCCGCAGCCCGGCCGCGGTCGGTTTGTGCCCAGGCCGCCATTCCCGGCGCCGCACGCGGCGCTGTCAAAATGGAAGGCGCTGAACAGTCCCCGCAAAATCGAACGCGACCCGTTGAACATTCCCGCCGGAATCTGACCCGCCGGCCTGCGCAGCGCATCAAGAACCTGTCCGATGGCGGAAACGGCAATCCAGGCGGAAAATCTCGGCCTCGCTTTCGACACGGCCGACGGCGCGGTCGAGGCGCTGCGGGATGTCAGCCTTGAGATCGACAAGGGCGAGTTTGTTTCTCTGATTGGCCCATCGGGCTGCGGCAAGACAACGTTTCTGCGCGTGGTCGCGGCGCTGGAAAAGCCGACATCCGGGCAAATGACCGTCAACGGGATGAGTCCCGACGACGCCCGCCGGGCGCGCGCCTACGGCTATGTTTTTCAGGCGGCCGGCCTCTACCCGTGGCGCACGATTGCGGCCAATGTCCGGCTGCCGCTGGAAATCATGGGCCACAGCCGCAGTGAAAGAAACGAACGCGTTCAGCGCGTGATCGACCTTGTCGGTTTGACGGGATTTGAAAACCGCTTTCCATGGCAGCTTTCGGGGGGAATGCAGCAGCGCGCTTCGATCGCCCGGGCGCTGGCGTTCGACGCCGACATCCTGTTGATGGACGAACCGTTCGGCGCCCTCGACGAGATTGTCCGCGATCACCTCAATGAACAATTGCTCGCACTGTGGCGCAAAACCGGGAAAACAATCGGCTTTGTGACCCACTCCATTCCCGAGGCGGTCTATCTGTCAAACCGGATTGTCGTGATGAGCCCCCGGCCCGGCCGCATCACTGCGGTGATTGAGAGCACCCTGCCGGACGAGCGGCCGCTCGAAATCAGGGACTCGCCGGAATTCATCTCTATTGCGCATCAGGTTCGGCAGAAACTCCGCGAAAGCAGCTTTCATGACTGACTGGGTAGCTGCGGCGCTGTTGCCGGTTGTGGCGGTCGTCGCAGCAATTGTGGCCATCTGGTATGCCGGCGCAGTCGGGCTCAATTCCAAATGGGCCCATGACCAGGCCCGGCGGGCCGGAATTGAGCTTTCGATGGCGGATTTGGTGGCGGACACTCTGTCGCAGGACCGGCCGCGCCTCGCCGCGCCGCACCAGGTGGTTGCGGAACTCTGGGACACAACGGTCAACAAAAGGATCACCTCAAAGCGCAGCCTCGTGTTCCACGGCTGGATCACGCTTTCGGCGACTGTCCTCGGTTTCGTGATCGGCACTTTTCTCGGCATTCTGCTCGCCGTCGGAATTGTGCACAACCGGGCCATGGATCTCGGGGTGATGCCGTGGGCAATCGCGAGTCAGGCCATTCCGATACTGGCACTTGCGCCAATGATCATCGTCGTTCTGCATTCGATCGGCCTGTCCGGCCTGCTGCCGAAGGCCATCATATCCGCCTATCTGAGCTTCTTTCCCGTCGTTGTCGGAATGGTTGTGGGCTTTCGCAGCCCGGAAACAATGGATCTTGATCTGCTCGATACCTACGCGGCCAGCCGCTGGCAGATATTCTGGAAGCTCCGGCTGCCCGCCTCAATGCCTTTTCTGTTTGCGTCTCTCAAGGTCGGCGTCGCCGCTTCGCTGGTCGGCGCCATCGTCGGCGAGCTGCCCACCGGCGCGGTTGCCGGGCTCGGCGCCCGACTGCTGGTGGGCAGCTATTACGGGCAAACCGTGCAAATCTGGTCAGCCCTGCTGGCGGCGGCAACGCTTGCCGCGGTTCTGGTCGGCCTGGTCGGACTTGCGCAGACCGTGACTCTGCGGCGCATGGGGATAGCCCGGTGACCCTGATCGTCATCGCTTTCGTTTTCTGGGCCGGCGCCTGGCGCATCAACGCGGCGCTTGCCGCTTCGCCGGACCGGCGCCTTCCCCGCTTTGCTGTTCCTGCTCTGTTCGGCGTGACAATCCTTGTTGTCTGGGAATGTCTTGTCCGCGGTCTCGAAGTGCCGGGCGTCATTCTTCCGGCGCCGACAGCGATCGCCGATGCCTTCATGCGCAGCCTCGGAATGCTGTGGGGCGACTTTGTGCAGACATTTGTGAAGGGCGCTCTGTCCGGCTACGCAATCGGATGCGGCTCCGCCATTGTCACCGCAATACTGATTGACCGGTCGCCGTTTCTCAAACAGGGCCTGCTGCCGGTCGGAAACTTTCTTGCGGCGCTGCCGATCGTTGGAACGGCGCCGATTTTTGTGATGTGGTACGGATTTGGCTGGCAGTCGAAAGCGGCGGTGGTCGTGGCCATGGTGTTCTTTCCAATGCTCGTCAACATGGTGCAGGGGCTTGCCGCCTCGGATGCCATGCAGCGCGATCTGATGCGGACTTACGGCGC
>CBDCSZ010000017.1:0-49054 GCA_965221935.1 Paracoccaceae bacterium
TTGTCGCTGTTCCGGCAATCCGAAACGCCGAGGCCGCTGACTATGCTGCCCTGCGGCTTGGCAGGCGTTTCAGGGCGATCTCCCGCGGCCCGGCCTCGGTTTCGAGACATGCCCGCCATCTCGGGAAACTCAAGACCGCGCGGCGGTTTGCCGATGACAGACAGGTGAACAAGGGCGTATCGGAAGCAAGTTCCGGCGGAGGCATCGCACATACGGTCATTGGACCCGGGATGGCGCTGCGGGGCCGGGATGGCGCGGATGCAGCCATACTCGGCTGCGCCGGAATGGGAAAGCGACGCGACCGCCTTCAGGCCGTTCTTGGCTTGCCGGCGGACGATCCTGTTCAGGCTGCTGCCGCAACCGCCGCTGCACAGCTGGATATCGGTTATTTCAGGGAAGGTTGTTAAAATGGATTTGGTTCTTTGCGGACAGGTCATGGCTGGAAGCGACCCGATTGAGAATGGTTGGGTAGCCGTGAAGAACGGACGGATTGCCCAGATCGGCTCTGGAAAGCCGCCTGGCGCAACCGAGGTTCATGACGCGGGCGATGCCCTTGTATTGCCGGGCATTGTCGATGGGCAAACCCACGCGTGCAGCTATAACGGGCTGGAGGGGCTGGCCGACACGACGCGGTCCGCGATAGCCGGCGGCGTAACCACGCTCGTGGACATGCCCTACGATAACCCATTGCCGGTGGACCGTGCGAGTCGGCTGAACGCCAAGATTGATGCGATCGAGAACCTCGCTCACGCCGATGTGGCTCTGTACGGGACGGCAACGTCCGACACCGGCACGACAAACCTGGAAGAGTTGATCGATGGCGGTGTCGTTGGCTTCAAGATTTCCTCCTTTGAAAGCAGTCCGACAAGATTCCCGCGGATTTCCTCTGACCTGAGTCTTGACATGCTGGAAGTTTTGGCCTGCGGCGATCTTCCGCTTTGCCTTCACAATGAAGACCAGGAAATCGTGCGTGCGCGGATTCAAAGGGCGCGCGCGATGGGTCTGAACGGAATCGTTGCCCATTCGGAGAGCCGGCCGCACGCGGCCGAATTGGCTGCAACCGGCCATTTTCTTGCGCTCGGCCTGGCAACAGGAGCGCACGTGCATATCGTTCACCTGTCGACGGGTGACGGATTAGATCTCGTGGAGAGCTTCTCTGAACTTGGGGTGCGCGCCACCGGCGAACTCTGCGTTCATTATCTGTGGTTCGACCCGGAGAACGACGGAGAAGCCCTGGGCGCCCGGATGAAGGTGAACCCGCCCATTCGGCCAGGCCAGCTCGGACCACTTTGGCACGCAATCGAGTTCGGCTTGGTTGGCTTCACCTCATCCGACCATTCCAGTTGGCCCATCGACAACAAGCTGACCGGATCCATCTTTGATGCGGGTGCCGGTGTCCCTGGCGTTGAAACCTTGTTGCCCGCCTTTTTCACAGGAGCCGAGAGGCGCGGGTTTGATGCGGCGCGCCTGGCCGCGGAACAATTGTGCGCACGCCCTGCGTGTTTCTTTGGACTGGACGATCGGAAAGGCCGGATCGCTGTTGGGCTCGACGCTGACTTGACAGTTCTCGAGAGGGGGCAATTCACGTGGGACGAGACCCAGGCCCATGACGGTTTGAACTGGAGTCCCTTTCACGGGCGGAAATTCTCCGTCCGCGTCGCGCGAAGCTATCTGCGCGGAGAACTTGGATGGGACGGCAAGGAGATTTGCAGTCAACCCGGGGCCGGCCGGTATGTTCCACGCCGCACAGGGGGCTGGTTCGAGCGGGGCTATGCGGCAGCATGACAGTTTCCCGGGAATTGGTGAGAACCAGGGATTCGGAGCAACTTCGATCGATTGATCCTGTTGAAGTCGCGCTGTCGGCTGCACGGCTCCGGCCCGCCAAGTGCATTCCCTGCTGTGGACAGCCCCATTCGCCCGGTTCTTGACGAATGGTGAGACAATCCGTCCTGAAAATGACAAGGAAAGGGTATCCGCCGGGCGCGTCATCTAAGCCGAACTTCATGCCGGGATTTGACAGGTTTTCTCCGCGCAGGCAAGGACACCATGTTGTTTTCGCTTGATTTTCTGGGGGTCCGGCCGGGCCGGAGGGCTTTTTCAGCCTGTCATTGAACTGACAACATTTCCGGGCGGTTTGATCTCCAGAAGCTCAAAGGCCCTTTTCTGGAGCGCGGTCGGCCGCGCGGCCATGCGGAACGCGCTGCCGGGCCTTCCGGGCAGGAAGGCGTCGTTCAGCGTCAGCGTTCCGAGATCGGCGAGCAGCGTCCGGAAGCTGTGGACCGGCAGGCCGTCAGGGGTCTGTTTCGAGGCCGCTTTGGCCTTGGCGCTTTCGGAGACCTCCGCCTTCTCCACAGGGGTCGACCGCCTTGCGCGGGCCGCCTCCCGGTCGTCATCCTCGAACAGGATGGGGGCGAGCTTCTCCCGCATGCTCCGCTCCACATGCCAGGCGAGCATGCAGAGGAACACATGCGCCTTCACCCGCCCCTCATTGTAAACATGGAACGGCCGGACCCTCAGCCCTGACGTCTTCATGGTCCGGAAGGCGCGCTCGACGAGCGCGAGGCTTTTATACGCCGCCACCGCCGCCTCGCCGCCGATGGATTCCTTTCCGAGGCTGGTGCGCACCACATAGATTCCGTCGAGCGCCGCCTCCGCCGCGGTTTTCGCCGCGTCGCGGCTCCAGTCCATTCCGCCGTCCCGGATCTCAATATTGAAGTGTTTTTCGACCTTTTTTCTGTTGCCCCTGCGCCCCAGGGCCTTCGCCGTCATCTCCCGGTTCTTCGGGCCCGGCCGGCGGCGGGACGCCGCGGCGGCGATCTCAGCCAGCGTCTGTTCCGTCGCCCTGAGCAGATCCTCCCGCTTCCGGGCCCTTTCCTCCCGCAGACGGGGATTGAGGCAGACCAGCAGCCGCTCGCCGGGAAAGTCCGGGGACACGGTCTCGGCGACCTGATCCTCAGCGAGCCTCGCCGGATCCAGCGCCGCCGGCGCGTCCTTCCCCTTCTTCACAAGCTTCCGGATATCGGCGCTCCTGAGCGCCGATATCCAGTCAAGGCCGAGAGGAATCAGATCCTCCCTGATGCGGGCCGATGTGATCATGCCGCGGTCGCCGACCAGCGCGATGTTCTCAACCCGGAAACGGCGGCGCAGCTTCTCCGCCCGGCCCCTGACGGTGTCCGGGTCGGCGGTGTTTCCGCTGAACACCTCGACCGCCACAGGGGTTCCGTCCCCCGAGCAGACCAGCCCGTATGTGATCTGCATTTTGCCTTTCTTTCCGTCGCGGCTGTGGCCGAAGGCCGCCAGCGGGCATTTCCTCCCTTCAACGTAACTGGACGAGACGTCGTACAGAACCAACGTCCCGTCCCTGAGATGCCGGTTCGCGAGGCTGCGCTCGATCCAGGGCTGGCGCTCAAGCAGCCAGTCGAGCATGTCCAGCATCTCGTTGCCGCTGACCGGCCCGAGGCCGAGCAGCTCCCCGAGGCTGGTGGAGGCGGTCTCCGGGTCAAGGGCCCTGGCTGTGGCGAGCTTGGAGGCCGGATCGATGATCCGGGCCGCCGCCGCCGCCATCGCGAGACCGCGCATCCGGCTTTTTTTCCGCCCGAGGATGCCTTCGAATCCGAGGCTCCGCATGGTCCCGAGCGCCGCCGCCGCGTGGCCGTGCGGCAGCGACCTGCGGATCCCGAAAACCTCGTCCGGGGAGCCGAGAACGATTCCGCCCCTGAGCACGGCGCGGAAGCCGTCGGTGACCGCCGGCGGCAGATAGGTGAGGTTGGCGATGGTGCGCTTCCTGACCTTCGCGCCTTCGCGCCAGGCCTCCCTGAGGAGGATTGTGTCGCGGCCGCGCCTGTTGGGGATGGTCTCGATGTGGAATGACATGTGCGGTCTCCCTGCGCAATGACAACAATCCATGGTGCCTGCCGTCTCCTTGTCCACAGGATGTGTTCCTTTAACACCATAATAATGTGCACTGTTGCGAAAATACGTCAGTGGGCACGCGGCCTGAAACCGCGCAACTTGCACTGGAAACTTTTTGACAAGACAAAAGCGGCCCGGCGGCCAGAAAACCTCACGTTTTCAACGTCTTGCAGGGAGCGCGGGGGGCGGCGGCGGGATGAAGATCGGTCTAAGGTGCTGGCAAACGCCCCGGTCAATTCCGGCCGCCGTGAAGCGCCGGTCCTTGCGCGGCGTCGGCGGTGTTGATCCTGTCCGCACGGCCGGTTCCGGACTTCAGAGTCGCAAGCTCCCAAGCGTATGCTGCCGTTGTCCGGTCCCGTGCCGATTGGCATCGCGCCCTGAGACAAATGGCAGATATCCGGATCGGGAAAGTGCGCAACCTGATTCTGGACTGGAGGCGAGGCCATGCGCCCGGGCAGCGGACGCGGACGACAGACAGGCGGACCCGCGCGAGGTCTCCGCTCCTGCCCTGTGCTATCCCGGCTGCCCTTGCTATGCTGGAGACAAATTGCCTCCCTGAACGGCTGAAACAACATTGGAAGGGGATCGCAAGGTGGACAGGGGGCTGGCCAGCGAGATGATCTTGGCGCCACTTCCTGTTGGTCTGCGGGCAGTGTGGCCCGATCGCGCGGCCGTGTTGCTGTCGCCACGATCCAAGGCGGACGGAATTGATGACATTTGATTTCGAGACGGTAATCGACAGGTTTGGAACGGGGAGCTCCAAATGGTCCCGCTACGCACCTGACGTAACGCCGATGTGGGTGGCGGATATGGATTTCTCCCCGGACCCCGGGATCGTTGCGGCGATCAGGGAAAGGCTCGACCATCCAATGCTGGGTTACGGAATTCCCAGCGACGATCTCCAAGACACCCTGGTGGACGCGATGGCGCGCGACCATGGCTGGAGCATTGAACCGGATGCACTGGTGTTCCTTCCCGGGGTGGAACCCGGTTTCAACATGGCGCTTCGCGCTTTCCTGGCGCCCGGCGATGGCGTCATTCTGGAAACGCCGGTGTACAAGCCCTTGCTGGCCGCGCCGGAATTCTGGCAACTCAGGCGGCTCGATGTTCCGCTCCAGCCCGATGACCGGGGTCGCTGGCGTTCGGACCCGGTTCGGATGGAGTGGGCCGCAGCCCGGGCAAAAGCGCTGCTGTTGCGCAATCCGCAAAACCCGACCGGTAGAGTGTTAACTCGGGGTGAAATCGAGGGCCTTGCCGAAACCTGTCTCCGAAACGACCTGGTCGTGATATCCGATGAAATCCACTGCGGACTCACATTGGATGGCCGTGAACATGTTCCGATCGCATCCCTGTCGCCAGAAATCGAAAGAAGAACGATAACGCTGATGGCAGCAAGCAAGGTCTGGAACATTGCGGGCCTCAAGGCCGCCTTTGCAATCGTTCCCGACGCCGGGATGCGTGCGCAGTTTGCCGCTGCCCGGTCCGGGATGGTCGACAGCGTGAACATATTGGGTCTCGTTGCCATGAAGCATGCCTACGCCAGCGGCGAGAAATGGCGGCGGGCCGTCACGCTGCAGCTTGCGAAGAACCGGGACCTGCTGCAGTCAATCGTCAGGCAGGCGATGCCCGAAGCTCGTATGTTGCCGGCAGAAAGCAGCTACCTTGGCTGGGCAGATTTCGGCCGGTATGACTTGCCGGTTTCGCCCCACAGATTCTTTCTCGAAAACGCAAGGGTCGCGCTGAGCGACGGCGCGGAATTCGGCGCGGGATACGAAAAATGGGTGCGAATAAACTTCGGTTGTCCGCCGGCCATATTGCGGGACAGCCTCGACAGGATGGCAAAGGCCGTAAACGGGGTCAATGGGCACACTGGCGGGAAGGAATCCGGGTCGGATGGAAGTTTTCCCGGCCACGGCGGTCATGGAGGCTACCGCGCCGGCCTTCGCTTGGCTGGTCGGAGGGAATGCAGCCGTTGGCCAGTTCTGCCGAGTGGTCATGATCCTGCATGACAGCAGGCAAGCCCTACCATGTATGCATAAAAAGGGCTGAACAACGGGTTTTTTCTGTGGCAAAGCATCCGCATGGCACAGTCACAGATCAGCCGCACACTGCGGGAAGAGGCGGCGGTTTCGCGGATAGCGCGGATCCTGTCGGGGAGAGTTTTGACAGCCGGTCGGCGCTGGGCCGCCGGGTCTGCGAGGAGTTTTCGTTCAAGGACGCGTGATAGGTCCCGGATTATTCAGGCTTGAAACGGCGGGTTTGTCCCACATTCCCTGCCGGCGTTTTTTTCAGTGATTCAGCTGCAATCCGGGACATCGGTTCTTTCCCAAGCAGGGTTTTTCATGTCGCCACACTGTTCGGCCGGAAACAATGTCAGGCAGCTGTTTTTGGCCCGGGCCGGCCGCCTTTCCCGTCGAAGCGCGAACTCGCCCTGCGCATGGGAATCACACCTCAAACCCTGAGGATCAATATCGCAGCTCTCGAAAAGCGCGGCCTCGAAAGGCGCGAGCAGCGGAAGACTGCGACAGGCGATTATGGGTCAAACCGGTATCACCTCGACGGGCTGGTCAGGAAACTCCAAGAGCTCGAGCCGGGATTTGACGAAGAACGGCAGGAAAGGGAGCGGTCACGCGCGTTGACCGAAACCCCCAACGCGCGATCGATTCGTCGCAGAAAGAAGAATAATGGCGGCTCTTAACAAGCGCATCCTCTGCTTTGTGGAAGAATGCGGAACAGCGGGCGCGAACGGCTTCGCGCTCGGCTGTGTGATGGCGTGGGCGCGCGAGTGCGGGCGGGCGGATAAAGCACTCAGCGACCTTTTGGGGCCGGAGGTCGGCGAGCTTCATTCCGCGGCCGTCCGGCAGGAGTATCTTCAAAGCCTCCTGGCGCGCTTCGCGCAGACCGGCGCGGCGCAGGGAATGATCCTGATGAACAGGATGGGAACGGTTACGCAGGGCAGTCCGCCGGCGATCTATGCTGGGAACGTGATCGAGACGGTGAAGATCGCCGTCGGCAGGTTCCGAAGTCTCCACAGCCTCGGGGCGCGCGGCGTGGGCAACGTTGAACTCATCATGGACCGCAACCACCATAACTGCGATCCCGAATGCCGGCGGATCATCGCCCTGGCGGCTGAAAGCGACGGACGGTTCCGGGCCGTGGCCGCGGCTGTCCAGATCAGCTCGGCGGCTTTGCGGCTTCTGCAGCTCGCCGATGCCGTCGCCTATTCGCGCATGTGGATTTACAGGGGCGAAGAGAAGGCCAGAGGACTTCGCGGGAACTTCGGGATATTTGTCCTCTGAATCGAAAACCGCCCCGCGGGACGGTTTTCCGGGCGGCTCGCAACCGGGCCTTCTAGGGCCCGGGTCGCCGCAGCTCCCGCCCTGCGCACGGCATGACGGGTCGCCGACAGCGCTGCTGTCGCGGACCATATGGTACGGGAGGGGTGAAACTTCAACCCTTCATTCCTCCTTCTGGGCCCGGTAGACCGTCATCCGCGAGATGCCGAGATCGCGGGCGACCCGGGCTTTCGGCGTTCCCTCCGCCCCGCGGCGGCGGATTTCCGTCATGCCGAGGATGCTGATCACCAGATGTCGCCCTTTCTGGCAGCGGGCTTACCTTGCATTCTTGGCGTCCTCCCGCAGCCAGGCGACCATAGACTCTCCATTTCGGCGGGCCGGATCTTCCGTCGCCAAACCGGCCGTTTGCGGGATGGGTCTTGATCCGGTCATTCCGCCGTCTTTTCGAGATCTGAAACTGTCTCTTTACCCGTCCCTGAATATTTTGCCGTCCCAAAACCCGCAACGGGGTTTTCGGGACAGATCCGGCGGATCGGCTGGCCCGGGCCAAAAACAGCTGCCTGACATTGTTCCCGGCCGGACAGTGTGGCGACTTGAAAAACCCTGCTTGGGAAAGAACCGATGTCCCGGATTGCAGCTGAATCACTGAAAAAAACGCCGGCAGGGAATGTGGGACAAACCCGCCGTTTCAGGCCTGAATAATCCGGGACCTAACACCCCTGGGGTCCGACGGAGCAGCCACAACCGGCGTTGACGACTCCTGTGCGTTGGCAGCTGCGGGGCTCAGAGCAGCAACTCTATCGCAACTGTGGATTCCGGCGACGGATGTTTGATCTGATCCGGTCAGCCCACTGCCCGATGCTGTTCGATTGCTGGGACCAACTGATGGCGAGCCTGACAGCGCAGGAACCACAGCGGCCACCGTAACGCTGCGGCAGGGCCTGAACCGGCCTGCGAACGCACACACAATCAACAGAACACCAAAACACTCCTGCGAACCAAGGAAAAACCCAATTGTGGAATAGCTGCCGGGCTGATGAGCCGCCTTGCGCAACCGGCGCCAATTGGCAAAGATTGAGACGCAATGCGCGAATCCTCCCTCCGTTGGCAGGGCGGCCGCGGGGCGCCGCCTTCTGGCAAGGCACGGAGGGATCTAATGGCGATGCGCCGGCTTGAATCGGGGCTGGAGGCGGAACTGACGGATGTGGCGCGCGAACTTGCCGATGTCGCAAGGGCTGCCACAGTCGATCTGTTCCGGTCGGGGAAACTAGGCGCCGAGAATAAAGCGGACGACGGTTGGGATCCGGTCACCGCGGCGGACCGGGGAGCAGAACTTGCAATGCGCGAAGTGCTTGCCAAGCGCCGTCCCGACGACGGAGTACTCGGCGAGGAGTTTGCATCATTCACCGGCACTTCCGGGCTTTGCTGGGTGCTCGACCCTATCGACGGAACCCGTTCGTTTGTCAGCGGCGCGCCGGTCTGGGGGGTTCTGATCTGCGTTTCAGACCAGGAGGGGCCGCTCTACGGCATCATCGAACAGCCTTATATCGGCGAGAGATTTGAAGGTGGTTTCGGAGCCGCCATGATGCGCGGACCCAGGGGTTACCGCCGGCTGCGGGCCCGCGGAACAACCCGGGTTGAAAATTCAATCCTGTTCACAACCCTTCCCGAAATCGGAACCGAGGCGGAGCGTCTGGCATTTGAACAGCTTTCAAAGATGGCGCTGCTAACCCGCTATGGGCTTGACTGCTACGGCTATGCTTTGATCGCTCTGGGCCAGATTGATCTTGTCGTCGAAGCGGGCCTCAAACCCTACGACATCCACGCGCCGATTGCTGTGGTGCGCGCCTCCGGCGGCATTGTGACCGACTGGACCGGCGGTCCGGCCCACACAGCTGACCGCATTGTCGCCGCGGCGACTGCTGAGCTGCACGCAACCGCCTTGCGGGCCCTCGACTGGAACGGCTGAGCGGGTCCGGCCTCTGCCTGCGCTGGAATTGGCGCCTCTGTCAGAGGCGGCTGTCAAAAAAAGCCGCACTTCGTTCAATGACGCGCATCCGGATTTCCCTGCGCTCCATCAGGAGCTCGTGACGGGCATCCGGCAAAACCTCAAGATCGCACTGTCGCCACTTGGCGCAAATGATGCGGACGGCTTTTGGATCGACGATACGGTCGCCGGCGCCGTATGCGACAAAAGCCGGATAATCCGGCGGTGGAAGCGCGATCAGATCGCGGCACTCGCGCAGCGCGGCATGGACCCAGCCATAGGAAGGTCCGCCGGCCGACAGTTCCGGATGAACCTTGATCTGTCGCTTGAGCAGTGAGAATCTTTCGGTGTCAGAGGTTAAGCGGTTCCACACCGGATTGGCGAAATGAATGTAGTTTCTGTGAGTGGCCCCCGGAACGTAGCGTTTCCCCTGGCCCAGCCGGCACGCCAATTCAGACCCCACGGCGGCAACCCGGCGGGCGATGCGGTTGAGATAGATTCTCCACATCGGGGCGGAAAACGCCGCCGCCCGGATGTCGGCGCCCCGGTGCAGCTGGCGCAGTCCAATGCAGCCCCCCATTGAGTGGCAGAACACAAACAGCGGAGCGGGCGATCCAATGGTTTTCACGGCGTCCAAAGCCGTGTCCGCATCGATCTGAAACTCGGCGAAATCGTCGATATGGCACATGGACCCGTCGGCTGCCTGGCGGTCGGACAGTCCCTGCCCCCGCCAATCGAGAGTTGCGAAGGCGTATCCGCGCCGGTTGAACGCGTCGGCCGCCTCGCCGTATTTTTCTGCGTATTCGGTTCGTCCGTTGAACAAGAGCACGGTGCCCTTGTCGCCCTCGCCCCAATGCACCATGCGCAGCCGTGTGCCGTCCTTTGCATGCAGCCACCAGGCGGAGCATCTGGAAAGGCCTATGTCGATATCGGCGAAATATGGGGCGGGCGGGAAAGCCACTACAGCTGCTGGCCAAGGCGCATGGCAACCCCCAGATCGCCCTCAATCTGCAGACGGCCGCTGAAGAACAGCTGCGCCGGGTCTGCCTGACCGGAAAGCACGGCGATGAACGTGTCGGCATCGGCCCGCAATGTGCAGCTGGCGTCATCGGTTCCCTGCCGGGCGCCGCCAGAGTCAAGCACAAGGCAGCCGAGATCCGTGATTTCAAACTGAACACAGCTGTCAAATCCGTCGGGAAATGCCGATCGAAGCGCTTCTAGAGCCTCGCCAATGGTTGCGGTCATTGAGATTCCGTGTTCCTTTGAGCGAATGCTCAGGATAGCCCGGGCGGCAGGAGGCCAAAAGTTGACAAATCCAAATATGCGCAGCTTGATCGGCGCTGTTGCATTGCTTGTGGGCGTGTTCAACCTGTCGGCGGGCCCGGGCGCGGCTGACGATGGCCGCGAGGATCTTCTGTTTGAACGGCTGCTGACAGCTGACACCGCAACCGCGGCTGAGATTGAAAGGCAAATCCTCCGGCTTTGGTCGGATTCCGGCTCGCCGGCGCTGAACCTCTTGCTGCAGCGGGGTCGGCGGGCGATACGGCGCAGAAACCACCGCGCCGCCATTGAGCATTTCACTGCGCTGACGGATCATGCTCCGGAATTCGCCGAAGGCTGGAACGCGCGGGCGACAGCGTGGTATCTGATGGGAGAGCATGAGATGTCTTTGGCCGACATCGCCAAAACGCTGTCATTGAATGACCGGCACTTCGGCGCCATGGCCGGTCTGGCGATGATCATGGAACATTATGGCGACCACGTGGGCGCGCTGGAGGTCTATTGGGAAATCGAGAAGATCTTTCCCAGCCGCATCGGCCTTGCCGACAAAATCGCGCAGCTGCTGGAAAAGATTGCCGAAGAGTCGATTTAGCGTCGTGCATTGAATGATTGCTGCTGTGAGCGGAAACCGTGTGACGGCGGTCCTCGGTCCAACGAACACTGGCAAGACCTGGTACGCGATTGACCGGATGCTGGGCCACCGGACCGGCATGATCGGTCTGCCCCTGCGTCTGTTGGCGCGCGAGGTCTACGACCGTGTGCGGGAAGCGCGCGGACCCTCCTGTGTCGCGCTGGTGACCGGTGAGGAGCGCATCATCCCGAAACAGGCCCGGTATTGGGTTTGCACTGTAGAGGCGATGCCGCAGGCCAGCGGCGTTGACTTCCTCGCCGTCGACGAAATTCAGCTCTGCGGCGATGCCGAGCGCGGTCATATCTTTACGCAGCGGCTGCTGTCGGCGCGCGGCCAGGTCGAAACCGTGTTTCTCGGCTCCGACACAATGCGCAGACTCATAGAACAGCTGGTGCCCGAGGCAGACTTCAAACGGCGAAGCCGCTTCTCGGCATTGAGCTACACAGGTGTGAAGAAAATCTCGCGGATCAAGCCGCGTTCCGCGATCGTCGGATTTTCGGTCGAGGATGTCTATGCGATCGCGGAAGTCGTCCGTCAGCGGCGGGGCGGGGCGGCGGTCGTGCTCGGCGCGCTGAGTCCGCGCACGCGGAACGCGCAGGTCTCGCTTTACCAAAACGGCGATGTCGATGTCCTTGTCGCCACCGATGCGATCGGCATGGGACTGAATCTGGATATCGACCACGTGGCGTTTGCCGGTCTGATGAAGTTTGACGGACGCCGCATCCGTCCGCTCGGCTCCCATGAGATCGGACAGATTGCCGGCCGCGCCGGCCGCTACCGGACACCGGGAACGTTTGGCGTGACAGCGGCGGCCGAACCGCTGGAGCCGCACATCGCCTCGGCGGTCGAGGACAGCCGGTTCCGGCCTCTGCAGAAGCTTCAGTGGCGCAATGCGGAATTGGATTTCCGATCGATCGCGGCGCTTCTGGACTCGCTCGCCGCCCCGAGCGACAATCCGCTGCTGACCCGGGCCCGCGAGGCTGACGACGTCCTGGCGCTGCGTGACATGACCGATCTCGCCATGATCAATGACAGGATGAAATCGCCCGCGGATGTCCGCCTGTTGTGGGATGTGTGCCAAATCCCCGACTTTCGCAAAGTGTCGGCGGCGGATCATTCCGAGCTGCTCAAGGCGATTTTTGACTTCCTCCAGAACCGAGGCAGAATCCCTGATGACTGGCTGGAGACGCAGGTCCGGAGAATAGACCGTGTGGACGGCGATGTGGACGCGCTTTCGCGGCGCATAGCATTTATGCGGACTTGGACTTATGTATCCCAGAAAGTGGACTGGCTTGAGGATGCCCAGTACTGGCGCGGCCGGACACGGGCGCTGGAAGACCGGATATCCGATGCGCTGCATGCCAGCCTGGCGCGCCGTTTCGTCGACCGGCGCGTCAGCGTATTGATGAAACAGCTAAAACGGAAGGAAGACCTTGTGGCCAATGTGGACGAACAGGGTTTGCTGCGTGTTGAAGGTGAGCTCATCGGCAGGATTGAGGGGTTTCGCTTCATCCAGGACGAAACCGCGACCGTTGAGGAGGCGAAAACTCTCAGGCAGGCCAGCGCCAAAGTGCTGGCCCCGGAATTCGCCGTGCGCGCCAGCCGTTTTTTGAATGCGCCGAACAGTGAGCTCGGACTGACCGAGCAAGGCGGATTGATGTGGGGGGAATTCGCCGTCGGAAAACTCGTGGCCGGCAAGGACAAGCTGGCTCCCGATGTGGAGGTGTTTGTCGACGAGGAAGCGGGTCCGGAGACCCGCGGCAAGGTTGAGCGCAGGCTGAGAGCGTTTGTCAGTCAAAAAATCGCGACACACTGCGAGGCGCTCCTGGCGCTTCGCGACGATGAGACAATTACCGGACTCGCCCGCGGCATCGCCTACCGCATTGCCGAGTCATTCGGCGTTCTGCTGCGGTCGGCGGTCGCAGAGGATGTCAAGGCGCTGGACCAAGAGACACGCAAACTCCTTCGGGCACACGGGGTGAGGTTCGGGCAGCACACTATTTTTTTGTTTTCGGCTCTGAAGCCGGAAGCGACGCGGCTGCGGCTGCTGCTGTGGTCCCTGGCCGAGAAACTCGATGAATTCCCGACGGCTCCTCCTCCCGGTCTGGTGACGATTCCGGTCGAAGACTCGGCGCCTGACGGATACTACCCGCTGTCCGGGTTCTACCGGGCGGGGAATCGCGCCATCCGCATCGACATGCTCGACCGGCTGCTGAACATGCTCCGGGAACAGGACGGCCGCGCTGGATTTGAAGCGACGGCAGACATGCTTTCGATCTCCGGGCTTTCATTGGAAGGCTTTGCCGATTTGATGACCGGAATCGGCTACCGGGCAAGGCGCGGAGAGCGCGTCAAGCGGGCGGCTGCGGAGGCGTCCGGCGCCAAGGATGAAGGCACGGCTCCCGCTGACAGCGAAAGCGATGCGGCAGATCCAGCATCCGGTGAAGCGAAAGCCGCCGCTGTCGAAATCTCGGCGGCGGCCGCCGCCGGTGAGACTTCCGGCGAAACTGGAAAACCCGAAGAATCGCCGCAGTCCGGCGAGGCGCCGGGTCCGGCGGTTCAGGATGCGGAGGAAGAACCGGAAACGGAGGTCTTCTTTGAATTCTTTTGGAAACCCAAACCGAGATTTCGTTCGGCTGACGGAGAGCGGAAGACGGCGAAACGCAAGCGACCGGAGGACCGGGGATCGGAGCAGGCGGCGCGCG
Organism: Paracoccaceae bacterium; assembly: GCA_965221935.1. Lineage (GTDB taxonomy): Bacteria > Pseudomonadota > Alphaproteobacteria > Rhodobacterales > Rhodobacteraceae > JAPOXR01. The sequence continues at coordinate 13,813 of CBDCSZ010000017.1, forward strand.
GCAAACCGGGGGAGCGCCGCAAATCTCCGCGAAGGCCAAAGCCTGCCAACAAACGGCGCGGCGCCGGTCAATCGCTGAAAGGCCCGCCGCCGCGGCGCCAAGCGGATCGGAGGAAAGAGAAAGAGGCCGACCCTGACAGCCCGTTTGCGATCCTGGCAGAGTTAAAGGAGCGGATCGAGAGCTGAGCGTCTCTGGACCAGTGCCGGCCCGGACGGCGGCCGGCGGATGCATCCTGCGCCATAAAGCTCTCAACAAAGCGGCAAGACAATACCGTGCGCAGCGGCCGCTGCCGGGCGGTCCGGTCTGGGCGTCGCATCTGCGCCAAAGCCCGCGCCGCCCGCTCCAGCGTCAATCGGCGCTGGCCAGACGCTGGGAAGAGCCGGTCGGCAATGCCAGGGAGCCAGATTCCGGCGGCGAAGCCGCGAGTTGCCCAGAATGGCGCAATTGTCCGCCGCCCGGCAAATCGGACCTGCCGCGGTCTGCGAAAAAATCCAAAAAAATGTGGGGGCTGCGGATTGTTCAGTTATGTTTCCGGCGCGGAATCGCTTTGTCTTGATTGCGGCTGTGGATTTCTTAGAATGGCTCAGGAGGGCATTGATTCACTCTGACGGCCCCGTCATGAGCGCGCCGTGCGCGGCCAAATGGCGCGGCCCCCGACGCCAAATGGAAAGAAATCGAAATCGCTTGACGGCAACTGCGGTCTGAACTGCTGCCGAAGTCGCTGCGAACTTGTATAACCCCGCCGCGGGCAATAACTGCACTATCCCGTTTTTGCGGACGAGACCCTGATGACATACGTTGTGATCGATAGCTGCATATCGTGCAAATACACAGACTGCGTGGAAGTCTGTCCGGTCGATTGCTTCTATGAAGGCGAGAACATGCTCGTCATTCATCCCGATGAGTGCATCGACTGCGGCGTGTGTGAGCCGGAGTGCCCCGTCGACGCGATTCGCCCCGACACCGAGCCGGGGATGGAGCCGTGGGTTGAATTCAACCGGAAATACTCAGAAGTCTGGCCGGTGATTTTTGAAAAGGCCGATCCTCCGCCTGACGCTGAGAGCCACGAAGGCGAGGAAGACAAAATGGAAAAATACTTTTCTGAACGGCCCGGACCCGGATCGTGACCGCACAGAGGGCGCCGCGCCGGGCGCCGAGGCCCTGCATGGAGAAGCGCGTCAGCTGGATTCAGCGGGGCCGCCGGCGCGGAAAACGCTGTTGAATGATTGAATTCTCGCGTATGGCGGATGACCCTCCGGCGGCGCCATCCACCCGCAGGGACAGATAGACAAGGATTGTGACAATGCCACGCAAACGGAAAGTCCTGAATTTCGCAGTTGGCGACCATGTCGTTTACCCGGCGCACGGCGTCGGAAAGATTGTCAGCATCGAAAACCAGGAGGTGGCAGGGATGGTCCTGCAGATGTTTGTCATTCACATGGAAAAGGACAAGCTCACGCTGCGTGTGCCGACGCAGAAGGCGCCCGGCATCGGCATGCGGGCGCTGGCGAGCCCGGAAGTTGTTGAGCAGGCCATGACAATTCTCAAGGGCAAGGGAGTCGTCAAAAGGCTGATGTGGTCACGCCGCGCCCAGGAATACGACCAGAAAATCAATTCAGGAGATATCCTGCAGATCGCGGAGGTCGTGCGCGATCTGCACCGCCACAACGATCAGCGCGAACAGTCCTACTCCGAACGCCAGCTCTTCGAGTCGGCTTTTGACCGGCTTGGGCGGGAGGTCGCGATCGTGACCGGCACCAGCCAGGCCGATGCCAGCGATAGGATGGAAAGCACCCTGATCGCCCGCAAGAAATAGCGCATTCCGCCGTTCGGCGGCGCTGCTACAGGGCGGCCGCCAGATACAAAAGGCAGGCGGTCTCACCGATCTGCTGCGTGGCGCCGAGCGTGTCGCCGGTGCTGCCGCCAATCAGCCGGCGGACCGACAGGTTCAATGCGGCCGCAGCCAGCGCGGCCACGCCGATCATCGGCAGCGCCTGCCAGCCCAGCAGCAGAGCGGCGATACACAGCGCCGCGGCGCAGCCGGCCCAAACGGACCGGTCCGGCAACGGCCCGATCCCGGCCGCAAGCCCATCTTGGCGGGCCGGCGGCAGAACATGCATGGTCAATAGCATCACCGCCCGCGAGACCGCGCCGACTGCAAGGAGAAACAGCAGCGGATTCGCGCTGTCCAGCGTCTCGGCGATCGCCGCGAAGCGGGCAATGGCAGTCAGGATGAGGATGGCGACGCCATACGTGCCGATCCTGCTGTCGCGCATGATTTCAAGGCGGCTTTCGGGGTCCTTTCCTCCCCAGAGCCCATCGGCGGTGTCCGCCAGCCCGTCTTCATGCAGGCATCCTGTCAAGACCATCAGCGCCGCCAGCGCCGCCACCGCGGCAACGGTGCCGCTGTCTGCGAACACAGAGACAGTCAAGGCGGCCAAACCGGCAACGGCGCCAATGCAGGCGCCGGCGACCGGCCACGCCCACACGCTGTCCGGCCGCGGCGGATGCTCGCAGGTCCGGACAGGAAGCCGGGTCAGAAACCCCAGCGCTGCGAGAAAATCAAATGCCAGCTGCCGCAGCGGAAGATTGTTTGCCATGAGACGCATTTTCGTTTCCGGCAACAATGAATAGTGCTGTAACAGGGTCGCTACCGCATCGTTTCAGCAACTTCAATGACCGGGCCGCCACATGGGAAATGACATGCCGACGTTTGCCGACAGCCGGGAATTCCGGCACCTGCTGCAGCGGTTGCCGGCCCCCGATGCGCGGGCGGAAGCGCAGGCGCGCGAACGCAATGCCGCGCTCACCAAACCAAACGGTTCGCTTGGCAGGCTGGAGGAGACCGCGATTTGGTACGCGTCCTGGCGCGGCCACGCGAGGCCGGAGAAACTGGCGCCGCAGATACTGATTTTCGCCGGCAGCCATGGCGTGGCGCGGCAGGGTGTTTCGGCCTTTCCGAGCGAAGTCACCGGACAGATGGTGGCAAACTTCAATGAAGGCGGGGCGGCGATCAATCAGCTTGCCGGCATCGCGGACGCACGGCTCGACGTGCAGGCGATCGATCTGGATCGGCCAACGGCGGATATTTCCGAAGGACCGGCGATGTCGGAGCACGGGTTTGTCAGCGCGCTGGCAGCCGGTTGGCGCGCGGTCTGCCCGCAGGCGGGGCTGCTCATCGCCGGTGAAATGGGGATTGGCAACACGACGGCGGCGTCGGCGATCTGCCTGGCGCTGTTTGGCGGCGATGCGTCTGACTGGGTGGGCAGAGGCACCGGCGTGACCGGCGGCGCACTGCGCCGCAAAACCGAAATCGTGCGGAATGCGGTGGACAAAAACCGCCGGTTCGCATCCAAGTCAGGCCTGAACGCGCTTCAATCCCTCGGCGGGCGGGAAACCGCGGCGATCGCCGGCGCCATCGCCCGCGCGCGCTGCCTGCGGATTCCGGTGCTGCTTGATGGATTCGTCTGCTGCGCCGCCGCCGCCGCGATTCAGGCGGAAGCGCGTGACGCGCTTGATCATGCTCTTGCCGGCCACCGGTCCGCCGAAGCCGCCCACGGCAGACTGCTTGCCCAATTGGCGAAGCCGCCGCTGCTTGATCTGGGCATGCGCCTCGGCGAAGGGTCGGGCGCGGCGGTCGCCGTGCAGTTGCTGCGCTGTGCATTGGCATGCCATTCCGGCATGGCGACCTTTTCCGAGGCGGGCGTCTCCGGGAAATGACCGTTCAGTCCGGGGTCTCCTTTTCGGACACCGGTTTGCCGTCCGGCGGATGGGCCGCCGCGTCGTCAGGCTTTGTTTTGGCGGTTTGCTGAGGCAGCATTTCACTGCCGATATCGGCAATTTCGGCATAAGCTTTGCCGAGGCCAATGTCCATTTCGCTGTTAATCTGCTGCACCATTTCGATGTAGGCCTGGTTGTCTTCAACCGGAATGTCCGGATCCCAGACCAAGGCCAGTTCACGCGTTGAAATCCTGTCAAAACGGAAAAACGCGCGGGTCAGCCGGTGCGCTTCCTCTTCAGGAATTCCCATGCTCTGCAGAAGGTAACGGCCGGCGCGCAGCGAACTGTCAAAAGTCTCCCGCACGATCGCGCTTGCGCCTGCCTGGTACAGGTCAAAAGTGTGAATGCGGTCGCGCGCGCGGGCAACGATGAACAGATCCGGCCGCTGCCGGCGGGCAAGGCGCACGATTTCCGTTGCTCTTTCAGGCACATCGATCGCCACGACCAGCGCTTCGGCGGCGCTGAGGCCGGCTGCCTGCAGAAGTTCGGGCCGCGACGGATCGCCGAGAAAGGCCTTCACGCCGAACCGCCGCAGCCTGTTGATCGCATCGATATCGGCATCCAGCACAGTGGTGCGAAATCCGTTCGCAGTCACAAATTGGTTGACCACATTGCCGAAACGGCCGACTCCGGCGATGATGATCGGTCCCTGCCCGGTGACGTCGTCGTCGGGCGTGCGGTCCACGGGGTCGCCGACCTTGCGGGCAAGGAAGTCGTAGCCGATGAACAGCCCCGGCGTGAGCACCATCGAAAGGGCAACGACAAGCAGCAGGATTTCAGACAGATGCGTGTCGATGACGTGTGTCTGCGCCATGAAGCTGATCAGGACAAGTCCGAATTCGCCGGCCTGCACCAACCCCAGTGTGAACAGCCACCTGTCCCGCCCTTTGATGGCGAACAGCAGAGAAAGACCGTAGAGCACCGCGAATTTGATCGCGATCATGCCGATCGTGATCCCCGCGATCACGAAAACCTGGTCGTAAAGAACCCGGAAGTTCATGCTCGCTCCGACCATCAGGAAGAACAGTCCGAGCAGAAGTCCCTTGAATGGCTCGATATTGGATTCCATCTCGTGGCGGAATTCCGAATTGGCGAGCACAACGCCGGCGAGGAAGGTGCCGAGGGCGGGTGACAGGCCAACCAGTTTCATCAACAGCGCTGTGGCGACGACCAGCAACAGGGTGGCGGCCGTCGACACCTCGGTCAGACGAGCCGATGCGATAAGGCGAAACAGCGGTCCGACCACAAAATGCCCGCCAATGACGATGACCAGGATTGAACCGAGCATGACCCCGGCGACGCCCCATGCCGGCAGCTGCTCGATGATGGTTCTGACCTGTTCCAGCTCATCGCCGCGCGCCCCTGCGGATTCGGCTTCCGTTCCGACCGCGCCGATCGAGGACGCGGCCAGGAAGGGGATGATGACCAGCATCGGGATGACGGCGACATCTTGGGTGAGCAGCACCGAAAGCGACGAACGCCCGCCATTTGTCTGCGTGAGCCCTTTTTCGGACAGAGTCTGCAGCACCATGGCGGTGGACGAGAGGGCAAGAGTCATGCCGATGGCGAGCGCCGTCGGCCAAGGCAGACCCAGCAGATTGCCTGCCACTGTGATGGCAAAGGTCGAAACGCCGATCTGCAGCCCGCCCAGACCGATCAGTTTGTGCCGCATTTCCCACAGTGTCTGCGGCCGCATTTCAAGGCCGATGACAAACAGCAGCATGACAATGCCGAATTCTGCGAATTCGAGTATGCCGTGCGAGCCGGCGCCGATCAGGCCGGACACCTGGCCGACCACGATGCCCGCGAACAGGTAGCCGAGCACGGAGCCGAGTCCCAGCCTGCGGGCGAGCGGAACGGCGAACGCCGCCGCCGACAGAAAAACCATCGCCAATATAAGAAAGGCGTCCATTGTCAGGCGGCCGAAATGGGCAGCGGCGAGTCCTGCTTGGCCTGGTCCATGACGATGTGGCTTTGGACCCGGGTCACACACTCCTGCCGCAGCAGCTCCTCGTGAACCAAATGCTGCAGTTCGGACAGGTCGGCGCAAAACACGCGCAGCAGATAGCCTGCTTCGCCTGTGAGATTCCACGCCCCGACGACCTGCGGCAGCGAACGCGTCAGCCGAACCAATGGCTCGGCGGTCCTGGATCCGCCAAGATCGACGGTGACGAACAGGAAGGCCTGGATGCCCAGGCCAATTCGGGATGGTTCAAGCTGCGCCGTCACACGGGCGATGTAGCCCTCCGACTCCAGCTTTTGGCGTCTCCTCTGGGCCTGGGACGGCGACAGGCCCAGCGCCTGTCCCAGCTCTTGGGCAGTCACGGAGGCGTCTTCCTGAAGCGACGAGAGGATCAGATGATCGGTCTTGCTGAGCATTGCTGCCGCTGTTTCGCGATTTTCGTCCAACGACTGCGTATTTTACGCATATTTGTGAACAAATACAAGCATTTGTTGCGAATCTTTACAAGATTGTGACAACATGGTGCGATTTGCAAGCGCACAGATTCCCGGATAACCTGCCACCGGCCCTTGCGGGGGCCGGAGCCGAATTGCGGTAAAGGCAAGCCAGCCGGACGCGGGAGTCAATTGGGAGATGCGATACTTTTCCAATCGAAATCGGCCATTCCATCTCGGTCCATTTCCCCTTGAACGGCTTGCCCGCACCCAACAGCGGCCGCGGCTGGAAAATGTCCCGGGTGACAGCGGGATCGATCTCGGCCGCCACGATCAGGCATCGATCGCGCATGCCATTGCCCGGTTTCTGGCGATGATGGACACGGTGCGCGACGGCGAAGTCACCTCGGCGCCGGCCGAAATCCCAGACTGCCCGCGGGAACGGTCCCGCCATTTCAAGGCCGCCAGCTACTATTTTGACACGTCCATGGTCGGAATCGCGCGGCTTGAACAGGACCACCTGCTGGCGCAGCCCCGCAGAAATCCAATGATCGACGGCATCAGGCAGGAGCTTGAGGAGGGGCAGCCGGTCACCTACGCTGCGGGGGTGGACGCCATTTATGCGGACACGCTGGCCGCTGCCCGTCAGCAGCTGGGGCCAATCGCCGGACACGGCCACGCCATTGTGATGCTGATCGAGCACGCCCGCGAGCCGCGCGCCGACGAACCTGGGACAGAATGGTTTCGCGGCACGCAGGCGGAACGCTCGGCGCTGCTGTCGGCAAACGCCGCCGTGGTCATCGCCAGCTATCTTCGCACCCTCGGTTATTCTGCGCGGTCGCACACGGCGACGACGTCCGATGTCGATCTGAACCGGCTGGCGGTGTCAGCCGGTTTGTGCGGTATGGTCGGCGGCCGGGCGGAAAACGCTTTCGTCGGCGACCGGTTCGGACTCGCGGCGGTGACGACTTCACTCGATTTGTCGCCGGACCTTCCGCTTGCCGCCAATGCCGGCCGGAACGGCCTGCGCTCGCATGGTCCGTCGTGGCAGTTCGGCATCGGCCTGGAGCGCCGGTCGGCGACCACGGTGCCGTTCGCAAACCGTGAATTCCGGATGGGGCCGCACGCCTTTGAATCCCTCAAGAGGGTCGATGAGCCGACGACACTGATAGATTCGGAGAGGGTGCCGCGGTTCCCGAAACGGTCGGATTTTTTCGCCCGCGCCCTGTTCGGCGATATGGGCAAACATGTGCAGGAAGCCGCAAAGGGCGCCCACTATGTGATGAAAAGCCCCATCGGCGGTTGCGCCCGCCGGGCCCTTGGCGCGCTATTGCTGTTGCAGTTCGGCGAGGCTCGCGGTCCGATTGCCGACTCCACGCTGGATGCCGGACGCAACGCGGATAACATCAAGGCCGCATCGTACTATCTGGCGACTGACGCGGTCGGACTCTCCAAGGCGCCGGACTGGGTCTATTATTCGCACAATGCCGGCGGCAACCCGATCAAACCCTATCACGAAAACGCCATATCCATGCTCTACGACCAGGGGTATGACACCATGGAGGGAGCCTCGGGCGATGACTGGATTTCGGTTGCCCAGTCCATGCGCGCCTATTTGCGGTTTTCGCTGATCGGCGGGGTCATCGCCGAACAGATTCGCCGGCTTGGCTATTCCGCCCGCGTGCATTCGGTCCTCGACAGCGAAGTGCTGCAGCCGCCGCTGCTTCTGCTGTCCGGTCTTGGAGAGGTCAGCAGGATCGGCGAAGTGATCCTGAACCCTTTCCTGGGCCCGCGCCTGAAGTCCGGTGTGGTCACGACATCCATGCCGATGAGCCATGACAAGCCGATAGATTTCGGCCTGCAGCATTTTTGCGAGTCGTGCAACAAGTGCGCCCGCGAATGCCCGTCCGGAGCGATCACCGCCGGACCGAAGCTCATGTACAACGGCTACGAAATCTGGAAATCCGATGCCGAGAAGTGCGCCCGCTACCGGTTGACAAATGCCGCTGGCGGCATGTGCGGGCGCTGTATGAAAACCTGTCCCTGGAATCTTGAAGGGCTGTTCGCAGACGCCTCGTTCCGGTGGATGGCGATCAACGTGCCGCGGTCGGCGAAAACTCTCGCGGAACTTGATGACCGGCTGGGGCGGGGAAAAATCAACCCGGTCAAGAAATGGTGGTGGGACATCGAACTCGACCGCTCGACCGGCCGTTATGTGCGCGCCGAAGCGACCAACGAACGCGGCCTCAGCGTCGATCTGAAAATTGACTACGAAGATCAGACTCTCGCGGTTTACCCGGCGGACGTTATGCCGGCTCCGTTTCCTGTGGCGCAGCTGCTGGACCGGGAGAGCGGCATTGCGCGCTACCGGGCAATGCTGACTCCTGCCGCCTACGCCGAAAGATTGAAAAACGGCGATGCCGAAGGGCTGACGCCGGCCTGGAAGCCGCCGGACGGGCCGCCGCCGGTATTCCCGGTGCGGCTGGCCAAACGTGAGAATCTGTCCGAAAGTGTTGCCCGTTTTGAATTCCTGCCTGAGCCGGGACGCAGTCTGCCGGCGTTCCAGGCGGGCGCGCATGTCGATATCGTTGTCGCACCGGAATACGAGCGCCAGTTTTCACTCGCCGGCGATCCGGCGGACCGGTCGAAGTATGTTATCGGCGTCCAGCGCGAACTTGACGGCCGGGGCGGGTCCGACCTTCTGTGGCGCATATTCCGTGAAGGGCGGCGGGTGTTCATGTCGCCGCCGAGGAACCATTTTCCGTTGGATGAATCCGCCGCGTTCACGCTGCTGATGGCAGGCGGCATAGGCGTGACCCCCATGATGGCGATGGCGCATCGCCTGCACGCCGTCGGCAAACCGTTTCTGTTCCACTGCAGCGCGCGCTCAGAGCAGCAGTTCGGATTTGCCGATGAATTGCGCGCCGCCCCGTGGGCGGACAATATCTGTTTTCACTTTTCGGCGGCAGGCAGACGGGCGGAATTTTCGCAGCTGGTGCCCACCTATCGAAGGGGCTGCCGCCTCTACGCCTGCGGCAGCGACCGCTATATGGATGCGTTGTTTGCCGCCGCCTTCGCAAAGCAGTGGCCGGAAACGGCTCTGGCGCAGGAATATTTTTCGACCCCGGAAGCGCCGGAACGGGAAAACTTCGCTTTCAAGATTGAGCTGGCGCGCAGCGGCGGCACTGTGGCGGTCGCCAAAAACCAAACGGCGATTGAGGCTCTGGCGGCCGCGGGCTTTCCGGTCGACACCAAATGTTCCGATGGGCTTTGCGGCGTGTGCGCCATCGGCTACCTTGATGGCGAGGTCGATCACCGCGATTATGTGTTGTCGAAGAAAGAGCGGACCGGGCGCATGCTGCTGTGCTGTTCACGCGCCGAAAGCGAAGACGGGACAATCACGATTGACCTGTGAGGCACCCTTCGATAGCCGGAAGGGGCCGGAATGAGAGTATTCCACAGCCCGCTTCATCGGCTGCACATGCCGGCGGGTGAGCTCTATGGCGGCCAGCTTGTTGAGCCGTTCGAACGCGCCTCAAGGGTCGATATCATTCTGGAATCGCTGAATTCGAACGGTTTTTCAGACATTTCCGAACCCGAAGCCTGCGACATGAGTCCGATACTGCGGCTGCACCGGGCGGACTACATCCAGTTCCTTGAGACAGCTTGGGACGAATGGAAGATGGGCGGCTACGCCGGAGACCTGATCGCATCGGCGTTTCCAGCGCGGGGGACGCCGACGCAGCGCTGTCCGCGGGAAATCGACGGCAAAGCGGGTTATTTCAGCCTTGCCTCAGAGACAGCGATAGTCGAAGGCGCCTGGGAGGCGGCGAAAACGTCCTGCGCTTCCGCCCAGGCCGCCGCGCATTGTGTCATGTCGGGAAAGGACTTCGCATTCGCGATTTGCCGGCCGCCCGGCCATCACGCGACCGCCGACCAATTTGGCGGATACTGTTTCATAAACAATGCTGCCGTGGCGGCCGCGATGCTGCGGGAGAACGGAGCAGGGCGGGTGGCCGTCGTCGATGTGGATTTTCACCACGGCAACGGCACCCAGAGCATTTTCTACGACAGCGGCGATGTGATGTTTGTGTCGCTGCACGGTGCGCCGGATCATGCTTTCCCGTATTTTTCCGGCTGGAAAGAGGAAACCGGGTCAGGTCAGGGCGAGGGCGCCAATCTGAACTTTCCCCTGCCTCCGGGCACCGCGTATTCCGTTTGGGCGGAGGCGCTCTCCGGGGCGCTTTCCGCGGTTCGCGGGTTTCCCCCGGCGCTCTTGTCATTTCGCTGGGGGTGGATGCTTACAAGGAGGATCCGATCGGCTTTTTCGAGATGGAGACAGCGGACTTCGCCGATTGCGGCGCCAGGCTCTCGGCGCTCGGGCTGCCGACGGTCATTGTGATGGAAGGCGGTTATGCGATCGGCGAAGTCGGAGCCAATGTTGTGAGCTTCCTCAATGGATTCCTGAACGGTTGAGATCGGACTGAATGGCGCACTGCCGCAAGACCGCAGGCTTTCCGGCCAGACAGGCGCCTTTGTGCAGTATGCAGAGGCGGTTCCTGCCCGCGCTTATATGCCTTTTTGTGTGGGCCGGTGAGGCTGCGGCTGACTTTGAGGATGGCTGGATTGCCTATGTCAATGGCGACTATGCGACTGCCTATGCTGAATGGCTCCCGTTTGCACAACAGGGTCACGCGGCATCGCAGCTCAATCTGGGGGTGATGTTTGACAAGGGGCAGGGCGTTCCGGAAGACCATGCGAAGGCGGTGGAATGGTTCCGGCGGGCGGCTGAACTCGATTATCACCTGGCCCAGTACAATTTGGGTGTCATGTACCGTGAAGGGCGCGGCGTGGAAGAAGACGATCAAAAGGCCGTGGAATGGTTCAAAAGGGCGGCGGATCAAGGCGAGAATTTTGGCGAATTGGCCCTCGCCCTGGCGTATTTGAACGGCGAAGGAGTCGCACAGGATATCGAAGAGGGGCTGCAATGGCTGAAACTGGCGGTTGAACACGGCAATTCGGCGGCAATGTTTGAGTTTGGGCGGCTGCTGGAGGCGGGCCGGTATGTCAGCCAGGATGTGCCCGCGGCCTTTTCCCTGTTCCATCAGGCGGCGGAGGCGGGAAGCGCCGCCGCCCGGTTTCGGCTTGGTGAAATCTATTCTGAGGGCAGCAGTGTCGCAAAGGATCCGCTGCTGGCATGGGTGTGGTTCGACCTGGCAAGCGACCGCGGCCATATCGAAGCCGAGCTGGCCGCCGAAATACTCCGGAAGTCACTCACGGAAGAGCAGCTTCGGGAGGCGGAACGGCTGCGCGCAGCCATGGAAGGCACGGCGGACGCCGAGGCGGCGCAGACGCAGTAGTCCGGGTCTTGCCCATGCCGAAAGGTATTTGGCAAACAAAGGCTGCCGAAGCGGCCCCTGTCGCCCCCTCGCCAGATCCGCTGCCCCGTAACAGGCCTTGCCCTGCCGCTGGAATTCGTCGCAGCCGTCAGCAAAACCGGCGGCAGGCGCTGCCGCCGGAGCCAATACCGGCGGGCATACCGCCTGAACGATAAGCCCATGGAGGCATTGGATGAGGCGATTGGCCCGAAGCTGGCCGCAGCGATTCGCGATTTGAAGAGGCAGGGCCATTCGATCGGCGCAATTGCGCGCAAGACAGGCCTCGGCGGCAAGACGGTACGAAAATATCTGAACCGGGGGCTGGAGGCGCCGAGCCACAGACGCACGCGCGGCTGTAAATGATAACAAGAGCAATGTAGGTCAGGCTGAGAGGCGGCGGACAGTTGGGCCAATGGTGAACACGGCCTTGCGGCAGCCGCGGGTCGGGATGGGTCGGTGAAGGAGAGCGCTGTGGTCCGACTGCGGTCAGCCGCATGAACGCGCGCGGCGACAACGTTGCGCTGGCGATTGCGCTGAGCCTTATGGCCATCGTCCTTTTCGACCTGATGGGGCTGATCATCAAGCTGTTGTCAGTCCGCTACGGCGCCGCCGAATTGAGCGCCTATCGAAACCTCTTTGGCCTCGTGCCTGCCGCTATTGCGCTGTGGTCGTCGCGCCGGTGGCGCGAACGGGGGCGCGTTATTCGCATGCGGCAATGGAAACTGGCCTGCATGAGAGGTGTGATCACCACATTTGCCCAGTTTTTCTTCTATCTGTCGCTTGGGAAACTCGCTTTTGCCACGGCGACAACCATTGCCTATTCCAATGCGCTGTTCATGACTGCGCTGGCGGTGCCGCTTCTGGGCGAACGGGTCGGACTGACACGCTGGGCGGCGGTGCTGGTCGGATTTGCCGGCGTGCTGATGATTGTTCGTCCAGGGGCAGACACTTTCACCGCGGATGCGATGCTGCCGTTGGCGGCGGCGTTCCTGTACGCGCTTGCGGGCGTATTCTCACGAACGTTCGACTTGGAAGTGCCAACCCCGCTCATCAATATATATGCAAGCGTCACGTCCCTCGCCGGCTCCACGGCATTGGCATTGGCGGTGGGCGGATTCTCACCCCTGCACTCCGGCGCCGACATGTTGTGGATCATTGCGATGGGTTTTTTCGGAGGCTCGGCGGTGCTGACTCTCGTCGTTTCATTCCGAATGACAGAACAGAGCAATCTGGCGCCATTCACGTATTTTGGCATTCTGATCGCTTTCGTCCTTGGATGGGTGTTTTTTGGAGAGTTTCCGGTGCAGGACCTGGTTCCCGGGGCGTTCGTCATCGCCTTTGCCGGCCTGTTGATCGTGTGGCGCGAGCGGCGGAGGTAGCCCCTTCCGGCCTAAATCAGTATCTGCACAACGCCGTTCAAGACCCGCGCCTTGATCATGAAAAGCGGCTTCTGCGCCGGCGCCGCCTTTGGTTCGCCGGTGCGGGCATCAAACAGCCCCTGATGGAGCGGACATTCGATATTTTTCCCATCGAAATAGCCATCGCACAGATTGGCGGCGCCGTGTGTGCAGCGCGCCAGGCTGACGAATATGCCGTCGACCGTGTCATAGACGGCGAATTCCCGCGTGCCGAGACTTGCCGGCGTGGCGTCATTTGGCTCGATCGCGTCAACAGCGATCAAATCGCGCCATTGTCTTTCCCGCTTCACATCGCGTCGGCCGCAGAAGTCCCGAGCCTTGCCCGCCGACCGAATATCTGCGCCAGAATGTCCCAATGGGCGCCGAGGTATCCGCGCCGTTCCACAAAGACAAAACCCTGCAGCCTGCGGTGCAGCTTGGGCAGCGCATGGAACGGAACCGAGGCGGCGTAGTGGTGCTCGGCATGATAGTTCATGTTCCAAGCGAGAAACCGCATCGGCGCTGTCACGAGATTGGTGCGCGTGTTTTCTTTCATGTCACGGACATTTGGCCTGCCGACATGTTCGGTCATGCGGATCATCCGCATGACCGGCTCGCCCATGAACAGCGGCAGCCACCAGTACCAGAGCGGACCCCACCAGCCGGTCAGCGCGCAGCCGGCTAAAATCGCTCCGTAGAGCAGCAGCATGATGCGGGCTTCCGCAATGAGGGACCGGCGGTCTTCACTGGGCACAAACTTTTTCTCGGCATCCGAGAACCGGCCTGCGGCGTGGCCGAAAATCTCCTTGAACTTTTGTGTCCAGAACGGAATCGAACAGATGTACCAAAGGTACTTTCCGAGCGAAATCGGCAGTTCGATGAGTTCCGGATCTTTTCCGTGCAGCTGGGTGTAGGTGTGGTGGTCGCAATGCTCCCAGCGGAAAAACCGGTTGGGGAGGACAATGGCGAATCCGCAGTAATTTCCAAACAGCTCGTTGAGCCATCTGTTCCGGAAGGCCGTGTAGTGAACGCATTCGTGCTGCAGCGCGAAATGGTGGACCCAGACAACTCCGTGAACAAACATCGCGGGCACAATCCACCAAGTGCCGGAGGCCAGCCAAATCAGGCTGCCGGTGCAGATCAGCGCCAAGGCAAACCCGGCGAAATGCACGAGGCCGGGAATATTGGAACGCCGCATGAGCTGTTTCAGCTCACGGCGGCTGAGGGCGCCTTCCTGCAGCGCCTGGGTGATCGGGGTCAGAACTTTCTGTGCCACAGCGCCGCTCCGAAATCCTGCTGCCGGGAACTCACCAAAGACGGAAAATCCAACGCCGATTGTAGACTGTTTACGAACCGGTTTCCACCGCACAATCGCGCGCCCGGCAGCGCTATTCGGGCCTGGAAGCGGCAGAACCGAGCATTGCCCCGCGGGGCCGCTTCCCGCCGACCTCGGAACGGTCGCGGTGGACCGGATGGTCCTCTCCCGGCAGTTGAACCGTGAGATCCCGCCCTTGCCAAACGCGCCGCTCCGGCCGATGGGCGCGGCCTCGCTCGTCTTGAGCGGGGATGAGTGGCATGGCGGAGGAGAGAAACTGCTCCGAAAATAGGGAGCAGACCTTCAGCCCGTGTTCAGACCGGTGTCTGGCGTTCCGGATTTCGCCGATGACTCTGGCTTTCTCGCTGGGATTTCGCGGTCATGGCCGCGCGGGATGCGTTTCTGCGGATCGTAAAATGGAAGATCGACCGTCTGGCAGGGGATTGTGGATCCGTCGGCGCGCCGCAATGTGAAGCTCTGGCCGGCTTCCTTCCCGACCTGTTCAAACCGGACATAACCCACGCCGCAATCAAGAAACGGAGACCAGGCGCCGGTGGTGACGCTTCCCACCGGGCGGTTGCCGTCGAAGACGGGATTGCCCCTCGCCGGCGCCGCTTGCCGACAGCGCAGTCCCATCAGGCGCCTGCCGCGGCCGGCCTTCAAGAGCGCGGCCCTTCCTGGGAACTCGTGGGTGTCAAGGTCAACGAAGGTGCCGAGCCCGGCGTCAAACGGTGTCATGGACGGGTCAATGTCAGACCCGTTATCCAATATTCCGGCCTCAATCCGACGCGCATTGATGGAGAGCAGGCTGCAGCTTTGCATACCCGCGGGCCGACCCGCCGCAAGCAGATTGTTCCAAAGCCTGACACAGTCAGTCGACTCTCCCAGAGTGTAGATCTCATAACCAAACTCACCGGTCCATCCGGTCCGCGAAACGAAAACGCGCTGACCGCCGATCTTGAAAAAGCCGGCGTGAAAATACTTGAATTCCGGGCCGACCGCGCCGTCTGTCGCGCGTTCAATAACCTGCCCCGAAGTCGGACCCTGAAACTGCAGAACGCGGGATTTCGGGTCGGCGATCCGCACATCCAGCCCGTCGCTGTGGGCCACAAGCCAGTCTTGGACCGCGCCGTCTGGCTGCACATACCAGAAACGGTCCTCCTCCAGCCGGAACAGGATTCCGTCAGTGAACAGTCCGCCTTGTGGCGTGCAGGCCAAAACATAGCGTCCGACACCGACCCGAAGCGATGCTGACGACCGCGTCATGACCCGGTCGAGCAGCGCGGCTGCGCCAGGTCCGGAGACTTCGATCGGCCGTTCAGGCGTGTCGTAAAGGGCGCATTTCTGCCGCAGCGCCCAGTATTGTTCCACGGGATCGTCGCCGTTGGTCAGCGGAAAAAAGCGGCCGGCGTAGACTCCCATCACAATGGCCGGCGTCGCGTAGCATTCGTGAAACGGTGAAAGCTCAAAACGGCGCGAGCTCACCTTGAAGTGACTCGGCACAGCGCCGTGGACCGAGACATCATTATTTGCCATATTCTTTCCAGTGTTCGAAAGGCCTTGGCAGCCCGACAGGCCGAATGTGTACGCTTTCGGCCCACAGGGACAACAACAAGTTTTCAGCCTGTCCGGTCCTTGCGGCGTACCCGATTGCGCGCGGTTTCCTGTTTGCCGCGGCGTCGGCCGTTCCGTATTGCCGGGCTGTTTGCGCAGGACCGGCGGATTTGATAAGGTCCAGGCAGAGGGGGAGGTGGTTTGACTCACAGGCACTTTGGCTTCAAAACCGGCATGGCGGCGGCCTGCCACAGGATTGCGCCGGGACTTTAATGGCCGAGGCGCAGCCGATCATCAAGATCCGGAATGTCGATAAGTATTTCGGAAATTTTCAAGCGCTTTCAGATGTCACCCTGACGGTGAACACAGGCGAGAGGGTGGTGATATGCGGGCCGTCCGGATCAGGAAAATCGACACTGATCAGGTGCATCAACCGGCTTGAAGAACACTCCGCAGGCGAAGTCTCTGTCGATGGCATCGAATTGACCGATGAAACCAGGAACATTCGCGCGGTGCGGGCGGAAGTCGGCATGGTGTTTCAGCAGTTCAACCTGTTTCCGCATTTGACCGTCCTGGAAAATCTGACGGTTGGGCCGGTGCGTGTGCGGAAGATTTCCAAGACGGAAGCGGAGCAGCGGGCCAAAAAATACCTGGAGCGCGTGCACATTCCGGAACAGGCCGACAAATACCCGATTCAGCTTTCGGGCGGGCAGCAGCAGCGCGTGGCGATTGCGCGGTCACTGTGTATGGAGCCGCGGATCATGCTGTTTGACGAGCCGACTTCTGCCTTGGATCCGGAGATGATCAATGAGGTGCTTGATGTCATGGTGGAGCTGGCGGGCACCGGCATGACCATGGTCGTTGTCACGCACGAGATGGGATTTGCCCGCAAAGTCGCGGACATGATGGTC
This sequence comes from Paracoccaceae bacterium, assembly GCA_965221935.1. Classification (GTDB taxonomy): domain Bacteria; phylum Pseudomonadota; class Alphaproteobacteria; order Rhodobacterales; family Rhodobacteraceae; genus JAPOXR01. Next base: position 30,545 of record CBDCSZ010000017.1, read on the forward strand.
TTCATGGAAGACGGAAAAATCATCGAAACCGCACCGCCGGACAAGTTTTTTCAGAATCCGGACAGCGAAAGATGCCGGATGTTCCTCAGTCAGATCCTGGAACACTGAGACGCATGGCCGGCTTTTCTGAATCGGGAGTCCTCGCCGGTTGGCAACGGCGGGCTGGGGGAAGCCCGGTCCGCATGCTGCGCTTGGTCATTGACTCAAAACCAATGTCGGTCGCGCTCTATCTGATTGTCATGTGGCTGATCGTCCGCCTCGCGGTCACCGGCGCCGAGGCAATGGGGTACAATTGGCAATGGTACCGTATTCCCCAATACCTGTACCAGCTCACGGACGATGGTTTTCAAGCCGGGGAGATGCTGATTGGCTTGCTGAAAACTGTCGATCTTTCCGTTCGGTCTTTTATTTTAGCCACCGTGATTGGCCTGCTTGTGGCCCTGCTGAGGCTTTCCGGCCTCGTGGTGGGGTCGGCGGTCGCGTCCTGCTATCTGGAATTCATCAGAAACCTGCCGCTCTTGGTGCTGCTCTATCTGATCTACTACGTTTTGGGGCCGATTTTTGGCTTCAACCGTTTTTCGGCTTCGATCCTGTGCCTCGCGGTTTATCACTCGGCGCTGATCTCAGAAATCTTCCGCGCTGGCATCCTCGCGGTGCCGCAGGGCCAATGGGAAGCCGCGCGCTCGGTTGGGATGTCGACCATTCAATGCTACCGGCACATTGTTCTTCCTCAGTCCGTGAAATTCATGCTGCCGCCGCTGACCGGGGAGGCCGTGCACCTGATCAAAAGCTCGGCCATTGTCAGTGTCATCGCCGTGGCGGAACTCACCACCATCGGCCGCAACATCATTTCCGACACTTATATGAGCTTTGAAATCTGGTTTACGGTTGCGGCCGTTTACATGATTGTGACACTCATTCTGTCTGTCTGTGTGACCTATCTCGAAAAGAAATATGAGGTCGCACACTAAAGTTTAACTTGTCCGAAACCTGAAGGAGAAAACAATGAAGATGACAAGACGATACCTAGGCGCGGCTCTCGCGGGCCTTTTGGCAGCAGGCATTGCCGCACCTTCAGTGGCGCAGAACGCCGCGCAGGCGATTGCCAGCGAAAGCGTCATTGAGACCATCAAAAAACGCGGCGTGATCAAGATCGGTCTCGACTTGTTCATACCGTGGTCCATGCGCGACAAGAACGGTGAGCTGATCGGCTTCGAGCTTGATGTCGGCAGGCAGCTGGCCGCTGATATGGGCGTCGATGTCGAGTTCATTCCGACCTCTTGGGACGGCATTATACCTGCCCTGGTCGCCGGCAAGTTTGACGCAATCATCAGCGGCATGTCCGTGACCGCTCAACGGAACCTGACCATCAACTTCACAGCCCCATATGCATTTTCGGGCTTAGCCATTCTGGCCAACCGCGAAATGACGGAAGGGTTTTCGATGGAGGATTTCAACAGTCCGGACGTGATTTTCGCAGCCCGCCGCGGCGCCACGCCGGCATCTGTGATTCAGAAAAGATTTCCCAATGCGCAATTGCTTCTCTTCGATGAGGACGGAGCCTCAGGGCAAGAGGTGCTGAACGGTGAGGCCCACGCGACGATGGCCGCCCAGCCGACACCGAACAGGGAAGCGGGAAGATATCCGGAAACTCTCATCGTTCCGTTTGAAGACCTGTTTGACCCGCGCGGCGAGGCTTTTGCCGTGCGCAAGGGCGATCCTGACGCGCTGAACTACTTCAACAACTGGATCGCGCAGAATTGGAGCACTGGCTGGCTGAAAGAGCGGCACGACTACTGGTTCAATACCGAGGATTGGGCGGACCAGCTGGCTCAATAACGATAAAAATGGGGGTTCGCCGGGCATTTATGCCCGGCGAACCCATTCCGGATCGCCACTATGCTGGATAAGCTGCAGCGGCTGCGGAAGAGACTGCACTGGGCAGACTTATTGGTGTTGGCGGTCCTGCTCGTGTTTTTTGGTTATATCTGGCTGCAGATAGACGGAAAGCTCAACTACAAGTGGCGCTGGGAACTCATTCCGAACTATCTGTTCCGGTATGATGACGAGTCCGGCAGATGGGTCGCAAACGTGCTCATCCTCGGTTTCATCAACACGGTGCGGATAAGCATTTATGCGGGGTTCCTGGCCATCGTTCTGGGCATTTTGCTGGGAATCGGACGAACTTCGAATAACCTCACCGTTCGAATGCTTGCCCGGACCTACCTTGAGTTCCTGCGCAATATTCCGCCGCTGGTTGTGATCTTTATTTTTTTCTTTTTCCTGTCTGAACAAATCATTGCCGCGCTCAATATCGAAAGCTGGGCCTATGCGGTGGCCCGTTCGGAAAACAAGGGCGTATGGGAATTCTTTTTCGGAGATATGCGCCGGTTTCCTTCCTTGATATCAGGCGTGATTGTTTTGGCTCTGTTTGAGAGCGCTTTCGTTGGAGAGATCATACGCGCCGGAATCGAGTCGATCGGCAAAGGGCAAAGAGAGGCGGCGCGCTCGCTCGGAATGAGCTGGATTGACGAAATGCGTTTCATCATTCTGCCGCAGGCGCTGCGCAAGGTGCTGCCGCCGTTGGCGAATCTGTTCATTTCACTGGTCAAGGACAGTGCGATCATCTCATTGATATCGGTTCAGGATCTAACGCGAAGGGCGGTGGAGCTGGCGAACTCGACACGCCTGATCTTTGAGACATGGATCACCACGGCAGTTCTGTATTTTGTTCTGTGTTTCGGCCTGTCGATGCTGTTCAGACGGCTTGAAAGCCGGGCAAGCCGCGTCAAAAACTGAACGCCGGTCATCGGCCGTGCCGCGGCAGGGGGCCGCGTTGCCGGGATCGGTTACTGCGATGCGCCGGACGCCTCCGCGTCAATCAGCCGCTGCAGCGACAGCCTGAACAGGCGCGCGCCTGCGTCGAGGCCGAGATCAATGTTCGGCGTCTTTCGGTCCGCCATGCCCTTGTGAACTTCTTCCAGCACTTCGCGGTCTTCTTCAAAGGCCACCCGCAAACCGTCGTTCATGCGCTCGGAAATGGCGCGGTCCGAGGGATCGGTGTTGCGGTGCTGGAACCAGAAATACCGCGTGCGGTCTTCAGTGATCGGTGTCATGAAATTATAGGAAATATTGATATAGGTTGCCTCGACCGGCGCTTTTTCCGGTCCGCCGGTGCCTGCCGGCGTGTAGACAGACTTGTTGAGAGCAATCGCCGGAAAGCACATTTCGTAGTGCTGCAGCCGGTCGCACTCGCCTTCGAATTTCACCAGATTGGCATAGTAGGGCGAAGGCATGCCGCCGTGGATCCACCGGTGGACGACGACTCCCCTGTCGGTCTTGGTGACGCTCAGAGGCTGATCGTCGGTTCCGGCGCCGGCGAATGAGGTGACATGCACCCAGGCGACATGGCTCGGGTCAAGCAGGTTGTCGGCGACCCAGAGATAGTTGCAGTCGATATCGAGCACGCCGCCGTCGGTCGCGCCCCAGCTGGAATCGTCGTAGTTTTCAATCGGAAAAACGAGGCCGGGATCGGCCTGTTCAGGTTCGCCCATCCATATCCACGACAGGCGGTAACGGTCAATCGTCGGGTAAGACTTCACAACGGCGCGTTTCGGGATGCTCTCGGGCTGTGTCGGAGCGGCCACACAGGCGCCGCTGCAGTCAAATGTCAGACCATGGTAGCCGCACTCGACACGGTCGCCGGTGAGCCGACCCTTCGAGAGTGGGAGTTTGCGGTGCGGACAGGCGTCTTCAAGCGCCGCCAGCTTCCCGTTCGCGGTGCGAAAAAAGACAATTCGCTCGCCGAGAATCGTTTCAGCCTGCAGATTGTGCGTGAAGTCCCTGCTCCAGCCTGCGACGTACCAGGCGTTTCTGAGATACATTGCTGCGGTGTCCTGTCTTGGTGGATCAACAGCGCAAGTTAGGCAATGCCGCACTGCCGGGCAACCGCCAATGGCAGCGGCGATCGGGCGGCGCGGCCGCATAGGCAAGTCTCACGCGGGACACATGGCTTTCCGATCTCTGCAGGCGGCAGATCCGCCCGGTTGCCGCAAGACGCAAATCCGATTGCTATCTTGGAGCCGCGGGTTCAGGATATGCCGCGCGCGGGACAATCAAAGCCCGGCCAGCTGCGGGAGCAAAGCATGTCAGCCTGGATCAAGATGCTGTCGGATGACGAAGCGGACGAGGAATTGCGGGAGGCGCTGCTGATGGCGCGCACGCCGCATGGAACAGTCGACAACGTGATGCGCGCGCATTCGCTTCGCCCCGCGACCATGATCGGGCATATTCTTCTTTACCGGGCGGCTCTGCACAATGACAAAAACCAGCTGCCGTCCTGGTTCCAGGAGGTGATTGCGAGCTATGTGTCGATCCTTAACCGCTGCGCCTATTCGCTCGCGAACCATTGGGCCAACGCCCGGCATTTGATCGGTGACGATAAGCGCGCCCGTCAGATCGAAACGGCTCTCAGGAACGGCAAGGCAGAGTCGGTTTTCTCTGCGGGTGAACTGGCCATGCTGCGATATGCGGAGAAGCTCACGCTGCGGCCCGGCGACATGGCTGAGACGGATGTGCGCGCTATGCGTGAGGCCGGCGTGGATGACGGCTGTATTCTGGAGACCAACCAGATCGTCGGCTACTTCAACTACGTCAACCGGCTGCTCAACGGCCTCGGCGTGACAACGGACGGCGATGTCGTCGGGTATTACGCAAGCGATGACCCGGAGGACCGGGGTGAAGTCTGACCGCGCGCGGTCGGAAGCCGTTTTCATGGTGTCGGGCAGGGCGCGATGAAAGGCGGAATCCGGCAGCGCTACTCGGCGTTTTCGCTCGCCGCCAAGGCGTTGAACGGCCATCGCGGCTGGCGCCCCGCCTGGCAGAGCCGCCCGCTCGCCGAGAGATACGATGTTTTGATCGTCGGTGCCGGCGGCCACGGTCTGGCAACCGCGTACTACCTCATGAAAAACCACGGGCGGCGGCGCGTGGCCGTGCTCGAACGGGGGTGGCTCGGCGGCGGCAATGTGGCCCGCAACACGGTCACCGTCCGCTCCAACTATATGCGCGACGAAAGCATTCCATTCTACGTCAAATCGGTCGCGCTGTACGAAGGTCTCACCAAGGCGCTGAATTTCAACCTCATGCACTCGACGCGGGGCATGGTCGATGTCATTCAAACCTGGCCGAAGCTGCGGGAAATCCGCCGGCGTCAGCTGGTGATGGATATACACGGCTCCACCTACACACCGCTTTCGGTCGAAGACGTGCGGCGGCGGATTCCAATGCTGACGGGCGGCGGCCCGGATTCGCGGCTGCCGGTCGTGGCCGGCATGCTGCACCCGAACGCGGCGGTGAACAGGCACGATGCCGTCGCCTGGGGGTTTGCCAGGGCGGCGGACGGGCTCGGCGCGGAGATCCACGAAAACACCGAGGTCAAGGCGCTGCTGCGGGACGAAAGCGGCGCCGTCTGCGGCGTGGCCACCAACCGGGGACGAATCGCGGCGGACAAAGTGGCGCTGGCTGTTTCGGGACACACCACGAGCCTGACCGACACCGTTGGCCTTAAGCTGCCGCTGCGCAGTTTCAATTTAAGCGCTTTTGTGTCCGAGCCGGTGCGCCCGATGCTTGATGTGATCGTCAATTGCCCGGATCTCGGAGTCTACCTGTCTCAGTCTGACAAGGGAGAATTGGTCATCGGCGGCGGACCCGACCCCGGGCAGTCATTCCGCCGGGGCATCAATCAGAGTGTTTTTGAGAACACCGTCTGCGGCATGCTGGAACTCTTTCCATCGTTCAAACGGCTGAAGATGCTGCGCCAGTGGGGCGGCCATCTGGATGTCGCCCACGACTCGTCACCGATCATGTCGGAAACCGATGTTCCCGGCCTGTTTGTCTCGGCTGGCTGGTGGGGCGGCTACAAGGCGATCCCCGCCGGCGGGCTGACATTCGCCCACCTGCTGGCGGAGGAGACGCCGCATCCGCTCATGGAACCGTTCACGCTCGAGCGGTTCCGGCATCTCGATTTCATTCTGGAATCGGGAACCACCGCGATTGTGTGAGAGGCCGGCATGCTGTTAATTCGCTGCCTGTTCTGCGGACCCAGGGACGAGCGCGAGTTCGACTATGGCGGTCCGGTCGCGCTGCGGCGGCCGGAAAATCCCGAACTTCTCACGGACCGGGAGTGGGTCGAGTATCTGACCTCCCCCGACAATCCGGTCGGTCCGGTGCGGGAGCGCTGGTGGCATGCGCGGGGCTGCGGCGCGTGGGTTGAGATCTGCCGCGACACGGTGACGCACGCTGTCGCCGACAACGGAACAGGCGAGCCATGAGCGGCGTGAACCGGATGCCGGCGGGCGGCGAAATCCGGCGCGACCGGCCGATGCATTTCACATTCAACGGCAGGCGGCTGGCGGGCTGCCAGGGCGACACGGTCGCTTCGGCCCTGCTTGCCAACGGTGTCACGGTGACCGGAAGAAGCTTCAAGTATCACCGGCCGCGCGGCATCATGTCGGCCGGAGTTGAGGAACCGGGGGCACATATCGAACTCTGTGGAAACGAGGCTTGCGGAAATGAGGCCGCGCCGATGGTTGCGCTTCGCGACGGGCTTCAGGTGAGGTCAGTGAATTGCTGGCCGTCGGCCGAATTCGATCTGGGCGGCATCAACCAGCTGTTGGCGCCGTTCATCCCGGCTTCGTTTTATTACAAGACCTTTTTCTGGCCGAGCTGGCGGTTCTACGAGCCGCTCATTCGCCAAGCGGCTGGCCTCGCATCGGCGCCGCCGAATGATCCTGGCGAAGGCCGGTTTGAGACCCGAAACCACGGATGCGACATCTTTGTCGCCGGAGCAGGGGCCGCCGGCCTCATGGCCGCAAAAGCCGCCGCCGCCGGCGGTCTGCGGGTGGTTGTCGCCGACCTCGGAAGCGAGCCGGGCGGGCGTCTGCGCGACTGCCCGGCGGAGATCGACGGAATGGCCGGAGCCGAGTGGGCGCGGCGGACGGCAGCCGAACTCGGGGCGATGCGCAATGTTCTGATGCTGCGGAACACTTTGGTCTGGGCTTGCCGCGAACACAATCTGCTCATGGCGCGTGAGCGGTTCACCGGCGAAGACCGCCTTGAACGCAACTGGACGGTGCGGGCGAAGCGGTTGATTGTCGCCACCGGCGCTTCCGAACGCGCTATGGTCTTTGCCGGCAATGACCGGCCCGGTGTGATGCTTGCCTCAGCCGTGCAAAGCTACACCACACGCTTTGCCGTGCGTCCGGGACGAAGAGCGGTTCTGTTCACCAACAACGATTCCGCGCTTGATGCGGCGCTGACCATGCAACAGGCGTCCATCGATGTCGCTGCGATCGTGGACACGCGGCCGGCTTCGCCGGACGCCGAAGACATCTCAGCCGCCGGCATCCGCATCATTCACAACGCCGAAATCAAGCGGACACTTGGCCATAAGCGTGTCCGGGTTGCGGTCGTCCGGCACAGAACCGATAACCGTCAGGAATCGATAGGCTGTGACCTTGTCGCCGTTTCCGGCGGATGGAGTCCCGCGTGCCAGCTGTGGTCGCAGGCGCGGCTGCCGCTGGCCTATGACGGTTCGCTTGCAGCCTTTTTGCCCGCTGGCGAAAACGCGGATATCCGCTCTGCCGGCGCCGCGACGGGGTGTTTCGGATTGCCGGAGTGCCTGCGGAGCGGAGCGGAGGCGGGACAGGCGGCGGCGGCGGATCTTGGCCGATCCGTTGAAATCGCGGCGCCGCAAAGCTCCCGGTCCCGCCCTTACAGGATTGCGCCCTGGTGGCATTCCGAGAGGCCTTACAGGGCTGGCAAATCGTTTGTCGACATCATGAATGATGTGACACTCGCCGACATTCATCTGGCTCTCCGGGAGGGCTACCGCTCGGTCGAGCTGGTTAAACGATACACGACAGCGGGGATGGGCCTCGATCAGGGACGAACCGGCAACGTCAATGTCATCGGAGCCATCGCCCTGCAGGCTGGGCAGGATCCAGGCGATGTCGGTGTCACGACATTTCGACCGCCCGTGGCGCCGGTCTCTTTCGGGGCAGTTCAGGGGCTGCGGGAAGGTTCGGCGGCGCTTCCCTACAGACACACACCGGTCACCAAATGGAATATCGACCGCGGCACCGTGATGTACGAGGCGGGGGCCCGCTGGCGGCGCCCGGGGTATTTTCCGCAGCCAGAAGAGTCCATGCTGGAGACGGTCAACCGGGAGGCCATGGCTGTCCGCACCGGCGTTGCCGTCTATGACGGCTCGCCGCTCGGCACGTTTGCGCTCAAGGGGCGTGACGCCGGCAAGCTGCTTAACATGCTCTACACCAACGATTTCTCAAACCTTGCGGAACGACAGGGCCGTTACGGCATCATGCTGACAGATGACGGCCGCATTCTGGATGACGGCGTGAGTTTCAGAACCGGACCCTGCGAATTCCTGATGTCGGTGTCCACCGGAAATGCCGCGCTTGTCTTCCGGCATATCCAGAAGTTTCTGGCGGTCGAACGGCCCGAATGGCAGGTCGAGATCACAGACCTGACGTGCCAATGGATGAACGCCACCGTCTGCGGACCGCAGGCGCGCGACCTCGTTGCCTCATTGGGCACCGATATTGACCTCGCACCAGAGCGGTTTCCATTCATGGGAATCCGGTCCGGAACGGTTGCCGGTTTTCCGGCCCGGATCGCCCGCGTGAGTTTCACCGGGGAGCTTTCCTTTGAGATCAATGTCCGGGCGCGCGATCTCCTGCAGCTTTGGCAGGCCGTCATGGAGGCGGGGGGGCCATTTGGCATTGTGCCGATCGGTTCCGAGACCAACCATGTCCTGCGGGTCGAAAAGGGGTTCCTTTCGCTCGGGCACGAAGCTGACGGCACGGTGGATCCCTATGACCTCGGCATGGGCTGGATTATGTCGGAAACCAAGGAAGACCACATAGGTCGCCGGTCCGTGCGCCTGCGCCGGCAATCGGGCAAACCGCGGCGCGAGCTTGTCGGTTTGAAAACCCTGGACGCGAAAAGAGTCGTGCCGGAAGGGGCGCCGCTGACACCTGGCGGCCGCCGCGAAGCGAGCGAAGGTTTTGTCACCGCTTCGGTATGGTCCGAATGCATCGGCCGTTCGGTGACGCTGGCGCTGCTCAAGAACGGCAGAAGCCGCAAAGGAGAAACGGCACACATCCGTCTGCCCGATGCCATCATTGCAGCCGAAATCACCGGCATATGCGCCTATGATCCGGCGGGCGCCCGGCTCAGGGGATAGAATGAACATTCCGTTTGAATTCTCGCCAGCGCCGATGTCCGCCGTGTTTGACATCAAGGGCGACAGGGAACTGGCGGAGGCCGTGGCGGAGGGTGCGGGCCTTGCACTCCCGGCGGCGGCCAACAGCAGCGCTGTGGGCGGCCAGAGTGCAATCTACCGGGTTGGAGCGCGGCATTGGCTGTTGCGGGCGCCGCTCTCCATTGAATCGGAACTGCTTCGCGAAATTGACCCCGACTCTCTTCCGCCGGGGATTCTTGTCACCCAGGTCTCGGATTTGTGGTCATTCTTCCTTCTGTCAGGGGAGGGGAGCGCCGCCGCGCTGTCGGTTGCGTCCTCGCTCGACCTTTCGTGCCTGTCTCCGCACGCCGTGACGTTCACCGAAGCGTTTGGCGAGAAAGCGCTGCTGATCCGGCGCGGCAGCGATTTCGAACTGGCATTTGAAAACTCGGTTGCGGCGCTGATGAAAGACCTTTTTTCGCGGATCGCCGGATTTGCACACGGTCAGCCGCGCAAGCGGGACGGCGGCGCGGCCGCGCGTTGACGGCGCACAAATGCCCTCCGGATATTCCCCGCGCAGCGGCCCGACCGGATGCGAAATTTATCGCGGCCGCTTGAAACGATTTCAAAATGGCACAACGGCCTGCAGGGCGTTTCACAGCTCCGCCGCCGCCATGCCTCAGGGTATTGCCGCAGAGTTTCATCCCGGTCAGCCTTGAAGCCGAGCCAATCCCGCCGCCCGCAGCAGGCAGCGCATCGCGTCCCACGGGAGACTGACATCCGTCGGAATGCGCACATCGGTCTCGGCCACGGAGGAGTCACACCGCCCGGCCAACGGCGCGCCAGGCTTTTTTCCTCGCGACCGCATGACCGCTCTCCACCACCATTCCGTGCACCGCCGCAAGAAGCTCGGGACTCAGAAGGCTCACATTGTTCACCAGATTTTGGTGGGTGTAGCGATGCTCGTCCTAGACATCGGCATGGCCAAGGAACTGGCGCAGTGTCTTGTGCTCGTTCACCAGCTCGTGGAGACGGTCGAAATCGCAGCCCAGCCCCTGCTTGACCACGCCCATCACAAGGATCCGCCACATCTCCATGCCCGGCCGGCCCACAGTCCTGTCGGTGCCGGGAAGAATTTGCTCTTCCAGAAGCGAAAACAGCCGGGAACGCAAATGCGCGTCAGCGTAGAGATGTTGAAGGCCCAGCAGCAAAGCCGGGATGTCGTCCCTGGACTTGGGGGTCCAGTTCAATGTCCTCAATGCGGACCCCGCCGAGTTCCATCTGAGGATTATGCACCTGTCGCATGACTGCCCCCTGAAGATGTGCGCGATTCAGCCCGAATTGGGCCTGAAAGAATTGAAGACGGCCTTCCAGCCGCAATCTTTGCGCCGAGAATTCCACACTTTATCACACTAAGTCAATATGTTATCGGGTCATCTATCTATCGTCAGCGCCAGAGATTGAATCTGCAGGCGGATTGACAACTGCGGCGTCCAACGCAACACTTCAAGGCACAAGGGGAGACAACCATGGCAGATCCACTCGCAAAGGAAAAAGTTTTCCTGAAATCAAACCAGAAAATACTCGTTGAAGAATTTCCAGGAAAATACCTGCTTATCAAAGGAGAGACTGTTCACGGCGCATTTGAAACTTACGACGAGGGCATTGCCGCCGGCGCCAGTGAGTTTGGCCCGGGCCCATTCTTGGTGCGATCGGTGATACAGCCAGATGATGCAGGCCCCCCAGAATTCCAGCCCTGTCTATCGGAGTGCCGCTCGTTGCCCACACTTAGTTCACGCTTCGAGGCCAAACAGAGGAACGAAAAAGGGCAGCCCGTTTCTTTGCCATCCGATAAGGGTGTTAGGTCCCGGATTATTCAGGCTTGAAACGGCGGCTTTGTCCCACATTCCCTGCCGGGGTTTTTTCAGTGATTCAGCTGCAATCCGGGACATCGGTTCTTTCCCAAGCAGGGTTTTTCAAGTAGCCACACTGTCCGGCCGGGAACAATGTCAGGCAGCTGTTTTTGGCCCGGGCCGGCCGCGGCCGGACGCTTTCGGCGCCTGCCGCTCTTTCCGGCTGGCGGGACGTCAGGCACTGGCCGAGCCGGTAAGGGTTGCCGGCATCTATGCCGTTCAGCGCCGCGTTCTCCAGCCCCGACGGTCAAATTGATTTCCTGCACCGGAGTCCGGCGACGCCTCTCCCGACAGCGAACCTCTTTCCTTCCTTATCGTCAAAACACCGCCCTTGGCGGGGCTTAATTTTATAGCAAAGATGCTATACAATGTGGTCGTATGTCTTGGCGCGTCGAAACCCTGAAAGCAGCCGTGGACAGGGAGCTTGATGCGCTTCCCGCTGACATGAGGGCGCGGTTCGTCCGTATCGCTAAATTGATCGCCGCGGTCGGCATTGGTCGTGTCGGCATGCCGCATGTCAGGCGCCTGGCCAGTTCGCGGTGGGAGATGCGCCTCGGCGGTCGGGACGGCATCACGCGGAGCTCTGCGTTACCGCGTCTGACCGGCGGGTCGTGGTGGTGAGGGCGTTTGTCGAGAAGACCCGGAGAACACCCCGCCGGGAGTTGATCTGGCGCTGCGGCGCGCCTGGGAGGTATCGGAATGAGCACACTGGAAGAACTGCATGAGCGGTGGAGCCGAGACGTGGACTACCGCGGCGCCTATGAGCGGCTGGAGCCGGAGTTCGAGGTGGCCCGCGCGCTCATTGAGGCGCGCCACCGCGCTGGATTAACCCAGACGGAACTGGCCGTGCGGATGGAGACCACGCAATCGGCGATTGCACGGCTGGAGAGTGGTCGGGCGCCGCCATCCACACGCACGCTTGCAAGGGTCGCGAAGGCAACCGAAAACCGGCTGCGCATCCGGTTCGATCCCGCCTGACCCTCTCACTCCGGCAGCGCTGGGCACTGGCCAAGCCTGTAGGGGATGTCCGCATCGATGCCGTTCAACTCTGCGATTTCCGGCCAGCGTGACGCATCGCCCAGCACCTTCATTGGCGTGTCAATCAAGATGGCTGCCCGTATTGCCTCACTTAAGAATGTTACTCTGGGCTGAACCTTTGCCTCATCAAGAATGTTACCGAAGACCCGGTGATTCTGGAAGCCAGTTCTGGGGGCGTTTCCGGCTGCCGCCAACGCAGGGAGGGCGTAGCCCGCCTGGAGGTGCGCCCGGTCTTCGTCCATGCCAGTGCCGGATGAATACTCCTCAAAAGCGCCGAAGTAAAAATCCCCAGTTTCAGAGCTGATGAATTGATCCGGTGGGCATGCTCGCCAATTATCTCGAATGGCACATGCGCCGGAGCCTGGCGCCGATGCTGTTCGAGGACCATGACCGGGAGGCGGCGAGGGAGGAGCGGGACCCGCGGGTGGCCCCGGCGGAAGTCTCCGGCGCGGCGAAAGCCAAAGCGGCGTCGAAAAGAACGCCCGACTGGCTTCCGGCCCACAGCTTCACCACGCTGCTCGCCGGTCTCGGAACCGTCACCATGAACTGGATGGTCCTGTCCAGTGAATCGGCCCACGAGATCCCGGTTCTCGCCGAGCGCACGCCGCTCCAGCGGCGCGCCTTCGAGATGCTGGGCGCGGGCCCGCAGAACATGTTCCCAAGACAGGCGCACCCGCAGATCACGGAAAAGCCCCGCGCCGCCGGGGCTTTCCTTGTTTTATGCCCGTGAATTTCCGGCTAAACTGTCGGCATTCGGTAAGCGGGCAAACAGGCAGGATTCGTCAAGAATGTACAAAGAGGGCCAGAGGATGGCCAAGCCGCACAGACTAATATCAAGGCTTTTGAGATTCTGATTCCATTTTATTCTTGTTGAAGGTCCGGTTAGTGTCGAGCAAATACCAGAATGACTGGAATGTGCGGCGTTAACGGATAGGGCCCGGTGGCCTGCATGACGGGTGGAAGTAGAGAGGGCGATACGCCGCTATGGTAACTCAGGGTGTGTGGGCTGTGCCCGGAAGGCCGTTCGCATGGCTCGTATCGGTTGGCTGGGCCGGATTGAACCGCGGATCGAAAGTTTTCCGCCGGGGATGTTCAAAGGGGTAAGATCGCCTACATTCCGCAACTGGGACCTGTTCCTGCTGTCAGCAACTTCCCGCTGCGCCGGATCCGGCGATCTAGGCGCACCGCCACCGACACAAGATCTTTTGGCGCCGTAGCCAAGCGAAAAGGCCTTTGGTCGCCAAATCAGGAGTAGTCACGTGAACGCGGTATCGACGGACAACCTCAGCCTTGAAGAGATGGATCGGCAATGCGTCATGCATCCCCTTACGGATCTGCACGCCCATGCCTCGGGTGCCAGCGACCCACAGATTATCACCGGCGGCAAGGGCATCCATATATACGACCAGAACGGCCGCGATCTGATCGACGGGTTTGCCGCGCTCTATTGTGTGAATATCGGCTACGGCCGCACCGAAATCTCCGAGGCGATCTATGAGCAGGCCAAGAAACTCGCCTATTTTCACGCCTATCGTGGCACGTCCAACGAGCCGTTGATTCGGCTCTCACACCGCATTCTGTCACTGGCACCGGTGGATATGAGCAAGGTATTTTATGGAATGTCCGGCTCAGACGCCAACGAGACCCAAGTCAAGATCGCCTGGCACTACAACAATGTGCTCGGCCGCCCCAAGAAGAAGAAGATCATCTCGCGCGAGCGTGCCTATCATGGCTCGACCATCATGTCGGGCAGCCTGACCGGGCTCCCCCGGTTCCACGCCAATTTTGACCTTCCGCTCGACATCGTGCGCCACACAGTGGCGCCGCATCACTATTGGGGCGCCGGGCCAGGGGTGGACGAGGCCGGTTACGCCAAGGCGTGCGCCGAGGCCCTGGACGAAATGATCGAGAAAGAAGACCCCGACACGGTTGCGGCTTTCATCGCCGAGCCAGTAATGGGCACCGGAGGCATCCTGCCACCGCCGGATGGCTACTGGAGCCACGTCCAGCAAGTGCTGAAGAAACACGATGTGCTGTTGATCGCCGACGAAGTCGTCTGCGGGTTCGGTCGGCTCGGAACGCAATTCGGCTGCGACCTTTACGACATTGAGCCGGACCTGATGACTGTCGCAAAGGGCCTGACCAGCGCCTATCTGCCGCTGTCGGGCGTCATCGTCGGCAATCGGGTCTGGGACGTTCTCAAACAGGGATCGGAACAATTCGGACCCTTTTCACACGGGTACACTTACTCGGGACATGCGCTCGGTGCGGCCGCCGCGCTTGCCAACCTCGACGTGATCGCGAATGAAGGCCTCGTGGAGAATGCGGGAAGGACCGGCAATCTTCTCAACGCTCGCTTGCACGATGAGTTCGACGATCACCCGATGGTCGGCGAGGTGAGGGGCGTTGGCCTGCTGGCCGCCGTCGAGTTCGTTGCCGACAAGCAAAGCAAGACGCGCTTCGACGCCGGCCTGACCGTCGGCGCAAGGGTCACGGAGCGCTGCCTGGAGATGGGGCTGATTGCAAGGGCGATGCCCGGCGGCGATATACTCGGCTTTGCCCCTCCGCTCTGCATCACTACCGACGAGGTTGGGCGCGTGGTGGAGATCGCCAAGGGCGCAGTGGCTGATATCACCGACGAACTGGTCCGCGACAAGAGTTGGAAGGCGTCCTAAGAGTTTGAATCTTAAGTCTTTGTTTTTAATATATATTTTGATTTCAAGCACTTATCTCCCGCGCCACCCGCCTCATCAGAAACCGGCAGGCTGCGAGCTGCGCCCAGGCCGCGGAGCTCTCCAGGCGCCGCTCGTGATCCTTCGCCAGACGCCTGCACCGCGACATCCAGGCGAAGGTCCGCTCCACCACCCAGCGGCGGCAGAGGACGGTGAAACCCTTGGTTTCCTTGGGCTTTTGCACGATTTCCAGCACCGGACCGAGGCCGTGTTCGGCCAGCGCCGCCTCCAGCTTCGGTCCGGCGTAACCGCCGTCCGCCCACAGTTTCGCCACCTGCGGCGCCTTTTCCAGCATCGCCAGGATCACCTCCACGGCGCCGTCCCGGTCCTGCACCGAGGCCTAGTGAACCGCGATCGTGATCGGGGTTCCCTCCGTGTCCACCGTGATGTGGTGCTTCCTGCCCTTGATCTTCTTTCCGGCGTCATACCCCGACGGCCCGCCGCTCTCCGTCGTCTTCACCGGCCGGCTGTCGATCACAGCCGCCGCCGGCTCCTCCGAACGGCCCGCGAGGCCGCGCGCGAGGGACCGGAGGGTGCCGGGCATCTCGTCCAGAACACCCCCGCGGATCCACGCGTGGAAAGAGTTCTGGATCGAGGTGAACGGCGAAAAACACTTGGGAACCGCCCGCCGCCGGCATCCCGTTCCGAGCATGAACTGGATGGCGTTGACAACCTTCCGCATGTTGAGGACGCGGGGACGCCCCATTTTCGAAGGAGGCGGGATGAGCGGCTCGATCACCGACCATTCGGCGTCCGTCAAATCGGTTTCATATCCGTCCGCCGGTCGTTTATACTGCTCCTGAGTGGTCTTGTTCCAAGCCATGTGGTCCTCCATTTCTGGTGTGGAAATCAGATGGTATGTGCCACATCTGGGGAGGCCACTCAACTTTTAGGTCAAACTCTAAGTCGCAGACCGTATGCGGCCGGGTGTGCGGCCCGTGCAGCTCTGACAACATCGCTGGGCGCGCGCAGCGGACGTTGAACGCTTCGGGTGAAACCGTGAAGCGCTGGAATGGCTCCGCGGCAATGTTGGTTCAGTTCGGGACGCCGTGGAGAGACTGCGAGGCGCCGAGCAGCCTGGCCGGCACGCGGAAGCGGCCGATCACGTCGCTGAGGCGTTCGCGCTCGGTAATCACTTCGGCAGTGTCGCCGCTGACCAGCACGGTTGCCGGCTTGCACTGAGCGTTGAAATTGGCGGCGAGCGATTCTGCGTAGCAGCCGGTGTCGAGCATGGCGATCAGGTCGCCGCGCACCAGTTCCGGCATCTCTCGGCTCCTGCCGAGAATGTCATGGGTGCAGATTGGTCCGACAATATCGACGGTCTCCTTCGGCGCGGCTGTTGCCTTGTTGACCGGCACGATATGGTAGTGATGGGGAATGGTGATCCACGGCACGTGATTGCCGCTCAGATCAAGATTTACCCATTTCAGACCCTTTTCCGGCCAGTCCTTGATGGCCCCGACCTGGCCGATCGAGATCCCGGCCGTGCCGGAAATGGCCCGGCCCGGTTCGATCCGAAGCGTGGGCAGCGGGAAATTCAGCCTTTCGCACTCATCCTTGACGGCGAGGCCGACTTCGCGGCCATACACCTCGTAGCTTGAGACGCGCTCGTCGTCGACGCCGCCGCGCGGACCTGTCTTTTCCTTGCGCCCGAAGGTCCAGCCGCCGCCGAGATCGATGCAGGGCGCGGTCCAGCCGGTATCGTCGCTGAGCTTGGCGGCCCAGCGCACCATGTCGCGGGCCATCAGCGCGAAGGCATCCGCTTGATTGTCGAGTCGGCTCAAATGGAAATGCAGTTCGTGCAGCGCCAGATCAGCGTCGCTGTTTTGGATACGTTCGATAAGTTCCAACGCCTGATTGTAGCTCATGCCCCATTTTTCGTGGCGGACGATGTCGGGCATGGCGCCATGATGGACACCGGTGCTGTGATGACCCTTGAGATCGGGCAATTCCAGCTTAACACGGACGCCGAGATGGGTTTCGCGGTTGAACCGCTTGGCCGTTTCCTCGATCATGTCGAACTCGTCCATTGCGTCGATATTGACGCAGACACCATTGGCGATGGCGAGTTCGATCTCGTCCGGCTCCTTGTTACTACCGTTGAGCGCCATCTTTCTCGGATCCGAGCCAGCCAACAGCGCCAGGTACATCTCGTTGTAGCCGAAGCAGTCCCCGCCGGCGCCTTCCTGGTTCATGATGTGGCGGATGGCCAGGCCGTTGTTGCTCTTGTTAGCGAACAGGATTTCAACATCGTCATAGGCGGCGGCGAAGGCATCGCGGAAGCGTCGATAGTTGTGGCGAAGCTGAGCCTCGCTAATCACATAGAGCGGGGTGCCGAAGTGTCTGGCGAGCTCGGCGCAGTCACAGCCTTCCATCCATAGGTGGCCATTGTCGCCGATACCGATGAACTCGGTGTAGTTGTAGGAAAAACTCGGGCGGTGGAGTGGAAGCTCACTTTGGGCGGATGTCGGCATGGGTTAGCTCCTTGACTCAGCTCTTGATTGAAGTCGGATCCGATGGCGGGCCTATGGGATCCATGGGCCTGATCGTGGCCCAAGACCCGGTTAAGGCGCCCCGGGAATCTGTCGGGAAACTGGCATGATTGGCAGCAGTGACCATCGAGTCCGAAGTTCGGTGCAAGGGTTGAAATTCAGTTTGCATCAGTGAACGGCAGCCGAAATTCAGATCGAGACCGCCGACCGGTTCGCCCGCAGATAGCCTGACCGGCCTCCATGTCCGATTGACAGCGGCATATTCCCCCCCTTGCTGGCCATGCCCCGGACCTATCACTAACCCACACTTAAATCCGGGTCGCATTCCGTGCGCATCACGCGGCCATGCAGATCGGCATGCGACAGATCTCTTCGGAGACGGTAAAATGGTTCGGCACGGCCTGCAAGGGCGGGGACCTGACGCGGTCCGCGCATGCCCGCGAGTAGTGCGAGCGTGAGAACTGGACCAACCCGCTTGGCCTTCCATGCCTTGGCTCGGCGCGCAGGCTTCTTCCGGGGCTGGCCGGGAAGCTGGGGGTGCGACTGCCGGAGACGGAGGCGACGATGCTTGACCCGCGCGCGCCCTCCGCCGGACCTTGCCGACCGTTTCGTCGCGTGTGCGCTTGAAGATCTTGGCGCCCTGTCGCTTGAGCCGGTGACGGACGCGGCGGAATGCCGCCGCCGGCAGGCGATGATCGAGACCCATCATCCCGAAGGATGGCGCTGCCTGCCGGGCGGCTGGGTCCGGTATTGTATCCGTTCGGAGCGCCGCGGTGTGCTGGGCGGCATCGAATTCTGTGCGGTCGGGATCCAACTCGGTCCCCGTGACGGTGCCATTGACCGACGCCCGCCTCTCCGACATCGGCAGGGTGGTGTGCAGCCACCGGTTTTTCCTGTTGCCCGGCGTTCGGGTAAAGGGCCTCGCGTCGCAAACCCTCCGCTTGGCGACGGCGCGAGCCGCCGATAACTGGACGGCGGCTTACGGCGAACGCCCTTTGCTGGCGCAGAGCTTCACCGGCCCGCAGATCTCCGGCCTGAGCTGCCGGGACGCCGGATTGCAGCAGTCCAGCCCGCCT